>NZ_JAMZAM010000005.1:0-440500 GCF_024181835.1 Vibrio sp. Y29_XK_CS5
GTGTTGCGATTCAAGAAGAAGTAACGGCACTAAACGACGAACTAAACCGTATCGCTGAAACAACATCATTCGGTGGTAACCGTCTACTTAACGGTACTTACGGTACTCAGTCTTTCCAAATCGGTGCAGATAACGGTGAAGCCGTGATGCTAAACCTAAAAGACATGCGCTCTGACAACCAAATGATGGGCGGCGTGAGCTACCAAGCTGAAAAAGGCAAAGATAAAGACTGGGGTGTTGAAGCGGGCAAAAATGACCTAAAAATCAGTCTGACAGACAGCTTCGGTAAAGAGCAAGAAATCAACATCAGCGCAAAAGCGGGTGACGATATCGAAGAGCTTGCGACTTACATCAACGGTCAAACAGACCTAGTGAAAGCGTCAGTAGACCAAGACGGTAAACTGCAAGTTTTCGCTGGTAACAACAAAGTTGAAGGCGAAGTGGAGTTTTCTGGCGGTCTTTCTGGTGAGTTAGGTCTAAGCGACGGTAAGAAAGTAACGGTTGATACCATCGATGTAACATCAGTAGGTGGCGCACAAGAATCTGTCGCTATCATTGATGCGGCGTTGAAATACGTAGATAGCCACCGTGCAGAGCTAGGTGCTTTCCAAAACCGTTTCAACCACGCAATCAGCAACTTGGACAACATCAACGAGAACGTGAACGCGTCGAAGAGCCGTATTAAAGATACCGACTTCGCGAAAGAAACGACTCAAATGACTAAGTCACAAATTCTATCGCAAGCGTCAAGCTCAATCCTTGCGCAAGCGAAACAAGCGCCTAACTCAGCGCTAAGCCTACTAGGTTAATTTTCAACCTAAAGGCAAGAACCTCATTGGCTCGTGGTGAGAGATGAGCGAGTAAACCCAGCTTCGGCTGGGTTTTTTTCTGCCTGTTTTAGATTAATAACCCAGCAGCTAGCCAACCCATTGAATATTAGAGATTCATCACATTTCAGTAAGCTAAAGAAAATAATCGCAAAAAATTGAAAATTTCTCCTAAAGGATATTTATAGGTCGCCGTTAAAGGGACTGAGAGAAATGAGATGTACCTAAGTGAGGTGAGAGACACGACGGTGCATCAACTAAAGCCTTAAGGAGATCAATTATGGCGATTAACGTTAATACTAACGTTTCTGCGATGACCGCACAGCGTTACCTAAACCAAGCGGCTGAAGGTCAACAAAAATCAATGGAGCGTTTGTCTTCGGGTTATAAAATCAATAGCGCGAAAGATGATGCTGCAGGTCTACAGATTTCTAACCGTTTGAACGCACAGAGCCGTGGTCTAGACATGGCTGTGAAAAACGCGAACGACGGTATTTCTATTGCACAGGTTGCTGAAGGTGCAATGAATGAATCTACCAACATCCTACAACGTATGCGTGACCTATCGCTTCAATCTGCGAACGGTTCGAACTCAAAATCAGAACGTGTAGCGATCCAAGAAGAAGTAACAGCGCTTAACGACGAGCTAAACCGTATCGCTGAAACAACCTCTTTCGGTGGTAACAAGCTTCTAAACGGTACTTACGGTACTCAATCTTTCCAAATCGGTGCGGACTCTGGTGAAGCAGTAATGCTTTCTATGGGTAACCTACGTTCTGATACTTCTGCAATGGGTGGTAAGAGCTACGCAGCAGAAGACGGTAAAGATGCGTCATGGACAGTGAGCGATAAAACTGAACTGAAAATGACGTACACCAACAAGCAAGGCGAAGAGCAAGAGCTTACTGTCCAAGCAAAACAAGGCGACGATATTGAGCAGCTAGCGACTTACATCAACGGTCAAAGCGAAGATGTAAAAGCGTCTGTTGGTGAAGATGGCAAACTACAAGTATTTGCTTCTTCTCAAAAAGTAACGGGTGACGTTGAGTTCTCTGGTAACCTAGCGGGTGAGATCGGCTTCGGTGACGCAAAAGACGTAACGGTTAAAGACATCGACGTAACAAGCGTTGCAGGCTCTCAAGAAGCGGTAGCTATCATTGATGGCGCACTAAAATCAGTAGACAGCCAACGTGCGTCTCTTGGTGCATTCCAAAACCGTTTCAACCACGCTATCAGCAACCTAGACAACATTAACGAGAACGTTAATGCGTCTAACAGCCGTATTAAAGATACTGACTACGCGAAGGAAACAACGGCAATGACTAAGTCGCAAATCCTTCAACAAGCAAGTACTTCAATCTTGGCTCAAGCGAAGCAGTCACCATCTGCAGCGCTAAGCTTGTTGGGCTAATCGGGTCGACTCAGCCTAGTGATTACGTCACCAAAGCGATAGACCTATCGTTAGCCCATAAGGTGGAAGGGAGATTGTAATGGAAATATCCTCCTACACATCGAACATCCAGCCTTACGGCACACCGAGTGGCACAAAAGTTGCTAAAGAAAATGGCGTAGGCGCGCCTAGCACAGCAAGTTCAAACGGTACCGCTTCGCCTGTAAAAGCGAACGATGCCGAACGCGATCTCTCTGTTCAAGCTGCACTTGAAATGGCGGATACCCGCCAAGAGCTGAACAGAGAAGAACGCGAAAAAATGGTTAAGCAAATGAATGAATTTGTCGACGCCATGAATAAGGGAGTGGCGTTTCGTGTTGATGAAGAATCGGGTCGAGACGTCGTGACGATATACGAAGCCACAACCGGTGATGTTATTCGTCAAATTCCTGATGAAGAAATGCTAGTGGTTTTGCGTCGCCTAGCTGAACACACAGCTAACAGCGGTTTGTTAGTTGAAAAGGTGTAAGTCGTTTTTGAGGTGATTTGATGAGTTTAGGCCCTTTGGGGATGTCTGGCGGCATGGATATCAATTCCATGGTCAGCAAAATTGTGGATGCCGAGCGTGTGCCAAAGCAGCAACGCATCGACAACGAGCGTGCGACAATTGACGCCAGCATCAGTGCCTACGGGCGACTCAGAGAATCGTTGGATACGATGAAGAATCTCATGACGAACTTTCGTCAGGAGAAGGCTTTTGCTGTTCGTACGGTAGATACTACCGACGATGCAGTGGTATCTGCGACCGCAACAACAGACGCTATAGCCGGTAAGTATGCTATCGATGTGTTGCAGCTTGCACAGAGTCATAAAGTGGCTTCTGACGTTTTGCCAGAAGATGCTAAGTTTGGACCTGGTAAGCTGCAGATTTCTCTTGGTGATGACACCTTCGACGTTAATGTCCGTTCTAGTTCTAAGCTAGTTGATGTCGTTCGTGGAATTAACGGCGCTAAGGATAACCCTGGCGTACGTGCTTCCGTTATTAACGACGTAGAAGGGCCGCGTTTGATCCTTGCTTCGAATCTATCGGGCAAGGACCATCAAATTAAAGTCAGTGTGGATGCCGATGCAGGTAACCCGCTGAAACATTTCGAATACAAAACTCTAGAAGACCGAGTGAACGCGCTTGAAGAAGCTCGTGAAGCGGCTGAAGCCGTACTTGGACCTCTAAAAGAACCAGAATCAACAACCGATGCAGACCAACCAGAACAGGTGGATGCAGACGGCAATCCTATACCTCCTGAAGAACAAAAAGCGGCAGAAAGTGCGCAAGATGGCGCATCCGATGAACCGATCTCTGCATCCGGCGCTGCTGCGGCGAAAGCTGGACAAGAAGCGATTGATGCCGCTAACAAGCGTGCAAGTATGCGCCCACAAGACAGCATTCCCGGTTGGACTGAAACGGCTTCAGGAACACTTCTCGATTCTTACCGTCCACCGGAACTCGAACTGGATGAGAAAGCGATTGAGAAAGCGCCAGATGTTCCTGGGTGGGATAACACCGCCTCAGGCACACTCACCGATTCATACGTAACAACGAAAGAAGCGAAACAACAGCTCGAACAAGAAAAAGCGGAAATCGAGCAAAAGATTGCGGATGAAAAACAAGAGCTTGACCAAAAAGTTGAACGAGGTGAGCTAACTGAAGCGCAAGCAAAACAAATTCATCGAGCCAAGCTTGAGCCAGAGGAGCGCGAACGTCTTGAAAAAATAGACGTAGCAGAAGCCAAAATCGCAGAAGCAGAGAAGTCTTTTGAAGCGTACTCGGGCATGATGGAAGTACAAGCTGGGCAAGACTCGCAAGTGATGCTTGATGGCGTTGCACAGCTGTCTAGTCACAACAACGTGATTGAAGATGCTATTGAAGGTGTCAACTTGACCCTTAAAGGCAAGTCCGAAGTAGGTAAACCTCCTGCCGAAATCGGCGTAGAATACGACCGCGGCAGCGTGCGTAATGACATTGAAAACTTTGTCTCTGCTTACAACTCGTTCTATCAAACATCGAAAGCACTATCGAGTGTTGACCCGACCACTGGTCAGAAAGGACCGCTTGCGGGCGACAGTACAGTGCGTAATGCCGATGCGAGACTGAAAGCGGTATTCTCAACGGCGATTGACAAAGCACCAGAAGATTTAAAATCCCTGACTGAGTTCGGTATCACGACCACACGTCAAGGCACATTAGAGATTAACTACGACATGCTGGATCGCCAGTTGAACAGCAACTTTAACGAGTTGGAAAAGTTCTTTGGTGGTAATACTGGTTTTGCCAAACGCGTGGAAGACGCGATTCAGGGCATTACAGGGTTTACTGGCAGTATTCGTACTCGTGAAAAAAGCTTAACTGAGCAGAACTATCGTTTAGGTGATGACCAAGCGGCATTAGATCGCCGTATGGATAGCCTTGAAAAACGCACCCACGCTAAGTTTGCCGCTATGCAAGATGCCACGGGTAAGATGCAAGGGCAGTTGGGCGCATTGATGAACGCGTTGGGTCAATAGATGCGAAGTGAACTCATTGAAATTAGTGATATTGATCAACTAATTGCGCAAGAACTAGAAAAAGTCGACTTTAATGCTGAAGAAATTCTTCGCTTGGTCGATATCAGGGAACGGTTATTGCAAAACCTGCTACCCATTGTCGAGAGCAATCCGTTGGTGAAGCAGGAAGCAGAGTGGCAAGACTTGCTCACTCGTACCAAAAGAATTGTTGAGCTGATGCAAAACGAAACCACGAACGTTGGTAAAGAGCTACATAAGTTCCGTTATGGTAAGCGTTCGCTTCAGCAGTACAAAAAATTTATATAAAAGAGGAATACTATGCGCGGTTCTTTGCAAGCATACAAAAAGGTATCAGTCGACAGCCAGCTGAGTGCGGCGTCTCCGCACAAAGTCATTCAAATGCTAATGGCAGGTGCGATTGAGCGTCTGATCCAAGGTAAAGCAGCAATGCAAGCAGGCAACATTCCAGCAAAAGGCGAGCGTCTAGGTAAAGCGTTAGACATCATAATTGCGCTACGCAGCTGCCTTTCAATGGACGATGGTGGTGACATTGCTTCAAACTTAGATTCACTTTACGAGTTTATGATCACTCAGATTTCTGCCGCGAACCACCAAAACGATCCTCAACCGATCGACGACGTTATCGACATCATCCGTGAGATCAAATCAGCGTGGGACCAGATCCCAACTGAGTTCCACAACCTAACTGCTGCAGAAGTTGGCATTTAATAAAGAAAACAATACCTTACTGATTTGGTAGGGTATTGTGTCTGATTGCACATCAAGTCGTTCAGCAAAGTTACAATCAAGCTCACACCTCTTTATTGCTTGGTTGCCTTATTTTTTTATTCAAATAAAATAGAAGTCATTAGTGGCCCTAATGGCTTTTTTTTGTTGCTGATTTTCCTATTTTGTCTATCGTTAATTGAGAGTGGTCCCACCTTTTCTGACACTCAATTGCGCAAATCAAGGTCTGGCCGCAACAACCCCATAATAAAGGCAATCATTCTTACTTATGCAAGGTTTGGCAAAGCTGCTTGTAATCGATGACGACGCACCAAGTCGTTTAAATATAAGCAATATATTGGAATTTGTTGGAGAAAGTTGCGAAGCTGTCAGTTCTGATCAGCTAGGCGATGTAGACTGGTCTAGTGTTTGGTCAGGTTGTATTGTGGCTAACATCTCTGCCGGTCAGGCTGCGACAGCAGTAATGACACAACTCAACGAAGCGTACCATATCCCTCTTCTCGTCATGGGCTCTTTCCCATTGCCTGTTGATGACTTGCCAAATTTTGTCGGTGAATTAGAGCAACCTCTAAACTACCCGCAACTTAGCGAAGCGTTACGTCACTGCAAAGACTTTCTTGGTCGCAAAGGTGTGAACGTTGTTGCAAGTGCTCGCAAAAACACTCTTTTCCGCAGTCTCGTTGGTCAAAGCCGTGGTATCCAAGAAGTTCGTCATTTGATTGAACAAGTATCAGGTACAGAGGCAAACGTCTTGATCTTGGGTGAATCAGGGACAGGTAAAGAAGTGGTGGCGCGCAATATCCACTATCATTCTGCTTACCGCAACGGTCCGTTTGTGCCAATTAACTGTGGTGCGATCCCACCAGAGCTTTTAGAAAGTGAGCTATTTGGTCATGAAAAAGGTGCATTTACCGGAGCTTTAACGGCACGTAAAGGTCGTTTTGAATTAGCAGAAGGTGGCACGATCTTCCTTGATGAGATTGGTGATATGCCAATGTCTATGCAAGTGAAGCTGTTGCGCGTATTGCAAGAGCGCTGCTTTGAGCGTGTTGGTGGCAATACGACGATCAAAGTAAACGTTCGTGTTGTAGCTGCAACTCACCGTGATCTCGAAACCATGATCGACGATGGCACGTTCCGTGAAGACCTCTTTTACCGCTTGAATGTATTCCCAATTGAAATGCCTGCGCTAAAAGCGCGTAAGCAAGACATTCCTTTGCTGCTGCAAGAGCTAATGACGCGTCTTGAAGCTGAAGGCGGACAACCAATTTGCTTCACTCCTCGTGCTATCAACTCGCTGATGGAACACAACTGGCCAGGTAATGTACGTGAACTTGCTAACCTTGTTGAGCGTATGGTGATCCTATACCCGAATAGCTTGGTCGACGTGAATCATCTTCCGACTAAATACCGCTACAGTGATATTCCTGAGTTCCAACCTGAAGGGAACCCATTCACAACAGTGGAAGAGCAAGAGCGTGATGTATTCCAAGATATCTTCTCTGAAAACTTCAGCTTTGAAGAGCAGAGCGATCTTGACCACAACATGAATGCACCTCAAGCACTGCCACCGGAAGGAGTCAACTTGAAAGAGTTGTTAGCCGATATGGAGGTCAACATGATCAGCCAAGCGTTAGAAGCGCAAGGCGGTGTAGTGGCGCGAGCGGCAGATATGCTCGGTATGCGTCGTACGACATTGGTTGAGAAAATGCGTAAATACAACCTACAGCGCTAGGTTTATCTGATAGCCAAAGTTCACACTTTCAACGGTGATTGGTTATCTTTTCTGATAACGAAAGCACCATTTTCCTAGTGTCAACTTCTTGTCGTTCGCATAACGCTATGATAAATATAGAAAATAGCTTGGTACGCTAATTGCTTACCAAGCTATTTTAGTTTGTAAGTGGCGACAATTCGACAGGCAGTGAATGGACAACAACACTAACCAATCCCATTTAGACTCAGTAGAGAATCAGGTAGAGCGTTATAAACAGGTTCTGGACGTAATGCCGGCTGGCGTGATCTTGTTAGACACGCACGGAGTGGTCCGTGAAGCCAACCCGGAAGCGCATCGAATTCTTGAGATTCCATTAGTCAACGAGAAATGGTTCAACATCATCCAAGCGGTTTTTGATCCGCGTGAAGATGATGGTCATGAAATTTCACTGCGCAATGGTCGCAAAGTGCGTTTGGCTATCTCTGCCTCGGCGACGGGTCAGCTTATCCTGATCACTGACCTAACAGAAACCCGCTTACTGCAATCTCGCGTGAGTGACTTACAACGTTTGTCATCACTCGGTCGTATGGTGGCGTCGCTCGCTCATCAAGTTAGAACGCCTTTATCAAGTGCGATGTTATATGCATCAAATTTAGGTGCGCCGAATCTCCCTCCTGCGACAAGAGAGCGATTTCAGAGCAAATTAATGGATCGACTGCACGATTTGGAGAAGCAGGTTAATGATATGCTGCTTTTTGCCAAAGGTGGTGATAATAAAGTCATTAAGCCATTTAACATTGCTCAGCTGGTGGCTGAATATCAGCCCATGGTGGAAACCGCACTGAAAAACAACAGCATCGATTACTTCCTAGAAGTTGAGGAAGAGCAGACTGAGCTATTAGGTAACGCGAATGCCATTGCTTCAGCATTGAGTAACTTAGTGATGAACGCGATTCAGATGTCAGGCAAAGAATCGCAAATTGATGTCTTTTTCCGCCCGGTAAACGGTGAACTGCGCATTTCTGTGCAAGACAGCGGACCGGGTATACCAAAAGAACTACAAGCCAAAATTATGGAGCCCTTCTTTACCACGCGTTCTCAAGGAACGGGGTTGGGACTTGCTGTTGTTCAAATGGTTTGCCGTGCCCATGACGGTCGATTGGAACTCATTTCAGAGCAGGGTGATGGAGCCTGCTTTACCATGTGCATTCCGCTAGAGCGAGTGCAAGCACATACTGGAGAATCATAATGGCGCAAAGCAAAGTGCTGATCGTAGAAGACGATGAAGGTCTTCGTGAAGCCCTAGTGGATACTCTGGCTCTGGCTGGGTATGAGTGGTTAGAAGCCGATTGTGCAGAAGACGCTTTAGTGAAACTGAAGTCGAACGCGGTAGACATCGTAGTTTCAGATGTACAAATGGCAGGTATGGGTGGCTTAGCGCTGCTCCGTAATATCAAACAGAATTGGCCAAATATGCCCGTTCTGCTTATGACGGCTTATGCAAACATTGAAGACGCCGTGTCGGCAATGAAAGAAGGTGCGATTGATTACATGGCGAAGCCATTTGCACCAGAAGTCTTGCTCAACATGGTAAGTCGCTACGCGCCAATTAAAAGTGACGACAATGGTGACGCGGTAGTTGCAGATGAGAAAAGTCTGCGTCTGCTTGCTCTAGCTGACAAAGTAGCGCGCACTGATGCCAACGTTATGATCTTAGGTCCTAGCGGTTCTGGTAAAGAGGTTATGTCGCGTTACATTCACAACGCTTCAAACCGTAAAGATGGTCCGTTTGTTGCCATTAACTGCGCTGCGATCCCAGATAACATGCTTGAAGCGACGCTGTTTGGCTACGAAAAAGGTGCCTTCACTGGGGCAGTTCAAGCTTGTCCAGGCAAATTCGAACAAGCACAAGGCGGTACCATCTTGCTAGATGAAATCAGCGAGATGGACTTGAGTTTGCAAGCGAAGTTACTACGTGTTTTACAAGAGCGTGAAGTGGAGCGTCTGGGCAGTCGTAAGAGTATCAAGCTTGATGTTCGCGTACTTGCAACCAGCAACCGAGATCTTAAACAGTACGTTTCAGAAGGAAACTTCCGTGAAGACTTGTACTACCGTTTGAATGTTTTCCCAATCGCATGGCCAGCACTCTGCGAACGTAAAGGTGACATCTCGCCACTTGCGCAGCATCTTGCTGAGCGCCATTGCAGCAAGATGGGTATGCCTGTGCCTAAGTTCTCTCAAGTTGCATTAGATAAGCTGCTTCAATACCCATGGCCGGGTAACGTTCGTGAGCTGGATAATGTGGTTCAACGTGCGTTGATTTTGAGTGAAAACGGTGACATAGATGCTGAACATATTTTGCTAGAAGGTGTAGATTGGCAAGATGCAAACAGTCTGCAACATGTTGTTCAGAATGCAGAAATGGTCGTACCGGATGTCAAGCCAGTCGCACAAGCTGAGCCAATCAACCGAGTAGCGTCTGGTGGCGAAGGTCTAGGCGGGGAACTCCGTGACCAAGAATACGCCATTATTTTGGAAACATTGATCGAATGTAACGGACGTCGTAAAGAAATGGCAGAAAAACTGGGTATTAGCCCACGAACTCTGCGCTACAAACTTGCTAAAATGCGTGACGCTGGTATCGATATTCCGGCTTAGTAATCACATAAATAGCCATAAGACGAAAGTGTGGGTAAACTACGGCACTATTGTCTTATGGCACAGTAATTGCTGTGTCAATAATCAGTTTTAGTTAATAGTCAAACTTTTGGCTTAGAGGTGACAATGAAAGTTGATGGTATTCAGGCAGAAATGCGCGCCATGATGGTGGAAGCGAGTAACACTGCTCCTACGGCGACAGGCGCGAAAGTTGGTGCAGATTTTGGTGATCTCCTAACAAAAGCCATCAATAACGTAAACTCACTTCAAAAAGCATCGGGTGACCTGCAAACGCGTTTTGACCGTGGTGATGCCGATGTTTCCCTTTCTGACGTTATGATTGCTCGTAACAAGTCCAGTGTTGCTTTCGATGCCACTGTTCAAATCCGCAACAAGCTCGTTGAGTCCTATAAGGATCTCATGAATATGCCAGTGTAATTTAGGTAATAAGTGTGGCAGACAAGTCTACAGATTTAACCGTCACTGATGGCGGCGCAGATGGTGCACTGATTGCTGGCTCAGATCTGGATGTGGAAAGCCAAAACCCAGATCTTGAAGAGCGCAGTGCGTCAAAATTCGATATGGCAGTAGGCGACCTCGATTTACTTCGTCAGGTCGTGTTAGTGCTGTCTATCTCTATCTGTGTTGCGCTGATCGTGATGCTGTTCTTCTGGGTGAAAGAGCCGGAAATGCGCCCATTAGGTGCTTACGAAACGGAAGAACTGATCCCTGTGCTGGACTACCTCGACCAGCAAAAAATCAATTACAAGCTAGATGGTAATACCATTTCGGTAGAAGCGAGTGACTATAACTCGATCAAGCTCGGCATGGTGCGTGCTGGTGTAAACCAAGCGACGGCGGCGGGCGATGATATTCTGTTGCAAGATATGGGCTTTGGTGTATCACAGCGTTTGGAACAAGAACGTTTGAAGCTCAGCCGTGAACGCCAACTTGCTCAAGCGATTGAAGAGATGAAGCAGGTACGTAAAGCTCGTGTGCTGCTTGCCCTGCCAAAACACAGTGTGTTTGTTCGCCACAACCAAGAAGCGTCTGCTTCGGTATTTTTGACGCTCTCCACAGGTGCGAACCTTAAACAGCAAGAAGTGGATTCTATCGTCGATATGGTCGCGAGTGCTGTTCCGGGCATGAAGACCTCTCGTATTACGGTAACCGATCAACACGGTCGCCTGCTTAGCTCGGGTTCTCAAGACCCAGCGTCAGCGGCTCGTCGTAAAGAGCAAGAGCTAGAGCGAAGCCAAGAGCAAGCCCTGCGTGAGAAAATCGATTCTGTGCTTTTGCCTATTTTAGGCTTCGGTAACTACACCGCTCAGGTGGATATCCAAATGGATTTCAGTACTGTTGAGCAAACCCGTAAGAATTTCGATCCGAATACTCCGGCAACCCGTAGTGAATACGCGCTAGAAGATTACAACAATGGCAACATGGTCGCGGGCATTCCTGGTGCATTGAGCAACCAGCCGCCAGCGGATGCGTCTATTCCTCAAGATGTGGCGCAAATGAAAGACGGCACATTGACTGGTCAGGGTTCGGTACGTAAAGAATCAACGCGTAACTTTGAGCTTGATACCACGATCAGCCATGAACGTAAGCAAACCGGTACGCTGGCTCGTCAAACGGTTTCTGTTGCGATCAAAGACCGCCGTACCGTGAATCCTGATACTGGTGAAGTGACTTATACACCATTGTCTGAATCTGAAATTAATGCAATTCGCCAAGTTCTGATCGGCACGGTTGGTTTCGATCAAAGTCGTGGTGACTTACTCAACGTTTTGAGCGTCAAGTTTGCTGAACCAGAGCTTGAGCAAATGGTTGATCCACCAATTTGGGAGCATCCAAACTTCAACGATTGGGTTCGTTGGTTTGCAAGCGCGTTGGTGATCATCGTGGTTATCTTGGTACTGGTTCGTCCAGCAATGAAGAAACTGCTCAACCCAGCCAACAACGACGAAGACGAAATGTACGGACCAGATGGCTTGCCAATTGGTGCGGATGGCGAAACCAGCCTGATTGGTAGCGACATCGAAAGCGGTGAACTGTTTGAGTTTGGCTCAAGCATCGATTTACCTAACCTTCACAAAGATGAAGATGTACTCAAAGCAGTGCGCGCTCTGGTGGCGAATGAGCCAGAGCTTGCTGCTCAAGTTGTGAAAAACTGGATGAACGAAAATGGCTAACGATATCGTACCTCAAGATGAAAACGGCGCAGGCGTTCCTGCGGAGTTTGATGTCTCTAGCATGACAGGCGAAGAAAAAGCGGCGATCTTGCTGCTCAGCCTGAATGAAGGTGATGCCGCCGGCATTATTCGTCACTTAGAACCAAAACAAGTTCAACGTGTTGGTAGTGCGATGGCACGTGCTAAAGATCTAAGCCAAGACAAAGTGTCTGGTGTGCACCGCGCGTTTTTAGAAGACATCCAGAAATACACCAACATCGGTATGGGCAGCGAAGACTTTATGCGTAATGCGCTGGTGGCTGCTCTTGGTGAAGACAAAGCAAACAACTTGGTTGATCAAATCCTACTGGGTACAGGCTCGAAAGGTCTGGATTCACTTAAATGGATGGACCCTCGCCAAGTGGCAAGCATCATTGTCAACGAGCACCCGCAAATCCAAACCATCGTACTTTCGTACTTGGAAGCGGATCAGTCTGCAGAAATTCTTTCTCAGTTCCCAGAGCGTGTGCGTCTGGATCTGATGATGCGTATTGCCAACCTAGAAGAAGTTCAGCCATCGGCACTGGCAGAGCTGAACGAGATCATGGAGAAACAGTTCGCAGGTCAAGCGGGTGCGCAAGCCGCGAAGATTGGCGGTCTGAAGGCAGCAGCAGAAATCATGAACTACCTAGACAACAACGTCGAAGGTATCTTGATGGAGCAAATTCGCGACCAAGACGAAGACATGGCGACACAAATCCAAGATCTTATGTTCGTGTTCGAGAACTTGGTGGAAGTGGACGACCAAGGCATTCAGAAGTTGCTGCGTGACGTTCCTCAAGATGTCCTACAGCGTGCACTTAAAGGTGCCGACGACTCTCTACGTGAGAAAGTCTTCAAGAACATGTCTAAACGTGCAGCTGAGATGATGCGCGACGATATCGAAGCAATGCCGCCAGTTCGCGTAGCAGACGTAGAAGCGGCGCAAAAAGAGATCCTGGCAATTGCTCGTCGTATGGCAGATGCTGGCGAGATCATGCTATCTGGTGGCGCGGACGAGTTCTTATAATCATTTCTTCGTTCCTTTTCTTCCTTCAAGCTGGGGAGAAAAGGAGCAAGCACTTCCTTAAATAACGCACTTTATTTTCAACATAAGTTTCAACATAAACAGATTGTAGGTTAAGCATGGCTGGCGATAGAAAACGTGGATTTATCCGTCCTGATGAAGACGATGCGATGATCGAACCTCAGCGCTGGGGTTTGCCTGATTATGGCGAGCCAAAAGCAAAACAAGCCAAGCAAACAGCGTTTAACTACGATCCGAGTTGGGTACCAAACTTTGACGAGCCGGAAGAAGAACAAGCGCTTGAACTGACAGAAGAACAGATTGAACTGATCAAGCAAGGCGCTTATCAAGAAGGTCTCTATCAAGGTCAAGAAGCGGGTTTTAAGCAAGGTTACGACAAAGGTAAAGAAGAAGGTGTTCAAGCTGGTCATGCAGAAGGTCTGGAACTGGGCAAAGCCGAAGGCGTAACGGCTGGACAAGAATATATCCAGCAGCAAGTGGAAACCTTTATGAACTTGGCAAACCAGTTCGCTCAACCTTTGGAGTTGATGAATGCTCAGGTTGAAAAGCAATTGGTCGACATGGTGCTATGCCTAGTTAAAGAAGTGGTGCACGTGGAAGTGCAAACCAACCCGCAAATTATTCTCGATACTGTAAAGCAGTCAGTTGAAGCACTTCCAATTTCTGGTCACCCAATCACCTTGCACCTGAACCCTGATGATGTTGCGATCATTCGCTCTGCATACGGTGAAGAAGAACTTGATTGTCGTAACTGGACTTTGGTGGCTGAGCCGTCATTAAACCGTGGCGACGTACAGATTGCTGCTGGCGAATCGAGCATCAACTATCGTATGGAAGAACGCGTGAAAAGTGTGTTAAACAGCTTCTGTGGCGCAAACCGCCATCAAGGGGGCGAGTAATCCATGCAAGCCTTGGCTGACCGTTTAAAAAACTACAAAATCGAAGGGCTAACCACGCGCCCAGTTGCTTCAGGCAAGCTCGTTCGCGTTGTAGGCTTGACCTTAGAGGCGACAGGCTGTCGTGCTCCGATTGGTAGTTTGTGTCTAGTCGAGACCATGTCCGGTCATATGGAAGCGGAGGTCGTGGGCTTTTCTGGTGATAACCTTTTCTTAATGCCGAGTGAGCAAATCACGGGCATTTTACCGGGCGCGAAAGTGACGCCGTTAACCAGTGAAGCCGGTTTGCCAGTCGGAATGGAACTGCTTGGGCGTGTTATTGATGGTGTGGGCAACCCACTTGATGGTCTTGGTCCTCTTTACACGGAGCATCGAGCTTCGTTCAATGCCGAGCCAATAAACCCCCTAGCACGTAAACCTATTTCTGAGCCGCTTGATGTCGGCTTAAAAGCCATTAACGGTTTGTTGACCGTAGGTAAAGGCCAACGTATCGGTCTGTTTGCTGGTTCGGGTGTTGGTAAATCGGTCACACTCGGTATGATGACGCGAGGCACGACAGCACAAGTCGTTGTCGTTGGTCTGATTGGTGAACGTGGACGCGAAGTAAAAGAGTTCATCGAAGAGATTTTGGGTGAAGATGGACGCCGCCGTTCTGTGGTGGTGGCTGCACCTGCCGATGCTTCTCCTTTGATGCGTTTGAAAGGCTGTCAAACGGCACTGACGATTGCCGAATACTTCCGTGACCAAGGACTAGATGTTCTCCTACTAATGGACTCTCTGACGCGTTTTGCTCAAGCACAGCGTGAGATTGCATTGTCTGTGGGTGAGCCGCCTGCAACCAAAGGTTATCCGCCTTCGGTATTTGCTAAACTGCCAGCGCTGGTGGAACGCGCTGGTAATGGTGGTGATGATCAAGGATCAATTACCGCTTTCTTTACTGTTTTGACCGAAGGTGACGATCTGCAAGATCCGATCGCCGATGCATCACGTGCGATCCTAGATGGTCACATTGTGTTGTCTCGTGAAATGGCGGATGCAGGTCATTATCCAGCCATTGATGTAGAGAAATCGGTGAGCCGTGTTATGCCGCAAATCACCACTGAAGAACATGTATTAATGTCGAAAGCGGTCCGTCAGGTGTTGTCGATTTGCCGTAAGAACCAAGATCTGGTATCGATTGGCGCTTACAAACCGGGTACTGATCCTGCTATCGATGGCGCGTTTACCCTTAAGCCAAAATTGGATGAATACTTGCAGCAACGCATGAAAGAGTCTGTGCCTTATGACATGTGTGTCAATATGTTGAAGAGCATCTTGGGTGGGTAATAGCGCATGAATAACGCCATGGAGTTCCTACTTGATCAGGCAAAAGAGCGCGAAGACCAAGCAGTATTAGCGCTCAATAAAGCCCGCACAGAGCTAGAAGATTATTACCGCCAAGTTGAGCAGATTGAAAAGTACCGTTTAGATTACTGCCAGCAACTGGTAGATCGTGGTATGGCAGGACTCACTGCGAGCCAATACGGTCACTTGAATCGCTTTTTAACCCAGCTTGATGAAACGCTTTCCAAACAAAAGCAAGCCGAAAGCCACTTTAAAGAACAGGTGGTTAACTGCCAAGATTACTGGTTAAACATGCGTAAAGAGCGTATGTCTTATGAGTGGATGATCGAAAAGCGCGAGAAGGAAAAGCAAATTGCGGAAGCCAAGCGCGAACAAAAGCAGATGGATGAGTTTTCTACCTTACTGTACAGCCGGAAACCGCAACGATTCTAAATGTTCTTACTCTCGATGCTGGCGTAGATTATATTTCTACCGATTCCAACAAGGTCACTTTGACGGAATCTTGCTCAATTAACTCAAACACTTTTGGTCGAATTTCTCGAATCCACCACTCGTTGTAGGTTTCGGCGTAAAGTGATTGGCGTGCTTGTTCACTGTCAAATTCGCGCAGCCAAACAAAGTAGTCATGTCCATCTTCGCCTGTATGAACATACGTGTTTAATACGCGCATGCCTTTGGAGCGTTGATAGGGAAGTAACTCGTTCTTCATCCACGTTAACCATTGCTCTGTTTTGCCAGTTTTGATTTTGTATTGGCGTAATTCTGTGACTTTCAAAGCGATTCCTTAAAGGTTGAGCGAGGTTTTTTATTTACTCCTCAACGACTCCGCAGTCAAATTAATAAAGTCACTAGATTTACGGCAAGTTTAATCTTTGTTCCATCCGTATCCCTTCTTTGCTCCGTCAGAAATTCCACACTATAGGTTGGCGTGATTTTTGCAATTTAACCGACAGTATCGGGTCTCATGACCCAAGTTTGCCGCCAATGAGCAATCCGACAGCGCCATGCTCAGCGCTGCCGATAACGAGAGTTTCTATATGAATGTGAATTTATCCAATGTTTCTGCAACCAGTAAGGTATCGGTTTCCGATTCTTCGAATAAAGTTGCTGCAGAAGACCCTGAAAGCAAAGGTTTTTTTGAAACCTTAGCAGGGGTGTTTACCGATTCACAAAAATCAGAAAAAGCCGTCGCAAAACCTGATGCGTCAGAAGCTTCGGCAGAAACCACAGATGACGCTGCAAAGGTAGCATCGGTAAGCTCAGAAGGTGAGAGCCAAGAAAAAGTCGTGGCAGACGGTGAAAAAACAACATCGTCAGAGTCCACCGATGCGCTGCTGACACATAATCAGTCAACGAAGTCGTCAGAGGGGGCAGATAATGAGCAAGCTGCCAATTCAGAAAAACCAGGCTCGGCAGCAAAAGTGGCTGCGGTAAATTCGTCGGTAGACGGGCATGTTGTGAAAAGTGAAGACGGATCTGAGTCTGTATCGGCTCTGGCTACATCATCAACGACAAGCCAAACTCAAAACGTAAAAGTTGCTGATACAGAACAAGCTCAAAGTGCTCATGTAAAAAACGCGATGGGAGAAGGTGAGCAACTTCTTGGTCGTATAGAGCAAGCCAACCAGACTCTTAAACCTACTGAGTCTTCAGTTGATAGCGGCAAAGCCTTGCCACCAGAACTTAATGTTACACAAACAGGGAACGATAAGGCGCAAAGTGTACCACTCACTCCTAAGCAGCAGGCGATTCTTGCTGCTGGGTCTGTCCAGCAAGGGGAAGCAGTTTCTTCGACTGGTAATGAGAAGGTCGTATTCGATGCTAATGGTAAGCCTGTCGTCGTTGCTTCTAAAGACATGACTGAGCAACAAGCCTCAAACCTAGTGCAACAACAAACAAGTGCTCAAGCTCCTGCGCAAATTGATTGGAATTCACCTAGTGCGCAAGCTGCCCATACGGAAGCAACGGTGAATGCAACTACGCAAGCCGCAGTGAATGGTCAAGTCGTTGCGCAAGGCGTGCAACCTCAAACAATGCAAGGCGCTGAAGTATTTGCTGGTGCTGAAGCACTAACCGCTTCGGCTGCACTACAACAAGGCTTATCTGGTGACGCAGAAGCGGTACCTGTTAAACGAATTACGCTTGATGAATTACACATCATCGATACCAAACTGGCACAAGGTAAACCACTTTCAAAACAAGAAATTGATGTGATTGAAGGGTTAAAAACGGGTGAGTTGGTTGCGGATATTCCAGAACAAGATCTTGCTCAGTTTGTCGCCTTGCCAAGTGATGTTAAAGCTGCGATGGTGGAGCATCAGGTGGCCCACACTCCGACTCGTGTTACAACATCAGCAGTGGCGGCTCAGCAAGCACATCATATTGTTGCTCAGGACGCTAAACACGCAGCCGCACAAGCCACTGCGCAGCCAGCCGTGGCGACCAACGTTGATAAAGCTGCTATGTCAGCCATGCCAGAAGCTTTGGTTGCTGCAAACATGAATCCGACCGCGCACGCAACATCAAGCGCAGAGTTAAGTAAGAAAGTTATGAACGCGAGCCTTGCAGCCGGTGCGCTAAAAGGAGCAAGCAGTAAACAAGATAAGCCAGAACCACAACATGGACTGGCGGGGCAACTTCAAGCTGCAGCAGGTCAACAAGGTGTGACGGCTCAGCAACAAGCGCGAGTGGATGCAGCTCAACAAGCCCAACTGCCTTTGCAGCTTACCAAAGAGCTCGCTAATGACCAGGTGGCAGAAAAAGTACAAATGATGATGTCGAAGAACTTGAAAAACCTCGATATTCGTCTTGACCCACCTGAGTTAGGGCGCATGCAAATTCGCATGACAATGAACAACGATCTCGCTAACGTGCATTTTACAGTGGCGAATCCACAGGCACGTGATTTGATCGAACAGACAATGCCACGCCTTCGAGAGATGCTGGCACAACAAGGTATGCAGTTGGCGGATTCTTCTGTACAGCAGCAGAGCAGTGGACAGCAGCAAAGTGGTTACGCAAATGCTGAACAGAATGGTCAAGGCGGGCAAGGTCGTGGATTTTCTGGTCAGTCAGATGAAAACTTTGATGCCGACACGAATCTTGATTTGAATGTCGTTTCAAAGCGTGATGGAATTAGTTTTTACGCATAAAATAGCGGTCTAGAAAAAGCAGAACAATAAGAGACAGTAATGGCAGAAGAACAGTTACAAGGTGCGGATGCGCCAAAAGGAAAAAGTAAATTACTGATCATCATTATCGCAGTGGTGGTTTTGCTGGTTGGTGGTGGTGCCGCCGCTTTCTTCTTAATGGGCTCTGATGAGCCAGCGCAAGCGGAGCAGACCGAGCAAGCACAAGCGCAAACAGCGGCTGAGCCGATCGCTTATGTGAATATCGCGCAACCCTTTATTTTTAACGTGACGGGCGACCGTCGTGACAGACTGGTACAAATCAAAGCGCAATTGATGGTGCGTGGCAGTGAAAATGAGCAATTAGCTCGTTACCACTCTCCGTTGATTGAGAGTTCATTGTTGTCAACTTTTGCATCGGCAACCGTTGAGCAGCTTCGTTCCCCTACGGGACGTGTTGAGCTGCGTGACCGCGCTTCTGACGATATCAAAGCTGCACTCAATGCTGCTGTTGGTAAGCCAGTGATTGAAAAAGTACTGTTTACAGATTTTGTGATTCAATAGGTAAAACGTGACCGATCTATTAAGCCAAGACGAGATTGATGCGCTTCTGCATGGGGTTGACGATGTCGATGACGTTGATGAACCCATAGATAACGACACCGAAGGTGCCGTCAATTTCGATTTCTCGTCTCAAGACAGGATTGTACGTGGTCGAATGCCGACGCTCGAACTTATCAACGAGCGTTTTGCACGACACATGCGTATCAGCCTGTTTAACATGTTACGTAAAACCGCTGAGGTCTCGATTAACGGCGTACAGATGATGAAGTTTGGTGAATACCAAAATACTCTGTACGTTCCAACCAGTTTGAACATGGTGCGTTTCCGTCCACTAAAAGGTACGGCATTGATCACCATGGAAGCGCGTTTAGTCTTCATCTTGGTAGAAAACTTCTTTGGCGGTGATGGTCGCTTCCACGCCAAAATTGAAGGTCGTGAATTTACCCCAACTGAACGTCGCATCATCCAGCTTCTATTGAAGATTGTTTTCGAAGACTACAAAGAAGCATGGTCGCCGGTCATGGGGGTGGAATTTGAATACCTTGATTCAGAAGTAAACCCAAGCATGGCGAACATTGTCAGCCCGACTGAAGTGATTGTCGTAAGCTCATTCCATATTGAAGTGGATGGCGGCGGTGGTGACTTCCATGTGGTGATGCCGTACTCAATGGTTGAGCCTATTCGAGAATTGCTCGATGCTGGTGTTCAATCTGACAAGATGGAAACCGACGTTCGCTGGAGCTCTGCACTGCGTGAAGAGATCATGGATTGTCCGGTTAACTTCCGCGTCAATCTGCTTGAGAAAGACATCTCCCTACGTGATTTGATGGAGTTGCAACCGGGCGATGTGATCCCGATTGAAATGCCAGAACATGCGACCATGTTCATTGAAGATTTACCGACTTACCGCGTGAAGATGGGGCGCTCTGACGACAAGCTTGCGGTGCAAGTTTCTGAAGAAATTGAACGCCCACACGTAGTGAAAACCGATTTAGCCTTCTTAGGTAAAGACATTATGTCTGAGCTTGAGAATGACGACGATACAGACGATTAAGAAATCCTTACTCCCTAAGTCGCAACAGCTGCTAGTACTCACAACAGGGACAAAGCAAGCTCACAGTGCGCAAGTAAGGTTTAACACAGGACAGAAAAATGGAACCGAGTGACGATCAAAAGCTAGCAGACGAATGGGCAGCCGCTCTTGGCGAGGACCCGTCTGCGCCTTCAATTGATGTTGATGAAGTATTGGCAGCGCCACTGGAAGAGTTGAAAGACACCTCTAGCCCAATCTCTGATGATGAGCGTCGTAAACTCGACACCATCATGGATATCCCCGTGACTATTTCGATGGAAGTCGGTCGTTCGCAGATCAGCATCCGTAACCTATTGCAATTGAACCAAGGTTCGGTTGTGGAGTTGGACCGATTGGCTGGTGAGTCGCTCGATGTATTGGTTAACGGTACTTTGATTGCTCACGGTGAAGTCGTGGTCGTCAACGATAAGTTTGGTATTCGTCTTACTGACGTGATCAGCCAAACTGAACGCATTAAAAAGCTGCGCTAATATGAGCAGTTCAATCAAAACTCGATTGAAGCAAATAACGGGAGCACTTGGCTTAATGCTAAGTGCTCCTTATGCATTTGCTGCCGCGCCAAGCAACTTAGATTTGGCGACGACACTGGGCTCTTTGGTGCTGGTTATTGGTGTGATTCTTCTGCTCGCTTGGATGCTAAAACGCATGCAAGTGCCAGCATTGGGTCAACAAAAAGGGCTGCGTATTATTAGCCAGTTACCGGTTGGTACTAAAGAACGAATTGCGGTTGTTCAAGTAGGAGAAGAGCAGTTTTTGGTTGGTATTACTAGCCAATCCATTCAAACGCTTGCCAAACTTGAAACGCCACTGAAAGAGGAAGAGTTGGCCACCGGTGCTTTTGCTAGCCAGTTCAGCCAGCTAATAAAAAAACATGACAAAGGATAATTCAATCCGCCTGATGTTCAGCGTGTTTGTGCTGATGGTCGGAATGCTGTTTTCTTCACTTTCGTTTGCTCAGGCAGAGGAGTCGCCGTTACCTGCTAACCTCGCTCAAGGTGACAGCGTGACCGTGAAAGCGATGGAAAGTGAATCAGGCTCAAGTCGCACTATGTCAGTGACCAATGGGGGCGGTATTCCTGCTTTCACTATGACCACCAACGCCGATGGTAGCGAAGATTACTCGGTTACCTTACAAATCCTTGCGTTGATGACGATGCTTGGCTTCTTGCCAGCGATGGTGATCTTGATGACCTCGTTCACTCGCATTGTGGTCGTGATGTCGATCTTACGGCAAGCCATGGGTTTGCAACAGACGCCTTCCAACCAAGTCATCATCGGTATTGCGCTCTTTCTTACCTTTTTTGTCATGTCACCGGTGTTAAATGAGATCAACGATAAAGCGGTTCAGCCTTATTTGAATGAACAAGTGACGGCGCGTGAAGCCTTTGATGCGGCTCAAGTGCCGATGAAAGCGTTCATGCTCAAGCAGACTCGAATCAAAGATTTGGAAACTTTCGTCAATATGTCTGGCGAAGAGGTGACAAACCCAGAAGATGTGTCGATGGCGGTGTTGATTCCTGCTTTCATTACTTCTGAGCTTAAGACCGCTTTCCAAATTGGTTTCATGCTGTTCTTACCATTCTTGATCATCGACCTAGTTGTTGCGTCGGTGTTGATGGCTATGGGTATGATGATGCTATCACCAATGATCGTATCGCTACCATTTAAGCTGATGCTGTTTGTGCTGGTGGATGGGTGGAACCTGATATTGTCGACACTCGCCGGCAGTTTTGCCCTTTAGATTGGCACAGAGAGAAGAGGGTAAGACATGACTCCTGAAATGTTTGTCGAGCTTTTCCGTGATGCACTTTGGATGGTGCTGATCATGGTCTGTGCCATTATTATCCCAAGCTTGCTTATCGGTCTTGTTGTCGCGATTTTCCAAGCGGCAACCTCTATCAACGAACAAACGTTGAGTTTCTTACCTCGTTTGATTGTGACTTTATTGGCGTTGATGTTATTTGGTCACTGGATGACACAGATGTTGATGGAATATTTCTTCGGTCTGATTGAACGTCTTCCACAGGTGCTCTACTAGAGGCGCATATGGAGTATCCTACCGATATAGTCCTCGACTGGATCGCGAATTACTTCTGGCCCTACACACGTATCTCTGCCATGTTGATGGTGATGACGGTGACAGGGGCACGTTTTGTTTCGCCTCGAATTCGACTCTACCTAGGTTTAGCGATCACTTTTGCCGTTGCTCCGGCGATTCCAGCTGTGCCGCAGGATATTGAGCTGCTCTCTTTTCGTGGTTTCATGACCATTGCGGAACAAATCATAATTGGTGTTGCGATGGGCATGGTGACCCAGTTTATGATTCAAACCTTTGTTCTACTTGGTCAGATCTTGGGTATGCAATCGAGCTTGGGTTTTGCGTCCATGGTCGACCCAGCAAACGGCCAAAACACACCTTTGCTTGGTCAGCTGTTCATGTTTTTAGCGACCATGTTCTTCCTTGCTACCGATGGGCATTTGAAAATGCTGCAACTGGTGGTGTTCAGCTTTAAAACCTTGCCGATAGGTTCTGGCTCGCTTAATGCGGTGGATTTTCGCGAAATGGCGGGTTGGCTTGGCATCATGTTTAAGACCGCTTTGAGTATGTCGTTGTCTGGCATTATCGCGCTGCTTACGATTAACTTATCATTTGGTGTAATGACCCGTGCCGCGCCTCAGTTGAATATCTTCTCGCTTGGTTTTGCGTTTGCCTTGATGGTCGGTTTATTGCTTTGTTGGTACATTTTGGCGGGTTTGTACAGTCATTATGAATTGTTCTGGGCAGTGGGTGAGGAGCAGATTTGTAACCTCATTCGCTTAGATTGCTAGGAGGCTGGATTGGCAGAGTCAGACGGTCAAGAACGCACCGAAGAAGCCACGCCCCGACGGTTACAACAAGCCAGAGAAAAGGGACAGGTTGCTCGGTCTAAAGAGCTCGCATCAGCATCGGTATTGATTGTTGGTGCTATCGCCTTAATGTGGTTTGGCGAGTCTTTGGCACGCTCGTTGTTTTCCATTATGAGCCGCTTATTTGATCTCAAACGCGATGAGATTTTTGATACGGCTAAGTTGTTCGACATTGCATTTGGTGCGATGGGCGATCTGCTGTTTCCACTTTTTCTTATCCTCATTACCTTGTTTATTGCTGCAATGATTGGCGCGGCTGGTGTGGGGGGCATTAGCTTTTCTGCTGAAGCGGCGATGCCAAAACTCTCCAAAATGAACCCGCTTAGCGGCTTAAAGCGTATGGTGGGCATGCAGAGTTGGGTAGAGCTTATCAAGTCCATCTTAAAAGTCGCACTTGTGACGGGAATGGCGATATACCTCATCCAAGCCTCACAAGCGGATTTGATTCAACTTAGTATGGACGTGTATCCGCAGAACATATTCCATGCGCTGGATATCTTGCTTAACTTTATTTTACTGATCAGTTGCTCGTTGCTTATCGTTGTTGCGATCGATATTCCATTTCAGATTTGGCAGCACGCCGATCAACTAAAAATGACCAAGCAAGAAGTCAAAGACGAATACAAAGAGACCGAAGGTAAACCGGAGGTCAAAGGTCGTATTCGTATGCTGCAACGAGAAGCGGCTCAGCGTCGAATGATGGCTGATGTCCCTCAGGCGGACGTTATCATTACCAACCCGGAGCACTTTTCCGTCGCACTGCGTTATAAACAGAAAACCGACCGTGCGCCTGTAGTGATCGCCAAAGGTACCGACCATATGGCGATGAAGATTCGAGAAGTGGCGCGCGAACATGACATTACTATTGTTCCTGCTCCACCTTTGGCGCGTGCGCTTTACCACACCACAGAGTTGGAACAAGAAATCCCAGATGGACTGTTTACTGCCGTAGCACAAGTGCTCGCGTTTGTGTTCCAACTTAAGCAGTATCGCAAACGTGGCGGTCAACGACCTAAGATTCAAGATTATGACCTGCCTATCCCTCCTGAACATCGCCACTAATGAAAATAATTGCATTGATGGATTAGACAAAAATTCACATTAGATCAAAGGATTGTAATTTCTTTGAGCAACTAGTCATTATTTTGGCGTTAATCATGGTACACACATTGCTTATATCGCCCTAATCAACAACAATACCTAAACTTTTAGGCGAAAGCTGTCGCGTAATACTAATAGTATGTTTGTACTAACGTGATGCTCCAGACCGATTGAGACACCTCGCAGTATGAAGTTAAGCCTGCCTTTTGCAGATAAATTACCACGAATTCCACAGCGCTCCATGCCTGCCATTGGTGCGCCTGTTATGGTATTGGCCACCCTTGCAATGGTGGTACTACCCATACCAGCGTTTCTGTTGGATTTGTTCTTCACTTTTAACATCGCCTTAGCCATGGTGGTGTTGTTAGTGACCGTTTACACACGTCGTCCACTCGACTTTGCGGCTTTCCCAACGGTGCTGCTTATTGCAACCTTATTACGTCTGGCGTTGAACGTTGCATCTACTCGTGTGGTACTGCTTTATGGTCATGAAGGGGGTAACGCTGCGGGTAACGTTATCGAAGCGTTTGGTAACGTAGTTATCGGTGGTAACTACGCCGTCGGTCTTGTGGTCTTCCTCATCTTGATGATCATTAACTTTATGGTTGTTACCAAAGGTGCTGGTCGTATTTCTGAGGTAAGTGCTCGCTTTACCTTGGATGCCTTACCGGGTAAGCAGATGGCGATCGATGCGGACTTGAACGCCGGTTTGATTGACCAAGACCAAGCGCGTTTACGCCGTTTTGAAGTTACCAAAGAAGCCGACTTTTACGGTTCAATGGATGGTGCGTCAAAATTCGTAAAAGGTGATGCGATTGCAGGTATCTTAATCCTGTTTATCAACATTATTGGCGGTCTGTCGATTGGTATGGCGCAATACGGTTTGGGCTTCTCTGAAGCGATGCAAATCTATACCTTGCTGACCATTGGTGACGGCTTGGTGGCGCAAATTCCATCGCTATTACTTTCTATCGCTGCGGCGATGATGGTAACGCGTCAAAATACTGATGAAGATATGGGTGAGCAGCTGATTTTTCAGATGTTCGACAACCCAAAAGCATTGATGATTACTGCTGCTATCCTTGGCGTGATGGGTATCGTTCCGGGCATGCCGCACTTCTCGTTCTTGTCACTGGCGGCAATCGCGGGTGGTGGTGCCTATTGGCTGGACAAAAAACAGAAACAAAAAGCCAAAGAGCCAGCATTACCAGCGAAAGCTGAAGATGGCAGTGAGCCGATCTCTCAACGTGAACTGTCTTGGGATGATGTGCAACCCGTCGACATCATCGGTCTAGAAGTCGGGTACCGTTTGATTCCTTTGGTTGACCGTGACCAAGGCGGAGAGTTGCTAGAACGTGTAAAAGGGGTACGTAAGAAGCTTTCGCAAGATTTTGGTTTCTTGATCCCTGCGGTTCATATTCGTGACAACCTTGAGCTGACACCTAATAGCTATCGTATTACGCTCATGGGAGTTGCCGTTGGTGAGGCAGAAATTCGCCCAGACCAAGAGCTGGCGATTAACCCTGGACAGGTTTACGGCATGATCGAAGGTGAGCCAACCATGGACCCGGCATTCGGTCTGGAAGCGGTTTGGATTCGTGAAGAGCAGCGTGAACATGCTCAAGCGTTAGGTTACACGGTGGTTGACTCTTCAACCGTGCTAGCGACGCATTTAAGCCAATTGCTTACCAATAACGCGTCGCAATTGATTGGTCACGAAGAAGTACAGAACCTATTGGAAATGCTAGGGCGCAGTGCACCTAAGTTGGTTGAGAATTTTGTCCCAGACCAACTTCAGCTTGGTGTGGTAGTGAAAGTACTGCAAAACTTACTTAACGAAGCCATTCCGATTCGTGATATTCGAACCATTGTGCAAACCTTGGCGGAGTACTCAAGCAAGAGTCAAGAACCTGACATTTTGACTGCTGCCGTTCGTATCAGTTTGAAACGTCTAATTGTTCAGGAAATCAATGGTATAGAGCCAGAGTTACCAGTGATAACGCTTATACCTGAACTGGAACAAATATTGCATCAAACAATGCAGGCATCAGGTGGCGAATCTGCCGGTATCGAACCGGGATTGGCAGAGCGACTTCAGTCCTCTCTGAGCCAAGCGACACAAGAGCAAGAACTGAAAGGGGAACCTGCGGTTCTGCTGACATCTGGTGTATTGCGTTCAACACTGGCTAAGTTCGTTAAGAACACAATACCTAACCTCCGCGTACTGTCTTACCAAGAAATACCGGACGAGAAACAGATCAGAATTGTGCAAGCGGTGGGCAACTAAGCCCTTCGCATCATTAATGGATTCATAGTTTGAAAATTAAACGATTTTTTGCCAAAGACATGCGAACTGCGTTGCTCCAAGTGAAAGAAGAACTTGGCGCAGAAGCGGTGATCATGTCGAACAAGAAAGTGGCGGGCGGTGTAGAGATCGTTGCAGCGATTGACGGTGAGTCTAACGCAGCACCAACCTCACAAGCGCAATCGCTTCCTAACCGTGGCGCAGCTCAATCAAATCGTTATAGCGAACAACGTCAAATGCCGTCATCTGCTTCAGAGCGTTTCCAAGATCGCCGTTTAGATGATGACAGAATTAGCCTAAACGCGAACAAAGATAAATCAGGCTCAATGACGCAACGTTTCGCGAACATGCTCAAGCAATACAGCAGCGGTGCAGCCGAGTCAGATGACCATGTCGCAGAGAATGAAGATTCTTTGTCCGCATTGCTGCAGCGCCAAAATAAGCACCGTGAAAGCTATAACCAAGAGAAACCTGCGCCTTACCAACCAGACTCGCCACTGGCGAAACTGATTGCGCAAGACAACCGATTTGACCGCCCAACTCCTAAGTTGGATCCAACGCGCTATGACCGTCGCCGTCCATCGGATGAACGCGATGACTCTGCCGATGAGCTAGAGAACATGCGTGAAGAGATGACGTCGATTCGTCGTTTGTTGGAACATCAAGTGTCGGGTTTGATGTGGCAAGAGGTAGAACGCCGCGAGCCATTAAGAGCAATGCTGATTAAGCGTTTGGAGCGTATGGGTGTTTCACCTGAACTTGCCGACCAAATGGCTTGCTACATTCCAGAAGATACGAAACCAGCGCGAGCGTGGAAAGCACTGCTGTCTCTTGTGGCGGATCAGATCAACATTCCGAAACAAGACATTCTGAAGCGTGGCGGTGTCGTCGCATTACTTGGTCCAACAGGAGTGGGTAAAACGACTACGGTGGCTAAGTTAGCGGCACGTGCGGCAATGGAGTTTGGTGCCGATAATGTTGCCCTTGTGACAACGGACACATATCGTATAGGTGCACATGAGCAGCTCTCAATTTATGGAAGAATTATGGGTTGTCCTGTAAGAGTTGCTAAAGATTCTAACGAGTTAGCCGATGTTATATATCAGCTACGAAACAGAAGACTGATTTTGGTCGATACGGCAGGGATGGGGCAACGAGACGTAAGACTCTCTGAGCAGCTCGATACCTTAATGCAAGAAAGCGGAGAAGTGATTCACAGCTACCTTGTTTTGCCAGCTACTGCACAACGTCGAGTTCTGCAGGAAACTCTGGATCACTTCCGACGCATTCCGCTGTCGGGTTGTATTTTGACTAAGCTTGACGAGTCGTTAAGTCTAGGCGAATTCATCAGCGTGGTGATTCAGAACGCGATGCCAGTGGCATACATTGCCAACGGTCAGCGCGTACCAGAAGACATTGTGATAGCACAACCAAAATACATGATTGCGAAAGCAAATGAACTGTTAGAGAAGTCGACAGAGAACGAACCTCACTTTTGGAATAGTGATAACGAAGGACTCTAGGGCGGCGGACTACTATGACTGAGAATATGATACACGATCAAGCAAGCGGCCTCCGTCGCTTAACACAACCATCATTGACTAAAGTAATCGCTGTTACTGGCGGCAAAGGTGGTGTGGGTAAATCAAACGTAACACTGGGTCTGGCGATCTGCATGGCACGCCAAGGCAAAAAAGTGATGGTTCTCGACGCAGATTTAGGTCTAGCTAATGTGGACGTTATGCTCGGAATTCGTTCAAAACGTAACCTAGGGCATGTCCTTGCGGGTGAATGTGAGCTAAAAGATGCGATTGTTGAAGGCCCTTATGGTATAAAGATAGTCCCTGCAACTTCTGGCACACAAAGCATGACTGAGCTGTCTCACGCTCAACATGCTGGACTCATCCGTGCATTTGGTAGTCTTGAAGAGGAAATGGACGTACTGTTGATTGATACAGCTGCGGGCATTTCTGACATGGTGATTAGCTTTTCACGAGCAGCTCAAGATGTTGTGGTTGTGGTTTGCGATGAGCCAACTTCAATCACTGATGCATATGCATTAATCAAGCTGTTGAGTAAAGAACACCAGGTTCAGCGCTTCAAAGTTGTTGCAAATATGGTCAGAAGCTACCGTGAAGGCAGAGAATTATTCGCAAAGTTGACTCTAGTCACAGAGCGCTTCTTGAATGTCAGCCTTGAACTCGTAGCATGTATTCCATTGGATGACAAAGTACGTCAAGCCGTGAAAAGACAGAAGATCGTTGTGGACGCATTCCCACGTTCTCCTGCGGCTTTAGCGATCAGCTCATTAGCGAACAAAGCACTAACGTGGCCACTACCTAAAACACCAAGTGGACACCTAGAGTTTTTTGTGGAAAGGTTGCTAAATCGTACTGAATTCGCAGAGGACCCTTTTGGTGAATAAAGCGATTACCTATAACCAACATGGCAAATTTAATAGCCAGCAGGCGTTCATTGAACGTTACTCGGTGTTGGTTAAGCGTATTGCTCACCACCTGTTAGGCCGTTTACCGCCGAGTGTTCAGGTAGAGGATTTAATTCAGGCCGGCATGATCGGTCTTATCGAAGCTCAGCAGAATTATGATGGTTCTAAAGGTGCGAGCTTTGAAACTTATGCGGGTATCCGTATTCGCGGTGCAATGTTAGATGACATTCGCAAAGGCGACTGGGTACCTCGTTCTGTTCATAAGAACAATCGCGAAATTAACCAAGCGATCGCAGAGCTGGAAGGTGTACTAAATCGCGACCCATCTGATGCTGAAGTAGCAGCGCATCTTGGTATGACACTAGACCAATATCATAGTGCTCTTACCGATATAAACTGTTCAAAATTAGTGGGAATTGAAGATTTAGGCGTCTCTGATGATGTGATTTCACCGGCTGATGAGACCGATGACAGCAACCCGTTTAAGGGCGTAGCTGATGAATCGTTCAGAAAAGCACTGGTTGAATCAATAAAACAGCTTCCAGAGCGTGAAGCTTTAGTACTTTCGCTTTATTATGACGAAGAACTCAATTTGAAAGAGATTGGCGATGTGTTGGGTGTGAGCGAATCTCGCGTAAGCCAAATACTGAGTCAAGCGATGCAACGTTTACGCACCAAGCTCAGTGCGTGGACACAAAATGACTAAACACACTGATTTTACGATTCAGTGGAGGCAATTTTGAATAAAAACATGAAGATCCTTATTGTTGATGATTTCTCAACAATGCGCCGTATTGTTAAAAACCTGCTTCGTGACTTGGGTTTCAATAACACTCAAGAAGCGGACGATGGTTTAACTGCATTACCTATGCTGAAAAAAGGTGACTTCGACTTTGTTGTAACCGACTGGAACATGCCAGGTATGCAAGGCATCGACTTGCTGAAACACATCCGTGCTGACGCTGAACTGAAGCACTTGCCTGTGCTAATGATCACAGCGGAAGCAAAGCGTGAGCAGATCATCGAAGCAGCGCAAGCAGGCGTTAACGGCTACATCGTTAAGCCATTTACAGCTGCAACGCTTAAAGAAAAATTAGATAAAATTTTCGAACGTTTATAACTCTCTCTTTCTCTTTGTTAATCGAGTCATCACTTCTAATACCTACTACTAAAGGGTGGCTCGCTTGACGTTTAAAAAGCGATAAGAAAGAACTAAACGTAAAAAAGGGTCTATTCAGGATGATCTCACTAGAGCAGGCGAAGTCGCTCGTTCAGATGCTAGAAAACGGGGAACAGGACCAAGCCAATGAGCTTGTTGCCTCGATATATGAAAGCGATGGGAATCCGATGCTAAAAGAAATCGGAACATTAACCCGCGACCTTCATGATTCACTTAAGCACTTCAACATCGATCAACGCATGACAGAAATTGCGAAAGCGGAAATCCCGGACGCAAGGGACCGTCTGCAATACGTGATTGATAAAACTGAGTTGGCAGCGAATAAAACGATGGACGCGGTTGATTGCTGCTTACCTATCGCCGACAACCTGCATGAGTGCCTTCAACAAGTTCGCCCTCAGTGGAACGAACTCATGCACGGACGCATCGAATTAAGCGATTTCAAAGCACTTTGCCACCGTATCGATGGGCTGTTAGTTCAAGTCGAAGGCGATAGCACTGAATTGCGCGGTCAGCTGACCGAAATTCTTATGGCACAAGACTTCCAAGACTTAACGGGTCAAATCATTCGCCGCGTGATCACGCTTGTCAATGAAGTGGAAGATCGCCTGGTTGAGATCTTGACCGTGTTTTCTGGAAATAAACCAGAAGAACAGACTCAAGTTTTGCCAGAACCGTCAGATAAAAAGATTAAACAATCAAGCGAAGCAGAAGGCCCGATTCTTCACCCTGAACTCAGGGAAGATGCGGTTTCATCGCAGGACGAAGTCGATGACTTGTTGTCCAGTCTTGGATTTTAAAGGTAACGTATGAGCTACGATTTAGACGAAGATATTCTTCAGGACTTTCTAATTGAGGCTGGGGAAATTCTTGAGCTGCTGTCTGAGCAGTTGGTTGAACTGGAAAATAATCCAGAAGACAAAGATCTCCTAAACGCGATTTTCCGCGGCTTTCACACTGTAAAAGGTGGTGCAGGCTTCCTATCATTGGCAGAGCTGGTTGACACTTGTCACGGTGCTGAGAACGTGTTCGACGTATTGCGAAACGGTCAGCGTTCAGTCACGCCAAGTTTGATGGACACCATGCTAAAAGCGCTTGATACGGTTAACCATCAGTTCCAAGCGGTTCAAGACCGTGAACCACTGGATGCAGCCGATCCTGCACTGTTGGAAGAACTTCATCGTTTATGCAAACCTGAGTCTGAAGACGAAGTCGTTGCGGCGGTTGAAGTGCCAGTTGCTGAGCCAGAACCAGTTATTCCAGAGCCAGTTATCGAACAACCAGCAGCGCCAGTAGAAGCAGCACCTTCTAGCGTGGGTTCTGTTGATGAAATCACTCAAGACGAGTTTGAGAAACTGCTGGATGAGTTACACGGTAAAGGTTCTGCTCCGGGTGCATCTGCGCCAGCAGCACCAGTGGCTCCAACGCCAGTAAGTGCACCTTCATTAGACAGTGGTGATATCACTGATGATGAATTTGAACGTCTTCTTGACGAGCTGCATGGCGTAGGTAAGAGCCCGTCGGCATCAGAAGTGGCACCAGTAGAAACGCCTAAAGCGCCAGAGCCTGCTGCTCCTACTGCGTCAGCATCAACTGACGGCGATCTGATGACCGATGAAGAGTTTGAAAAACTTCTCGACGAATTACATGGTTCGGGTAAAGGTCCATCTATCGAAGAGTTAGATTTTGCGACTAAACCAGCATCAGAAAATATTACGCCTGAAGCGCCAAAAGCAGCTCCAGCACCTCAGCCTGCTCCAGTAGCGGCTGCGCCTTCTCCAGCGCCAGCTCCGGCACCTAAGCCAGAAGCAAAACCGGTTGCAGTAAAAGAAGAAGCAAAAGCAGCAGCGCCTGCGGTTAAGAAACCACAAGCAGAAGCAACAGTGCGTGTTGATACTTCAACTCTAGACACCATCATGAACATGGTGGGTGAGCTTGTATTGGTGCGTAACCGTCTACTAAGTCTTGGTTTGAATAGCAACGACGAAGAAATGTCGAAAGCAGTAGCAAACCTAGATGTTGTTACCGCGGACCTTCAAGGTGCGGTAATGAAAACGCGTATGCAGCCAATCAAGAAAGTGTTTGGTCGCTTCCCACGCGTTGTTCGTGACTTGGCGCGTAACCTAAATAAAGACATCGTGCTTGAAATGCGCGGTGAAGAAACCGATCTTGATAAAAACCTAGTAGAAGCACTTGCAGATCCATTGATCCACTTGGTGCGTAACTCGGTTGACCATGGTATCGAAATGCCAGACGACCGCGCGAAAGCGGGTAAATCTCGTACTGGTAAAGTGATTCTGTCTGCATCGCAAGAAGGTGACCATATTGAACTGGCTATCGTTGACGATGGCGGCGGTATGGATCCAAATAAACTCCGTGGTATCGCAGTAAAACGCGGCATGATGGATGAAGACGCAGCAGCACGCTTGTCGGATAAAGAGTGTTTCAACCTCATTTTTGCACCAGGCTTCTCGAGCAAAGAGAAGATTTCTGATATCTCTGGTCGTGGTGTAGGTATGGACGTGGTTAAGACGGCGATCAACACCTTGAACGGTTCTATCGATATCGATTCAGAATTAGGTAAAGGCACTAAGATCACCATCAAAGTACCACTGACGCTTGCGATCCTACCAACACTAATGGTTGGTGTTGGCGGTCATCCGTTCGCACTGCCTCTTGCATCGGTTAATGAAATCTTCCACTTAGATCTTAGCCGTACCAACGTTGTTGATGGTCAACTAACCATTATCGTACGTGATAAGTCTATCCCACTGTTCTACCTACAAAACTGGTTAGCTTCTAAGTCGCCACGTGTAGAAGAGCGCATTGGTCATGGTCATGTTGTTATCGTTCAAATTGGTAGCCAACGTGTCGGCTTTGTGGTGGATACATTGATTGGTCAAGAAGAAGTGGTTATCAAACCACTGGATAACCTATTGCAAGGCACGCCAGGTATGGCAGGTGCAACGATTACCAGTGACGGTCACATCGCATTGATTCTTGATGTGCCAGATCTACTTAAGCAATACGCTGCAGCTTCGCGCATTTAAGCGAAGCTGGAGTTGAAAAAAGGAATAAGATGGCGATTAAAGTACTAGTCGTTGATGATTCGAGTTTTTTCCGTCGTCGCGTTAGCGAAATCATCAACTCAGAATCGCGCCTAGAAGTGATAGACGTTGCGGTTAATGGCAGAGAGGCGGTTGAGAAAGCCAAAACTCTAAAACCTGACGTCATCACTATGGATATTGAAATGCCAGTCATGGACGGTATTACTGCCGTGCGTGAAATTATGGCTACGTCTCCTACGCCAATCCTAATGTTTTCGTCCCTGACTCATGATGGGGCGAAGGCTACGCTTGACGCACTAGACGCTGGTGCATTGGACTTCTTACCGAAGAAATTTGAAGATATTGCTCGTAACCGTGATGAAGCGGTATCGCTACTCCAACAACGTGTCATTCAAATTGCTTCTAAGCGCGCATTTATGCGTCGCCCAATGGCGAAACCTGCTGCGACTGCACCGAGCTCAACAACTCGCCCATTAGCATCACGCAATACTGCGCCTGCCGCAGCAACTGCAAGTCGCCCTGTGGCAGCAAAATACCGCTCTTCAGGTAAGAAATATCAGTTAACAGCTATCGGTACTTCCACTGGTGGTCCTGTTGCTCTGCAAAAAATTCTGACTCGTTTACCCGTAAACTATCCGCATCCAATTGTGCTGATCCAACATATGCCAGCTACTTTTACTGCTGCTTTTGCAAGTCGTTTAAATACGCTTTGTAAGATCCAAGTAAAAGAAGCTCAAGATGGTGATGTATTGCAAGCTGGCGTTGCCTATTTGGCGCCAGGCGGTAAGCAAATGATGATCGACGGTCGTGCAGGTGCTGCTCGTCTGCGCATTATCGATGGCGGCGACCGCATGAACTACAAACCTTGTGTGGATGTTACGTTTGGCTCTGCTGCAAAAGTATACGGTGACAAAGTATTGTCGATGGTACTGACAGGTATGGGGGCTGACGGTCGTGAAGGCGCACGCATGTTGAAATCAGCAGGCTCAACAATTTGGGCTCAAGATGAAGATAGTTGTGTGGTTTACGGTATGCCACAAGCGGTTGCGAAAGCGGGCATCTCTACAGAAGATTTACCTCTCGACCGCATTGCGGAACGCATGTTGGTAGAAGTGGGCTTAGCGTAGGAAAGATCATGATCGTTTGGAGTGTTGCTAACCAAAAAGGTGGGGTAGGGAAAACGACATCAACTGTGACGTTGGCTGGGCTATTGAGCCAAAAAGGTCATCGTGTATTGATGGTTGATACAGACCCTCATGCGTCACTGACGACTTACCTTGGTTATGATCCGGATGCAGTAACGTCGAGCTTGTTTGATTTGTTCCAATTGAAGACGTTTTCACGTGAAACAGTAAAGCCGTTAATCGTGGAGACTGAACTTGAAGGAATGGACATCATCCCGGCACATATGTCACTTGCAACGCTTGACCGTGTGATGGGAAACCGCAGCGGCATGGGCTTGATCTTAAAACGAGCGCTTCAAGCCGTAGCAGAAGATTATGACTATGTGTTGATCGACTGCCCGCCGATTCTTGGCGTAATGATGGTCAATGCGCTAGCAGCGAGTGATCGTATCCTTATCCCTGTTCAAACTGAGTTCTTAGCGATGAAAGGTCTTGAGCGTATGATGCGCACTTTGACCATTATGCAGAAGTCTCGTCCAGGTGGCTTTAAAGTGACGATCGTACCAACCATGTACGATAAGCGCACAAGAGCTTCGTTGCAGACACTGACTCAGCTTAAGAAAGATTATCCGAATCAGGTATGGACTTCTGCGGTGCCGATTGACACGAAATTCCGTGATGCAAGCTTAAAGCATTTACCAGCATCACACTTTGCTTCTGGTAGTCGTGGTGTGTTTGCTTACAAGCAACTGCTGATTTACTTGGAGAGGTTGGCGTTCGATGAGCAATAACGACGTACTTTCCAGTGAACAGGCGCTCGATGATTACTTCAGCGCATTGCTTGGCGAAGAGGTCGAGGTCATTGAGCAAGAAGAAGAGCTTGACTTACTCGCTCAAGAACTATCATCTGCAGAGCCAGAGCCAGAGCCAGAGCCAGAGCCAGAGCCAGAGCCAGAGCCAGAGCCAGAGCCAGAGCCAGAGCCAGAGCCAGAGCCAGAGCCAGAGCCAGAGCCAGAGCCAGAGCCAGAGCCAAAATTACAAATACAATACGCGGAACCAGAGTCGTACCAATACAGCGATACTTACTCACCTGAGTTAGAAGCGCCTAATTTGGAAGACGTTCAACGATTGTTAAGCCAGCTGGAATCCACCAATGTAGTGGCTGAGTTGGATATCGATGACATTTTGGATCAAAACACGATTGATATCGCAGCCGAAGCTAAATCAATCGAACCAGAAATTGAAATCGAAGCTGCGGCAGTTGCCGTGGATGAAATTCAAGAGTGGGATATCGAAGAAGAATTGATTCCTGCTGTTGAGACCGAGCAGCCAGAACCAGTTTGGACTCAACCTGAAACTGAAGCGTTTGAGCCTGAAGTTGACGTTGAAGCCGATGTGGAAGTCGAACAGCACATTGAGACAGAAGCCGAACTGGAAACGGAAACAGGCTCATTGTTGCCAAACACTTGGGAAAGCACGCAACGTAGCGAAGATTTTCAGGTGCTGTACTTTGATGTTAATGGTGTGACGTTTGCCGTTCCACTTGATGAGCTCGGTGGTATCCATCAAATTACGGAACTGAACCATTTGATAGGTCGTCCTGCATGGTACCTAGGTTTGCAAACCAGTCGTGAGCAACAATTTGATGTTGTCGACACTGCGAGGTGGGTGATGGCTGATAAGCTTCATGACGAAGAGTACAAAGATAACTACCAATACGTCGTTATGCTTGGTGAAAGCATGTGGGGGTTGGCAAGTAACCAATTAATGGGTACTGAGACACTCAATATCGACAAAGTCCGTTGGCGTGAACAAGCAGGTAAGCGCCCTTGGCTAGCGGGCATGGTGAAAGAAAAAATGTGTGCTTTAATTCATGTCCAAGCACTTATAGACATGCTAAACGCTGGTTTAGATGTAAAATCACTGAATTAGATTTTTGGTCGGGAACGACAATTACGAGGATTAACTATGTCTCAAGCTTTTGAAGTAGAAGTGAAGAAAGATACATCGAACGACGAAGTTCTTCAGTGGGTGACGTTCCAACTAGAAGAAGAAACGTACGGCATTAATGTAATGCAAGTTCGCGAAGTTCTTCGCTACACAGAAATCGCTCCGGTTCCAGGTGCGCCAGATTACGTACTGGGTATTATCAACCTACGTGGTAATGTCGTAACGGTTATCGATACACGTTCACGTTTTGGTTTGATGGAAGGTGAAGTTACTGACAACACTCGCATCATCGTGATTGAGTCTGAGCGTCAAGTTATCGGTATCTTAGTAGATAGCGTCGCTGAAGTTGTTTACCTACGTTCTTCTGAGATCGACACTACGCCTTCTGTAGGTACGGACGAAAGCGCGAAATTCATCCAGGGTGTAAGCAACCGTGATGGCAAGCTACTTATTCTTGTTGATCTGAACAAGCTGCTAACTGATGACGAATGGGATGAGATGGCTCACCTATAATTGGCTGATGAATCATGGCTGACGAAACCTTCCTATCTTTACCGCTCTTAGTGGGCGGTCTAGCATTTGCCTTCTTGATTTTGCTTTTGTTGCAAATTCGCGTTCGTGCGGGTCTGCAAAAGCAAATGGACCAGCAGCGTGCGCAAGCACGTCACGCAGAAAAAGAAGTGCAAAAGCTAAACAAGCAATTGTTGGAAGTGCGTTCAGTGGTCGTTGGTTTAGGTCAAAAGGTCACTGAGCAACAAGATGTGATTCAACATCTTAATGAGCGCATTCGTGAACTTGAGCACGCAGATACAGATGGTCGTTTGTACAGCCGTGCTTCTAAAATGGTTCAACTTGGCGCTGACATCAATGAGTTGATTGAAGAGTGTGAATTGCCAAAAGCAGAAGCAGAATTGATGCTTTCTCTGCAGAAAAAACTGGCAGGTCAAGAGAAGATCCCTCCACTTAGCGGTCAACCATCAGATGATCCGACATACCCACCTCGTGGACGACGTCGATAAAGAATGAAAAAAGAAGCTTCGGCTTCTTTTTTTATTTTTAAAATAAAAACTTATAATCACTTATGGTTATTTTTATTAAAATGTGACTATAAGTTAACAAAAACTCACGAACTTACATACATCATCGCTTTCTTATCCTGTTTTGTCACAACTAAGCTGTGCTAATATAGCGACTCGTTCATTTTTTAGTTGAAGCCCTATGTTAGAAGTCTCTAACCTAACTGCGATCCGTGATGACAGGGTCCTGTTTGAAAACCTGCAATTCGAAATTAAACCTGGAGAGTTGGTCCAGATTGAAGGACGTAACGGTACAGGCAAAACCACATTGCTGCGTATTGTGACAGGGTTAGGGGACAGAGAAGAAGGCATCATCAAATGGAAAGGCGAAGAGGTTGAAAAGTCTCGTGATGTTTTCCATCAGGACCTTTTGTTCCTAGGGCATCAAACTGGCGTTAAACGCGAACTTACTGCGTTTGAAAACCTGCGCTTTTACCAATCTATCCATAATAATCGTTCCTCAGATGAAGAAATCTTTGCTGCTTTAACCCAAGTGGGTCTTGCAGGCAGAGAAGATGTGCCTGTAGCACAACTTTCTGCAGGACAGCAGCGTCGCGTTGCATTGGCAAGACTGTGGCTAAGTAATCAAATTTTATGGATTTTGGACGAACCGTTAACTGCAATCGATAAGCAAGGTGTGAAGGTGCTTGAATCGTTGTTTGCAAATCATGCAGACAATGGTGGCATTGTGATTTTAACGACACACCAAGATATGTTTGCAGACAGCCCGAAACTTAGAAAAATAAAACTGGGTGACTAATATGATTTCGGCAATGTCGACCATTATCCGCCGCGAGCTTTTGATTGCATTTCGCCGTCAAGCAGACATCTTGAACCCTTTGTGGTTTTTCATCATTGTTATCACACTTTTCCCTCTTAGCATCGGTCCAGAGCCTAATTTGTTAGCACGTATTGCAGCAGGCATTGTTTGGGTTGCTGCGTTGCTATCCGCCTTATTATCATTAGAACGTCTATTCCGTGATGATTATCAAGATGGTGCGCTTGAGCAAATGATGCTAATGCCGATCCCACTGCAACTTGTTGTGATTTCCAAGGTCATAGCTCACTGGTTGTTAACGGGATTGCCTCTGATCTTAATCAGTCCATTGTTGGCGATTCTATTATCTCTTGATTTTAATACTTGGCTGTCTGTTGTGCTGACATTGGTCATCGGTACACCGACGTTGAGTTTTATCGGTGCTATTGGTGTAGCACTGACTGTTGGGTTACAAAAAGGCGGCGTTCTTCTAAGTTTGCTAATTCTCCCGCTTTACATCCCAATTCTAATTTTCGCTACGTCCGCGATTGATGCCGCAGCACTGGGTATGGCGTATAACGGGCAATTAGCGATTTTAGGCGCAATGTTGATGGGGGCTGTCACTCTCACACCATTCGCCATCAGCGCAGCATTGAGAGTTAGTGTTAACTAACTCAGTAAAGTGCGCGTTTAGCGACGTTTGATCAAAGAATTATTATTAAAGCACTGCTACGGTCTCGACCCTCTGGACAGTGTCCCTGAAGTAAGAGTGAGAACTTAACATGTGGAAATGGCTACATCCTTATGCCAAGCCAGAAGCAGCTTATCACCTGAGCGGTAAGTTTCTTCCTTGGTTTTCTGTATTGGCCCTCGTATGCCTATCGGTTGGTACCGTCTGGGGGCTCGCATTTGCACCTTCGGATTACCAGCAAGGCGATAGTTTCCGAATCATTTACATCCACGTACCTTCGGCTATTTGGTCTATGGGCGTGTACATGTCGATGGCTATAGCTGCATTTATCGGCTTGGTTTGGCAAGTACGTCTATCTGACATGGCAGCACTGGCCATGGCGCCTATTGGTGCGGTATTTACCTTTATTGCTCTGTTAACGGGTGCCGTTTGGGGTAAACCTATGTGGGGCACTTGGTGGGTATGGGATGCTCGTCTAACCTCTGAACTTATTCTTCTATTCTTATACCTTGGTGTTATTGCACTTTACCACGCGTTTGACGATCAAAAGACAGCGGCAAAAGCTGCGGGTATTTTGGCAATCGTTGGTGTGGTCAACCTACCGATTATCCACTTCTCTGTTGAGTGGTGGAATACGCTTCACCAAGGCGCGACAATCACCAAATTTGAAAAACCATCCATCTCATCCAATATGCTTTGGCCGTTGCTGCTAAACATTTTTGGTTTTGCGTTCTTCTTTGGCGCGGTAACGATGGTGCGCTTCCGTAACGAAATTATCAGCAAAGAGAGTCATCGCCCTTGGGTGCAAAAACTCGCGGCTGAAAAAACTCAGTGAGGTAATTGAATATGCATTTTGAATCTCTGAGCGAACTCTTTGCCATGGGTGGCTACGCAGGTTACGTATGGAGCGCGTTTGGTATTACTTTCTTATCTATGATCATTCTTTTAATTTCGAGTATCCGCCGTGGGGATGCGTTGTTAAAAGAAGTGAAAGCGAAAATTGATCGTCAAGCGCGAGTCGACGCGGCGAAGAATATGGAGAACACGTTATGAACCCGAGACGTAAAAAGAGGCTAGGCATCGTTCTGGCTATCTTTATCGGTATTAGTGCAACCATCGGTTTGATGCTTTATGCGTTGAACCAAAATATGGATCTATTCTACACGCCGACGGAATTGGTAAATGGTAAACCTGACGGTACTAAACCAGAAGTTGGTCAGCGTTTGCGTATCGGCGGCATGGTGGTTGTAGGCTCAGTTCGCCGTGACCCAGAGTCACTAAAAGTGAGCTTTGATCTGCACGACGTGGGTCCTAAAGTGACGATCGTGTACGAAGGTATTCTCCCTGATTTGTTCCGCGAAGGTCAGGGTATTGTTGCTCAAGGTGTTCTTGAAGACGCAACAACCGTAAAAGCTTTTGAAGTGTTGGCAAAACACGATGAAGAGTACATGCCACCTGAAATTGCAGAAGCAATGAAGAAGACTCACGAGCCTCTGCAGTACACATCAGAACAGAAACAAGGAAGCGGCCAATGATTGCTGAAATCGGTCACTTTGCCCTCATACTTTCGCTAGCAATGGCATTGTTGCTAAGCATATTGCCGTTATGGGGTGCATCAAATAACAACACTATGCTGATGAACACAGCACGACCACTTTCATGGTCGATGTTCGTCATGCTGTTTTTCTCATTTGCGATTTTATGTTGGGGATTCTACACCAACGACTTTACGCTCCAATACGTTGCAAGTAACTCAAATAGCCAACTGCCTTGGTACTACCGCTTAACGGCTGTTTGGGGCGCGCACGAAGGCTCACTACTGCTTTGGGTACTTATCCAAGCTGCGTGGACAGTCGCGGTCGCTACTTTCAGCCGTGGTATGCCACAAGAATCCGTTGCGCGTGTACTTGCGGTAATGGGCATGATCTCAGTGGGCTTCCTACTATTTATCATCCTGACTTCGAACCCGTTCCTACGCACTTTGCCGTTCTTCCCGGTAGATGGTCGTGACTTGAACCCGCTTCTTCAAGACCCAGGTTTGATTGTTCACCCACCTATGCTTTACATGGGGTACGTAGGCTTCTCGGTTGCCTTCTCGTTCGCGATTGCGTCTTTGATGACTGGTCGTCTTGATACGGCTTGGGCTCGTTGGTCTCGTCCTTGGACAACCGCTGCTTGGGTATTCCTAACACTAGGTATCGCCCTAGGTTCTTGGTGGGCATATTACGAACTCGGCTGGGGTGGCTGGTGGTTCTGGGATCCAGTAGAAAACGCATCATTCATGCCTTGGCTAGCGGGTACAGCACTGATGCACTCTCTAGCGGTAACCGAAAAACGCGGTACATTTAAAGCGTGGACGGTACTTCTTGCTATCTCTGCATTCTCTTTGAGTTTGTTAGGTACCTTCTTAGTGCGTTCCGGTATTTTGGTATCGGTACACGCGTTCGCGTCTGATCCATCACGCGGTATGTTTATCCTAGGTTTCCTAGTCTTTGTTATCGGCGGCTCACTCCTGCTATTCGCAGTGAAAGGGGCAGCGGTTCGCGTACGTGGTAATTTCGATTTGGTGTCGCGTGAGAACGCGCTGCTTGCTAACAACGTGCTTCTGATTGCTGCGCTAGTCGTAGTATTGGTTGGTACCTTGTTACCATTGGTTCACAAACAAATTGGTCTTGGTTCAGTATCTATCGGTGCACCATTCTTCGACATGCTGTTTGCGTGGTTGATGATGCCGTTCGCCTTCCTACTAGGTATTGGTCCTATGATTCGTTGGAAGCGCGACAATCTATCTAAGCTTATTAAGCCAATGATTGTTTCTGGTGTGCTTGCTTTCGCACTAGGTGCTGTGTGTGTATTCCTGTTCGCCGATTTCTTCTCAGCGATGGCTTACATCGGTTGGGTAATGGCAATCTGGATCATTGCAATGCATGGCTTTGAACTGTACGAGCGTGCTACTCACCGTCACAGCTTCGGCGAAGGTGTTCGTAAACTTCAACGTAGCCACTGGGCAATGATGCTTGGTCACATTGGTCTAGCCGTTACTGTGATTGGTATTGCGATGGTGCAAAATTACAGTATCGAACGTGACGTGCGTTTGGCTCCGGGTGAGCACTTCAAGATTTACGGTTATGATTTCTACTTCTCAGGTCTACGTGACAAAGATGGTCCAAACTACGATGGTTACATCGCAGACTTTGAAATCACGAATGATGGTAAGTATGTGAACACGTTGCACGCTGAAAAACGTTTCTACCGTACAGCGAAGTCAATGATGACTGAAGCGGCAATCGACCGCGGTATCACTCGCGACCTATATATTGCGATGGGTGAACGTCTAGAAGATAACCGTTCTTGGGCGGTTCGTATTTACTACAAACCATTCGTTCGTTGGATCTGGGCTGGTTCATTGATCATGTCTTTGGGTGGTGCGCTTGCTATCTCTGATAGACGTTACCGCTTCCGCAAAACGGCTAAGAAAGGCGATAAGTCAAAGCTAGCGGAGCAGGAGGCAAAATAAATGAATAAGAAAGTCTTATTTATCCCGTTGGTAGCTTTCATGGTATTGGCGGGTATCTTCGCAACTCAGTTGGTTCGCAACCAAGAGGGTGACGATCCAACGAAACTTGAGTCAGTACTGGTTGGTAAGCCAGTACCTGAGTTCCATCTAGAGGATTTAGCTGAACCTGGTAAACAGTACGATCAGTCGATCTTTAAAGGCGAACCACTGTTGCTTAACGTTTGGGCGACTTGGTGTCCGACTTGTTACGCTGAACATAAGTACCTCAATGAGCTTGCAGGGAAAGGTGTGAAGATCATCGGCATGAACTACAAAGATGATCGCAATAAAGCGGTAGGTTGGCTGAACGATTTGGGTAACCCATACCTGATCAGCTTGTTTGATGGTAGCGGCATGCTAGGTCTAGACCTTGGTGTGTACGGTGCACCAGAGACATTTATCATCGATGCAAACGGTGTGATCCGTTACCGTCATGTTGGTGATGTAAACCCTCGCAACTGGGCGGAAACGTTGGAGCCGCTGTACACCAAGTTGGTTGAGGAGGCGAAGCAATGAGAAAGTTTTTCTTAGCGGCTTTTGCTGCGATGACATTTTCTCTTGCTGCTCATGCAGCGATTGAAGTGTATGAGTTTGACAATCTAGAACAAGAACAGCAGTTCAAAGAGCTTGGTCATACTCTTCGTTGTCCTAAATGTCAGAACAACACCATCTCTGATTCGAATGCAGAATTGGCTCAAGACTTACGCCATAAGGTGTACGAAATGACCAAAGAAGGTAAGTCGAAAGATGAGATCGTGGACTACATGATTGCTCGTTACGGCAACTTCGTAACGTACAATCCTCCGTTTACTTTTGCGACTGCAATTCTGTGGCTAGGTCCACTAGCAGTGGTATTAGGTGGCTTTGGTTTAATCGTGCTGCGTAGCCGAAAATCAAAAGCAAAAGCAGTTCAAGCAAGTAACGAACAATGGGACGAAGAAAAAGAAGCGCGTCTCAAATCATTGCTTGATGAAGAGAACAACGGAGATAAGAAGTAATGACACTATTTTGGGTTTCTACCGTTGTTCTTACGCTGATAGCTTGTGTCTTAGTTGCACTGCCGCTGCTTAAGCAAAAAGCCAACAACGATGAAGTGTTACGTGATGAGCTTAACAAAGCGTTCTATAAAGACCGCCTATCTGAGCTTGCTGAAGAAACAGACGAAGGTCTAGTCGAGAGCCAAGATGATTTGATTTCCGATCTGAAGCAATCTCTTCTGGACGATATCCCTGGTGATAAAAAGCAAAAGGAAACACATGTTTCTCCGATTGCTGTTTTGATCCCATCAGTGATTTTGACAGTGGTATTGAGCTACGGTCTTTACTACAAGTTTGGCGCATCTCAAGACGTTGTGAAGTGGCAGGAAGTAAACGATAACCTTCCTGAACTTTCTAAAAAGCTAATGTCTGCAGCATCTGAGCCACTCAGTGATGATGAAATGGCTGATCTCTCTTTGGCTCTGCGTACACGCCTGCATTACCAACCTGAAGACTCAACCGGTTGGTTGCTATTAGGTCGTATTGCTTTGGCGAACCGAGATGTGACGACTTCCATTGATGCAATGGAAAAAGCGTACAAGCTAGAACCAAAAGATCCAGATGTTCAACTTGGTTACGCACAAGCTCTGATGCTTTCCCAAGACGAGATGGATCAAGCTACGGCTCGTTCTCTGCTTGGTAAACTGATGCAACAAGATTACGTTGACCTACGTGTCTTCTCTCTACTTGCGTTTGATGCATTTGAGCGCCAAGATTTCCCAGCCGCGATTAAGTATTGGGGTATCATGCAGCAAATGATCGGTCCTGAAGATAGCCGCTATGAAATGCTAGGTCGCAGTATCGAAAGTGCACGTAAGCAAATGGGTGAAGCGGTTTCTCCAGACAAGAGTGTGGCAGTGACTATTAACGTAGCTCCAGAAGCTCAACTTGATCCAAATGCGGTATTGATTGTGTCAGTACATCGCGCAGATGGTTCTCCGATGCCTGTCGCGGCAGCTCGCTACCCATTAGGTACATTCCCTCGTACAGTTGTACTAGATGATGGTAATGCGATGATGGACGGTCAGAAGCTATCTTCTCTAGATAAGTTGATGGTTCGCGTTCGTGTTGACTCGGATGGTAACGTTGCAACTCGTGACCAAGATTGGCATGGTGAAAGCCAAGTCGTTGATTTTGGTCAGCCAGTAGAAGTGATGATAGATAAACAGTATCAATAATTCATGAACGTCTCTAATAATTGACACTTAAGGATTGTTAGGACGGTTTTGTGGTATGACTACCAACTATCGAGTAGAATAATAAAGGCCAGCGCATGCTGGCCTTTACTTATATACCCAAATGACTTTTTCCAAAGTACTAAACGTACGTAAAACACAGGTCATTTAGGGGTATTAATCGTCGTTATGGAACGTAGAATGTATAACAAGGGTAAATCCATCTTCTTGTTGCTGTTCGCTGTTGGACTGGTTGGCTGTTCAACTGCACCCGAGGAAGCGGTAACAGAAGAAAACGAAACTAATCAAACAACTTCTGATGTTTATGACCCATTGGAAAGTTTCAACCGCACAATGTGGGAACTGAACTACGATTATCTTGACCCGTACTTAGTTCGCCCAGTGTCTCTTGCGTATGTTGATTATACGCCTGTGCCAATTCGCTCTGGTATTGCTAACTTCCTAGCTAACTTAGACGAACCTGCGAGTGTGGTGAATAACCTAGTCATGGGAAATGGCACTAAAGCCGTTGATCACTTTAACCGCTTCTGGATTAACTCGACATTCGGTATCTTAGGTCTGTTTGACGTTGCAACGGCTGCTGGTATCACCAAGTACGACAACAAAGAGTTTAGTAGTGTGGTTGGTCACTATGGTGTAGGTAACGGTCCATATTTTATGGTGCCGGGCTACGGTCCATATACATTGCGTGAAGTAACAGACACTGTGGATGGTATGTACTTGCCACTTTCATACCTAAACTTCTGGGCAGGCTTAGGTAAATGGGCGCTGGAAGGTATGGAAAAACGTGCCCTGTTAGTACCACAAGAAGCACAGCTTGAAGCATCGCCTGATCCATATGTATTAACTCGTGACGTTTACATTCAACGTCAAAACTTTAAAGCAGAAATCAGTACGACTGATGAAGTAGATGCGGAAGAAGAAGCGTACTTAGACGAGTATTTAGAAGAAGACTTCTAATCGCTTTATACAGAAAAACAAAAAGGCTTGGTGAAAACCAAGCCTTTCTTTTTATCGGTAACTTTCTTTTATCGATAAATAGCGTTCAGATTAGAACTTGTAGTTCGCTTGAACACCGATTAGCCATACGTTACCTGTTACTTCACCAGAGAATTCTCCACCAAATGTAGCAGGATCTTTCATTGGTGGCATACCATCAGTGCGACCTTCATACATTGAAGCATCTTTCGCAAAAATATAGGTAAAGCCAGCGTCTAGTGTTAGATTCTTAGACCATTCGTAACCAGCACCAATACTTAACCATAGACGATCCGTTTCAGGGATAGTAGCTGTACGGTTTTCGTCACTCACAGCAGAAGTGTCGTATGCAACACCTGAGCGTAGCGTCCATTTTTGGTCAAGTTTGTAAGTAGTACCTACAGCGAAGCGGTAGTTATCTTCCCAGTTTTCTTCTTTGATCAAATTTGATGCTTCACCTGGGAAGTCGGCTACTAGCTCTTTAAAACTACTCCAATTAGTCCAGTTGATGCTCGCATGAATCGCTAATTGTTCATTTAACTGATGGTAGCTTGCTAATTCCGCTGTTGCTGGCAGAGCTAGGTCCATCGAGCCATTTTTATGAGCATTTGGATCTGCTGGGTTGAAACCAAGACCTTTTGCATAACCTTCTAGTGTTAGATCTACTTCAGATTTGTAAGCAAAACCAATACGGTTATTAGCGTTGATTTGCCATGCAGTGCCTACTTGCCAGCCCCATGCCGTATCGTCACCTTCCATGTATTTAAGAGTGGTTCCTGCTAGCTTGTCACCCATCTGTGGTGGCATAACTGCGCCGAAGCTGCCATCTGCCATGACATAGCGGATACCGCCACCAACACTAAGCTTTTCGTTTAGCTTGTATGCTGCATTTAGGTTCGCTTCCATTGAGAATACGCTAGCTTGGTTACCAAAGTTAGCTGCGGCAAAATCTTTACCTAGGTCCGTTTCCATACCGTAGTTAGTGCCAAGGGCAAAGCCAATAGCAAATTTGTCATTGTATTGGTGAGAAAAGTAGAAGTTCGGAATGACAGCATCGTGTGCAAAGTCATGAGAGTTTGCAGCGTTTGGACCATTCACGTAAGTCGACGTGCCATCAACATCGATGTTTGGGTTTACATAGATAGCGCCAACAGACACTTGTGTGCCTTCTAGGTAAGTTAGCATAGCTGGGTTACGCCATTGTGCACTTGCGTTATCAGCCATTGCCGCTTCACCAGCGTATGCACGACCTAGACCAGTCGCAGAGTATTCTGCAAGTTGGAAACCTGCTGCGTTTGCAACGCCCGAAGTACTAAGTAGACCGAATGCCACTGCTGTTGATAGGAGAGTCTTGTTGGTTTTCATTGTAATGTTCGCTGAGTTATTTATAACGTGGGGCGAAAGTTTACGTCTAGAGTTATTACTTTAAAAATGAAAAGCCAATAAAACAGTGTTTTCAGGTAAATTATCTATATATTTTAATCTATGCAGAATATCTAACTAACTGTAATGGCGGTGTGAAAAAAACTCAGCGAACACTTGTGAGTCATAATCGTGAGTTTTGATTACACGTGTGCGCCAAAATTGGGTGAATGTAAAACGATAGATAAGAAAAAAGGCTGGAATTCCAGCCTTTTATATAGAGAGTGTTTATATTAGCTTGCTACGTGATGCTTAGAAGCTGCGGCTGTATTGTAAGCCGAATAGGATAGCATCTGCATGCGTTGTCGCTGACAATGATGAAATATTTGCAGGACTTAGAGGGTTGCTTGGATCGTACTTTGGATTTGGTGTTGACTCATTGACTTTCACATCTTTACCCATCAAGTAAGTAAAGCCGAAGTCGACGTTAGACTCGCTATCGATATGGTATGTGAAACCTGCAGAGAACCATTGACGGTCTGAGTCAGGTACTGATACTGAAGTTAGTGAATCTTGAGCACTTGTGTCGTACATGTAACCAGTACGAAGTGTCCAGCTATTGTTTAGGTAGTAAGTACCACCGATTGAGTAGTGCCAGCCATCTTGCCATGCATACTGCTTGTCGTAGCTTGAGCCAAGTGGAGAACCTTTAAGGTTGCGGAACTCAATTTGGTCAAAGTCGCTCCAACCAATGTATTGGATAGAGTAGTGAACTGCAAACTTAGTGTCGGTGATTTTGTGGAAACCTGAGAACTCAGCCATATCTGGTAGAGGCAATGTGATCTTCTGACCTTTGTCGTCTTCTGCTTCCATTTCTGGGCTGTAGCGGTAAGACAAACCAAAACGGTTGTTCTCATCTAATTCATACACAGTGCCTAGGTTGAAGCCTACAGCCCAACCATCAGCTTTATCTACGTCTACAAGTGTACCAAGCATGCCATGTTCACGCTTCATCGTACCTTCACCATAGATTAGGTCCAGACCAGCACCAAAGCTCCATTGATCGTTTAGGCGGTAAGAACCCGCAACGCCGAAGTTTGCACTTTTAACGTCGGTAAGACCGCCGTATTCTTTTGCAACAAAACTATCACCGAATTCTGTTTTAGTACCAAAGTTAGAGTATGCGTTTACACCCCATGCAAACTTGTCGTTAACTGGCACGATAAGGTGGATATTTGGTGCAATAGAAGTATCGCCAGCATCGTCATAATTTGAATCTGTTGGTTTAACCAAGCCGTTTGTTGCTTGGCATTGAACACCACAGTATTTTGCATCTTTAACTTCAATCATCGAAGTGATGCTTTCAAAGCCTACTGACAGTTCCATTTTGTCAAATAGAGCCATTGCCGCAGGGTTGCGAGCCATTACAGAAGCGTTATCTGCAATTACCGCATCACCGGCGAATGCACGACCGATACCAGTCGCTGATTGTGCGTTTAGCTGGAAACCAGCCGCCATTGCTTGACCAGATGCCATTGCAACCGTCACTGCTAGGAGAGTCTTTTTAAACAGACGCGTATTCTGAGTCATTTTTTATTCCTTATTAGTTTCGTCTCTTTGGACGATAAGTTGAGCTTTTGCTCAGTGGCGCAGATAGTAGTATTAAGAGTGGACCATACAAATCCGACCATTGGATAAATTTGAATAAAAATTGCAGAAATGATGTCTAAATGTCGGGAAATTGCATCTAAAGTGCATAATTTAGAGTTTTAACTCTAAACTCAATAGTTAGCGTGAATGCTTTTTGTATTATTCATAAACAAAAAGCCGCTAAATTTCGAAATTTAGCGGCTTTTTAGTAGCTAGTAGTGTCGTTTCGCTGAAGTTATTACATCGGCTCCATCATTGGAGCAAGTTTTGCTGCAATCGCATCGATGTCTTCACCGCTGTTACCAACAAGAATCATGCTGGCTTTACCCACAGGCTTCACAACACCGCTCATACCATCTTTATCAAAATCGACTTTCTGGTCGCTCTTCACGTCAGTAACAAACATGGTTACTTTGCCTTCTTTACCTTGGAAAACCATATGAAGGGCGTTTGACTCACCAAAGCCGCAATGGTTTAAGTAGTAAACATGGTATGGAAAGCTACCATTAAGTTGATAATGGAACGGCATCATTTTCGCGTTTACTTGCTTGCTTGAAACATCCTCATCGAGGTTGCGTACAAATGACTCTTCCGCCACCACGTGTTTCATTGCGGTATCTGCTAGGCTCGCTTGAGCTGGAGAGACAATAACGTTCCCCCAGTTGATTTGACCTACCAATAAACCAGCAGTAAAAGCAACCGATGCAGCCAACGCCATTGCTTTGCGAGCAAAGTTCGGTCTAACCACATTATCGTTATCAAGCGCATTCGACGTTTGATTAAACAGAATTTTGTCGGCTAGATCTTCAGGCACATCCACATTCATGGCTTGCTTGATTTTAAGGTCGAGATCCAAAACGTCATCAACAAACTTACTGTTAGCGTCGTTCTCAGCTAAAGCTTGAAGAATCTCTTCATCCTTCTGTTTTGGATCCGACAAAATACGACGACGAAATTCTAAATCATCCATTTTTTTGTCCTCTCTGAGTATCTTGAGAATCCAACATCTCTTTTAATTGATTACGGGCGCGGAAAAGGCGCGTCATTACAGTGTTCTTGTTTAGATCAAGAATGCTGCCGATTTCTTCTCCACTGAAACCACCAACAACTTGAAGAAACAAAGGCTCACGGTATTCGACGTCAAGCTTCATTATTTGAGCTTGTAGCCATTCCTGCTGATGATGTGGGTCATCGCTAACTTTAGCATCATTGCCGTAGTCATCGATATCAACCAAATCAAATTGTTTACGCTCGAAGCGGCGCGCGTTTTCTCGTCTCAATATAGTAATAAGCCAAGATTTTGCTGCCTTTTCATCTTGAAGACTATCCAGTGACTTCCATGCGCGCAAACAGGTTTCTTGAACCAAATCTTCTGCAATCGCCTTGTCTTTGCATAACCAGTAAGCGTAGCGATACAAGTCTCTGTGATAGCCCCGAACAAGAGCTTCGTATTTTCTTTGTCTGTCCATATCAGAGTTGACCGGACTGTTGGAATTTTTCTTTCCAAACATTTTAAATATTGCCACAGGAGCCTCCATCTTGCTCTGTGAGGTCATATATACCGATTGTATTTATGAACGATCCGACTACATCGAGATGTAGTGTCGCAGCAGCACAATATACTTCTTCAATGATCAAGCACTTATTTGAAGTGATGATAAATTATTCTATATAGTTTTAATAAGCGTTTTCATGCAACTATTTTAGAGTGATCAAGACTCTTTCGTACTTTGATACGTTCAGAAACTATAAAATCACCATAAAATTGATCTATTTCAAAATCTGATGCAGTGAAGGGGCTATAGTACATCTTGTCATCTAGTTAGTCATTGACGACTAACATGTTGAGCAAGATGACACTTCCTTTTGAAGGCTGACTTTACTTTCTCCTAATCAGGAAACTGATTAATTTTACAATTGGCGTATGTTAATTGTTTTATAGATATTCCGACCACACAGTTTTGTGTGGTTTTTTTTTGCTTCAATTTTACCTTCCGCACACTTCTCTTCATTTTAACTCACTATAGTTAATCATTCTTAATCGCCTAAGAATCAACGAACTAGAGCAATAGATCTACTCGCTTCACGTTTATTTAAACGCATGTTTGATAAATTTAACAAACTGATTACAATGCATCAGGTCAGACCTCTTGTATTTAAGGAGAAACAATGGGCAAGCAGGAAGTGAAAACACGCCACGGTGAACGTGTTGCTATTGTCGCAGGGCTACGAACCCCCTTTGCTCGTCAAAGCACTGAGTTCAGCCAGGTGCCAGCGGTCGATTTAGGCAAAATGGTAGTGAGCGAAATGCTTGCTCGCACAGACATCGATCCGAAACTCATCGAACAAGTGGTATTTGGACAAGTAGTTCAAATGCCAGAAGCGCCAAACATTGCACGTGAAATTGTGCTTGGTACAGGAATGCACATCCACACTGACGCTTACAGTGTTACTCGCGCGTGTGCGACTAGCTTCCAAGCTGCAGTCAATGTTGCTGAGAGCATTATGGCGGGCGGCATTGATGTTGGTATCGCGGGTGGTGCGGACTCTTCATCGGTTTTACCAATTGGTGTTTCTAAGAAACTTGCCGCGAACTTGCTTGCGCTAAGTAAAACCAAAACGCTGGGTCAAAAGCTCAACATTCTCAAAAAACTCAGCTTTAAAGATTTAATGCCAGTACCGCCGGCTGTGGCTGAGTACTCGACGGGTCTTTCAATGGGGCAAACTGCCGAGCAAATGGCGAAGTCACACGGCATTACTCGTGCAGAGCAAGACGCTTTGGCGCACCGTTCTCACTCTCTAGCTTCGCAAGCTTGGAAAGACGGCAAAATCCAAGACGAAGTGATGACGGCTTTCCCAGAACCTTACAAAAAATGGATCTCTGAAGATAACAACATTCGTCATGATTCGACATTAGAAGGCTACGCAAAACTGCGTCCGGCTTTCGACCGTCAATACGGCAGCGTAACAGCGGCGAACAGTACACCATTAACCGATGGTGGTGCGGCGGTGATGCTAATGCGTGAAGGCAAAGCGAAAGAGCTTGGTATGGAAATACTTGGCTACATCCGCGGTTATGCGTTCTCAGCCATTGGTGTAGAAATGGACATGCTAATGGGACCAACATACGCGACGGCAAAAGTGTTGGAGAATACAGGTCTAGAGCTTTCAGACCTGACGCTTATTGATATGCATGAAGCCTTCGCTGCCCAAGCACTGGCGAACGTGAAGATGTTTGCTTCTGATAAATTTGCCCAAGAAAACCTAGGTCGCTCGAAAGCGATAGGTGAAATCGATATGGATAAGTTCAACGTCCTTGGCGGTTCCATTGCCTATGGTCACCCATTTGCCGCAACTGGTGCACGTATGATGACGCAAACGCTGCGTGAGCTTAAACGTCGTGGCGGTGGTCTTGCGTTGAATACCGCATGTGCCGCAGGTGGTCTTGGTGCAGCAATGATTTTGGAGGTTGAGTAATGAGCGAGCAAAAAGCATTTAGTCTAAAGATTGATGAGCAGAACATTGCTTGGCTAGCCATCGATGTGCCAAACGAGAAAATGAACACGCTGCAAGCGGCGTTTGCAGATGAGATGAAAGAGATCTTCGCTCAACTAAAAGACACCAGCGGCGTGAAAGGGATGATCATTCATTCTTTAAAACCAGATAATTTTGTTGCTGGTGCCGATGTTCGTATGCTTGAAGCGTGCACAACGGCGAACGAAGCGGAAGCATTGGCTAAGCAGGGGCAAGAGTTATTCCAGCAACTGTCTGATCTGCCTTATCCAGTTGTTGCTGCGATTCACGGTCCATGTTTAGGCGGTGGTTTAGAGCTTGCGTTAGCGTGTGACTACCGTGTGTGTACCGATTCCGATAAAACGCGTCTTGGTTTGCCTGAAGTGCAACTTGGTTTGTTGCCTGGTTCTGGTGGTACTCAGCGCCTTCCTCGTCTGATTGGTCTGTTGCCTTCGTTAGACCTCATCCTTACAGGTAAACAACTGCGTGCCAAGAAAGCGAAAAAACTTGGCGTTGTTGATGCGTGTGTACCAGAGACGATTCTTCTTGATGTAGCTAAGCAGCTTATCGAAAAAGGGAAGAACAAAGGTAAGAAGAAGCAATCGACAAAAGAGAAGTTGATGTCGGGCAGTGGTTTAGGTCGTAAGTTTGTGTTTGAGCAAGCCGCGAAGAAAACCAATGAGAAGACCCGCGGTAACTATCCAGCAACGGTTGCGATTCTCGAAGTCATTCAGCACGGTCTTGAAAAAGGCTTTGCTCAAGGTCAAGAGCTTGAAGCGAAGCGCTTTGGCGAATTGGTGATGAGCTCGGAATCGAAAGCACTGCGCTCTATTTTCTTTGCTACCACTGAAATGAAGAAAGAAAACGGTGCGGAAGCCGAGCCAGCAGCTGTCAACAGAGTTGGCGTGTTGGGTGGTGGTCTAATGGGGGCAGGCATCAGCCATGTATCTGTTGCGAAGGCGAAAGTGCCAGTACGTATTAAAGACGTCAGCAATGATGGCGTGCTTAACGCGTTGAACTACAACTATAAGTTGTTCGAAAAGCAGCGTAAGCGCCGTATTATCTCTAAAGCGGGCCTGCAATCGAAAATGCTGCAACTGTCTGGAGGCGTTGATTTCACAAGCTTCAATCATATTGATGTGGTTATTGAAGCGGTGTTTGAAGATCTTGACCTTAAACAGACGATGGTTGCGGATATTGAAGCGAATGCAAAACCAGAGACCATCTTTGCGACCAACACGTCTTCGCTGCCAATTCACAAAATTGCGGAAAAAGCAGAGCGTCCGGAAAACATCGTCGGTCTGCATTACTTCAGCCCAGTAGAGAAAATGCCACTGGTGGAAGTGATTCCTCATGAAACTACGTCAGAAGAGACCATTTCTACGGTTGTTGCGCTTGCTAAGAAACAGGGCAAGACACCAATTGTCGTGAAAGATAAAGCAGGCTTCTATGTAAACCGCATTCTTGCGCCTTACATGAACGAAGCTGCACACATCTTGCTGGCAAATGAGCCGATCGAACAACTTGATGGAGCGCTGCTCGACTTCGGTTTCCCAGTAGGTCCTATCACCTTGTTGGACGAAGTCGGTGTGGATATCGGTGCTAAGATCATGCCGATCTTGGTTAACGAATTGGGCGAACGATTTAAAGGTCCAGACGTATTCGACACACTACTGAATGACGGTCGTAAAGGTCGTAAGAGTGGTAAAGGCTTCTACACCTACAAAGGTAAGAAGAAAGAAGTCGATAAGTCCGTGTACAAGCTATTGAACCTGACGCCAGAATCCAAGCTGAGCGACAACGACATTGCACTGCGTTGTGTGCTGCCAATGCTAAACGAAGCGGTTCGCTGTTTGGACGACGGTATTATCCGTTCTCCACGCGATGGTGATATCGGTGCGATCTTTGGTATTGGTTTCCCACCATTCCTAGGTGGTCCATTCCGTTACATGGATCAATTCGGTTTGAAAGAACTGGTTGAGAAAATGAACGAGTTCGCATCGAAATACGGTGATCGTTACGCGCCATGTGATGGCTTACTCACTCGTGCGGGTGAAGGTCGTAACTTCTACGATTAATGGCTAGCACGAAAAATAGAAAGGCTTGCGCGGTGCAAGCCTTTTTTGTGTCAGTGCTAATAACAATGATTTACCCGAGACCGAAGTCTTTCGGGCGCAGTTGAAACTCTTCTATCGAGCCAACCTCTAAGCCAAGATTGATTCGCGGCGCGTCTTCATGAGCGATGCCTTGTGAATGCATTACCAAACGATTCGCAGTACGAGGTTTAAGCTCATTGACCACAAAGCGAATCATGTCAGTGCGAGTTAACTCTTTAAGCTCTTCCAACACTTTTTCACGCTGATTAAAGTCGGTGTCTTTGTTACCAATTGCTACCCATAGGCGCTGCGCTCGCCCGCGTAATGTAGTGTCAGGCGTTGCAATTTGGTTCCACAATCCGCGTTTACTGCTGTGCCATTGGTATTCATTGAGCTCTAACAGCACCATGTAGAACGCATTTAAAAACTCATCGATTGAGGTTACCAGTTCGGCTGGTGCTGCATTCGGTGACTGCACATAAAGCACAATGCCCGGGTGGCGGTTCAGCGGCATGTTCCCCGTGCCAACCATGTAGCCTAGCTGTTGTTTAGTCCTGATTTCATGGAAGAAGGTTGCCGACATTAGGTGGTTAGCCAAGGAATAAAGTGCAATGTTACGAGGAGAGATGTCTTCACATTGATGATAAATCACCACTGCTGAGTCTTGCTGGTTACAGTTTACTTCGCGTTGGAAACTGCCGTTTTCACCCAGCATGACGAGTGGGCGAAGCGCCTCTTCGTAACGTTGTTCTTTCACACGCAATGCGTCTTTCAATGTGTTTGCCATGTCATGAGCTTGCTGACGCTGCCAATCGCCATAAACGAACATCTCAACGTGTAGCTCAGCCAGAATCGATTCAACGAACACTGACAGCTCATCCACTTCAATCTCTTCCAATGCTTCAACCAATGTTGCGAATGGAGGATTGTTCGGTTGGAGTAAGCCTGTTAATGCATTAAAAAGCTGTGAAATAGGGCGATCTTGTGATGAATTCCGCCAATTGCGTAACAGTTGTTGCTTAATGGTCTCAAAGCGAGCAGGGCTGAACTCACGTGCAGCAAAGCGATGCAGAATCATTTCCAGCAGCTGTGGTAGTTTCTGGCTAAAACCCGATAATGTCAGCGTGACACCGCCTTGGTGAGCATACATGTTGTAACCCATGCCTGCGATTTCAGCTTGATAAGTCTCTTTTGCCAGAGAATCGAGGAACATCTCAACACATAGTCGCGTTTTCACGATGTTTTTCGGTGATGCTACCGCGTGTGAACTGTCAATGGCGACGTAAACGACACCTTTTGGTACTCGGAATTCATCGTCTTGCAAGTGCCATAAACGGAAGCCTTCAACATCTTCCACCAACTCCGGCAATGAGCCACCGTTTTCAAACGGTTTTGGATCGAGTTCGTAGCAAATGTATGGGTTCTTTTCTGGGAGAACGAACTGCCAACTTGGGTCGATTTGTTGATAGAAACGGCGTTGTTCTTCGCTGAACGGCGTTACCGAATAAGGCGTGAAGTACCACTCTGCGGTTTGGTTGTATTCCAAGCCTTTTGCTATCAATGTAACGCGAACGTTTTCAACCGAAAGATATTGAAGTAATGAGCGTTGAAGCGCTTCATCATAGCCCGCCATTTTGTAGTCACCATAAACCGTGTCTTCCGGTTGATAGTGCTGCATATTGATCACCAAATGGCTGACCAAGTCCATTGGGCGCGATGGCTCTTGGAAGCGAAAAGCAGACTCTAATACCGCTTGTTTTTCCAAATAGCGCCACTCATCCATGCCATCTTGTTTGATCATGGAGAGATATTGGAATACCGCTTGAACGATGTCATCGATATGATCCAAGCCGTTCGGCGTCAGGGTGCAACTTACGGTGAAGTCGCGGTAGTTGCTGCCGCTCGCACCGCCACCTGCTGAGAGGGAGGTAATCCAGCCTTTCTCTTTGAGTTGAAGCATCAGACTGCCTTCGCCTTCATAACCCAACAGGTGAGCAAAGTAGGAGAGGGGCTTCACGCTATAGTGCGCATCCATTCCCGGCATTGGAAACGTGAGAATCAGTTTACGGAATTCTTTAATTGGCTCGACTTGAACCAAGATGCCTGTGCTGTCTTCGGTGCCAATAGGCACATCGATCGACTTGCCGCGTAGCTGGTGGTTTGGGATGTCGGCAAACATGGTTTCTACCCACGCTTGCTGCTCATCAAGAGATTGCGGACCAAACAAAGTCAGCGTCATCAAATCGGCAGAATACTGCGAGTGGTGAAATTCAACTATCTCGTCGCGGATGGATTTGCCATCGCGATCGCCAAGTGTATCTAAGTTACCGACAGAAAATTTTGAAAACGGGTGCTCAGGGTTGATGACTTCTTTGTTGACTTGGTACAGACGGCGAGAATCGTCGTTCAGTTTGAGCTTGTATTCGGAGTCGACCGCTTGGCGCTCTTTGTCTAACGCTTCTTCGTTAAACAGTGGTGCAGTAAAGAATTGGCTGAATCGATCAAGCGCGGTTTCAAAAGCAGTTGGTGTGACATCGAAGAAGAAACAGGTGTGCTCGGTGCCCGTCCAAGCGTTGTTGGTGCCACCATGTTGACTAATATAACTTTGAAACTCGCCCACTTTAGGGTATTTTTCCGTACCCAAAAAAAGCATGTGTTCTAGATAGTGTGCCAGACCTTGGCGATCCATCGGATCATCGAAGTGTCCAACGTTTACTGCTAGGGCTGCTGCCGACTGTTGAGCCGTGTCGGAATGAATCAGCAACACGCGCAGGGCATTACTCAATGTAATGTAGCGGTATTGATTTGAATCGTTTGGACTTAGGTGCACGATGCGTCTCCAGATTTCGCATTACAGTAATTATGATCCCCGAGCGGGGAGGCGCAAAGTTTGCGCTTCGACAAATACTGCTTGCCGCATTTTTGTTATTCGTAAGAGTACTGCATAAGCCCATCAGCAAATTGCTATGGGGTTCGAGCTATTTGAAGGAATGCACTGAGTTCATAACTTCATCGTAGAATGTGATGAACTGAGTATATTCTTTTTAATAGATTGTTAAGAAAGTCGCTATCTTTAGCAAGCGAATTGGTATAATGAACCGATAATTATATCAGTATTTTTGTTTCGACATCATTAAAGTTAGCCCGCTATCCGTATAAAGATAGCAGTCAACCTTTTGGTAGCGTTAGCTATCCCTAGGAAATAACATGAAAATATTTATCTTGCGTCACGGTGAAGCAGAGCATTTTGCGAACACCGACGCAGAAAGACAACTGACCCCAAGAGGCAGAACTGAATCGGAAGCAGTTGCCCGAGCATGTAAAGAGCAAGGTTTTGCTCAATTCGACAAAGTACTGGTGAGCCCGTACATTCGAGCGCAGCAAACTTGGCAAGAAATCAGCGCACACTTTTCGGCTAAGGGCATCGAAACGTGTGAAGACATCACGCCTTACGGTCAATCCGACCAAGTGTTTGATTTCGCTAATGCGTTGATTGAAGTTGAGAAGCTTGAATCTCTTTTGTTTGTGTCGCACTTGCCGCTGGTGGGCTACCTTACCTCGGAATTTGTGAAAGACATGACGCCGCCAATGTTCCCGACATCTGGCTTGGTGTGCATTGAATTTGATCCGCAAACACAACGCGGTGAAGTGCTTTGGCATATCACGCCATAGAGCAAAACCTCTCGGGATGATGGCTCGAAAAAAACAAAAAGGCAGGGTTAACCTGCCTTTGTCGTTCTTGCTTGTCAGCGAAATACAGTCGAAGTCGGTGGGCTATTTCTCTGGAATAGATAGCAGCACCAATAGGGCACCATCGCCACCAAACTCTAGAGGCGCTTGGTGGAATGCCATTACGTCTGGATGTTGAGCTAACCAAAGCGGCGCTTTCTGCTTCAGAATGTGCTTACCGATGCCGTGTTGTACACACGCACAGTGGATTTCGTTTTTCACGCAGTACGCGATCATCGCACCGAGTTCTCGCTTAGCTTCTTGTTGTGTCATGCCGTGCATGTCTAGGAAGACGTCAGGCACGTACACGCCACGACGAAGACGTTTCACTTCATAAGTGGACACATCGTCACGCGCATAACGAGTTGGTCCCTCTTCATTCAGAAGCGGAACAAACTCATCAGAAAAGTAAAACTCAGAATCACTCGCTTCACGGTTTGAGCGTGTGATTTCTTTTTGCTTAGTATTTTTTTTTGCTTGCTGGATTATGGTATCCTGTCGCAACTTTTTTACGCCCTGTACTGCATCCTTAAACAAGGCGAAATCGTCATCGTATTCGGTGTCTTTTTTGCTCATTAGGTAAACAATTTCATTTTTACAATTTATGGCAGTATTGTAGCGCTTTTCGGAGGCAATTTTGGATAAGATTTTTGTAGAAGAGGCGGTATCGGAGCTCCATACCCTTCAAGATATGATTCGTTGGACGGTGAGCCGCTTTAACGCCGCTAACCTGTTTTACGGTCATGGCACTGATAATGCGTGGGATGAAGCAGTTCAGCTTATCCTGCCAACATTATACTTGCCGATTGATGTGCCTCCGCACGTATTGAACTCTCGTCTTACGACAAGCGAGCGTCTGCGTATCGTTGAGCGCGTAGTAAAACGCATCAACGAGCGTACACCAACTGCATACCTAACGAACAAAGCATGGTTCTGTGGTCTTGAGTTCTTCGTTGATGAGCGTGTACTTGTGCCACGTTCTCCTATCGGCGAATTGATTCAAGCGGAATTCCAGCCTTGGTTGGTGGAAGAGCCTACGCGCATCATGGACCTATGTACGGGTTCTGGTTGTATCGCGATTGCTTGTGCGCACGCTTTCCCTGAAGCAGAAGTTGACGCGATCGACATCTCTACAGACGCGCTACAAGTGGCTGAGCAAAACGTACAAGATCACGGCATGGAGCAACAAGTGTTCCCAATCCGCTCTGACTTGTTCCGCGATCTTCCAAAAGAGAAATACAACCTGATCGTGTCTAACCCACCTTACGTGGACGAAGAAGACATGAACAGCCTGCCAGACGAGTTCACGCACGAGCCTGAACTAGGTCTAGCTGCTGGCACTGACGGTCTAAAACTGGTTCGCCGTATTCTTGCTAATGCGCCAGACTACCTAACAGACGACGGTATTCTTGTATGTGAAGTCGGTAACTCGATGGTCCACATGATGGAACAGTACCCACAAATTCCATTCACTTGGATTGAGTTCGAGAACGGCGGTCACGGCGTATTCATGCTAACGCGTGACCAATTGGTTGAGTGTGCAGAAGAGTTCAAACTGTACAAAGACTAAGTCTGTCGAAATAAACCATTCGAATAAACAATGAAAACACCGAGCCCAGTGCTCGGTGTTTTTTTATCCGCTTCGCACTGAGCTTGGAAAATTTCGGCTGTTTTGTTTTTTCCGCCAAATCGGGCTTTACATCAAAACGTAATACCGCCACTATGATTCCACGAAGAATTGAAAAGCAGTTGCGTTCATGGAGAGCGTGGCGAAAAGAACTTGAGGAAGTAATGGCAGGAAACAGTATCGGACAACATTTCCGAGTAACGACATTCGGAGAAAGTCACGGTATCGCACTAGGATGTATCGTAGACGGATGCCCTCCAGGTTTGGAAATCACTGAGGCAGATCTACAAACGGATCTCGACCGTCGCCGTCCTGGCACATCACGTTACACTACCCAACGTCGTGAACCGGACGAAGTAAAAATTCTTTCTGGCGTTTTTGAAGGTAAAACCACAGGTACTTCAATTGGTCTGATGATCGAGAACACAGACCAACGTTCTAAAGACTACTCAGACATCAAAGACAAGTTCCGTCCAGGACACGCTGATTACACTTACCACCAAAAATACGGTGTGCGCGACTATCGAGGTGGCGGTCGTTCGTCTGCTCGTGAAACGGCAATGCGTGTGGCGGCTGGTGCAATCGCTAAGAAATACCTAAAAGACGAGTTCGGTGTAGAAATCCGCGCTTACTTGTCGCAAATGGGTGACGTTTCAATCGATAAAGTGGATTGGAATGAAATCGAAAACAACGCGTTCTTCTGCCCAGATGCAGACAAAGTGGAAGCGTTTGATCAACTTATCCGTGATCTGAAAAAAGAAGGCGACTCTATCGGCGCTAAAATTCAGGTCGTGGCAACCAACGTGCCTGTTGGTCTTGGTGAGCCTGTATTTGATCGTTTGGATGCAGACATCGCGCACGCGTTAATGAGCATCAATGCAGTGAAAGGCGTGGAAATCGGTGACGGTTTTGATGTGGTAAACCAAAAAGGCAGCGAGCACCGTGATACGCTTTCACCAGAAGGCTTTGGTAGTAACCACGCGGGCGGCATTCTTGGCGGTATCTCTACTGGTCAAGAGATTGTTGCAAACATCGCGCTTAAGCCAACCTCAAGCATTACTGTGCCAGGTGAGACTATCACTAAAGAAGGTGAACCAACTCAGTTGATCACTAAAGGTCGTCATGACCCTTGTGTGGGGATCCGCGCTGTGCCTATCGCAGAAGCGATGCTGGCTATTGTCGTTATGGACCATTTGCTACGCCACCGTGGTCAAAACCATGGCGTACAAACCGAGACTCCAAAGATTTAAGTTTGAAGCTTAACTGGATAGAAACACAAAAGGCTGCTCAATGAGCAGCCTTTTTCATATCTTTCAATAGGTTTCTATTTGAATCAGTGAATCGACCCTTCGGTTTCCAAGTGGAATGAAGGCAAGCGCCATTTAAAGCGTACTGCCGCCATACGCAACATGTAACCAGTAATCAGAGTCACAATCGTCGCGGTTACGTCCGGTACGTTGAACTCAAGTAACGCTAGGTACAAACCTGATGCGATAAGTGCTACAGAGGCGTAAAGCTCTTCATGCAGCACAAGCGGCGTTTGACGACAAATCAAATCACGTAGCAGACCACCAAATACGCCAGTTACAAGTGCTGACACCATACAAATGCCAGGGTGTAAGCCCATGCCAATCGCTACCTTGGTGCCGATGATGCTAAATACGATCAAGCCTAGCGCATCCAAACGAATGAACAGACCTTTCAGCTTGATTACCCACTTCGCCAAGCCAGTTGTCAGTACACCCGCAACGCATGTAATTGCTAAGAATTCAGGATTCTTTACCCAACCTAATGGGTAGTGACCTAGCAAAATGTCGCGTACTGTACCGCCGCCGATTGCCGTTGCACTGGCTACCAACATAACACCAAACCAATCCATTTTTCTTCGACCAGCACTCAATGCACCAGTCATGGCTTCAGCCGTGATACCAATGATATACAACACACTTAGCAGCATAAGGGGACACTCAAATAAAAGGGCTCTGTTATGTCCTTGAGATTAAGGAAAACAGCAGCAAAACTTACCAACAAGATCTAAGCCTTGGGGATAGGCTTAAATCCAAAAAGAATCTCGCTTTAAGTAGCGTTGAAGTCGCCATCATCAAGCGTAAAAATAAGGCGTGAGTGTAGTGGGAAATGTGATCTGTGACGAATGAGAAATTGTATGGAGAAAGTGACTTTCAGATTAACTCAGCTAATAACCAAACATGTTGTGTGGCTTTACCTGTGTAAGAAAAACAGCGACAATGCGCACCGCATATCAATTTGAAGTACAGAATCGATGATGAATCACGAATATCAAGACCTTATCGCTATTTTCAATGACACATTTCTTGAGTCTTTTAATACCAAATTAGAACTTGGTGGTGATGAGCCTATCTACTTACCAGCTGACGAAGCGCACCCACATCATCGGATTATTTTTGCTCGTGGCTTTTACGCGTCAGCACTACACGAGATTGCCCATTGGTGTGTAGCAGGACCAGAGCGCCGTTTGCTAGAAGATTTTGGTTACTGGTACGAGCCAGATGGTCGTACAGCAGAGGTTCAAGCTGAGTTCGAAAAAGTTGAAGTTCGCCCCCAAGCTTATGAGTGGATTCTCGCGAAAAGTGCTGACTTCCCTTTTAACGTTAGTTGTGACAATCTACACGGCGATTTTGAACCAGATCGTCTTGGTTTTATGCACAAAGTGCACAATGAAGTAATGGGTATTTTAGAAAACGGTCTTCCGCCGCGCGTACAAATGCTATCGGATGCCTTGCGTGCCTTTTACCAAACTAAGCCGCTGGAAACGTCTGACTTTATCGTTAAATAACCTCAGAGAAACGCCATGATTATTGAATTTGAAGAAAAACTACTAGAACTGATTGATGCTCGCATTGAAACAGCATCGGATGATGAATTGTTTGCTGGTGGTTATTTACGTGGTCACATTTCTCTGTCTGCGGCGGCGTGTGAAGAAGAAGGCATTAACGATGTGGCTGAGTTGAAATCTCGCATCGAAAACAGTCTTGAGGAAGCGCGTTCAGAATTAACACCAGCAGACCGCGTGATTGTTAACGACCTTTGGCAAGAGCTTCAAGCACAAGCTTAAGCCACCATCAGTTTTTATAAGCTTCGACAGGTTGCGCTAAACCTCTGGTTGAAGCAAAAAGAGTTAAATTAAACTCCTTCGAAATTTTCGAATCTCTCCTTAAAATTTTTGTGGTTGTAGCACACTCGTTCACCTCTTACTCTTGTTAGTACAAAACGTGAACAAAGGACTACAACCATGAAAATTATCGCATTCGGCGCTTCTACTAGCTCTACCTCTATCAATAAAACTCTCGCGACTTACGCAGCCAATCTTGTTGAAGGTGCAGACGTGCAAGTGTTAGATCTCAATAGCTACGATGTTCCTTTGTTCAGCGAAGACAAAGAGAAGGAAATTGGTCAGGCAGAGGGCGCAAAAGCGTTTCTTGCTGACATCGCAACAGCAGACGCTTTGGTGATTTCTTTTGCTGAGCATAATGGCTCTTACCCAGCAGCGTATAAGAATTTATTCGATTGGGCGACACGCATCGAGCGTAACGTATTCCAAAATAAACCAGCGGTGTACTTAGCGACTTCACCAGGTCCTGGAGGTGCACAAACGGTACTCGCTGCGGCGACAGGCTCTGCGCCTTACTTTGGTGCTGAAGTGAAAGCATCGCAATCTATTCCAAGCTTCTACGATAACTTTGATTTGGAAGCGGGTGAGTTCCGTAATGCGGAAATTGTAGAGCAGGTGAAAGCGGCCGTGGCGGCGTTGAATTAAACACTTGTAACCCCCCTCTAATTCCCCCGTTAGAAAGGGAAAGATCAGTGCGGAGTTCGCAACTTGCTCCTTCTGGAAAGATGGAAGGACTATAGCGGTGTTAAGAACTTGTTCCTCCCCTTTTTTAAGGGGGAGGATAGGAGGGGTTCTTTACACTCTCGAAAAACGTTACAACTCAGTAATCGCCTTACCTTTACGTAGCTTTCTTACCCACATACGGCTTGGGTGCAGTTCAGTCAGCACATCAACAGGCAGTGGTACCGGATCGCCACAGATTTGTGAAGCCAACACTTCTGCCATTAGAGGTGCTGAGCTCAAACCACGAGAGCCTAAACCTAGGAAACAGAATAGGTTAGGGAACTGGTGAATCGCGTCAACGTCTTGCTCTTGTTGATTTTGCAGATCCGCATATTGCGTTTTGATGGTTTCAAAGTCGCCTACGTTCCCTACAAACGGAAGGTGGTCACGGCTAACACAGCGAATACCTTGGCGTGACAAGTTACCAGAGGTATCCACTTCTTTCGTCCAAGTTTGGTTCGGCAGGCACTTCACCAATTTCTCAGCGTTGTCTTTTTGCGCATCCTCGTCAAACTCGTAATCGAGGTGGCTGCGGTCGTAGCTTGCACCGATGCACAAGTGCTGATTATTCGGGTTAACAGGTGTCATGTAACCGTCGTAACACAGTACCGTTTTCAGCTTGGACAAAGTTTCTGTCGCTGGTGCGTGGCTAACTTGACCTTTTACCTGACCCATTGGTAAATCAGCGGTTTGGCTTAGTGTTTGGAACTCACTGCCATTAGCAACCACTACAGTTGAATGTTCAAAGCTTTGACCGTTCGCTTTCAATATCCAAACCTTGCGCGATTCGTCCCAAGCGAGCGACTCGACTTGATGCTCGAACTTCGCTTCAAAAAGTTCTGTTTTATCCAATTGAGCTATCAAGCCTCGGGTGAGTTCAGCAGGGCATAACCAACCGCCAAGAGGATAGTGAACCGATGCCATATCAATCGGCAAGCCTATCTTCTCTGCGGTCTCTTCAGCAGATAGTTTATGAATTAACTCTGGTGTGAAATTGCCAGCAAGCATTTTCTCTAATTTATCTGCAGATTTGTCATCCCACATCAGCTGAGTAATGCCGCACCAATCGTGATCAAATTGGATATCTTGCGCTGCTTGGTCAACAAACTGACGGGCAAACAAAAAGCCCGGAGCGAATACACGAGAAACGCCTTTGTGTGGACCATTTAATAATGGGTACACTGCGCCTTGGCGGTTGCCTGATGCGCCTTCTGCAGGTTGAGCGTCTTTGCAGTAAAGCGTGATATTTTGACCGCGACGAATCAGCGTTTTAGCCAAAGCCGCGCTAGCGATACCGCCACCAATAATCGCGATGGAATCATGATTGGTCGAGGCAGTGCGGTTAAACCAAGGTAGGTGGTTTGAATGCGCTTCACGCTGCTCCATCGAACCTGCAATCATTTCACGTTTGGTGCCGAAGCCTTTGACTTTTTTCATTGCAAAGCCCGCTTCGTTTAAGCCGCGACGCACAAAGCCCGCTGCCGTAAAGGTTGCGACCGTACAATCCTGTTTCGCCAATTTTGCCATACCGTTGAATAGGTTTTGGTTCCACATTTCTGGGTTTTTGCTCGGTGCAAAACCATCTAAGAACCAAGCATCAATCAAGCCTTGCTCTTCATAAGGAACAAGCGGCATGCAGTCTTTGATATCGCCAAACCAAAGATCGAGTGTGATAGCGCCGTCTTCTAAAACAATGCGATGACACTCAGGCACTGCTGCTGGATAGTGCTGTTGCAGTTTTTCGGCAAACTCTGCCAATTCTGGCCATGATTGATGCGCTTTTTCTAAATCAGCTTTGCTTAGTGGGTACTTCTCAAAGCTAACAAAATGCAATTCTTTTAGGGTTGCCTCTGGATATTCGCGACGAAATTCGGTAAACCATTGCCACACGGCTAAGAAGTTCAACCCTGTGCCAAATCCGGTTTCACCAATAACAAAACGTCTTTGGTCAAATTCCTGCCATCTTTCTGGTAGATGATTTTGTTTGAGGAACACGTAACGCGTCTCTTCGAGACCGTTTACGTTGGAGAAATAAACATCATCAAATTGGTCAGAAACCGGTGTACCAGCTTCGTTCCAACCAAGTTCTGCGTTTTTAATCGAAGTCATAATGGTGCAAATATGTGATTTGGCGCGGTTAGAATTCGGCGATTGTACGAATTTCTGGGAAAGCTGACCACTTTTGTTGACTATCTTAGTTATTATCTAGCGGATTTTTGAATTATAGGAATGTCATAATGAAACGAGTCGTAATCACCGGTATGGGTATTGTTTCAAGTATCGGTAACAACGTCGAAGAAGTTCTAGCGTCTCTTAAAGCGGGCAAATCTGGCATCACTGCGTCTGAGCAGTTTAAAGAAAACGGTCTGCGTTCGCAGGTATGGGGTGATCTGAAAATCAACCCAGCAGAATTTATTGACCGTAAGCAGATGCGCTTTATGGGTGATGCGGCTGCTTATGCATACCTATCAATGCAGCAGGCAATTGAAGACGCTGGTCTATCTGAAGAACAAGTTTCAAACGATCGTACAGGTATCGTTGCTGGTTCTGGTGGTGCTTCTGCATTAAACCAAACAGTAGCAACTGACACGATGCGTGCAAAAGGCGTAAAACGCGTAGGTCCATACATGGTTCCACGTACTATGTCTTCAACAGTATCAGCGTGTCTTGCAACACCATTTAAGATTCGTGGCGTGAACTACTCAATGAGCTCAGCTTGTGCAACGTCTGCACACTGTATCGGTCACGCGATGGAGCTTATCCAACTTGGTAAACAAGACATCGTTTTTGCAGGTGGTGGTGAAGAGCTAGATTGGTCTCAAACTATGATGTTTGATGCGATGGGCGCACTATCAACTAAATACAACGAAACACCAGACAAAGCATCTCGTACTTACGATGCAGACCGTGACGGTTTCGTAATCTCTGGTGGCGGCGGCATGCTAGTTATCGAAGAACTAGAGCACGCTCTAGCTCGTGGCGCGAAAATCTACGGTGAGATCGTAGGTTACGGTGCGACTTCTGATGGCTACGACATGGTAGCACCATCAGGTGAAGGCGCCGTTCGTTGTATGAAGATGGCAATGCAAGATGTTGATGCTATCGACTACATCAATACCCACGGCACTTCTACTCCAGTAGGTGACGTGAAAGAGCTAGGCGCTATCCAAGAACTATTCGGTGATAACAGCCCAGCAATCTCTGCGACAAAAGCAATGACAGGTCACGCACTAGGTGCAGCTGGCGTTCACGAAGCGATTTACTCAACGCTAATGCTAGACAACAACTTCATTGCCCCAAGTGTGAACATCTCTAACTTGGATGAAGCAGCACAAGGTCTAGACATCGTAACGGAAGCTCGTGAAGCTGAGTTAACGACGGTTATGTCAAACAGCTTTGGTTTTGGTGGTACAAACGCGACATTGGTAATCAAAAAGTACCAAGCGTAAGCGACTCAAAGCTAACTGAATTTGTTGGTCGGAATGTCACTATGATGTCTCAAATGGCGTCAACGGACCGACAAACCAGTTTCCAGAGCTTGATCAGTCAAACTGATCGAACAGACGCAGACTCTATCCCAAGGAGAGCGGGATAGGATCCTTTTGTTCTGGAACTTTGCCCGGCTAATTTAGCCGGGCTTTTTCTTTTCTGAAACCTGTTTAGGAAAGTCACTTGGGTATAGTTGTTGAGATTTTTCAAGAAAAGGGCACAATCGCTTTAGCTTCGCATCTTGCGAATAAACGAACTCATACAAATGGATGTTAAACGCTGGCGCTATGAAAATTATTGTTGATGAAAATATGCCGTACGCTGAAGAGCTATTCAGCCAACTCGGTGAAGTGATTCTAAAACCTGGTCGTACACTAACCGCCGATGATTTAGTCGATGTCGACGCGCTAATGATTCGCTCAGTTACCAAAGTAAACGCAGAACTGATCAGCAAAGCAAACAAGCTGAAGTTCGTTGGTACAGCAACCGCAGGTATGGATCATGTTGATCAAGCGCTATTGCAAGAGAAAGGTATTTTCTTCACCGCAGCACCTGGTTGTAACAAAGTTGGTGTTGCCGAGTACGCGTTCAGCGTCATGATGGTGCTAGCACAACAACAAGGCTTTTCAGTTTTCGATAAAACCGTTGGTATTATTGGCGCGGGTCAAGTCGGTAGCTACCTTGAAAAATGTTTGAAAGGCATGGGCATAAACGTGCTCATCAATGATCCATTTAAACAAGAAGAGGGTGATTCTCGCAGCTTCACTCCGCTAGCCGAGCTGATCGAACGTTCTGACATCATTACGCTGCATACGCCTATCACTAAAGATGGTCCACATCCAACGCATCACCTGATTGATGAGGCAGTGCTAAATGGTCTTCGTAGCGATCAAATTCTTATCAATGCCGCGCGCGGTCCGGTCGTTGACAACCAAGCGCTAAAGCAACGTTTACTGAAAAACGACGGCTTTACAGCGGCACTCGATGTGTTTGAGTTTGAACCAGAGGTTGATATGGAGCTTCTGCCTCTGCTAGCATTCGCAACCCCTCACGTTGCAGGCTATGGTCTGGAAGGGAAAGCTCGCGGTACAACAATGATTTTCAATAGCTACTGTGAGTTCTTAAATAACGAATTACGTGCGCATGCCAGCGATTTACTGCCAACCGCGCCTGTTCCTACTATGGTATTGGACAGAGCATGGGATGAAGCAACGCTGCACAACATCACGCAGTTAATCTATGATGTGCGTAAAGATGACGCTCTTTTCCGCCGCGAAATCAGTAAGCCAGGCTCTTTTGACCTGATGCGTAAAAACTACTGGGATCGCCGCGAGTACAGCGCTGTCACGCTAATGGGTAACGAAACATGCAATCTTGCACCATTAGCAGAACTAGGTTTTCAGGTTGAGGTAAGTCAATGAGCCAGCAATACAATGTTGCCGTATTAGGTGCGACCGGTGCGGTCGGTGAAACAATTTTGGAAGTGCTTCAAGAGCGCAAATTCCCGGTAGGTGAAATCTTCCTACTTGCGAGTGAGCGTAGTGAAGGCAAGACTTACCGCTTCAATGGTAAAACGGTACGTGTTCAAAACGTAGAAGAATTCGATTGGTCTCAAGCGCACATCGCACTGTTCTCTGCTGGTGGCGAACTGTCAGCAAAATGGGCACCAATTGCCGCTGATGAAGGCGTTATCGTTATCGATAACACGTCGAACTTCCGTTACGAATATGACATTCCTTTGGTTGTGCCAGAAGTAAACCCAGAAGCGATTGCAGAATTTCGTAACCGCAATATCATTGCAAACCCGAACTGTTCAACCATCCAAATGCTGGTGGCACTAAAACCAATTCATGATGCAGTGGGCATTGAACGTATTAACGTTTCAACTTACCAATCTGTATCGGGTGCAGGTAAAGCAGGTATTGATGAGCTAGCAGGTCAAACAGCGAAGCTGCTAAATGGTCTACCTGCTGACAAGAAGCAATTCTCTCAACAGATCGCGTTTAACTGTATTCCACAAATCGACCAGATGATGGAAAACGGCTACACCAAAGAAGAAATGAAAATGGTGTGGGAAACGCAAAAGATCTTTAACGACCCATCAATCACAGTAAACCCAACTTGTGTACGCGTACCTGTATTCTATGGTCACGCAGAAGCGGTTCATATTGAGACTCGCTCACCAATCGATGCACAAGAAGTGATTAACTTACTTGAGCAAACAGATGGTATTGAAGTATTCCACGGTGAAGACTTCCCAACACAAGTTCGTGATGCGGGCGGCAAAGACCATGTAATGGTTGGTCGTATTCGTAACGATATCAGCCATCACAGTGGCGTGAACCTATGGGTTGTTGCCGATAATGTTCGTAAAGGCGCAGCAACCAACGCAGTTCAAATTGCAGAAGTTCTGATTCGCGATTACTACTAAGTCGACCACGTTAAGAACCTTAAAGCCTCGCACTATGCGAGGCTTTTTTGTTCGAATAGCGTAAAATTGTGTGAGATTAGTACGAATATGGTGAGAGCCACACATTTTTTACCCTCAAAGCTATAGTTTTGAGGGCTATATCCGATATATTTAACCGATCACTATTTCAAATTGTTACTAGCACCAAACTGAGCCTTCTATGCGTCAAAATTATAAGCGTTTGTTAGCAGCCCTTGTGCTGATGAGCGCGACTCAGACATCGTCATTGGTTCAAGCCGAAGGTATTCGTCTTGTAGGACCCTCTGGTGAAGTGCAAGCGTCTCCGAGCTTTGCTGAGGAGATTGAACGAGCGTTGCCCGCTCCACCTAAAAATGACCAACCGTCGCGCTTCTTTGGCCCGACAGGTCAAAATGAGACTTTATGGTCGATCGCTTCTCAATTGCGACCTTCTCGAAATGTTTCCGTACAACAAACGCTGCTCGCCATCTATAGAATCAACCCTCAAGCGTTTGATAAACAGAATATCCACGAACTGATTCCTGGTAGTCGATTACGTGTCCCTTCTCTGGAGCAAGTGCAAAGCGCAACAACTGCGCAAGCTGTTGCCATTATGAAAGCGCATGAAGCTCGACTCACTCAGCCAAAAGCAACGCCTACTCAACCTGTAAAACCGAAAGTTGAGCCGCCAAAACCAGTGGTTGAAACCGCAAAGCCTGATCCAAAACCAGAGGCTGCGAAACCAGAGCTGGTAAAAGTGGTAAAACCTGAGACGCCAGTGCCTGCAGTGACCACCTCACCAGAAGGCGAGAAGCAAGTCAGTGCGCTGAAAGACAAACTGCAAGGCTCGCAAAGTGAATTGGAGTCTTTGGAAGAGAAGAATCATCGCCTGCGTTTGATGCTTTCTGAAGTACAAAGCGAAGTTGAAACGCTGAAAACATCGTTGAATGACGAAGAGCGTATTCGCTCAGAAGTTGAAAAATTGTTAGCTGAAGAGCGTCAGCGTGTTGCCGAGCAACAGCGTATGCAGCCAAGTACGATGGATAAAATTCTATCGAATGGCTGGCTTGTTGGTCTTGCTGCGTTGATTCCGGGTGCGTTAATCGCCTTGTTAGTCGTGATGATGCTTGGTCGTCGCTCGAAAGCGAAAGAGGAAGAAGCGGCTGCGCAAGAGCAGCAAAGTACAGATCCTCTTGCTGCGCCAATTGGTTTAGCAGCTGCAGATGAATTAGACGAAGAGCTGAGCCTTGATGACGACTTGTTCGGAGATGATGACGAAGCTGAAAACCTATTCGAACAAGAAGAACAGCAAACTGAAGAAGAGGATGTCTTCGGGAACCTTGATGATGACGAGCTTGACTTCAATCTTGAAGGTGATGATGGCGAGGACCCATTTGCTGGCATCGGTGACGATGGCGATTTAGACGTTGGCTTTGATGAATTTGATTCCTCTAGCAATGGCATCAAGGTTAATGGCGAAGAAAAAGCCCTGGGTCTTGAAGAAATGGAGCGCGCCTTGGATGAGGTGGCACCTGAACTTGAAGTGCTAGATGACGATGATGCTGGCTTCGATCTTTCTGACGAAGATGGTTCTGATGCGATGTCTGATGATGCTTTTGCTGAATTACTCGCAGCTGATGAACCGGCAGAAGAGCTGCAAACAGATGGCGTAGACCAAGCAATGTTGGACGACCTGTTTGCTGACCTAGATGGTGATGATCTCAATCTGGACGTTGAAGAAGATAAGCCAGCTGTAACTGAGAACGCATTTTCAGCTGGTGAAGCAACGGACGATGACATCGATAAACTGCTAGCACAATACGAGCAACCAACATCAAGCGAATCAGATGATGATGTATTTGATGAACTTGAGGCGCTTTCCGGTCTAACAGAAAACGACTCAAGTGAAGATGACGCATCGGCGCTTCTTGATGAGTTGATCGGCGAAGATGATGGTGAGTCCCTTAACGAGCTTGACCCTCTTGAAGAGCTAGAGGATATCGCGGGCTTGAGCGAAGAGCCTGCGATCGACGAAGACAGTACCGATTTACTCGATGAGTTGATTGGCTTTGATGATGAGGACTCATCCGACGATGACTTTGATCCGCTTGATGAGCTAGAAAAACTATCAGGTTTCGAGAATGACGATGCTCTGGCAGACATTGATGAAAATAGCGTTGATTTGTTGGACGAGCTGTTAGATGACGATAACGAAGAATCGCACAGCGAACCGAACAGTGAAATTGACCCATTTGATGATCTAATTCGTGAAGATGACGAACCAGAGAACATTCAAGATGATGAAGACCTGCTTGCCTCGCTTGGTTTTGATGATTTAGAGCCTGTAGAAGAGGAAGCGTTAACTTCGACTCCTCAACCTACTGCTGGCGTCGAATCAACATTAGATTTAGAAGATGAAAAAGCAGCACTTGGATTAGATTCCGGTTTGGATATTGATGCGCTGCTTAGTGACAACCAACCAGAGGCTGAAAGTCAGCCTCTGGCTGAGCCTCTCAGCACAGAAGCTGAAGCCGAGCAGTCTGAATCCGATGTTAATTTCAACAGCAATGATTTCTTTGGTGACCTAGAAGATGCTTCACCAAAGCATGACCCGTTAATGACGGAGCTGGATGATCTCTTCGATACCGACAGCGAAGCTCTAAAACCTGCAGAGCAAGAAGGTGCGGACTTTGCTGCAGAGCTTGACGCATTGATTGGCGGTGAAACGGAATTCGCGGATGAATCCGAGCCAGAAACATCAGTTGAAGAACTAGCAGTGGTGGAAGAATCTGTTGAGCAGCTTGATACAGCAGAGCTTCAATCAGACAACGTGCCACAAGTGAACCAAGCTGAAAGTGAATCTATTGCAACTTCTGATATTGAAGAAGAGCCTGCTTTCACTCCGACACCGAACACTGTTGAAAATGAATTTGGTATTCCTCAAGAGGAAGATTGGCTAGTTGATGATATTGAGCCAGAGGGCAAAACAGAGCAAGAGCCAGTTGCAGCTAACTCAACTGCATCTAATATCGATGAAGAAGAGTTCAACCTAGACGATTTAGAACTTCCTGAATTCAGCGAAGAAGATACGCTAGCGTCAATGGCAGAAGAGCCAGCGTTAGCGGAATCGGAAATGGCTGAACCTGAAGTACCAGTTGCGGACGCTGAAGAAGAGTTCAACTTCGACGACTTAGAGCTTCCTGAGTTCAGCGAAGAAGATGCGCTAGCGTCAATGGCAGAGGAGCCTGCGCTAACAGAATCGGAAACAGCCGATGTTGAAGCGCCAGTTGCGGACGCAGAAGAAGAGTTCAACTTTGATGAATTAGAGCTTCCTGAGTTCAGCGAAGAAGGTGCGCTAGCGTCAACGGCAGAAGTGCCAGTGTTAGCGGAATCGGAAATGGCTGAGCCTGAAGCACCAGTTGCGGAAGCTGGAGAAGAGTTCAACTTCGACGACTTAGAGCTTCCTGAGTTCAGCGAAGAAGATGCGCTAGCGTCAATGGCAGAGGAGCCAGCGCTAACAGAATCGGAAATGGCTGAGCCTGAAGCACCAGTTGCGGAAGCAGAAGAAGAGTTCAACTTCGACGACTTAGAGCTTCCTGAGTTCAGCGAAGAAGATGCGCTAGCGTCAACGGCAGAAGAGCCAGCGTTAGCGGAATCGGAAATGGCTGAGCCTGAAGCACCAGTTGTGGAAGCAGAAGAAGAGTTTAACTACGACGACTTAGAGTTTCCTGAATTCAGCGAAGAAGATGCGCTAGCGTCAATGGCAGAAGAGCCAGCGCTAACAGAATCGGAAATGGCTGAGCCTGAAGCACCAGTTGCGGACGCAGAAGAAGAGTTCAACTTTGATGAATTAGAGCTTCCTGAGTTCAGCGAAGAAGATGCGTTAGCGTCAATGGCAGAGGAGCCAGCGCTAACAGAATCGGAAACAGCCGATCTTGAAGCGTCAGTTGCGGACGCAGAAGAAGAGTTCAACTTCGATGAATTAGAGCTTCCTGAGTTCAACGAGGAAGATGCGCTAGCGTCAATGGCAGAGGAGCCAGCGCTAACAGAATCGGAAACAGCCGATCTTGAAGCGCCAGTTGCGGACGCAGAAGAAGAGTTCAACTTTGATGAATTAGAGCTTCCTGAGTTCAGCGAAGAAGATGCGTTAGCGTCAATGGCAGAGGAGCCAGCGCTAACAGAATCGGAAACAGCCGATCTTGAAGCGTCAGTTGCGGACGCAGAAGAAGAGTTCAACTTCGATGAATTAGAGCTTCCTGAGTTCAACGAAGAAGATGCGCTAGCGTCAATGGCAGAGGAGCCAGCGCTAACAGAATCGGAAACAGCCGATCTTGAAGCGCCAGTTGCGGACGCAGAAGAAGAGTTCAACTTCGACGACTTAGAGCTTCCTGAATTCAACGAAGAAGATGCGTTAGCGTCAATGGCAGAAGAACCATCAACTGCTGAATCTGACACTATTAGTCCAGAAGCATCGAATGAGCGCTTAGAAACGCCTCAGCCAGTGTTGCAAGCTGATAATGACCACGATGCTTTGTTCGAAGTCTTTGCGCAACCAGAAGCTTTCAGTGCCGATGTGGAGCCAGAAGCGAACAATGCCTTTGAGTCAGAGTTAAATGACTTCGAAGAATCAGCGATGGCGAACCTGTTATCGGAAAATGCTGAATCTGAGGTCTTTGATGGCAAGCTAGATAGTGACACGATTGCAAGCGCTGGTATGGACTTCGAGACTATGCTGGATGTTGGTGATGACTGGGACGGCTTTAAACTGTCGCCAGAAAGCACTTCATCAGCAGCAGAGGTACCAGAAGATCAGCGTGAAGTATGGAGTTCGTCTGACGCGTTAGCACAGCCAGAAATCGCGCAAGAAAACTGGGGTGAGCAAGAAGACTTAACGGACTTTGATCCTAAGAAGAATCAATTCATGACGATTGATGAGTTGATGGCGCAAGTGGACAAAGACGGTGGCGAGTTTGAAGAGCAAGATCTCAAACTCGATGTGGGTCTGAACGAATTTCCTGACGTGATTGGTGATATTGGCGATGTCGATGTAGATACCAATGCAGAAGCTGCAGGTAAGCTGGATCTCGCAAAAATCTACCTTGAGATGAACGATCCTCAAGGCGCGATTAAGTTGCTAGAAGAAGCGATTGTCTACGGAGAAGATGATATTCGCCGAGAGGCTAAAAACCTTATCGATACGATTAACGGTCGGTAACTAAAAGGGCAGCAAACGCTGCCCTTTTTGTATCTGGAAGGACTTACGTATATACTTCCCGCCCCATTTTAGAGTTCGAAGGTTAAAATGAGAATCGCATTAGGTATCGAATACAACGGTACAAACTACTTTGGCTGGCAACGTCAAAGAGAAGTGAAAAGCGTCCAAGAAGAGCTAGAAAAAGCATTGTCTGTGGTAGCGAACCACCCTGTTGAAGTTCAGTGTGCAGGTCGTACAGACGCTGGTGTGCATGGCACTGGTCAGGTTGTTCACTTTGACACCAACGTGAGTCGTAAAATGGTGGCTTGGACTATGGGTGCAAATGCAAACATGCCAAGTGATATCGCTGTCCGCTGGGCAGTGGAAGTGAACGATGACTTTCATGCTCGATTCTCTGCAACTGCGCGTCGTTATCGCTACATCATCTTCAATCATGCACTGCGTCCAGGTATTTTGAATTCTGGGGTGAGCCACTACCATGGTGAACTCGACGAGAAGAAAATGCATGAAGCAGGGCAGTATCTATTGGGTGAGAACGACTTTAGCTCATTCCGTGCTGCGCATTGCCAATCATTGAGCCCATTCCGTAACTTGATGCACCTTAACGTAACTCGTCATGGTGACTACATCGTGATTGATATCAAAGCCAATGCATTTGTTCATCATATGGTGCGCAACATCACCGGTAGCTTGATCAAAGTGGGTCGTGGTGAAGAAAAATCAGAATGGATAAAATGGCTACTAGAAGCGAAAGACCGCAAATTAGCAGGCGCGACCGCCAAAGCTGAAGGCTTATATTTGGTGGATGTGGACTACCCAGAAGAGTTTGGATTGCCACGAGTGCCGATCGGTCCGTTGTTTTTGCCAGATAATTTGAACTAAATTTGCGATTTTGTTTCAAAATATCGGTACTTTAGGCTGGATACGTGCTGAAACTGTGCGTTATTAATGATATCAAAAATAGGTACAACCAGTTTTTTATCTACAGTCGCGGCAAGATATGTTTTAATCCATCCGCAATATTCCCGAATTTATATCTTTCGCAATGAAGCGGAAGAGTTGAGAGAAAAGGTCTTCCATGAGTTGGCTTGAAAAGATTTTAGAGAAAAGCAACCTAGTAAGTTCACGTAAAGCTTCTATTCCTGAAGGCGTGTGGACCAAATGTACTTCTTGTGAGCAGGTTTTATACCACGCTGAGCTTGAGCGTAACCTAGAAGTTTGTCCTAAGTGTAACCATCACATGCGTATGAAAGCGCGCCGTCGTCTAGAAACATTCCTAGATGAAGGTAACCGTGTGGAACTTGGTACTGAGCTTGAGCCGCAAGATAAACTGAAGTTTAAAGATTCTAAACGCTACAAAGAGCGTATCTCTGCTGCACAAAAGAGCAGTGGTGAGAAAGATGCACTGATCGTAATGCAAGGTGAATTGTTGGGCATGCCACTAGTGGCGTGTGCTTTTGAGTTCTCTTTCATGGGCGGTTCAATGGGTTCTGTTGTTGGTGCGCGCTTTGTAAAAGCAGTAGAAGCAGCAATTGAAAACAACTGTGCACTTGTTTGTTTCTCAGCAAGTGGTGGTGCGCGTATGCAGGAGGCGTTGATGTCTCTAATGCAAATGGCGAAAACCAGTGCGGCACTTGAGCGTCTTTCTGAGAAAGGCTTGCCATTCATCTCTGTACTGACTGACCCAACAATGGGCGGTGTATCAGCAAGTTTGGCAATGCTAGGTGACATCAACATTGGTGAACCTAAAGCACTTATCGGCTTTGCTGGTCGCCGTGTAATTGAACAGACAGTACGTGAAGATCTTCCTGAAGGCTTCCAACGTAGCGAGTTCCTTCTTGAGCACGGTGCGATCGATATGATCGTTGACCGTCGTGAAATGCGTCAGCGTGTGGGTGGTCTAGTAGCTAAGCTAACTAACCACAAGTCTCCTATGGTGGTCTCGGTTAACGAATCTCCAAATGAAGAGCCATATTCTGTACCAGAAGCGGACGAAAAAGGGTAAAGTATCAACTAACATAAAAACCAAAGAAATTAATGGTTAAAGTTAGATGACCCAAAACTCTATTCCTCAAGCCACATCTCCTCTAACGATGTGGCTTGATTATTTAACAAATCTCCACACTTCAGCGATTGACCTTGGCTTAGACCGCGTTCAAGCGGTAGCGCAAAAGGCTAACCTTACCAAACCAGCTCCTACTGTGATTACTGTTGCCGGCACCAATGGCAAGGGCTCAACATGTGCGTTGATGGAAGCCATTCTATTAGATGCCGGTTACTCTGTCGGTGTTTACAGTTCACCACACCTGATTCGCTACAATGAGCGAGTACGTATCAATGGCGTCGATGCAGAAGATAGCAAACACTGTGAGGCGTTCGATTACATCGAAAAACAGCGCGGCGAGATAAGCCTAAGTTTGTTTGAATTTGGTACGTTAGCGGCACTTCGTATTTTCCAAGTTGAGAAAGTGGATGTGGTCCTGTTAGAAGTTGGTCTAGGTGGACGCTTAGACGCGACTAATGTGGTTGACCATGACGTGTCTGTTATCACTAGCTTGGCTATCGACCATGTTGATTGGCTGGGCGATGACATCAATGTGATTGGCTTCGAGAAAGCCGGTATTTACCGTGCGGGCAAACCTGCAATTTGTGGTCAGCCAACACCGCCGGCGACGGTTGCTGCCCATGCTGATGATATTCAAGCTGAGTTTTTCCAAGTCGGTATTCAATTTGATTACCAGATAACTGAGAAAGGTTGGAAGTGGAGCAGTGGCGCATTTGATTTAGAAGATCTGCCATTGCCATCTCTACCGTTACCGAATGCAGCAACAGCGTTAATGGCTCTCGGCGCGTCAGAATTGCAAATCACTGACATTAATATCGTTAATGGCTTGAATAATGCTCGCTTGGCTGGCCGAATGCAGGTTTTGCAAACGGGTCCGGAAATCGTCCTTGATGTTGCACACAACCCTCATTCAGCTGAATACTTGGTTGAGAAGGTGAAACGTCAATACGCGGATAAGAACATCCACGTTGTGGTTGCTATGCTGCACGATAAAGACATCAAAGCAACAATCGAAGCATTAACTCCAATTGCAACGCAATGGTATCCAGCATCGCTGACAGGTCCACGAGCAGCGACAGCAGATGAACTGTGCCAATACTTACCTCAAGGTCAAGTTGAGTTCCAAGCTCCAGTAGAGGCGTTTGAGAGCGCGAAGACTCACGCAGCTCACGACGATGTCATTTTGGTGGTTGGTTCCTTCCATACTGTGGGCGAGGTGTTGGAGCATTGGCAATCAAATAATGAGTAATCAAAGGTAATTTGATGGCAAGTAAATTCCAAAGTCGTTTAGTCGGCACCATCATTCTAGTAGCGGTGGGGGTCATTGTGCTCCCTGACGTCCTAGATGGTAAGAAACTGCACTACAAAGAAGAGTTTGCCAGCATTCCTATCAAACCAGAACTTGATAGCGATGTGGAAAACTTTGAAATCTTGGAACCTGAAGAAGACAACGTTTCGTTACCAGAATCTCCGGTAACTGCGACGGTGGATGAATCTGAAGTGTCTCCAACTGACGTTTCTGTACCAAAAACAGAGCCTGCCACTCAACCTGAACACGCGAACAAGCAGCCTGAAAAGGTAGAGGTCGCTGTTCGTCCGGTTGAAGAAAAAAATCAATATGAGGATTCGGCTTGGATCATTCAATTGATGGCACTGAAAAATCATGAGAATGCAGTTGCATTGGTAGAGGATTTACAGAAGCGCGGGTATCAAGCTCATGTAAAAAAAGAGAATACCTTTACTCGAGTAATTGTTGGTCCTGATGTATCAAAAAGTAAACTTGAACGACAGGTCAAGGAATTACAAAAAATTACAGGCTCAAAAGGTCAATTGCTTAAATTTAAGCCATTAAATCCATAAGAAAACGTTTGCGTCAGCATTTTTTCTGTTAAAATGCGCGCCAACTTAAGATGAAGAAAACATGAATTGGTTAGATTTTGTCATTTTAGGTGTGATCGGATTTTCAGCTCTGATCAGTTTAGTTCGCGGTTTTGCTAAAGAAGCTTTGTCTTTGGTGATTTGGTTCGGAGCATTTTTTATCTCCAGTAACTACTACGCCAAATTGGCGGTGTACTTCACCAACATCGAAGATGAAATGTTTCGAAACGGAGCCGCAATTGCGGCGTTATTCGTCGCAACCCTAGTGGTTGGTGCAGTGGTGAATTACGTCATTGGTCAACTGGTACAAAAAACAGGGCTATCAGGAACCGATCGAATTCTCGGTGTGGTGTTTGGTGGTTTACGCGGAGTACTGATTGTTTCTGCGGTGCTGTTTTTTATGGATGCGTTTACTGCATTCCCAAGCTCGGATTGGTGGAAAGAGTCACAGTTGGTCCCTGAGTTCAGCCGTATCATCGCCCCATTCTTCGAGCATTTAAAAGCAACATCAAGTTTTCTGTCTGGCACTATCTAGTAGTGCCAGCTACTGTCGCAAATCGAGGATTAGGACATGTGTGGTATTGTTGGAATCGTGGGCACAACGCCTGTAAACCAGTCTATTTATGACGCGTTAACGGTGTTACAGCATCGTGGCCAAGATGCCGCTGGTATTTGTACCATAGAAAGCAATCGTTTTCGTCTGCGCAAGGCGAACGGTTTAGTGAAGGATGTGTTCGAAGCAAGACACATGCAACGCTTGCAAGGTGAGGTGGGTATTGGTCATGTTCGTTACCCTACTGCAGGTAGTTCAAGCGCCTCAGAAGCTCAACCTTTCTACGTAAACTCTCCTTTCGGTATTACACTTGCCCACAACGGTAACCTGACAAACGCTCATGAAGTTCGTCAGAAGCTGTTTGAAAAAGACCGCCGCCATATCAACACCACTTCAGACTCAGAAGTGTTACTTAATGTACTGGCTCATGAAATCGACACCGTTAAAGGTAACGTGACTTCTGAAGACGTGTTCCGCGCGGTGACTAATGTGCATCGCACTATTCGCGGTGCATACGCAGTAACAGCGATGATCATTGGTCACGGTATGATTGCATTTCGTGACCCTCACGGCATTCGTCCTCTTTGTCTTGGCAAGCGAGACGTAAACGGCAGAACCGAGTATATGGTGGCGTCAGAATCTGTCGCATTGGATGCTGTTGGCTTCGATTTTGTTCGCGACGTGGCGCCTGGTGAGGCAATTTACGCGACATTTGATGGTGAGCTATACACTAAGCAGTGTGCTGACAACCCTAAGCTGAACCCATGTATTTTTGAGTTCGTTTACTTTGCTCGTCCAGATTCATTCATCGATAAGATTTCAGTGTACAGTGCTCGTGTTGAAATGGGTAAGAAGCTCGGTGAGCGTATCAGCGAAGACTACGCAGATTTAGACATCGACGTGGTTATTCCTATTCCAGAAACGTCTTGCGATATCGCACTGCAAATTGCTCAAGCGATTGATAAGCCATACCGCCAAGGTTTTGTGAAAAACCGTTACGTAGGTCGTACCTTTATCATGCCGGGACAACAGCAACGTAAGAAGTCGGTACGTCGTAAGCTCAATGCAATCCGCTCTGAGTTCAAGGGCAAAAATGTCCTGCTAGTCGATGACTCTATCGTACGTGGTACGACTTCAGAGCAGATCATTGAGATGGCTCGTGATTCCGGTGCGAACAAAGTGTTTATGGTTTCTGCCGCGCCAGAAGTTCGTTTCCCGAATGTTTACGGTATCGACATGCCAAGCGCAACAGAACTGATTGCTCATGGACGCGATAACGAGACCATCTGCAAGCAAATCGGTGCGGATGCTCTGATTTATCAACGTCTCGATGATTTAGTCGAGGCAGTTGGTCTTGGTAACCAAGATATCACTACGTTTGATACATCCGTATTTAACGGTGAGTACGTGACGGGTGATATTGACCAGCAATATCTGGATTTCCTTGATGGTCTGCGCAACGATGATGCGAAAACACAGCGCGAAATCCAGCAAGACCTAGCAAACTTAGAGTTGCACAACGAAGGCGCTTAAATCGCACTTCTCAAGAGATAAAAAAACCAGAGCTTCGGCTCTGGTTTTTGTTTTCTATCGGCTTATGTTTTTAGCTTAGTGAATGTTGTAAGCAATCACGAAGTCGATGAATAAGCGTACCTTTTCAGGTAAGTGGTCTTTGTGGTTGTACAGCATGTAGATGTCACGCGGGTTTGCGCTCCAATCTGGTAGTACGCGCACAAGATCGCCGCTTTCGATGTACTCTTTGATCATCACGTCAGGCATCAAAGTAATGCCTAAACCTTCTGAACAAGAGCTACGAACCACGTTAAGTGCGTTTGCTTGAAAACGACCGCGCTCTACGTTCACCACAGACTCTCCTTTGCTGTTAATCAGTGTCCACTTGATAAGCGGTGAGCCTTTTAGCAAAGAGTGGTTAGAAAGCTCCTCAGCGTGATTTGGAGCTGGGTTCGCCGTTAAGTAGTCAGGGCTTGCAACCAAAATATCTTTTACTTCACCAATTTTGCGTGCAATCAGACTTGAATCACGTTGCGGACCAACACGGAAGATCACGTCCCATTCGGTCGGATCAAGTTGATCCGCATTGCTTTCCGTCGTCAACTCAATGTTGATATCTGGGTACTGCTTCATGAACGAATTGAACATTGGCATCATCATGCGCTTCGTCAGATTGTACGGCGCAGAAATTTTGATTTTGCCCGATGCACCGCGGCAGTCATCCGTAATTTCCTCAGCTGTCGAGGTTAGGCGTTGCAGCAGAGGTGAGCATTCATGGTAAAAGCGTTCTCCAGCTTCAGTGAGAGAAAGCTTACGCGCATGACGGTTCAGCAATCGAAGATTGACAGAGTCTTCTAGCGCTTGAATGCGTCGGGTGATGGTTGCCACCGGAATCATGGTTTTTCGCGAAGTTGCGGTATAGCTCCCATTTTCGACAACCAATCGAAACAGGTTTAGATCATCTAATTTCATATTTCCAGACACATTAAATTACCGTTTATGGCTAATTTATAATTAACTTTGTGATCAAAGTTTGCTTTAAGTCAACATGTTGCACCATTTGAACACAGCAGGACGCTCTTAGTAAATACTGATAAACCATGGAATATTTGTATAAACGTCAATTTAAGGCTACGGTTTATAACAAGGTGAAAGGGCCTGACGTCTTGCTGCACAACGTTTTGTAAGATGTGAATACAACAAAAATAATAACGTATAAATTTGTTTTTTGACTGAGCTTTGTGAGGTGCAAAGGTATGTTTAAGACTCACGGTCAAACGGCAATGGTCTCGGCGCAGGAAGTGGTCAATCACAAGCTCATCATGTTGGTGGACGATGACCCCATATTTCGTAGAGTAACTAGTGCCTATTTAGAAAGTCAGGGTTACAAGGTAGTAGAAGCTGAAAACGGTTTAGAAGCACTGCAGCAATTGCGTGAGTGCGAGCCTGACCTTGTCTTATGCGACTTATCCATGCCCGTTTTAGACGGAATCGAGTTTGTGGAGGAAGTAAGCCTAGAATATCCATCGATGCCATTGATCGTGGTGTCAGGTACAGACGAAATGTCTGACGTGGCAAAAGCGCTTCGATTTGGTATCAAAGACTTCCTACCAAAACCTATTGGAAATTATCACCATCTCTCTCAAGCGATTGACAATACGCTGGAAGATTCGGACTGCCACTTTGCTGAACAACGAGATTTTTCGAGCCAGTGGTTCCGAGTTGATGATGGTGGAGAGATGCCAGATGACCAAGAGCTTCATTGGCATCTTGAGTATCTACAGCAAAACCCGAATGCAGCGCGTGATTTGTTGCACGCTCTATTGCCTGAGAAAGACACCTCTCAGGGAGATTGGAAGTGCTCGTACCGATTACTGCAATCGACAGACGTGATGCCATTGGTGTTTGACTACCGATGGTTAATGAACGGGCAATTTGCTTTCTACCTTGTGGATTCGGCTTCACTGCAGCAAGACGGCGTAGCAACCACATTACTGGTGAGAGCTCTGTTTGATGATTATCTACGCAACTTAAAAAGCTTTAGTGCCGATCTTAAAGACATGGTTGAGATCATTGAAAAGGGCATACAATGTTCAGAGTGTGCAGGTGCAGTAAATGCAGTGTTCGGCGTGGCTGATTTAGCATCATCGTCAGTCTCTATATTGCCGGCAGGTCTGGACAGCCAGTGGTCTGATGGACATGTTAATCAACACATCGCGGCCGGCAATCGTCTTGGTGATGGTAGTATGAAGAATTTTATTACCCGCGAACTTCCAATTACCACAGGTGGACAGCTTTCAATTGGCTGCTTAGGGACCTCAAGCTTTAGCCTAAACATTGTACGATTGAATCGTTTAATGTAATGAATTCAGAAATTCACGAGCAGCACTCATGTGCTGCTTTTTTTATTGTTTAAAATCCTATATCTTATTAATAATCATTCTCACAATAGCCTTACTTTTTGTTGGTGTTTAGCGTTTGCTGTTTAAGGTATAGTCAGCGCTTAAAACAATAATGACCCATTTGCGTAACGATAATTTAACGATATGTAATTGGGAGAAAGCTAAGTCAACAAGTGAGAAGAAGCATCATGGCAGACAAAGATTTTAAAGAGCCTTATAATATTTTTTACTTTTTAGGTTTCATTGCAGTTCTTTTGATCCCAACTTTACCTGCAACGCTAACCTGGATTCGCGTACTGAACGGTTACGCAGGTTTTTAATTAAACGATTGTTTTTTGGAGTCCACCATTCGTATTAAGCGTTACTTTTTCAATATTGCTGGTGGACTCTGCATGATACTTGGCATTGCTGGTATCGTCCTTCCATTACTTCCAACCACACCTTTTATTCTATTAGCCAGCGCCTGTTTTATGCGTGGTAGTCCTGCTTTTCATCGTTGGCTGCATGAGCATAAAACGTTCGGACCTATGTTAGAAAACTGGCACAAACACCGAGCGGTTACACGAAAAGTGAAGCAGCGTGGTGCTGTATTTATCGTGCTCAGTTTTACCGTATCTATTCTGGTTGCTCCCATTGTCTGGGTAAAAATTGCGCTTTTAGTGATGCTAATCGTTTTACTGAGCTGGTTTATGCGTCTACCTGTGACTGAGCTGGTTGCTGACCGAGAAGAAAATCACTAAGATTGTAGAGAATAGTGTGCCCGCTCTTCGAGTGGGCGTTTGTATTTTCAGCGCCTGTAACTTTTAAAATAATGAGTACGTCGCGCTGAAAACCTATTGTTTATTGCCCTCATATATACTGCGATAAGAACAGAGGGTGATGAGCCAATCTAAGTAAATCGGTATTATGACTACAGAAACAATTTCGCTGATCAAATCTAGCATCAAAAGCATCCAAGATTACCCAAAACCAGGCATTCTTTTCCGCGACGTAACTAGCCTACTGGAAGACGCAAAAGCGTACCAAGCAACGATTAACCTATTAGTTGAACGTTACAAAGACATGGGCTTCACGAAAGTGGTCGGCACAGAAGCTCGTGGTTTCCTATTTGGTGCGCCTCTAGCACTTGAACTGGGTGTGGGTTTTGTCCCTGTGCGTAAGCCAGGCAAACTACCTCGTCCTACTGTGGCTCAATCTTATGAGCTTGAGTACGGTGTGGATACGCTAGAGATTCATACTGATGCAATCGTAGAAGGCGATAAAGTATTGGTTGTTGACGATCTGCTAGCGACTGGCGGTACAATCGAAGCAACAACAAAACTGATCCGTCAGCTTGGCGGTGAATTAGAGCACGCTGCGTTCGTTATTAACCTGCCAGAAATTGGTGGTGATAAGCGCCTAGAAGGTCTAGGTCTTAACGTATACAGCATTTGCGAGTTTGAAGGACACTAATACATTCAATGAGTTATTTAGCTTTAGCGCGAAAATGGCGTCCTAACAAGTTTGATCAAGTGGTTGGACAAAGTCATGTCTTAACTGCTCTGGAAAACGCGTTAGCGCAAAATCGCTTACACCATGCGTACCTATTCAGTGGCACGCGAGGCGTTGGTAAAACGTCAATTGGCCGCCTGTTTGCTAAGGGCTTGAACTGCGAAACAGGGATCACTGCTAACCCTTGTGGGAAATGTGATACTTGTCGTGAGATTGATGAGGGTCGCTTTGTAGACTTACTTGAAATCGACGCAGCTTCTCGTACTAAAGTTGAAGATACTCGTGAACTGTTAGACAACGTTCAATACAAACCCGCGCGCGGACGTTTTAAAGTGTACCTCATCGATGAGGTACACATGCTTTCGCGTCACTCTTTCAACGCGCTGTTAAAGACATTGGAAGAGCCGCCAGAGTATGTGAAGTTCTTGTTGGCAACGACAGATCCACAGAAACTGCCAGTGACGATTTTGTCACGTTGTTTGCAGTTCCATCTTAAGCCAATCAGTGTTGATGATATCCATCAGCAACTTGACCATATTTTGGAAAAAGAACAAGTCTCTGCAGAAGCAAGAGCACTTGGCATGATCTCGCACGCTGCAGATGGCAGTATGCGCGATGCACTGAGCTTAACTGACCAAGCTATCGCCCTTGGTAACGGTACGATTCAAACTGACATCGTTAGCCATATGCTGGGTACGATTGATACAGACCAAGCTATCCATTTGCTGGAATCAATCAGTAGTAAGCAACCTCAACAAGCGATGGATAAAATCCAACTACTCGCATCAAATGGTGTAGAGTGGGATGGGTTACTACAGCAATTAGCTTCTCAGCTTCATCGTGTTGCGATGCACCAAGCTCTGCCTTCGACTTTGGACCAATCGCAGCCTGATGCTGAAAAAATTGAATTATTAAGCAAAGCTCTGACACCGCAAGATGTCCAGCTTTACTACCAGATCGCCTTGAAAGGTCGTGAAGACCTGACGCTGTCACCAAATGGTCGCGTCGGCATGGAAATGATTGTATTGCGTATGATGGCATTCCGTCCGTCAGCAAATAACAACGCAAACGTAATTTCTACCTCATCGCAGCCTCAAGTCGCGCCGACTGCGACAGTGAGCCAACCACAAATTGCTCCACAGCAGCAATCACCTCAACTGCAGCCATCGAAGCAACAAACACCTGCAGCACAAGCGCCAATGCAGCAGATGCAAAGCCGCCCAGCGCAATCAGCGCCACAGCATGCAGCTTCTCAAACGATGAGCCAACCAGCGACGCAGAACGAAGCGCCACAGTATCAACCTGAGTATCAGGGTGGATACGATATGGCACCACCGCAATATGACATGGCTCCACCAATGAGTGAGAATCCTGCGCCAACGCAGCACGCTCCTCAACAGTCTCAGCCACAACAAAGTGCGCCTTCTCGCGGTAATTTGAGTGGTTTACGCCATCAATTGCGCTCACAGCGTCAAGGACAACAACAAGCAACGGCTCCGACTGGTGGTCCAAAAAAGCCTAAAGCGGCACCTGCACAAAAAGAATCGGTTATTGACCGTTTAGCGCAATTGCATGGCAATTCTGCGCAGGTGTCGCCTAAATCTACTCCTCAAGCTGAAAATCAAGAGCCAGAGGATCAGGCATACCGTTGGCGACCAACAAAACCGGTCGAAAAGAAAGCCAATACGGAACTGACACCGACGCAGCTCAAACAAGCGTTAGAACATGAAAAAACGCCAGAAATGGCGCAAAAGCTGGTGGATGAATCTCTAGAAAGAAGTGAATGGGCGAATCTAATTAGCCAAATGGACACACCTAAATTGGTGGAACAATTGGCTTTGAACTCGCACTTTGATAAAGAAGGTTCAACGGTTTCACTACAATTAAGAGGCAATCAAGCTCACCTCAACACCGATAGAGCGCAGAGCGAGTTATTAAATGCTCTCAATACAGTGCTAGGGGAAGAGTGCCATTTAAGCATTGATGTCGGTGAAAATGGTGAAACCCCGCTAGAGTTAAGAGATAGGCTCTACCAAGAGAAATTACAACAGGCTCTGATCAGTTTAGAAAACGATCCACACGTACAGTTCATCGAACGTCGATTTACAGCAGAGCTTGATAAAGATAGTGTACGCCCTATCTAAAAATTGAACGGAATGGGGTTGAAAACGTAAAGTGATAACCCCATTAACAGATGCAACACCTAATTAAACCAGAGAGATAAACATGTTTGGTAAAGGCGGTATGGGCAACCTAATGAAGCAAGCCCAGCAAATGCAAGATCGCATGCAAAAGCTTCAAGAAGAAATCGCGAATATGGAAGTAACTGGCGAGTCTGGTGCTGGTCTAGTTAAAGTTACAATCACTGGCAGTCACAGTGTGCGTCGTGTAGAAATCGATGAAAGTCTGATGGAAGACGACAAAGAGATGCTAGAAGATCTAATCGCTGCAGCATTCAACGATGCAGCACGTCGCGTTGAAGAGACTCAAAAAGAGAAAATGGCTTCTGTAACTGGCGGTATGCAACTACCACCAGGTATGAAAATGCCATTCTAATCTGCTGAATTCTAACTAAGCGGATTTTCAATGCGTACCAGTCATATGCTGGAACAATTGATGGAGGCCTTACGTTGTCTACCTGGGGTAGGTCCCAAGTCGGCGCAACGTATGGCCTTTCATTTGTTACAGCGTGATAGAAAAGGCGGTCTGCAACTGGCAGACGCGCTGAGCCAAGCAATGACAGAAATCGGTCATTGCACCGAGTGTCGTACCTTCACTGAAGAAGAAGTTTGTCATATTTGTACTAACCCAAAACGCCAAGAAAACGGTCAAATTTGTGTAGTAGAAAGCCCGGCAGACATCGCTGCAGTAGAAGCGACCGGTCAATACTCAGGTCGATACTTTGTGCTGATGGGGCACTTATCACCGCTGGACGGAATTGGTCCAAGTGATATTGGTCTTGATGTTCTTGACTACCGTCTGCGCCGAGGTGATATTTCTGAAGTGATCCTTGCTACCAACCCTACGGTAGAAGGGGAAGCAACAGCACACTACATTGCAGAATTATGTAAAGAACACCAAGTCGACGCCAGCCGCATTGCACATGGTGTGCCTGTAGGTGGTGAGCTTGAGCTCGTAGATGGGACAACCTTGTCACACTCACTCTTAGGTCGACACAAGATTTAATAAAAAAGCCGCTGAATTCAGCGGCTTTTTTGATCTTGCGGTTTGATAATCAATTAGTCGTTTGATTCTACACCTAGAAGATTCTTATAGATAAGCGCACCTAAGATACCACCAACAATTGGTGCTACCCAGAATAGCCAAAGCTGAGAAACCGCCCAGTCGCCAACAAATACGGCAACACCAGTACTACGCGCAGGGTTAACGGATGTATTCGTTACAGGGATACTGATCAAGTGAATCAGGGTTAAACATAGACCAATCGCGATAGGCGCAAATCCCTGAGGAGCACGTTTGTCGGTCGCGCCCATGATCACGATAAGGAACATCATTGTCATCACAACTTCTGTTACAAGTGCTGCTACCATTGAGTACTGACCTGGAGAATGTTCACCGTAGCCATTTGATGCGAAGCCAGAACCAACTAAATCAAAGCCAGCTTGACCTGTTGCAATAACGTAGAGCACACCGCCTGCAATCACGCCACCAATAACTTGTGCGATGATATAAGGGATAACGTCTTTGGTATCAAAACGACCGCCAGCCCATAAACCGACTGTTACAGCTGGGTTTAAATGGCAACCTGAGATATGACCAATCGCAAATGCCATGGTGAGTACGGTTAAGCCGAACGCAAGAGAAACACCTAGTAGACCGATGCCAATATCTGGAAAGCCCGCAGCTAATACCGCACTGCCGCAACCACCAAGCACTAACCAAAAAGTACCAAAAACCTCTGCCATGTATTTATTCATGTTGTTTCCTATTTCGGATTTAGATTACCCGCTGAACATAGTAGAGAATTGTCAGAAAAGTGTGATTCGAAGCACGGAAATTAAGCGAATAACCAGATAGGCGGGTTTTTGTCTCAGATATGAAACGAAATACTCTATGAAGTGGAAACGTAGAGAACCTCGGTCATCATCATGAAGACGAATAACCGAGGTGAGAGGAAGGGTTAACTAAATGCGATGAAAGGTGAGATACACAGTAGAATACCTGTCGCAATGATTAGGTAGAGTGAAGCACCTTTGTATTTATGCAGTGAAGGAACTTGATACACCAAGTACGCAGGGATCAAACAACCAATCAAACCAAAGATCGGGCTACATATTGAAGTAAAACTCAATACTGGCAAGTTCAACACGATAGCGCCCCAAGCCATCAAAATAGCAAATAGAATGATGCCTTTGGTTACCAAATTACGGTTAATCTGCTCTTCAGGCATGACTTTCTTAAGAGCCAGCATTGCAAGACCTTGGCAAGAATCGCGGAACCCTAGGTACACCCCAAAGAACGCCGTCATAACAGAGAAAATGTTCAACATTAAGCTAAGCAATTTCAATGTTGTCCCGTCCATGCCCTGTGCGACCATCGCTAATGCAGAGATGTTCTCTTCAGCTGCTTTTACTGCTTGATCGTGAGACATCGCAAGGGTGAACGAGATTGCATAGAAGAACACGGTGACAAACAGAATACCGAAAGCAATCTTCATCGCACGCATCGCTTTAAAACGCGCAACCTCAATTGATTTCTCTTTAGAGCGGTAAGAGATAACCATTGGGCTCAAGCTTTGAATAAACAAGATTGAAGTAAGAGTGAAGGGCAATAGTTCAATGGCGTCTTTCAAACCTGCACCTGCCGCAGGTACAGAGCCGACGTTAGCAAAGTCCCACTTTTCAATCATCATCACGCCAAGTAAGGCAACGGTACATAACTTGATCAAAACCAGACCAGTGCTCACTTTAAATAAGATCTTTTCACCACGTGACGCGATGGCCACTAAAGCACAAACTAAAGCAAGACCATACAGCGGGTTTTCCGACAATAGCCCCTTAGTGATGCCAAAGCTATGTAGGAAAGAGGCTGAGTCATTGTTGATTGCTGTGGAGTAAACGAACACCCAAATCACCAGCATGATGAAGTAGAGTATCCCCAACAGAGCCCCCCATTTATTTCCTAGGTACCCTGAAATGACACCAGCGTAGTCTTGGCATTTTGGTGACGTCGATAAGGTGTTAATGAATAATCGTTGGAATAAGTACATGGCAGGGTAACCAATAACTGCCGAAGCAAGGAATACCCAAATGCCCAGTACACCAACTTTTACAGGAAGAAAAACAATACCAGCACCGATTGCCATGCCGATACTCATGATCACCCAACCCCAGTCTGTGCTGTCAAACTTGGTTGCGGCTTTCCATTCTTCTACGGTCATTCCCGCCTTAACGTGAGGCGGCTCTTTGGTTATTGGAAGAGTTTGTGTAGGTACAGTAACGCTCATTGTCGTTGTCTCTTTGTTAGTATGAATTTTTCTCAAATCTATTTGAGAAAAAGAACAACAACAATTTTTTTGTGGAAAATTCAGATAAATTTGAGATCTCGGCAAAAATACTCAATAAAATCTGAAAAAAGATCGATTTATGTGATCTGAAGTAGTTGTTGTATTCGCATATAGTTGAAAGAATAGCTTTGAAATGAAAACTTATTTAAGAGTTTTCTTATTAAAACTAAAAATTATGTGAGGATTAACATGAAAGAATTGATTACTTCAGAGCACGCTCCAGCTGCTATTGGCCCTTATTCGCACGGCACTGCTTACGGAGACTTGATTTTTACGTCTGGTCAACTGCCGGTTGATAGTGCAGTAGGCAAAGTAGTTGAGGGGGGCATTACTGCTCAGAGTCATCAATCTTTGACGAACCTAAAACACGTCTTAGAAGCAGGCGGTGGCAGCATTGACACTGTTTTGAAAACAACTTGTTATTTGGCGAACATCAGTGACTTTGCTGAGTTTAACAAAGTCTATGCTGAGTTCTTTAATAAAGAGTGTCCTGCGCGCAGCTGCTTTGCGGTAAAAGATCTTCCGCTAGGCGTATTGATTGAAGTTGAAGCGATTGCTTGCAAAAAGTAATACGGAGAAAAAACATGAATCAGCAATGGAACCAATATATCCAAATCATTAAGCAAGTTGTAAAACCTGCACTCGGATGTACAGAACCCATTGCTGCTGCATACGCGGCAGCAGTTGCAAAACGTGAGCTTGGATGCCAGACCCCAGAGATGATAGAAGTCCGTGTCTCTGACAATCTATTTAAAAACTCAATGGGAGTTTATGTCCCTGGAACCGGAAAGATTGGTCTAAAGATTGCCGCATCTGTAGGTGCGTTGGCCGGCGACCCTAATGCCGAATTGGAAGTTCTTGCCCATATTAATCAAGACAATGTGACTGCTGCTCAACAACTGATTGATGAAGAGCGCGTTAGCGTTGCGCGCATTGATACCCAAGAATTCATCTTTTGCAGCGTCACCATGACTGCTGGAGAAGACACTGTATCAGTGACAATCAGTGGTGGACATACCAACATTATTCAGATCACTCACAATGGCAAAGTGACATTTGATGCGCCCCAAAAGCAACGAGTTGCAACTGGGTCTGTTTGTGAAGGTGTGGACATCTCTATCAAACAAATCTACGACTTTGCACTTAAAGCGCCTTTTGAAGAGATCAAATTTATCCTACAAGCGGCCGAGCTCAACAGCTCATTAGCGCAAGAGGGTATCGATAATGGTTATGGATTGGAGATCGGTCGTACATTAAAAGGTAATATCGAGCAAGGGTTGCTTGGTAATGATTTGATGAGCCGTATCCAAATGATGACCTCTGCCGCCTCGGATGCACGTATGGGGGGAGCTACGCTACCAGCCATGAGTAACTTTGGCAGTGGTAACCAAGGTATCGCGGCTACTATGCCAGTGGTCATTGCAGCAGAGGTTTTCCAAAGTACTGAAGAGCAATTAGCTCGTGCGTTAATCATGAGTCACTTAGGTGCGATTTACATTAAATCGTACTACCCACCGCTATCGGCGTTTTGTGGTAATACCGTCACCAGTGCCGCAGCTTCTATGGCGCTAGTATATTTGGCGGGAGGTTCGTTTGAACAGTCATGTTATGCGATTCAGAACGTGATTAGCGACAGTTCGGGCATGGTATGTGATGGAGCGAAATCGTCCTGCGCGATGAAAGTCTGCACTTCCTCAACCACCGCAGTACGCTCATATTTGATGGCTATGGGTAACCACAGCGTGAAGAATCAAGGTATAGTAGGTAACGAAGTCGAACAAACGATTAGAAATGTAGGCTCGATGGTTAGACTCGGTATGCCGTATACTGACAAATCTATTATCGATATTATGTCAGCCTAGCCTCAACGTTTTTGCTAAGGGAAGTAACATTGCTGCTTAAGAAACTCACTAAAAGTGATTTAGATATTTTGAATTCAATGAAGAACGTCGTGGATGGTATTGCACGCATGTATGGTGAGCACACCGAAGTCGTTCTTCACAGCCTTGATGCGGAAGCACCGGAAATTATCAAAATTGCCAATGGTCACATTACTGAACGTGGTGAAGGTGCACCGATTACCAACTTAGCAAGAATGAAGCTGTTAGAGGGCAATGACGTTTCAGACTCGTATTTAACGAAAACGGCGAGTGGAAAGACCTTGCACTCCATTACTACGATAGTTCGCAACCCTAAAAATAAACCGATCGGATTGCTGTGTATTAACGTGGACATGGACGTACCAATGCAAGATTTCTTGCGTTCAATTATGCCGCAACAGCAAAACGAATGTTGTACAGGAGCGCGTTCACCTGAGACATTCGCGCGTAATATTGATGAGACCATCATTAGTACGATTGAAACTGTTCAATCAGAAGTGTGGATGAATGAAGCGATCACACCATCCAAACGTAACCGAGAACTGGTCACCCGTTTGCAAGGGCTGGGTATTTTCAAATACAAAGATGCGGTTTTGATGGTGGCAAATCATCTCGGTATCTCACGCGATACGATCTACCTATACCTAAGAGAGCTGGGGAACGATTAAGTGAGTTGCTCTAATTCTGTAATGTTGTTTAACGCTTCCTGATTTGTTTTGCCACACACAACCGGACATGGTTTGAAGTCGTGGCAAACTTTCGGGCGTTCTGGTTTTCCGAACAGCTTACACAGATTATCGTCATTTAATTGGATACAACGTTCACCTGCTGGTTTGCCATTTGGCATGCCTGGAATCGGGGAAGAGATGCTCGGTGCTATGCAGCATGCCCCACAACCTAATCGACAATCCATCTTAAAGCCCTCGTAAAAAATGAAGGGGGCATTATGGACATTTCTCGCCAGATTGGAAGAGGCGCGCGTAAATTCATCGCAATATGATCGCATTGCTAAATGCGAACAAATCTTACTCAATATTCCTATCACTTCATCAATCTATCATTTTATCTTCAGAAAACATTATGTAATTAAGCTACTTAAATCTGCTTATAATTTAAGTAGCTATTACGTTGATGAATATCAAACCAACTCTATCTTTCCATCGGAATCGAATTTAATAACATTTTCTCTTTGTAAGTTAATTAAAGCGATATCAATACGATTTTTATCCTCATTTAGGATGCATTTCAGATCTAATGGTGACAATGGTAAGAATATGTTCGTTTCAACTCCTTGAAATAACAGTTCACCTTTTAGGCAAGATAATATTTTTTTTTCAAGCATAATAACCTCTCATGTAAAGGTTAAATTCTATAACAATCATGTTAAAAAAAAATTCAATAAGTGATAATAAACGTATAAAAATCGATAAATCATTACATTGTATTAAATTTCGATATGTTTTTTTAGAACTATTAAATTAATAGTGAAGTAAAGCCTGATTAAGTTAGATTGTTTTTATATCTTATACATCACATGGATATTAAATTATGGAGCTAACATTTGCGTATCAAGCTAAGTTTATGACATATGGGAATATGGATCTTAAGATATTTGGTTACGAGGCTCTTCTTAGAGTAAAAAATATTGATGGATCAATTTTGACTCCGGAAAGTTTAATTTATTTAAATAGGAATAACCCTTTGTTTGATTACCAAATTATACTACTTCTTGTGAAGGAAAGTAATCAATACAAAGATATTTTTATCAACGTTAATCTAAGTCTAAACATTAGCCCTATATTTTTAGAAACACTAACATCATCTGAAATAGAAGCGCTTAGTCAAATAAAATGTAAAGAACTTGAGTTAGAAATATTGGAAAGTGAAAAGTTTTCGAATTATGAATTAGTTAATTCTAATATTAGTAGTTTGAGAAAAAAAATTAAAGGTGTTAAGATAACATTAGACGACTTTGGGAAAGATTATTCGTGCTATGAACGGCTTATTAAATTAGACAAAGTAGATTGTATCAAAATAGATAAGGAGATTGTTAGCCTAGTATTAGATAACCCAAAAGCAATAAAATTAATAAAGTCTCTCATAGATAATACGAGCTGTAAGATTATTGCTGAAGGAGTAGAAGATATCCAGGTTTTAGATCTCCTAAATTCGATAGGGGTCCAATACTATCAAGGATACTTGATGTCAAAACCAAGTCTAGAGCCATATCCAATTAGCTTTTAATACTAAATGCTATTTAAGAGTTTGGAGTTTTTTCTAAACTCTTTTGGCGTTGTACCATGTTTTTTCTTAAACGCTGTACTAAAATAAGCAGAGCTATTAAATCCAGTCATCTCTGCTATTCGACCAATGCTGTAATCTGAAAAAGTTAAATAATTAAGAGCTAAGCCAAGTCTAGTTTCTGTAAGTAATTCTGAAAAAGTTGTGTTTTCCAAGGAAAGGTGTTTTCTTAAGGTCGAGGAACTTATGAATAATATTTCAGAGGCAACTTGAAGGTTCCAATCTATCTCTGGTTTTAGTAATATATTTTTAATTAGTTTTTCCTTTGTAGAATAATAATCTTGTTCAAATAAAACTGATAGATCGTATCCTTGAGTATGCATGGAAGAAAAAATAAAAAAACAACTCTGTTTTAAATGAATTAAAACTAAATCTTTATTTAAGGTTGTATTTTCAAGTATCTCGATTCCGTTGAAGAGTAAGAATACTTCGTCTATAGAATATTTTATTCTTACAAACTTAGATTTATAGCTATTTTCATATGAATTATAAGATAAACGGTCTTCTCTAACTGACTTAAGCGTATTTCTCAGGTTGGTAATGTAAGAATTAGATAGCGTAATGAAATATATATATGCGTCTTTATATTTTTTCTTCAGAGAGCATCCGACATTTAATCCTGGTGAAATAATAAAAGCATCTTCGTTAGAACATGCTAGCTTGTTATTATTTATTATGAGATCTCCTTCATAACCATAGATGAGTACTAAAACATGTTTCTTATTGTAAAAGGGCTTTAACTCTAAGATTGGGTTATTATATTTTTTAAACTTCATATGTTGATCCTATGGGTGACTATAGCTTTAGCTTCGTTATTCCAACTTAGTAAAAAGGTAAGGCTCAGTCAAAGATAGGTATAGATCAACGTATTGTTGATTTTTAAAAAAAACATGACATATTTTGAAATAAAATGAAAATATAACAAATTTCTTAGCTTAATGAAAAGTAAACTAGTTTGATTTGTTAAATAAAAGTGTCATTTTTCAAAATAAATAGCTGAATTGATAATATATAATTATGAAACGTTCTATCAAACTAGTTAAATATTATGTCTAAATTTAAGTTATCAATAAGAAATGTGTTTTATATTCTGTCTACAATAATGATCTTTCAAGTAGTAGTTCTTGTAGCGTTTTTTTCTAAATCAATTAGTGAAGGTATTGAAATTAATACTATGCTTAAGGATGAATCAATACCAGCTGTCGCTATATTAGGGAAAATAGAAAGCGATCTAATTAAGTATCGTCACTTAGATATGAATGAAGGAATCGCATTAAAAAATAATATAATAGATTCATATGCTGAATATAGTAAGATTCCAGGGACAAAGGATATAGTTGAAAATAAAAAAAATATTGATGTTAAACTAACTAAGTTTTTGCAACAAAAGGATATTCTATTTAATCATAGTAATGATTATTTTGATGATCTATTAAAGGACCTGGATAAACAAATTGAATTAAATAAAGCACATGTGATTAATATAGTTGATACATCAACCACCAATTTATGGCGTTCAATTAAATTAGTTATTATTATATCGTCTATTTCGATTTTAGTAACACTATTTATCATTTTATATAGCTTGAAAAAAACTCAATCAAGAGTTTCCTATATAAATACGGCCTTAGATCATATATCTAGCTTTGATATAAAAAGAGGAAAGCTTAATGATTTTATTGATTCAGATGGTTTTATAAATGATGAGATTGGGTCTATTATGGAAGGAGTATCTTTGGTTCAAGGTCAAATGGCGGATTTAATAAAAGAGACATTATTAATATCCAACGATAATAAAGTTATGTTTGAAAAAATAGTTTCTGATACATCATTAAACCAATCTGACTTGACTGATACCGTTAAATTAGTTGATTCTTTAGCTACAGCTATTAATGAAATGGAATGTACTGCGAATGAAATATTATCAAATATAACAAATGTAGCCTCGTCAACAAGTTCGACAGCTGATAGTGGTAAAGTTGTACAGAAAATAGCTTATGAAACCAGAGCTTCTTTAAGTAGTACCAATGAATATTTAGATGAGTGCAATGAACTTATTAAGGTTTTAAATGACGATACGTTGGAAATTAATACTGTTTCCGAAATGATCAGTAATATTGCAGATCAAACTAATTTGCTTGCTTTAAATGCAGCAATTGAAGCTGCCCGAGCTGGGGAGCAAGGACGAGGCTTCGCTGTAGTAGCAGATGAGGTTCGTGCATTAGCTAAAAAGACGCAGCAATCTACAGAAGAAATATCAACTATTATTTTAAAACTACAGCAAAGAGCGCAATCAGTAGCTTCGCTTGTTGAGTCAAGTAAAGAATATATGGATGAGTCTCTTGGTAAGATAACGGATACAGTAGATCGCATTGATGATATGGCAAATAACTTGGGATCTATATCTGAAATGAATCACCAAATAGCTGTATCTGCAGAAGAACAAAATTCAGTTATAAATGAAATAAATAGAAATGTAGTAAATGTCAATGATAATACTGTCCAAGTATCGAAAAAAAATGAGTTAATATCTGATGACATTAAAGAGGCCTCTATAAAAACAGATAAGTTAAATAATAACTTATTAAACTTCAAGGTAGATTGAATTTATGAGACTTACTTTAGAGACAAAGGAGTTTAAATGAAAAATAAGCTAACTACAGCAGCAGGTTGCCCTGTCGCCCATAACCAAAACGTTATGACTGCTGGTCCTCGTGGCCCTCAACTATTACAAGACGTTTGGTTCCTTGAAAAATTAGCGCACTTTGACCGCGAAGTGATCCCAGAACGTCGTATGCACGCAAAAGGCTCTGGTGCTTACGGTACGTTCACTGTAACGCACGACATTACAAAATACACTCGCGCGAAACTCTTCTCTGACATCGGTAAAAAAACAGAACTATTTGCTCGCTTCACTACCGTAGCTGGTGAGCGCGGTGCTGCAGATGCAGAGCGCGACATCCGTGGTTTCGCACTAAAATTCTACACTGAAGAAGGTAACTGGGACTTAGTTGGTAACAACACGCCAGTCTTCTTCCTACGTGACCCGCTAAAATTCCCAGATCTAAACCACGCAGTAAAACGCGACCCACGCACCAACATGCGTAGCTCAACCAATAACTGGGATTTCTGGACATCACTACCAGAAGCGTTCCACCAAGTGACTATCGTGATGAGTGACCGTGGTATCCCTGCTTCTTACCGTCATATGCATGGTTTTGGTAGTCACACGTTCAGCTTTATCAACGCTGAAAATGAGCGTTACTGGGTGAAATTCCACTTCAAAACTCAGCAAGGCATCAAAAACCTGACTGACCAAGAAGCTGAAGCGATTGTAGGTAAAGACCGCGAAAGCCACCACCGTGACCTATACGAAGCGATTGAGCGTCAAGACTTCCCTAAATGGAAGATGTACGTACAGATCATGCCGGAACTAGAAGCGGATGAAGTTAATTTCAACCCATTCGATCTAACCAAAGTATGGTCTCAAAAAGACTACCCACTGATCCCAGTTGGTGAGTTCGAACTGAACCGTAACCCAGAAAACTTCTACGCAGAAGTTGAACAATCAGCGTTCAACCCAGCAGCAGTCGTACCAGGTATCGGCTTCTCTCCAGACAAGATGCTACAAGGTCGTTTGTTCGCTTACGGCGATGCACAGCGTTACCGTCTAGGTGTGAACCATCATCAAATCCCAGTGAACGCGCCTCGTTGCCCAGTTCACAGCTACCACCGTGATGGCGCAATGCGCGTAGATAGCAACTACGGCTCAACCATTGGTTATGAGCCAAACTATAAGCAAGAGTGGGCAGAGCAACCAGATTATTCTGAGCCACCACTGCGCATCAAAGGCAATGGTGATAACTTCGACCACCGTGCTGATGAAGATTACTTCAGCCAAGCGGGTGACCTATTCCGTCTGATGAGCGAAGAGCAGCGTCAAACTCTGTTCGAAAATACAGCTCGTGCAATGAATGGTGTGCCAGAGTTTTTGAAAGAAAAGCACTTACAACATGCTTATTATGCAGATATTGAGTATGGAAGGGGGTTGGAGCAAGCTCTGAAAATAAATAATTAACAAATCAAGATTTTCAATAAGAAATAAGTTCAATGGTTTTATCGATTATTTATGGTAAGACCATTTTTAATTTTTAATTTTTAATTTTTAATTACATTTTTATTTTTCGTTATCGTATAATATTGACTATTGTATTTATTATCTCAAGTCGTTCAATTAGAGTATGTCTTTATTGTTGGTTATATTGGTTTAATTCTCTGGCAAAACTGTCATTTGATTTTAATAAAGAAGAATTTAATTCAATCTCCTATGTTTGACTTTGATCTTAGGAGCCCTGAGCGGTTTTTAACAAAAGGAGTAGTTTAGCTTGGTGGATAATATGATATAGGATCTAAAACTATCTATGATGATTGAACAACAGCATTAACTCTAACTTTGCATTATAAGAACAAGCATATAATCGGATGCTTGGAAGTGAACTATTTGTTAGATAAATCAGAAAGAAATAAGATTCAAGCGATTTATGAAAATATAGACTCAGAGCCAACGACAGAAATTGATGAGCCTTGGATTAACTTTGATACTGTTTATGGTGTTGTATTTTTTGTTAGGAATACAATACTGCGTGAGATATGATAGACAAAATATTTTAGATTATGAAGTATCTACTATAATGGAAAATATTACATTTAGCTTGCTCTAACTTGGGTTAAATTAACATAATAGAGATCCTAGATGAAGGGGGTGTGTCTCAGCTAGAACTCATATAAATGATAGGCTGCTTATATAATGCGTTTATGATTAAAATAAGAATTACAAAGATTCTTCTTCATCAAATATTGTATTATTTTATAGTTATAAGGAATGTTAAAATAGGATTGCATATAAAGAAAGGATTAAGAATAAACAAATTACTATAATAAAGTAGTGCTAATTTTTTCTGTAGTGTTTTTATTACATTTAAATATTTTAAGGTAATATTTGAAATTTGGTATTGCATTCTTATTTATTTTTTGTTTTAAATTTTGAATTAAATTCTTTTCTAAGACTTAAAGATTCTAAATAGATATTAATAATTTTTTTGTTATCAAGTTTTCTTTTTGTTTCTCTTATTAAAGATATGTGTTCATTTCCTGTTTTTAGTGTTAGAAAAAATACTGAGTTATAAATTTCTACTTTAGAATATTTTTCACATTTCCTTAGTGTTAGTTTTGAGGTAAAAACTGTCTGAAGATTTTTTTTATTCTTTGTTAGTTTTCCGATTATTCTATAAAATGCTTTTTGCATAATATAACTTAGTTTTAACTTATTTTTTTTGATGAACTTTAATGCATCAATGTCTAAATTATTAATTGATATTAGTAAGACAATTGTTTGAGTTGTTTTATTCATGAAAGGGAATAGATTAAACTTTCTTTGGTATATGAACATTAAAACAAGGTTTTTATTAATTGGATACTTTGTCTCCACTGTTTCACACAAGGCGGAATATATATTAAAATAAGGAGATTTGATTAATTTACTTATTTTATATTCAGGCTTTAACTTTGTATTTTCTAAAGGGATATTTAAATAGTCAATGATTAACTGTTCACAATCATCTCTTAGGAAAAAGTTTATTTCCATTCTAATTATATCTTTTAATGTCTTTAGACAATCGATTTTATCTAAAATTGATAACATTTTTATCTCTGGATGTGTGGGTATTTTATTCTCTTTGTAATATTTTTCTCTGATTTTTTCTGCATCATCAAAGCTTTTTAATGCATAGAATGCTTCATAAAAGCAAAGTAGTTCATCTTCATTCTTAATATTGTCATTGAATAGGTTTACAATTTCCTCCCAAGATTCACTTTCTCTTAAGTTCATCAATTGCCTAGTGAATTGGAATTCATTAATGTTCATATCAAAAAAATTTTCAATAAAGAAAAGGTTAAAAGGGTAACTTAGCATTTGATGGTAAATATAGTATGGGATTGTTCTTAATATTTGTGCGTTAGACAACGGAATAAGGCAAATTAATTTTTTACTCTTTTCTTTTAATTTATAAATGTCATTGAGGGAGATAAATAAATCTTGAGAGTAATCTACAATACAAATGTCTGTATTTTTGTTTTTATTGATAAATGTATTTATAGATGATGCTGTGTATTTTTCAATTTCAATTTTCTTATTTAAAGAAAAGTGTCTATATAAAATAAGTTCTTCAGATACAATCGTTACTTTCATGGTTAATATATGTTATATTTCTTTTTGAGAAAGCCCACAGTTTGTGTGGGCTTTATTTAATGCTCCAAAGTACTTACTTTGAAATTATTATGCAAACTCGATGAGAGCGTTCGAGTTCTACTCATTTATGGAATCCATTATAGATGGGCAGTGGAACCTTAAATGAGATAAGGCTAAATATATAAATAACTTTAAGAGAGGGCAAATAATAATTTATTGAGTTAAATTAGTATGGCAGATATTAAAATTTAAGGAAAGCGATTGTTTTCGATAATCATAGCTAATGTTTATCGGCTATTAAATGTGATTGTTGAGTTTGAAGGTATAAGTTAATTATTATTAAAAGTAACGTTTTTGAATGATTTATTTTTAAATGAAAATTTCAGAAAATTATTTGTGACAAAAAAAACCTAGGTCATCGACCTAGGTTAAACAGCTATAAAATTATATTCAAGGACTTGTAACGCCTTTGGTAGCAATACAGAAGGTATGAACAGACCTTACGAGATATGAGAGCAGGAGACTCTACTACCAAAGGCGTCATTGAATATTATTCTTATATACTTTACTTTTCAACAAACTTAGAGCAGTTATAAAAAAATGTAGCAGATTTTAAACATGCCTTGTTTTAGGTAAAAAAAACCCGAGAAATTTTCTCGGGTAGCTTAATCATGCTAAACTTAATCATCCATTTATACGTAATGGACTCCTCGAAAACCGCCTAAAGCTAGAGGAATTAGAGGTTTATTAACGAGGAGACTACTATCCTAGTTATGTTTGAATAAATTTCAAATAAAAACCTATCTTAAATACATGTAATGGCATTTATTTAAAGTTAATTAACGATAATTAAAGTTTTACCGCTCTAAAATCAGGTAGATCACTCGCTGTTATCTTAATGGTCAATGAGGATAAGGACTATGATTTTATGTCTCGATACTATATGGCCATTTACTTACCCAACTGAAATATCGCCTAGTTTATTATGTCCTTATCATACAGTTAGCTAACAAATTATATTATAGATTTGAGATGTATTAGGGTATCCCACCGTTTCTTTTATTGGTTTCCAGAGATAGTAACTACGTCCTTGAAATCACTGGATTATTTCTGTCATCGAGGCTTACAGAGCACTAAAAATAAGTTGTCGCTGCCAAGATACTTATAGTATTTGCTGCTTCGGATAAAGAGCTTAAGAATGGTGCTATGCAGCATGCCCCACAACCTAATCGACAATTCATCTTAAAGCCCTCGTAAAAATGAAGGGGGCATTATGGACATTTCTCGCCAGATTGGAAGAGGCGCGCGTAAATTCATCGCAATATGATCGCATTGCTAAATGCGAACAAATCTTACTCAATATTCCTATCACTTCACTCACACCGTAAAACTTGAATTTTGATGCCCAGAGGGGTATAAAACGCACCCAATTCATTCCCACTCAGTAATAAGTAGTAAGCGTATGAGCACTCCATTTTGGCAAAGTAAATCGTTAGAGAACATGACAGAAGAAGAATGGGAATCTCTCTGTGATGGGTGTGGCAAGTGCTGTCTACACAAGCTAATGGATGAAGATACGGACGAAATTTATTACACCAATGTTGCTTGCAGTTGGCTGAACAGCAAAACGTGTTCGTGCAAAGATTACCCGAATCGTTTCACTTCAGGGGAAGAGTGCACCAAGCTCACACGTGAAGATATTGATGACTTTACTTGGCTACCGCACACTTGTGCCTACCGTTTGCTCGCAGAGGACCAACCACTACCAGAATGGCACCCACTGATAACGGGTTCCAAGTCAGCCATGCATGCTGCTGGCGAAAGTGTCAGAAACAAAGTGGTGTACGAGATAGACGTGGTGGACTGGGAAGACCATATCTTAAATCACCCTAATCGATAATATCGGAATAAAAACAAGCCTTTCATGTGAGTGAAAGGCTTGTTTGTTATTGGGGGAGGATAATTCACTTTGTTGATTAGATATTGTAGAAGTCCGTTTCATTTGCATCTGTGAACAAAGCTGCTTTACTTGAGATAAGTTTTCTGGTTAACACGTTGTTAACTTTTGTCTGGGGAGAGATGCGATGAAGCCTACGAGGAATAATGTTCTAACTGTCTCTGTATTGAGTCTTATGCTTCTGGGGTGTGGGGGAGATAGTTCTGGGGATAGCTCCGGTTCTACTGTTATCAATGGTGTTACCTATAAGCTTACTTTTAAGAGCGACTGGAATGCGACAAACTTCCCTACCAATTACCCGAGCGGGAGTGCACATTTTTCTCCTTTGATTGGCATGACGCACAACGCTTCAGCTTCCCTTTTTAGCACTGGTAAGTTGGCGACTTCTGGGGTTGAAATTGTAGCAGAGGCAGGTTCAACGAATAGCATAAAAAGTGAAATCGGTAACATTCAGAATTTGGGATTCAGCCAGTCTTTAATTGAAGGTGGGGATTTGCCGAATGGCCAGACTCAAGTTGAAGTGACCTTTAGCTTAGACGAAGATTTCAGTTTAGTTAGTGTGATTACTATGGTTGCGCCAAGCCCAGACTGGTTTGTTGGCGTCGATAGTCTTAACTTGTTCCAAAATGGTCAATGGGTTGATGAACTGGTTGTTGAACTCAAAACTTATGATGCAGGAACCGACGACGGCGTATCATTTACTTCAGGGAATGCAGATACCTCTCCTAAAGAAAACATAACTCTGTTAACGTCTGCGGCTTCAGATACTGATTTTTCAAATGGTGTTCATCGCTCATCTGGGCAGCACATTGGTACGTTTACATTTAAGCGTCAATGAGTAATAACGAGCCTATCGTGATGTTTTGATAGGCTCTATCTGCTATGCATTACATTAGTTTTTCAAGAAGCGGTTGTAGACAAACAACAATACAAACGCGCCTAATGTGGCGGTGATGATGCTGCCGATATTTACGCCATCAGCACCGCCCAGCCCGACAAAGCTTCCCAAGAATCCGCCTACGAAGGCACCAGCAATGCCCAACACCATAGTCGCGATCCAACCGCCGCCATCATTGCCTGGCATCAGCCACTTAGCGAGTGCTCCGGCTATCAAGCCCAGAATGATCCAAGATAGAAAACCCATGATTTCTCCTTATTGATGAAACAATTAGCGTTCACTCCGTTCAATCATAGTCCATTCTTACTCAGGTGCTGTATTTGTGGCGACGGTGATGCACACCTAATCTTCAGTTTGTATCAATATCAACACAATGGAACTTGTCATAGGTTTGAGCTAATGGCGAATAAAACAGAGTAAATAATGGACATTGATTATGAATTTTGACGCTTAATTTACTAAATGCTGCTCGGTTTGCGAATTCGTGTTGTAAACTTAGAGCATCTAATTTCAAGGATTTACATTCCATTTCTCGATCGTGTTGATTGGGATTGTCTCTTACGAGGTAAAAATGACGTTACTATCCCCCTTTAAAGTGCGTTTGACCCCATGGTTGGTTTTAATGGCTCTGCTGACTCTGACAATGAGCCCTTTCATTGTACAAGCAACGGAAAGCGTTGAGACCACAGTAGATATGCCAAAAGTTTCTGCAGCAGAGAAGGCTATTGATAATATTAACCGAGACATTCTCGACTTATCTGAAAGTTTAAAGTTAGCTAGTGGAGACGAGCGCGATGCACTTCAACTACAGCTTTTCCAGAAAAACGAAGAACTGAGAAGTCGTCTCGCTACTGCGATCAGTAATAAGTCCATTCCTCATGAGAAGTTGATTGAGCTCGTACAAACTCAAGAGAAGTACTCGGAAGGTGCCGTGGTTTATCTCGATGACAAAATCAAAGCGCTGAATGAGGAAATCAATAAGTCAAAAGACGAAGATAAGCTTTCTTTAATCAATAGCTATCGTGAGCTGCAACAGTATTTGGATGTGAGTTATGAATCGAGTTGGCAAAATTTAAACTGGTTGAAGAAGTTAGACGTTCAAGACGAAGATGCTGATGCTGAGTTTAAAGAGGGCGTAGATAAGCGTATGCGTCTGCTATCTGCGTCTATCGAGTACCTCAACCAGCAAAGCGAAATCATCGGTTCACAAGTCTCTTCCAGCCCAGAATCTGAAAAAGCGTCTTTACAACTGAGCCAACTGATCCTTAAACAACGCCTTAATATTGCTACCGATAGCCTTCGCAAATTAATTTCGATTGGTGACAAAGTAGGGCTGGAGACGTCTGAGTATAAACGTCAGATATTTGAAGTGACAGGTAGCATCACCCATGATCTTCTGAACTCAAAAGTCATTCTGTCTATCCTGAGTCATTGGTCGAACTCTGCGGTAGATTGGTTCGCGGAGAATGCGCCACAGCATGTTTTCCAGCTTTTTGTCTTTGCCCTGATCTTATTGATTGCTCGTTCATTGGCGAAGTTAACCCGAAAAGTCGTGAGTAAAACGGTAGCCTCTAAGAATTTGAAATTGTCGCATTTGATGCAAGATTTCTTTATTTCGATGTCGGGCAAGGCGGTATGGATCATCGGTATCATGGTCGGTTTGTCTCAAATCGGTTTAAACCTTGCTCCAATCCTAACTGGTTTCGGTATCGCCGGTGTGATCATTGGTTTTGCATTACAAGATACATTATCGAATTTTGCGGCAGGCATGATGCTGCTGATCTATCGCCCATTTGATGTTGGCGATTTCGTATACGCGGGTGGTGTTGACGGTAAGGTAAGCCACATGAGTTTGGTGAATACTACGATTCGTACATTCGATAACCAAATTATCATTGTGCCAAACAGCAAGATTTGGGGCGATGTGATTAAGAACGTGACGCACGAGCGTATTCGTCGAGTTGATATGGTCTTTGGTATTGGCTATGCCGATGATCTGCTAAAAGCAGAAGAAGTTCTGAATGATATAGTCACGTCTCACCCTTCAGTGCTTCGCTCACCAGAGCCAAACATCAAGGTTCATACGCTAAATACATCATCGGTTGATTTTATTGTTCGCCCTTGGGTGAAAACCGACGATTATTGGGATGTGTACTGGGATGTGACAAAAGAAGTGAAATTGCGTTTTGACCGCGAAGGTATTTCGATTCCTTTCCCGCAACAAGATGTTCATTTACATATGGTCGACAAGAAAGACGCGTAACTCTCTCAACAGAAACTAAAGGCACTCACTTGAGTGCCTTTTTTATTTTTGTGCTTTAACGCTTATAGCTCTTCAAAGAAGGTGATTTTTGGTTCACTAGCTAGTAAACCATCGATAGTACTAAGCAGAGCTTGGAAATGTTCAGTATTACAGTGTTGGTCAAAAGCCGCTTGGTCAGCAAATTGCTCTTGGAACAAAAATTGGCAAGCGTCATTTTTGTCTTGGAAAAGTTGGTAACGCACGCATCCTTCTTCATTACGAGTTGGCACTAACATAGCTTCTAGTGCCTGCTTAAGTGTCGATGTGTGTTCTGGTTTTGCGTGAAATGCAGCAGTTAAATGAATCATAGTTATGTTTACTTCTTTGTTGTTATTAAAGGTAACGACCTTGTCGTTGTAAGAATTCGATTTTGTAACCGTCAGGATCGGTGACGAAGAAGAAGGTTGCTAAGTGTTTTTGCTGGTGGTCAAACACCTTGATATCACTTGCCTCAATATCAAGTGATGTTAAGCGGCGGTGTGCGGCTTCAATGTCTTCAACACTCACCGCAAGGTGACCATAACCCGAGCCGTGAGTGTACGGTTCGCTTTGGTCATGATTGTGAGTCAGTTCAAGTTCGAACCCTGTTTCTGAGTTCGCTAGGTAAGTAAGAGAAAAGCCGTCGAATACGTATTGGTCTTTGATTTCTAGCTCAAGTGCGTTGCGGTAGAACTTAAGAGAACGCTCCAGATCGCTTACGCGGATCATGGTATGAATTATTTTTGTCATGAGTACTCCTTAATCGTGCGCCTAGACTAGTCAGTTTCGACGCGCAATGGGTAGTACTCAGGTACGACAATAAAATGCAGGGATCAGTGTTGCTCGCTCAAAGCTCTTTCAATCGTTGCCTGAGGTTGGCGGGCGTAGGTGAGGCAAGCGCAACGAAGTAGGGAAGCAAAGTTGTTGACTTCACCGTTGTGTTCCAGCGCTTCTTGGTAAACAGTGCTGATGAATTTTGGTACCGTCATGTCTTGTGCTGAGGCAATTTCTTCTAGTGTCAGCCAGAAACTTGATTCGAGCTTCACACTGGTTGCATGACCATCAATTCGAATCGAACGGGTCACAAACTGATAATTTTCCTGGGGCTGTTTGGCAAATATTTCACACATAGCATTGGTCATTTTTATAAATATTTGGCAAATAGTGGAGCGCGAAGCGCGAAGCGTCAACCGTTTCAATGTAAAAAAACGCCCTCAAACGAGGGCGTTGAAGTTTCATCAGAAGATGAAAGTAAGTGCAGAACGGAAGTTATTTAATTTGTTGAATGAGGTATTCGCCCAGTTGTGAGTGATGCATGATCTTTGATACTGGCAGGATGGTCCCCGCAGGTCCCCAAGCGAATACATTGACCGGCGTATGCGTGTGTGTACCCGTTCCCCACACTGTATTTTGTTTGGTCGCTTGTTCTCGAGCCAACAAGTTTCCGCGATCGTTGTATGGGAAAAAAGCATCAAAATCATTGATTGCTGGAACATTCTCTTCACTCAGGTACTTGTGGCTTGCCAGTCGGTAAGGGTTTGGCTTACTTGCCAATACGCGCTCAGCTTGCTCCGGAGTAATGGTAAAGTCGCTACTTGCATTCACGATTTCTGCTAACTTTTCTGGCGTTTGCTGCGCTTTATCGAGTTTTTGGAACTCGCTGATCATACCGTAGTAGCTTTGTTTTTGATTGTAGAGTCCATCGAGAATGTCAAACTGACCAAAGTTGAAGTTTGGTGCGTAATCACGCTTAGCAAAAGCTTCGCCACTGCGCTTTTCTGGTTTAGGAAGGTTTGCTGAGGAGTAGCTGAAGCCAAAAGAGCCTGTTTCATGGTCGGCAGTGACGATTACTAGCGTATCTTCACGACCTTTCGCCCATTCATAAACGGAATTGACGGCTTCATCAAATTTGATCAACTCATGAAGCATGGTACCTGCATCGTTGCTGTGACCTGCCCAGTCAATTTGACCGCCTTCTACCATTAAAAAGAAGCCATCTTTGTCTTTTGATAGCACATCCAGTGCTTTTTCTGTCATCTCTTTAAGGGATGGTTGGGTGCGTTTCGGGTCATTTTTGCTATGGCTGTAAGCAATGCCATCGTTCATTCCTGAGTAAGCAAATAGACCAAGAACTTTTTCTCCTTTAGCGTTTTCTAACATGTCGCGATTAAACGCTAAGCTGTAGCCTTGCTGTTGCGCTTCTGTCAGCAAGTTGCGCTCATCTTTACGCTTTGATTTTAGGTAAACATCGCCTTGGGTGAGCTTTTCAAGTTGCTTATATGTGTCGCCTTTGTCGTTGGTAGATTTTGGGATCCAATGACGAAGACCGCCAGAAAGCATGACATCAACACCCGTCTCTAGCATGTCGACGGCGATACTGTTTTCTAGTGAGCGGTGAGGTTGGTGCGAGGCGAAAGCGGCTGGGGTCGCGTGCGTCATTCGAGTGTCGGAAACAAGACCTGTCGCTTTACCTTTTGCCTTAGCTTTTTCTAAGATCGTTTCAACGTGGTTGCCTTGACTGTCGATACCAATTACTTCAGAAGCGGTTGGAATGCCAGTGGCAAGCATGGTTGCAGAACAAGCAGAATCCACCACAATGGCATCTTCAGGGTTGGTTAACGATGAACCAATAACACCTTCCTGTGCCAGTTTATAAAGTGCGGTGGTTTCGCCTTTGTAGATTGAATTAGGTGCATGATTCGCGTAGGTCTCAAGCAAACCGACTTGTTGAGGTCCCATACCATCGCCAATCATTAAGATAACGTTTTTGATCTCTGCCGACAGAGCGCTGAAAGAGAGCGTAGATGCCGCCACTGCTGTGACGATTGGGGTCGCTAAGTGCTTCATTGTATATTCCTTATTTATAAAAGCGCTCGAATTACAACAAGGATTTATGACAAAAATACTACCGTCACAAAAGATTCATATGAGATACACAGGCGCATACTACGTCAGACACAAAAAAAGCTCACCGAAGTGAGCTTTGAGTTATGTTTAGGAGTTGAAAGTCATGGGCTAAAGCTACACTGCGTAAGAGGTACTTTGGGCCACGATTTGATTAAACTCGGCTCTGGATTGCTGGGCAGTTTCCGATAACTCGAGTTTTCTCTCTTTTGCCTTCATCACATTATCCAATAGGGCTTGCAACTCCTCTTGCATATCCTGCGGTAAGTGATGATCGGCAAAATCATTGTCGTCGCTATGTTCAAGAGCGAAAGCACGGATGCGTTTACGCAGTGTCATCAATTGTGCCAGTGCGTCACGCTCTTGCTCCGCGGCTTCTTGAGCGGCGTCTCGTGCGCGTTCAAACCTAGCCATTGCCATCCCTTCTGTTGACCAAGGATCAAACTCTGGTAGCTCTTCAATATTAATGGTTGGTTCGATGTAATCTTCCTGATGTCGAATATCCAATGTTGTCGCTCGAACAGCCGACACCATGAGCATAATTGAGATGCCAAGTAGAGGTAAGCCTCCAACAATCGCCGCTGTTTGTAAGGTGCTTAGTCCCCCCATAAACATCAGAACAGTAGGCAGGAAAGACAACGTAAATGCCCAGAACATTCGGTTCCAACGCATTGGCTCCTCAGTTACGTTGTTTTGTACAACAGAGGCCAGAATGTATGAAATCGAATCAAAAGTCGTCGCTGTAAAAATGATGCACAACAAGGTAAATACAGCGATAACAAAATAGCTCATCGGTAATGCATCAAGCATCGAGAATATCGCTGCTGTAGCGCCTTCGGCATTCAAAATGCCGACGACATCGAGTTCTCCGGATAACTGCAAAGACAAGCCGTAGTTACCTAAGATCATGAAAAATAGGAAGCAGCCCAGTGAACCAAAGAAGATGGAACCGGAAACCATCTGCTTGATGGTACGACCGCGAGAAATGCGAGCGACAAACAGTCCCATACTTGGAGCGAAGACTAGCCACCACGCCCAGTAGAAGATGGTCCAATCTTGTGGGAAATGTGTGTTGTCAAAAGTGCCGTATCCACCAAATGGCTCTGCCCATGTCGCCATAACAAAGAAGTTAGATAACATACGACCAATCGAATCTAAGCCAGTCTCTAGCATGAAGATGGTTGGTCCTACTGCCAACACAAAGGCTAGTAGTCCCATCGCTCCCCAGAAGTTAATGTTGCTTAGTACTTTGATGCCTTTTTCCATGCCTGCGTAAGAGGAGTAAGCAAAGATCGCAGTACAGATCAGCAATACAAGCACTTGACTGTAAGTATTTTTAGGCATGCCGAAGAGGTAATGCAGACCTTCTCCGATCAAAGGTGCAGCTAAGCCTAAACTGGTTGCTGCGCCGCCAAGTAGACCGAAGATAAACAGTACGTCAACAATCTTGCCTGCAGTACCTTTGCTGCGTTCTTCGCCAAGTACTGGCATCAATGCACTGGAGACTTTCAGTACGGGTTGTTTTCTTACGTAGAAGAAGTACGCAATTGGTAATGCAGGAATAAGGTAGATAGACCAGGCAATTGGTCCCCAGTGGAACAGACCGTAAGTTGCAGCCCAACGTACAGCTTCTTCGCTACCAGGCTCTAGTTGAAACGGAGGAGACTGGTAATAGTATGCCCACTCGATACAGCCCCAATAGAGTATACTTGCCCCGATGCCGCCACAGAACAGCATTGCGGCCCACGATGCCGTGGTGAATTCTGGCTTTTCATCAGGATCGCCTAACTTGATTTGGCCCATGTCGCTAAAAACGACATAAATCATGAAAATAAAAGCGGCAAGTCCTAGTGCAAGGTATAAGAAACCGAGCTTGTCAGTCATAAAGGTTTTAGCAACGGCAATCCATTGTGCACCTTCAGCCGGAAACAAAATTAAAGGGAAAACAATCGAAAGGAGCAGCGCGATTGCGCCAAAAAAAGTGGGTTTGTCTATAAGCGAAAATGCGTTTTTCACAGTTCATCGTCCGTTAATGAATAGTTTTCCATTATGGACTTGGACAAAAAAAGCGTTCAAATGAGGTTACTTATCGTAACGAAAGAAACTCTTGTTTAACCTGATACTAAACGGTTAACACCTAAACAAGAGCTAAGATGATACCACCAACCGTGAGGGCTGCTGAAAGATATTGACCTGCAGAGTAAGAGCCATCTTCCTCTTCTTCGATAGTGTGAGGATGGTCCATACCCAGTGCTCCATGAGCAAAAGATTCGACTTTGTCGCCAACGGTTTGGTTTTCGAGTTCCGCCTTCTTGCTTTCATGATCGATTTGCTGAAGCGCAGCGAGTAGTGCTTTCCCTTCACTAGAGAGTGATACTTTATTTTGCTCAATCTTTAATGGTGCGCCATCGGTGATTTTTTCGCTGGCTTTCGCTTGTTCAACTTTATTTTGTTGAGCAGCGTATGTATTGACTGAATTGCTTCCTACTGGATTCATCTGTTACCCCTTCGAACAACGACACTCTCTGATTGAGTGCAGGTAAAAAGCAGTTATCTTTATATCGACGGCAATAGGTATATCTTGAATCAATCAGAAAAAAATAGGTCTGTTTTTGCCGCTTCTTAGGTATACAAACCAAGTTGCTTGCAAAAAGCAGACCTATTTCTCTATATCGGTTGTAAGATGCTTCTGATTACTTACATTGAAGGTCACTGTTGCGTGTTGCTAGGTGCTTGTACGCTGCCATTCGGTTGGCATCTTGTACATAACGAACTGGTGGAGAAAGTACTTCTAGTTGGTAATCCGAACTTTCCGAAGTAACCTCTGCTGTTGGGGTAATAACAACGACTTTTAGGTCTGGGTTACGGCGTAAAATGGAAGCAGCAGTCCCCAAACCATCTTCTGTGTGGAACTTACCGGCTATATGCACGACTTGAGTGTCAGGGTGTTTTGCAAGGTATTTGACGATCGAGTCCGCCATCGTTTCATCCCAAGTAACCTGAGCGGCGTATTGTTTCTCTGTTTGCTCTGGCTTGCCATGGTGCATAGATGCCATGAACTTTTCTTTGTATGGGCTGTTTGCCGTATTTACTTCATCAGCGATGAAGCTGCGCTCGTCACTGTCGAGCTTATTTATGTAATCAGCACCCTGACGACCGATACAGCGAACGATGTTCTTCGGCGCGTTTGCTGCGATCACAGGAATATCGGCTTGCTTAGCAAATTCCACCAAAGGACGGTAATCGCTTTCGTAGTTCGGCCATGCGTTGCTCTGCTTCATGAAGTACTGCTCGCCAATCTCTCCATCAAGGTAAGCGTCTAAGATAGCTTGTTTGTCGCGAGTAACTTGTTCCATTGAAAGTGCTATAGGACGGTCTGTCTTTGACAGCTGTTTGAGCATATCTGTTTGAAAACGATGGATACCTGCGTGAGTGTGCCATTCACCAATTAAAATAACGTCTGCTTGTTGTAATTCAGAGGGTAATTGGTTGATTGAGATGGCTTTACCAGCAGGGTCATGTAGCTGGTAGTCATAGAAACTGGTTACGTCACCAGTTATCGCGTCAGGAGTGGTGGGTGCATTTGAAGCACAGCCAGTTAGCAAGCCTGCAAAAATCAGACTTAGTGTAGAAAAGCGCATTAAAAAGCCTCCAAAAATGTCCGGACGATATTAATGGAGGCTGATAAATGAATCAATGGTAATGAGAATAATTAGCGTTACATTTATTCTTCGGTACCTGCTTGAGTCGTTTTCTTACGGTAAACACGCAACATAAAGTCAGCCTCACATTGGAAAAGTGTAGATGACTTTAGCTCGTCACGAAGTTCATCGCTGGCTTTCCATGCGAATGGTGTCATTTGCAGCAAATCGAATGCGACGCCATCTTTTAAGTCCATGGTGTAGTTCAGCTTCTGTTGGTGCTCTAATTCGAAACCTTCGATGTGCTCTGGCTCTTCATTGTGCAGGCGAACTTCTTGATAAATGCGCTCGCGGAACTGATACAAGTGGCGACCCGCTGGCGTCACAGTGATCACCACACCATTGTCTTTGATAACACGCTGCAATTCTTCTGCTTTGCATGGTGCATAGATTCGCAAAATAGCATCCAGAGACTGATCTGCATATGGTAGCCGATGGCTTGATGCAACACTGAAATCGCAATGTGGGTAGCGTTTAGACGCATAACGAATAGCGACTTTTGAGATATCTAACCCATAGACATTGGCGTTTTCATCTTGTGCATGTAATGAGCGCTGAACTTGGTCTGTGTAGTAACCTTCACCACAGCCAATATCCAATAACTGATGACTTGTACCTTGAGTATAGGTTGCACAAAGACGAGCGACTTCTTGGCGCATTGGGTCGTAATGATTTCCCTCAAGAAAGCGACGACGCGCCTGCATCATCTCTTTGTTGTCACCTGGATCTTTTGAGCGTTTGTGGTGTGCTGGCATCAAGTTTACGTAGCCTTCTTTCGCTAGGTCGAATTGATGATTGTTTTCACATTTAAACGTCTTTGCGGTGAGCTCAAGAGGTTGATGACATAGAGGACATTGATAGTTCATGACGATCTCTGGACAAGAAGTAGGGCGGCAGATTCTATCAAAAAGGGGGTGGGTAAGCGAAACAAAAAAGAGCCGAAAATATCGGCTCTTTGATGGTTTTACTTGATGGCTTAGTGGAAGAAGTCCACTTGGTGTTTCAAGTTTTGTGCTTGCTGTTGCAGCTCGGTCGCACTGTGTGATGTTTTTGCACTTGTGTCACGGCTTTCACGATTCAACTCACTGATAGAGTGAGCATTTGCCGCGATTTCTTGAGAAACTTGTGCTTGTTCTTCAGACGTTGCCGCAATTGCGTCTGCTTGAGAGGCGATGGATTGAACTTGACCCGCAATGGCTTCAAGCGCAGTGCCTGCTTCTTGTGCCTTATCAAGTACCTTATTCGCGTTTTGCTGACTTTCCGTCATCATGCTTACGGCATTGCTTGTTGAGCCTTTAAGTTTCTCAATGATTTCCACAACGTCTTTCACCGAGGTTTGAGTGCGATGAGCCAGTGTACGAACTTCATCTGCTACGACCGCAAAGCCACGACCCTGCTCACCAGCTCGCGCCGCTTCAATTGCAGCATTAAGAGCGAGTAGGTTAGTTTGCTCAGCAATTTCATCAATCATTTTCGTGACAGTTTGGATGCTTTCACTATCACGGTTTACTTGCTCAATCGCTGCCGCAGATTGGTCTAGCTGATCGTTGAGCTGTGCCACATCAATGCAAACCCCTTCAACTACGCCCAAACCAGATTGGCTATCTGTGTTTGCAGAGCGGACGTTTTCTGCAATTTGTTCAACCTGTTGTGCAACGGATTGAGCGGATGATGCCATCTCCTCAATCGCAGTCACAACTTGTTCAACCTGTTCTTGCTGAAGATCGGATTGCATCAAGTTGCGGTTCGCATCATCCACAACACTTGTTGAGTTGCTCTCAACTTGGTCGCTTGTTGTTCGAATTTGACCAACTAACTCGTTCAATTGCCCCGCCATGTTAGCGACGCCGTTGTTCAGGTTAATGATTTCATTTTTAGACGCTTTTCCTGATGCAGGAATATCAATACTTACTTCACCTTTCGCTAAGCGGTTCATATAACCGTTCAGTACAGTGAGTGGGTTTAGCATGCGGTTTAGAACCAATGTCAGCACCAAAAATGTCGCCGCAGCAACAATGACAGAGATAGTCGCGATCAGTTTAAGCAACGTTTGGCTGCCTTTGGTCACTTCGTGGATAAATGTGCCACCCAACAGCTTCCAATTCCAACCAGGCACTTGAGTGTAAACAAGGTATTTCTCACCTACCGTTCCTTGATATTCAAATGGGTATCGAATCAGCCCACTGTCTTGTTCGAATAATTGGTGGAAAGGCTTGTTACCGTTGTAGTCAGCAACTTCTTGAATCGGTGGCTCACTTTCTGTTCGTGTTGGATGAAGAAGGTAGTGACCTTGGTTACTTTTCTCATTATCCAAGATAATGGTGTAACCCGTATCTCCCCATTTTACAGTCTTTAATGAGTTGAAGAGATCTTGTGTCGCGCGCTCAACAGGGAGACCGATAAAAGAAATTCCTTGGACCTTACCATTTGCATCTTTTAAAGGGGCGTAGTAGGTGATGTAGCGCTCACCATAAAGTTTGATTTGTGCGTAGTAAGGCTGACCACTCATAAGTTTCTGATAGCCCGGGTGATTTTGACCAAGTGTCGTTCCCAGAGCTCGCTTACCTTGAGGATCTTTTAATGATGTTGCAACACGAATGAAATCATTTCCTAGTGGGGCAAATAGCGTTGCGATAGCGCCAGTATCACGCGTAAAGGTATCCACCAATTTTGTATCACCAATCAGGCTTTCGCTGTATTGGGTAATGTTTGGAACCTGGTGACCTTGAAAGTCGACAGTGTAATTCTCTACATATACACCAGCTAGATACCCATTACGGAAAGTTGATTCCAGAACTTCTGCCGTGTGTAAATAAGCGTTGAATTGACCGGCAATGGTTTTTGCCATCGATTCAACTTTAGATTGGTGTTCTTTGAGGGTGTTTTCTAAAAGTACGTTAGAAGCGTTTTGATAAACAAGCGCAGCAATGCTTGAAAATGCGATGAGTAGACACAGCGTGATTACCAGCTTTAGCTGAAAACCGACACTTTGGTTTCGATAATTGTCTAGCATGTAGTGTCATTCCTGATATTTTTCGATGTTATAAATCTTGTATCGGCATGCTATCGATTTATATGACGTGTTTTTTTGATTTTTATTAAGTTAGTTGTCAAAAAACCACCGCAACCAATAGCTTAGGCACTAACTGACCGTTAATTAAGCAATTTTCTTTCAAAAAAAGCTCGAAACTTTGATTTTAAGTTGGAGAAATGATGACCAATTTCCTTTCGCTAGATCGAGTTGTCGCCTAGAGATGTAAGATGACAAAACTCATACCTTAGATTTTTGTCACGTTTATCCTTGTTTTTTATAGGTATTGTTAGTGTTTTCTTGCGTGAAATAGATGCTCATATGACAAAGAAAATCATTCTAGACACAGACCCAGGTATCGATGATGCGATGGCTATTCTTTTTGCAGAAGCTCATCCGGATGTCGAGCTTATGGGTATCACTACCGTTTATGGTAATGCGACCATAGACAATGCGACTCACAACGCGCTGTACCTAAAACAGAAGTTTGGTATGAATGCTATCGTTGCCAAGGGGGCGGATAAACCTTTAATAAAAGCACCTGTCGGAGCGACGGTTGTCGTGCATGGCGAAGAAGGCTTTGGCGATGTGAAGGCACCAAGCTCACTGAATGTAACTGCTATTGATAAGCCCGCTTATCAGTACATTATCGATAGCGTTCGTGAGCAGCCGGGAGAGATTACCTTAGTGGCTGTTGGCCCACTTACTAACCTTGCTCTGGCACTGGAAGCGGACCCTGAAATTGTTCACTTAGTTAAGGAAGTGGTTGTGATGGGTGGCGCTTTTGGTGAGAACGACCATAGAGGCAATGTCACGCCATACGCAGAAGCAAATATTCATGATGATCCTCATGCCGCAGACAAGGTATTTACTGCATCATGGCCGGTGGTGATTATTGGGTTAGATGTCACAGAGGAGAGCTTCTTTACTGGTCAATACCTTGATCAACTTCGAGATGATGCAGGGGAAGTGGGGCAGTTTATTTGGGATGTGAGCCGTTACTACCTGAAGTTTTATTCGGAAAAGGTAGGGATGGATGGATGTCATGTTCACGATCCTTCCGCTATTGCCTATGTGATTGACCCAACACTCTTCAATCTGCGTTGTGGGGCTGTAAGAGTGGTTACTGATGGACCGGCAGAAGGTATGACGATCCAGAAAGCCGATCAGCGCAAATATATGAATGATGAATGGAGCGTATTCTCTGCGCAAAATGTCGGGGTAGGAGTGAAGAATGAGGCACTACTTTCGCTTTATCGAGAATCGATTATTCGTTATGGCACGAAATAACACAGATGAGTTTATCGGTAATAGTCGATGACTTGGACTGATTTCCACTGGTTGTCTGACTCGACGGGACGTATGAAAGCATTCATCTTTGAAGCTTGGTTCTGATTGTCGAAGGTTAGCCCTTCAATTTTCTTAAACGGTTTGTTCGTCTCGTAGAACCTTTCAAAGGTTACTTGGGTATACATCCAAATAAAAGGGTAGCGAACAGTGGTATCAAGAAAACAGTGTGTTTCATCATACGGACCTTATTTAGACGAATGTGCTTTTGCTCCGATGCTTGTACTTTAAAGTATGGCACTGGCTACCCAAACCTTGTACCTGCTGGTGGTAAAAAGGTCGGTTGAACCGACCTTTGAATAGTGTTAATGGGCAGAAATCACAGTAATAAGCTCGTGAGTCTCGCCTGGCTGCAAGGTTTTGCCTTGCTTGATACTTGGTGCATGTACCGTGGACTCAACACACAGCATGGTCTCGTAACCATTGTCTGCCATATCACCCATACCTTGTGCGCCTGTAGCCCAAGGGTTCCACAATACCGCAGAGTTATGACCTTGGTTTTCTACACTTAGTGTGCGATTCAGTACCGCGTCTTTCACCAAGATTTGTGCTTCTGGTTGAGTGTAAACACGGTCAATCGTATCAGTCAGTTGAAGGACATCACCGCCTTGGCAGATTTCACCTTCTTTTAAGCTGTCGATGTATTCAGGTCCCATGCCTGTTGTTTGTGCTTGCTTGATATCACCAACGTTTAAGTAGGTATGCAGTGCACCAGAGAATGTCCACTCTGCATCATCGATGTTGGTGACTTTTAATGTCACTTTCAATTGGTCGCTGATTTCAACCATCAAGCGAGCATCAAACATGTGTGGCCAGATGTCGTGAGTTTCTTCAGTTGGGAATAGAGCGAGTTCAACGATCACGCCATTATCATTTTCGCGGTGTTCAACTAGTTCCCATTCCGCCGTGCGAGCAAAGCCATGAGCCGGTGCCGCAATGCGACCAAACCAAGGCCAACAGACAGGAATACCACCGCGAAGTGCTGCTTTACCATCAAAAATTGCTTTCTCACTCATCCAGATGAGGTCTTCTTTACCCGCTGGTGTAAATGACACAACGTGACCGCCATGTAGCGCGATGCCTGCCGTTGCTTTCTCATGAATAACGCGGACGACTTTAACCTGATCAACTTCAACGATAGTGACGTTGTCAGATAACACAGTGAGTGCTGGGAGAGTTTTTAAATCCATGTGTTATTTCCTATAGCTGGGGGAGAGCGTTGTCGATACTTGCAGAACAGATGTTATATCGATTTTATATTCTCTCAAATTCCAGATACAAAAAAGGCGACTCTAGAGCCGCCTTTTCTTTAACGAAGTTATTCGCTAATTGCTAACTGTCTAATTACTTAGAGATGTGAGCGATTAGGTCTAGAACTTTGTTTGAGTAACCGATTTCGTTGTCGTACCAAGATACAACTTTAACGAAGTTATCAGTTAGAGCGATACCAGCTTTAGCATCGAATACTGAAGTTTGAACTTCGCCGATGAAGTCTTGAGAAACAACTTGGTCTTCAGTGTAGCCTAGTACGCCAGCTAGTTCGCCTTCAGAAGCTTCTTTCATTGCTGCACAGATAGCTTCGTAAGATGCGCCTTCTTTTAGGTTAACTGTTAGGTCAACTACAGAAACGTTAGCTGTTGGTACGCGGAAAGCCATACCAGTTAGTTTGCCGTTTAGTTCTGGAAGAACAACGCCTACAGCTTTAGCTGCACCAGTTGATGATGGGATGATGTTTTGAGAAGCACCACGACCACCGCGCCAGTCTTTAGCAGAAGGACCGTCTACAGTTTTTTGAGTTGCTGTAGTAGCGTGAACTGTAGTCATAAGACCAGATTCGATACCGAACTTGTCGTTAAGAACTTTAGCGATAGGCGCTAGACAGTTAGTAGTACAAGAAGCGTTAGAAACGATGTCTTGACCAGCGTAAGTAGCGTGGTTAACGCCCATTACGAACATTGGAGTAGCGTCTTTTGAAGGACCAGTTAGAACAACTTTCTTCGCGCCAGCAGTGATGTGCTTACGTGCAGTCTCGTCAGTTAGGAAAAGACCAGTTGCTTCAGCTACTACGTCAACACCGATTGCGTCCCATTTTAGGTCTTCTGGGTTGCGCTCTGCAGTTACACGTACAGTTTTACCGTTAACGATTAGGTTACCGCCTTCAACTTCAACAGTACCGTTGAAACGGCCGTGAGTTGAGTCGTACTTAAGCATGTATGCCATGTAATCTACGTCGATAAGGTCGTTAATACCTACAACTTCGATGTCGTTGCGCTCTTGCGCTGCACGGAATACGAAACGACCGATACGGCCAAAACCGTTAATACCTACTTTGATAGTCATTATAGTTGCTCCACAACTTAATTTCTGATTAAAGATAACTGGTAGTAAAATTACAAAATCCAGTAAACATCTGCAACAGATAATCGGACTTAACTTGTTTAAAGTCAAAAAAAAGCGACGCTTTTTTTAACAATTCTTCGCAAATGCTCGTTTTTTAAACTTTTAACTGGTTATTCTACATTCCAGTTGGCGTAATATAACTTTCGAGATAAGAACTCGTATCAAATTAATTACACATGGTGTCCTGGTGAGAAAGTATGTGCTACAACTGTTACGAGAAGCAAGTTTTTTGCTAAAAAAGTCATTGCCAAAAATAAGAAATAAGGAACAGAAATTGGTAGAACAAAGCGGAAGAAAAGTAACGAAGTCCGATGAACAGTGGCGTGAGCAGCTTTCAGAGGAAGAGTTTCGCGTGTGTCGTGAGCATGGTACAGAGGCTCCGTTCAGCGGTAAACTGCTTCACAATAAAGACACCGGTGTGTATACCTGCACATGTTGTGATGCCCCTCTATTTATCTCCGATAACAAGTACGATTCAGGGTGTGGATGGCCAAGTTTTGATGCACCAATTAATGATACCGCGGTGCGCTATCTAAAAGATCTAAGTCACGGAATGGTTCGTACAGAGATCCGATGTGCGGCTTGTGACAGCCATTTAGGTCACGTTTTTGAAGATGGACCGCAAACAACAGGCGAACGCTATTGTGTAAACTCAGTGTCGTTAATTTTCAACAAATCCGACCAATAACGCCATTTTGGACTGAAAGAATGTTTCATCCTTTCAATTAATATAAGACAAACGATTACTCTACAAATAAAAAAACTCCCTATATGAATGGGAGTTTTTTATTTTATAAATCGCTTGGAATCATCCTTGGTGAATAATTTCCTTTCTCTATTGCCTTAGATATTGATTTAGCAAGATCGTCTAATTGTTCATATTTCTCTGGCTGTGCAAAGTTGAACATGCGTTTTAACTGCTGCTCATCTGCAAGGGGAACATCGAAGCGTTTAGCCACCATTGCCCACAAGTACGCTTGTGCTTTGTTTCCCTGACCTTGGTTGATGCTTGCTAAGGATTTTAAAATCTCAGGGTTTAAGTTGTCCTCATTCGACATCGATAGTGAATTATGAAGTAATGTTAATGTTTTTTGCTGATCGCGGTTGGTATAGAACGTTGCCAAGGCGTATTGCATTTCTGCTGTATTCAGTTCTGGCGAACCTTCCATTTGTAAAAACTGTCGGCGAGCTTGTGTGTCACCTGTTTGCGACCATAAAAAATAGAGAGTGGCAGGGTCTTTTGTACCTTTGAGCTCATTCACAATGCGATCTAGTTCATCAATGCTGTGCACCAAGGCATCAAAGCGTTTACGCTTTAACGCACTTTGATCGATAGGCGTGATTTGCGAAGCGAGTTCTAGACACTTGCGGTACTCTGCCACCAAGCCATATTCGATCACTTGATTGGCTTCGGTCGGGCTCTTGAGCAATTCAAAACGATGCCAGACAAGATTCGTTCGCGGAATTCGACATTGACCATCGTCCATATTTAACTTCTCGCAGCGAAGTTTGGGGTTGTTTTGACACAATTCTTCCGTTGTGACATTGCCTTCAAAGCAGCCAGTTAATGTTAGGCTGAAAAGGCTTGCTAGTAACCAGTATGTTCGTTTCATGGTTTTGCTTGTGATCCGTTACACCAATTCATTTTCAGGTTCTTGACTCTGTTTTCTATACCGTTATGTTCTGTAAATAGAATGTAATAAGAAGGTACATTATGGACGCAGAACAATTATTAGATGCGATAACTCCAGAAGTCTATGATCGATTGGTTTACGCAGTAGAAACAGGTAGATGGCCCGAGGGTACACCACTTTCTCAAGAGCAGCGAGACTCATGTATGCAAGCTGTGATGTTGTATCAATCAAAACATAATACTGAAGCTCAACATATGACGGTTGCCGCTGGTGGTGAAATCAGCTTTAAGTCCAAGCAAGAATTGAAAAAACAGTTTAAACAAGAAGAGAGTGACATCGTTCGAGTTAATCCAAACCTCAACTGATTCACCTTTTAGATGTAAAAAGCCCAATCATTTCGATTGGGCTTTTTCGTGTTCGGTGGAGTCATGAACGTGTTATAGACTCATTTCACCTCGAAGCACTTCTTGCATCTTCAGTTTGATCTCTTCATACGACAAGTTTTGGCTTAGAAGATAGTGAAGTTTCGCAAGTGCCGCTTCTGGTGTCATATCAAAGCCGCTGATCACGCCAGAATCTGCCAGGGCACAACCTGTCGCATAGCCGCCCATGTTCACTTTACCTGCCAAACATTGAGTCAGGTTTACGACGATCACTCCACGTTCTGAGGCTTCTTTTAAATGGCCAAGTAGCTCAGGGTTTTGTGGTGCGTTACCTACACCGAACGTCAACAGGATCATAGCGTTAACTGGTTGGCGTAGCGTGTTCCGGATTACTTCGTGTGAAATGCCAGGGTACATGGTGATCACACCAATTGGCTGTGGTGTGATGTTGTGTACTTTGAACTCACCTTCTGGTTTTGCACCAACCGTAACATTGTTACTGATTTGGATATTGATCCCTGCTTCCAAAAGCGGTGGCAGGTTAGGTGAAGTAAAGGCATTGAATCCATCTGCGTGAGATTTGGTACTACGGTTACCACGCATCAACTGGTTGTTGAAGAACAGTGTTACTTCGTTGATTGGGTAGTTGGCCGCAATGTGCAGGGCATTAAGGAGGTTTGCTTGTCCGTCTGAGCGTAGCTCAGCCAACGGAATCTGTGAGCCTGTCACGATAACGGGCTTACCTAAATTTTCCAACATGAAAGACAGGGCTGAAGCGGTGTATGCCATGGTGTCAGTACCATGCAAAATCACAAAACCATCATATTTTTCGTAGTTGTCACGGATGTCGTCTGCGATTTGCTGCCAGTCAGCAGGCGTCATATCTGAAGAGTCGATCAGTGGTTCGTACTCGTGGATAGTGTATTCCGGCATTTCTGGACGGTGGAACTCGGGCATACTGGCTAGTTGCTTTTCCATAAAGCCAGCCACAGGCACGTAGCCGTGATCCGATTTTTGCATACCGATGGTGCCACCGGTGTAAGCGATGTAGATATGTTTTCTAGTCATCGTTCTACTTTACTTCATGTAGGGGAACAGTGGCGGGGATTATAGCGAAATGAAACCTAATAAAAAGGGGCATCTCGCACAGAGACGCCCCTTTTTGGCTAAGCTAGGAAAGCTATTGCACTTGGCAGTTCAAACAGAACGCATATTGACCTTTTGGATCGTTAAAGCTTTGCAGCATGCTTGCGTCTTGCTCAAATTGTTGAGCGACAGGTTGAAGGCTCTTTGGTAAAAACGCAGTCGCGTCGATACCGAGAGATACTTTGACCTGATTCATAAACTCTTGGATCAGTTGTTCTGTTGGCGATAGTGGCTCTTCGACCCAGTAGATATCGTAGTTGTCGACTTCTGCTAATTTCGCAGCCAGTTCTACCGCATCATCGAAGTCACCCATTTGGTCCACCAAGCCGAATGACATTGCGTCTTGACCTGTCCAAACTCGACCTTGCGCCACTTTGTCGACGTCTTCCACAGACATATCACGGTTGGACCCCACCAGTGAAATAAAGCGCTTGTAACCGTGCTCAATGCCAAGCTGGAATGCTTGAGACGCACCTTCAGACAATCCCGTTGTGATACCGTCACCTGAGAATGGTGAAGTGCCTACGCCATCGGTGCTGATACCAAGTTTAGTGAAGCCTTTTTCAAATGTAGTGATCACACTGAAGATACCAATTGAGCCTGTCAGTGTTGTTGGCTGAGCAACGATCTTGTCTGCGCTCATTGAGATCCAGTAACCACCTGAAGCAGCAAGGCTAGACATAGATACGACCACAGGTTTACCTGCTTCTTTAAGCGCTTCCACTTCATTACGGATCACTTCTGAAGCAAATGCACTACCGCCAGGGCTGTCCACTCGAAGTACGACTGCTTTTACCTTGTCGTCATTACGAGCTTGGCGTAGTAGGCTTGCAACCGTATCGCCACCAACAGTGCCACGTGGTTGCTGACCATCCATAATCGCACCGCTCGCGACGACAACAGCAATGTCATTTTCAGACGGCATTAAGTTAGGGCGCATGGTCGCTAGGTAATCGTAGTAACCAATTGCGTTGTAACTGTCCTTGCCATCACTACCAAATTCTTTTGCGAATAACTTTCGAACGTCTTGACGCGTTGCAAGTTCATCTACTAGACCCATTTTCACAGCAAGTTGTGCAAGATCACCATCAACGGATTTCATTTCAGCAAGGAGCTCATCCATTGTTGGGTTTAGTACTTTTGCATCAATGTTACGGTTAGTCGCAACGTCATCGACAAAGGCACTCCAAAGTTGCGTTATCCAGCGTGTTGCTGATTCTTTCGCTGCATCAGACATATCGTCACGGATGAAGGGCTCAATTGCGGATTTGTAGGTACCAACACGGAATACGTGTGTTGATACGTCTAGCTTCTCTAACAAGGTTTTGTAGTACATTGAGTAAGAGCTGTAACCCTTGATCAACACGCCACCATCAGGTGCTAGGAACACTTTATCTGCATAACTTGCCAGGTAGTATTGGCTCTGGTTGTAGAAGTCCCCGACGGCATAGACAGGCTTGCCTGACGTTTTAAATTCGTTCAACGCTTTGGCGATGTAGCGAAGCTTGGTCAGGTTGGTTTCCGGCATATCGCGTAAAGCTAGGACTAAGCCAGAAACTTTCGGATCGTCTTTGGCGTAACGAATGGTATCGACGATATCGAAGAGTACGTTTTCTTTCGGAATTTCGTTACCTAGGATTGAACCTGCGACGGAGTCCATCGGATTAACATAACGGCGCTGCTCAACGATAGGACCAGAAAGGTTCATCACAAGAGCCGATTCTTTTTCAACAGTAGGTTGACCTTCACCAGTGTATGTAAAAGCAAAGTAAAAGACGGCAATCATCACTAGGAAGATCAAATTTGCCAGAGCAAGTCTGACAAAGGTAATGGCTTTCCATATTCCCTTAAATATCAGACCAATAAATTGGAAGATTTTTTTCATCTTGTCTCCATAACGAGATAGTCATTCCCTAATATTACAAAGTATGGGGTCTTATCTCTAAGATCTCAAAAGATAACAATTTTTTTAGCTTATCACGCTCATTCAACAATTGGCATAGTTTAGCGCGAGATTGACGTGTGTTGCAAAAATGTAAACGCTTGTTTGATTTTTTGGTTTTTGCAGCGTACTGTGGTCAGACCACAACAATAAAAATGGATGTTTAGTGATGTCTGCCATGTACCCAAATTTGTTAAAACCATTGGACTTAGGTTTTACACAGCTACGAAACCGCGTCTTGATGGGATCAATGCACACCGGTTTAGAAGAACACAAAGAAGGACTACAAAAGCTTGCGGCGTTCTATGAAGAGCGTGCGAAGGGCGGTGTAGGTCTTATCGTGACGGGTGGTTTTTCTCCAAACTTACGTGGTCGACTACACCCTTTGAGTGCTGAGTTTAGTAAGCCGAAACACGCTAAAGCACACCAGGTTGTGACAGAAGCCGTACATAAACATGGTGGTAAAATCGCTTTGCAAATTCTTCATGCCGGACGTTATGCGATGCACCCATTCGCGCAAAGTGCGTCGGGAATCAAAGCTCCGATCGCAAAATTTGCACCTAGTGAAATGAGCGAACGTCAGATCAAAAAGACCATCGACGCTTTTGCTAACAGTGCTGAATTGGCACAGCTTGCGGGTTACGATGGCGTGGAGCTGATGGGCTCTGAAGGTTATTTGATTAACCAGTTTTTATGTAAGCGCACCAACATGCGTTATGACGAGTGGGGCGGCAGCTACAAAAAACGCATGCGTTTCCCGGTTGAAATTGTCAAAGCGGTGCGCAAAGCGGTTGGTGAAAAATTCATTATTATTTTCCGACTCTCTATGCTTGATTTGGTTGAGCAAGGCAGCACCTTTGATGATGTGATTGAACTGGCAAAGGCACTAGAAGAAGCGGGTGTAACCATCATCAATACGGGTATCGGTTGGCACGAGGCTCGTATCCCAACGATTGCGACTCAAGTTCCGCGAGGTGCGTTTACTTGGGTTACTGAAAAAGTCAAACCTCACGTTTCGGTTCCTATTATTACTTGTAACCGAATTAATACCCCTGACGAAGCTGAACGTATTCTCTCTTCTGGACACGCTGATATGGTATCAATGGCGCGACCTTTCTTAGCTGATCCTTACTTTGTCGCTAAGGCTGAACAAGAGAAGTCCCAATTGATTAATACTTGCATTGGTTGCAACCAAGCGTGTCTGGATAACGTGTTTAAAGGCAAGCGAGCGAGCTGTTTGGTCAATCCGCTCGCCTGTTATGAAACAGAAATTGTCGTAGAACCAGCATTCAAGAAGAAAAACATTGCCGTTATTGGGGCGGGTCCTGCCGGTCTTGCGTGTGCTACTACATTGGCTGAGCGTGGACACAAAGTGGATCTGTTTGAGAAAAATGACCGCATTGGAGGGCAGTTCCGCTTAGCGATGCAAATCCCGGGCAAAGAAGAATTCCGTGAAACGATTCGTTACTTTGCAAATCGCATTGAGGAGACGGGCGTTAACCTTCACCTAGAAACAGAAGCTAACTATGACTTATTGACCGAATACGATGAAGTGGTGATGGCTTCGGGTGTAGAGCCTCGTAAAGTTAAAATCGATGGCATCGATAATCCAGAAAAAGTGATCGACTATCAAACACTCATTCGAGATAAAACTCCTGTAGGTGAGAAAGTTGCCATTGTTGGGGCTGGTGGTATTGGTGTCGATGTAGCCACTATGCTCACTGAGCCAGTTGGTCAGACGCTGGATGATTGGCTACACGAATGGGGAATCGACAAAGAGATGTCTCAACCGGGCGGTTTATACCCTTATCCCGATGCTGTTAGTGATAAAGAAGTATGGGTTCTACAACGTCGTAAAGGTCGTGTCGGGAAAGGTCCGGGTAAAACTACGGGTTGGATTCATAAACGCACATTAGAGAAACGCGGTGTTCACTTATATGGTGGCGTGTCTTACGACAAGATAGATGATACTGGTTTGCACATTCATGTGAATGGCAAAGAACAATTGTTAGCTGCAGATAAAGTGGTGATTTGTGCCGGTCAAGAGTCGGTTCGTCCATTTGAGGAGAAGTGGCACGAGCTTGGTGAAAAACTGCATATTATTGGCGGCGCAGATCATGCAGGAGAACTTGATGCGGTACGCGCTATCCGTCAAGGCGTCAAACTTGCTGTAAAACTGTAGTTATCTGTGACGGATCTTTTTCATTCTTAACCTTTTGTGGCTGCGCCTTGTGCGCAGCTTTTTTTATGGTTTTAAACCCTATAAAACAGAGTGTTATTTGCCAAAGTGGATTATGCTAAAGTGAACGCGTAAAAATAATAACTCACCTAATAAGGACTTGTTCATGGAAGCTCTCGATCTTTTGCTCAACCGCCGTTCTATTGCCAAGTTGTCTGAGCCTGCACCAGAAGGGCAAGCTCTAGAAAATATCATTCGTGCAGGTCTGCGAGCGCCAGATCACGCAGGATTGACGCCTTGGCGTTTTGTTATTGCTCAAGGGGATGGTCTTAAAAAGTTGTCAGATATCCTTGTGAGAGCAGCAGAAGCTGAAAACAGCGAAGACGCGGTGATAGAAAAAGTGAAAAACGCGCCTTTTCGCGCGCCTATGGTTATCACTGTGATCGCTAAAGTGACAGAACACGAAAAAGTCCCAGAACTGGAACAATATCTGTCTGCAGGTTGTGCGGTGCAAGCGATGCAAATGGCGGCGGTTGCCCAAGGTTTCCAAGGCTTTTGGCGTTCAGGAAAGTGGATGTTCCATCCAGAAGTACATCAAGCGTTTGGTCTTGAAGGCAAAGACCAAATCGTAGGTTTCCTGTATTTAGGCACCCCTGGTTGTACGCCAATGAAAGTGCCAGAGCGTGAACTGTCTCAATTCGTTGAGTTTCAATAATCTAGAATCGTGACCTTATCACTGTTCATCTGTACAGTTTTTCTTGATTTGTTAGGGGGACATTAGATAATGTCCCCCTCATTGTTTTGATTTTCTGAACTTTATGTCTCGTCTGTTTATTGCTGAAAAACCAAGTCTAGGTCGCGCTATAGCGGCTGCGTTGCCAAATCCTCAAAAGAAAGATCAAGGCTTTATCCGCTGTGGAAACGGTGATGTCGTAACTTGGTGTATTGGTCACCTGTTAGAGCAAGTAGAACCTGACGCTTATGACGAACGGTATAAGAAATGGAATCTGGCTGATTTACCGATTGTTCCACAGCAATGGCAACTGAGACCGAGGAAGAGTGCCAGTAAACAACTCACAGTGATCCGTAAACTTCTCAAAGAGGCTACGGAGGTCATTCATGCAGGAGACCCTGATCGAGAAGGGCAACTGTTAGTGGATGAGGTTCTGGACTATTGCAAACTCTCCAAAACCAAAAAAGAAGCCACTCAACGATTGTTGATTTCGGACTTGAACTTGCCTGCAGTAAAACGAGCCTTAAGCTCGATGCGCAGTAACCGCGACTTTATTCCTCTTTCTGTTTCTGCTTTGGCGCGTTCTCGAGCCGATTGGCTTTACGGAATGAACATGTCGCGTGCTTACACTTTGCTGGGCCAAAAAGCGGGCTATCAAGGTGTTTTGTCAGTAGGGCGGGTGCAAACTCCAGTGTTAGGTCTGGTGGTGCGTCGTGACGAAGAAATCGAGAACTTTGTGCCGAAAGACTACTTCACGCTGCATGCTTTAATTCCATATCAAGATCAAAATGGTTCGTTTGATATACGTGCGCGTTGGAAACCTAGTGAGGCGTGTAAACCATGGCAAGACGAAGAGGGGCGTGTTCTGAGTAGAAAGCTCGTAGAGAACGTGGCGAATCGCATTGCCAATCAGCCCGCCAAAGTGACCGAGTCAGAACAAAAGCAAACCAAACAATCGGCTCCGCTTCCCTATTCACTATCTGCGTTACAAATCGATGCTGCTAAACGTTATGGGATGAGCGCACAACAAGTACTAGATACCTGTCAGGCTCTCTATGAAAAACATAAGTTGATCACTTACCCGCGTTCGGATTGTCGTTACTTGCCTATGGAGCATTACGCACAAGCGGGTTCTGTTACCTCTGCTATCTCCAACAATGCCAAAGAGCTACAAAGTGCGGTGCAAGGTGCGGATTTGTCAATTAAGTCCAAAGCGTGGAACGACAAAAAAGTTGATGCTCACCACGCAATCATCCCAACGCCTAAACAAGCAAATGTGAACGCGTTGTCAGGTAATGAGATGAAGGTGTATCAACTCATTGCACGTCAATATTTAATGCAATTCTATCCAGCTGCCGTTTACGCAGAAGCGAAGCTTATATTTGATATCGCTGGTGGCACGTTTATCGCTAAAGGTCGCCAGTTGGTTTCTCCGGGATGGAAAGCACTCATGGGGAAAACGGACAAAGAGGACGAGGGCATCGATGCTGTACCGCCATTACAAGAAGGTACGGTACTGGCGTGTCGGGAAGGGGAAATTAAAGACCGTAAGACAGAACCTCCAAAGCATTTTACTGAAGCGACATTGCTGCAAGCGATGACTGGGATTGCGCGTTACGTAGCAGACAAAGAACTGAAGAAGATCTTACGCGATACAGACGGTTTGGGAACAGAAGCGACCAGAGCCGGAATTTTAGACACCTTGTTTAAGCGCCAACTTTTAACGCGTCAGGGAAAGTCGATTTTAAGCTCACCAGCAGGTCGTGGTTTGATCCATGCTTTGCCGATGGACTCGACTTATCCCGATATGACAGCACATTGGGAACACCAATTGCAGGGTATGGCAGAGCGAAATCAAGCTTATCAACCTTTTATGCAGGCGTTAGAGCAACGTATCGATGGTTTGATGGGCGAGGTGAAGTCCGGTCCTATTCCAGATTCTTTACGTCACCTTCCTAAGGTCGAGCGTCCTGCATTTAAACGCAAGAAGCGCAGCTATTCCAAAAAGAGCCCATCAAAGTCGAGTACAGGCAAACGTATACCCAAGTGACTTCAAGATGCAGGATTCAGAGCGTTGTCATTGATTCGAGGTCAAGGAAAACAACGCAGCGTAATAGCCAGCTCTTTCCAAGTTGTTTGACGCAGCCATTTGTTTGACTAAAAAAGCGAGTCAAAGATACGCTCCCAAAGGGCACTCTTTGCAAATATAAGGGTCTTGGCTTGTATACTTTGTTGCCGATTCTTGATTTAGACCCACTAAACCTTTAAATCGCCGTCGCGTCTACAAACCAAGTCATTCTCGCTGAACCTAGCATCTCGAGGTTACTTAGGTAGAAAGTGTCTAAATAATCAATAAGCGAAGCGGCACCTGGATTGCCGCTTTTTATCATTTATGGATCGCTGCTAATCAAATAGCTCCCCATTACTTTGTATCGCACCGCGCACATCATCTTGCGTTAAAACACGCTTTCCTAAATCTTGCTTTACTTGTCGTCCCAAGTCGACAAGCGTGTCTCGGTTCGCTTGAGTTTGACGTTTACCTGCACTTCTCAAGCAGTAATTGAGTTCATGATCTTCACTGAAATTGACCAGATCTTTATCTGCAGCCATGGTTACTCTCCTTAGTGGTCGATATCCTCACTAAGTCTGGATAGGAATGAGTGAAATTCAAGTAAAGTGATGAGATAAAGAAGGGGGGATAGAAAGATCACGACACGATTAGATTGTCGTGACCAAACTTTAAGCTATTGATTGCAAAAGATTACCAAGGAAGCATGGTTCCGTCGTAGTTGATGAACTGACCAGAGTTTTCCTGCGAGCTTTGCTCTATTACTTTTGCAAGACCTGCTGCGGAGGTTTGAGTATCGATAAGGGCGTTTGGTCCGCCCATTGCTGTTTGTACCCAGCCTGGGTGTAGGGCGAGTACGGTAAAACCTTCTCCTGTTAAATCATTACTTAAGCTTTTTACTACTGAGTTTAGTGCAGCTTTAGAAGAGCGATAGATGTAACCACCTCCAGAGGTATTTTCTGTCATGCTGCCAACTTTAGAAGAGATACATGCGATCTTCTTAGTTGTCCCTTTTTTCATTACAGGATAGAAGCTCTCGACAAGCTTTAAGGGCGCGATCGTATTTATCTCGAATACTTGACGCCATTCATCAACGTCTGTATTCCCAAAACCATAACCTTTCGGCCCGTAATACCCAGCATTGTTGATCAGCAGATCGATAGCAGGGAGTTGGTTAGCTAACTCAGTAACATCGTCGTAATTGGTGACGTCTAACTCATGCAAAGTTAACGTGTCATAGTTTGATGCTAACGCTTGCAGATCTTTGCTTTCTGCTAGATTGCGACTGGTCGCATGTACGTGAGCACCTTGTTGTAAATACAGTGTTGTTAGGCTCAAGCCTATGCCGCGATTTGCTCCGGTGATAAAGACTGTCTGACTCATGGGTGTGCCTATCTGTGTGATTCAATTAGGTGATATAGAAGTAAGATCATTGTGTTAGCTCAGAGCAATAAAATCAACCAGCCACCAAGCTCCAACCATCATTGACATGAAAAGCGATATCGCGCAAAAAGAGCCAAAGAAAGCGCCAAGGATCGTATATAACGTTTTGTTCATAATGAAAGGAAATTAATTGATATTGAAAATCATTATCAATTAATTTCCTTTTTAATCAACTCTTGGAGTTGGTACTATTTCACAATGATTGTTGAAAAGAATGTCTCATGTTGCCACTGATCTATCATCCCATCTACTCACAACTGGAACTGCCGGAAGGTCACCGTTATCCAATTATGAAGTACCAATACCTTTATCAAGCGGTGAAGGACAAGTTGGTTCAACAAGATTGGGGACAACATATCGAATTTTCCCAACCTCAACCGCTTAACGTGGATGAGATCAAGCTGGTTCATAGTGGGGAGTATGTGGATTTGCTTGTTAGTGGCGATATGCCGGCAGCTAAAATGCGTCGAATAGGATTTCCTTGGAGTGAGACCTTAGTATCGCGGACGCTTATGTCGACAGCGGGCACCGTTTTGACTGCAGAAAAGGCATTAGAGCACGGTGTCGCGATTCACCTTAGCGGTGGCTACCATCATGCGCATAAAGATTTTGGAAGTGGTTTTTGTCTATTCAATGATTTGGTGATCGCGGCAAAACACATGCTGGAGACAGAGCACGTAGACAAAGTGCTTATTATTGATAGCGATGTGCACCACGGTGATGGTACTGCAACTTTATGTGCAGACGAGCTTGATATCATCACCCTGTCTTTCCATTGTGATAAGAACTTTCCCGCGAGGAAACCGGATTCAGATCTCGACGTTCCGTTGAGCCGAGGAACCAGTGACGATACTTTCTTAATGACGTTTAAAGAAGTGGTTGAAATGGCGCTCAACCTGCACCGCCCGGATATGGTTATCTATGATGCGGGTGTAGATATACATACCGACGATGAACTTGGTTATTTTGACGTATCCACGCAAGGGATATATGAACGAGACCGTTTCATAATGCAGTTGATGAAAGATAAAGGGATTCCTGTTGCCGCTGTTGTTGGTGGTGGGTATCGAAGTAATCACTCAGATTTAGTACCCATTCACATGCAGCTTATCAATGCCGCAGAAAGCGTATATAAACCACGATAGTAGAACCAATGATTGTGAAAGGTGAGGCACTGATGTCTCACCTTTTTTATTGTGGCAAGCCTAAGACCTATACTTAAGGTGAGTATTGTCAAAAAAGAGGCGGCAGCGTATGGGTTTTACGGAAAAGCTGCGTTTGCGGGAGAAAGCAATCGAAGACCTATATTTTGCAGAAGTTGATAAAAAGTTAATCGAAGCTTTGCATGAAAAGCAAAATCAAGAAGGGTTAACCAAGTCGCGGGAATGCGATGAAGACGACATCGATAATTAACGGGTTTTACACTTGATTGGGATGTTAAGATGGGAATCCTTTCCCTTTTTATTTTCCTAGCCTTTGACGTTGTCTAAGCAACAAATAGATGGATTTAGCACATGCCAGAAAGAGAGCCTGTCATTTGCCGAGATAAATATTAGGCTAGCTGTAACCTTAGCAACAGTTATAAACACCTTATAATTCGCCTAATAATAAATGTAAGTCACTCTCAAGGTACACCTACACTTCAGGTTGTGGGCTTTTTTCTTATCAGTTGAGGAGTGATAAATGTTTGGAGTAGTGGCACTCTTTTTTGATTCGCATCGCAACGAACATTTCTAAGAGTGGCTACGTATCGAGGTTGTACTCAACTAAGGATTTAGAAATCCCGTAATTCTCCGAGCGCTAAAACGATAAAAGCTCGTTGATTTCTCGACGAGCTTTTTAAATGTGGCTGAGTGCGGGGACGCCTAGTCCGGGGTTGCGCTCAACTAGGGATTTAGAAATCCCGCAATTTTCCAAACGCTAAAACGACGAAAGCCCGCTGATTTCTCAACGGGCTTTCTAAATGTGGCGGAGAGATAGGGATTTGAACCCTAGATACGCTATTAACGTATGCCGGTTTTCAAGACCGGTGCTTTCAACCACTCAGCCATCTCTCCTTTGTTGAGGCGCATAATATAAGGCTTTGAAAATCTTGTAAACCCTAAAATGAATCGTTTGGACGTTTAGTGCACGATTTTGTGTTGTTTGTGGAGAAAAGAATCAAAAAAGCTCTCCGGGTGGAGAGCTTTTGTTCAATTAATTGCTTTTAGAATAGAAGCGTTGAAGCTCTGTCAAACCTTGCATTAGAACAGGCAGTTTAGGCGATGTTTCGCGCAAACGCTTGTAATTGTCATCGTACAGCTTGTAGTTACCAAACTTATCGATAACGGTCGTTTGAGAGCCGGTGATCAGTGCGATTTCACGTGTATCGCCGGCTAAGATCCAACGACGGCGACTTTCATCAAACAAATTACGCCCGCTGCTGTAATCGTATGGGTTTGAAGATACGCCCAGCATGTCTTGCAACAGTGTCACTGACAAGTCTAAGTGGCTTGTACTGTGGGTAAATTCCGCTGGTAGCATACCTGGCCAATGGATAACCATAGGCACTTGCAGTTGATATTTGCTGTAGTTGCTGTTTGCGCCCCAACTGTTGGTATTGGTTTCGTTGAACTCGCTACCATGGTTTGAGGTAATAACCACAATCGTGTTTGCAAGCAGTTGCTTTTCTTCTAGGTCTGCGATGATCTTCGCAACTGTTTTATCAGCCGATTTTACCGCTTGCTCGTAAGCTTGCTTGAATCGCTCGCTAGCAGGGAGCTCTTCATTCGCTGCCATCGTTTCTGATTCGAAGTTATCAACGGTTGTCACTTCAATGAAGCTAAACCAAGGCTGCTGGGCTTGCTCTGTTAGCCATGTGTTCCACGCAGAAATAGATTGTGGATCGGTATGAGCTTGGCTTCCATCGAGTGAGTTTGCCAAGTTTAAGCCGCGGAAGATAACTTCAGAATACAAGTCTTCTTCAAAGCCATTGCCACTGAATAAACCAAAGCTATAACCCTGATCTTTCAGTACATCTAGCATAACTGGTGCGCTACCTTGAGCTTTGATGCTACTTGCGTAGCTACTCGGTAAACCATAGAACAACCCAAATGCACCGTATGTATCATTGCTCGAACTGTAATGATTAACAAAGTTTTGATTGTCTTGTGCGAACTGGTACAAGCTCGGCATTTCGTCTTGGTTCAATGCGTCGGCACGTAAGTTGTTCACGCTGATCATCAGCACGTTTAACTTGTTAACACGACGATTGAATTCTAGCTTCTCTAGTGGGTAGCTTACTAAATCAATATTACCTTGGTTCTCAGCTAAGCGTTTTAGGTACTCTTCGCGGTCAAGAAGACCGTGTTTTTCCATAAAGCTCTTCGCTGTCATAGGGTATGACAGTGGGAAGTTAGAGCGTTGGCTGGTAATAGGATTGTAGAAGTAAGCATCAGCCCAGATGTAAACCAAATGGCTCGCGATGAAGCTTAAGAAGAACACGGCAGCCAATGGTCGACCAACGTGTTTATGAGAAAGTTTGCGCTGTTTACGCCATACCCATTCAGATAAAGCGAGTTGAACAAGGAAGATCAGCGGCATCACAACAAATAAATGTTGGAGATCTGAGCTGAGTGCGCTTTTGTCTTCGCTAAACAACAACTCCCAAACCACAGGGTTTAGGTGCAGATTAATTGATTGATACGCTTGAGTATCAATCAGCAGCACGGTTTGACCAACCGTAGCAAATATCACTGCCACCAAACGGAAGAGTTTCCTAGATGGCAGGACAAACGTCAGCGGAAATAGAACCAATAAGTACAGAGCAAAAACAAGAAAGCCAAAATGCCCCACCCACGAAACCGCCAAATAGAATTGACCCATCAGGGTTTCTGGCCAAGGCGATTGAACGATATAGCGTGTACCTATCAACATCGAAGCGACGATGTTGAAGAATGCAAACCAATGCCCCCAACCTACTAGTCGGGATACGCGTTCGCCGTATGAGTTTCCGCTGTCTACCATGTACTTGTTCTATTATCCGTTTTTAGTGTGATTTTGGCGCTTCAAGAGAAGACATCAGTGCCTGAGCAAATTTTTCAGCAATAACTTTGCGTTGTGAAGCAGCAACTTGTTGATTTAAGACATTGGTTGCGATATTTCCGGCAATCATTAGCGTCAACTCAGGAGAAGCAGCGTGTTTTTCAAGAACAGCACCCACTTCAGCAAGAATTTTCTCTACTTGTTCGTCAGTATATTTAGATGTAATCGGCATAAAGACTCTAATAATGATAGTAAAAGCGGCTTATGATAACCTACAATGCCCAACAACTTAAACCTTGTAGCAAGATAAAATCACTATGAGCCTTCATCTTTCAAACGTTATTCTGCATCAATTGTGCAAAAACGATCAGGACGAACTGGTTGTTAAACTTCGCCCGGCGTCGTTAGAAAACGATACCTCAACAGAAAACCTTGTCGCGGAACTGCATCGCGTATTCCATTCTAAAGCAGGAAAAGGCTTCGGCTCTTTCCAATCAGACAGCGAATTTCAGTTTTGGCTTCAAGAAATGCGCAAAGGAGAGAGAGATTTTTATGATTTCTCACAAATTAGTGCAAATCGCTTGAAAGAAGAGTTGATCAAGTACCCATTTGCTGACGAAGGTATCTTAGTCTTTGCTGAGTATCAGAGCTTGGCTACGGATTATTTATTTATTGGTATCTTACCAATGAACCAAAGCCTAAAAGTGACAGAAGGCTTAGATATCGATGCTACGGATTATTTAGACATCACTAAGATGGACATCGCGGCACGCATCGATCTATCGAGTTATGACACTGATCGTGATTCAAACCGTTACCTTTCTTACATCAAAGGTCGCGTAGGTCGTAAAGTGGCAGACTTCTTCTTGGATTTCTTGCAAGCGGATGTTGGTTTAGACACTAAACAGCAAAACCAAGTGCTGATGCAGGCGGTGGAAGATTTCTGTGCCGATTCTAAGTTAGAAAAGCAAGAAGCGAACGAATACAAAAAGCAGGTTTACAATTACTGTAACGAGCAAATTAAATCAGGCGACGAGGTGCAAATCTCTGAACTGTCTGGTGAGCTTCCTCCTAGCCAAGATGGTACTAGCTTTATGGATTTCACCAAAGAGCAAGGTTACGAGTTGGAAGAGTCATTCCCAGGCGACCGTTCTACAGTGCGTAAACTAACTAAGTACGTTGGTGCTGGTGGCGGCTTAAATATTAGCTTTGATAGCCTGTTGCTGGGTGAGCGTATTTTCTACGATCCAGAGACAGACACGCTTACGATTAAAGGCACACCGCCAAACTTGAAAGATCAGTTGAGCCGTAATTAATTGAAAGAAGAGAGCATTGTGCTCTCTTTTTTTATGTGAAGTGTGCACACTAAAAGCGCAATTCATGGTATATGCTTGTTATTAATAGAGATAATTGAGGAATGGGCGTTGCTGCAATTCAAAGAGGGAATAAAACAAGCAATCTGGTTTTTGTTTGCGGTATGGTGTGCCTTTGCTGTGGGTATTTGGCTGCAAGCTCAACAAACCATACGTACGATTTCAACCGTTGATGAACTCAGCAGCAAGGTTGATGAAGTGCGTCATATCTTTAACTTTGAGCTGCCTTATCGTGCTCAGCACGTTGACCAAGTCTCTCTCAAACTTCAGCTTGTTTATGCAGTTCGTTTGCAATTGCAGAGCGAGTACTCTGACCGCTGGGGTGGTCCGGACTTAACGCAACTGCTTTATTCAACTGATCGCTTTCTTGAAGGCGCGAGAACATTTATCGGTAGCGATAGTGAGCTAGTCGCGCTGGCTGACCAACTCCATAATAGCCGAGAGTCAGCCAGTAACTCTGAGCAACTGAGAACCATGTACTATCGCTTAGGTGCTTTGGTCTTAGAAGCCATGTTTAGCGATGCAGCGACAAGCTCAGATACTTACCAAGAGCTTGATTCTCTTTTTACCGAGTCACAAAAGCTAGAGCAAAAAGAGCAAGGGGCGTTCCAACGTCGATTGGCTCAAACGTCAAATGTGCTTGCCGCTCATGCTCAAGGCAGCCACCTCGCTAACCAATTGCTTAACCCTGAATTTTCTAATCAGTTTGCCTCTGTCATTAGCTCTCTTGAACAAAAGCTGATGTTTTACATCTCCTTTTTAGTGTTAGTAAGTGGTTCCTTACTCGCAGTGGTTTCTTGGGCTTTGTTCTACAAGGAAACTCCAGTCTTAGATGCTCCAATTCAACCTTGTGAAAAAACGGATACACCAATGAAGCCGAACCCATCTGAAGTGATTTTGCCGACAGAGAAGCAAGTTACCGAGCCAAGTGGTGAGGAGCGCATGCCTGTGGATGTGGTAAAACCAACCACACCTCTAGAAGAAGAGAATGACGATGCATCTTCTTTAGCCGCGAGTGTGAGCGTGGAGACGGATGAGCCTTATATCGATATAGAGAAAATGCTTGATTCGCTCTCTGGTGATGAAGAGTCTGTGCGTATGTTGTTAGAGGTTTTCATACAAGATCATTCTGAAGATGGTACGAAGCTAAGAACATTGATAGCTGAGGGTAAGGATGAAGAACACGCTCAGCGTATCGCCCATAGCTTGAAGGGAGTGTCAGGCAGCATTGGGGCGATGCCTCTACACTATATATCTGGGGATATCGAATCTTTAATTAAACAAGGTCAGGAAGTCGTTACAGGCAAGCTGGATATGTTGGAAGATACCCTGCAGAAAACGACACTTTTTGCTGAGGCAGTTCTTAATAGTGAAAACATTCGAGAAGTGCTAACAGATTGATATTCCTCTGACTTAAAATAGTAGAGATTCAGGTATTAAGGGGCGCTTGCGAACCTTATGCTTTGGTTCGTCACTGTTCCTGTCCTACACCATTTGATCATAGGTAATTTCATGTTCATCCGCCGACTGTCTTCTTGGTTGATAGCCTGTCTGGTTTTAAGCCTTTCGGGATGCTCTCTCTTAGAAGTAAAAATCGATAGTCAAACTGTACCGCTCACCAAACAAGAGCTAAACATGCGCATTATGACGCGTGAATACGCTCAGCAGTTCTTTGCTCAAGTAGAGCAAGCTGCCGATGTGCTCCAAGACAACTACGAGCCTAACGACAAAGTAAACCAATCTTATATTTTACTTTGGAAAATCAATGCGGAAGAAGGGCTTCAAGCTGCCGCTTACCAAGTCTCGCCAATGGCGGCGCTGATTGACACGTGGGTATTTACTCACCAAATGGACCAGTTCTTCAGTGTCGGTGCAGGGAAAGATCTATTCACTACCGGGGAAGCACAACAAGTGTCTGCTCACTTAGCCAAGGAAGTCGATAAGCTTGCACAATCTTTGTTGAAAAAAGACGTGTACTCGACAACCAAAGTGTTTGTGGCTGACTTTGTTGAGAAATACCCATTCGCGGATTTGAGTATGATCCGTACACCAGCTTATCGAGCTTGGTTACAAGTGAATCAGATCAGTGAGGAAGAAGCTGTAACGACATTGGGTACGATGCCTGAGGCTATCGGTGATGTGTCTGATCGTTTGAGCTTAGTGTCTGAACAAACACCAAAAATCATGACGTGGAAAGCGCAGTTGCTCGCACTCAATAGCTCAGCAAGTATCGAACAAGTAAATGCAGCGCTAAACAGCTTGAAGGTTACTTCTGAGTCGTTGAAAGACTTTATCGATAATAACCCAGAGTATATGCGTAACTTGGCACAGCAAATGGCAGTGCAGTTGCAGCCACTTGTTGAAGATATCGACCAGAAAACAGAAGAGCGCTTGGTTCAGTTGAGTGAAGAGCGACAAGCACTAGAAAAAATGGTGGCGAGAGAACGCCAAGAGATTGCTCAAATTATTACAAACGAAAGAGAGAAGTTTGCGCAAGACCTCGACCACGTTTCACAAGAGGTTGTGAACCTTGCAATGGATAAACTGATCGAACTGGTGAAGAGCACCATCATCTACTTCATTTTGTTCATCCTAGTGATCTTCTTTGCTCCTCTTGTTTTGGGCTATGCCTTAGGTAAACGTTCAGCGGTAAGAGCAGGTACCAAATCTGCCTGATTAGCCAGAGCTTAGCCAAACGACAAACATAAAAAAGGACCGAATCGTCGGTCCTTTTTCTATTCTATTGGAAGTTAGAACTATTTAAGCCGTTTGCTGCTTTAGTTCACCTTCTGCTTTTTCTTCTGTTGCTGGTGCTGTTGGTTCGCATTTATCGACAAACCAACCCATGTACGACGTGAAGATAGTGACGATAATACACACGAAGCTCAACCACATGAATGGCGCGTAAGACAATGTTGCCACACCCAGAATACTCGCCATGTAGATGCCGTTATCACTCCAAGGCACCATACCTGACGTTAACGTACCGCCGAACTCGGCGTTACGAGATAGGTTTTTACGTTTGTAGCCAAGGCGATCGTAGTTCTTCGCACAGATTTTTGGTGTCAGAATCAGTGATACGTACATCGCCGAGCCAAATACGTTACCCATGAAAGCTGTACCAATGGTGCTTGTCGCCAGAGAACCCGCACTTTGAACACGTCGCTCGAACAGTTTTGCAATTGTCTCAAGTACGCCCACCTTATCTAGCAAGCCACCAAAACCAAGACCAAATACGATAACTGCAACAGAACCTAGCATAGAAGACATACCGCCTCGGTTCAGAATCGAGTCAATGAAATCCACACCCGAAGAAATTGCAAATGGTGCCCAAGCGGTATTGAATGCCGTTAGGAAGTCTACATCCTGAATCATTACTGCCCAGATAATACCTAGTAGTGAACCGAAGCTGATCACAGGGAAAGAAGGCATGCGCATAGCGAGTAGAGCCAATACGATAATGACTGGAACAAAAGAATAAGGCGTAATGAAAAATTGTTGTTCCATAGCCTGAATTACTGAGTCCACTTGGCTCATATCCACTTTACCTGCGAAGTGGAAGCCAAATGCAGTAAACATAATACCCGTAATGATGTAACTGATCAGGGCAATAGGCAGCATCCCTTTGATGTGCTCTACGACTTCTACGTTTGACATTGAAGAAGCAAGAATCACGGAATCAGAAAGTGGAGACATTTTGTCGCCAAAGTAACAACCTGATAAAACCGCGCCAGCTGTAATTGGTGCTGGAACCCCAAGACCTTGACCAATTCCCATCATGGCAATACCAGCAGTACCTGCCGCACCCCAAGAAGTGCCTGTTGCTAACGCAGTCAAAGAACAGATGATCATTGTCGCTAACAAGAAGATAGAAGGGTGAATGGCTTTTAAGCCGTAGTAGATGATGGTTGGTACGATACCACCAGAGATCCAAGTACCGACTAAGGCACCTACAGCAAGAAGGATCAGCACGGCACCTAAACCATTAGAAATCCCGTTTAGTGCTGCTTTTTCAAGGTCTTTGTATTGGTGACCTAATCTTAGACCCAATAACATGATAATGAACCAACCAATGTACAGCGCAAGCTGGATTGGAAGGTCTAATTTGGCAGTAAATGAAAATGCCAAAAGAAGAAACAAACCTAGTGAGATAAATACCTGTATCAGACTAGGAAGACGTGTTGTAACTTGCTTCATATGTGCCTCTGTCGTTCATGGAGCAATAGAGGAAGGCCGCTCCCTGTTTTAATCGCGCATAACATACATTAACAAAAATTATATTTCGAACATTTGGTGCTTTATCTTGACTTTCATCCGATAAAACGTTTGCTTGTGAAATTAATAACTAAAAAACTTTAAGTTTAATAGTTTGAAATGTTTTGTGATGTAAAAAATATGTGCTGCAAATGTTGTTTTCTCATTGAGTGGTAAGACCATGTAGCACAGTGTTGGCAGTTTTCTCGGTAGGTTTTAGTGCTGAACCGATAAGAAAAGAGAAGAAAATACCTTGGATTATAAAAATTCGCGGTAAACGTTAAAAAAGTTGTGTTTATTTGCAAATTAGGGCTTGAGATTTTGTGTCGAAAATTGAACTATGGAGAAAGTATTCAAAAATATACATGGAGAGTTAGTGCGATGAGAGTAGGTTTAGTTGGTTGGCGCGGCATGGTGGGTTCAGTCCTAATGCAACGTATGGTTGAAGAGAAAGATTTCGATTTGATCGAGCCAGTTTTCTACAGTACGTCTCAAATAGGTATCCCAGCTCCAAACTTAGGTAAAGAAGCTGGTTTACTTCAAGATGCGTTCGATATTGACAGTTTAAAACAACTTGATGCAGTGATTACGTGTCAAGGTGGTGGTTATACAGAGAAAGTTTATCCAGCGCTTCGTCAAGCTGGCTGGAAAGGTTACTGGATCGATGCTGCTTCGACACTTCGTATGGTCGACGACTCTATCATCACGCTGGACCCTGTTAACCTGAAACAAATTCAACAAGGCATTCACGGTGGTACAAACACGTTTGTTGGTGGTAACTGTACCGTTAGCTTGATGCTTATGGGTCTTGGCGGTCTGTTTGAGAAAGGTCTTGTCGAGTGGACGAGTGCGATGACGTACCAGGCGGCATCTGGTGCAGGCGCGCAAAACATGCGTGAGCTGATTTCTCAGATGGGCGTAATCAACGACTCAGTAAGCTCTGAACTAGCAAATCCAGCGAGTTCAATTCTCGATATCGATAAAAAAGTTGCCGACACCATGCGCAGCTCTTCATTCCCAACCGATAAGTTTGGTGTGCCACTAGCCGGCTCTTTGATTCCTTGGATCGACGTCAAGCGCGACAACGGTCAAAGTAAAGAAGAGTGGAAAGCGGGTGTAGAAGCGAACAAGATCCTTGGTTTCCAAGATGCACCAGTGCCAATTGATGGTACGTGTGTTCGTATCGGTGCAATGCGTAGTCACTCTCAAGCACTGACTATCAAGCTTAAGCAAAATGTGCCAATGGATGAAATCGAAGAAATCATCGCAACGCACAACGACTGGGTAAAAGTGATTCCGAATGACCGCGACATCACGGCTCAAGAACTTACGCCTGCGAAAGTAACAGGTACCCTGTCAATCCCTGTTGGTCGTCTACGTAAAATGGCAATGGGCGACGATTTCCTAAATGCGTTCACTGTCGGTGACCAGCTATTATGGGGTGCAGCAGAGCCATTACGCCGTACTCTACGCATCATTCTTGCTGAGAAAGCGTAAAAGAACGGACACTGCGTTTCTTGAGAGCTAAAAGCTATATAAAAGCCGATGTGAATTCATCGGCTTTTTTGATCGTAAGTCTGGAGTACGGAACGGGCTGTACTTTGCGAAAGTTCTTTATTAAGAGAGACAAATAGAGGGGCTGGCGCCCTCGTTCTTTAGAGTGAGAGATATTGTTCTCCAAACTAACGCCGCGTCATTCCCGAAAGCGACGAAGGAGCGCAGTCGGGAATCTCTTGTTGGAGGCATTACGCCCTGAGATTCGGGAGCGCTCCACTTTAGGCATCGAAAGCCGATTCCTGTTCTATTCTTCCTCGTCCGCACTCACGACGCGATTATCAGGATCTGCTAGTTCACTGCCACAATGCTTACAATGCATCGCATCTGAATCATGACCAGAGCGATTACAATTCGGGCACTTTACTAATTGTTTGTGCGCATTCATCTCATTACTGAGTTCAGCAGTGATAATGCCGGTTGGGACCGCAAGTATCGAATAACCGAGCAGCATAGTTAATGATGCGATGGCTTTCCCAAGGTGAGTTTGCGGCACCATGTCGCCATACCCAACAGTGGTAATCGTTACGATCGCCCAGTAGATGCTTTTAGGAATACTCGTAAAGCCGTTGTGCGGACCTTCAATAACGAAAATCAGTGCGCCGAAAATGGTGACCAGAATACCTACGGTGCTAAAGAAGATAAGAATCTTACGACGCGCCATCAATAGAGAGCGTAGCAATATGTTGGAATCTTGTAGGTAGCGCACCAATTTCAAGATGCGGAAGATACGCATGACACGTAGTAATCGCACTACACCCATAAACGAAGCACCAGGGAAGAAGATCGCTAAATAGGTAGGCAGAATCGCGAACAGATCAACTACACCATAAAAGCTGGTGGCATAAGACTTAGGTTTTGGAGAGCAGTACAGTCTTAATAAATACTCAATAGTGAATAGGGCTGTGAAGGTGTATTCGATGTAACGCAGTTCTCGCGACCATTCAGTCATTACCGATGGCAGTGATTCTAGAATCAAAACCACGAGAGAAGTAATGATCGCAATAATCAGTGCGATATCGAAGGCACGCCCAGCACGTGTATGAGTACCGAAAATAATGACGTATAAATGATGCTTGAAAGACTTGCGAGGCATGATGTTGCACTGTCAGCGTTAAAATGAAACGGATTGCAACATCATACCAGAAGTTATGAAATTTAGGCTAAACCAGGGAATAGGTTTCTTAAACCGTTAGCAATAAACTCAATACCAAGAGCGCCCAAGATTAGACCCATAATACGGGTAATCACATTGATGCCTGTTTGACCAAGGAAACGAACGATCAAAGGCGCAGAGCGGAACAACAACCAAGAGCAAAAACAAAACAGCATGATCGTAACGCTAATACCAACCGTGTCGAGTGCACTTGGGTAACGTGCGCCATAAACAATGGTTGAGCTGATTGCACCTGGGCCTGCCATCAAAGGCATCGCTAGCGGTACTACACCGATTTGTTCGCGGCTTACGTATTCCGACTTCTCTTGTTTATTTTGCTTATCTTCACCCAGTTTACCGCTCATCATCGAGAACGCGATACTCAGAAGTAGTAAACCGCCCGCAACACGGAAAGAGTCCAGAGAAATACTGAACATATCCAACAACAACTGACCAGCAAAAAGAGAAATGATCAAAATAATCGCAACGGCAACGTTGGCTGTCGTGGCGGTCTTATTTTTCTCTTCTGGTGTCATATGACCGGTTAGTGATACGAACACAGGCATGATACCAACAGGGTTCACTGCTGCGACCAAACCTAAGAAAAACTGTAGGAAAATAGCTAACTCTAAAGTCTGCATGTTGCTTACTCGTAAACGTTCACAATAGTGAAAAAGAGAGGGGGTAATTTTAGGCGGTAATGTAAGGCAAAAGTGCGGTAGGAAGAAATGAAAAAAACTAACGTATTTGGGCTAGTATTTGTGAGAAAAACTAATTATTGAAGAAAATGTATTCAATCTGGAAACGAATTGTTACGTAGAAAATTGATGAGAGAGCATACTGATTTACACAAACGTTAACATTCGCACATTTTTCACAAAAAGAAAGGTGGTTTGTAGAGAGATAAGACGTATTCGATATACTCTCAGTAGCACAAAAATTAGGGTCCACATGTAATTTTGTTGGCTAAAAATGAAACTTTTTTACAGATTGTTGTTATTTCTTTTAGTTTTTAGTTCGTTTGCTTCTTTTTTGCTCAATAAGAAGTGAAGTTTAATTTATTTATTTATCAATGATTTATGTTGTTTTGTTGTGGTAAACCACTACTTTGGGGGTATTTCAGTTGTGAGAACTGATCCAAGTCAATTTTTTTCACACTCTGAAATATTATACTCAGCCCTGAAAGCAATTTACTAAGATGGTTGTTAGTTAAGTCGCTGATAAACAGTAAAAACGAAAGACAATAACCTTACTAAAAAGTTTTTAATATTTATTATTTTAGGAGATCCACCATGCCTGTAACTAACTTAGCTGAACTAGATGCTCTAGTAGCACGCGTTAAAGCAGCACAAGAAGAGTTCGCAACATTTTCTCAAGAGAAAGTAGATGCAATCTTCCGCGCAGCTTCTCTTGCAGCTAACCATGCTCGTATCCCACTAGCACAACAAGCAGTTGCTGAATCTGGAATGGGTATTGTTGAAGATAAGGTAATCAAAAACCACTTCGCTTCAGAATTTATCTACAACAAATACAAAGACGAAAAAACATGTGGCATCTTAGAAGAAGATGACAACCTAGGCACAATGACTATCGCTGAGCCTGTAGGTATCATCTGTGGTATCGTTCCAACGACTAACCCGACTTCTACTGCTATCTTCAAATCTCTAATCTCTCTAAAAACTCGTAACGGCATCATCTTCTCGCCACACCCACGTGCGAAGAACTCAACTAACGATGCGGCGAAACTAGTTCTAGATGCAGCAGTAGCAGCTGGTGCACCAAAAGACATCATCGGTTGGATCGACCAACCATCTGTAGAGCTTTCTAACGCTCTTATGAAGCACGACGGTATCGCTCTTATCCTTGCAACTGGTGGTCCAGGCATGGTTAAAGCAGCTTACTCTTCTGGTAAGCCAGCTATCGGTGTAGGTGCAGGTAACGTTCCTGTAGTTATCGATGAAACAGCTGACATCAAACGTGCTGTTGCTTCTATCCTAATGTCTAAAACTTTCGATAACGGCGTAGTATGTGCTTCTGAGCAAGCTGCAATCGTAGTTAGCGAAGTTTACGACGAAGTGAAAGAGCGTTTCGCTTCTCATAAAGCTCACGTTCTATCTAAAGCCGACGCTGATAAAGTACGTAAAGTACTTCTTATCGACGGCGCACTAAACGCGAAAATCGTAGGTCAACCTGCTCCAGCAATCGCTGAAATGGCTGGCGTTAAAGTTCCTGCTGACACAAAAGTTCTTGTAGGTGAAGGTCTAGGTAAAGTTTCTTACGATGATGAGTTCGCTCACGAGAAACTATCTCCAACTCTAGGTCTATTCCGTGCTGACAACTTCGAAGATGCAGTTGCTCAAGCGGTAACAATGGTTGAAATCGGTGGTATCGGTCACACATCTGGTCTTTACACTAACCAAGACGTAAACGCAGACCGCATCCGTTACTTCGGTGACAAGATGAAGACTGCACGTATCCTTGTAAACATCCCGACTACTCACGGTGGTATCGGTGACCTTTACAACTTCAACGTAGCACCTTCTCTAACTCTAGGTTGTGGTTCTTGGGGTGGTAACTCTATCTCTGAGAACGTAGGTCCTAAGCACCTTATCAACAAGAAAACTGTAGCTAAGCGAGCTGAAAACATGTTGTGGCACAAACTACCTAAGTCTATCTACTTCCGTCGTGGTAGCCTTCCAATCGCAATGAGCGACCTAGAAGGTAAGAAACGCGCATTCCTAGTAACTGACCGTTTCCTATTCAACAACGGTTACGCTGATGAAGTAGTTAAACTGCTTAAAGAGCAAGGCATCGAAGTTCAAACATTCTTCGACGTAGAAGCGGATCCAACACTATCTGTTGTTGAGAAAGGTGCAGAAGCAATGAAGAGCTTCCAACCTGACGTAATCCTAGCTCTAGGTGGTGGTTCACCAATGGATGCTGCGAAGATCATGTGGGTAATGTACGAGCACCCAGAAACTCACTTCGCTGAACTAGCAATGCGCTTTATGGACATCCGTAAACGTATCTACAAGTTCCCTAAAATGGGTAAGAAAGCTGAGCTTGTATGTATCACTACAACTTCAGGTACTGGTTCAGAAGTTACTCCATTCGCTGTTGTTACAGACGACAAGACTGGTGCTAAGTACCCACTAGCTGACTACGAAATCACGCCAAACATGGCTATCGTTGATGCTAACCTAGTAATGAACATGCCTAAGTCTCTAACAGCATTCGGTGGTTACGATGCAGTAACTCACGCTCTAGAAGCTTACGTATCTGTTCTTGCGAACGAGTACTCAGATGGTCAAGCTCTACAAGCGCTTAAGATGCTTAAAGAGTACCTACCTTCAAGCTACGCGAACGGTGCAAACGACCCAATCGCTCGTGAGAAAGTACACAACGCGGCAACGATCGCTGGTATCGCGTTTGCTAACGCATTCCTAGGTGTTTGTCACTCAATGGCGCACAAGATTGGTGCTGAGTTCCACCTACCTCACGGTCTAGCGAACGCACTACTAATCTCGAACGTTGTACGTTACAACGCGAACGACAACCCAACTAAACAAACTGCGTTCTCTCAATACGACCGTCCACAAGCACGTCGTCGTTACGCTGAGGTTGCTGACCACCTAGGCCTAAGCCAAGAAGGTGACCGTACTGCTCAGAAGATTGAACGTCTACTAGCATGGTTGGACGAGCTGAAAGGCGACCTAGACATCCCAATGTCTATCCAAGCTGCAGGTGTTTCTGAAGCTGACTTCGTAGCGAAACTAGACGAACTAGCTGTTGAAGCGTTCGATGACCAGTGTACAGGTGCTAACCCTCGTTACCCTCTAATCACTGAGCTAAAAGAAGTTCTAATGGCTTCTTACTACGGTAAAGCATTCGTTGAAGGCGAAACTTTCGAAGGTACAACTGTTATCAAGAAGAAAGCAGACCAAGTAGCGAAAGAAGCAGCACCAAAAGCTAAGAAAGAAAAAGCTAACGCATAAGTACGACGTTAGTTATGAAGTAGGTTTTCGCTAGCACGAAACTTACAATCGGGAAAACTCAAAGCCCCAGTCGAAAGACTGGGGCTTTTTTTTGTTCTTTACATTACCAACGGCTCTGTTAGGTGGCGGATTTAGGTAGGAAGGTTTACTTAGACTTCGGTCGTGACGACGCGTCCGCTAAAGTACTCATTTGCGACAATGTAGGCGGTATTTCTTACCAACTCATCTTGGATCTGAGCCCAATGTCGCTCGTCTAGATCTTCGCTGGTATGGTTTACGGATGGGATGACGCCACCCACACGAATATTGAAAGGGGTCAGCTCTTTTGCCCAGCTGTGAGTAAAGCCAGACACCAGTGCTGCCATGCTCTCTACTCCAGTGAGATCTTCATGGTTGTCATGTGAGATAACGTTAACGATCACGCCTTTCTTCTCTCTCGAACGAAATCGTTCAGCACTGACTTGCCCATAGGTATAGAGAAAGCGAGCCGCAGAAGAAAGGTGGTCAATGTAGGTACTCATTGGCTCTGGAGCCATTAAGCTTGGCATTGGTGAGCTAGTCCAGCAGTTTACGATTACATCGGGAGTCGCACCTAATTGCGACTCTATTTGGTCGAACAATAAGTTGATGGATGTCGTGTTGTCATTGCACACATTCATCGCATATACCCTGTCGGAAAACGCACTGATTTGCTCGTAGCTTGCCTTCAAGGCACTAGGGTTCTGATCACAAAGTACCAACGTTGCCCCAAGATGGGCAAAGTGGTTGGAGCAAGTTCTGCCCAATACAGAGCCTGCAGATGTGACGAGAATGATTGAGTCTTTAATATCCATAGCACCTTCACTGTAATTTCTTGTGTTAAACAATACATCAGTGGTTTGTGCTATCAGCATGGATGAATTTATTTGAGCTCAGTGTGAAAAGGCTCAAACTAACGCTTTTGCGCGACAATTATTGTTTAGGAATTTGTAAGGCGTCACATTTCTGACGTGCTTGGAATGTAAGCGCTTGGCGGAAAAGTGAAACGTTATGCTTGAGTTTGGATTTGGTAATGACGTTGAGCCGTCACTAGTTGATTGTACAAACCTGCATCGGGAATAAGGGTTTTGTTGCGCTCACCTAAGCTGCGGCGCTCGTGACCTGAAAGGTTGTGATAAACCTCTTCTGGTAGATTAAATGTGTCTTCAGGAAGGTAAGTGAGTGCATCAGGCTTTAGGTAGTGGCTCAGTTTTGCCGAAGGCAAGCCAGCATCATGAAACTGTTTCGCTTGTTCTGCTGCGAGTTCATAGCTACTGCTATCAGAACGTAGAGACTGAGGTTGAGATAAACCGAATTGTTGACGAAGAATGTCATCACTGGTGATCACTTCTTGGACTTCTTCAACCGGAACCACATCGCGGACATCGTTAGAAAACATAGACAGAATCAACGAGAAATCAGCGCGACGACCTTCGTGTACGGCATGGTTAATACCATTACCGAACTGAAGTTCGTTGATGATTGCTGCTTTGTCTAAAGTATGGATTTGCATGATGTTCCTCGCTTGATGCACTTTTAGCGGCAACGGAGAGAAGAACTTTAGGAAAAAGAGGGGATTAATTGAAGAAATCGGTTGGAGATGTAATAAAAAAGCCCGCAACAATGCGAGCTTTTTGAATATGACTAAATTGAACTTAGGGGGAAGTTAATTACTTCGCTAGGTTCTCAGCTACGAAATCCCAGTTTACAAGCGCCCAGAAGCCGTTCATGTAATCAGGACGTACGTTGCGGTAATCGATGTAGTACGCGTGTTCCCACAGGTCAACAGTTAGAAGTGGAGTCGTACCTTCTTCTGTTAGAGGTGTAGCAGCGTTAGAAGTGTTAACGATTTCTAGAGAACCGTCAGCTTTCTTAACTAACCAAGTCCATGAAGAACCAAAGTTGTTGATTGCTGCGTCAGTGAACTTCGCTTTGAATTCTTCGAAAGAACCGAATGCAGCGTTGATTGCATCAGCAACTGCACCAGTTGGCTCGCCGCCCGCGTTTGGCGCTAGGCAGTGCCAGTAGAACGTGTGGTTCCAGATCTGTGCTGCGTTGTTAAATACGCCACCAGTAGAAGTCTTGATGATCTCTTCTAGTGTTTTGCCTTCGAACTCAGTACCAGGGATAAGACCGTTTAGCTTGACAACGTAAGTGTTGTGGTGCTTACCGTGGTGGAAATCTAGAGTCTCTGCAGAGATGTGTGGTTCTAGTGCGTCTTTCGCGTAAGGAAGAGCTGGTAGTTCAAATGCCATTGCTCGATTCTCCATAGATATGAAAGGGTTACCTTTCGATTGCTTCCAGTGTTTTTATTTATATGTAGTCGTTACGACTGACTTGAAAAGTATTTTAGCAAGTTTTTACTTTATTAAAACCCCGATATGAAAATATTTTAAGAGGAAAGGGGTAAAGACTTACTAATTATATGGTTTTTATTCTGTGTTTATTGAGTAGAATGTGGCAATAATTAAAGTTCACGTCCATGAATGAGGAAGCGATGGAAACTATCGATAAAATCAAACAGCAGATCTCTGAAAACGCAATCCTGCTGTACATGAAAGGATCACCGAAACTACCTAGCTGTGGTTTCTCTTCTCAAGCAGCACAAGCTCTAATGGCATGTGGTGAGAAGTTCGCTTACGTAGACATTCTACAAAACCCAGATATCCGCGCTGAGCTACCAAAATACGCTCAATGGCCTACATTCCCACAACTGTGGGTTGAAGGTGAGCTGATCGGTGGTTGTGACATCATTTTGGAAATGTTCCAAAAAGGTGAACTTCAGCCTCTTATCAAAGAAGCTGCGGCACGCGTTGAAGGTGACGCTGAGTAATTCGTAAATACTCACATTTGGCGATAGAATACAAAGGAGCCGCATTGGCTCCTTTTTCTTTTTTAGGTTAGTGGAATGAACTTGAAGCTTTACTACGTACATGATCCAATGTGCAGCTGGTGTTGGGGCTACAAACCAACCATCGAAAAATTGAAGCAGCAACTGCCAGGTGTGATTCAGTTTGAGTATGTTATGGGTGGGCTTGCGCCAGATACTAATCTGCCGATGCCTCCGGAAATGCAGCAAAAGATTGAACAGATTTGGAAGCAAATCGAAAGTCAGCTTGGTACCAAGTTTAACTATGATTTCTGGACGTTGTGTACACCAGTACGTAGTACTTACCAATCTTGCCGTGCAGTTATCGCTGCAGGTTTCCAAGACTCTTATGAGCAAATGCTGGAAGCGATTCAGCACGCTTACTATTTACGTGCGATGCCTCCTCATGAAGAAGCAACCCATCTGCAACTCGCAAGAGAGATTGGCTTAAACGTTCAACAGTTTAAGAATGATATGGATGGCACTTTGCTGGAAGGTGTTTTCCAAGACCAACTCAGTCTTGCAAAGAGCTTGGGTGTTAGTTCTTACCCGAGTTTAGTACTGCAAATTAACGACGCTTACTTCCCGATTGAAGTGGACTATTTGTCGACAGAAAATACGTTAAAGCTTATCCGTGAGCGCATCATCGACAACATGCCAGCGCAGTAAACTGAAACTGGTTTTCAAAGCCCAAATAACAAAAAGCCGCTCAATGAGCGGCTTTTTCGTAACGAATTGTATCCATTTAAATGATGCGACTACAGCACCATTGCAGCAATCCAACCGAAGATGATCAAAGGGATGTTGTAGTGGATAAATGTCGGCACTACGGTTTCCCAGATGTGCTCGTGCTGACCATCTGCGTTTAGACCCGATGTTGGACCTAACGTTGAATCAGAAGCCGGAGAGCCTGCATCACCTAGTGCTGCTGCTGTACCTACTAGTGCGATTGTCGCCATCGGTGAGAAACCAAATGCTAGTGAAAGCGGCACATAGATAGTTGCAAGGATTGGAATTGTAGAAAACGATGAGCCGATGCCCATTGTTACCAGCAGACCAACGATCAGCATTAATAGTGCTGCAAGAGGCTTGTTGTCACCGATGCTGGTTGATAGCGATTGTACAAGCGTCTCAACGCCGCCGGTTTGCTTCATTACTGCAGCGAAACCTGCCGCCGCAATCATGATGAAGCCAATCATTGCCATCATGTGTACACCTTTAGTGAACACGTCGTGCGTCTCTTTCCATGCGATAACACCACCGAAAGTGAACACCATGAAGCCAGCTAGTGCACCGATGATCATTGAGCCCGTGTATAGCTGTACGCTTAGCGCAGCAAGAATACCTAAGCCTGCAACCACAATATGTTTTTTGTTTAGCTTCTCTTCAGATTCTTGAACAACGGTCAGTTCAGTTTCTTTGTATTCACGAGGCTTACGGTAGCTAAAGAAGATTGCAGTTAGAAGACCAAACAACATACCCGCGCCCGGCAACAGCATTGCCGTTGGAACTTGGCTTGCCACGACATCTGTTAGACCATTGTCATGTAAGTTCTTCAATAGGATGTTGTTTAGGAAGATGCCACCAAAACCTATTGGTAGAACCATGTATGGCGTGATCAAACCAAAGGTAAGCACACAAGCAACCAAACGACGGTCCAGCTTCAGCTTAGCGAATACGCCCAAAAGAGGTGGAATCAAAATTGGAATGAAGGCGATATGTACCGGAATCACGTTTTGAGATGACATGGTAACAAGTACAAGAGCAACCAATACTGCGTATTTTAGACCCGTAGTCGACGCAGAGCTCTCTTTACCATTTAGGCGCTTAATTACGCTTTTTGCCAGAAGGTCAGTGATGCCAGAGCGAGAAATCGCAACAGCGAAAGTGCCTAGCATTGCGTAGCTTAGCGCGATAGTCGCACCGCCACCCAGACCACTTTCAAATGCAGCAACGGTATCCCCAAGGCTCATGCCTGCAACAAGGCCACCAACGATGGCACTAAACGTGAGGGCAACCACCACGTTTACGCGCATCAATGCTAACACGAGCATGACGCACACAGATATAACGACAGGATTCATACTTTTCCTAATATGTTGTGTTTACTTATTATTCTTCGCCTACAAGCGGCCAACCGCCTAGGGCCTTCCATTTGTTGACGATGCCACAGAATAACTCTGCAGTTTGTTGTGTATCGTAGAGGGCTGAGTGTGCCTCACGATTGTCGAATTCCATCCCTGCTGCTTTACATGCTTTAGCGAGAACAGTTTGACCATAAGCAAGCCCACTTAATGTTGCGGTATCAAAAGTGGCAAATGGATGGAAAGGGACTCTTTTAAGTTTACAGCGTTCATTCGCTGCATTAACAAAACCTAAGTCGAAAGCGGCGTTGTGTGCAACCATGATGGCACGCGAACAGTCTGCTGCTTTTTGTTCTTTGCGAATCAGTTTGTAGATTTCTTTAAGTGCTTCTTGTTCGGAAACTGCACCGCGAAGAGGGCTGAATGGGTCACGAATGCCATTAAACTCCAGCGCTTCTTTTTCTAAGTTCGCGCCTTCGAAAGGTTCGATATGAAAATGAATGGTTGAGGCAGGATGCAGATCGCCATTTTCATCCATACTTAGGGTGACGGCGCAGATTTCTAAAAGTGCATCAGTTTGAGCATTGAAACCTGCGGTCTCAACGTCTACTACCACTGGAAAATAACCACGAAAACGCTTTTTCAGGGTTAGAGCTTCATTTTCTATTGTCATGTTGGCTTATATTTGTGTGACGAAGGCTGCATTATTGCAGATTCTACCGATGAGAAAAACCGCAATTTGGGAGAAATGTAGAATTCTATTCCCCATTAACCAGTGAGGGTTATAACCAAAAACAAGGGAGCTGGTCACCTGTTATTCTCGTGATGTTATTTACCATTTTATACCCAAGTCATTCTCGCTGAAGCAAGCATCTCGATGTTACTTGGGTATATGCACTTGCCAAAGTGAGCGTTAACTCCTTATAACCACTTGTAAATTCCATGTTGGCGGGATTTTTGCATTGTTCTGCATGTTTTCAATTGATTCAAGTAAGCGGCAATAGACTGCCGTTTGAGAGATGTACCTAGATGAATAAATGGCTAGTAACCAGTGGTATCGTGATGTCTTTGCTTAGCGCAAACAGTTTTGCGTCGATGGGCAAGCGTTATGTCGCCACACCGCAACAATCACAGTGGGAGATGGTGATAAATACGCCATTGGAGTGCCAGCTTGTGCATCCTATCCCTGGGTTTGGTGATGCGGTATTTTCGTCTCGTGCGAGTAAAAAGATAAACTTGGATTTTGAGCTGAAGATGCGTCGACCTATGGGTGAAACACGTAATGTCAGTTTGATTTCTATGCCTCCTCCATGGCGTCCCGGCGAGCATGCTGATCGCATTACTAACCTCAAGTTCTTCAAACAGTTTGATGGTTATGTTGGTGGGCAAACCGCTTGGGGCATTCTTTCTGAGTTAGAAAAGGGACGTTACCCAACGTTTAGCTACCAAGATTGGCAGAGTCGGGATCAGCGTATTGAAGTGGCGTTGTCATCGGTACTATTTCAGAACAAATACAACGCGTTTAGTGACTGTATTTCTAACTTGTTGAAGTACAGCTTCGAGGATATTGCGTTTACGATCCTTCATTATGAACGCCAAGGGGATCAGCTCACCAAAGCATCGAAGAAACGCTTATCGCAAATCGCAGATTATGTGCGTCACAATCAAGATATCGATTTGGTGCTGGTGGCGACTTACACCGATTCAACTGACGGTAAGAGCGCAAGTCAAAGCTTATCGGAGCGACGTGCTGAATCGCTGCGTACTTACTTTGAGTCTCTTGGTTTATCTGGTGATCGGATTCAGGTCCAAGGTTATGGTAAGCGTCGCCCGATCGCAGACAATGGCTCACCAATTGGCAAAGATAAAAACCGTCGTGTAGTGATTTCACTTGGGCGAACTCAGGTTTAATCTGACATTTGACACAATAAAAAACGCCAGAGAACAAACTCTGGCGTTTTTGTCGCTATTTGACGTTGTTTGAATACTATTGTTAATCGTATTGGCTTATTGCCGAAAATTAGTTGAGTCGGAACTTGGCGATAATCTCACAATTCGTCGCGGTATCAATCTTCTCAACTTGTTTGGCAATCGTTGGATTTGGATGGCGTTTCATAAAGTCAATCAAGGCTTTTGTACAGCATCCAATTGAATCAATAAAGCTTGCGCAATCTTTGTTTGGACACTGAGGGATCAGTGTCAGTACTTTTTCAGACGCTAACTGAAGGTATTTGAGCTCGTACTCTGTATCACCTGCCCAACGCCAAAACTGAGCTAGGTTGTGGCATGAAATCACCGAAATCAATAGTCTCTCATCGGCTTCTATTTCCACGCATTCGCTAATATCTTCACTCAGGCTAAGGGCTTGCTGGTAATGAAGAATGCTGCGAACAGGGTCATCTAGTTGAAGTGCTGTATCGGCTAGAAGTGTGTGTTTTTCCCATTCACTGATCATTATCGTTATCCCACATATCGATGTTGCTGACAAATCTAAACGATAACCATTATCAAGTAAAGCGATTTGTTTATAAACAACAGGCAGGTCTCAGACCTGCCTGCAACAACATGACATGTTTCAATAGAGAAAGGGATTAACCTTCTAAACCTGCCGAAGCTTGTTTATTTTGAATCAGTTCTAGCATGTAACCATCGGGGTCTTTGACAAAAGCGATGTGGGTTGTACCGCCTTTAACTGGACCCGGCTCACGAGTTACGTTCCCACCTGCCGCTTTGATCGCGTCACACGTTGAGTAAATATCGTCTACACCGATCGCAATGTGACCAAATGCAGAGCCTAGATCATACTCAGTTGTGCCCCAGTTGTACGTTAGTTCAATGACAGCACCTTGAGACTCATCTCCGTAGCCAAGAAATGCAAGGGTGTATTCGTACTCTTTATTTTCATTGGTACGAAGCAATTGCATGCCCATTACTTCAGTGTAGAACTTGATAGATTTGTCTAAGTCACCCACGCGCAGCATGGTGTGAAGAATTCGACCGTTTGACATTTTTTGCTCCTAGCGATTGTTTCAGACAGGATTATTCGTCTGGATACACTTTATCTTTGAATTCACACAGGTCTTCGATGATACAACTACCACAACGCGGCTTTCGTGCAACACAGGTGTAGCGACCATGAAGGATCAGCCAATGGTGTACATCAAGCTTAAACTCTTTTGGCACCACTTTAAGAAGTTTTTCTTCCACATCGTCGACAGTTTTGCCCATCGCAAACTTTGTACGGTTCGAAACACGATAGATATGCGTATCTACCGCAATTGTTGGCCAACCGAATGCGGTGTTCAGTACAACATTAGCTGTTTTACGACCCACACCGGGTAACGCTTCAAGCGCTGCGCGATCTTCTGGCACTTCACCGTTGTGTTTTTCGAGCAGGATCTTACAAGTCTTAATGGTGTTTTCGGCTTTTGAGTTAAACAGACCGATGGTTTTGATGTATTCCTTTAAACCATCAACGCCCAAATCAAGAATGCCCTGTGGTGTGTTGGCAACTGGGTAGAGCTTATCTGTTGCTTTGTTCACACTTACGTCTGTCGCTTGCGCAGAAAGCAGTACGGCGATAAGGAGTTCAAACGGAGTGCTCCAATTGAGCTCCGTTTGAGGATTAGGATTGTTTTCTCTTAATCGTTCGAGAATTTCAATTCTTTTGACTTTGTTCATTGCTGATTTCCAAACCCGTCTTTGCGGTTTATGAAAAAGGCCCTACGAGTGGTAGAGCCTTGATTTTAGAATTTTTACATTATGCGTTAGTTACGCGAGCACGCTCAATGGCTGGTTTTTCTTCTTTTGGCTGACGTGCCTGAATTGAGCTATCGATAACATTTTTCAACGCTATCAAAAGTCCTACCCCGATGAAAGCGCCTGGTGGTAATAATGCAAGTAGGAAGCTGCTATCGAAGTGGAATACTTGAATGCGCAGTGCTGCAGCCCAATCGCCAAGGAGTAGGTCTGCACCATCAAACAGGGTGCCATTACCGATAAGTTCACGCATTGCGCCAAGCACAACCAGTACAGTTGTCATTCCCAGGCCCATCCAAAAACCATCTAGTGCTGCTGGCAGTGGATCATTTTTAGATGCGTAAGCTTCCGCACGACCAATGATAATACAGTTGGTTACGATCAGAGGAATGAAAATACCAAGAGATAGATACAAGCCGTAGGCATAAGCATTCATGAGCAGTTGAACGCAAGTTACCAAAGAAGCAATGATCATAACGAAAACGGGAATACGGATTTCTTTTGGTACGTAGTTACGAATCAGTGAAACCGTCACGTTCGAACCGACAAGCACCAACAAAGTCGCAATACCCAAACCAAGCGCGTTGGTAATGGTGGAAGAAACCGCAAGTAGAGGACACAAACCCAGAAGTTGCACTAGGGCTGGGTTATTACTCCACATGCCGTTTTTCATTAGCAGTTTATTTTCACTCATGGTTGCCTCCTGCGCAGTCTAGGGGCTGGTTCAGAATCTCATCACGAGATTTATTAACATAGTTTACCGTGTTTCTTACCGCTTTCACTACCGCGCGAGGGGTAATCGTAGCACCAGTGAACTGATCGAAATCGCCACCATCTTTACGAACGCGCCAAGAATTCCAGTTACTTTCTGTCACTTGTTTACCCGTGAAACTCAAAATCCAGTCGGTAACACGTAAATCGATTTTATCGCCCAACCCCGGTGTTTCTTGATGGCTTAGGATACGAGTACCAAGGATCTTGCCTTGGTTATCGATGCCAGTGATGATTTTGATTTCACCGTTGTAGCCATCTGGAGCGATGGATTCAATCGCCATTGCCGTTGGTTGACCATCTTTAGTTGCGATGTAAGTTGGCATCGCTCGAACCGTACCTAGATCGGGCGCTGACACCATCGTACACGCTGTAACAAGATTGTTGTCATGCATTTCTTCCGGAATCACTTGGTTAAGAACCGACAGCAATTGCTTTTGTTCCTGAAGTTTAATTTGATCTTTTGTTAGGTACTGAGTCAGTGCCACAAGACCGGTTGTAGCACAAGCGAAGATCGCAAGTGTCAGACCATTTTTTCTAATAGCGGTTAACATGTTTACCTCAGTGACCGTAAGTTCTTGGTTTGGTGTAGTAGTCGATCAACGGTACACACATATTGGCAAGCAGAACGGCAAAGGCAACGCCATCTGGGAAACCGCCCCAACTACGAATAATAAATACCAATGCACCAATAAGCGCACCAAAAATCAAACGACCTTTCACGGTAGTGGATGCTGATACAGGATCAGTTGCGATAAAGAATGCGCCCAACATCGTAGCACCCGAAAGTAGGTGGAAGATTGGTGAAGCAGTTTCTCCTGGTGTGATTAAGCTAAATACTGTGCTAAACAGCGCCAAACTGCCTAGGAAGCCAACAGGAATGTACCATTGGATGATGCGCTTTTTGATCATAACCAGTCCACCGACTAAGTAAGCAAGGTTTACCCATTGCCAACCGATACCAGCAAGACCACCAAACATAGGTTGTGATAGCACTTCACTTGGTGTCGCACCAGTGTGGATACCGGTTTTAAATGCGTCTAATGGGGTTGCCATTGTCACGCCATCCACTCCAGCGCGAACTTGTTGTAGTGACAAGCCATCAAAATCATAACCAGTGAAGATCAGAGATAACGCGTCTGCAAAACTAACGTGCTCAGACATCAATGAAACAGGTGCGCTCCAACTTGTCATCTGGACAGGGAAGGAGATAAGTAGCACCACGTAGGCGACCATCGCTGGGTTAAATAGGTTTTGACCAATACCGCCGTATAGGTGCTTCGCGATCACGATGGCAAAAATCAAGCCGATGACCATGATCCACCACGGAGACCATGGTGGGATAGCAACGGCTAATAACCATGCTGTCACGATGGCACTGTTATCACGAAGTGCACGCATTGGTGAACGCTTACGCACAAGCATGACTAGCGCTTCTAGCGACACCGCGACCGCAATAGCGAACACAAGTTGAATGATGGTGCCCCAACCAAAGAAGTAGGTTTGAGCCACTAAGCCAGGAATTGCACACAGCGCTACCCATTTCATCAAATCAGGCGTACTACGACGGCTGTGAGCGTGTGGTGAACTGGCAATAAAAAACGACATTACTCGTTCTCCTCAGTATTGTTCTTATTCGCTTCTTGCTGAGCCTTACGCGCTTTAGCGCGGGCAATGGCAGCGGCAACTGCAGCTTTCTTCGGATCCACTTCTGGCTCTACAGAAGGCGCTTCTTCAACGGATTCAGCTTGTGACTCTTGCTGAGCCTTACGTGCTTTAGCGCGGGCAATGGCAGCGGCAACTGCAGCTTTCTTCGGATCCACTTCTGGCACTGCAGAAGGCGCTTCTTCAACGGATTCAGCTTGTGACTCTTGCTGAGCCTTGCGTGCTTTCGCACGAGCAATGGCTGCGGCAACAGCGGCTTTTTTCGGATCTTCAGCTTGTTCAGCAGGAGCTTCAGTTTCTACAGGTTCTGTAGAGTTTTCTTGCTTAGCTTTGCGCGCTTTTGCACGAGCAATCGCTGCAGCAACTGCGGCTTTCTTCGGATCTTCCGCTTGTTCTGCAGGTGCTTCCGTTTCTACAGATTCAGTTGATTCTTCTTGCTGAGCTTTGCGCACTTTTGCACGAGCAATGGCAGCAGCAACTGCGGCTTTCTTTGGATCTTCAACTTGCTCTGCAGGCGCTTCCGCTTCAACAGATTCTGTTTGTGCTTCTTGCTGAGCTTTGCGTGCTTTAGCGCGAGCAATGGCTGCGGCAACAGCGGCTTTTTTCGGATCTTCAGCTTGTTCAGCAGGTGCTTCCGTTTCTACAGATTCAGTTGATTCTTCTTGCTGAGCTTTGCGCGCTTTTGCACGAGCAATGGCAGCAGCTACAGCAGCTTTCTTAGGATCACCGCCTTGCTGTTCAGACGTTTCTGATTCTACAGGTTCGGTTGAATCCTCTTGTTGTGCTTTTTTCGCTTTAGCTCTGGCGATAGCTGCCGCGACGGCTGCTTTCTTGTCACCAGCTTCAGCAGGTGTTGATGTGTCTTCTTGCTGAGCTTTCTTGGCTTTTGCACGGGCAATAGCGGCTGCAACTGCAGACTTCTTATCGTCAGCATTATCCTCAGATGTGTCACCTTGCTCTTTTTGTGCTTTACGCTCACGAGCAATACGTTTGCGCTCTTCGCGTAGCTTCGCCATTTCTGAGTTATCAGGTTCTGCTGCGCCAGATTGAGCTGCTGCAGCTTGTTTTGCTTTTGCTTTGGCAATCGCGGCAGCAACCGCTGGTTTCACTGCTGGCTCGGCTTTCGCTTCAGCGTTCTCTTTTTGCGCTTTCACACGAGCGATCGCTGCTGCAATCGCATCGTCACCACCAGATGCTTTCATGTCTTTACGACGATCATCCGCGGCTTTCTTGAAGCGATTCTCACGTTCTGCTTTTTCGCGTTCCATACGCGCTTTTTTCTCTTCAAAGCGCAGTTTAGCTCGTTCAGCGGCTGCCGCTTCTTGAGCGCGAGTACGGATTTCAGCTTTCGCTTGACGATAATATTGAACCAGTGGAATCTCACTTGGACACACAAATGCACACGCACCACATTCAATACAGTCTTTTAAGTTCAGCTCTTCCAGCTTGTCGTATTCTTGGCTTTTCGCATACCACTGGAGCTGCTGTGGCAGTAGTGAGGCAGGGCATGCCTCAGCACATTGGCTACAACGAATGCATTCCATTTCGTGTTGGTCAGAGGCGATCTCACGACGTTTCGGTGCCAGAATACAGTTTGCCGTTTTAGTGATAGGAACCTGAGCGTGAGGTAGGGTAAAGCCCATCATTGGACCACCCATGATCAGACGCTGCAGCTTTTTATCTGCTTTATAGCCAAACTCATCTAAAAGCGCTTGTACTGGCGTACCAAGAAGTGTCCAAACGTTACGTGGTTGTTTGAAGGTTTTACCTGTAAGCGTCACGATGCGATTGACCATAGGTTCGCCATCGATCACTGCACGTTTAATTGAGTATAGAGAACCAACGTTTTGAACCAGGATGCCAATATCGGCAGGGATAGCGCCGCTAGGAACTTCTTTATTGGTCAAAATCTTGATGAGCTGCTTCTCACCACCAGAAGGGTATTTGGTTGGGATAACGCGGATCACGATGTCTTTGTTCATCGCCGCTTGTTCCAGTGCTTTGATTGCTGCTGGCTTGTTATCTTCAATACCGATGATGGTCAGTTTTGGCTTAAGGATATGCTCGACGATCTCGATCCCTTGGATCAATTCGTCAGCATGTTCTTGCATGAGTTTGTCATCGGCGGTGATGTAAGGCTCACATTCGGCTGCGTTGACAATAAGAATTTCGGTACGTGCGATACCCGATTGGATCTTCTTAGCAGTAGGGAAGCCTGCGCCACCCATGCCAGAGATACCAGCAAGGCGAATCACATCGATTAACGCATCAGCGGATTCTTGAGTGTAATCGGCAACGGGCGTTTTCTCACACCAAGCATCGTTACCATCAGGTGTAATCACTGCGCACAGTTCGCTCAAACCCGATGGGTGAGCAACGGTTCGTGGCTCAATAGCCTTCACTTGACCGGAAGTTGGTGCATGAACCGGAACGGTAAAGCCACTGTCTGACGCCGTTAGTTGCTGACCTTTCAACACCTTGTCGCCAACAGCAATTAATAGATTACCTGCTTTACCGATGTGTTGTTTTAGAGGTAGGACGATTTCCGACGGAATGGCTGCATGAACCAATTCAGTTTTGTTGGATTGCTTTTTGTTTTCTGCCGGATGCACGCCACCTGGGAAATCCCATAGCGAACCAGTACGAATTTGTTCAATCAAAGACAACATACGAAACCTTATTTAATTGAATCAGTCACGTTCGCTGCACTGGCAGCATCCGTAATGTTAACCACTGGAATGGCGTTAAGTTTCCACTTCCAGCTCTCTGTGGTGGTTTCCACAGGAATCATTTCAATACAGTCGGTTGGACAAGGAGCAACGCACAAGTCACAACCCGTACACTCGTCTTTGATCACGGTATGAAGCGCTTTGGTACCACCGACAATCGCATCCACAGGACACGCTTGAATGCACTTTGTACAACCGATACACATGTCTTCATGGATGAAGGCAACCGTTTTGACTTTGTTGTCGAGATCGTGTGCCGACTCTTCCGCTTCGACGCCCATCAAATCCGCCAGTTTTTCAATGGTCGCTTGACCACCTGGGGGACACTTGTAGATTTGATCGCCGTTAGCAATCGCTTCTGCGTACGGACGACAACCTGGGTAGCCACACTGACCACACTGAGTTTGAGGAAGAATAGAATCGATTTGATCGACGATCGGGTCGGCTTCTACTTTGAAGCGAATCGACGCAAAACCGAGTATGGCCCCAAATACAGCGGCAAGCGCTGCAAGGGCAATGATCGCAATTAAAATAGTACTCATTGTCTACTTCACCAAACCAGTAAAGCCCATGAAGGCAAGAGACATAAGACCTGCGGTGATCATTGCAATCGAAGCACCTTTAAACGGTACAGGTACGTCAGCTGCAGCAATACGTTCACGCATTGACGCAAATAGGATCAATACCAAAGAGAAGCCAACTGCCGCACCAAAACCGTAAATGATCGATTCAATGAAGTTGTGGTTTTCATTGATGTTAAGCAGGGCAACACCCAAAACAGCACAGTTGGTTGTAATCAATGGTAGGAAGATACCCAACAGACGATAAAGCGTCGGGCTGGTTTTGTGCACGACCATTTCGGTGAACTGTACAACAACAGCGATCACCAAAATAAAGCTCATGGTTCGTAGATATTCGATACCCAGTGGACGTAAAACATAGCTTTCCACCAAGTATGCACACACAGACGCGAGCGTTAGTACAAAAGTTGTAGCTAAGCCCATGCCAATTGCTGTTTCCAGTTTTTTAGACACGCCCATAAAAGGACACAAGCCCAAAAACTTCACCAGTACAAAGTTGTTCACCAGCACAGTGCCGACCAACAACAAAATATATTCGGTCATAGTTATTACGTTCTTAAAATCCGATCCCAATATTATCGTGTTTTGTGACACCAATAACAACCAAAGAACGGTGTGGTTTTATGCACCCGATGGAAAATTATACGTGTATGTGATGTGAGTGGATGGATTAATAAGAAATTGAAAAGTTTGGTGAATGGTTGTTAACAAAGGAAAACGCAATTTTTGTTACTGATTTAACGCACGCTTTGCTGGCGGCTTCACTCTTCATTTCTTGGATAAAACGAAATAGAAAATGCTCATACCCCTAATGGGCTAGGGGGATGAGCTAAGGTTAACGTTTCTAAATTGACTTACAGTTTTTCTGTAAAGGTACGGCTGATAACGTCTTGTTGCTGCTCTCTCGTTAGCGAGTTAAAACGCACTGCGTAACCAGACACTCGAATCGTCAATTGAGGGTATTTTTCAGGATGTTCAACCGCATCTAACAGCATCTCTCGGTTGAGAACATTAACATTGAGATGCTGACCACCTTCAATCGCAATAGCCTCATTGCTTGCTTCATGATGGAAGTACCCATCCATTAGCGCTGCAAGGTTCTTCTTCTGGCTTGACTCATCTTTACCTAATGCATTGGGTACAATTGAGAAGGTGTAAGAAATGCCATCTTTCGCGTAAGCAAACGGCAGTTTGGCAACCGAAGCTAACGAAGCAACCGCTCCTTTTTCATCACGACCATGCATTGGGTTTGCACCTGGACCAAACGGCATACCTGCGCGGCGACCATCTGGCGTGTTACCCGTTTTTTTGCCGTAAACCACGTTAGATGTGATGGTTAGGATCGACTGAGTTGGCACAGCTTCACGATAAGTGTGCATCTTCTGAATTTTTTTCATGAAGCGCTCTACTAGATCACAAGCGATGTCATCAACGCGTGGATCATTGTTACCGAATTTCGGGTAGTCGCCTTCGATTTCAAAATCAACGGCGATGCCATTCTCGTCGCGAATCGGTTTCACTGTTGCGAATTTGATTGCAGCTAAAGAGTCTGCCACCACAGATAGACCCGCAATACCACACGCCATGGTTCGATGTACGTCACGATCCATCAGTGCCATTAATGACGCTTCGTAGCTGTAACGGTCGTGCGAGTAATGGATGATGTTCAATGCAGTGACATATTGAGTCGCTAACCATTCCAACATGTTATCGAAGCGCGGCATTAGTGCGTCAAAGTCGAGAATTTCATCTTGAATTTTTTCTACAGATGGACCTACTTGCGCTTTAGATTTCTCGTCTATGCCGCCGTTGATTGTGTATAGCAGCGCTTTTGCAAGGTTGGCTCGTGCGCCAAAGAACTGCATGTGTTGACCAACAATCTGTGGACTCACACAACAAGCTATCGCGTAATCGTCGTTATTGAAATCTGGGCGCATCAGATCGTCGTTTTCGTACTGAACGGAAGACGTATCAATTGACACTTTTGCTGCGTATTGCTTAAACGTCTCTGGTAATTGCTCTGACCACAGGATCGTCATGTTTGGCTCTGGTGCTGGTCCCATAGTATGCAATGTATGTAAGTAGCGGAATGTCGTTTTAGTTACGAGCGTGCGACCATCTACCCCCATCCCAGCCATGGCTTCTGTTGCCCAGATTGGGTCACCAGAAAACAGTGAATCGTATTCTGGTGTACGCAGGAAGCGAACCATGCGCAATTTCATGATGAAGTGGTCGATCATCTCTTGCGCTTGTGATTCATCAATCAAACCATTTGCGATATCGCGTTCTAGGTAAACGTCTAAGAAGGTTGATGTACGACCCAATGACATTGCAGCGCCATTTTGTGATTTAACCGCCGCTAGGTAGCCAAAGTAGGTAAATTGAATCGCTTCTTGTGCTGTTTTTGCGGGTAGCGACATATCAATGCCGTATTTCAGACCCATTTGACGAATGTCTTCAAGTGCTTGAACTTGATCGGCAATCTCTTCACGCAGGCGAAGTGTCTTTTCAAGATCACTGCCACGCTCTAGGAAAGTTTGTGTTGAGTTGTATTGCTCTTTTTTATCTGCTTTTAAGAATTCGATACCGTAAAGGGCGATACGTCGGTAATCACCGATGATACGTCCACGACCATAAGCATCTGGAAGACCAGTAATGATGCCTGATTTACGACACGCTAGGATCTCTTTGGTGTACAGATCGAAACACGCTTTGTTGTGAGTTTTGCGGTATTCGGTGAAGATCTTTTCTACGGTTGGGTCTAGCTCTCGACCGTACACTTCGCACGAGTTTTTCACCATACGAATGCCGCCATTGGCGATAATGGCACGTTTGAGTGGCTGTTCGGTTTGTAAGCCAACGATCTTTTCTAAATCTTTGTTGATGTAACCCGCATCGTGAGAAGTAATTGTTGATGGCAGAGCGGTATCGAAATCAACAGGCGCGTGTGTGCGGCTTTCTTGTTTAATGCCTTCAAGCACTTGGTTCCACAATGCTGACGTAGATTCACTTACCTCAGCTAAGAAGGACTCGTCTCCTTCATAAGGGGTGTAGTTTTTTTGGATGAAGTCACGAGTGTTGACAGCATTTTGCCATTCACCAGCAGCGAATCCAGTCCATGCGTCAAGCATATCAGTCGTCGGAATAGTCATTAGTAAATCCCTAAGTTATTGATAAATAGAATGGAGGCGACGAGTAGGACGGAACCATTCTTAACCCTTTCAATCGTATGGACTTACTATCTATGAGTAAAATGAATGCTTTTCATTTTTTAAATGATTAAAATGCATTAATTTTTAAATCATAGGTTTATGGTTGGCTTTTGCTTTTGGAACCACACATTTAATGCTTGGTATCGTGAATTTATCGGCGAATTAAAAGTAAAACAGAGTAATGAGCAGATTTGCCGTCATTCGAATTAGGAAGAAGCGGTGTGTATGAAGAGATTGTGTAACTGTATTTACTAAGCTTATTTGTGCTGAGATTCTAGAGGAGCAGATACGAAAAAGCCGCGTCTTTCGACACGGCTTTATCTGAAATTTGGCTCCTCCTGCTGGATTCGAACCAGCGACCTGCGGATTAACAGTCCGTCGCTCTACCGACTGAGCTAAGGAGGAATTGCTTTGCTTGAAAGCGGGTCGCATCTTACCGAGCACCTATATTTCTGTCAACACCTAAAAAACACATTTCTAGTAAAAAATAATGGAATTTTATCTTTACTTTCTTGTAATCCTTGCCAGTAAAGGGCTGGAGTTACTTATCCACCAAATTTGTGGATAACTATGTTGATGAGATCTGAGTAAAGAACTTTTATATGCAACAGTGTTGTTTTGTTTTGCATTTTTAAGCAGAAATAGGCACTGAATAAGCAAATAAAACAGTGATTTATTTAGATTGACGCAGAATTAGTTAAAGTGGATAAAATTTAGCCTTTTGGGGATAAAGGATAATATTAGGTCTTTCTGGGGAAAAGTTGTGGAAACTAAATTGTGATGATTTGGGGAGTATCACCAAGTAGGGCGAAAGACTATAACAGAGTCACCAGACTAAGGCTAGATCAAAATAGAGAAAGCACAAAAATTAGTAACAATGAGCTATAAATCTAAAATAGACGTAGATTTCATCTAATAAGGTGTATATATATACAGCCAAAGTGCAGTAAATTTGAGGAAGGGTATGAGTAAAGTTTATGAACTGGTCTCTGAGTATCAACCATCTGGTGATCAGCCAACCGCTATCAAACAGTTATTGGAAGGGTTAGACGCAGGTCTTGCTCATCAGACGCTATTGGGTGTAACTGGCTCAGGTAAAACATTCACGTTGGCAAATGTGATTGCGCAAGCGCAGCGTCCTGCCATCCTCCTTGCACCAAACAAAACGCTGGCAGCTCAGCTGTATGGTGAGATGAAAGCCTTCTTCCCAAATAATGCTGTAGAGTACTTCGTCTCTTACTATGATTACTACCAACCCGAAGCATACGTTCCAACGACGGACACCTTTATTGAAAAGGATGCTTCAGTTAACGCTCATATTGAGCAAATGCGTTTATCGGCCACTAAAGCCTTACTAGAACGTAAAGATGCGATCATCGTAGCGTCGGTATCGGCTATTTATGGTTTGGGTGATCCGGAATCGTATCTGCAAATGATGTTGCACCTGCGTCGTGGAGATGTGATTGATCAGCGTGATATGCTGCGCCGTCTTGCAGAGTTGCAATATTCTCGCAATGACGTTGCATTCGAACGTGGTCAGTTCCGCGTTCGTGGTGAAGTGATTGATATCTTTCCGGCAGAATCAGACCAAGATGCGGTCCGTGTCGAAATGTTTGATGATGAAGTGGATTGCATTAGCGTATTCGACCCTCTGACTGGAGTGGTGAAACAGCGTGACTTACCACGTTATACCATCTATCCAAAGACTCACTATGTGACCCCCCGTGAGCGTATCCTTGATGCGATTGAAAGCATCAAAGATGAGCTTGAAGTTCGCAAGAAGCAGTTGCTAGATAACAACAAGCTTCTAGAAGAACAACGCATCAGCCAACGAACTCAGTTCGATATTGAGATGATGAACGAGCTAGGCTTCTGTTCAGGTATCGAAAACTACTCCCGTTACTTAAGTGGTCGAGCGGAGGGTGAGCCGCCCCCAACACTATTCGATTACTTACCTCATGATGGTTTACTGATCATCGACGAATCGCACGTTACAGTTCCACAAATTGGTGCGATGTATAAAGGTGACCGTTCGCGTAAAGAGACGTTGGTGGAGTTTGGCTTCCGTTTACCTTCAGCATTGGATAACCGTCCGATGAAGTTTGAAGAATTTGAGGCGATTTCTCCACAGACGATATTTGTATCAGCGACACCAGGTAACTACGAGCTGGAAAAATCAGCCGATGAGATTGCTGATCAGGTTGTACGCCCAACGGGTCTGCTCGATCCGGAATTGGAAGTACGTCCGGTATCGACTCAAGTTGATGACTTGTTGTCTGAAATTCGCATTCGAGCGGCGAAAGATGAGCGTGTTCTGGTGACAACGTTAACCAAGCGCATGGCAGAAGACTTGACCGAATACCTTCACGAGCACGATGTAAAAGTTCGATACCTTCACTCAGATATCGACACCGTTGAGCGTGTCGAAATTATTCGCGACCTTCGTTTAGGTGAGTTCGACGTGTTGGTAGGGATCAACTTGTTGCGAGAAGGTCTCGATATGCCCGAAGTATCGCTGGTGGCGATCTTGGATGCAGATAAAGAAGGCTTCTTGCGTTCAGAGCGTTCATTGATTCAGACCATTGGGCGTGCAGCTCGTAACATCAAAGGTAAAGCGATTCTTTACGCAGATTCGATCACTAAATCGATGAAGAAAGCAATGGACGAAACGGATCGTCGCCGTGAGAAGCAAAAGGCATATAACGCAGAGATGGGCATTGAACCTCAAGCCTTGAAGCGCAATATCAAAGACATTATGGAGCTGGGGGATATCACTAAGTCCAAACGTCAACGGAACACTAAGCAAGTTCCGTTATCGAAAGTGGCAGAGCCTTCGCAAACCTACGAAATTATGTCTCCACAGCAGTTGGAGAAAGAGATCAGTCGTCTAGAAGCGGCGATGTACCAACATGCTCAAGATCTGGAATTTGAATTAGCAGCGCAAAAGCGTGACGAGATTGAGAAGTTACGCGAGCAGTTCATCGCTAACAGTTGATTGATTGCTTCATTCCATGCCCAAGTGTTTGTGTTTACATAAATTGCTTGGGCACTTTCCTTCCCCATACTCAACAGACAAAAAAGAAGCCAATAGGCAGTCGGATCTATTGGCTCGTTTTGTGAACATATCGTTCACTAACAACGTCAGTTGGCTAGGTGACCCGAGGGGTCATTAGTTTAAGAGCATGGTTTGTGCCATAATTTAACCTGTTGATATTCGGTTTAGTTTATTTAGAATACCCACAATCTTACGAATGATTATTTGCAAAATGCAAAGCGTAATGCGATTATTATTTAAAACACAACAAAAAATCGGCTAGGCTATGCAACAAATAACAGAAGGTCAAAAGTCTCGTTATCTACTAATGGTAGAAGACACCGCATCTGTTGCGGCATTGTACCGTTCTTACCTAACGCCACTCGGCATCGATATCAATATTGTTGGTACAGGCAGAGACGCAATCGAAAGTCTGAACCACCGTATTCCTGATCTTATTCTGCTCGATCTTCGTCTACCTGATATGACGGGGATGGATGTATTGCACGCAGTGAAGAAAAGTCACCCAGACGTGCCAATTATCTTTATGACTGCCCATGGCTCTATCGATACTGCGGTAGAAGCAATGCGTCATGGTTCTCAAGATTTCTTAATTAAACCATGTGAAGCTGACCGTTTACGCGTCACGGTAAATAATGCGATCCGTAAAGCTACCAAGCTTAAAAATGAAGCGGATAATCCGGGCAACCAAAATTACCAAGGCTTTATCGGCAGTAGCCAAACCATGCAGCAGGTTTACCGCACTATTGACTCGGCGGCGAGCAGTAAAGCAAGTATTTTCATCACGGGTGAAAGTGGTACTGGTAAAGAGGTGTGTGCCGAGGCAATTCACGCAGCAAGCAAACGTGGTGATAAGCCGTTTATCGCCATTAACTGTGCTGCCATCCCTAAAGATCTGATTGAGAGCGAGCTATTTGGTCACGTAAAAGGTGCATTTACTGGCGCGGCAAATGACCGACAAGGTGCGGCTGAGCTTGCTGACGGTGGCACTTTGTTTCTTGATGAGCTTTGTGAGATGGACCTAGACCTCCAGACAAAGTTACTAAGATTCATTCAAACGGGGACGTTCCAAAAAGTCGGTTCTTCGAAGATGAAGAGTGTGGACGTACGTTTTGTTTGCGCGACGAACCGCGACCCTTGGAAGGAAGTGCAAGAAGGGCGTTTTCGTGAAGACTTGTACTATCGTTTGTACGTGATCCCATTGCACCTTCCACCGCTGCGTGAGCGTGGCGAAGATGTAATTGAGATTGCTTATTCGTTGCTTGGTTATATGTCTCACGAAGAAGGCAAAAGCTTCATCCGCTTCTCGCAAGAGGTGATTGATAGGTTCAATAGTTATGAATGGCCGGGTAACGTTCGTCAGTTGCAAAACGTACTGCGCAACATTGTGGTATTGAACAACGGCAAAGAGATTACGTTAGACATGCTGCCACCGCCGTTGAACCAGCCAGTGGTTCGTCAATCGGCATCAAAATTTATTGAACCTGACATTTTGACGGTGTCAGACATTATGCCGCTTTGGATGACTGAGAAAATGGCCATCGAGCAGGCGATTCAAGCGTGTGATGGCAATATTCCACGCGCTGCGGGCTACTTAGATGTCAGCCCATCGACGATTTATCGCAAGTTGCAAGCTTGGAATAGCAGGGACGAAAAACAAAACGTATGAGTATGAACGTATTAAATCAGCAAAAGATTGAAGAGCTGTCTGCTGAGATAGGCAGTGATAATGTGCCCGTTTTGCTTGATATTTTTTTAGGGGAAATGGACACCTATATAACCCGATTATCTGATCTTAAAGGCAATGAGCAATTGATCTATTTGAAAGAGATCAGCCACGCACTCAAAAGCAGTGCCGCAAGCTTTGGTGCAGATCGACTGTGTGATTTGGCTATTGCGATCGACCGAAAAGCGAAGTCGAATCAGTTAGCCGAGCAGGGTGAGGATGCCACAGAAATGCTCGCTTTGCTTGATGTCACACGCGATGCCTATCGCTCTTGGACAAACTAGCGCTTTGTTGACGCTATTCAATGAGCACTAAAACATAAAGCCCTTCCGGTGTGGAAGGGCTTTTTCATTCGACCAAATGGCTCTAGCTGGAGTCGTTTTCTCGATGCGAACTTTCTAGTTCGACGGCAACTGGTTTTCAATCGCAAGTTTGAGCTTGTCTCGATCATGACGCCAATCGCGATTAGTAGAAGCTAACGACTCGGTGACCACATTCCAGTTCTCAAGCACCTCTGGCTCTGTTTCTTCTGCCAATACGACATCAATCTTTCTTCCTTGGCAAGCACGCTCGCACCACTCGAGTTTTTGCTTCATTGTCATACGCCCAGCAGGACCATACTCTGGACTCAAGTTGGCGACAAAAATCACTTTTGCAGTTTGATTTGCGGCAATAGCTTTACCCAATTCAGGTAGGAGCAGTGGCGGCATAATGCTTGTTAAGAAACTTCCGGGACCAAGAATGATGGCGTCAGCTTCAGCAAGCGCTGTCACAGCTTCTTTGGTTGCGGGAACTTCTGGTGATAGATCGAGGCGACGCAAATCGGTATCCATCTCATCGACGTTGGTTTCGCCCGTAACCCATTGCCCATCGACCGATAATGCGGTGAGATCGGAAGGGTGCTCAGACATAGGCAGAATGTTGACGTCGACTTTCAACATATTGCGAATAAGGTTAATCGCTTCTAATGGGCGTACCGATAGGTTATCCAGAGCGGTCAGCATTAGGTTACCTAGGTTATGTCCGTCGAGTTCGCCAGTACCTTTGAAGCGATATTCGAACATCATGGAACTGATTGATGGTTCAGTGATCAACTGGTTGATACAGTTACGCGTATCACCCCATGCAATACCACCTTGGCAATGGCGAATACGACCGGTTGAACCGCCATTGTCGGTTGTTGCAACAATGCCAGTTGCATTGCTGCCAAAATCTTTTAATGCTGCCAACATACGGCCTAAACCGTGACCACCACCAACTGCGACCACTTTCTTATCGGTGTAGATATTCATTACGTTCTTCTAATAATCTTGTAAAAAACGACTACAATTTAACTTAATGAGTGCCAAAGGGGTACTCACTAAGCGGTAAATTGTGTTTCTAGAGAGTTTTTTATCACTCAAGTCTGGATTCCATTACAAATATTAAGTATTTTACACGGCAAAGCTATCAGGGGTTTACCTCCTCTGGTTGCCATAACTCCGAGCTCACTATGCTAAGTCTAAGGATAGGCGTTTTGAGCCAGTGACATTCTGTCACAAGGGCATAATTGGAAATGATTATGCCTCCCGTGTTTGGAAAGGTGTTCCGTGGCGCAACAATTCGAAGACAAATTTCATCGTAAGTTCTATTACTTGCGTCTGTCTGTGACTGACGTATGTAATTTCAAATGTACCTATTGCCTTCCTGACGGCTACAAGCCATCGGGCAATAAAAACTCGTCTTTTTTATCTCTCCCTGAGATCAAGCGTGTCGTAAGAGCGTTTGCAGATTGTGGTACCTCAAAGGTCCGCATCACAGGTGGTGAGCCGAGTTTACGCAAAGACTTTACTGACATTATCCACTCTGTCGCAACGACGCCTGGCATCAAAAAAGTCGCTACAACGACTAATGGCTACCGCATGGCGAAACAGGTTGCTGATTGGCGTGAAGCTGGGCTGACTAATATTAATGTTAGTGTGGATAGCCTTGACCCCCGCATGTTCCATCAAATTACTGGTGAAAATAAGTTCACTGAGGTGATGAATGGTATCGAGCGCGCATTTGAAGTGGGTTATGAGCAAGTCAAAGTTAACGTGGTGCTGATGAAAGACCTCAACCACAGTGAGTTGCCTGCTTTTCTTAACTGGATTAAAGACCGTCCAATCCAATTGCGTTTTATTGAGTTAATGCAAACAGGAGAAATGGATGAGTTGTTTGCTAAGCACCATGTTTCTGGTGTTGCGATCCGAAATCAATTAATCGCCAACGGTTGGTTACTGAAAGTCCGTTCTCATAATGATGGACCTGCTCAGGTTTTCGTTCATCCTGATTACAAGGGTGAAATTGGTCTTATCATGCCTTATGAAAAAGACTTCTGTGAGAGCTGTAACCGACTTCGTGTCTCGGCTATGGGTAAACTGCATCTTTGTCTGTTCGGTGAACATGGCGTGGAGTTACGTGACCTGTTAGAGCGCGACGAGCAAGAAAGCGAATTGATTGAACGTATTCAGGCACAGTTGCAAACGAAATCCGTAAGTCACTTCTTGCACGATGGCAACACTGGTATGACGCCGCATCTTGCGTCTATCGGCGGTTAACTCCAATCAGATTTCACATCAGGAGCAGACGTGGCTTCTGATGATTTTTCCAGAATCGATACCTTGCGTATCAAAAAGCAAATTAAAGAATAGGTGAACAAATGGGTCACGCTGAAAGCAAATTTCAACCTGCAAACATTGCCGTTCTAACGGTATCTGACACTCGTACTGAAGAAAACGACACCTCTGGTGGTTACCTAGTTGAACACGCGAAGGAAGCAGGTCATAACGTCGTTGATAAGCAAATCGTAATTGACGATATGTACAAGATCCGTGCGATCGTTTCCCAGTGGATTGCGGATGAAAACGTACAAGCAATCATGATCACTGGTGGTACTGGTTTCACTTCACGTGACAGCACTCCAGAAGCGCTTAAGCCTCTATTCGATAAAGAAGTAGAAGGCTTTGGTGAGCTGTTCCGTTTGGTTTCTTATGAAGAAATTGGTACTTCAACCATTCAATCTCGTGCGATTGCTGGTTTCGCTAACCACACTGTTATCTTTGCAATGCCTGGCTCTACAGGTGCGTGCCGCACAGGGTGGACGAAGATCATCAAGCAACAACTAGATGCAAGTCATCGTCCTTGCAACTTTATGCCACACCTATCTGTATAACCTTTCCTAAAAGCGAAGGAAAAACCATGACCCAATTTACACATATCAATGCGTCTGGCGAAGCGAACATGGTCGACGTATCAGCGAAAGCGGAAACGGTTCGTGAGGCGCGTGCAGAAGCATTCGTTCACATGGCACCTGAAACTCTGCAATTGATTGTTTCTGGCCAACATCATAAAGGTGATGTGTTTGCAACCGCACGCATCGCTGGTATTCAAGCGGCAAAAAAAACGTGGGACCTAATTCCACTTTGTCATCCACTATTGCTTTCGAAAGTAGAAGTACAACTTGAAGCAATTGAAGCTGAGAACATGGTACGCATTGAATCCGTTTGCAAGCTAGCAGGTAAAACTGGTGTTGAAATGGAAGCGCTAACGGCAGCTTCTGTAGCTGCATTGACGATTTACGATATGTGTAAAGCGGTACAAAAAGACATGGTTATTGGTCAAGTTCGTCTTCTAGAGAAGACGGGTGGTAAATCTGGTCACTTCAAGGCGGAATAATGATTAAAGTTCTTTTCTTTGCTCAAACGCGTGAACTGGTTGGTATCGATGCGCTTGAGCTCGATGAGCAATTCAACAATGTTGAAGCGATTCGTGCTCACTTGGTTGAAATTGGTGAAGGTACAGAAGGTAAGTGGGATCTCGCCCTTGAGCCTGGTAAATTGCTCGCTGCAGTAAACCAATCTATTGTCCCACTGGATACTGAAGTGAAAGAGGGTGATGAAGTTGCTTTCTTCCCTCCAGTGACAGGAGGTTAAGATGGATCCTCGTGTTTCTGTACAGGCTGAAGACTTTTCTGTTGATCAAGAATATCAGCGCTTGTCGGAAGGCACTGCGTCTGGAGCCGTTGTTACGTTTATCGGTAAGGTTCGTGATATGAATCTTGGTGATAATGTGATCGGTCTGCACTTAGAGCATTATCCTGGAATGACAGAAAAAAGCCTGATCGATATCTGTAATGAGGCGGAGTCACGTTGGCCATTACTTGGGGTCCGCGTGATACATCGTGTTGGTGACCTTGATACCGGCGATCAAATTGTGTTCGTAGGAGTTTCAAGCGCTCATCGAGGTGCGGCATTTGATGCTTGTGAATTCATTATGGATTACCTAAAGACTAAAGCGCCATTCTGGAAAAAAGAACGCACAACGAGCGATAACCGCTGGATTGAGTCACGAGATACTGACCATCAAGCTGCGCAGCGTTGGGAAAAGTAGAACCGTTTTTTATTCTGCGACCAAATCTACTAAAGCCAGATGTTTATCTCATCTGGCTTTTTCTTTTTTTACGATAAAAACGGAGTTTACTTCCTACTTTGACCTGCCGATAAATTCATCACCTTTCCTTCCTTTCACCTCTCGGTGACCTTGTTCACAATAAAAAATATCGAACAAGATATATGCAATTATTAATTAGACTCAATGTGTCACAAATGTTAATTTTTATACATATATCTAGCATAAGATGCTACCAAAGAGTTTGAATTTAGATTTATCGACAGTTTTGCCTGCCAAATGAACTCGCAAATCTGCATTTATCTACCCAATACAAACTATGTAGTATTTATTGCTAAATATGAGCACTAATTACAGAATTATTAGTTTTTTTGCTACATTTTTATGGCAAATTACTTCAATGATTGCTAATGTGTGCCGCAGTCTTTGTAAGGTTTTAGTGTTTTGTGCTCAGAAAGTGTACTAAAAAATTCTAAAATTCTGACCGTTCCAGTCCCTTGCAGAGAAGTCATGGATGCTAATGAAAAACTTGGAGTTTTACGCATGTATAAGAACAAAATCACCAAAGCCCTTCTTCTAGGTGCTGGTCTGGCAGTGGCTGCCTCTTCTTCTACCGCTTTCGCTGCTGACGTTCCAGCAGGCACTAAACTAGCAGATAAACAAGAACTCGTTCGTGGTAACGGTACTGAAGTTGCAACAATCGACCCGCACAAATCTCAAGGGGTTCCAGAGTCGCATGTGATTCGTGATCTTCTTGAAGGCTTAGTGAACCAAAATGCAGACGGCGACACTATCCCTGGTGTAGCTGAGAGCTGGGAAACCTCAGACAACAAAACTTTCACCTTCCATCTACGTAAAGACGCAAAATGGTCTAACGGCGATCCTGTAACAGCGCAAGATTTTGTATACAGCTGGCAGCGTGCGGTCGATCCTGCGACGGCTTCACCATATTCTTGGTACATGGAATACACCAAGATGAAGAATGCAAAAGACATCGTTGCGGGCAAAAAAGACAAGAGCGAGCTCGGTGTTAAAGCGACTGACGACCACACGCTAGTGGTTGAGCTAGATACCGCCGTTCCTTACTTTGTAATGATGGCTGGTCACACAACAATGAAACCAGTACATAAAGCGACAGTTGAGAAGTTTGGTGATCAGTGGACGAAACCAGAAAACTTCGTAGGTAACGGCGCTTATGTCGTAAACAACTGGGTTGTGAATGAGCGTCTAGAGCTTGTTCGTAACAACGAATACTGGGATAACGACAAAACGGTTATCAACAAAGTAACGTACCTTCCAATTGAGAACGGTGTTGCTGAAATGAACCGTTTCCTATCTGGTGAAATTGATTTCACGTCTAAACTGCCGACAGAGCACTTTAAGCGTCTGAAAAAAGAGCACCCAGAATCAGTATCGGTTGAAGGTAGCCTGTGTACTTACTACTACTCATTCAATACTAAGAAAGAACCATTCAACGACGTTCGCGTTCGTAAAGCGATTTCTTACGCTATCGACCGTAACATCGTAGCAAACGCAATTCTTGGTCAAGGTCAGAAGCCTGCTTACTTCCTAACGCCTGAAATTACAGCGCACTTCAACCCTGAGCTACCAGCTTACGGCAAGATGACGCAAAAAGAGCGTAATGCAGAAGCGGCACGCCTATTGGCTGAAGCGGGTTACGGCAAAGACAACCCACTTAAATTCTCTCTTCTATACAACACGGATGAGAACCACAAGAAACTAGCAGTAGCACTAGGTTCTATGTGGAAGAAAACTCTAGGTCTAGACGTAACGCTAGAAAACCAAGAGTGGAAAACTTACCTATCGACTAAAGACCAAGGTGATTTCGAAGTGGCACGCGCCGGTTGGTGTGGTGACTACAACGAAGCATCTTCATTCCTAACCCTAATGGTTAGCTCGAACACAACTGGTGGTCAGCACTGGGGTAATAAAGAGTACGATGCTCTGATTGATAAAGCGATCAAATCGACTTCTGAAGAAGAGCGTACCAAAATTTACCTAGAAGCTGAGCAACTGATGGCGAAAGATATGCCAATTGCGCCTATCTACCAGTATGTTCGTTCTCGTCTATTAAATCCGCACGTTGGTGGTTTCCCTGCAAACAACGCGGAAGAAAAGATCTACACCAAAGATCTTTACATCAAAGCTGACTAATTAAAGTCACTTCAAAACTATAAGAATAAGGCTCACACGCACCATTGAAGGAGCGTGTGCAGCCTATCATTTACATTTTAACTGTCACAGACTGAAAGAGTGAGTTTATGCTTAAATTCATCGCAAAAAGGATATTTGAGGCGATCCCAACCATGTTGGTTTTGATCACCGTATCTTTCTTTCTCATGCGTTTCGCACCGGGTAACCCATTCTCGAGCGAGCGCCCATTACCGCCAGAAGTTATGGCGAACATTGAAGCTAAATACGGTCTAGATAAGCCTGTATTTGAGCAATACACCACATATTTGACCAACGTTATCCAAGGTGATTTTGGTCCTTCATTCAAATACTTAGATTACACAGTAAATGAACTAATCTCTGTTGCGTTACCAGTATCAGCGAAGGTTGGTTTTATCGCCTTTATCTTCACTGTAATTTTGGGGGTGACGGTTGGAACCATAGCCGCACTCAAGCAGAATACTTGGGTGGACTACGCCATAATGTCAACGGCGATGCTCGGGGTAGTTATGCCGTCCTTCGTATTGGCTCCTGCTCTGATTTACTTGTTCTCTCTCCATTGGAATTTATTCCCCGCGGGTGGTTGGCATGACGGAGGGTGGCAATACATTGTGTTACCTGTGATCGGTATGTCATTGCTCTACGTGGCGACTTTCGCACGTATCACTCGTGGCTCGATGATCGAAACATTGAACAGTAACTTTATTCGTACCGCTCGCGCAAAAGGTCTAAGTTACCGTTACATCATCCTGAAACACGCACTAAAACCAGCTCTGCTTCCTGTTGTGTCATACATGGGACCAGCGTTTGTAGGTATCATCACAGGTTCGGTTGTTATCGAGACCATTTTTGGTCTGCCTGGTATCGGTAAGCTGTTTGTCAACGCTGCCTTCAACCGTGACTACTCGCTAGTAATGGGTGTGACCATTCTGATTGGTTTCCTATTCATTCTATTCAACGCTATCGTTGATATTCTGCTAGCAATGATTGACCCGAAAATTCGCTACTAACAGGGAAGTATGGTTATGTTAACGAAAAAAGAGAATCTTGAAGCGGTCGAGAAATTTGCAGAGAACCTGGAAGTTGAAGGCCGTAGTTTGTGGCAAGACGCCCGTATCCGCTTTATGCGTAACAAAGCGGCGATGGTGAGCTTGTTCATTCTTGCACTGATGACCCTAGCGGTAATCTTCTTACCGATGATTGCCCCTTACGCTTTTGATGATACTGACTGGTATGCAATGCACGTTGGTCCGAGTGCTGAGCACTGGTTTGGTACAGACAGCTTAGGTCGAGACCTTTACGTACGTACGCTGATTGGTGGTCGTATCTCTCTAATGGTTGGTGTTCTAGGTGCATTAGTTGCGGTTGTGATTGGTACACTTTACGGTGCGGCTTCTGGCTTCATTGGCGGTAAAGTTGACCGTATCATGATGCGTATTCTTGAGATCCTATATGCGGTACCGTTCATGTTCCTAGTTATCGTACTGGTAACATTCTTCGGTCGTAATATTGTTCTTATCTTCGTCGCTATCGGCGCTATCGCATGGCTAGATATGGCTCGTATCGTACGTGGTCAAACGCTAAGCCTGCGTAGTAAAGAGTTTATTGAAGCGGCACACGTTTGTGGTGTGAGCAACTGGAAGATCATCACTCGCCACATCGTTCCAAACGTATTGGGTATCGTAGCGGTTTACTCAACACTACTTATCCCAAGCATGATTCTAACGGAATCATTCCTTTCATTCCTTGGTCTTGGTGTACAGGAACCAATGACAAGTTGGGGCGCACTTCTACAAGAAGGCTCACAAACAATGGAAGTAGCAATCTGGCAGCTGGCATTCCCAGCAGCGTTTATGGTTGTGACTCTATTCTGCTTCAACTACGTTGGTGACGGTCTGCGCGATGCGCTGGATCCAAAAGACAGATAATTAAAAATAGAAAGAATAAAGGAAGCAATGATGAGTTTATTAGATGTCAAAGATCTGCGCGTCGAATTTACCACGCAAGATGGTATCGTAACCGCAGTAAACGATCTGAACTTCTCTCTGAATCAAGGCGAGACCCTAGGTATCGTAGGTGAGTCTGGTTCAGGTAAGTCACAAACTGTATTCGCAATCATGGGTCTACTGGCTAAGAACGGTATTATCTCTGGTAGCGCGAAATTTGAAGGTCGAGAAATCCTTAACCTTCCAGAAAAAGAGCTTAACAAGGTTCGAGCGGAACAGATCGCTATGATCTTCCAAGACCCGATGACCTCTCTTAACCCATACATGAAAGTCAGTGATCAGCTGATGGAAGTACTGATGCTGCACAAAGGTATGGGCAAAGCAGAAGCATTCGAAGAGTCTGTTCGTATGCTTGAAGCGGTAAAAATCCCAGAAGCTCGTAAACGTATCACTATGTACCCACACGAGTTCTCGGGCGGTATGCGTCAACGTGTAATGATCGCAATGGCGCTGTTGTGTCGTCCAAAACTGCTTATTGCGGATGAGCCAACAACGGCATTGGACGTTACGGTTCAAGCGCAGATCATGGATCTGCTGAACGAACTGAAATCTGAGTTCAACACTGCAATCATCATGATCACGCACGACCTTGGTGTTGTTGCAGGTTCATGTGACAAAGTACTGGTTATGTACGCGGGTCGTACCATGGAGTACGGCACAGTGAACGAAATCTTCTACAACCCAAGCCACCCATACGCAGAAGGTCTATTGAAGGCTATTCCTCGTCTAGATACAGAAGGCGAGATTCTGCCAACGATTCCTGGCAACCCGCCAAACTTGCTTCGTCTACCACCTGGCTGTCCTTACCAAGATCGCTGCCATCGCGTGATGGATCGTTGTAAGCGTGAAGCACCAATTCTGACGCCATTTGGTGATGGTCGTCAGCGTGCATGTTTTTCTGAATGGGAGGCTTGGAGCAAATGAGTACAGATAAAAAGCTAATTCTGGATGTATCTGATCTGAAAGTTCACTTCAGCATTGCATCAAAATCTGCGTGGCCTTGGTCAAAACCGTCAAGCCTAAAAGCGGTAGACGGCGTAAACGTTCGTTTATACGAAGGCGAGACCCTTGGTGTAGTAGGCGAGTCCGGTTGTGGTAAATCGACATTTGCTCGCGCCATCATTGGTCTGGTGGAAGCAACAGACGGTGAAGTGGTTTGGTTGGGTCAAGATCTGACAAAAATGAAAGACGTCCAACGTCGTGAAACGCGTAAAGAAATCCAAATGATTTTCCAAGATCCTCTGGCTTCTCTTAACCCACGTATGACGGTTGGTGACATCATCGCTGAACCATTAGAGACATTCTACCCAGAGCTGACTAAGCAAGAAGTGAAAGACCGCGTAAAAGAGATGATGGCGAAGGTAGGTCTTCTACCAAACGTTATCAACCGTTACCCACACGAATTCTCTGGTGGTCAGTGTCAGCGTATTGGTATCGCACGTGCTCTGATTTTAAAACCTAAGATGATTATCTGTGACGAGCCAGTATCAGCACTGGATGTATCGATTCAGGCTCAGGTAGTTAACCTATTGAAAGAGCTGCAAAAAGAGCTTGGTCTTTCATTGGTGTTCATTGCGCACGATTTATCAGTTGTGAAACACATTTCTGACCGCGTACTGGTTATGTACCTAGGTAATGCTGTGGAGCTGGGTGAAGCAGATGCGTTGTTTGCAGATCCAAAGCACCCATATACTCGTGCACTAATGTCTGCTGTGCCTATTCCAGATCCGGAAATTGAACGCAGTAAGAAGATCCAGATGTTAGAAGGTGATCTACCATCTCCGATCAGCCCACCATCGGGCTGTGTATTCCGTACTCGTTGCCCTCAAGCAACGGATGAGTGTGCAAAGACAAAGCCAAATATCCAAGGTTCTGATATTCATGCAGTTTCTTGTTTGCACGTAGCGGTGTAATTAAATTCGGCCTGTGACGGGCTTAAGCGCGGCTCCTTTTATAGGGTCGCGCTTTTTTTATGCCTACGATCTAGGCTTGATTTAGTTCATTCGAAATTCTTGAACAAGTTGAACTAAGCGGTTGGATTTTAAGCTTTGCATGATTCGCTAATATAGTGGAAAACAGAATCTGAGGAGAGCAGTCATGGGTAAGTTAGTTGAAGGTGTTTGGCACGATGTATGGTACGACACTAAATCAAGTGGCGGTAAATTCGTGCGAGAAGATGCAGGGTTTCGCAACTGGATTAAAAACAAACCGGATGCAACCTATCAACCAGAGTCTGGTCGCTATCACTTGTATGTTTCACTTGCTTGTCCTTGGGCGCACCGAACGTTGATTTTTCGCAGTCTCAAAGGGTTAGAAAAACACATCGATGTCACGGTGGTGTGTCCTGATATGCTAAACGAGGGCTGGCAGATGGGATTGCCTGAGCCATTATTTGGTCACTCCCGTATGCATCAAATTTATACTGAAGCTAAACCGGATTACACTGGTCGAGTTACAGTGCCAGTATTATGGGACAAGAAGACTAATACCATTGTGTCGAATGAATCGTCAGAAATCATCCGAATGTTTAACTCTGAGTTTAATGAGCTAACAGGCAATCATGATGATTATTACCCGGAGCAGCTTCAAAGTGTGATTGATGAATGGAATGATTACATCTATCCAAACGTGAATAACGGTGTTTATCGTTGCGGGTTTGCCACAACTCAAGAGGCGTATGAAGAAGCTTTTGATTCACTCTTTGATGCTTTGAATAAAATTGATGCCCATCTTGCGACGCATCGCTACTTAGCCGGTAATAAAATCACTGAAGCGGATTGGCGCTTGTTTACTACTCTTGTGCGTTTTGACGCGGTGTATGTTGGTCACTTCAAGTGTAATAAACAACGTATTGCTGATTACGCAAACATTCAAGGTTATTTGAAAGAGCTGTATCAAGTAGAGGGTGTGGCAGAAACCACGGACTTCTACCACATAAAGCGTCACTATTATTTTAGCCATACTGGCATCAACCCAACACAAGTGGTACCGAAAGGTCCTGAATTAGATTTGGATTCACCTCATGGTCGAGAATCTATCTAAGTTTAAAACCTCTAAGAAAAGCGCCATTTGATGTGGCGGTTTTCTTTTTTCTCAATATCTTCTTAGCATCACAGCTTCTTCCTACCAATCACATAAACTGATGATATAACAACCGATCTTTGACCGAGGTGGGGTATGGATATCAATGAGTTTGTCAGTGGCGAGCATCTAATTTGGAATCTGTTTGTTGCTCTGCTTTTAGGTGCGATTGTGGGAACACAACGTGGCTGGGTGATGCGTAATAGCGTCGAAGGCAGTCGCGTTGCAGGTATCCGCACCTTTTCTTTAGTCGGTTTGCTTGGTGGCTTGGTTGGGATTCTTGCCAATCTGTATACGCCTTTGTTACTTGGCTTTGCTCTTATTGCTTTGGTTATTCTTGCTTGCATTGCGTTTGTTATTCAGCAAAGAAAGAGTGAAGACATCAGCATTACTGGCGTCATCAGTTTAGTCATTACATTTGTTCTTGGTAGTTTGGCAGTATCCGGTGAGCCTGTTCTTGCTGCGGCAGCTGCCGTTATCACCGCAGTTGTTCTGGACAACAAGAGAGAACTTCATCAGGCGCTTCAACGCCTCCAAGAGTACGAGCTTGATGCCGCTTTGCGTCTGCTGCTCATTTCCATCGTCCTGTTGCCGCTCTTACCTAATCAAGCTTACGGTCCTTGGAATGCACTTAATCCTTATGAGATTTGGTGGATGGTGGTGTTGATTGCCAGTATTTCGTTTGTGGGCTACTTTGCGATTAAAATTGGTGGGGCGAAGCGAGGTATTTTGTTTACTTCTGTCTTCGCTGGCTTGAGCTCATCTACTGCGCTCACACTGCAGTTCTCCCATCTTTCACGCGAACAATCGAGTATCAGCCCTTTGCTAGCAAGTGGCATACTGTTGAGTTGCGGTACCATGTTTCCTAGGCTGCTAATTGTGCTGTCAGTGATTAACCCTCAGTTAGTGACATTGTTGTGGCCCATCGTCATGATTATGATGATTGCTCTTTACTTCCCTGCTTGGTGGATATGGCGTCGAAGTGAGGTAGGGAAGGTGGAACAATCAAATAAACAAACCAATCCTTTGGCATTGCAATCGGCGTTGTTCTTCGGTGTCGTATTGGCTGTGATTATGCTGTTATCGCATGCACTGTCTGATCTGTTTGGTAATGCTGGTGTTCTGATACTATCTGCGCTATCCGGCATTACAGATGTCGATGCTATTTCCCTTGCTCTTGGGCGACAAAGTACCCAAACCCTAAGTGTGGAAACCGCGGCACTGGGTATTCTGATCGCGGCATCAGTCAATACAGTGGTGAAAATGGGGATGGTTGTCGCAATAGGGGATAAGGCATTGTGGAGAAGAGTTGCGCCCGTCATGGTTGGATGCGTGCTTTCTGGCGCTATTTTGTTTTTGGCTTTGTATTGATTTATCCGAACATTAAATGAAAAAAACCTCGCCGTGGCGAGGTTTTATTATTTGGAAGAAGCGAAGTTATTAGTTAACTGCTTTTTCTTTTGCTTGGTCAGCTTGATCTGCCTGAATCGCAGTTAGAGCAACTGTGTACACGATATCGTCTACTAGTGCACCGCGAGATAGGTCGTTTACAGGCTTGCGCATACCTTGAAGCATTGGACCGATAGATACTAGGTCTGCTGAACGTTGTACCGCTTTGTAAGTCGTGTTACCAGTGTTTAGGTCTGGGAATACGAATACTGTCGCTTTACCTGCTACTGGAGAGTTAGGCGCTTTAGAAGCTGCCACGTTTTCCATGATTGCTGCGTCGTACTGTAGAGGACCGTCGATCACTAGATCTGGACGTTTCTCTTGAGCAATCTTAGTTGCTTCACGTACTTTATCTACGTCTGCACCCTTACCAGATTCACCAGTAGAGTAAGAGATCATAGCAACGCGAGGGTCGATACCGAATGCCGCTGCAGAATCAGCAGATTGGATAGCGATTTCAGCAAGCTGTTCAGCTGTTGGATCTGGGTTGATCGCACAGTCACCGTAAACCAATACTTGGTCAGGTAGCAGCATGAAGAATACAGAAGATACGATAGACGCATCAGGTGCAGTCTTGATGATTTGGAACGGAGGAACGATAGTGTTTGCTGTGGTGTGAACTGCACCAGAAACTAGACCGTCTACTTCGTCGTTCTCAAGCATCATTGTGCCTAGGAATACTGAATCTTGTAGCTTCTCACGAGCAACAACTTCAGTCATACCTTTCGCGCCACGTAGCTCAACTAGGCGAGCAACGTAGTTTTCACGAACTTCATCAGAGTTGATGATAGTTACGCCAGCACCTAGCTCAACGCCTTGTTGTGCAGCAACGCGACGGATTTCGTCTGGGTTACCTAGAAGCACACATTCAGCGATGCCGCGCTCAGCACAGATAGCCGCAGCTTTAACTGTACGTGGCTCGTCACCTTCAGGAAGAACGATACGCTTACCAGCTTTACGAGCGAACTCAGTTAGCTGGTAACGGAATGCTGGTGGGCTTAGACGACGAGACTTCTGAGTACCTTCAGTCATAGACTCGATCCAGTTACCGTCGATGTGACCAGCAACGTGCTCGTTGATGAACTCGATACGCTCTTTATCGTCTGCAGGTACTTCGATAGAGAAGCTCTGTAGGTTTAGAGAAGTCTGCCAAGTGTTACCTTGTGCTTTGAAGATCGGTAGACCAGTTTCGAACGCTGGCTTACAAAGACCAGTGATCTCTTCAGGGATGTCGTAACCACCAGTCAATAGAACTGCACCGATATCAACACCGTTCATTGCTGCAAGTGCTGCCGCAACGATTACGTCTGGACGGTCTGCAGAAGTAACAAGTAGAGAACCTGGTTTGAAGTGCTCAATCATGTTTGGCAGAGAACGTGCACAGAAAGTGATGCTCTTAATACGACGAGTCGCAATGTCACCTTCGTTAATGATGTCAGCATTTAGGTGCTGAGCCATATCGATAGCACGAGTAGCGATCAGATCGATGCTCCATGGCACGCAACCTAGTACACGAATTGGAGAAGTGTTGAAGATTTCCATCACTTTCATTTCGTTTTGCTTCGCGCTGTCTGCATCGTCAAAGATTTCAGATAGGTCAGGGCGAGTACGGCCAGCTTCGTCAACAGGTGCGTTTAGCTTGTTGATGATTACGCCTGAGATGTTCTTGTTCTTAGTACCACCGAAGTTAGAACATGCTACTTCGATGCGCTCTTTAAGTTGAGCTGGGTTATCTGTACCAGGAGTTGCAACAAGAACGATTTCCGCGCCTAGAGTCGCTGCGATTTCCGCGTTCACTTGGTTAGCGAATGGGTGCTTACGAGTTGGTACTAGACCTTCGATAAGCGTTACGTCTGCATCTTTGTTGATTTGGTTGTAACGCTCAACAACAGTTTCTAGCAGCTCGTCCATGTTGTCGTTACCGATTAGGCTTTCAGCAACAGACATCGCTAGTGGTTGACCGATCTTCATATCGCTGTTGTAACCAACGATAGTTGAAGTTAGATCAGGTTGATCACCGCCAGAACGTGGCTGTGAAATTGGTTTGTAGAAAGAAACCTTAACGCCTTTGCGCTCCATTGCGCGAAGAACACCCATGCTTACGCTAGTTAGACCAACACCAGCACTTGCAGGGATAAGCATAATAGTACGAGACATTCGTAGAGTACCTTTAGCTATTGGGGGATAAAAGCTCAACTCTTATTCCATGAATAATTCAGAGAATAGGAGTTAAGCCCCTAAGAAATTCTTTTGGAAGAAAAACTGGCTAGCCGAGTGGCTAGCCAGTTAAATCTATTAAAGACCTGCTAGGCGTGCAGTGTCTTCAGCAATTACTAGCTCTTCGTTAGTAGAGATAACCATTGCTGGGATACGGCTGTTAGCTGTAGTGATAGTACCTTCACCGCCGAAACGTGCTTTAAGGTTAGCTTCACCATCAACTTCGATACCGAAGATACCTAGACGGTTTAGAACCATTTCACGGATAGGACCAGAGTTTTCGCCGATACCGCCAGTGAACGTGATTGCGTCTAGACGACCTTCCATAGAAGCAGTGTAACCAGCTACGTACTTAGCTAGACGGTGACAGAACACGTCCATTGCACGAGTTGCTTCTTCTTTCTCACCGTAGTTGTCTTCAACGAAACGACAGTCAGAAGTCACTTCAGTTAGACCAGCAAGACCAGACTCTTTAGTTAGCATGTTGTTGATTTCTTCAACAGAGTAACCTAGAGCGTCGTGTAGGTGGAATACGATAGCTGGGTCGATATCACCACAACGAGTACCCATTACTAGACCTTCAAGAGGAGTAAGACCCATAGAAGTGTCTACAGATTGACCGTTCTTGATTGCACAAACAGAAGCACCGTTACCTAGGTGACAGTTGATGATGTTTACTTCTTCAACTGGCTTGTTTAGTAGGCCTGCAACTTCACGAGTGATGAATAGGTGTGAAGTACCGTGCATGCCGTAACGACGGATACCGTGCTCTTTGTATAGTTTGTATGGAAGAGCGTATAGGAAAGACTCTTCAGGCATAGTTTGGTGGAACGCAGTGTCGAATACAGCAACGTTTTGAAGCTCTGGGAAGTTGTGTTTAGCAGCTTCGATACCGATGATGTGCGCTGGGTTGTGAAGCGGTGCGAAAGTCGCAGCGTCTTGAATACCTTTTAGTACGTCATCAGTGATTAGTGCAGATTGAGTGAACTGCTCACCACCGTGTACGATACGGTGACCGATAGCGCCTAGGTTAGCTTTAAGCTCTGGCTTAGAAGCAAGAATAGTTTCAACCATGAACGCTAGTGCTTCTTCGTGTGCTGCACCGTTGCCTAGTTGAGCTTCGTGTTTACCGTCAAGTTTCCACTTGATACGTGCTTCAGGAAGGTGAAGACATTCAGCAAGACCTGATAGGTGCTCTGCACCTGTTTCTGCATCAACAACAGCAAATTTAAGAGAAGAACTACCGCAGTTTAAAACTAAAACTAGCTTAGACATGTGTGACTACCTGTTATTCGTCTGATCAAAATCAGTTAAAGGATGAAAAATTAATCACAAGAATAGACGATACCGCCAAGGGTGCGTACTAATCTTGGTCAAAAATTGTTCTAATTCCGTATAAATGAATAGTGATGAACCCATCCACCACTATGAAGCGATCCGTGCAGAATAAAATCTCGGAGTTGCTTAAATTGTAAATAACAGCAACAATGAGATTGAGGGTCTGCAAAGGATAGCGATAATAGGCAATGATAACAAAAAAATTTTGAAAGAATATTAACTTTCATCAATTTTTTGCGCCTTCAGTTGAAATGTTCAACTATTTTTTAGTGAGAGAGCGGTATGAGCAAACAAGTCGGATTGATCCATAGCCTGAAAGACGGCCAGAGTTACATGGAGATCTGGCCGGTTCGTAAAGAGCTGAACGCCATTTTTCCCGAACAACGCATTATTAAAGCAACACGCTTTGGCATTAAAGTGATGCCAGCGGTTGCAGCAATCAGTGTGCTCACTCAAATGGCTTTTAACAATTATGATGCGCTTCCTCAAGCCATTGTGGTTGCACTGTTCGCAATCAGCATGCCACTGCAAGGCATGTGGTGGTTGGGCAGCCGTTCCAATACTAAGTTGCCACCTGCCTTAGCATCGTGGTATCGAGAGCTGCACCAAAAAATTACCGAAACAGGATTTGCTTTAGAGCCTGCTAAAGCGCGTCCAAGATATAAAGAGCTCGCAGTAATTTTAAACCGAGCTTTTCGCCAACTGGATAAGACTTCATTAGAGCGTTGGTTCTAATCTTCTTGTTCGGTCATCAACTCATTGAAATGGAGTGTGCTTTTAGCCACTCCGTTTTTTATGCCCGCAACATGGTTTTTTACTCTTTGCTTATTTGTAATCACCGCCTCTCGTGCCGATTGTGAGATCACAAATGTTACTTTGTTGTTAAATCTTACTTTTCTTTCCTGAGACTTAGCGTTAATAATGATAATTAGATGCACAAAAAGTGCGCAGCTATAAACACAACATCCCATCTTCTACTTCAAAGACTCGTGAGTACGTCAGCAACATTGTGCTTGCAGTTCAAGGACGAAGAAACATCAAGGAGTCATGATGAAAACAAAACGTTTACTCGCCATTGCTATTCTTGCTACGATCACGGCTTTTTCTTCCACTAGCGTTCTGGCTAAAACCGCGACAGTCGCGGTATCACAGATTGTTGAACACCCTGCTTTGGATGCAACTCGTCAAGGGTTGTTAGACGGTCTGAAAGCCAAAGGGTATGAACAAGGGAAGAACTTAGAGTTTGACTACAAGACAGCGCAAGGTAATCCAGCAATCGCCGTTCAGATCGCACGCCAGTATGTAGGAGAAAGCCCAGACGTCCTCGTTGGTATAGCAACGCCATCAGCACAAGCTTTGGTCTCTGCGACTCGCTCTATTCCTGTTGTGTTTACTGCAGTGACGGACCCTGTTGGTGCCAAGTTGGTCAAATCGATGAGTCAACCAGGAAAGAATGTCACAGGACTCTCTGATTTATCTCCGGTCGCACAGCACGTTGCGTTGATTCAGGAAATCTTACCTTCGGTGAAATCCATTGGCGTGGTTTACAACCCAGGGGAAGCAAATGCCGTCACCTTGGTACAGTTATTGAAAGAGAGCGCTGAGTCAAAAGGATTAAAAGTTGTGGAAGCGACGGCACTGAAAAGCGCAGATGTACAATCTGCAACTCAAGCTATTGCAGCGAAATCGGACATCATTTACGCACCAACAGATAACACGGTTGCAAGCGCGATTGAAGGAATGATCGTTGCCGCAAACCAAGCGAAGAAACCGGTATTTGGAGGCGCGACGTCATATGTTGAGAAAGGGGCTATCGCAAGCTTAGGTTTTGACTACTACCAAGTCGGTGTTCAAACAGCCGATTACGTGGCAGCTATTCTTGAAGGGCAAGATCCGGGTAAGTTAGATGTAAAAGTGGCGACGGGCTCCGATCTTGTCGTGAATGAAGGCGCGGCAAGTAAGCTTGGTATTCAATTGCCAGGTTCTGTTGTGAAACGTGCAACTAGTATGCAGTAAGCGTTGTTTTTAGGTCGGTGTTCTGCCGACCTGATTTATGCAGAAAGGAGCAGTTATGTCTGCATTTGCTTTTTTTGGTGCGCTCGAGATAGGGCTTATCTACGGCTTGGTCGCTTTGGGCGTTTACCTTACGTTTCGTGTCCTTGACTTTCCGGACCTAAGCGTTGACGGTAGTTTCCCTATGGGGGCGGCTGTTGCAGCAACAGCCATCGTTGCGGGCATCAACCCTTGGTTAGCAACGGGACTGGCGATAATCGCTGGTGGCATGACCGGGTGGGTCACCGCTTTTCTTGCCGTTCGTTGCGGCATCCTTCATCTTCTTGCCTCAATCCTGACCATGATTGCGGCATTTTCCATCAACATCCGCATCATGGGAAAACCGAATATGGCGCTACTAGGCGAAGATACGATTCTGACGCCTTTTGAAGCCATGGGAGATGCAATGTACATCCGACCATTGGTCGTGGGCGTATTGGTTTTACTCTCTGCGTTATTTGTTGTGCGCCTTCTAAATAGTGATTTTGGTTTAGGGTTAAGAGCAACAGGCGTAAACGCTCGAATGGTCGCGGCACAAGGAGCCAGTACGGGATTCTACACGTATTTTGGTTTGGCATTATCCAACGGGTTTGTGGGTTTTGCTGGGGCTCTGTTTGCTCAAACAAATAGCTTTGCCGATGTCACGTCTGGTGTAGGGACGATTGTGGTTGGTTTAGCGGCGGTGATCCTTGGTCAGACTTTGATTCCAGGACGCAAAATCTGGGTTGCTGTTTGCGCGGTAATTATTGGTTCGGTGCTGTACCGTCTGGCGGTTGCTTTTGCGCTGAGTTCCGGCATGTTTGGTTTGCAAGCATCGGATTTAAATCTGGTGACAGCGGTGCTGGTGGCGGTCGCTCTAATTGCACCGAAACTTAAACAGAGGATGAAAGCAAAGCAGCGAGTGAGTAATGCCAAACAAGCGGCATCCAAAAACGGCTCAGGGGAGGCGCTATGATTGAACTTAATGACATTCAGGTGACGTTTAACCCTGGTACGATTTTAGAAAATCGAGCCTTAAAGAGCGTGTCCCTAGAGGTTCCTGAGCATCAATTTCTTACGGTGATTGGCTCTAACGGTGCGGGGAAATCAACTCTACTCGGAGCCGTGACGGGGGAAACGCCAATGATTGGCGGAAAGGTGATCATTGATGGGAAAGACGTGACACGGAAAACCGTTGCTCAACGTGCTACTCAATGTGCGAGGGTGTTCCAAGACCCATTGGCTGGTACATGTGGCGAGCTTTCCATCGAAGAAAATATGGCGCTTGCTTACATGCGAGGTAAACGTCGTGGTTGGGGAATGGCTCTTTCTACTAAACGCCGTAAGCTGTTTCAGGAACGTATCAGCATTCTTGGCTTGGGGTTAGAAGATCGCTTAGGTGACAGCATTGGTCTACTCTCAGGAGGACAGCGACAGGCTGTCAGCCTTGTAATGGCAACACTTTCAGACAGTAAGCTGTTGTTGCTTGATGAGCATACCGCCGCGTTGGACCCTCGTATGGCAGCGTTTGTTATTGATTTAACTAAACGCATTGTTACTGAGTTCGATCTTACTGTTATGATGGTGACGCATTCCATGAAAGACGCGTTAGCGTGTGGTGACAGAACCGTCATGCTTCACCAAGGTGAAATAGTGCTAGATGTGGCAGGGGAGCAACGTAAAAATATGCAAGTTCCCGACTTGCTTGAAATGTTCTCTAAAGTGCGCGGAGAAGAGCTGGCTGACGATAGTCTCCTACTAAACTAGCATTGACTGCTCATCGACTACGCCTACTAAACTAGCATTGACTGCTCATCGACTACGCCTACCAAACGTGATCCTCCTTAAGAAAATGACCCATACGGTATTTTTAAAAGGAGGATTTTTAGGCAGAAGCTCTTTATTAAAATAGTGGAATATTCCAACACAAAGAGCACTTGCCATGTCCCTTCCATTTATCTTCCATAGCCAAACGAAAGATGGTCTTGAATTCGATGGTGAACGGCTGACCGTCGTTCTCAAAACGGATGACACCCAATTCGATCGCATCCACGTAAGGTGCGAGCCTGATAATGAAGAATATCTCATTGAGATGCAGCCTCATGGTAAAGCTGGTGAGTTGCAGTTGTGGAAAGGTCAGTTTGCTCCAAACAAAGATCGAGACGTGACACATTACGTGTTTAAACTTGTTAAGGGGGCGAGCCAGTTCTGGTTAGACGCGAGAGGTGTGCATAAGCGCGTTCCGCCCAAAGAGTTTCACTTTAAGTTAAACGTACAATCTCAGCCGCCAAGCTGGGTTCAAGAGCAAGTCTTCTATCAGATCTTCCCAGATCGTTTTGCTGCTAGTCAGGAGCATACCGCTATAAAAAATGCTTATGCACATCACGATTCAAGTGCCATGGTGAAGGCGTGGGGAGATGCCGTTGGAACGCACCAAAATACGGGGGCTCGCGAGTTCTTTGGTGGGGATCTAAAAGGCATTGAACAAAAGCTGGATTATCTATCCGGTCTGGGTGTCACAGCACTTTACTTTAACCCAGTTTTTACAGCGCCAAGTAATCATAAATATGACACAACGGATTACTTCCAGATTGACCCTATGTTTGGCACGAATGAGCAGTTTGCGCAGTTGTGTGAACAAATTCGTGGCAAACAAATGAAGATTGTTTTGGATGCTGTGTTTAACCACACGTCTGTTCATCATCCTTGGTTTGATATCAAGCAAGAAGGTCAGGGCGCTTATGGAAATCCCAATTCAGATTTCCGTGATTATTACTTCTTCGAAGGTCAAACCAACAACTATATTGGCTGGAAAGGGATTGGTAACCTCCCTGTTCTCAATTTCGAAAATGAACAGGTACGTGATTACATCTACCAAAGTGAAGAAGCTGTGATCAAACATTGGCTCAAACCTCCGTATTGTGTAGATGGTTGGCGCTTCGACGTTATCCATATGCTAGGCGAGGGCGATGGTGCGAAGAATAATGCCCACTATGTGGAAGCTTTCCGTCAAGCTGCTAAGTCCACCAATCCGAATGCATATGTGTTAGGTGAACACTTCTTTGAGGCAACGCAGTGGCTACAAGGTGGACAAGAAGATGGAGCGATGAACTATTATGGCTTTGCCCACCCTGTACGTGCGTTATTTGCCAAACAAGACATTATGTATGATCCGATTGATATCAATGCGTTGGATTTCAAAGAATGGGTAGATGAAGCTCGTGCCAAAGTACCGTTTGCAAATCAGCTGCCGCAGCTTAATCAATTAGACAGTCATGATACCGCCCGTTTTCTGACGCTATTAAATGGAAATGAAGAAAAAATGCAAATGGCGCTTGCATTATTGATGACTTACGTTGGAACACCTTGTCTTTATTATGGCAGTGAAGTTGGACTAGAGGGAGGGCTCGACCCAGACAATCGACGTTGTTTCCCTTGGGACCAAATAACGACTTCTAAATGGTTACCGTTGTATAAGAAATGGATAGAAATCCGTAAGAAATACAAGGCACTACAATGTGGTAGCTTACAATGGCTTCATTGTGGTGAACAAGCCATGGCATATGTGCGTCAATGGCAAGATGAAGCAATAGTTGTGGCATTTAACCTTAGCAGCAGTGACCAAGATGTTAACCTACCATTGTGGCAACTTGGCTTAAATGCTAAACACCTGCATCAATTATTAGACAAAGGTGAACTAATGCCTGTTGAACGTCATTTTTCTGTCAATATCCCAGCAATGAACTGCAAAGTATGGCAGATGGAGTGACTTCGAGCGCCTTCTTTATTAAAATTTATGAATACATAAGTGAAAAACTATAAATAGCCCTTCGATAGCCTAAGCTTTCGAAGGGCTGATATTATTATAATCAATGGTGTTCAATGGGTACTAAAAGGCGATTTAGCCTCAAGTTTGTCATCTTCTTCCCCCTACTATTATTCCTTGCCGTCATGGTGGTGACTGCAAAGAACTACTACGACGCGATGAATCGCTACATTACATTAGAGTACGCGCAAGTTGATCGTGCTATTAATCGTGCTATCAAAGTATTAACGGCGCTGGATTACAGCTTTGTTAACTACTCCAACCCAGCTCACCCTCTGTTTCAAGAGCACAATCATATGATCAAAAATGATCTGTGTTTTGTTTGGCCGATTGATGTGCTGCTTTTAGAAAACAAGCACTCCGGAGGTCTGCCTGCCGTTGAGCTTGACTACATGATTGTTGGACAAAAAGAACTGTGCGAACCAGGAACTAAACTGTTTAAGTTGGCAGAACAAAAAGCAGGCTTTGCTCCGTCTTTGTCATTTCTACATGATATTGAATCACATGTGATTGGTATTCACTATATTGATCAGCGTGGGTATGTTATTTCTTCTCCAGATACTTACGCTCAGTACTTTTCCAAAGCACTTTGGGAGACTTTAAAGGCGAGACCTTTCTGGCAGAAAACAGCGCAGGAAACCGTCAAAGTAACCATGTCTGGTCCCGCACCGATGTTAGATCGGCACGATGGGCAAGTAGTGAGCCTGACTGTACCTATCTACGAAAAGGGTAAACACCAAGGCGTTTTATCCATAGATTTTGATGTGGATAACTTACTTGAAACGAATGAAAACCTAATAGGTAAGTTACATATCATCTCTGGAATGATGGACATACCTAAGCATGTAATCCGTTTACAGCCAATAGAACATGAGCGTTTGAGCTCAAATCATCGCATATTCTATGAATACAATTGGTGGGATGAATTTAAGAATTTATTAGTCTTTGAAAAGTACAGCGTGGCTGTAGCGTTTTTCATCTACGTACTGAGTACAGTGGCCTTGTTCTTAGTGAATACCCGTACAGAGCGCCGTTATTTCCAAGAACTGGCGGCAAAAGACCCAATGACGGGGCTGCTAAACCGCCGTGGCATACAAGCGGTTTGGCGCAATAAAATGACCAAAAAACATGTTGCGCTCGCAGTGTTTGATATCGATGACTTCAAAGCAATCAATGATACACATGGTCATGATGTCGGCGACGATGCTATCCGTCTGGTTGCAAAGTGCATACGCGAGAACATCCGCCACTCGGACGTCGCATCCCGTTTTGGTGGCGAAGAGTTTGTCTTAGCGATTTATGATGAAGACTTTGACAGTATGCTTCGCATCTTAGAGCGTGTGCGAAGCGCAATTGCTAAAAACTCACGAAAAGTAGTGTCTGGTGGGTTCACAGTGTCGGGAGGGGTTGAGTTTCAGTCTTCTCCTCAACTGGAAAGCTTTGATGAGCTATTCAAACTTGCCGATGAAAAGCTCTACGAGGCGAAGAGCACGGGCAAGAACAAGATTTGCTATTAAGAATAGAGAAGTACAAAAGGGCGATATCATCGCCCTTTTTTATGTACTAATGGGTTTATTCCGCGCTAAGCGACGCGAGATTGCAACTCATCTCGGTAGCGCTGAATATGTTCAACAATAGGCGCTGCCTTGTTAAACGTGCGGATTTCTCTAAATAGCTCGTTGGCTTCTGGGTAAGCTTGACGTAGATAGGAGAACCATTGTTTTACGCGGTTAGGGTAATACAGACCTTTGTCGCCCTTCATCTCAAATTGAGAGTAGTAAATCAGCAGTTCGACAACTTCTGACCAAGCCATTGGCTTATGATCGTATTTCACCATGTTACCAAGGTTTGGGATATTAAAGGCACCACGGCAAACCATCAGAGAATCAACGCCAGTCGTTTCGATGCAGCGTTGACCATCTTCGTAATTCCAAATCTCGCCATTTGCGATTAACGGGATATCAAAACGCTCGCGGATCTTTGTGATGTATTCCCATTTGATTTCAGAAGCTTTATAACCACCTTGCTTTGTACGAGCATGAACCGTTAACTCATTCGCGCCGGCAGATTGAATCGCGTCAACGATTTCAAAGCAGTCTTCAGGGTTTTCCCAACCTAAACGGATTTTTGCGGTAACAGGAATATCCGTAGGTACTGCTTCACGGCACGCTTTTACGACGTTATGGATCAACTCCGGATGCTGCAATAAAGCCGCTCCACCTTTACTTTTATTCACCAATCGAGCAGGGCATCCGAAATTAAGATCAATGCCACGAGCACCAAGTTCTGCCGCCTTGATTGCGTTTTCTGCCATCCAATTAGGCTCTTGTCCAAGTAATTGAACGTGAACAGGTACGCCAGACGCGGTTTGTGACCCTTGAAGAAGTTCTGGACACAAACGGTGGAATACGTGATCAGGTAAAAGCTGATCGATCACTCGAACAAATTCTGTCACACACAGATCATAGTCGTTAATTTCGGTCAGGATTTGGCGCATCAAATGGTCCAAAACGCCTTCCATTGGACCTAATACAACTCGCATAGTTTACCTAATACACTTTGGTGGGAAAAAAGAGGGCGATTGTAGCGATGTGAGTGAAGTTTGTCATTAAAAGACTCATCAGCATCGAGTGACATCAACGAGCAACCTATATACCCAAGCATCTCGAGGTTACTTGGGTATAAGCTCTGGGGTATAATGCCGCCAAATTTATGAGAAACCAGATGTCATGCAATACACATTAATTGAGAAAGGTGAAGTTCAGTTCGATGAGTCTTCATTGTTTTTGGAAGGGGCAGTGCTCGCTGCTAACCTAACCACAAAACCATTAGCGCCAGAAACGTGGCTAGAGCCACTGCTTGGTGAGGGCTTTAAAGCTCTTCAGCCTGTCATCGAAGAGCAAATTCACAAACAACACAATTACATCCTGAGAAATGAGTACTCGATTCTCGCGTTGACCAACGATGATTCAGATCAGTTAGCTGACTTTGCTGAAGGTTTTATGTCTGTATGGTCCATGATTGAAGAGCAATGGCATGATGTCGTGCTCAACGATGGCTTAGAGCGTATGTTGCAAGCTTTGCTTACGACAATGATGCTAGCGATTGATGAAGAGCAAACGCAACAGCAAATGCGTGATGCGGGTATTGAAACACCGCCAGCACTAATGGATTTTATTGATCAGCTTGATTTGATGATTAACGAAGTGGCGCTTGGTGCTGATGAGCTAATGGTAGGTAAAAAATCCAAGAGCTTGAATCCGTTTAAGGATGTCGGTCGTAATGACCCTTGCCCATGTGATAGTGGTAAGAAGTTCAAGCAGTGCTGTGGTAAGTAGTTGAACTAAAGATAAAAAGCCGACCATGAGGTCGGCTTTTTTGATTGGTTTAATCTGCTTTTAGTGCAATCAGTTGGAGCGTTACTGAATAGGGTTTTTACGCTTTCCGCCAAAGAACTGGGCAATCACAATCAAGGCAAGGGCGACTAAGTTACCTGCAAAGATCACCACAAGCCACTGAGGCATGGAAAGACCAAGGAACTGCCAAACGATCTTCGCACAATCGCCGTATGCTTCAAACATCCACGGAACCCATTGGTTTAATGGTGCCCAGCTAGGGAATGTGACAAACAAATCGCACGTTGCAAATGGCGATGGGTTGAACTGATAGTCCACATGTTGCATCGCTAACATCAAGCCTTTGTAAGCACTTGCTCCCCATGCGGCGAGCGCAATCCAACGTACTAATGGGTTATTGGGTGCAACAAGACCAATCATGGCAGCCACGCCAATCCCCATCATAGCGACACGTTCATAAATACACATGACACAAGGTGCCAGCATCATTACGTGTTGGAAGAAGAGGGCGCAAGCTTCAAAAAAGATGATAGCTAAAAGAAGGAGGAGCCAAGATAAGCGTCCCTTCGAAAACTGGTTTAGTGATGCAAAAATACTCACGATTACGATCCTGTTTGAAATATAAAAAAGCTCTGATTACTCAGAGCTTTTTAACTTGGATAAGTTTCCTAATCAACTCAAATTTTTAGTGTCCACCTGACACAACTGGAGCTAGATCACCACTACTAGGTACAATCCAGCCTGCATCGTAGAAGAATGCTGTCGCTGGTTCTAGGAAGAACATGATACCCATCAGACCAACAAGCGCTAATACAACCGTGTAAGGAAGCGCCATGATCACCATGCGACCGTATGATAGACGAATCAATGGTGCCAGTGCTGATGTTAGTAGGAATAGGAATGCGGCTTGACCGTTTGGTGTTGCAACTGACGGTAGGTTAGTACCTGTGTTGATTGCTACTGCTAGTAGGTCAAACTGCTCACGAGTGATCAAACCTTCCATCAATGCCGCTTTCACTTCATTGATGTAAACCGTACCAACAAACACGTTATCCGATACCATCGATAACAGACCATTTGCTACGTAGAATAAAGCGAGCTGTGTGCCTTTATCTTCTACTGCGAGTACAGAGTCAATCACAGGTTTAAATAGTTCTTGGTCAATAATTACCGCAACAACCGAGAAGAAAACAGCAAGTAACGCGGTGAAAGGCAGTGCCTCTTCAAACGCTTTACCCATTGAGTGTTCCTCGATAACACCAGTGAACGATGTTGCTAGAATAATCACTGAAAGACCAATCAAACCAACGGCTGCCAAGTGAAGCGCTAGCGCAACAATCAGCCAAACCGCGATTAGGCTTTGAACCCATAGTTTTGCAACGTCTTGGTTAGTACGAGTCTTGCGCTCTTCACGGTCGAAATCTACAAGGATCTGACGAACGTTATCAGGCAGCTGCGCACCGTAACCAAACACTTTAAGCTTCTCAACAACGGCACAAGTAATCAGACCGCAGAAGAATACAGGCAGCGTTACTGGAGCCATGCGGATCAAGAACTCACCAAAGAACCAACCTGCTTGGTCAGCAATAATCAAGTTTTGAGGTTCACCAACCATGGTTGTTACACCACCAAGCGCGGTACCCACACCTGCGTGCATCAATAGTGAACGCAAGAAAGCACGGTAGTTCTCAAGGTCGTCACGTGTTAGCTCAGTAATCGTGTCATCTTGAGTATGGTCATGATCACCAATTGGGTTACCAGAAGCGACTTTGTGGTAAATCGAGTAGAAACCTACCGCTACGCTGATAACCACCGCGATTACAGTCAGTGCATCTAGGAATGCTGACAAAAATGCTGCGGCGAAACAGAACGCGAGGGAGAGTAGCGTTTTCGAACGAATACCAAGCAGGATCTTTGTAAAGATGAACAGCAGAAGCTGCTTCATAAAGTAGATACCGGCAACCATGAATACCAATAGTAGAAGTACTTCGATATTCGCAACTAGCTCATGCTTCACCTGGGCAGGGCTAGTCATCCCGATAGCGACCGCTTCAATTGCAAGTAAACCACCTGGCTGAAGTGGGTAACACTTAAGCGCCATTGCTAGTGTGAAAATAAATTCCGCAACTAACAACCAACCTGCAACAAATGGGTCAATTAGGAAGAAGACAATCGGGTTAATAATTAGGAAGGCTATAATGGCAACTTTGTACCAATCAGGCGCTTTACCAAGGAAATTCTTGATAAAGGCATTTCCGAGCGACATCGGCATGATAATTCTCTTTATAACAAAATTATGAATAGACACTACAATAGTGCTTAAGTATCTGTTTGTTAGACTTATTATTTAGTCTTTTAAAACAATAACTTAGAAAAACAACAATCCATTGTTTTACTGTAGTCTTGCCAAGTTACTTCCCCTGAACTTAAGCACCGCTCACTTTCGACCGCAACTCTACACCCCGGCATTTATTAGTCAATAACAAAACGTGATGCTGCCGACTAAAACTGCTTTTTATTTGTAATAACGCGATCAAAACGGCGTTACTATACCACGAAAAGATTAAAAAAAATCACCTTGGAATTTAAAACCAAGTCAATTACTAGAAAAGATAAATTAAGAAAGAATATTAATCGTAAAACACAAATTTATTTTGCATATTTTGAGCAGAAAAGTGTGACGAGGTAGGCTTTATTTTTCCTGAGTTTGTGGTCTGTACATTTTATTCAAAATATAAATTTTGCGCGTTTGGTTCCAAGTGGTTAACGTTTTAAATTGAAAATATATGTAGAGTATTAACTCTATATTGAGATTTCGTTTCATTTATTGATCGTTAATTTTCGCAAATCGTTAAGTAGTGGTATGATGAGTCGTATCGACCCTTAGAAATCAAGATTGGATAAAAACAGAATGGTCATTAAGGCTAAAAGCCCTGCGGGTTTCGCAGAAAAATACATTATCGAGAGCATTTGGAACGGCCGTTTTCCTCCTGGCTCAATTTTACCCGCTGAACGTGAGCTATCTGAACTAATTGGTGTTACCCGTACGACTCTACGTGAAGTACTTCAACGTCTTGCTCGTGATGGCTGGTTGACTATTCAGCACGGTAAGCCAACCAAAGTGAACCAATTTATGGAGACATCTGGTCTGCATATCTTGGACACGCTGATGACTCTAGATGTTGATAACGCGACAAACATCGTCGAAGACCTGCTTGCTGCACGTACTAACATCAGTCCTATCTTCATGCGTTATGCATTCAAAGCAAACAAAGAAGCGTCTGAGCGTACTATTCAAAACGTTATCGAGTCATGTGAAGCTCTAGTAAAAGCACCTTCATGGGACGATTTTATCGCGGCATCTCCTTATGCCGATAAGATTCTGCAAAGCGTGAAAGAAGACACGGAGAAGGATGAGGCGAAACGTCAGGAAATCCTGATTGCTAAGACGTTCAACTTCTATGATTACATGTTGTTCCAACGCTTAGCGTTCCATTCTGGCAACCAAATTTACGGTTTGATCTTTAACGGTTTGAGAAAACTGTACGATCGTGTGGGCAGCTACTACTTCTCAAATCCAGCATCACGAGATCTAGCGCTGCGCTTCTACCGCCAACTTCTAGAAACGTGTGAAACCGGTCAACGTGATCAGCTTCCTGTTGTGATTCGTCACTATGGTATGGAAAGTGCTCAGATCTGGAATGAGATGAAGCAAGAACTGCCGACCAACTTCACGGAAGACGACAGTTAATCAGCGCTCTTGGCAAAAGATTCAAATACAAAACCGCAGGCATGTACCTGCGGTTTTTTATTATTAGTAGTAACTCACCGAGAGCAGTCAAACCATCATCGAATCGTTAAGCTAAGGACAGTTTGGGTAATGGTAGGTAAAGGGTCTCTATGATGTCTGAGAGCATCTGGTCATAGGTATTGAACACAGTAAGGGACAAATCAGAAGTAATGTCGTACAACTCCTCTTCGCTCAGTGACAGTATTTCACCTTCTATATATTCATTTAGAGATTGAATCGACCTAGCGGACATCGGAGAGGCAACGCTCAAGGGGCTAATTACTGCCAATTGATTGAGCCTTCTAATCATTACCGATGCGTAATTTCTCATCCTTTCAGGTCCTCCTCTGTCTTGCATGTCTTGAATGCTGATACGGAGCTGTGTCAGCGTTTCTAAGCTATCAATCACGGTTTGCCAATTCATATGGTACTCGTCATGTAACTCGTCTCTCTGGGCAATAGCGAGCCATGCGATGGTAACCTCATCCATTAAGAACAAACTATGGCGGATCAGTTTGCCATGCTCCATCTGATTCCGTGCTACTGTGTTGTCCTGCCATTGTTCCATCAACTTATCGATTTTGATTTGCAGCACGCGATACATGGGTTTGTTCTCAAAGCGAGAAGTTTCCACGAGCTGATGCAGTTTATAACCTAACTCCTGATGAATTTGCTCTATCTCTTTTTCATGATGTTGTTGGTATTGGATAGAGTAGTGGGTCACCGCTCGGTGACGGCGTAGTAGGTGAACCACATCGCGTAATAAGGTGAGTAATTGATATTTGCGAGCATGTTGTTTTTCTCGCTTCGCTGCCAAATGATAGATCCCTGCCAGAATGGCAATCGAGATCAAAGTAGAAATCAAAACAAACATAACCAACTCCTTGTTAGTGCTGTTGACCTAGCAACTAAGTAAGAGCATCTTTGATGCCAATAGTTAAGTTGTTTTAAAACAGTAGCTTAGCTTTTTTATGAATAAAGAACTGTACGATTTTGGTGCGTAATTTCACCAAAAGTGTGAATTTTGTCAAAAAAAATCCCCGCCAAATTGGGCGGGGATTTTTACGTTTGATCGTAAAGTGACGAATTACATTACACGCATGCCTGGTTGAGCACCTTCATGTGGCTCAAGGATCCATAGGTCGCTGCCACCAGGACCCGCTGCTAGGATCATGCCTTCTGACATACCAAACTTCATCTTACGAGGTTTTAGGTTCGCTACCATTACGGTTAGCTTGCCTTCTAGCTCTTCAGGTTTGTAAGCTGACTTGATGCCAGAGAATACCTGACGAGTTTCACCGCCGATGTCTAGTTGGAACTTAAGCAGTTTGTTTGCTTTTGGCACTTCTTCACACGAGATGATGCGAGCAATACGCATATCAACCGCTGCAAAAGCATCGAACTCAATCTCTTCAGCGATTGGATCTTTATCTAGCTCAGTTTGGCTAGCTTTGTTCTTTTCTGCTTCCGCTTTTTCTTTTGCTGCCATTTCTGCCGCAGCGTCTTCCTTCGATGCTTCGATCATCGCTTCGATGTTCTTAGGATCGATACGGTTAAACAACGCTTTGAACTTAGTGATCTCGTGACCAGTCAGTGGTGCAGCGATGCCTTCCCAAGTTAGCTCTTCGTTTAGGAATGCTTCAGTACGCGCTGCTAGTGCAGGCATCACTGGTTTTAGGTAAGTCATCAGCACGCGGAACAGGTTAATGCCTACAGAACAGATTTCTTGCAGTTCCTGATCTTTACCTTCTTCTTTTGCAACAACCCAAGGTGCTTTTTCGTCAACGTATTGGTTTGCTTTGTCTGCTAGTGCTGTGATTTCACGGATCGCACGACCAAACTCACGAGTTTCGTAAAGCTCTGCAATGCGGTCTGCTGCTGCAACGAATTCGTTGTATAGCTCAGGTTCTGCAAAGTTTTCAGCCAACTTGCCTTCAAAACGTTTAGAGATGAAGCCAGCGTTACGAGAAGCTAGGTTAACGATTTTGTTTACTACGTCAGCGTTAACACGTTGAGTGAAGTCTTCAAGGTTAAGGTCTAGGTCGTCGATACGGCTGTTTAGTTTTGCAGCGTAGTAGTAACGCAGACACTCTGGGTCTAGGTGGTTTAGGTAAGTGCTTGCTTTAACGAACGTACCTTTAGACTTAGACATCTTCGCACCGTTTACTGTTACGTAGCCGTGTACGAATACATTGTTTGGTTTACGGAAACCGCTGCCTTCTAGCATTGCTGGCCAGAATAGTGAGTGGAAGTAAACAATGTCTTTACCGATGAAGTGGTAAAGCTCAGTTGAGCTGTCTTTCTTCCAGTATTCGTCGAAGTCTAGACCTTCAGTCTTGTCACATAGGTTCTTGAAAGAAGCCATGTAGCCAACTGGCGCATCTAGCCATACGTAGAAGAATTTGTTCTTCTCGCCTGGGATTTCGAAGCCAAAGTAAGGCGCATCACGTGAGATGTCCCACTGTTGCAAACCAGACTCGAACCACTCTTGCATCTTGTTAGCAGTTTCAGATTGTAAAGAACCTGAACGAGTCCACTCTTTTAGCATGCTTTCGAACTGAGGTAGGTCGAAGAAGAAGTGCTCAGAGTCTTTCATGACTGGCGTTGCGCCAGATACTGCTGATTTCGGGTTAATCAGTTCAGTTGGGCTGTACGTCTCACCACAGTTATCACAGTTGTCACCGTATTGGTCTTCTGACTTACACTTAGGACAAGTACCTTTTACGAAACGATCCGGTAGGAACATTTCTTTCTCAGGGTCGAACAACTGAGAGATAGTGCGGCTAGAGATAAAGCCGTTTTTCTTCAGCTCAAGGTAGATGTGAGACGCTAGCTCGCGGTTCTCGTCTGAGTGTGTGCTGTGGTAGTTATCAAAGCTAATATCAAAGCCAGCGAAGTCTTTCTGATGCTCTTCGCTTACTGCAGCGATCATCTCTTCTGGTGTAATTCCCATCTGTTGTGCTTTTAGCATGATTGGCGTGCCGTGAGCATCGTCAGCACAGATGAAGTTTACAGTGTTGCCACGTAGGCGTTGGTAGCGAACCCAGATATCAGCTTGAATGTGCTCAAGCATGTGACCTAGGTGAATCGAACCATTAGCGTACGGAAGGGCACAAGTTACCAGCAGTTTTCTTGGATCGTTTGCCATACTTAATAATCGCTTTTTGATAGGTATAAAAAATAGAGAGTAATACTACCCCATGAGCTTCCCAACGCCAAGGCATCAAACCATGGATTGCCTTAGTTTTTTTGGGGTTCTGAATCTCGCCGCTGGGTGCTACGATTAGATGCATAAAGGAGGTCTCATGCATCAGTTCACTTCAAAACAAGATTTTTGTCATTGGCTCAACCAGTTCCAACATCCACAGTTGGTGGAAAACTGGGCGGACATTCACGGTATTGTCGTGATTCCCGCACAAGGTGGCATTCAAATCACTTTACCGTTCGCGAGTAACGAACTTCAAGTTTCGTTATCCGATTGGATACAAGAGCAACAAGCATCAGGTGACGTTCCTGCATTTGATTTCCAGATTGAGCTCAACGTTAAAGCACTTGAGACTCAAGTCACCAATGCGGTAAAGGGCGTTAAAAACATTATTGCGGTAAGTTCCGCGAAAGGTGGGGTTGGGAAATCAACCACAGCAGTAAACCTTGCCCTCGCAATTGCGCAATCCGGAGCAAAAGTAGGTTTGTTAGATGCCGATATCTATGGTCCATCGGTTCCTATGATGCTTGGTCAAGAAGACGCTAAGCCTGAAGTTCGTGATGCTAAGTGGATGGAGCCTATTTTTGCCCACGGAATCTATACTCATTCTATTGGCTACTTAGTCGATAAATCGGAAGCAGCCATTTGGCGTGGTCCCATGGCCTCTAAGGCCTTATCACAGCTACTGACAGAAACAGATTGGCCAGAGCTTGATTACTTGGTGATTGATATGCCACCGGGTACGGGGGATATCCAACTAACGCTGTCTCAGCAAATTCCAGTAACAGGTACGGTGCTTGTTACAACACCGCAAGATCTCGCATTGGCGGACGCACGTAAAGGTGCGGCGATGTTCCATAAAGTCAACGTGCCTGTTGTCGGCGTCGTTGAGAACATGAGTTACCACATTTGTAGTCAGTGTGGGGCTGTTGAGCATATTTTCGGTACTGGTGGTGCAGAGAAAATGTCACAAGAATTTGGCTTGGCGCTGCTTGTGCAAATTCCGCTTCATATCTCTATGCGAGAAGACATTGATGCTGGTATTCCGACCGTGGCGAGACGTCCGAATAGTGAACACGCTGGTTACTATAAACAACTTGCTGATCGTGTTTGTTGTACAATGTATTGGCAAGGCAAAGCCAAACCTGATGCAATCAGTTTTACTATGGTGAACTGAGTTTAATATTAGCACTGGTTGAATATTGTTCATTTAAACGTTTGCTCGGAGGTTAATCCTCTGAGCTGACAGAAACTTATAACGAAACCCTAATTCCAACTAGTAACGAACGGGTGAACTCCCTATAATCAGGCAGTTTATCTTTTTATGTGACTAGAAAATCATCATCGGGTGCAAATTAATGTCTGATAATAATCAATGCGTCATCGTAGGTATTGCTGGCGCTTCTGCTTCTGGAAAAAGTCTGATCGCGAGCACTATTTACAATGAGCTTCGCGAGAAAGTGGGCGATCATCAAATCGGTGTCATCACGGAAGATTGCTACTACAACGACCAAAGCCAACTAAGCATGGAAGAGCGTGTAAAGACTAACTACGACCACCCGAGCGCGTTAGACCACGACCTGCTGTGTGAACACTTAGAAAAATTGGTTCGTGGCGAAGCAGTAGAAGTACCAGAGTACAGCTACACTGAGCACACTCGTACAAGCAATACCACTCCAATGACCCCTAAAAAGGTCATCATTCTTGAAGGTATCTTGCTTCTGACTGATCCGCGTCTTCGCGACTTAATGCACGCGACAGTATTTATGGATACGCCATTAGATATCTGTCTATTGCGTCGTGTTAAACGTGACGTTGAAGAGCGTGGTCGTACAATGGAATCTGTTCTTAAGCAATACCAGCAGACAGTACGTCCGATGTTCATGCAATTTATCGAACCTTCTAAGCAATACGCGGACATCATCGTACCTCGCGGCGGTAAAAACCGTATCGCAATCGATGTTCTTAAAGCGCACATTGCAAAACTTCTGAAAGCTTAAGCGTTTAGACGGCTATATCGCTTTATTTTTGTATGAAGAAGTGGCACCTTAGGTGCCACTTCTTTTTTTTGTTTTTAAATTAGTCAGTTGCGCTACAAAATCGGACATTTTTCACGCTTTCGTGGAACGGTCAGCGATAAAACAAGTCTGTGCTTATAATTGTAAAAACACTCGAGCAAGGAAAAAGCGAATGAAGAAACTGCTCTTAATCATTGCCATCCCAATTGTGGCGATTTTGGCTGTCATTTTAGGGTTGGTTATTTTTGTCAATCCAAACCAATTTAAACCACTTATCGTGGAGCAAGCGCAAAAGCAAACTGGATTGGAACTCGTAATCGAAGGGGATATCAGCTGGCAGTTTTTCCCGTCGATTGGTTTCGAATTGGGTCGTACTGAACTGAGAAATCCACAAGGTTTTAGTCAACCAAACCTATTTAAAGTCGAGACAGTAGGTGTTGATGTCTCGGTTACCCCGCTATTAAGCAAACAGCTGGAAATTGGTAATGTCACCCTTGATGGTGCGGAGTTCTATCTTGAAACACTGAAAGATGGCACGAAGAACATTGATGCGTTAACCAAAGCACAAACTCAACAAGCAGAACAAACGACCGAAGCTTCGCCAGAAAAAGCGGCAGACTCACAAAGTGCTGCTTCTGATTGGACGATCAATCTCGCTGGAGTCAGCATTTCAAATGGCTATGTTGAAATCCAAGACAAGCAAACAGGTAGCTATACTAAGCTTTCTGACATTTCTTTAAACCTTTCTCAGTTTGCTTTTGATAACTGGACAACGGCTGATTTCGGCATGAAAGGTGAGATGAATGACCAAACGTTCGCAGCACAAGGCAAAGCGGACTTTAAAGTAGCAAAAGGTCTGGCGAGCTACGCACTGAAAAACATCAACTTTGATGCGACTTACGCTGATCCTGCAAACAAAATTGACTCAGTAACTATTGGCCTAGATACGTTTGAGTTCGATAAAGTGAATAACTTGAGCTATGCATTGAAAGGTGACGCTGGTGGCTTGAAACTCGATATGCAAGGTGGTGGTGAGCTAAGTATCGATAAGGCGATCAGTAAGGTACAACTGAATAAGCTGGCGTTGAATGCGACTTTTGAGGGAGATGCGCTACCGCAATCACCAATGAAAGTTGATATGGTCTCTGATCTTTCATTCGACCTCACTAAGAATCATCTGAGCTTTGTGCTCGAGAAACTTACGGCGAACGCAATTGCGCTCGATGGTAAAGCAGATGTGACTCTGGGTGATATTCCTAAAGTACGTTTTGCAGTGCATAGTCCTAATATCGATTTGGACGAATTCCTTGGCTTGAATAAGCAAGCTCCTGCGGGTGATAAACGAGCATCAGGTGGCAACAGTAATGCATCTACTGGTCCTGAAGTTGAGCCGGATTTGTCTGCACTAAAAACGCTTGATGTGAAAGGCAATATTACGATTGACAAATTTAAGGCGGCTAATGCGAAGATGGAAGCAGTGAAAGCAAGCTTCTCTGTTAATCGTGGTGTCTTTGATCTTACTTCATTCAGCTCTAAGTTGTACCAAGGCACGATCACTGCGACAGCCAAACTGGATGCGCGTAAATCACCTGCCACATACTCTGCGAAGAAATCAATCAAAGGTGTACAAGTCCAACCGTTACTTGTCGATGTAGCAAATAACGACATGCTGGAAGGTACTGGTAACATTGATGTCAATGTGAGTGGTAAGAGCCTAACGCCAACTGGCATCAAAAAGAACCTTGTTGGTACAGTGGTGATCAATTTTGCAGATGGCGCTGTGAATGACATTAACGTTGCTCAGCTAATCCGCGAAAACTACGCGCGATTTAAAGGTCAAAGCATCGAAGGCACAGATGAAGTTAAGAAAACCGACTTCAGTGCGATGACCGCGACGTTGAAGTTAAATAAAGGCACGGTCTCAACGGATAACATGAAAGCGCAGTCTCCACTTCTTCGTGTTCGTGGTAAGGGGCAGGCAAACTACTTGAATGAAACTGTTGATTTCACCATTAGTACTTCGATAGTGGGTTCATTGGAAGGTCAGGGCGGTAAGACCATTGATGAATTGAAAGACATCACTATTCCTATCAACGTTTTTGGCAAATGGGCTGATCCTAAGTTCAAGCTAGTCTTTGATGACGTGTTGAAACAAAAAGCTCAGAAAGAAATTGATCGTGGAGTAGAGAAGCTCACGGACAAGATCAAAGATGAGAAAACAAAAGAGGCGGTAGATGGTTTGTTGAAGAACTTGTTCAACTAAAGGACCAAGCTTCTTTATGAGGATATAGGTAAAGTAAAAGGGTTGGCATTGAGCCAACCCTTTTTAGTTTGTAGTCTTTTCGGAAGCAACGGCGGACGCTTACCAATCTATGCCTTTCAGAGCTTTAACTCCGGATTCAAAGGCGTGCTTAACGTTTTTCACTTCTGATACTGTATCTGCCATTTCAATCAAAGTACGGTGCGCTCCACGTCCTGTAATGACGACCGATTGCATTTTAGGGCGATTATTTAGTGCTTCGACGACTTCGTCTAAGTCTATGTACCCGTAACTCACCATATACGTTAGTTCGTCGAACAGAACCACATCAATTGATTCATCGGCAAGCATACGCTTACATTCTTGCCAAACAAGTTGGGCGGCTTCAGTATCGGCTGTTTTGTTTTGGGTTTCCCAAGTAAAGCCTGTTGCCATAACTTGGAACTCAACACCTAGCTTTTCAAGTAGGTTACGCTCGCCGTTATCCCATGTACCCTTGATAAACTGCGCTACGCTGCACTTCAAACCATGACCAACTGCACGCGCAATTGTACCAAAACCGGAAGTCGATTTGCCTTTCCCATTACCAGTGATGATCAGTAATAAACCTTTCTCCTCTTGGGCGGCTGCGATTTTCGCGTCTACCTGCTCTTTTACTTTTTGTTGGCGCGCCTTGTGGCGTGCTTCTTTGTTTTCGTCGATAGACATAATGCTTCCTCAATTCCTTTTTTGAACTGACCCAAGCCGATTTGGGTTCATTGAATTATCTCGTTATGATAGACCAACAGTTGATGAAGAAAAACCATCGATAATTCAGGGAATAAAATGAAGAAATTACTCGTTGTTTGTATGGGAAATATTTGTCGTTCGCCAACTGGTGAAGCGGTATTAAGATCTAAAGCCAAAGAACTGGGCATATCAGTGGAAGTGGACTCTGCAGGGACCATTGGTTACCACGCCGGAAATCCGCCTGATGCTCGCGCCATGCAAGCGGGAAAGCAACGCGGTTATTCGTTCAAAGGAATGCGTTCTCGCAAGGTAACAGTTGGAGACTTCGATGAATTTGATATGGTGTTAGCTGCAGACAAAGCCAATCTCGCCGATCTATTGGATATTTGCCCGGTAGAACAACGTCCTAAAGTGTCGTTGTTTTTAAGTCATGGTGACTCTGATTATGACGAGATCCCAGACCCATATTACGGTGGCGATGCTGGTTTTGAACTGGTACTGGATTTGATTGAAGAGGCGTCAGAAGCGATTTTGAAAAAAATCTGAGTATTTATTAGCTTAAATTGATAGCAAAAGGGATGAGTCATGCTCATCCCTTTTTGTTTTTATTAACCTGCAAGTACGTCGGTTGCAACCTTATAGCTTGGGTCTTCTTTTACGTTGATTTCAACCAAGCTACCTGCTTTATCTAGTAGCTTACGGCAATCTGGGCTCAAGTGACGTAGGTGAAGTGTTTTACCAAGTGCGGCGTAACGCTCAGCCAACGTTTCAATCGCTTCGATAGCAGAGTGGTCTGTTACGCGAGAGTCTGCGAAATCAACGATGATGTCTTTTGGATCTCCATGTGCGTTAAACAATTCTAGGAAGTTTGCCGCAGAACCAAAGAAGATAGGACCGTGGATCTTGTACTCTTTTGAGCCTTCTTCATTTAGACGCGTATCTGCGTAGATGTGCTTAGCATGTTGCCATGCAAACATTAGCGCAGATGCAATCACACCCACGGCTACTGCAACAGCTAGGTCAGTCAGCACCGTCACTACTGTTACAAGAACGATAACGAAGAAATCTTGCTTAGGTACGCGACGTGCAAGTTTGAAGGTTGCCCATTCGAATGTACCGATAACCACCATGAACATGACACCAACGAGTGCAGCAAGTGGAATCATCTCAATGAGTGAAGAAGCAAACAGGATGAACATTAGCAGAGCGATAGCCGCAACGATGCCTGATAGACGACCACGACCACCTGAGTTCACGTTGATCATTGACTGACCAATCATCGCACAACCACCCATTGCACCAAACACAGAACACGTCATGTTTGCCATACCTTGACCGATACATTCACGGTTAGATTGACCGCGAGTGTTAGTCATTTCATCCAGCACTGTTAGTGTCAACAGAGACTCGATCAGACCGATAGCGGCAAGGATGATTGCGTAAGGCAAAATGATTTGCAGAGTTTCTAGAGTGAAAGGTACCGCTGGAATAGAGAAGGTCGGAAGAGAACCCGCCAAAGTCGCTGCTTCATCGCCAGACATAGTACGTAGGAAGTCAACTACGGTACGTGTTTCTAGATCCAAGCCAACAACAAGTGCAGTAACGGTCACGATCGCAACCAGAGAAGAAGGCACTGCCGTTGTGATCTTTGGTAGGAAGTGAATGATAGCCATTGTTAGCGCAACCAGACCTAGCATTAGCAGCATTTGGTCTTGTGGTAGCCACGTTAGCATACCGTTAAGGTCTGGTGCTTTGAACTGACCTAGTTGTGCAAGGAAGATAACGATAGCCAGACCGTTTACGAAACCAATCATCACCGGATGAGGAACGATTCGGATAAATTTACCTAGCTTAAATAGACCGGCTGCAATTTGAAGAATACCCGCCAACATAATTGCGGCAAATAGATATTGAACACCGTGAGTTGCAACAAGCGACACCATAACAACTGCCATTGCGCCAGTCGCACCGGAAATCATACCTGGTCGACCACCGAAAATAGAGGTGATAAGACCGACAATAAAGGCTGCGTAAAGACCAACCATAGGGTCTACACCAGCAACAAATGCAAATGCTACGGCTTCAGGAACCAATGCGAGCGCAACAGTTAGACCTGATAGCACGTCGTTTTTTACGGAGTGCTTAGAAAATTGAGGAAATTCGAACATGTTTTGTATTGAGTTCTCTTGGCGATGAATTTCTCCCGACACATATTCGTATTTGCACAAGTACTGCTGGTGAAAGTGAAGTCACTTCTATCAGCACAAACCGTATTAAAAAAAGAGCCGCATCAGAATGGTGTCGAAAACTTGAGTCGGCGAATGCTACCGAAAAGTGTGATTAAGTTCAACAATGAAGGGGATATTGACGCACAAATGTGATCAGTCATTGATATTAATATAGCTAATTAGAGTTAACACTTACTTCAACAAAAAAGGCTGCCGATTGGCAGCCTTTTGTTTCGTATTTCGCTTAATGCGATGACAAAGTAAAACTTAGTTAAAGTTTGGTTTTGTCATTACTGCTGATGCACGGTTTGTTGCTACTTGGCTACCTGCGCCTTTCGGTGCGTAGCGCTCAGCTTTAAACGGTGCCGCTGTAACCGTAATTTCGCGAAGCTCTTGAGGACCTGGCGCTTTAGTCATTGGAGCACTAGCGCGTGGCTTAGCAACTACTTTGATCACTTCTGCTTTAGGTTCTTGCGTTTCTACTGGCGTTTCTGCTGTAACTTCTGTTACCGCTTCCTCTGCCACTTCAACGGCTGGTTCCTGAGCTGGAGCTGTTTCAACAGCAGATTCAGTCACTTCGACAACAGGTGCTTCAACGATTGGCTCTACTTGCGTTGTTTCAACTACTGTAGCTTCAGCTTGCTCAGCAACGGCAACCTCTACCACTGGCGCTTCCGCAACAGGCGCTTCTACTTTCGCTTCTACTGATTCTTGAACTTTCGTTTCAACTGCTGGTGCTTCAACAACTGCAGGTTGTTCACGACGGATGATAACTTTACCCATCGCCATTTCAGGGCAAGCAAAACCACCTTGAATTGCAGGAACTGCTGCTGCCGTTACCACAACTTCTTCCTTCACTCGCTCTTCCTTCTTAGGCGCTGGTTTTGGAATGTAACGTGGCATCACTTTACCCATTGCCATCTCAGGAGATGCTACACCACCTTTACGTAGGCGGAATGGGTTAGGACGACGATCGCGACCACGACGACGACGTTGACCGCTTGCACGTAGGTGACGTGGTGAACGGCGGTTACGACGCTGTTTAGACTCTGCTTTGTTGTCTTGTTGCGCTTCTGCTGCTGCCTCAACTGGCTTCTCAACAGTTGCTTCAACTGCTTCAACAGGTTGTGCTGGTACTTCCAGCTCTGCTTGTTCAGCCGCTTGCTGGTCTTTAACACGTACAGATTTGTTTAGCTTGCGACGTTGACGGCGCTCTTTCACTTTCTCTGCTTTTGCGTTTGACTTCGCTTTATTTTCTTCCGGCTTCGCTTCTGAACCAGTACGAGCTTCAGCAGCTAGCTGCAGACCTTTTTCCGCGACTTTCGCGTTAACTTTAGGCTCTTGTGCTTTTTCAGCTTGTTGAGCTCTAGGTTTACGTTTCTGGTTGCGGTTTTGCTGCTTGTTAGGCTGCTGTTGTGTTTCGTTCTGTTCAGTCGCTTGTTCTTCACGCGGTTTACGACGACGTTTGTTATCGCGGTTGTCACGACCTTCGCGGTTATCACGCTGGTTGTTGTTGCGACGACGATCGTTGCGGTCACGCTTGTTGCGCTTGTTATCGCGGTTTGGTTTTTTCTCTTCTTTCTTAGGTTCTTCTTTAACTTCTTCAGAACCACTGAATAGGAAACTACCAATTGCTTTAAACAGACGGCTGAATAGACCTGGTTTTTCTTCTTGCGGAGCTGCTTCTTTCTTCTTCGCTGCTGGAGCAGGTTTAGAAGTTGCTGCTGGCGTAGGAGCAGTTTGCGCTGGCGAAGCAAAACCTTTTAATACAGGCTCTTCGATACGCTTAGGCTTGACATCAACCTCTGCTGGCTCTTTGCCTTCTGCTTCTTTCATTGCTTCCAGTTTCTTAGGAAGTAGGTAAGAAAGCAGGTCAAACTCTTCGCCTTCTCGAACACGGATAACTTCGAAGTGAGGCGTTTCCATGTCTGAGTTTGGCACAACCGTAATCTTCACTTCTTGAATACGTTCGATGTGGTTGACCGAGCGACGTTTTTCGTTCAGAAGGTAAGATGCGATCGGCACAGGCACTACTGCTAGTACTTGGGCTGTATTGTCTTTTAGAGCTTCTTCTTCGATCAGGCGAAGTACAGAAAGTGCTAGAGATTCGTTATCACGAACAACACCTGTACCGCTACAACGAGGACAAATATGGTGGCTTGCTTCTGCTAGAGAAGGGCTCAAACGCTGACGAGACATCTCCAACAGACCAAAGCGGGAAATGCGACCGATTTGTACACGAGCACGATCTAGACGAACGGCTTCACGCAGACGGTTTTCAACTTCACGCTGGTGGCGCACCGGTGTCATATCGATAAAGTCGATAACCACCAAACCACCAAGGTCACGTAGACGCAATTGACGAGCGATTTCGTCTGCTGCTTCTAGGTTAGTATTAAGCGCTGTTTCTTCGATATCGCCGCCTTTGGTTGCGCGAGCCGAGTTGATATCGATAGATGTTAGAGCTTCCGTTGGGTCGATTACGATAGAACCACCTGATGGTAAGCGCACTTCACGTTGGAAAGCCGATTCAATTTGGCTTTCGATTTGGTAGTGGCTGAATAGTGGTACTTCGCCTTCGTATTTCTTAACGCGGCTAATGAAATCAGGACGTACCAGTTTGATGTGCTCTTTAGCACGCTCATAAATGGTGTTGCTGTCGATTAGGATTTCACCGATATCACGACGTAGGTAGTCACGGATTGCACGAACGATTACGTTACTTTCTTGGTGGATTAGGAAAGGAGCAGGGTTAGAATCTGCTGCGCCTTTAATTGCACCCCAGTGGTTAAGTAGTACGTTCAAGTCCCACTCAAGCTCTTCTGCACTCTTACCAACGCCAGCAGTACGAACAATCAGACCCATGCCCTGAGGCAGTTCTAAAGTGCTTAATGCTGCTTTTAGTTGAGTGCGCTCGTCACCTTCGATACGACGAGAAATACCGCCGGCACGAGGGTTATTAGGCATAAGAACAAGATAGCTACCCGCAAGAGAAATGAAAGTAGTTAGAGCTGCGCCTTTACTACCACGTTCTTCTTTTTCCACTTGAACGATAACTTCTTGACCTTCAGTCAGCACTTCTTTAATGCTTGGGCGACCTTGGTAAGTGTAACCTTCTGGGAAATATTCGCGGGCAATTTCTTTGAGAGGGAGGAAACCGTGACGCTCAGCACCGTAATCAACAAATGCGGCTTCTAAGCTTGGTTCGATACGTGTGATACGTCCTTTGTAGATATTCGCTTTTTTAGATTCATGACCCGGACTCTCGATATCAAGATCGAAAAGTCGCTGGCCATCAACCAGAGCGACACGCAACTCTTCTTTTTGAGTTGCGTTAATTAACATTCTTTTCATTGAAAATTTCTCGTTGTCTTTTCTTTTATCTTTCTTTTCAACTTGTCACTGGCTTTTCGCTCTTTCACGGTGCCTGATCCCATGGCTTATATTTTGCAGCCTCCCGGCTGGAAGGGGATGCTCTAGGGCACTTCAGTCATCACAAATTGCTTTGGGTTTCGTTGGAAACGTTAACTTGTGACCCGCTATTCGGGCGGTAGATACTCAACGTGAATATGCGAGGAGTAGAGTGACAAGTGTGTTGAACTCAACGTGTCTTACGCCAATGCTGCACCTGACGTTCAACAATCTACTCACATTGCTTGGGGATAAATGATTGGTAATGAACAAAATGTAACCAAACCTTCCTTAGCAGCTGTGAACTATAGCAGTGCAGGTGGATATCAGCAATCTGCTTTAGCGCAAACGATGGAAAATTTGGCGCTAAATTCAATTTTTGTAATTTATAACTGGCTGTTTCATAAGCACTTGAGTCTTGCAAACTGAGAAAGACACAAATCAAAACGAGAAGTTGATAAAGACTTTTAATAATCTAAACAAAAGCTTGGCGAGTTTTAGAACAATTTATGACAACGAGTGTTTCTTTTGCAGCAAGAATAATGTGAAGTCGCACAGATTTGGGTTTACAATACCGCGCATGAGCGAAATAAGAACAAAAGTCCAGTTCGTTGATATCGACGAAGATATGGCAGGTCAACGCATTGATAATTTTCTGCGTAACCAATTAAAAGATATCCCTAAGAGCATGATTTACCGAATCGTGCGTAAGGGGGAAGTGCGCGTTAACAAAAAGCGTATTAAAGCCGAGTACAAACTCAAGGCTGGCGATCTCGTACGTATTCCACCAGTAACGGTAGAGAAAAAAGAGGACGACGTTGCGCCAAGCACTAAGTTGAACAAAGTAGCAGAGCTAGAACATATGATCATTTTTGAAGACGATCATATGCTGATTCTAAATAAGCCCTCTGGTACAGCTGTGCATGGTGGCAGTGGTCTTAAATTTGGTGCTATCGAGGCACTTCGTGCGTTACGTCCGCAAGCTCGCTTCCTGGAACTTGTTCATCGTATCGACCGCGATACTTCTGGTATTTTATTGGTGGCTAAGAAGCGTTCAGCATTGCGCCATCTGCAAGCGCAATTTCGCGAAAAGACCGTGAAGAAGTTCTACTTTGCCCTTGTGATGGGGGAGTGGAAAAGCAGCTGTAAGGTCGTGAATGCGCCGCTACTTAAAAACGAAGTGAATAGCATCGTGCGTGTGAACCCAAATGGGAAGCCGTCAGAAACTCGATTCAAGATTCTGGAAAAGTTTGACCAAGCAACGCTTATCCAAGCTAGCCCAATTACCGGTCGTACTCACCAAATTCGTGTGCATACTCAATACACGGGTCACCCAATTGCATGGGATGATCGCTACGGCGACCGTCGCTTCGATGCTTACACTGGGCAAGTGGGCTTAGACCGTTTGTTCCTTCATGCAGCGAACATCAAGTTCCAACACCCATCGAATGATGAGTGGATGGAAATCAATGCGCCGATGGAAGCGAGATTAGAGAAAGTACTCGCGGGTCTGCGTAAGAAGTAGAGGTGAGAGCGGGCTTCACCCTATGGGATAGCAAGACTGCTTCGCTTCGAAAGATGAGAAAAGAGATCCCCAACTCGCTCGTTCCTCACTCTTGAGGATGACGCACTGCGACTTCTGAATCTAAGTGGGTAATTCTTATTTTTAGAGGAATGGGCTGACACAACGTTTTTCCCGAGAGCGACGAAAGAGCATTGTCGGGAATCTCTATCTTAGATATAGAGTGATTAGTTTGACGCTGTGATTTTAATCTTCTCGCACTGGCATTTAAAAAAGGGTTGGCGCTTTCTCATGCCAACCCTTTAACGTTTATTAACTATCAATACCTATTACACAATATCTTTTACATAGTACTTTTTACAAAACCTCAAACCCTTGCTTTTGTAGCATGTCGATCAAGTCAATGAGAGGCAGACCTACTAGCGTATTCGGATCTTTGCCGGCTAATTTGTTGAAAAGACAAATTCCCATTCCTTCGCTTTTAAAGCTGCCAGCGCAATAAAATGGTTCTTCTCTGTCGACGTATCGTTCAATCTGTTCAAGCGTCAAATCTCTAAAATGAACTTCGAAGGTGTCGAAGCCGACTTCAGTGTGATTCGTGGCAGTATTATGTACCGCAAGCCCAGTATAAAAAGTGATGGTTTTACCGCTTTGAGCCAATAATTGCTTGATGGCATTCTCTCGGTCTAATGGTTTGCCGACTATCTTGTCGTCAATAACACAAACTTGATCGCTCCCGATCACCAAGCTGTCTTGGTCGGTATCGCAAGACGTCGCTTTTCCAATCGCAAGCCTTTGCACCAAATCTAAAGGCGTTTCGTTGGGGAAGGGGGTCTCATCGCATTGCGGAGATAAACAAGTAAACGGTACTGATAGCTTTTCCAGCAGTTGTTTACGAAAAGGGGAAGTTGAGGCTAAAACCAGTTGGTAATTTTTCATTTTGAATTACAATTCACGCGAGCATTTCCAATAGGATAATCGATCAAAATTGATTCTGGCTAATGCTCTATATGTTAAGCGTAAAAAAGTACAACTTTTTTGCCTTTTTCTTTGACTAATTTTGATTTGGAAGATAATATTCGCGCCCTATGCAAAAGGTAAAAATACCGCGAACGGTTGATCCAGCAAAGTCCGCACAGAAACGATTAGATTACGATGGCATCATCCAAGCTAGTCTTTTCAAGCGCTTAGCGGAAACAACTGAAGGCGTAAAACGCGACGCAGAAGTCTCATTGTCATTTGATATTGATGAACAGCGACTTGTTGTTATCTCTGGTAAAGCTAACATCGAAGTTGATTTAGAGTGTCAGCGTTGTAATGAGGTATTCACACACATGTGTGAAGTTGAATTCCTTTACACTCCTTACTACGGTGAGAAGACGGAAGAGGAAGCACCAGAAATTTATGATTTGGTAGATCTAAATGAGTACGGTGAATTAGACCTTATACAACTGGTTGAAGACGAGTTCATCTTAACATTACCTCAAATCGCAATGCACGATGATGCGGATTGTAGCGTTGACTCAAATAACATGGTTTTTGGTGAAATTCCTGAAGAAATTGAGGAAGAAAAACCGAATCCATTCGACGTTTTGAAAAATCTGAAAAAGTAACTGGTGTGGTAGCCGCTTCTTCTTTAGGTTTTTAACCCAATAGTATAGGAGTAGGGTCAATGGCCGTACAGAAAAACCGTAAAACTCGTTCTAAGCGCGGTATGCGTCGTTCACACGATGCGCTAACTACAGCTGCACTATCTGTAGACGCGACTTCTGGTGAAACTCACCTACGCCACAACGTAACTGCTGAAGGTTACTACCGTGGTCAAAAGGTTATCAACAAGTAAGGTTGAACCTTTGCAAAGTATTACCGTTGCACTTGATGCAATGGGCGGGGATTTCGGTCCACGCGTAACAGTGCCTGCCGCCGTGCAGGCACTGTCTCATTTCCCAGAGCTAAAAGTGATTCTTATAGGTGATCAATCTCTGATCACGTCTCAATTATCTCAACTTGGTACCTCTACCAGTTCTCGTTTGAGCATTCTTCATAGCGAGAAAGTGATTTCTAATTCAGAAAAACCGTCTTTGGCCCTTCGCAATAGCCAAAATAGCTCTATGCGTATGGCGATTGACCTGGTTTCTGAAAACGAAGCTGATGCTTGTGTGAGTGGTGGTAACACCGGCGCATTGATGGCGCTGTCACGTTTTATTCTTAAGTTGCTTCCTGGTATTGAGCGTCCTGCTTTAGTTTCTGCGTTACCGACCATCAGTGGAAAACGCACCTGGATGTTAGATTTGGGAGCAAATGTGTCGTGCGATGCCGACAGTTTATTCCAGTTTGCCGTGATGGGCAGTGCATTAGCAGAAGAACACCTAGGTCGACCTCCTCGTGTTGCGGTGCTGAACATTGGCGCAGAAGAAATCAAAGGTAACGATTTAGTCAAACGCTGTGCTGAAATGCTTTCTCAAACCGACGCCATCAACTTTGTCGGTTATATTGAAGGTAATCAAATTTTGCATGACGTAGCCGATGTCATTGTTTGTGATGGCTTTGTCGGTAACGTATGCTTAAAAGCCAGCGAGGGAACAGCTCAACTCTTCATCGAAAAACTAAAAACCAGCATGATGGAATCGACGATTAAGGGTTGGATTGCTAGAAAGTTGTTTTCTCGGCTATTTAATGAACTAAAAACACTGAACCCCGACCAGTATAACGGCGCAAGTTTGCTAGGATTGCGCGGCATTGTCATAAAAAGCCATGGAAGTGCGGATGTATCTGCGATTGTCAATGCACTTGGCGAGGCAGTACACGAGGTCAAACGACAAGTACCAAGCCGTATTAGCGATCGTTTGGAAGCGGTTTTACTCGAGAGGCATTATTAGTCTTCATGTATAGCAAAATTTTAGGTACTGGCAGCTACCTGCCATCTCAGGTGCGTACTAACGCAGACCTAGAGAAAATGGTAGATACAAGTGACGAGTGGATCGTAGCTCGCACGGGTATTAAAGAGCGTCGAATTGCAGCAGAAGATGAAACTGTTGCGGACATGGCATTCTACGCAGCTGAAAACGCTATCGATATGGCCGGCATTGATAAAAATGATATCGACCTAATTATCGTTGCTACCACGAGCAGTAGCCATACTTTCCCTTCATCTGCGTGTCAGGTGCAGGCAAAGCTTGGCATTAAAGGTTGTCCTGCTTTCGACTTAGCCGCTGCTTGTTCAGGCTTTGTATACGCAATGTCTGTAGCTGACCAACACATTAAATCAGGTATGTGTAAAAACGTACTTGTGATTGGTGCTGACGCATTATCGAAAACGTGTGATCCGACTGACCGCTCAACTATCATCTTATTTGGTGATGCGGCAGGCGCGGTGGTAATTGGTGCGAGCGAAGAACCTGGCATCATTTCGACACACGTATATTCAGATGGTCAATTTGGTGATCTTCTGAGCCTTCCTGTACCTGAGCGTGGTAAAGATGCAGATAAATGGCTGCACATGGCGGGTAACGAAGTTTTCAAAGTGGCAGTAACTCAGCTTTCGAAGTTAGTGAAAGACACGCTTGAAGCAAACGATATGCACAAGTCTGAACTAGACTGGTTGGTTCCGCACCAAGCGAACTACCGCATTATTTCAGCGACAGCGAAAAAGCTTTCGATGTCACTAGACCAAGTCGTGATCACACTTGATAAACACGGCAACACATCAGCAGCAACCGTGCCAACAGCACTGGATGAGGCGGTACGTGATGGTCGTATTAAACGTGGTCAAACTCTACTTCTTGAAGCGTTTGGCGGCGGATTCACTTGGGGTTCTGCCCTGGTGAAATTCTAAGTTTCACAAGATTCAAAATTTAAGATGCGCTACGGTGCATCTTATTTCTTTTTACTTTGCTTAAAGGAAAACAACATGAGCAAGTTTGCTATCGTATTTCCAGGTCAAGGTTCACAAGCTGTAGGTATGCTTGCTGATCTAGGCGAACAATATGACGTAGTAAAACAAACATTTGCAGAAGCATCTGACGCACTAGGTTACGACCTATGGGCGCTTGTTCAAAATGGACCTGCAGAAGATCTAAACCAAACTTTCCGTACTCAACCAGCTTTGCTAGCGTCATCTGTTGCTATCTGGCGTGTATGGCAAGAGCTTGGTCTTGAGCAACCAGCAAACCTAGCGGGTCACAGCCTAGGTGAGTACTCAGCGCTTGTGTGTGCTGGCGTGATTGACTTTAAAGAAGCAATCAAACTGGTTGAGCTACGTGGTCAACTGATGCAAGAAGCGGTACCTGCGGGTACAGGTGCAATGTACGCGATCATCGGTCTAGATGACGAAGCAATTGCAAAAGCTTGTGAAGAAGCAGCACAAGGTGAAGTCGTTTCTCCAGTAAACTTCAACTCACCTGGTCAAGTTGTTATCGCAGGTAGTAAAGACGCGGTAGAACGTGCTGGTGCACTATGTAAAGAAGCAGGTGCTAAGCGTGCACTTCCTCTTCCTGTTTCAGTGCCTTCACACTGCGCACTAATGAAACCTGCAGCAGAGAAACTAGCTGTCGCGCTAGAGTCTATCGAATTCAACGCACCACAACTTCCGGTTATCAACAACGTTGATGTGGCGGCTGAAACTGATCCTGCAAAAATCAAAGACGCACTTGTTCGTCAACTTCACAGCCCAGTTCGTTGGACTGAGAGCGTGCAGCTAATGAACGAACAAGGTGTAGAAAATCTTCTTGAGCTTGGTCCTGGCAAAGTTCTGACAGGTCTGACTAAACGTATCGTGAAAACACTAAGCGCAGCAGCAGTTAACGACGTAGCGTCGCTAGAAGCCGCTAAGTAATCTGCTCACGATAAGAAAAGGAAAACACAACATGATGAATCTAGAAGGTAAGATCGCTCTAGTGACAGGCGCAAGCCGTGGCATTGGTCGTGCGATTGCTGAACTTCTTGTTGAACGCGGTGCAACGGTAATCGGTACTGCGACTTCTGAAGGCGGCGCAGCGGCGATCAGCGAGTACCTAGGTGAAAACGGTAAAGGTCTAGCACTTAACGTAACTGACGTTGAGTCTATCGAAGCAACACTAAAAACCATCAATGATGAGTTTGGTGCAATCGATATTCTAGTAAACAACGCTGGTATCACGCGCGATAACTTGCTAATGCGTATGAAAGATGACGAGTGGAACGACATCATCAATACAAACCTAACGCCAATCTACCGCATGTCTAAAGCGGTTCTACGTGGCATGATGAAAAAACGCGCTGGTCGCATCATCAACGTAGGTTCTGTTGTTGGTACTATGGGTAACGCTGGTCAAACAAACTATGCAGCAGCAAAAGCGGGTGTGATTGGTTTCACTAAATCAATGGCTCGTGAAGTGGCTTCTCGTGGTGTAACAGTGAACACGGTTGCTCCAGGTTTCATCGAAACTGACATGACTAAGGCGCTAAATGACGACCAACGTGCAGCAACGTTGTCGAACGTGCCAGCAGGTCGTCTAGGTGACCCTCGTGAAATTGCATCAGCAGTTGTATTCCTTGCTTCACCTGAAGCGGCTTACATTACTGGTGAAACTTTGCATGTAAATGGTGGCATGTACATGGTTTAATGCACAGTTCGTGCAAAATAAGCTATTTTACTTTATGAAAAATAGCCTATAGTTGCTGTTAACTGTCATTAAGTTGTCATGCTCATGCGCAAGATTTGTGCATGATTTAAGTCAAAAATGTATTGAAATTCGGTTAAATTCGCTAATTTTGTGGTTTGACCAGCAAGGACCCCCTTGCAAACTTCAATAGTTCGAATAAACTACGGAATCATCGCATTAGGCGAAATCTGTAAAGGAAAAGAAAAATGAGCAACATCGAAGAACGCGTAAAGAAAATCATTGTTGAACAGCTAGGTGTAGACGAAGCAGAAGTTAAAAACGAAGCTTCTTTCGTTGACGATCTAGGTGCTGATTCTCTAGACACTGTAGAGCTAGTAATGGCTCTAGAAGAGGAATTCGACACTGAGATTCCTGATGAAGAAGCAGAGAAAATCACTACTGTTCAAGCTGCAATCGACTACGTAAACAGCGCTCAGTAATTATCTCTCCCAGGCGGTCTCCTAGACCGCCTGTGTTCTTTCTAACTTCTTCTATCCTCTCATAGAAACATTCAATTCCCGGAGAATTATATCGTGTCCAAGCGTCGTGTAGTTGTCACTGGCATGGGTATGTTGTCACCGGTAGGCAACACAGTAGAATCATCTTGGAAAGCCCTGCTAGAAGGTCAAAGCGGTATCGTAAACATCGAGCACTTCGATGCAACGAACTTCTCGACTCGTTTTGCTGGTCTTGTAAAAGATTTTGATTGCACAGAGTACATGTCTAAGAAAGATGCTCGTAAAATGGATTTGTTTATCCAGTACGGCATTGCTGCGGGTATCCAAGCATTGGATGACTCTGGCTTAGAAATTACCGAAGAAAACGCGGCTCGAGTTGGTGTAGCAATCGGCTCAGGCATTGGCGGTCTAGACCTAATCGAAGCAGGTCACTCAGCGCTAGTTGAGAAAGGTCCTCGCAAAGTTAGCCCATTTTTTGTTCCTTCGACCATCGTAAACATGGTTGCGGGTAACCTATCTATCATGCGTGGTCTTCGTGGTCCTAACATCGCGATCTCTACTGCATGTACTACAGGTCTTCACAACATCGGTCACGCGGCTCGTATGATTGCATACGGTGATGCGGAAGCTATGGTTGCTGGTGGTGCAGAAAAAGCATCTACGCCACTTGGTATGGCAGGCTTCGGTGCTGCAAAAGCACTATCGACTCGTAACGATGAACCGCAAAAAGCATCACGTCCTTGGGATAAAGGTCGTGACGGCTTCGTTCTAGGTGACGGTGCGGGCGTGATGGTTCTTGAAGAGTACGAACACGCAAAAGCGCGCGGTGCTAAGATCTACGCAGAGCTTGTTGGCTTCGGTATGTCTGGTGACGCTTACCACATGACTTCTCCAAGTGAAGATGGCTCTGGTGGCGCACTGGCAATGGAAGCGGCGATGCGTGACGCAAACATCACAGGTACTCAAGTTGGTTACGTGAACGCTCACGGTACATCAACACCAGCAGGTGATGTGGCTGAAATCAAGGGTGTGAAACGCGCACTTGGTGAAGAAGGCTCTAAGCAGGTTCTTGTCTCTTCTACTAAATCTATGACTGGTCACCTTTTAGGTGCAGCAGGCTCAGTAGAAGCAATCATCACGGTTCTTTCATTGGTAGATCAAATTGTTCCACCAACGATTAACCTAGATGATCCAGAAGAAGGTTTAGATATCGACCTTGTGCCGCATACTGCGCGCAAAGTTGATATGGAATACGCAATCTGTAACTCGTTCGGCTTCGGCGGTACTAACGGTTCGCTTGTATTCAAAAAAATCGCTGAGTAAAAGTCTCTAACACAGTTTTAGAGTAGCGATACTTGTATTCTAACGGCTCGATGCTTAGCATTGAGCCGTTTTGTTTTATTTGTCGATCAGAAAGCAAGGGTATCTGAATGTTCTGGGTAAATGGACTGCCACAAACACATGTTCCACTCGGTGACCGCTCTTTCCAATATGGTGATGGCTGTTTCTCTACCATCAAAACCAAGAAAGGGCAGTTGGAGCATTGGCAAGCGCATGTTGAACGTATGGAAGCATGCTTAACGACATTACAAATCCCTTTTCCTGATTGGCGTACGGTCTTGGATTGGGCGATGTCGGCAACTTTAAAAGATGAATCTGCCGGAATCAAAATTCATATTAGCCGCGGTTGTGGTGGTCGAGGGTATAGTCCTAGCGGTGTCGAAGGTCCGGTTGTCACTATCTCGAATTTTACATTCCCTGCTCACTACCTTGCTTGGCAAGAGCGTGGCGTGCAATTAGGTGTTTGTGAAACCCGACTTGGAATCCAGCCATTACTTGCCGGACATAAGCACAATAACCGTATAGAGCAGGTGCTCGCAAAGGCAGAAATTGATGGTACTGAATTTGCTGATGCTGTGACGTTAAATGTGCAAAATCATGTCATTGAAACTACAATGGCAAACCTTTTTTGGGTTAAAGATGAAAATGTGTTCACACCCGGTTTGTGTTTATCCGGTGTGGCTGGCGTGATGCGCCGTAAGGTTTTGGAGTATCTCCAAAGCGAAGGTTACTCAGTGCAGGTAGCCGATTTCACACTGACAGATTTGCTCGATGCAGATGAGGTGTGGATGTGTAATTCACTATTGGGTGTAGCACCGGTTTCCGGTATTTCAGCACCAGAGAACAAGATTGACTTTCCAATTGGGAAATTGACTCGACGACTTCAAGGGAATCTAAATACGTGATTAAAAAACTGTTTGCGTTTGTTGTACTGATTGCCGTTATTGGTGCAGCAAGTGTTTTTTACGTTGTTTCACAGACTAAGCAATACGTTAACTCGCCAATTCTTATTGAGCAGCCTCAGCTGTTTACCGTTGAAAATGGCACCAGCTTTCACCGAGTAATGCGTGACTTGGCGAAAGGTAACATCATCGAAGCTTCAGACTACACTCGTTTAATGCCTCATCTCTATCCGGAGCTTCTTCAGGTGCGAGCAGGCACTTACCAACTAGAACCTAACACCTCTCTATATGACACGTTGGAACAACTAAACACAGGTAAAGAACATCAGTTTGCGATTACCTTTGTGGAAGGCAGTCGCTTTTCTGAGTGGGTTGAGCAGTTAAGTGCAGCGCCTTATGTCAAACATGATTTGACCGGATTATCGGAAAAGCAGATGGCTGAAAAGCTGGGGATAGAGCGCGAAAAGCTTGAAGGCTTATTCCTTGCCGAAACCTATCACTACACAGCTGGTACAAGTGAGAGTCAGATCTTAGAGCGTGCTCATAGTAAGCTGAACAAGATTTTGGATGCTAAGTGGGAAGAGCGCCAAGAGAAACTGCCACTAAAAGACAAATACGAAGCGCTGATTCTTGCTTCTATCATTGAAAAAGAGACGGCGATAGACTCGGAGCGTGAGCGTGTCGCATCTGTATTTGTGAATCGTCTTAATAAACGTATGCGTCTACAAACAGACCCTACAGTTATCTACGGTATGGGAGATGCCTATGATGGTAATATCCGCAAGAAAGATTTGCGTACTCCTACACCATACAACACATACACAATCAATGGTTTGCCACCAACGCCGATTGCCATGGCGGGTGAAGCTTCGATTGAAGCCGCGTTAAACCCTGAAAACAGTAACTATCTATATTTCGTAGCAAGTGGGAAGGGCGGACATGTATTTTCGAAATCCCTTGCTGAGCACAACCGTGCTGTACGTGCCTATTTAAGAGAACTAAGAAAGAACAAATGATGAAAGCAAACTTTATTGTCGTTGAGGGCCTAGAAGGCGCGGGTAAAAGTACTGCAATCAAAACGGTTTTGGATACGCTGAAAGCTGCAGGTATTGAAAATATCGTTAATACTCGTGAGCCTGGTGGAACCCCTCTCGCTGAAAAGATGCGTGCATTGGTTAAAGAAGAGCACGAAGGCGAAGATTTGAAAGATATGACGGAGCTGCTTTTACTCTACGCAGCTCGTGTCCAGCTTGTGGAAAACGTAATCAAGCCAGCACTTGCAAACAATCAATGGGTGGTGGGTGACCGCCATGACTTGTCTTCTCAAGCTTACCAAGGTGGCGGTCGTCAAATCGATGCGTCGCTGATGAAAAACTTACGCGACACTACGCTTGGTGAGTTCAAACCTGCTTTTACGTTGTACATGGATATCGATCCTCGTGTTGGTCTTGAGCGTGCTCGTGGTCGCGGTGAGCTAGATCGAATTGAGAAAATGGACATCAGCTTCTTTGAACGCACTCGTGAGCGTTACCTAGAGTTGGCTAATGCAGATGACTCTATCGTAGTTATCAATGCAGAGCAGTCGATTGACGAAGTGGCACATGATATCAGAGCTGCACTAAATGCATGGCTTGCAGCTCAGTAAGCTGAGGGTAGATTGAGGTGATTCATGTTAAATGACTTTCCATGGTTACAGCCCGTTTGGGATAACCTCAAAATCAGTTTGGATTCAGAGCGAGTTCCTGGAGCTTTGTTACTACAAAGTGAGAAAGGGTTGGCCGTTGAAAAACTGGTTGAACTCTTCAGCCACTCTCTTTTGTGCCAAAACTACACCAGTGAGGCGTGTGGTTTTTGCCACAGTTGTCAGCTAACTCAATCTAATAGTCATCCAGACTTACATTGGGTTAAGCCGGAAAAAGAAGGCAAATCAATTACGGTTGATCAAATCCGCGCTTGTAATCGTCTTGCTCATGAATCATCACAGCTAAATGGATATCGCGTGTTCATTATCGAACCTGCGGAAGCAATGAACGAGTCTGCGTCCAATGCGTTGTTGAAAACACTAGAAGAACCGGGGCAGAAGTGTTTGTTCTTGCTTGTTACACAGAACCATGACCGATTACTGCCAACGATTCAAAGTCGCTGTCAGCAATGGGTCGTGGCTACGCCTTCAACAGAGCAAGCTATGAGCTGGATGAGTGAGCAAGGGGCTTCTCAAGTGCCCCCTTATGCGCTTAAGTTGAATATGGGTTCACCAATAAATACGCTGGAAGCAGCAAAAAGTGGTGAGCTGGATGAGTATCAAGCGTTTGAGCGCTGCTTGATTGAGACTTTGTCTTCGCCTTTGTCAGATGTGTTTCAGTGCGCGACGTTAATGGCTAAGAATCCAGACAAAGCGTTAGACTGGGCGTGGTATTTGTTGACCGATGCTCAGAAAGCGCAATTTGGTGTTACGGAAGTGGATCTGCTTCCTGGCGCCGCTCAGTTTCAGCCCGGTAGATATAACGGTCTGTATCAAGCGGCCCAAAAGCTGCTTGAATTGAAAGCTCAACGACAAACCTTTCCAGGCTTAAACCTTGAGCTACTATCTATGAATTGGTTAATTGAATCACGAGAGGCATTATGTTCGTAGATTCGCACTGTCATCTAGACAAATTGAATTACGATGACCTTCATATTAATGTTGAAGACGTTATCAACAAAGCTAAGCAAGCTAATGTTACTGAGTTATTGTCCGTTGGTGTGACTTTGGACTCTTTCCCTAAAATGCTCGAAATGATCACACCTTACAATAACGTTCACGCGTCTTGTGGTGTTCATCCTCTTGATGTTGAAAGTGCCTTTTCGATGGATATCTTACGAGAGTACGCGTCCCATGAAAAAGTTGTGGCGATCGGTGAAACGGGGCTGGATTACCATTACAAACCAGAGACCGCCGCACTGCAGAAAAAGCGTTTTGAGCAGCAAGTTGACCTAGCGGTAGAATTAAACAAACCACTGATTATTCATACTCGTAATGCACGTGAAGATACATTAGAAATTCTACGCAATGGCGGAGCCGAAAAATGTGGTGGCGTCATACACTGTTTTACTGAAGATCTGCCTTTTGCAGAAGCTGCACTCGATTTAGGGTTTTACATCTCAATTTCAGGTATTGTGACTTTCCGCCAAGCGACGGAATTGAAGGATGTTGTGAAAGCCCTACCTCTTGAAAAGTTGCTTATTGAGACGGATTCTCCGTATCTTGCCCCTGTTCCACATCGTGGAAAAGAGAACCAACCAGCCTATGTTGTCGAAGTTGCTGCCTATATTGCACAGCTGAAAGAGTGTGCCTTGTCTGAAGTTGGGCAAAAAACCAGCGAAAATTTCCGAAATCTTTTTTTGCGATGAAAAATCAATAGGCAGATTAAAAAAGGGGCTTTTGCCCCTTTTTTGTTGATAAATGCACCAAAAAGATCATTTAGTTTAATGTTTACTAAATTTGTTGATTTAACCGCATCCAAATCCCTCAAATGTAATTTTGTTACTAAAAATAACATCGACCTTTATTTTATTTACGCCTTAAAATTAATTATGTAGATAATAAAATCTTTATAAAACAATAATATAAGTTTAATGCAAACCTTTTCATCGACGGTTTTTAGGTGTGATCTGCGGCTTGTTTTGAAACTAAATTTCGTAACTGTGTGGAAAGTTTGAGGGCCATCAATATATATTTAGAGCCGGAAAATATAATGCAACGTGTGGTTACATTTTCATTGGGTGCTAACATTTAGGCTACGGGGGTGTGCCGTTAGTGCCCAAATAATACTTATAATTTATCAGGAGCATAAACATGTTTAAGAACCTTTTTGCAAACCTGCAAAAAGTTGGTAAAGCTCTGATGCTACCAGTATCAGTATTACCAGTCGCAGGTATCCTACTAGGTGTTGGTGCTGCCCACCTAAGCTTTATTCCAGAAGTGGTTTCTAACCTAATGGAACAAGCTGGTGGTTCAGTATTCGGCCAAATGGCACTTCTATTTGCTGTTGGTGTAGCACTAGGCTTCACAAACAACGACGGCGTAGCTGGTCTAGCTGCTATCGTTGGTTACGGCATCATGACAGCAACGCTAGGCGTTATGGCTGGCATCATGGGCGTTGAGAAAATCGACACAGGTGTACTAGGTGGTATCCTTGTCGGTGGTGTTGCTGCTTGGGCATTCAACCGTTTCTTCAAAATCCAACTTCCAGAGTACCTTGGCTTCTTCGCTGGTAAGCGTGCTGTGCCAATCATCACTGGTTTCGCTGCGATCATCCTAGGTGTTGTACTATCTATCGTATGGCCACCAATCGGCGGTGCAATCTCTGCATTCTCTGACTGGGCTGCACACCAAAACCCACAACTTGCGTTCGGTATCTACGGCGTAGTTGAGCGTTCTCTAATCCCATTCGGTCTACACCACGTATGGAATGTACCATTCTTCTTCGAAGCAGGTACTTGTGTGAACGCTGCTGGTGAAACTCAAAACGGCGTACTAACTTGTTACCTAGTTGCAGATGATGCATCTCGTGCTGCTGGTAATGGCTTCGGTCAGCTAGCGGGTGGTTACATGTTCAAGATGTTTGGTCTACCAGCTGCAGCAATCGCTATTGCTCACTGTGCTAAACCAGAAAACCGCGCGAAAGTAATGGGTATCATGGCGTCAGCTGCATTGACTTCATTCCTAACTGGTATTACTGAGCCAATCGAATTCTCATTCCTATTCGTTGCTCCTGTACTATACGGTATCCACGCTCTACTAGCTGGTTCTGCATACGTTGTTGCTAACACTCTAGGCTTCGTACACGGTACTTCATTCTCACACGGTCTGATCGATTTCCTAGTTCTATCTGGTCACGCTCAGAAGATGGGTCTGATGGTAGCTGTTGGTCTAGTTTACGCTGTAATCTACTACGTAGTATTCCGCACAGTAATCACTGCTCTTGACCTTAAAACTCCAGGTCGTGAAGATGAATCTGAAGAAGCTGTTGCAACTTCTGGTTCTGACATGGCAGGTGAGCTTGTTGCAGCATTCGGCGGCAAAGCAAACATCACTGGTCTAGACGCATGTATCACTCGTCTACGTGTAGCGGTAGCTGATACAGCTGCTGTTGACCAAGACAAGCTAAAACAACTAGGCGCTGCTGGTGTTGTAGTTGTAGCAGGTGGTGTTCAGGCTATCTTCGGTACTAAGTCTGATAACCTAAAAACTGAAATGGATGAGTGGATTCGTAACCACGGCTAATCTCAGTCATTCATAGAAAAGAGGAGGCTTCGGTCTCCTTTTTTTGTGCCTGTTTTTCATGCTGAAACCACGACGACTAACGGCTTATCTTTAATTTAACGTCCCACATCGTGACACAATACGCAGCCTTACAGTTGTAGCGTTTTTCGTACCTCTCCCTTACTCATTGCTGACATACCAAAACTAAATCATGTTTGAATTATGCACGCCGTTTTTTTTAGAGTGATGACGTGTATGAAAAAACAAATAATGCTGGCAGCAGCACTGTTACCTAGTGTAAGTATGGCAGCAAACCAACCGACGAATTTTTCCGTTGGTATGGCAGTGGATCAGCAATTGAGTGTCGTAGTTGAAATCGATGATAAATATCGAGGTATCATCGGTAATGACGGTATGGCATTTGACTATATCGCGAAACGTGGTTCTTTTGAGCAAAATATGCCGCTGACCTGGTATGTAGGTGTTGGTGGTTGGTACGAGTGGGATGATGAATTTGGTTTTCGTGTTCCGCTTGGCGTGAATTGGGATCTTTCAAAAGGATGGGATCTCTATGCGCAAATTCATCCAGAGCTCGATCTGTATAAAGGACCCGATCTTCAAATTGGTGGAGCTCTTGGGGTTAAATACAGCTTTTGAGTTAAAGCAGATACAAAAATGCCGGCATCAACGCCGGCATTATTCTTGATAAAGGATCGGTATTATTGCTGCTTATCCATCGCTCGCTTGATGCACACAGCTGCGCCACCCCAAGTGATGCCAAGACCAATAACCATCATAATAATTGCACTTGTTGTCATTACGCTTTCTCCTTGCTTACCACGTTAATCAGTACACCAAACACAAATAGCGCGGCAATCATTGCCCAGCCAAGAGTTAGGTCGTAGCCACCGTAACCTTCTGTTAGAAGGGCATATAGCTTAGTTGCTAGGATAATTGCTAGCATGATTGGAGTAACAAAACGTAGGCAGACTACAAACCATTGACCAATAGAGAAATCTGAACGCTCATTTACATAGTCACGAACTTCTGGCACTTGTTTAAGTAGCCAAGCCATTAAGACGATTTCAACCAGACCGCCAACCATTATGCCGACGTTATTAGCAAAGTGGTCGACAAGGTCAAGTAATAATAGACCTCCGTTGGTTGCAAATGCCATTGAGACAATAAAGCCAATACCAATCACCACGTTTGCCGCTTTTTTACGGCTCCATTTCAGTTTATCGATAACTGCAGATGTTACCGCTTCCATGATTGAGATGTGCGAACTTAAGCCAGCTACAACGAGAGCAAAGAAGAACAGCGGACCAAGAATATATGGCGCTGGTAACAAATTGATAGCGGCAGGTAGCGTTACGAACGCAAGACCAACACCAGCAGAGACGACTTCAGTCAGTGGTTTACCTTGCTCTTGAGCCATGTAACCAAGCACTGAGAAGATCATGATACCGGCTAAGATGGAGAAACCACAGTTGATAAGGACAGTCATGAAGGCGTTATTCGTGATATCTGATTTCTCAGGCAGATAACTGGAGTACGCTAGCATGATGGCAAAGCCGATACTTAGGGTAAAGAAGATCTGCCCGTACGCAGCTGCCCACACTTTCACGTCCCAAATCTTACTGAAATCAGGCTCAAACATGTAGTTCACGCCATCTAGTGCTCCAGGAAGGAAAATCATACGACCAATCAAGAACACGACCATGATGAACAAGATTGGCATCATGATTTTTGATGCTCGTTCGATACCCGATTTAACACCACTCACAATGGCCGTGTAGGTGATTGCCCAAGCAATCAGCATGGATACTGCGATCTTCCATTGAATGCTGCCCAAATCCGTTGGTGAGTTATCACCAAGTTTTAGGTATTCACTAAAGAAGAAAGCATTGGTGTCAGAACCCCAACTTTGGGTAAACGACATACCAAAGTAAGAAATTGCCCAGCCAATAACAGCGACGTAGTAAACGGCGATAACCGCAGCTACACCCACTTGGAACCAGCCAAGCCACTCAAACTTGGCGTGGATTTTAGCTAATGTTTTCGGAGCAGAACCACGGTATTTTTGACCCATACTGAATTCCAGGATCATAAATGGAATACCAGCAGTAATCATGGCGAAAAGGTAAGGAATAAAAAAGGCACCACCACCGTTCTCATAAGCCATATAAGGGAAACGCCAGATGTTACCCAGACCGATGGCTGAACCGACTGCAGCTAAGATGAATCCCGCACGGGATCCCCATTGTTCTCGCTTCATATTTGACTCCTGTACAACTCCCTAAGGAATGAAGCTCTTCTTGGCAGGTGTAAATCCCAGCAGAATAAAGGGCAACTGTTATCCGTCAGTTTTCTATCCTAAATTCGGTACTATTGTTACTTTCTGGTTTTTTACTTTGTTTTGCCAATGAAGAATTAGAATTAAATGCTTTAAATTTTGATGTGTGTTTGCAAAAGCTGAAATATTCTTCTGCTTTCTGTCTTCAGACTAACTTTTTACATTATTTATCGCAATAGATTCTAAATGTTAACGGCGAGATTTTATCTGGTTTAAATATTGTTAAATCGTGATTTGCTAGGTTATCTGATCAGTGAGGTGGGGTTATTTTCAGAGTATATGACTGTCTTACTGATGTGATCTTGGTCAAATAAACTCTTTTTGATTATTAGGGCGTATCTCTGCGTTCGATACACCCTATAGACGATTTGGCGTCAAAACGATTCTTTAGAAGTGAAAGCCGTTAGAAGCGGAAGCTAAAGCCAATATTGGATTGAAATTGGTTCATCCAGTCGGTTTCAAACTTGATTACACAAGAAGAACCATCAGTAGGAAGCACGCATGCTCCTGAGGTGTCATTGTCAACAACGGTACCTAACCAACGAACTTGAGCGGTCAATGCAAAGTTTTTAGAAAATGTGTACTCAAGTCCTGCGAAAGCACTAGCTGAGAAACCGTATTTGTCATCCACCCAATCAGCATCAGCATATGAAGCACCCAATCCAAGCCCAACATAACTTTGCCAACCTGTCGCCACTGGATAGTAGATGCTGCTTTGAAACTGCAGATAATGGATGTCTGCTGAGTTGTTCACATCTTGTAGTTCAGAAGACTGATTCGAATAGAACAAACCTAAGCGACCCATTTCAAAAGGAGTCTCTACCGATAAAGCGTAGTTAATTGAAGGGTCAAGATCGTAGGTGCGATTGTTTTCATCTTCTACTTTGCCTCCTCCCGTGAAGCCAATGTAGGGAGTGACGATAACGTTTGCTTGAGCTGCCATAGAACAGCCCAATAATACACTCCCAACTAGCCAGCCAATTTTATTGTTCATTTGCTATCTCCTTATTATGACTAAGCTAATTGTGATGCCTTAGTCAAAATCGTGCGACTAAATTAGGCAATTCTTGAACATAATTCACACTGGTGTTATTAATTTGTTACAACAAAAGGAGGTGTCTATGGAACACGATCTAAAATCAGCCCTACTCATCGTCGTTACGGTATTCGCAGTTTTACTCTCTTTTGGCATCATTGCGATTACGACGGCTTAAACTAACGGCATTACGCCTATGATACGCAACAGCGGTATTATCACTGATAGCCATGCTGAGCTCGACATTCAAGTGTATGAGCAGTTTAGAAATGGCAAAACTGCCCTTGTCGCACAAGGAGGAGGGCAGAGAGGGATTTTTACCGCTGGTGTGCTAGACGCATTTCTTCTCTCTAATTTCGACCCATTCGACGAATTCTATGGCACGTCTGCCGGAGCGCTTAACCTCTGTGCTTTCCTTTGTCGTCAGCATGGTATGGGTAAAGCTTTTATAACCGATCTGACCACGGCTCCCGAATTCTTCCATCTGATCCGCTACATTCGTAAAAAACAGTACTTAGGTTTGGAGTGGGCGCTCGAACGTATTCAAGATTACCCTTATAAACTCGATCTGGATCTTGGTCGCTCTACGCTAGGCCAAAGAGGAGCGTTTGCTGCGGTCACTAATGTCGATACGCTCTCAGACCACTACTTACCAATACTCGGTGGTGATTGGCTCAATACGATGGTGGCTACATGTGCTATTCCAAAACTGTATCAAGGTGCTGTAAATGTAAACGGGCAGCATTTTGTTGATGGCGGCGTTTCTGCATCGATTCCCGTTCAAGAAGCGTGGCGTAAAAATGCACGAAATATCATAGTGATCCGCACTGAGCCTTTCTCTGAATCGGAAGCCAAAGCGCAAAGTGAGCTTGGTGAAGAAGGGATCAAATGGTACCGAGAGTCCATAAACTCGGTTCAAGAATCTTGGCAAGATAAGGTCCATCAATGGAAGGAAGATTGGAGCAATTTCTTGCAGCAAAAAATTAACGCAGCACATCAATCTAAATTGTCTGGCAGAAAGTTATTAAATGGTGGGCGCTGGCTATTTGGAGCCGATAACCTCTATCGTTTGAGCCATTTGATTGGTGAGAATTTTGATTCTGGATTAGCAGACATGTTGATGATCCATTATCAAACCTTCGAGTTGACGCAAGCTTTCCTTAGTGCACCGCCTGACGATACTTTTATTTTGCAATTGGCGCCGAAAGAGGAGCTGCAATCCTCATCTCTTTTAAGTGACCCTGAAGCTCTTGAGCATGATTATCAGCTTGGTTTGCAAACCGGTTTTAACCTGATTCAGCTTTACGACAAATTAAATATGGAAGGTCGAGAGACAGCCTAGATAATAAAAAGGGCACCATTTCGGTGCCCTTGCTTATCAAGTGTTGAACTTATGCTGACAGGATTCGCATGCAGTTGGTTGAACCAACCACGTCCATAACATCGCCTTGAGTGATGATCACCAAATCCCCTTCATCCAATAAGCCTTGTTCTTTTAACGTCACAATTGCATCGTGCGCGGTAGTTAGACCTGCGCCACCTTTTGAGTCAAAGTACACCGGAGTTACCCCACGATAAAGCGCAGCACGATTCAGTGTCGATTCGTTGCGTGATAACGCGAAAATAGGCAGACCAGAACTCAAACGAGACATCATGAGCGCAGTGCGACCAGATTCGGTCAAGGCAATCATCGCTTTTACGCCTTCCATGTGGTTAGCTGCGTACATAGTGGACATTGCGATGGTTTCTTCTGCGGTTGCAAAGGTGCGATCTAAGCGATACGTCGACAAGCTTGCTTCAGCCATCTTCTCTGCGCCCATACATACTTCTGCCATGGACTTGACAGTTTCTACTGGGAATTGACCTGCTGCCGTTTCTCCAGAAAGCATTACCGCATCTGTACCATCTAGCACGGCATTGGCAACGTCCATGACCTCTGCTCGGGTTGGCATCGGTGCCGCAATCATAGACTCCATCATTTGAGTCGCAGTAATCACGATGCGGTTTAAGCTGCGAGCACGACGGATGAGTTTTTTCTGCACGCCAACAAGCTCTGGGTCGCCAATTTCTACGCCCAAGTCGCCGCGAGCAACCATCACTACATCGGACGCAAGGATAATGTCATCAATCGACTCGCTGGTGGCTACCGTTTCTGCTCGTTCAACTTTGGCAACGAGCTTTGCTTCTAGACCTGCATCTCTTGCCAAACGGCGAGCATAGTGCATGTCTTCGCCATTACGAGGGAAAGAAATCGCAAGGTAATCGACTTTGATTTTAGCGGCAGTGAGAATGTCTGCTTTGTCTTTCTCTGTTAATGCATCGGCAGATAAACCGCCACCTTTCTTGTTGATACCTTTGTTATTAGACAGAGGGCCACCAACGGTGACGCGTGTATGAACTTTATTTCCTTCGACACTGGTGACTTGCAGTTGAACACGTCCATCGTCAAGGAGCAGGATATCGTTAGGTGAAACGTCTTGCGGTAGCTCTTTGTAATCCAAACCAACGGACTCTTGGTTTCCCTCACCTTTTGGTAAATCGCTGTCTAGTGTGAATTTGTCACCGACATCAAGATGAATTTTGCCATCTTTGAAGGTGGATACGCGGATTTTTGGACCTTGTAAATCACCAAGAATGGCAACTTGACGTCCTAGTTTTGCCGCAATAGCACGGACTTTTTGCGCGCGTTGAATATGATCGTCACTGGTACCGTGAGAGAAGTTCATACGGACGACATTTGCTCCAGCTTTGATGATCTCTTCAAGGACATTGTCTTTATCTGTTGAAGGGCCAAGCGTTGTAACAATTTTGGTTCTTCTTAATATGGAAGTCATAGATTCTCCGAAGAATGCAGGTGTAGGACTAGATAACTCGAATTCTATTCTCGCTAAGTATATGCACAGTATGCGCGGATTGTTGGCATTTAGGTCAAAGTGCTGAAAAAACATCAACACACAGGTGTTGTGACCTAATTTGATGAATAAAATAAGTTATTTTTCAAACAATTTAACAGGAGTCGATTTCTAGTTATTTGATTGAATACACAAACAAACATGTTTATACGTGATGCTTGTCACGGGGATTTATCAATTCACTTCACAATTACTTCGCAAAGTAAAAAAATTATCCCGTTATAGAATTTCGGAGTGCAAGATGTACATGGCTCAACCGGGCCATATTGATCATATCAAACAGGTCAATGCTGGTCGTGTATACAAACTAATTGACCTAAAGGGTCCAATATCTCGAATCGATTTATCCAAGCAAAGTGAGCTTGCGCCTGCGAGTATCACTAAGATCACTCGAGAATTGATTGAAGCCCACCTGATCCATGAAACAACGGTACAGGAAGCAACCAGTCGCGGTCGTCCTGCGGTGGGGTTACAGGTCAATAATGAAGGTTGGCAATTCTTGTCGATGCGTTTAGGTCGAGGCTACTTGACGATTGCACTGCACGAGCTTGGCGGTGACGTTCTTATCGATACCAAAATCGATATCCACGAACGTGACCAAGATGATGTGCTGGAACGTTTACTCTACGAAATTGATGAATTCTTCCAAACCTACGCCGATCAACTTGATCGTGTTACCAGTATTGCGATTACTCTGCCCGGTCTAGTGAACTCAGAGCAGGGTATCGTGTTGCAAATGCCGCATTACAATGTTGAGAACCTAGCGTTAGGTCCTGAAATATACAAAGCAACAGGCTTACCGGTTTTTATTGCCAACGATACGCGTGCATGGGCACTAGCAGAGAAACTGTTTGGTCATTCACAAGACAACGACAACTCGGTTCTTATCTCTATTCACCACGGCTTAGGCGCAGGTATTATCTTGGATGGTCGAGTGCTACAAGGTCGACACGGTAACATCGGTGAACTCGGTCATATCCAAATCGATCCGAATGGCAAGCGTTGCCATTGCGGCAATATTGGTTGCCTTGAAACCGTTGCCAGCTCACAAGCGATTCGAGAAGAGGTTGTGACTCGTATTGCTCAAGGTGAAGCTTCAGTTCTTGCTGAACAAGAAGAAATGAGCATTGAAAGTATCTGTGAGGCGGCTGCAAATGGCGACCCTCTGGCTGTTGATGTTATCGAGAAGCTTGGTCGTTACTTAGGCTCTGCCATTGCGATTGTTATTAACCTATTTAACCCAGAAAAGATCTTAATTGGTGGGGTGATCAACCAAGCGAAAGAGGTGCTTTATCCTGCTGTTCGTCGTTGTATTGAAGAACAAAGTTTGCCGGTTTACCACCAAGACCTTGAACTGGTGGAGTCTCGTTTCTATAAACAAGCGACCATGCCGGGAGCGGCTTTGATTAAGCAAGCACTGTACGACGGTCAGTTGTTGATGAAGGTGATTGAAGGTTAATTTTTCTGACATCAGAATAGGGCATTTACAGAGGGTGAACAGGAAGGTTCGCCCTTTTTTGATCATATGAGCAGAGAAAACTCGAATCTGAGCGCTGCTTCATTGCTATATCAATAGCATTAATGTAATTTTCGTAAGTATTGTAGAACACTCATAAAAAAGTATTACTTTGTTGTTCCAACACAGTTTTCTATAAAGAGTGAAAGGTAGTCGTTCAAAGTTAGGTAGTGGTATGTCCGGAGTGTTAAATACGGTTGATCAGCGTACAAATCTAGTAGGTGAAAACCGACTAGAGCTTTTGCTGTTCACGCTAAATAGTCGTCAGTTATTTGCGATTAACGTTTTTAAAGTGAAAGAGGTGATCAAACTGCCTCCGCTTACTAAGCTACCAGGTTCTCACTATAACATTCGTGGTGTGGCATCTTTGCGTGGCGAAGCTGTGCCTGTGATTGATTTACGTTGCTCGATCGGTTTCCCTCCATTGCGTGGTGAAGTTGAAGAAGAGAACTTGATCATCACCGAGTACAACCGTTCTATTCAAGGTTTCCTTGTAGGACCGGTTCGCAACATCATCAATACTGCATGGACTGAGATTCAGCCGCCACCATCTACATCAGGACGCTCTAACTACCTAACTGCTATCACCCAAGTGAAAGATGGGGATTCATCTCAAATCGTTGAAATTATTGATGTAGAAAAAGTACTGGCTGAAATCGTTCATTATGACGTGACCATCTCTGACGGCATACTAGATCGAGAACTGGCTCAAGCGATGATTGGACAAAATGTCCTCATTGTTGATGATTCATCAACCGCGCGTAATCAGGTAAGAGACACCTTATCTCAGCTTGGTTTGAACATCATCGAATGTCGCGACGGTTTAGAAGCATTAACGGTTCTTAAACGTTGGTGTGATGAAGGCAAAGACATCGAAAAAGAATTGCTGATGATGATTACGGATGCGGAAATGCCAGAGATGGACGGGTATAGGCTGACTCATGAAGTGCGTTCTGATTCTAGAATGTCCAAGTTGTTTATCACCTTAAACACATCTTTAAGTGGTAGCTTCAACGAAGCCATGGTGCAAAAAGTGGGGTGTGATCGCTTTATTTCTAAGTTCCAGCCTGATCTTTTGGTTGAAGTTGCACAAGACAGAATGCGTCAAGTTTTATATACGTAGAATTAATCAGTGAGCCCTAAATTAATCCATAAGGATAGGTGATTAATTGAACTGTGATTGCTAAACTGTTTTACATATTTCTGAGAATGAAATATGTAAAGTATATCGCGTCACTTTTCACCTATGAGTCTATTTAGACTTATCAATATAGGGTACTTCCGTTTAATGATATGGTTAACATCGAAAGTCATCATGACGTTATCCTTGTTACTGTATAGGAAATACAAGACTAAGCGTACGGAAACGATGACTGAAGATTAATTCAGCAGAATCAAAAAGGGAGGCTTGACCTCCCTTTACTTTTTTTGGTGCAATGCCTTTTCCTACCTCTAAAACATGATTGCTTAATGGAAGTCGCGTGATTTACTTTTCAGCTCAGCAAGATTGTGCGTGCAATCGATGAGCTTACCTGCGATCACGTGCGTGACTTCGCCTTCACGCTCTAAAATTCCTTTGACCATCAACACCTTTGAAGTGAGATAAGCTTGCTTTTGGGCGCGTGCTGTTGCTCGCCATACCACCACATTGATGTTGCCTGTATCGTCTTCCAAAGTGAAAAAGGTCACGCCAGCAGCGGTGCCGGGAGATTGTCTGCCTGTGACAACACCGACAACCGTCACTAAAGATTTATGCTCTTTTTCGACTAACTGCTTCATCCGAGTAAAACGCGGTAACTTACCAGCTTCTTCCAGCAACGTAATCGGATGGCGACTTAGTGATAGTCCGGTACTGGCATAATCTTCAACTAAGTTCTCGTATTCAGAAGGCTGAGCCTGGTAACTTACCATTGGCTCTTCCATGTGATGGAATAAAGGTAAGTCTGATAGTGAATCCATCGCTGCCCAGCGAGCGTTATAGCGATTACCTGAAAGGATTTGAAACGCATTAGCAGAAGCGAGTAACTCAATATCGCGGCGGTTTCTTAAGATTTGCTTTACCTCTTGGATAGCGCGATAGCCGGAGCTTGGTCGTCGTTCAACTAGCCGAAAGGCGCTTTCCTGATTAAAGCCCTTTACTAAGCGAAAACCCAGTTGCACACCAAGGCGACCATTCGGACGTGTGACCAAATGGTGCTGATAGGAGGAATGATTGATGCAAACAGGCAGCACTTCAACACCGTGTCGGCGCGCATCTTGAATCAATTGTGAAGGGCTATAAAAGCCCATCGGTTGGCTATTGAGTAGGGCAGTATAGAACTCAGCAGGGTAGTAATATTTCAACCATGCAGAGCAGTAAGCTAGCACAGCAAAAGAGGCTGAGTGACTTTCCGGGAAGCCATATTCACCAAAGCCGCAGATTTGGTCGAAGATGCGCTCAGCAAACTCCAAGTCATAGCCTCGCTCACGCATTCCGTCGATCAGCTTAGGTTTGAACTTGGCAAGATCGCCGTTTTTCTTCCATGCCGCCATTGCACGGCGTAATTGATCGGCTTCACCACCACTAAATCCTGCCGCTACCATCGCCAGTTTGATTACTTGTTCTTGGAAAATCGGCACGCCCATAGTGCGCTCTAGTACGCTTTTCACTTCTTCTGATGGATAGCTGATTGGCTCTTCACCATTTCGTCGTTTTAAAAACGGATGCACCATATCGCCTTGAATTGGACCCGGGCGAACAATGGCAATTTGCACCACCAAGTCATAGTAACGCGCGGGTTTTAAACGCGGCAGCATGCTCATTTGCGCGCGAGACTCAATTTGGAACACACCAACGGTATCGGCTTTTTGGATCATACGATACACGTACGGATCGTCTTGCAATCGCGTGATCTCGGCAATCGACAGTGATCGCTGATGGTGTTTCTCGACCAATTGAAAGCATTTACGGATCGCGTTTAACATGCCGAGCGCGAGGACGTCGACTTTCAGTAGTTTTAAACTTTCTAAATCATCTTTATCCCATTGAATAATGGTGCGATCTTCCATCGAAGCGTTCTCAACAGGCACTAGTTCGTACAAAGGACCAGAAGAAATCACAAAGCCGCCAACGTGTTGGGATAAATGGCGCGGAAAGCCAATGATCTCGTTCACCAACTGGATAAACTGCTGACCTTTTAACGACTCTGGCTGCAATCCTAATTCGATGATTTGCGCTTGCCAACCTTGGCTGCGATCACGTCGATTAACGTTTTTGATGAAGAAATCCAATTGAGTTTCTTCAATCCCCAACGCTTTGCCCACTTCACGCACGGCACTTTTAAAGCGATAGCTGATAACGGTGGCTGCCAGAGCAGCACGCTCGCGCCCGTACTTTTTGTAAATATATTGAATGACTTCTTCACGGCGCTCGTGTTCAAAGTCGACATCAATGTCTGGCGGTTCTTTTCTTTCTCGGCTAATAAAGCGTTCGAACAGGACCGAGATTTGCCTAGGATCGACGGCAGTGATTTCTAAGCAGTAGCACACCACCGAGTTCGCTGCGGAACCTCGCCCTTGATAGAGAATGCCTTGTTGTTTAGCAAACATCACAATGTCGTGAATGGTGAGAAAGTAATAGTGATATTGCAGCTCTTCAATGAGTGTTAATTCATTCTCAATGGTTTGATGAATGTCTGAGGGTACGCCCTCAGGAAAACGTCGCTTTTTACCACGCTCGACCAACATACGTAGATAAGTAGTAGGAGTGTAACCGTCCGGAATCAGTTCTGTTGGGTATTCGTATTTCAGCTCTGAAAGCTTAAATGCGCACAAGCTCGCAATATGAGTGCTTTCTGCTAGCCATTCGGATTTGTAAATTCGAGACAGTTTGTTCAATGGACGCAGTGCTCGCTCGGCATTGGATAAACGACCAAAGCCAAGCTTGTCGACGCTACAACTATCTTTTACGGCGGTTAAGACATGTTGCAATGGTAAGCGCTCAACCGCATGCATTAAGACGCCACCACAAGCGGTAATTGGTAATTCGAACTCGCTTGCCAGTAACTCACAGTGTGTGGTGTAGGCATTATCGTCGCTGTCTAAATGACGTTGAATCGCGACCCATAATCGATGAGCGTGGTGTTGTTGGAGCCAACGCCCCCAATAATGGTCGCTTTCTTGATGAGTAGGGAGCCACAGTACTAAACAGTGACGAATCGACATCAAGTCCCATTCAGACAATTGATAACTGCCTTTTTCGCTACGTCGCCTTGCATTAGTGATGATCCGGCACAGCTCTGCATAAGCTTTACGACAAGGACAAAGCAGCACCACTTGGCACTCATCATTGAGCCAAAACATGCTGCCGACAATTTGCTTGATGTCGAGTTTATGCTGCTCGATGGTCGTATGGGCTTTCACAATGCCTGCGACGGAGCACTCATCGGTGATTGCAATGGCTTGATAGCGATAAAACGCCGCCTGCAACACTAATTCTTCTGCATGAGAAGCGCCAGTGAGAAAGGAGAAGTTGGACTGACAAAACAGTTCTGCGTAACTCATAACGATCTAATAAAAATAACTGTCGATTTAACAAAAATAGCCATGGAGAAACCAATGTTTGTGCTGATCGCGAAATACCCATAACCAGCGACCTTGCTTGGTGTGCGCAATGTAATAATCACGCATGATCTCATCACCATCCCACCATCCAGAGACAATACGCTCAGGTCCATGTACTAGAGATATTTGCTCTTGTAGCGCGATAGGTGCGGGCAATTGCATCGCGGGGCGCAGTAGAGCAGGAACGGTGTTAACTGAGACATCTGGCTCATCGGCTGGGCGATATTGGCTGGCTTTCTCTGGTCTTGGATCGCAGGCAATATTGGGTTTGAGTATTGCGCTTTTGCCCAATTTAGCTTGCAGTAAAGAGAGCAGCTCTAATGTGTTCATTTGCCCTTTTTGCCCAGCAAAAAAATCGCGTGCAGAACTTAAAGGCTCACCTTGGCGTTCTACTTTTAACGTCAGACCGATAACAGGCCCGTTTAACGTGACGGATTCCAAACTCAAACTCGCGAGCTGTTGCCAACGTTGGCACAAGTAATCACCTTGTGCGGATGTGAGCGGAAGGTGCTGTGCTTGCTTGTCTCGCTGGTGGAGGGTTAAACAGAGTTCAAACGCGACTTTATCACGCAGCTTGAGAAAGGTTTCGAGCTGACGAAGCAACTTAGCTAGTGGCTTTTCAATCCATTGGACGTTTTCAATCTCAAACAGCAGTTCTAAATAAACTTGGAAGGATTCGGTAGGGTGATAAAAGTCGACAGGGTGTTTAAACTGTCCAGTCAGTCGGCCAACGTAGTTCACCAAATCAATATCGAATCGGCGTGCAATGTCTTGTAGTGGCAGTTCAAGTAAGCCTTGCAGTGTGGTGACGCCTACACGTTGTAACTTCTCTACAGTAGCGCTTGATAAATCTGTCAGTGTTAACGGTAGTGGCGATAAGGCTTGTTGTATGGCAGATTTGTCTTCGTTGATGACGTTCGTCCCTGCTAATGCCATCAATTTGGCAGAAAAAGGCGAAAAGCCACATCCGAATTGAAAACTCAGTTTCAGCTCCGATAAGTGAGCTCTGACTTTATTCCAATAGTTTTGGAGCCCTTCATACAGATTAAGCATTGGAGTTGCGCGCAGTAAAATACCTTGGTTTGGCATCAATACGACGTCAGATGTGATCAAATACAGCCATTGCGCAATTTCTTGTAACTTGCTCAATTCGGTTTGCGGATGATAAGGATGCACTTGCAAATCTCGGCACAAAGAAACCGCGCTACCCAAGCCCATATTTGGTTTAATGCCTTGTTGCTCGGCAATCTCGTTGTATTGAATGATCCGACAACGTTGGCTTTCTACAATCACCACGGGTTGCTCTTGGTTATCGCCAAAGAGTGCGTCTAGCTGCAGGCGAGGGAAGTGCAAATAAATCCACAAAGCCATACCACTAACCTTGATTCGCCAATGGGAAATTGACCACAGTTGATGGAATGTGAGTCGTGGTTGGCATCACCAATTGTGGGTAGTGGTGTTGGAAATTGATGTCGACACTACCTTTGCTCCAACCGCCTTTTCGTTTGAGAACTTCCACGCTAACGCCTTGTTCATGACCTTGCAATTTCAGACTCAACGAAACAGGTAAAGACAAGCGGTTTGTCATATTAGGTTTGAGCATAAACAGAGGGCAAGATCCTTGCTCGCTCGCCACTTGCAGACGTTTTACTTGGTGGATCTCTAGTTCATCTTGCCATAGCAAAACGTTGGTACAAACACCGCTCTTGAGGCACTGCTCCGCTGCCCATAATGCATCGCGCTGATGTTCAGGCGTGACCACCCACACCTGGTTGATATCTAGCCCAATGCCGTGTAGGAACAATGAATTCATCAATGCTGGTGGCTGAATGAATGCCGTGACTCCTCTCGAAAGGGATGCTTTTAAGTAAGGCGCAAGCAAACGCAGCTCGCCAATGCTGCCTATGGATTCCATTTCCACCACTCCGTGAGGAGGAAAGCCGCCACCAAGCAGAGCATCTAGCTCCGGAAAACCAGAACTATTAAGGAACTGATGATCGTCAGCTTTGGTTAGATTTGCTTGCCAAACAAGATGCTGGCTTTTTAAGTGTTGGATGATGTCTTGCATAAATAAAATACCTGTATATACATACAGTATATTTCTGTGATGGAAAGTCGCAAGATTTTTATAGGCAGAAATACGAAAAAAGCAGATTTAAGTGATGAAGATCATCGTGGTCGATAGAAAAGTTGCAAAAAAAAGTAAAGTAATAGTCTCTTTAACTCACTGAAAAGTAAGTAAAGAGACAGTGTTTTTATCAGAAGGTGTATTTTGTTAATTGGTAAGTATGAATGTGGGAGTGCCTTTAGGACCTAGTGCTTAAAAGCTACCTTAAACCTCGCTCGATGAGAACTTGCTCTATTTCTTCAAGTTCTTCTGTCGAAATTGCTTTTTTCCATGGGTAACTGTTGGTCATCCGAACGGCTGCCCTAACTAATGGATGAGTGAGAGTCAAAGGGACATTGACGTTGGTTCTTGCCTCGTTGATATAGGTATCGTAAGGATGATTAAGAATTTGTGGAAAACCTATATTTAGTGCCCAATGCAACAGCATAAACTCTTCGATCAGTGATTCTTTTTCTTCGTCACTGCACAATAATTCTTCTTCTTCAACGGCTGCACGCAATGACTCTTGAAATAAGCAACGGATCTCTTTAGACACTAACGCCAGTTTCATTAACCACTTTTCTGAAGATTTGGCTAATAAATCCTTACTGTTTAACATGGTAAGTAGTTGATAACTAAAAGAGTATGTATACATTGCCTCTTGCGAGACCAGATGAATTGCGACGATCTTGGTTGGAAGTGAATAGGGCAGCTCAAGTACCTCACGAATAACGTTGGATGCTTGTTTGTCAATCCGAACAGAAAGCGCGACCAGCACATCTTCTTTAGATTGAATATGCTTGTAGACTGAGCCCATCGATAGACCTGCATTTTTTGCGATATCCGACATTTTAAAGTCGATTAATGAACTATCGAGAACGCATTGCACTGCGGCATCTAGGATAAGTTGCTCTTGTTCCGCGATAGTGTATTTAGGTGCTGGCATAGAGTATCTTCATTCGAACCATATTCGTATAAATGCTAATGAATCCACCTTCTTGAGTCAATCAATACCATTTAGCTGTTACGAATTAGTCGTAGTAGTCAATAAATTTAATGTCCCCTTCTTAATATTGCCAATACCTTGTTGATTTTAAATATAAAAAATCAATATTTGTAGCGCTTTTGTATCAAAAGGATCATTGGATCCAATTGACAAATTATTCTAGATATTTAGGATCGATTTTCATTCGAATGATATTCGAATGGCGTTTTTCTTTTGAGGTCATGAGGAAATTATGAAAACGATACGGTCTTCTTACACTGCTTGGATAGCTATGATTTCAGGTCTAGCTGTGCTAATCGGTGGTCTGGGTTACTACAAATTTAATCAAATCACATCGGCTATAGAGATGGCTGAATCATTTCCGGAACATTATGAAGTGGTGGATATCGCTTACGTTAAAACTGCGGAACATACACCCACAGTGAGTGTGCTAGGGAGCGCACAATCACCACTACAAGCAGAGTTGTTTACCGAGCTTTCCGGCAAAGTCGCTTTTATTGGTGTGTTGGCAGGTGAAGAAGCAGAGAAGGGGGAAATACTGTTTCAGCTTGATATTGCAGAAGAGGAAGCTCGAATTAAATCTGCTAAAGCGCGCGAAAAATATGCTCAGTCTGTCTTACGTCGTTTAAAAGCATTGTTAGCAAAAAATGTCACTAGCCAAGAAAAGTATGATCAAGCCTATGCTGATTTGGTCGTTATTCAATCTGAAATTGAAGTATTGGAATCGACCATCAGTCAGAAGACAGTTGTAGCGCCATTTAAAGGTATTATGGGGTTGCATGATATTAAGCTTGGTGACTATGTTTCAGCCAATCAGATGCTTTCCAATTTTGTCGGCGAGACAGACAATATTTGGGTCGAGTTTAGCGTGCCACAATTTTATCCAGAGCTACCTATCGCCTCTCAAGTAAAAGTTAGAGAGGTTGATGCTTTGGGAACTTCATTATTTCAATTCGCTAACGTTATCGCAAAAGACACGCAGATCTCCAATACCACTCGTAGCTTAAAATACCGTGCCGAAATCAGTCGTAAACAAGCTCAATATACGCCAAATATGCCTTTGGAAGTACTAGTACCGATCAGCGATAACAAACACGTTTTTCAAGTTCCAGCCACTTCTGTTAATCAGGATCTTTATGGGTCATATGTCATGAAGCTGGTTGCCAACGAGGATAACTCTGGGGCGTATCGTGCAAAGCGCTTATCTGTTCAAGTGGTCTCTCAATCTGGTGGAGAGAGGTTAATTACCCAAGGTGTTCAAGAAGGTGAAAAAATCGCAGCGGCTGGAGCATTTAAACTTTACGAAGGGGTACTTGTTAGAACAAGGGAAAGTCACCCAATGCCTCTATCTTCTCTGGTCTCTGTTACAGGAGAACAGTAATGGACATTTTCGTTAAAAAGCCAGTCTTAGCTATTGTTGTTTCATTGGTTATTACAATTGCTGGGGTAATGGCAGCATTGCGTTTGCCTATCTCTCAATTTCCTCAGATCGAGAGTTCATCTTTGGTGATCACAACTGAGTATGTTGGTGTATCTGCGGACGTCGTGAAGGGGTTTGTCACCGAGCCAATTGAAAGGGTCGCTATGAGTGTTCCTGGTGTTGATTATATTGATTCATCAACAACTGCGGGAATGAGCAAAGTAACGGTTTGGCTTAAGCTTAACCAAAACAGCACCAATGCACTTGCTGAGCTAAATTCGCGCCTTAGTCAAATTGCTTATGAGCTACCAGAAGGCGTACAAGACCCGAGTGTCTCGGTGATGCGTGTTGATCGACCGGGGGCGACATTCTATCTCAATGTTTCTAGTGGCACTATGGATAGGGCTGAGTTAACAGATTACCTTGAACGTGAAGTCACACCCTGGCTTGCATCAGTGGAAGGTGTTCAAAATGCTGATGTTCTTGGTGGAAGAAAGCCAGCGATTCGTGTTTGGTTAGACCCGGTTAAGATGGCAAGCTTAAACATAGGTGCCAGTGAGGTTTACCAAGCTCTTAATGATAACAACGTTATTGCTTCTTTGGGTAATGTTGAAAATGCTACCCAAAGCATTAGCATTATGAGTAATGCACTTCAGCAAAGCAGTGATGACTTTCGTCAATTGATTATTAAAAAAAGCGCAGATACTTTTATTTATCTTGGGGATATTGCCCGCATTGAACAAGGAGAGGATCGCGGTGCGGATTCAGCAAGGCATGACCTTCGAGAATCTGTCTTTATTGGATTGATAACATCTCCAGGTTCCAATGAAATTTCCATTGGTGATGCACTTTACAAACAACTGGCGACGATCAATGCACGTTTACCAGAAGGGACATCAATCACGATTGGTTATGATGGCACCCAGTACATGCGTGATGCACTAAAAGAGATTTTTACCACACTGATAGAGACGGTGCTGCTAGTCGGTATTGTAATTCTGCTTTTGATGGGCTCTTTCAGAACGGCACTTGTCCCTTTGATTACGATCCCAATTTCCATTTTAGGCAGTACAGCAGCAATGCTAATAGTTGGCTTTTCTCTCAACTTATTAACCATTCTTGCGATTGTTTTATCTGTGGGACTAGTGGTTGATGATGCGATTGTCGTTGTAGAGAACGTTGCACGTCATATGCGAAATGGCAAAGGGCGAATTGAAGCCGCCTTGGTTAGTTCGAGAGAGTTATTGCGTCCAATCTTTTCAATGACGATCACTCTAGCGCTTGTGTTTGCTCCGATTGGCTTTGTCAGCGGGCTATCTGGTGCGCTATTCAAAGAGTTTGCCTTTACGTTAGCCATAGCAGTGCTTTTCTCAGGCGTTGTTGCTATTACATTGTCACCGATTATGAGTGCTTATGTTTCACCACAAAAAGGAAAAGAAAACCGTTTTACGAAATGGGTAAATAGTGCCTTTGATCGACTTTCAAACCGCTATGAAAATAGTCTAAAACGCGTATTTGCTTATCGTCGAGTGGTGCTGACCGGGGCATTCGTTTTGTCTTTATTAACGGTACCGTTTTATCTGTTCTCGCAAAAAGAGCTCGCTCCGGTTGAAGACCAAAGTCTGTTGTTTGTGATATCCGAAGCCCCATCGGGTGGTTCTCTAGATTACAGCAATCAGTTTATGCGACAGGCCGTCGGTTCTCTTCAGCAAAAAGAGGGCATAGATATGGTATGGCAAACGATAGCGGAGTCAGGAGGCTTTAGCGGGATTAACTTTGTGCCTTATGATGAACGTGATTATTCGACTTCTGATGTACTTCAAGAGATTTATTTCACGCTCAAGGACGTCACTGGCCTTCGTGTTTATCCAACAGCGCCAATGCCATTGCCTACTGCTGGTCAATTTGATGTGGAGATGGTGGTTCAGTCGCAAGACTCATATGTCAATATGTCTCAATATGCTTACCAGTTGTTAGATGCCGCGCATCAAAGTGGCATGTTCATGTTTGTCGATACGGATTTAAAAGTGGATATGCCACATGCAAAACTCAATTTCGACAACAAGAAAATGATGGATTTGGGTCTCACAACGAAAGCGGTAACTGATCAGGTCTCTTTATTAGTCTCTGAACAAGACGTGACTCGCTACGATAGTAATGGCAAAGCTTATCGCGTGATACCTATGGTGGATCAACATTTACTCACTAATAGTGAAGCGTTGCTTACTTTACAGATCAAAACGCCTAATGGTGATTTTATTCCATTAAGTAGCATTGCCAATCTTGAAAATACGGTGAGCGTTCGAAGCGCCAATCGTTTTAATCAGCTCAATTCTTTTCGTATTTTAGGTGGTTTAGTTCCAGGCACGACTCCTGATCAGGCACTGTCGGCTTTAGAGCTCGCTGCACAAGAGATCCTACCGCAAGGTTATCAAATTAATTATGCAGGCAGTTCACGCCAATTAAGACAAGAGGGCAACAGCTTGTTCTCGGTATTAGCTATGGCTCTATTTGTGGTTTATATGGTTTTATCGGTCCAGTTTAACAGTTTCCGTTCGCCATTAGTCGTATTGCTTGGCTCGGTTCCACTAGCTCTAGCTGGAGGCATGATGTTCTCGTTTCTGGGTATGACAACCATGAACATCTACGCACAAATTGGCTTTATAACTCTTGTTGGGTTGGTGGCTAAGAACGGCATTCTAATTACGGAGTTTGCCAACGAGTTACAACATCAAGGCGTTAAAAAGCTTGATGCCATCATACAAAGTGCAAAATTGAGATTACGTCCAATAATGATGACCACTGCCGCTACGGTTTTGGGGCACTTTCCGCTTGTCTTAGTAACAGGACCGGGTGCTGAAGCACGAAATAGCATTGGTATCATTTTAGTTGCAGGAATGATTATTGGGACGATCTTCACCCTTTTCGTATTACCTGCTGTATATCTAACCCTCTCTAAAGAAGCAGCAAAGAAGGCTCAACAGCCACGAAGAGAGCTCATCGTTGGGTAGAAGCGAGCATGGTGAGTGTTTTTATTCACCATGCTTTTTTTCAATCCGGGGTCATGGTGAACAGTTGAGGTAAGGTGAAGGATGAAATTTAAGAAATGCCCATTTTGTGGCAGCGCACATTTATCCGTCGAGGAGAAAGCGAGTGCGTGGAACAACGAGGATTTAGAAGAGCATGTCATATGTAATGACTGCGCGAGTGCAGCGCCAGTGTATATATGGAATATCAGGAAGTTAGAGCAAGAGAGTGGTAGTACATCGGAATGATTAATATGAAGCGCGCCGTTGCTTCCTTATCTAATTTACATGTCATCAAAATGATATGTTTGAAAGAATTGAAAAGGCACTGAACTCATTCTCTTTGATACAAACGCCCTTTGAAGAGATATAGGCTCTTGCCTTTTCAATCAATTATGTGAGGTAACCTAAGTGGGTTATTTACGCTTTGGTTGAGCGTCGATGCACTGACCGTTTACATCAGTGACTGCTGGGTCCATCAAGTGAAGGTAAAGCGGCATGATGTCCAGCGGTGTTTTTAACGTGTTTGCATCTTCACCTGGGTAGGCTTTTTCACGCATACGAGTACGAGTTGCACCAGGGTTAATAGCATTCACACGTATTGGCGTATCACTCAATTCATCAGCCAAGACTTGCATCATACCTTCTACAGCAAACTTAGAAATAGCGTATGGACCCCAGAAAGCACGACCAGAGTGACCAACGGTTGAAGAGGTAAAGACAATACGACCCGCTTCTGATTTACGCATGATCGGTAGTAGCGCCTGAGTCATCAGTACTTCCGCTTTCACGTTGATCTGCATGATGTCGTCGAAGTCTTCTTCATTGATTTGCTCAAACGGACACAGCGTGCTGAGAACACCGGCGTTGTGCAATAGACCATCCAAACGACCAAATTGACCTTCGATGGTTTCTGCCATGTCGATGTAGTGTTGCTTTGTTGCACCTTTTAGATCGAGTGGGATGATCGCTGGTTGAGGGTAGCCCGCAGACTCGATTTCATCGTAAATGGATTCAAGGTTTTGAACGTTTCGACCCAGTAGAATCACAGTCGCACCGTGCTGAGCGTAAGAAAGGGCGGCTTGGCGACCGATACCATTGCCTGCGCCAGTGACAAGAATGACTTTACCTTTTAGGGCATCTGCTGAAACGGAGTAGTTCACGGTAGTAAATCCTTATTATTGTATCTAGTTCCGACGTACAGGCTTCATGTTCGTTTGTGTAGAAATGCGCCTGTTTCTCAATGGAAAATCTTGGTAATCGTGACAAGTTGGTTACAATACACCAATTCATGTGTTATACCAATTCCAGAACGGTTGTCCGGTATGTTATTTGAACGCTATCAATCAGAACAAGAGGTTGCTGATTTTCTTGCCTTCTCTCTGATTTTTCTACGTAACATATTGATGACTATCACTGGTATGAGATAGAGGAACTCTCATTGGAATTTTTATTAGATTACGGTCTGTTTTTGGCTAAGATTGTTACCGTTGTTGCAGCAGTAATTGTGCTGTTGATTATCGCAAAATCAGCGAGTGGTAAGTCGGGTGCAGCAAAAGGCGAATTGGAAGTTACCAACCTTTCTGAACGTCATAAAGATGCGGTAGAGCAGTTGGAGCATCACCTGCACGATGACGCTTTCATCAAAGCTCGTGATAAAGCAGTCAAGAAAGAAGAGAAAGAGAAGAACAAATTTCGCGAGAAAGAAATCAAACAAGCGAGCAAAGAAGGTTCTCTCGATAGCAAGCGCGAACCGCATCTGTTCGTGTTGGACTTCAACGGCAGCATTGATGCAAAAGAAGTAGGCTCGCTACGTGAAGAGATCACTGCAGTATTAGCTGTCGCTCGTGAAGGCGATGAGGTTTTGCTGCGTCTAGAGTCTGGCGGTGGCATGGTTCATGGTTATGGCTTGGCATCTTCTCAACTTGACCGAATCAAAGCAGCGGGTCTGCCTCTGACGATTTCTGTCGACAAAGTTGCAGCAAGTGGCGGTTACATGATGGCGTGTGTGGCAGACAAGATTGTCTCAGCTCCGTTTGCGATTGTGGGTTCTATCGGTGTTATCGCACAGATCCCTAACTTCAACAAACTGTTGAAAAAGCACGATATCGAGTACGAACAGCTAACGGCTGGTGAGTACAAACGCACACTGACTATGTTTGGTGAGAACACTGACAAAGCGCGCGATAAGTTCAAGCAAGAACTTGAAGAAACACACGTACTATTTAAAGACTTCATCCGTGAGCGTCGCCCAGATCTAGAGCTTGAAAAAGTGGCAACGGGTGAGCACTGGTTTGGTACGCAAGCGAAAGAGCTAGGGCTGGTGGATGAAATCAGCACTTCCGACGATCTGGTTGTCGCTGCATGCAAAGAGAAAACGGTACTAGCAGTGCATTACGTGCAGAAGAAGAAACTGGCAGACAAGCTCGCTGGTGTTGCAGGTAAAGTGGCAGACAGTGTCGTGCTTAAACTTGCAGAGCGGGGTCAAAAACCGATTGTCTAATCGATAAGATAACGAGTGAAACTTAAAACGGCGAGAGTGAAAATTCTCGCCGTTTTTTATTGGAACTTTTCTCAATAGCGTGAATCCAAGTGCGTGTTGGGTGTAATGCTTTACACGACATTTTTACTCGCTCCAAAAGGCAATTACCCGTATAATACGCGCCTCGAAAACCGAGCAAATTGCTGAAAAAGAAATTATAGGTGGAGAAGAACATGTCCTCTCAAACTCCGGTTGTTACCGTAGATGGACCTAGTGGTGCAGGTAAAGGCACTTTATGTATGTTGCTGGCGAAGAAGTTGGGCTTTCATCTTCTTGATTCTGGCGCAATTTATCGTGTACTTGCACTCGCAGCGATTCACCACGGCGTAGACACTGAGTCAGAAGATGCGCTTGTTCCACTTGCTACTCATCTAGACGTGCAGTTTGTTGCTGAAGGTGACCTAGTAAAAGTGATTCTAGAAGGCGAAGACGTCTCTGGTGAACTTCGTAAAGAAGAAACTGGGATGGCGGCGTCTAAAGTGGCAGCTTTGCCACGCGTTCGTGAAGCATTATTGCGTCGTCAGCGTGCATTTGAGGCTGCTCCGGGTCTTGTTGCTGATGGTCGTGACATGGGTACGGTTGTATTCACGGGTGCACAAGCGAAAATTTTCCTTGATGCGAGCGCAGAAGAGCGTGCAAATCGACGCCTTAAACAGTTGCAAGATAAAGGGTTAGATGTTAGATTTGCTGACCTTTTGAGCGAGATCCAAGAGCGTGACGATCGAGATCGTAACCGCCCAGTGGCGCCACTACGCCCTGCAGAGGATGCGCTTGTGCTAGATTCTACGTCGATGACTATCGACGAAGTGGTAGAAAAGGCACTACAATATATCGAATCGAAGCTAGCTGAGTAATTACGCTCGGCTAGGCTAAGAGCGTCGGTCGCAAGGATGATGATTGGCGAATTTAATAACCCCATGCGGTAGGATACCCGTGGACGTTTAATTTATTGAAGATTAAATAAATGACTGAATCTTTTGCTCAACTCTTTGAAGAGTTTCTAAACGAAACAGAATTCCAACAAGGCAGCATCGTTAAAGGTACTGTAGTAGCTATCGAGAACGGTTTCGTTCTTGTTGACGCTGGTCTTAAGTCTGAATCTGCTATCCCTGCTGAACAGTTCAAGAACGCTGCTGGCGAACTTGAAGTTGAAGTTGGCGCTGAAGTAGACGTAGCTCTAGACGCTGTTGAAGATGGTTTCGGTGAAACTCAACTTTCTCGTGAGAAAGCTAAGCGTCACGAAGCTTGGATCGTTCTTGAGAAAGCTTACGAAGAAGCTGAAACTGTTGTTGGTATCATCAACGGTAAAGTTAAAGGCGGTTTCACTGTTGAACTAAACGGTATCCGTGCTTTCCTTCCTGGCTCTCTAGTAGACGTACGTCCAATCCGCGACACTGCTCACCTAGAAAACAAAGAGCTAGAGTTCAAAGTTATCAAACTTGACCAAAAACGTAACAACGTAGTTGTTTCACGTCGTGCAGTTATCGAATCTGAGAACAGCGTTGAACGTGACGAGCTTCTAGAAACTCTACAAGAAGGTTCTGAAGTTAAAGGTATCGTTAAGAACCTTACTGACTACGGTGCGTTCGTTGACCTAGGTGGCGTTGACGGTCTTCTACATATCACTGATATGGCTTGGAAGCGTGTTAAGCACCCATCTGAAATCGTTAACGTTGGTGACGAGATCCAAGTTAAAGTTCTTAAGTTCGACCGTGAGCGTACTCGCGTATCACTAGGTCTTAAGCAACTAGGCGAAGATCCATGGGTAGCAATCGCTAAGCGTTACCCAGAAGGTCACAAACTAACTGGTCGCGTAACTAACCTAACTGACTACGGCTGCTTCGTTGAAATCGAAGAAGGCGTTGAAGGTCTAGTACACGTTTCTGAAATGGATTGGACTAACAAGAACATCCACCCTTCTAAAGTTGTTAATGTTGGCGACGAAGTTGAGGTTATGGTTCTTGAAATCGACGAAGAACGTCGTCGTATCTCTCTAGGTCTGAAACAGTGTAAAGCTAACCCATGGCAGTCATTCGCTGAAGCACAAGCTAAAGGCGACAAAGTTACTGGTAAGATCAAGTCTATCACTGACTTCGGTATCTTCATCGGTCTAGAAGGCGGCATCGACGGTCTAGTTCACCTATCTGACATTTCTTGGAATGTTGCTGGCGAAGAAGCTGTACGTGAGTACAAGAAAGGCGACGAGATCTCTGCAGTTGTTCTAGCAGTAGACGCTGAGCGTGAGCGCATCTCTCTAGGCATCAAGCAAATGGAAAACGACCCATTCAATGCTTACGTTGCTGACAACAAGAAAGGTGTTCTAGTTAACGCTACTGTAACTGCTGTTGACGCTAAAGGCGCTACAGTTGAAATCGCAGAAGGCGTTGAAGGCTACATCCGTGCTTCTGAAGTATCTCGCGATCGCGTAGAAGATGCTTCTCTAATCCTAAGCGCTGGTGATGTTGTTGAAGCGAAGTTCACAGGTGTTGACCGTAAGAACCGCGTAATCAACCTATCTATCAAAGCTAAAGATGAAGCTGAAGAGCAAGAAGCAATGGCATCTATCAACAAGCAAGACGAAGCTGCTTTTGGTAATGCAATGGCTGACGCTTTCAAAGCTGCTAAAGGCGAATAATTTACTCGCTTAAGCTAAAAAGGAGCCGCAAGGCTCCTTTTTTATGCTTGCTACTTTGCGAGTAGTAATACTAATGTTGATAAACTATGCTAAAAAAAGACATTTTTTGATTGCGCATTTTGTGTAAAATTTGTCTAGAATTGATAGCAAGTGTTTGTTGGAATTAGTATTACTTACTATAATGAGTGATAAAGATACTCAAAGAGGGCAACTATGACTAAGTCTGAACTGATTGAAAGACTCTGCGCTGAGCAAACACATTTATCAGCGAAAGAGGTAGAAGATGCTGTAAAAGATATTTTAGAGCACATGGCTTCTACACTAGAGAGCGGTGACCGTATCGAGATCCGTGGCTTTGGTAGTTTTTCTCTTCATTACCGCGAGCCTCGCGTAGGTCGTAACCCTAAAACGGGCGATAAAGTGGAGTTGGAAGGTAAATACGTTCCTCACTTCAAACCTGGTAAAGAGCTTCGTGAACGTGTAAATATGGTTGGCTAAGGCTCTCTTATTAGTTTGAAAAAGCGGCATACTCTCGTGTATGCCGCTTTTTTATAACTAGATTATTGGTAATATACATGGTCTGAAGAAACATTTTACTGCATAATCTTACCTACTTACTCCTCGAAGGGTGATGTAACATGAAAATTATAAAAATCGTTGCTGTTTTAGCTCTCTTTTTAATTGCACTGGCTTTAGGTTCTCAAAACCAAGAGATCGTGACTTTCAATTACCTTTTAGCGAAGGGTGAATTCCACTTATCAACGCTACTAGGTGTGGTCTTTGTGGTTGGCTTTGCTCTGGCATGGGTTATCTTTGCTAGCATCCAATTCAAGACTCAACTTCAGGTTCGTCGTCTGAAAAAGAAACTTAAAAAGTATGAGCCCGCTGAAGCAGAGAAACCTGCTAAACCAGCAGTAGCAAAACAGGCATAAGGATAAGGCTTAACTTTAATGCTTGAACTACTCTTCTTGTTATTGCCGATAGCCGCCGCCTATGGTTGGTACATGGGGCATCGCAGCGCTCAGCAAGACAAGCAGAAGCAATCTCATCAGATATCCCGTCAGTACGTGACGGGTCTTAACCTGCTTTTATCTGATCAGTCAGATAAGGCGGTTGACCACTTTATTGAATTGCTCCAAGTTGATAACGAAACGATAGATACACACCTAGCGTTAGGTAATCTTTTCCGTTCTCGTGGTGAAGTCGACCGTGCAATTCGTATCCACCAAAACCTGATTTCCCGTTCTGGTCTGACTCTGGATCAGAAAAATCTTGCTCTCCAGCAACTGGCGAAAGACTACATGGCTTCCGGCTTTTTAGACCGTGCCGAGAAGATCTTTGAGCAGCTAGTTGATGAGCCAGACCATCGTGAAAGTGCCCTTCAACAGTTGGTGACTATTTACCAACAAACCCGTGAGTGGGAAAAAGCGATTCACTACGCAAATCAGTTAGCGAAGATGGGCAAAAAACGCACTCGTATTCGCGCTAACATTGCGCACTTCTGGTGTGAGCTGGCGATGCTTGACCAAGCGGATGGCAATACCAATAAAGCCATTCAACATTTCAAGAAAGCACTTTCAGAAGATCCTAAATGTGTCCGTGCGAGTATTGCTCTTGGTCGCGTGTACTTGGAATCAGAAGACTACAAACACACCATCAAATACCTGACTGGCGTGCTTGAGCAAGATAAAGACTTTATTAGTGATGTACTGCCAACAATTGCCGAGTGTTATCACCACCTTGGTCAAGAAGATGAGCTGGTGGAATTTTTACGAGCATGTATCGATAAGAAAGCCGGTGTATCGTCTGAATTGATGTTGGCACAGTTAGTTGCGCACCATGAGAGTGTGGGAGCCGCACAAGAACTACTAACCAAACAACTATTGAAAAACCCAACTATGAAGGGCTTCTACCGCCTTATTGACTACCATATTGCAGAAGCAGAAGATGGTCGTGCAAAAGACAGCCTTTCTACACTACAAGCGATGGTTGGTGAGCAATTAAAAGTTAAACCGCACTACCGATGCAGGAAATGTGGTTTCTCCACTCATTCCCTTTACTGGCACTGTCCATCGTGTAAAGGGTGGGGGACGATCAAGCCAATCCGAGGATTGGACGGTGAATAATTTTAATGCAGCTGGCAGAGTTTCTGTCCGCTGCATTTTTTTGACCTTTATTTAATAAGAACCAAAAACAGTTAGGAGATGAAATGATCGACCAAAAAGTTATTGTCGCACTGGATTATGATAACCAAGCTGATGCGCTTGCGTTTGTAGACAGAATTGATCCTGCGTCATGTCGCCTTAAAGTAGGCAAAGAAATGTTTACGCTATTTGGTCCTGATTTCGTACGTGAGCTTCATAAACGCGGTTTCTCTGTATTCCTAGATCTGAAGTTTCACGATATCCCGAATACGTGTTCAAAAGCGGTTCGCGCAGCAGCTGAACTGGGCGTATGGATGGTGAACGTACACGCAAGTGGTGGCGAGCGCATGATGACAGCATCGCGTGAAATTCTTGAACCTTACGGTAAAGACCGCCCGCTACTTATTGGTGTGACAGTGTTAACAAGCATGGAGCAGAGCGATCTTGCTGGAATCGGTCTGAACGTCGCTCCTCAAGAGCAGGTTATTCGCCTAGCAACTCTGACAAAGAACGCTGGTCTTGATGGCGTAGTGTGCTCTGCGCAAGAGTCATCTCTACTTAAAAATGAACTTGGAAAAGAATTTAAGCTAATCACTCCAGGTATCCGCCCAGCAGGCTCTGAGCAAGGTGATCAACGCCGCATCATGACGCCAGTAGATGCAATCCAAGCGGGTTCTGACTACCTTGTAATTGGTCGTCCGATTACTCAGGCTGTGGATCCTGCATCGGTCCTTAAGTCAATCAACGATAGCTTAGCAAATATGTAATGTTGATTTGAACCGAACGAAAAAGGTGAAGTGGGAACGCTTCGCCTTTTTTGTTTTTGCTGCACTGAAAAAATAGAGGTAGCTGTAATTGATATCGTTTTGCCTTGACTGTATGGCTAATGGCACTGCTAGGTTCACACTTTGCTAACATAAACCGCTGTGATACTCGGAAAGTGCAACCATGTGTTATGGATGGGTTGCGTTACAAATGTGTAACGAATACTATGGAGTGGATGCATTCACTGCGTTGTAAGGTCAGGATGACCTAGTGAAACTCTCTGATATTTATACGGAAGTGAACAGGACTTCACTTTGTATTCGCTCCCATTATTTCCTTTACTGTGTATTAAACACAGTCGCTTCGAGATTCACTTGTTGTCGTTCTTCTGGTCTTACTGCGCAAACACGACAAGGAAGAAAACAATGATAAAAACTCTGCCATTCTCGGCATTGGCAATGTTAGTGGCGAGCAGCTTTCAGTTAAATGCTGCGGAGCTACCTGCTGACATCGAATGGATTTCGAATAATAACGAGCCTCTTTTCGCTTCTGATGAAGCTGTACGAGGCGGCACTCTGCGCACATATATGATGAGCTTTCCACAGACTCTTCGTAGCGTTGGTCCTGATGCTAACTCAGGTCTACGTCACTACTTTATGGATGGCGCACCTAAATTGGCACAGCGCCATCCAAACACCGGTAAATGGATCCCACAATTAGCCAAAGAGTGGGCGTTCGGTGAAGATAATAAAACAGTTTACTTTAAGCTGGATGAAACCGCTAAATGGTCAGATGGTGAGAAGATCACCGCAGACGACTACGTATTTATGATGAAGTATTACACTTCAGAAGACATCATCGATCCTTGGTACAACGACTTCTTTAAAAACAGTATTGTGAGTGTAGAGAAGATTGATGAATACACAATTCGCGTTAATCTTTCTGTTGCGCAAAGCCACGACTCTCTCATGGTTTTGATCAATATGCCAAGTAACGGCTTCCAACCTCGTCCAGAACACTTCTTTGAGGGTGAAAAGGACGAAAACAAAGACGGTATGCCAGATAACTTCGTCCGCAAGTTCAACTTCAAGGCAGAACCGACCGCCGCCCCTTACTACCTTGATAAGATCAAAAAGGGTAAGAGTGTTACCTTTAAGCACGTTGGTGAAGATTGGTGGGGCTATAACAACCGTTATTACAAAAACCGTTACAACGTAGACAAAGTACGTATCACTGTAATTCGTGACCAAGACATCGCGATGAAGCACTTCGAAAAAGGCAAGCTTGATTACTTTGATATGGTGCTACCTAACCTTTGGCACGACAAAACAAACAGCGATGGCTACACCAAGGGGTATATCCAAAAGTATTGGGGCTTCAACCAATCACCTCAAGGTGCAGGTGGTCTGTGGATGAACACAGCAATGCCGATGCTAGGCAATATAGAAGTACGTAAAGGCATCATGGCTGCAACAGACTACGATGGCATGATTGAAAACATCATGCGTGGTGACTATTCACGTAAGCCACACGGTTTAGGCTTTGGTCATGGTGAGTATGATGATCCAAACAATACACCACCAAAATTTGATCCAGCAGAAGCGGTTAAGCATTTCGAGAAAGCGGGTTTCGATAAAATAGGGGCGGATGGTATTCGTGTTAATGACAAAGGCGAGCGCCTAAGTTTTGCGATTACTTACGGTTACAATTCTCATACTCCTAGAATTGCTTATCTAAAAGAACAAGCGAAATTAGCGGGTCTTGAGTTTACCCTTAACCTTGTTGATGGCTCCTCTGCGTTTAAATACATCCTAGAGAAAAAGCACCAACTGGCATTCCTAAATATGGGCTCAGGTGAAATCCCAGCATATTGGGAGTACTTCCACTCAGCGAATGCGAACAAGCCGCAAACGAATGCACATACGAACTACAGTAGCCCTGAGCTAGATAAGTTAATTGAAGCGTATGACAACGAGTTTGAACAACAAAAGCGTTATGACTTGTCACGTCAGATCCAGAAGTATGTTGGTGATGCAAACGTGATCGTCCCAGGTTACATGGTACCTTATACTCGTGTTGCACATTGGCGCTGGCTGATTACACCAAAGGATGCAATGACCAAATCCACCGAGAGCATGTTCCATCCAATGGATATTGGTAACTTCTGGATTGATAAGTCTGTGAAGAAAGAAACAGAGAAAGCGATGAAGAGTGGCAAAGCGTTCCCAGAAGTGACAGTCATTGATGATCGTTACAAGCTTTCATCAAACTAATGCTCTCCCTTAGATAATAAAAAGCCCCGATACTCGATTGAGTCGGGGCTTTTCTCATCGCTTTCAGGAGTCTTTTCTTAAAGCGTGCATTTATCCATGTCTAAGTGCTGCAGAGCGACCAAGGATAGATAATGTTGTGCCGTTATGGAGTAGAGCACTCATCGTTGGATTGAGCCAACCTAACGCAGCAGCAAGCATGATTCCGCTATTCACGTATTCTGCGATCTTGATGTTAGAGTTGATCACATGCATGGCGATATTGGCAAGCTCACGCGCTTCTGCCAGTCCGTATAGCTGATCACGAAGAAGCACGACATCGGCAACTTGGCGGGCAAGTTCAGTACCTCGACCCATTGCGACACCGACATCAGCTGCGGTTAAAGCCGGCGCATCATTTACGCCGTCACCAACAAACATGACAGTGCGTCCTTCAGCCTGAAGCGCTTCAACGATAGTTGATTTCTCTGAAGGGACTGCTTCAGCGAAGACTCGATCTAGTTTCAGTTCATCAGCAAGAATGCTGGCTTTGAATTGGCTGTCACCAGTAATCATGATCAGCTCTTTGACACCAAACTGGTGCAGTGCATTTAGCGTGTCTAATGCATCTTCACGCAAGTGATCGCGTAAGCCAATCATGCCGATCAACACATTTTGATGCGAGATGAAGATAAGGTGACGACCTTGCGCTTCATACTTTTTGATCACATCTTCAAATGGTGTGAAGTCAACACTCTCATGCACTTCTAAGAAGTGGCGACTGCCCATTACCAACTCATGATCATTCATGGTGCTCTTGAGACCATGGGCAATCACGTATTCCACTTCACCGTGCTCGATGTGTGGTAGTTGATTGTGTTTTGCCGCGTTTACCACAGCCTGAGAAAGTGGGTGGTTGCTGTGTTCTTCGACAGACGCTGCAATAGCGAGTAAATCACGAGCCGTGTTGGAATCGCATAATGGAATCACATCCGTTACCTGCATATCACCATGAGTGAGCGTGCCCGTTTTATCAAACACACAGGTGTCTATTTTTACCAATTTTTCAATTGCGCTGCCGCCTTTGAACAAGATCCCTTGTTGTGCCGCACGGTACATGATGGATTTGAAGGTTACTGGCGTACTGAGTTTGAGCGCACAGGAGTAATCTACAAGGAATACAGACGCGACGCGGTTAATATCCTGAGTTAGCGCAAAGACTGCGGCTCCGATACCCAAGGTAATTTTCACGCGGCGGTTTGCCATGTCTTGTGTAACCTGCTGAATTTCGCTCTTTTCACTCAGCGAGTCATAAATCAGTTTGGCAATTTTTGCGGTGGTCGCTTCGCTACCGACCTTGTCGACGCGAACTTGAATTGTACCTTCGTGCACGCTAGTTCCAGAGTAGACGACAGCACTTTCCTCACGACGAACTGGCACATTTTCACCAGTCAAAGAGGATTGGTTAATCAGTGCTGCCCCTTTGATGATAGTGCCATCAACAGGAATAGACACACCAGGAGCCAGCTCAATGACATCACCAACGTCAAGCTCCGTTGAGTTCACTTGTGTGCGTTGTGTTCCGTCTACGCGCCAAACAATCGATTCCTGAGGACGCATCAAATCAGCCAGTAGTTGATCACTGTTGCGACTGGTCTTTTGCTCCATGTATTCGCCAAGACTGATTAAGCTTTGCGTCATCATCGCAGTACGGTAATCACCGCGCCAAGCCGATAAACCAACAGCAATTGCATCTAAGACTTCAACAGAAATGTTCTTGTCTTTTAGATCGCTGACCCCTTCAAATAAGGTTGGAGCAATCAATGTTGCGGTTGATAGTGCTCCCCATTTGTTGGGCAGTAAAGCCGCCGCGATAGTGCCAATCACGTTCATGGCAATGTCGCCACGCGTAAACTTGTGTTCTGCTTCTTCTTGAGTGGCTTCTGCTAAATCAAGTTGGCTTAGACGTTCTTCAACCGTTTTTGCTTGTAGCAGTTGTGTGTCATATTCGACAACAACAGATTGAGCAGACTCATTGACCCGCACAGCACTGATGCCTTGGATTGCCATTAAACTGGTTTCAATCCAAGTGCCGACATCTTTGTGATGCCTTAATGCTGATGCTTTAAAGCGGATCCGACCGGGAAAGTGATGCTTTACCTGAATCGAGATCATTCTTCGCCTTTGTATAGGTTACGGTAGTATTCCAGCTCTGCTTGTGTGTCTTCTAAGCGTTCTTTAAGCTCTTCTACTTCACCACGGACTGCGGACCAAGCTTTCTCACCAGTAGTCGTAACACCTTGCTGAAACTTTTTGTTTGTCAATAGGTAAGCAACTGCTGCCCCGGCTGCCATACCCATCATAAAATGCGTTTTTGTGTTTTGCTTTTTATATGGTTGCTCTGCAGCCTGCTGTTGTGGATCCACTGCTTGGTTTTGTTGCTGTGGGTAGCCGTAGTAAGGGTAACCGTAGTATGGGTTGTTATTGTTCATCTTTAGATTCCGAAACTTGATCCATTAAGTAAAGACCCGCTGCACCTACGCTGAGAATTGTCAGCATAGAGAGTGCAGGGCGACCGGCCATTTTTTCTGCCACATACGTTGTCGCACCAGCGATTGCCGCAGTCTTAAGTGCAGATTTTGCGGCGCTGGTAGCCATTTCATTAGTGTCGATATTGCCCGCTTTATGCTCTTTCCACTGGCTGGCAATCGTCGCGCTGCCACCTGCGATAGCACCGACTAACATGGCACGATTGGCAGAACTGAGTTTATTGGCTGAATTACTCATGTTCTTTGATAACTGGTTGACCGTTTTCACCTTCGTTTTCTTCACTAGGTGCTTTTTCGGCAACTTCTTTGATTGCAGGTTCTGCTTTGTGACGCTCTACCGATTCTTGGAAGCCTTGTTTACCCGCAGCATAAGTCTCTTTAAAGATTTCACTTCCTGTCGACACGTTCTCTTTCACTGCACTTGCAGTGTTTACGGCGCCTTCTTTTACGCTTGAACCACCAGATTTCAGCATGTCGCCAGCACCTGATACCAAGCCCATTAGTTTGCCGCGCACATTTTCATTGCTTAATAGAAGTGCTGCTGCAGCGCCTACCATAGCGCCTTTCCAAAACTCTTTATCGTTCATACCGAAAGTTCCTAATATCTCTTTAAACATGCCTGCTTCTTCACCGAGAGCGCCTTCTAGCATCGCCTGAGCTTGCTCGAATAATGGATCGCTTTCTGGTGTTTCAGAGGTTTGAGGTGGTTGTTGAGGTTGCTGTGGGTGTTGCATCATCCCCGCATGCGGCCAGTGTGGGGGCGGTGGCATCATTCCCGGATGGAATTGTGCGCCCATGCTCGGCGGCATTTGGTGAGGATGATAAAATGCAGGATGTGGGAAATGCGGCATCATACCCATTTGATGAGGCATCATCATTGGTGGCATTTCACCGTTTTGCATGCTTGCCATGTAAGCATTCGCCATTTCCTTTTGCATTTCCATCATGGCCTTGAAGTAGGCTTCGTATGGATTTGCGTTGTTCAATGAGTCACTCATGAACGTTCTCCATCTAAGTCTAGTTGCTCAGCTATCGCGTAGCATGCTCGTTCAGCAACTTCTTTTGATTCCGAAAACAACGCGTCAATTGCTTTGGGGTTGACTGTTGTTGGGTCGTATTCAATGACGATACTGCCCGTCGCATTATTTAACTTATAGTTTTTGAATGCCGGAATTGAAGAAATGGCTTTCTCGATGTCGTCACTTCGAAAACTGGCAAGATGCGCTACGATGCCGAGCTTGTATTTGAGTCTTACTCTTCCCGGGATATGGTGGCCAATCGATACCCACTTTCTTAGTTTTAAGGCCTGGTCGACGTACTGTTTCATAAAAAAATTATACGGTAAGCGAGGTCAGATTCATTGAGAAAAAGGATCATGTGACGAACTAATTACAAATGCTTTGCGCTTAATCAATTTCAATGCTACTGTTGAAAACAGTAATGTTTATCATTTGGATTAGCGCTAGCATGAATACTTACATTCACAAGACAAATCATAGGCTTAGGGTTCGTTCTGACTATATTAAAGATCACCCTAAAGAGGTCGAAGAATTGATTTGTCAGTTGGAAGGGATTGATGCTGTACGTGAAGTAAAGCATAAGAAATATGCAGGATCTGTAGCGATCAGCTTCGATAGTCGTGAGCTAGATTGTGACAGTTTGATGGAAATTCTAGAAAGTCATCATTGGACGCAAAGCAGCGAAAAGCCTTCTTTTGTTGAGAAAGCAATGGTGAGCGGAACAAAGAGTCTAGTGAAAGGATTAACAGGGGTCGCATTGACTCGTATCGTTGGTCCATCAGTCAGCCGAGTTATCATGAATTTGGCATAAGCGGTTGAGAAAAAGAACATTAAAAAGCCCGGCATCAAGTCGGGCTTTTTTGATCAAGTACGTTTGGCTATCGCTTTACTTGTGACGTTAAGCACTAAGCTTAAACTTCTTCGCTGCGCACTTACAAATGCCATTCGAGAGAGCTGGGCAACGCTTGCAAGGTGGTGATTTCAAGGGTAAATGACCGACTGATTTAACTGAAAATGCAGGTGTTGAATCGTTCGCTGACTGTTTTGATAACGGTACTGGTTTTTTTTTAGGCGCAGTGGTGAAATCAACGACACCGCCAGCATCGTTAAACCAAGATAATAGTGGATTGAGAGGCGCGGCGAGCTCATACGCTGCACTCATTACAGCTTGGTTTGCGACGCTTTTCAGCTCATTAACGAGTTCACTTTGTGAAGAGAAAGTGTGAGATTTTGATGTGGCAGGGCTGCCTAATGCGTTGTTCTTTAAAGCACTAAGCTGTTTATGTGAAGAAGAAGCCATTTTTTTTACGGTTTTCTTCTTCAATTTTTTTAGCGCTTTCTTCGCGTTCATTGCAAAACCTCATACGATAACTGCCGATAATTTAACAGTAATGCGATTAAAAATAAATCTCATTTAAGGTTTGCAAGCGCAATTTTTTACTTTAGCTGGCTTGGTTTCTAAGCAACTAAGTAAGAAGCCTCTAGTAGGTAAGTTTTAGCATCGCCCAACAAAGCAAATTCTTTGTCGATAGCTTTAAAACGTTCATCAATAGAGTCCGTTGCCACAATTTGGCTAAAGGCTTGTACCGAGAAAGTTTCGTTAGACTTAAAGAATTGATGCACATTTTCCAATTGGACTTTATGTATGTGCTCCACCTTGCTTAATGCGGTGGTTAGATCTGAAATGTTAATCGACATTGCTGCTCAAGCGCCTTATCTATTGATCATTAGGTCATAGGATTGGGGATTTATAGTTTTCGCTAAGGGTATCTTAAGCGACGTGCTTCAAACATGATTGAGATCAGGCTGAGCGCATTTATTGAGCATATTAAGTAGCAAGTAGAGTGTATATTTTCATTATTTCTCGCAATTGCCGTGAGATTGGCGGCACAACTCTTCTAACCATTTTAGGTGGTACTTTCTTAGCTGTTTTGGTGCAAAGTACTTTGTAAGCCAGGTCATTCCACCGCGTTGGGTACTTTCCGTTGTAATACAGCAACCTGTTTTTGTCGGCTCTAAAACCCAAGCGTGGTACATATCAACACCTCCTTTTTTGCCTTTCCATGCCAAGCGTTGATTCAAGGTGTATTCGACTACTGTGCAGTGAAAATCAACCCAAGATGTTTTCCAACGAAACATGGTGTTTTTGCATAACGTGCTATCGCCACTTAAGATCTGAACCATGGTTTTAGAGTGACGCCACGCCGGCCACTCAGGAGCACGAACCAGATGTTGCCAAACAACTTCTGGTGGTTCAGGGATCTCGATTTGGCTGCGTACGTGTATATGAGAGTGTTTAGGGTGGTAATAATCTGGCCAGATAACTTCCGATTTATTCATCATCAAGCTTTGCCTAAGTGAGAAGGTTATTACTAGCTTAGAAGATCCTGCGTTAGCGTGCTGCAGCACCTTATGTTGAGGGGACTAAAAATATAGTCCAAGACCAATAAGAAAACCATGAGAGGCAGTATCGTATTCGAAGGTTCCCTTATTGACATAGTCCACCCAAGTCGATTTGTAAGCTAGGTTAATGTCCGACCAATCGTTCATGTGATAACGCAAGCCTATTTGTGTCGCATAAGTAAAGTTCGTATCTGCTCCAAGACCAGCGTCTAAGCTTGCATGAAAACGCCAGTCTTTAGTGAGATTGTTTAACCAACGCACGCCCACTAAGAAATCAACCCAGTCCTCTTTGATGTTTAATCTGTCTACGAGAATGCGGTTATCGTTACGGTAGACTTTACCCTTGATGTCGTTATCCCACCAACGTAAGCCAAACATGTAATCAATCATGCCAAATGAATGGATTTCTCGTTGGAACACTTTTGCTTCAAGTACGCCTTGTCTGACGTCCAGATCTGCACGATAAGTAACATTAGGTAAAATGCCAGATAGATTATTCGCACTGCCATTTAGATCCATAAAGCTGTAATCGAGGTAATAACCCCATTTATTTTTGTACACTCCTTCAAGCCTTGCCATCGCACCAATATCAAGATGATCCATGATGAACTTAGGATCTACGTCAAGGTCAGTTGAGAAATTCCCCATTGTGGAATCGCCATTAATATTCAGAGCCTGCATGTAGATTTCAACACTATGCTGCCAATGGCTTGGTGACGAGTATGTATCGTCTGCCATTGCAAAAGGTGTTATCAGATAAGAAGAGAGCAGAGAAAGAACCGGCAGGATTTTCTTAACCATATCAACGTCCATATTTTAATTAAATTAGTTGCATAAAGATTAGCGTAGGGCATGGAGTGGGGTAATTCAAAAACGACGACTAACGGAAATGCTTTATTTCACTCACAGTATCGCTAGATATGGCTTAATAGTGTTTTCTCTGGATGATGTTGAGAGAAGAGGGCGATTAGAGATTTGAGGAAGAAAACGCCCACTCCTCAATTGGAGTGGGCGAGAGAGTTTTATAGTTGAGCAGCGATTTGATCAGTAAGGTTATTCAACCCAGCGGAAAGCGCGTCAACAAGCGCATCATAACCTTCGTCTTGCAAAGGCAGTTTGATTGTTACAGGTGCACTGTTTTTCACTTTGCCATTCGCATCAATGATAAGCCATTCGCCTTCAATTTCTGCGTTTCCTTCATAGCTACCATTAAACTTACTCAGCGATAACTGAAGTTTACTTTGGTCACTTTGGTCGAGTAAGTTGTTCACTTCTACCGGCCAGTATTGGCTTTGCTTAGCACGTAGATCATCAATCATGCGTTGAGTAATTTGCTCAGAGATACTGTGCGCCCACTGGTTGTGTTTTGCTTGAATGATTTTAGTCTCAGATGTTCGGTACACAATGCCACTGTCAGCAAGATAGCTTGCTAGTTGAGCTGGACGAACAACAAGCTGTGGACGTTGTGCAATCATGGTGTCGCTGATTTTCGCTGAGCTTGCTTCAGGCAATACATACAATGCCCCGGTGTTTTCTGGTGCACTGCTACAACCTGCCAATAGGGCAGAAATCAATAAAAGTCCGCGTTTCATTATTTTTGCCCTCTAACAGGAATTGGATCATTCACTTCGTCTTCACCAAAGACCAATGAGTTTGGTTTTTCATTTAGTTGCTTAAGAACGGGCTTGAACTCCGTCATTACCTGCTCCAACTCTTTCAATGTGGACTCCATCTCACTATACATAGTGGAATTCGGACCATAACCATCCAAGGTTTTCTGCAACTGTTCTAAGCTCTTGCGAATGTCTTGTGGAATGGCTTTGGTATCGTCTTGGTTAAGCAATTTGTCGACACTGCTTGCAACGCGCTCAGCAGAAGCGAGAGTGCGCTCTGATGTTTTCAGGGTTTTATTTAATGATTGAAGCGTCTCTTCCATCGGTAAGCTATTAATTTTGGTCAGGAAGTCATTTACTTGGCGTTGTACTTGAGCGAACCCACCTTGTTTGGTCGGGAATACGTCTAAGCCTTCAAACTCGCTTGGGACGTATGGGTCTTCATCAGGATAAAAATCGGTATCAATGTACAATGCGCCAGTCAGCAGGTTGCCGGTTTTTAGTGTTCCACGAAGCCCTTTAGCAAACTCTTCTTTCAGTTTCTGTTTGAAAAGAGGTAGCTTGTCGGCAGGCAAGTCGTTGTACACGCGTCCAAGTTCAATACGAACTAAGACAGGAATTTTTTTCGCAGAGAAATCTTCGTCTGGCGTTGGCATACGCATTGGCACTTTCATTACAGTACCGATACGTAGACCGCGATATTCCACGGGTGCTTTACGTTTAAGACCACGTACTGATTCTTCAAACATCATGACAAACTGGATGTAGTCGTCGTACATGCCTTCACGCACTTGCTTTACGTCATCGAATAAACGGAAGTGCGTCATATCCTCTTTGACTTCATCTCCCGCTCCTAAGCCAGGTAAGGTATCAAAGACAACCCCTCCAGTGATTAAGCTTTCAAGAGAGCCAAACTTCACCTCAAAACCTTCGGCGTTCAGTTGTAAGTCAACACCTGAACTTAACCAAAAATGAGTCTTAGTGCGCACAAGGCTGTCGTATGGTTTGAAGATAAACAGTTGGTACAGTGCTCGGCGAGTATCCACGTCAAAGCTAGTGGTTTCTACACGCCCAACGGTGAAGCCTTTGTAAATCACCGGATCGCCAACGCCGAGTTTGCCTGCTTCGCGGTGGGTCAAGACAATGCGTAGACCCTCTGCATCAGGGGAGGCAACGGGTGGAACGTCAAGTACGTTAAAGTGTTCCTTTTCAACTTTGGAGTTGCCTGGTTGCAGCTGGATATAGGCACCGGAAAGTAGCGTTTCTAAACCAGAAACTCCCTCCCGACCAATACGCGGTTTGACGACCCAAAACATCGAATCTTCACGCAGCATACGATCGGCATCTTTGTTCATTTGTGCCGTGGCAATAATGTGGTCGTAATCTTTGCTGAGCTTAACATCTGTGATCACTCCCACTTTTACATTGAGTGCCTTGATTTCAGTCTTGCCGACTTCAATGCCTTCTGCTGTTGGTAGCTTCAGAGTGATCTCGGGACCAGTACTGTTGATGTATTGAAACAACATCCACGCTCCCATCGCCAGTGCAAGGATCGGGATGATCCAAATTGCAGAGACCTGCTTTTGCGGTTTTATTTGAGCGGTTGCTTTGTTCTCATCACTCATATTTAGCTTTCTCAGTTAAGTTGTTCGTCATTGGCTTCTGCGCTTCGTTTTGTGGTAATTGCCATAACAAACGCGAGTCAAAAATCATGGCAGAGAGCATGGTGAAAATGACCACTGCCGCAAATGAAAGGGCAGCAGGACCAGGGTAGATCGCCATTAGGTTTTGCAGTTGTACTAACGCAACCAAAATCGCGACCACAAAAATATCAATCATTGACCAGCGCCCAATAAACTCGGTCATTCGGTACACTTTTAAACGCGAGATACTTTCCTCTGGTGGCAAGTATTGAGCTTTCTGCGCGTTGTAATAAAGCCATGCTAAGGCGAGCATTTTTGCCATAGGAATAAAGACACTAGCAAAGAAAATAACGGCAGCGATTGGGTAGGAGCCTAGTTGCCACAGCAGCACCACACCCTCCATGATGGTTGAACCTTCGGAATGACCAAGGCTAACGGTATACATCATTGGATAAAGGTTGGCTGGAATGTAAAAGATAATAGAGGCAAACAACAGTGCCCATGCTTTCTGTAAGTTATTCGCAGGATTGTATTTATGAACTGGGCTATGGCAACGAAGGCACTTTTGATGTTTAGTATCTTCGATAGGGTTAAGCTGATGGCACGTGTGGCAACCAATGTGATTATTGTCATGGTGCGTATCACCTTCTTTCACATTTGGTAGTTCGATAGATGGGATGAAATGCCCCCATAGCCAGCTCTTATCTACCATAGAAATACACTTCACCACCAAAACTGTGTATACACAGAATGCCCAGAATGAACTGCCCATGCCTATCTCAGCCAGCGAAGCAATCTTAATTAGGCTCACTAATACGCCAATTAAAAAGACATCGACCATCAACCAAGGTTCGACTCTAAACAGAATTCGACACAGAGTCTTCGCCATGCGAATTTGTTTTTTACTCAATGGATGCTTGAGCGACTTCAAGGCTTCAAGATGAAGGAAAAGAATCAAACCGACGTAGATCGCGGGAAGGATGACAACGGTCGCAAGTAATAAAGCACCAAGGAGCGCATTATGAAATTCCGCTAGCATCTTCGCTGCGTGCATTAGAGTGATTTCTTGAGATAAACCTTGAACGCTGAACGACATGAATGGGAAAGAGACACTCAAAACTAGCATGATCAAACAAGCGACCGAGACAGCAAGAACGCTTTGATACGGTTTCGCGTTGATTTTAGTTAGCGAATGCTCACAGCGAGGACACTGTGCTTTTTGACCTTGTTCGATATCAGGAATACGAACGACCAAGCCGCACTCTTCGCAGGAGATCAATTGACGTGAATTAGGTTGGGTGCTCATTCATTAATTATTTTGTACTTTTAATAACTAAGAATAACCCTTTTTCACGTTATGCGCTTGTTTTTGCGGGATTGTTTACACGTTTCTTACCTGTTTAATGCAAAAACCAGCCTTAGAGACTGGTTGTTGCGTTATCCAGAGAGGGTGAGGAGCGACGAGACACTCTAATGTTCGTTTTAAGCTTTCGCGTCTTGTTCAAACTTGGCTTTTATGAAATCAATGAAGGTTCGCAGACGTTTAGGCTGGTAGCGGTCACGATGGAAAATTGCTGACAGAGGTACCGATGGGATTTCCCATTCTGGCATCACTTTGACCAGCTTGCCTTGCTCTACTTCTTTGTCACAGTAACTTAAGGGTACGCGAATAATGCCGTTACCGTAGAGTGCGCCCATCACAAGAGCGCGACCATTCTTACAACGTAAATTACCTTTCACTATCACGTCACTGTGTTCAGTTGGTGTAGCAACGTTACGGTAGCTCCAACGCGTAACTGAGCCTGTGAGAGTACGGTGTTTCGCCAGCTCTTTGGGGGCGACTGGTTCGCCATGTATTTTAAGGTAACGTGGACTCGCGAGTGTGACCATGTCGATCATCATCAACTTACGCGCAACGAATCCCGCGTCTTCCAGTTCCCCCATACGAATCGCAACGTCGAACTGGTCTTCGATCAAATCAATTCGAGGCGAAGAGAAGTCCAAATCCACAAATACATCTGGGTATTCCAACATGAATTCATTGACGTATTTAGCGACGATGTCTTCGCCGATATAACCGCCGACGCAGTTCACTCGGATCAACCCTCGAACTTCTTGAGTATCGTCGACAGCGGCAATTAATGCTTGGTCGATATCATGCAGTGCTTTTTCGCATTCTTGGTAAAAACGTTCACCGGCATGAGTCAAACGCAATGTTCGCGTAGTTCGAGTGAGTAGAGTCACGCCCATTTGCGCTTCGAGCCCACTGATTTGGCGAGATACATGGGAACGCGATACTGAAAGGGCTTCTGCCGCTTTGGTGAAGTTGCCCAGTTGAGCAATCAAAACAAAGGAGCGAATATCAGCAAGATTAACTTTATTGAGCATGTTGAATTATTTACGGAAATGGTAGTCATAAGACTATCATAATTAGCTACCAATGAGAGCGGCGCAGAAAATTCATACCACTTGAGGTTTATATAAACTTGCGTATGATTCCCGCCAACGATTGACAATCAAAATGAATATGCTTGCATCCACTTCACAATCTGCTACATCCCAACATCAAGGGAAATGGCTCCTAGCTTTGATTGGCTGGGTGATTGTGGTGTGCCTGTTGAAAAACTCCGGCTTGATGTTCAGTTGCGCCATGCAATATGACTCGAACACGACCTCGGTGTTGGTTGATGGGGGGCGAGTTAATAATGTCACAAAGATTGAGAGAGCCGACAGTGGGCACGATACGGGGAAATGTGAGTTATCTGAAAAACTGATTCAATTTGCTCAACAGCAACTGGAAACCATGGTTGTTGTACTGTTTATTGGTCTCTTCGTATTAGCCGTGTGGCGCTGCTGCGCATTTGCTAACCAAAGGCAATGGACAGAACCGATAATCCATAAGTATCGGGTCCATCTCACCCTATGTGTATTCCGTGAATAACAAGTGATTTCTGACGAGTATTTTTCCGTCAGTATTTTCTACACTTGTTTTTAACTAGGAATCACTATGAACCACATTAAAAAAACAACTCAAGCTGCGGTTATGATCTTCATGACGTTAGCGCTGAGCTTATTCTCGTTATTTGCCCAAGCACAGACGACAGACACCGGGTGGCTGACCAACCCTCAACATCCACCTGTACAGACGCGCTTTGTACTTACCGGACAACAAGATCCCAATACCAACACACTTACTGGTTATCTTGATGTCAAACTCACCGGCGATTGGAAAACCTACTGGCGTTCACCGGGTGAAGGTGGCGTCGCGCCTTCTATTGATTGGGAAAAATCACAAAACCTAACCAAAGTGGATTGGCAATGGCCGTACCCGCAGAAATACGAACTGCTTGGTATTGAAACGCTGGGTTATAAAGGTGACACCGTTTTCCCAATGACGTTGCACGTCGAAGACATGAATAAACCAGTGACGATTGATGCGACGCTGACACTGTCTTCGTGCACGACCATTTGTGTCCTGACGGATTATCACATTCAACTGTCTTTCCTACCTTCCGACTTACAAGTTGATGAAGGAGTGATGTTTACTTACGCGCAAGCAGTGAGCAGTGTGCCTCAGCCTTCTCCTTTTGTTGAAGTTACGCAAGCAAACTGGGATGCGAGCCAATCTAAGTTGCAAATCAAACTGACCAACTCACAAGGATGGCAGAAGCCAGAAGTGTTAGTCGATGGTGTCGATGAAACAACGAGCGATTACAGCTTCAAGTTGGAAGGGCTGCATCAAGAGGGCAATACGCTTACCGCAAACTATTTAGTGAATACTTGGTTGGGTGACGTAGAACTGGATAACCAATCGCTTTACGTCTCAATCAAAGATAACAACCTACTGGCGCAAGAAACCGCGCAAGCAAAAGCGGGTGTTATCATGCAAGCTTTGCCAACCACTTCACTGGTGAACATATTCTTGTTTGCGCTACTAGGCGGCTTGATTCTGAATATCATGCCTTGCGTACTACCAGTACTAGGTATGAAGTTAAGCAGCATTGTGGCCGCACAAGGTGTTGAACGTCGCCAAATTCGCACTCAATTCATCGCTTCTTCGTTAGGTATTCTGACTTCGTTCTGGCTTTTGGCTGGGTTTATCTTAGTGTTGAAGCTGACAGGTAATGCTATCGGCTGGGGTGTGCAATTCCAAAGCCCTTGGTTCTTAGGCTTAATGCTGCTGGTGACCGGATTATTTGGCGCCAACATGCTTGGTTTGTTTGAAATTCGCCTGTCTTCAGGTACGAATACTTGGCTAGCGTCGAAGGGCGATAACTCGCTATTTGGACACTACGTGCAAGGAATGTTCGCGACTCTGCTTGCAACGCCTTGTTCTGCGCCTTTCTTAGGTACCGCCGTTGCGTTTGCACTGGGTGCGGACGTAGCAACGTTGTTTGCTATTTTCACCGCACTGGCATTAGGCATGGCGCTGCCTTGGATCTTAGTCGCTATCTTCCCGGGTATCGCGTTGAAGTTACCAAAGCCAGGGCAGTGGATGAATGTCGTGAAAATCGTATTCGGCATCATGATGCTGGCAACCAGTGCATGGTTGTTGTCATTGATGGCGAATCACTTACCAGTATTTTGGGTCATCTTAATCGGCTTGGTTGCATTCATCGTTATTATGGCGCGTGTCAAGCGAGTCTACGGTAACAAAGCGCTGGCAATGTCAGGTACGGCATCGCTCATCTTAATCGCTGGTGGACTGATGCTAGGCAGCATGACAGCGAATCATTGGGCAACCCCATTGCCTGAAGACTTGGCTTGGGAAAAGTTATCGAATGAAGCGATTGCGGAACACGTGAAAAATGGTCGCGTAGTATTTGTGGATGTGACTGCTGATTGGTGTGTCACTTGTAAAGCCAACAAGATCGGTGTGATCTGGCAAGATCCAGTTTACTCATTGCTGCAAAGCCCTAATGTTGCGACGTTAAAAGGCGACTGGACGCATCCCAATAGTTCAGTTACCGATTTCTTAAGAGCACATGGTCGTTTTGGTGTGCCATTCAACATAGTTTATGGTCCTGCTGCACCAGAAGGTATTCCTTTACCAGTGATTTTGACTGACGATGTTGTGGTGAAAGCCATTGAGCAAGCAAGCGGAGGTGTGATTAAGTGAACACCGTAAAAAAGCGCAAGTCGCTGAAATATTGGCTTGGTCAAGCGCTACAAATCATCCTCATGGTGACTGTTATATCGGTCGCGATGGATTGGTACCGCACCAAAGACATTCCCAAAGAGCATGCGCCGCCTCTTAGTGCAATCATGGCGGACGGTGAGTTCGTCGATGTGATTGCCAAAAGCCATGACGAGCCTGTTGTCGTGTATTTTTGGGCAACGTGGTGTCCTGCGTGTAAGTTTGTTAGCCCTAGCGTGAGTTGGTTGAGCAACTATTATGAAGTCGTTGCTGTTTCTGGTGCCTCTGGTCCAGAAGAACGTGTACAAAAATTCATGCAGGCAAAAGGCTACCAGTTCGATAATGTCAATGATCCCAAAAGCACCATCATGCAAGAATGGAGCATTAGCGTAACTCCGACTATCTATGTTGTAAAAGATGGGAAGGTAAGTTCAATTACAACGGGTGTTACCACACCAGTAGGTATTTTAGCGAGGATCTGGATGGCTTAAATCAATGCGTAGCACGTCGACTTTTTTCACGCTTTTACAAGGACATAAGTGTATAGGTGAGTAGGGCGTGCTACATTGGCAAGCGTTCAAGAATTCAAGGAGGAATCATGGACGTTGCCAAAATGTATGATGAAGTATCTGAGCGCTACCAAAAGTTAATTGAAGACAGCCAATATGTTGGTCCACGTTGGGTCGACGGGAAGCTAAAAACACTCAATCTAAAGCAAGGCTCAGCCCTTGATTTGGCTTGCGCCACAGGCAGCATCGGGAAAGTCATAAAATCTCATTACCCTGATGCCGTTCTACATGGCTTGGATATCTCCTCCAATATGGTGAACAAAGCGCGCGAAACCAACTTATATCAAAGCGTCAATGTTCATGATCTTGACCAACCTTTTTCCCCACTTTTCAATCAAACCTTCGACATCATTACCGCTCTCGGATTCACGGAATTTCTCGTCGATCCCCAGTCGCTACTTCAATGTATTGCTGAGCTGCTAAATGCTGATGGGCGTTGCTTTATCAGTTTCCAATGTCACGACCCAGATGGAAAAGATCTGCCGAGAAACACCTACAGTGGCACAGTCGTACACACCGCTTACACCGAGAACGAAGTTCGCGAGTTCAGCCAAAACACAGGGCTTAAAGTCGTATCGCTTGAAAATCTTGTCGGTTATACATCAGGTGCAGGTTATATATGCCGTTACCTGCTCTTAGAGCTACGAAAGCCAAGTTAATCACTTAAATAAACAAGGACTGTTTTTGAAGACACAAGATCTCAGTGAGTTTGCATCAGGCATGGAATACGATACTCAGTATGATAAACATTACGAAGATGATATCGCTCTGATACAAAAGCACATTACCGCGATGTGTGCTCGAAGCTTGCTGGATGTGTGCTGTGGTACGGGTATTGTCACCATACCAGTCGCAAAGCCACTCGATAACGCTGTTGGTATTGATATTGCCGAGGGGATGTTAATACATGCTAAACACAAAGCGCAGGGATTGGATAACGTTTCTTTTTTGCATCAGGATGCCACTCAATTCTCTCTCGATAAATGCTTTGATATGGCGATCATGACGGGCAATGCTTTCCAAGCTTTCCTCTCCGATAAGATGCTAGTTGGTGTCCTTAATTCGATTTCCAATCACCTCAATAGAAGTGGGCGTTTCATCTTTGATACCCGTTTACCAACGCCCGATAACTTGGAAATTGATGCTGAAATGTCGTTGTGGCAAACCTATGAATTGCCCGACAAAGGCGAAGTAAAGTACATGGGAATGAGCGAACGTTATGACGCTAAAAGTGCAATCCTTTATTTGAAGAAAGAACGTCACTACCAAGATGGTTCAACAACTCACTCAAGCATTGATTTGAAGTATCGAAAGTTATCTGAAATTGAAGTGTTTCTTGCTCAGGCGGGTTTATGTATTACCGAAAAATACAGCTCTTGGACAGAAGATAAGTTTTCTGAAAACTCAAACAACCTAATTTGCGTCGCAGAGAAGCTTTGATTTATTGGGAGAACACCATGCAAGGATATCGCATTAGCACTGCCTTTGAAGAGATGGATCTGGATTGCATCCATCACTTCATTTCACAGAGCTATTGGGCGAAAGGAGTGCCGAGAGACACGCTAGATAAAGCGGTGCGAAACTCCTTTTGTTTCGGCGTGTTTACTGAGTCCAATCAACAAATCGCGTTTGCTCGCCTTATTACTGACAAAGCCACCTTCGCTTATCTTGCCGATGTTTTCGTACTCCCGGAATACCGTGGGCAAGGCATTAGTAAATGGTTGGTTTCTGAAATCGTGTCCCATCCAAATCTTCAAGGTTTGCGCAGAATGATGCTTGCGACGCGTGATGCTCATGGTCTGTATAAACAGTTTGGCTTTAAGCCTATCGAGTCCGTCGAGAACTTTATGCAGATATGGAACCCAGGCGTGTATCAAGGTGAGAGCCAATGAGGCGAGAAGCGCAAGATGTGGCAATCAGATACCTTGAAGAAATAGATGCCGTTCCTTTGTTTGAAAACTACTTTGGCGATGAGCAAACGTGTTTGTACCTCAATCGACAAGCCCATCAAAGCCCAAACCAAACGTTACAAGCGATCAGTCGATGGCGAGCTCAATATGAGTTGGTTCACCCTAATATCTTGGTGTTCGCAATTGAAGAAAACGCGACCCACGTTCCCATTGGTTGCTTAGTCTTAATCCCTGAAAAAAGTCGTAGCGAAATTCACTTTGGGATTTCTAGGAATTATCAAGGTAAAGGGTATACGACTCAGGCGTGTAAGCTTGGTATCGAGCATCTGAAAAGCATCGGAGTCGAGGAGATTTACACAACCCCACATATCGACCATCAAGCCAGTATTCGCGTGCTGGAAAAATGTGGATTTAAGAAACAAGACGTGCTGAAGGAATACACGGTATTTCCTGCGTTAAGTATGTTTCCGCAGGGCTGTTTAAGTATGCGGTTTAAAAGGGGATAAGCATGAAGTGGACGCTATGGTTTATTACTTTTATCGCGGTAGAAGTTATGGCAAAAGAGCCACTTAGAGTTGCGATCAATCAAACACCGTATTCCGCCGTTTTACGGCTCACGAGTTTTGAAGAAATAAAGCAAGGTGTTGATGCATACTACGAAATTCAAGCTGACGTACTCGAAGAGATTCGAGGGAATTTTTCGTCTCACATATCTTTCAAAATGTATGCAGCGAAGGGAGATGAGGCAAATTTAGGAGCTGCAGCATCGATTATTGTGCTCTGTCATGATGACCAAGGGTATTTTTGGCCCGGCACTGGTTCTGAGTTTAAGGCGAGTAAGCAAAATATCGCTATCGCTAAAGAGGCGGCTGAATATCAAACTGAAGAACAAGAGTTGTTTTCTCTATGCCCGCAATAGTGGATATTGAACCACGGAGACGGCAGGGGTTTGTCCTCAAGTTGATCACTTAACTTATTGAAAATTAAGAACTGTCATACCATTGTCGCCATAGTGTCACATGACAAAAAGGCGACTGTCGTCTGTGCGTCGTTTTTATAGTGTCGATCTTGCGGCACGATGTGAACATCATTGAATGAATAGGGATATGTGATGCAAACAGGGAAAACAATTTTAACCAGCTACTTTGAATGGAAAGGACATGACATTACTGTCCAAATCTCAATGTTAAGTGGCAAAGAGTGGGTTTACGTCGATGGTGAACTCGTATCCCAAAAGTCCAATTGGTACTTTAAATCCAGTCATATGATTGAGATTGAAGGAGAGAAATTAGAAGTCCAAATTTGCCTAAACGGTAAGTGGATGATAACGGTCTTCCTAAAAAAGGGTTATCGAAGTATTGATGAGTATGAATTTGGGCTAACTCATCTCCAAATTCTCAAAGGCATTGGTGTTGCTTTTGCATGTGGTTTGCTTGTTGGTTTTGTCACTATCGCTGTGTTTTTTGGTGGGAAAGGGTGAATGGATGCAATTAGATACCTCAAAAATTCGCCACCTAAGGCAGCACAAAGCATGGACCCAACAACAACTCGCCGATATCTGTGGGTTAAGTTTACGCACCATACAACGTGTTGAGCTTCACGGAAGTGCTTCTTTGGAGACGGGGCGTTCTCTGGCGGCTGCATTTGATACCGAATACACGGCACTTTTGGTCAATGCTAAACCTGATAACTATGGGAGTAACGAACCTTCATCTTTTAGCAATTCTCCTAACCTTATATTAATTAGTGTAGGAATGTTTGTATTCGGTGTATTGGTCGGTGCACTTGCAATGCTCCTATTAAGATAGATTGGGTTACACCGCATGCCCAAAGCAATGTGCTCTGGGCATAACAGATTGATTTTGATATTAGACGACTTGCTCGTCTGGATGACTCCACATCAATGGATCAGAAAAAGGTCCCTTGATGGATGAAGTGGACTCACCAACCCCAGTTAACGCGCCTGGTGTTAACTCTCGTGCAAACCAGCAATCTAAAGGCGCATTGGACGGTACAGGTAGTAATACGCTGTGAGTCGTGTTGTAACGATTCGCATAATGCATCGGATCGCCCATTACAAAGATAACGTCAGCGTTTAACTGCTTTTCTGCTTCTTCCATCAATCTTGTCGCATAACCTTTGCCTTGGAACTCAGGTAGTACCGCAAGTGGTGCAAGTACATAGCATTTTAGGTGTGGTGCTGCGTCAATCACGATAGGGGTATAGCAGGCGTGTGCTACGCTTTCATAGACGATTGAAAAGCTGCCATCTGCAATAAGATTGTCGGCAAATTCTGCATAGAGTTTGGCGTGTCTCTCATCATATAGCCCACCGGCTTTCGCGAACGCTTCGTATTGAATTTGATAAGGTGTATTCATTGGTTTCTCCTTCGTTTTTTAAATTTAATAAATGAGCTGACTGACCGTGCAGTCAGTTAGTTTAACTAAAAAAATCACGCAACGAGATGTGCATGATTTTTTGGTTGGTTTAGCAGTACTTTTTGATGAACTCTTGCCTGATTTCTTCGATAGGGAAGTCCTCATTGAGTAAATAGTTCATGGCAATACCATCGATCTCCGCGATGAACATTTTTGTCACGACACCAGGGTTCGGGTGCCCCAGTGAGCGAAAAACTTCTTCAGTGGATACCTGTAAACCTTGGTAGCGTTCGTCTATCAGATCGACAACAATCGCTCTGGTGGCCGGGTGAACCATCACACTAAAATTGAACTGATAAATCTTGCGGTGTTCAGGAACGGTCATACCATCGAAGATCGAGTGGATCATTGCTTCTAAGCGATCGTCATTCTCTGATACGTGTTCATCACTCTTATCTGTTTTTTCGATAATCTGAGTGATATGAACAAAAACTTCTCTTAACAGTTCGTTTTTATTTTTGAAGTGGTGAAACACCAAGCCTTTTGAAATTTCAGCCTTCTCACAAATGGTGGAGACGGGCGTTTTCTCAAAACCATGTTCCGCAAATAACTGCGTTGCAACTTCAATTATCTGTTGTCTTTTGTCCATAGTACTCGCTCTAAATACCGACTGACCAATTGGTCAGTTTTGCGAATGATAGTGTGTTTTTTGATCTTCCGTCAAGTCTTAACAGGATCAAAACAGCAGTGTTGGTGCTTTCGAAGTGAAGTAAAAAGCATTGAGTCATTTCCAAACTGCAAAATCAAAGCGGTAGTGGGTGGCTTTCATCTCGTGGGCTTGCCCGTATTTAATAGTATTGGTGGTACTAAAGACGACATCAAAACATTAGGTAAAGTCTTGTCAGAATATCCTGTTGAGAAGTTTTACACGGGTCATTGTACGGGGATGAAGGCGTATCATTTACTGAAAGAAGTGCTTGGTGATCGTCTAGAGCATTTACCAACTGGTCGCCGTGTTGACATTTAACCAATGATCATTTTACGCCAAGTTCAGCGATTCACTCCGGCTATTGTCTTTTAGTGGTTACATAGCCATACCAAATATGACAAATATCCTACATTAAAGCCGATATTATCCTAGAACTTTGTGTTCACGAGATGGTCACAAGACTACACAACAATAACTGGTATCAATGATGGCAAAAACTTGGCTTGTCTCTGCTGTGAGCGTTGCGCTGCTCGGTGGCGGTGCGTATTACTATCTGCAATCTTCGGCTCAGCCGGAAGCGTTTCCAACTCTAGCGGTGGAAAAAGGAACCATTGAAAAACAAGCGGTCGCTGTTGGTAATATTGTTCCAGCGCACTCGGTTTCTATTAAGTCACAAATTGACGGTATCGTTGGTGAAATCTATGTCAACGTCGGCGAAAAAGTAAAGCAAGGGCAACCCTTGATTAAGGTGCGTCCTAACCCGACACCTCAAGCACTGACGGATGCGTCTACCGATTTGATGCGCAGTGAAGCGGATCTTGAATCAGCCAAACAAAAGCTTGCTAACCTAGAGAGCTTGGTCAAGCAGGACATCATTCCTAAAAACTATGACGAGTATGTGAGTGCGCGATCAGCGGTTAAGTCTGCTCAAGCGAATGTATTGCAAAAACGTCAGAACCTTGAGTTGATTCGTAGCGGCGAAGCCTCTATCGGGAATGCACGTTTGACATCGACCATTTATGCGCCGATTGATGGCACTGTTCTTAACCGTAAAGTGGAAGTCGGTGAGCCGATTATTTCTACACAATCAAGCCAAGAAGCAACGGCAATGATGTCACTGGCTGATATGAATAGCCTGATTTTCAAAGGCAGCGTGAGTGAACATGATGCTGCTCAGCTTTCCCCGGGCATGCCAGTTGTGATCACTGTCGCTCCTTATCCAGATGTTGAGATCTCTGGAGTGCTGACTAAAGTGGCCATTCAGTCTGAAAACTTAAACTCACCTGCTGGAAACGCATCCGCGAAAAGTTTCGATAATGGCTTTGGCGTTGAAGTGGGCGAACTAAGTATTTCGAAAGAAGTGCGTTTGCGCTCGGGTTTTTCGTCGACGGCAAAAATCACGCTAAAGAAATCAGAAAATGTTTTAACACTGCCAGAGCGTGCGCTTCAGTTTAATGGCGATACACCAAGCGTTTTGATCCCAGACACTTCTGAACAAGGTTTCCACTCACAACCAGTCAAACTCGGACTATCGGATGGAATTAATGTGGAAGTGCTTGATGGTGTCGAACTGAATGAAGAAATCATCGACAACAGCATGATGATGGGAGCCGCTCATGGCTAAGTTAACTTTGTCCAAATTAGGCTGCGCGATATTAGCTGCCACGTTAAGTTTGCCTAGCTATGCGATTTCTATCGAGCAAGCGTGGCAACAGGCAAAACAAAACGACCCAAATTATGAAAAAGCTAAGATTGGCGTGCAACTTGGCGAGGTCGGTGTTGATGCGAGTCGCAGTTCACTTTTGCCCGGTTTGACTGCCACGGCGTCTTCAAACTGGAGTGAGTCAGCAGACAATATCAACCGCTACGGGGCATCCCTCTCTCAAACCATTTGGGACAGCAGTTTGTGGTCAGACTTAGACCGAGCAAATGCAAACTACCTTAAAGCGCAGTTGGAGTTGACTCAATCACATAACGAATTGGCGCAAAGGCTCCTATCGTCTTACCTGGATGTTGCGAGTGCGCAAGGCGATTTGCAACTGGCGCAATCTAAGCTAGAAGAAGGCAATAAGTTACTGAAAATAATCGAGAAGCGGTATCGTGCAGGTAAAGTGAAATCGGTTGATGTAGAAGAGATTCGTGCGACACAGGTTTCTGAACAAGCGGGTATTTTAAGTGCTCAAGCTGACTTAGAAGTGAAAAGAGCGACACTGGCAGCTTTAATCAACCAAACGCCACAAAATGTCGATCAAATTCGTACTGATTCGCTCATCCAGCCACCAATGTTGGTGAACTCCCAAGAGCAATGGTTGAAACTGGCAAAAGACAGCAGTCCTGAGCTATTAGTCGCTGCGCAAAATGTCAAAGCCAGTGAGTTTGCCAAAGATTCAGCGAAAGGTGGTTACTACCCCACGTTGAAAGGTGACATTGGTTACAACGATGATGATCGACGCAAAGACGGTGAGTTCAACGCTGGCATCACCTTGAGCGTGCCAATTGACCTCAACGGTGCAACGCGCGCTAAAGTTGATGAAGCGTCACTTAATATCCTCAGTGCGAAACAAGATTTGCGTAAAGTTGAAATCGATATTCATAAGCGCGTTATCCAGCAGTTTACTCAGGTCGAGATCAACTGGAACCAAGTGCTGATGGCAAACGAGCTTGTGCTTTCTCGCGAGAAAGTCTTACGCAGTAAAGAGAAGCTTTACGACGCAGGATTGTTGGAAGTCTCAGAGGTGATCAGTGCGCACAACAGTTTGTTTGAAGCCAAAAATAGCCTAAAAACCAACTTGTACAGCTATTGGCGTCAGCGCATTGGTTTGCTTCAAACCGCAGGAAAGCTGGATGATGACACGATGGCGTTGATTTCTCGAGCTTTTAACTCATGACCAATCTATTACAGCAAACCTGGCAAACTTTAATGGCGCATCGTATGAAAAGTGCGTTGGCGATCATTGCTATTGCTTGGGGTGTCATTTCAGTGGTGGTGTTGATTGCGTTGGGAGAGGGTTTCTATCGTCATCAAACTCAACAGCTTTCTTTTTTGATGAACAACGTCCAAGTGGCATTTCCCTCAAGCACAAGTAAGGCTTGGCAAGGCTTACCGGCTAGGCGTCAAATCAGTATTTCACAAGAGCAAGTTGAGATGATCAAGAGCGCGGGTTTTGTCGAGGATGTTTCCAGTGTGTATGCCAAGTGGGATGGCAGCGTTACCAATGAAAAAGGACAACGTTTATCGAGTAATGTGAGTGGCATAGATTCGACGTATTTTTCACTAATGCAAAGCAAGTTTGAAACTGGCTCGCGCCATATCTCACCGAGTGATATCCACAATCACACACGCGTCGCAGTATTAGGTGAGCAAATCGCGAAGATGGGGGCACTTACCATCGGTAATACAGTGAAAGTTAATGGCATTCCTTTTCTGGTAATTGGCGTACTCAAAAATGAGGACTCTGGTATTTCTTTTGGTGATAACCGTACCGTCTTTATCCCTCAAACGACCTATCGAGATCTGTGGAACACCAAGCCATGGATGTTGTTGATGAAGCCTGCCGCGGGTATGGATGCCTATTCATTTAGGAAAAACGTTGCTGACTTTTATGCGAAATTGCTTCATTTTGACCCTAACGATAGAGATGCGATTGATATGCCAGATTTTAGTGAAGGAGCCTCATTGATTAAGGGGATCTTCCGTGGCATTCAGGTGTTCTTGGGCGCAAGTGGTGCTATGACCATGGCTGTTGGTGCACTTGGTGTTGCCAATATTATGTTTCTGTCGGTGACTGAGAGAACAAGAGAGATTGGGGTTCGCTTGGCGATAGGCGCTACTCAAAAATCGATACTGAATCAGTTTATTTTAGAAGGGCTCATTCTTGTTGCTGTTGGAACCGGAGTTGGGCTGATGTTTGCTTATAGTATTGTGACCTTACTTAGCTCAATCACCCTTCCTGAATGGGTTGGTATACCGGTGATAACACTCGGCTCTATTGTATGGTCACTCTTAGTCACGCTGATTTTGGCACTGATGGCGTCATACTTTCCTGCAAGACGAGCCTCTCGTCTCACACCAGTAATTGCTTTGAGTGCGAGGGCATAATCATGCTGTTACCAATGAGACAAATCTTCCAAGAGATGTCAGCAGAAAAGTTGCGTTTAGGCTTAACGATTTTGGCGGTGGCATGGGCAACGCTTTGTATCGCTGCCATGCTGGCTGTTGGTGAGGGAATTCGACAGGGCGTGCTGAAAACGGCGCAAAATGGCAATGGTAATCTGATCTATCTGACTGGGGGGATTGCGACGGTTGATCATGGCGCTTTTCATCAAGGTAAATTTCTTACGCTTAAGATAGATGACGCTAAAGTCATCAAGGCATTACCTGAAGTAGCCAGTGTAGCACCCAGCGCGAAATGGAATGAAAACATCACGGCAGGAAACCGAGGATCATGGCAAAAGCCGCTCGCGGTTCCAACGGATTACGCATCAATGACTAATCTGAAGCCTTTACCCGGCGGGCGATGGTTGAATCCACTTGATCAAAAACAGATGCGCAAAGTGGTTGTGCTCGGTTATTCATTAGCTGCGGATTTGTTCAACCCAGTTGATGATTTTAATTGGTTTGCTGCTGTTACCTTGCAAGCCGATCCGGTTGGTAAAAAGGTTAAAATTGGTAGCGAAGAGTTTACTGTGGTCGGGGTACTTGCCAAAAACAGTGGACGCGTTGAGCAAGGCGATGACATCAATTATTCGAGCTTTGTTCCGCTTGCGACTTGGCAACGTTTTCATGCAAATGGTGATATTGGTGGTATTAATGTTGAGCCAAAATCGGAGACCGACCGCAAGAGGTTGGCTGAAACCATTCGCCAAGTGATTGCGCGTAAACATGGAGCCAGTGTCAGTGATGAACAAGTCGTACAAGTGGAAGATATGTTCATGCAACAAAAGAGCATGCAGCAGTTCCTGATTGGTTTGCAAAGCTTTCTTGGCATTATTGGTTTTGTCACGCTAGCTGTGGCTGGTGTTGGGATCGCGAACGTGATGTACGCGACTGTAAAACGCTCTACCCGAGATATTGGAGTTCGTATGGCGGTAGGGGCAACGCCAACGGCGATCCGTCTGCATTACTTAGTTCAATCGTTAATGACCATGATGATGGGAGGTGCGTTGGGGCTCGGTGTTACCTACAGTCTCATTTCCGCAATCAGTGCCATCAATCTAGAAGGGAATGTCTTCTATGAGGATCTCGGTAAACCGGTTCCAGAACTTTCGTGGACTGTGGTTGCGATAGTGATCTCTACCTTGGTGTTTATCGGCGTCGCGTCAGCTTGGTTACCTGCCAATCGGGCAGCCAAAGTGAGTCCGCTGGAGGCACTACAAAGTGAATAATAATAATTCTGGAGAAAGAATGGTGAACAAGCCGCTTGTCGAGCTGACTAATATTTGTAAGTACTACGCGAGTGGTGAGGTCGAAGTACGTGCACTAGACGGCGTTGACTTAGCCATCAACCAAGGAGAGTTTCTTTCTATTCTTGGACCATCTGGCTCTGGCAAATCGACGCTGATGAATATGCTTGGTTGCCTGGACAAACCGACGGATGGTGAATACGTTTTGGGTGGTCAAAATGTTGCAAGCTTAACTGCTAATGCTCTAGCAGGGATTCGCAATCAAAAGATTGGTTTTGTGTTTCAGAGCTTTAATTTGCTTGAATACGCAACGGCTCTAGATAATGTCGCATTACCGCTTGTGTATTCGGGTATCAAAGCTAAAGAGCGTCGCCAACGTGCCGCAAAATTGTTAGAACAAGTGGGGCTAGGGGATCGACTCGATCACAAGCCGAACCAGCTTTCAGGTGGTCAAAAACAAAGGGTTGCGATTGCACGAGCTTTGGTTAATGACCCGCAAATTATCCTTGCCGATGAACCAACTGGTGCTTTGGATTCCAAATCAGGTGCAGAGATTGAAGCCTTGTTCAACCAACTTCATGCAGAAGGTCGAACCCTCATCATCGTCACACACGACAACGCTTTGGCAGAGCGTACTAAACGCATCATTACGATTAAAGATGGTAAGGTGATTTCAGACCGCAAACCGGATTAGAGATTGTCCTTCGGTGTCTATCGTTCACTTAAGCGTTGATACTTGACTGTTGTTGATGAAAGCGCACTTGGATGTTTGTCTGAGATGCGCTTTTTTATTGAATATTGAGCGAAAAAAAGCGTGAGCTAGGTTTTTAAATAAGCTTATCAATCTGTTAGTTAAACTCTTCTAGTTGCTGAGATTGCGCTAATGTGCCATTGTCGAATCTACGTTTCATGCTAGCGTGATATGACATTCATAGCGGATAAACTTATGCCAAACCCAACGCCAAGAAAAAGTGGAGATCTCCACGTTCAAGCGGTTACTTCTGAAATCCAGCACTATTTACAGGCGAAAACGCTTCCGAAAGCAGATGGGATTGCTTCGGGGACTGCGCGATTTATCATTGAGCAGCAAAGTAACATCTCTCAAGTCACGAACAAATTTGAGGCTGACAACTCAAATGTCGCTCCTGATCTAACCTTGCATCTAGCTAATGGAGACGTTGTTTGTGTCAACCTGTTCAAAATAAGGCCTAAAAGAGTGATACAGCCAAAGAATTTAGGAGCAAAAAGCTTTATTGCAAAATACTTTGGATCAGCTTCCCTTCAGAGTGAATTCAATGATTACTTTGCTAAGGTTTACCGTCAGTTTTTACTCGATAGTGCCAATCGCATAGTGGGTGATGTATCTAATGAGGCGACAGAACGTGAATTGAAGCGTTTACTAAAAGAGTCTTGTCCTAAGTTCACGCAAGAACTTGAAGAGTTTCGCAGTAAGCTTCTTTATGAGCTGAGAGAGAAATGCTTTGGCTTGTTTCTGGATGAATATAACCAAGCGTCTGAAACCATCGAAAAGGCATTTAACTCCTTATTTATGACTGACTCCTTCAATGTTATCACTCAGTATGATGGCGAAAGGCTAAAGGATGTTGAAGAATTTAAAATTGATGTTCACGAGATAAAAAACGTCAGCATATCCAAGGTTGGCTCGAATTCCGTTGGCATTACTGCCGACAATATTACGCTGTTGATCCGATTTAAGTTTGAAAGTGGTCCTGACTCTGCGATCAAGCTAGCGACCAGCTACGCAACACCTAAAGCTGAGAATAAGATCGCTCAGGATAATGCGCGATCTTTGCAGCAGTTTAACGATGCTTTGTCTGTTACACATAAACCTGAAGGTGGGAAAGCGAATTCCAACGCAATCGGCAAGTGCTCCGAAGCTATTTTTTATGCTCAGCTTCTCAAGGTAAACCCAAATGTCATCCAGCTTGATAACCATGCGTTTATTGAGATGTTCGCGAAATATTCACCGGATATTACTGCTACAGAGTTCGAAGGGATACGAGCGACTTCTGTTGGTGCAGTGGATGGTTTAAGCGCGTTTTTGAAAGAAAAGCATGGTGACTTTAAGATCGATTCTATCGAGCTAGTGCCTGATGCGTATTTGGACAACCGCCTAAACACTGCCGATATTGAGTTAGTGCTACGAGTAGGAGATAAGTACGTAACGGAACCTATCTCTCTGAAGGCAATTGCTAAGGCGACCAATACCATTAACTGTAAAAACCCGGGTATTGGGCAAATTTTGGGGAACACTTATTTCGACCTCAGACAAGAAGAGCTCAACGGCACGCTTGAGGTGCTTAAAGAAACGTTCATTAATGATGATGCAGGACGAAGTAGGACGTTGGAATGCCTCTCGGGCAATATTGGTAAACAACTCGCTAACGCGGTAGAAAATGAGCCACAAAAGCTCATTAAAGGCACTAAAGCGTTGTTGGGTAGTGCGCTGGTGGTTGTGGTCTATTATGCGGACAACAAGTATGCAGTGCTAGAACATGACTTTTCGATTACCAAAGTTCAGGTGCATCGAGATACTCCTTCTTTAATTCAAAACACCTTGTCTTGGTCTCATGGTGGGGATCAAGTGAGATTACGGGTCAAATTCAGTGGGGGTCAATCTCACGGCTGGACATCAATCAAGTTGGCATGCGCTTATACCTTTGCCAAAGAAAGAATCCGCAGTAATGTGTGATTGATATATACCCAAGTGACCTCAAGGCGCAGGATTCAGTGAGATTGGTTTAGGTATATGGATCGAATGTTTTCTGTTCAGCCCTTTGTTTGAAGGGCTTTCTACGGTTGAGAAGTTAAGTAGGTCGTATTTCTGCAACCTTTGTTTGGTCATATAAAACTTGCTTGTAAATGAGAATTACTTTCAATAGCATGAAAGGTCTCAGTTAAATGGACATCAGTATCTGGAATGCAGTCAGAATCAGTGACCAAAGTAAAGAATGCGTTTCTTTCTGGAATATGGGCGACCTTAGTCAGTATAGGCATTGGATTTACATTCAAAATCTGGCTTGCTGCTTGGGTGCCGAAAACCGACCTAGCCCTATTTCACAGTGTGGTTGATATCATCTCGCTTTCTATGATTCTAATGACTGGGTTTCGATCTTCTATGGTCGTTACTTATTCTCAAACTCAGAATGACACGGATATTATCAATATCTTTCGATTCACTCTGATTTTGGTTGTTTTGATTACTTGGGGAGGTGTGATTCCCTATATCAAACACAGCCTTAGTATCGGAGTGGAGTATCTTCAGTTAGTCGGGATAATCTTTGGTCTTGGACTTAAACTGTACTTTACGAACCTCGTCGCGATGTACCGCCTGTACGATATTACTAACCGTACGACTTGGCTTGACCCTTCACTCAATGTTCTTCTGTTTTTGTTCGCCTATTATGTTGCTGGATACAGCGCACTAACGGCATTGTTTTATGGGTTGACCATTTCTTCACTCATTACCGCTTTGTACATGTACATCAGCCGCCGCAAAGTGATTTCTACTCTCCCAATTAAACCGGTACGTTTAGATCCGGACATGTTTGGTTATGTGAAGAAGAGTTTTACAGCTACGCTTGAGGCGGGTGCCAGCATTCTGATGATCTACATCGCGGTGTTACTGACGATTCGTTACTTTAGTGTCGATGAGCTGGGGGACTTTCAGGTGGTAGTTCGCCCAGTATTTACGTATATGACCATGTTGTTTGTTTTCCCTATCTACCGGTTCGTATTGCCAGAGCTGTCGGTCAAAATCCGTAACGGGGAATACCAAGAGATTCAGTTGATACGACGTTGGGTGTTTAAACTGTCGTTTATTGTCAGCGCTGTTTTCTTCACGACGATGCTGCTGTTTGGTTCAAACATTGTCGCAGGGCTTTTCCCGCCGGAATATATGGGTGCAGTACCAGTGCTGTTTCATTTTTCTATCTTCTTTATTTTCATGATGCTCAACGCTTATCAACTTGCGTATATCAAAGCGAATGGTTATTTCAAAACCAGCTTGTTTATTCGCTTGTCAGGTATCGTGACCTTAGTTGTTATGTTCTACGTGATATCCGCATTTACCCACAATGTCGTCGCCATCATTGTCGCTTTGTGTCTTGGTTATCTGATGATGTTTATCTTATCGAGTTTCAAAGAAAAGCAGATTCGTGAATCACTATTGCTCGATCCGGTTCAACCGTAGAAAGCCGCAGTTAATCGGTCTTGCGGGGAAGTGGGAGGCGGGATTGGCTCTGTCCTAAAACGCAAAAAGGTGACCTTACGATCACCTTTTGTATTCATCATTCCTATTCATCTAGATAGATTCACAAATAGGTATTCTGGTTACGTCTGTCTTAAAGGTTAGCAACGAACTGCTGGTTAAACTGAGCGTTTACTTTGTCACTTAGCTGTTCGTATTTCTCGCTCAATGCAATTTGTTGAGTCTGTAGTTGACCTGTGGTCAGGTTAGCTGTGTGAAGCTGACCCATCTCTTCCATAAAGCCACTTGTTAGCTGGCTAAAGATGGCATCTTTGCCGATGATAAAGCTAGCGAAGTTCTCTTTTACAAACGCTTGTTCATCACTACTCAAGTTTTCTAAACCAAGACGAGCTTGGTTCGCTGAGGTCACATCATCAAACGTCGCTTTTGCCGGATCAGTACCAGGCTTTAGGTACGCTGCTTCATTTTTGAAGTCTGCTGCTGTATGTGTTTGTGCGTTTTCAATCAGCTTTTGAGAAAAGCCTCTTACTTCAAAAGTAGACTGTACTGGCTTATGGTCACTGACATTCTCAAAACCTTCTGTGATAACACTGGTTTCATGGTTTTGTAAGTTGCCTGTTTTGTTGGTTAAGCCAGTATTATCGAGCTCACCGAAGTCAGGACGGTCGCGACCTTCTTTCTGTTTAATGTTGCCAGTGTGCTTATCAAGTTGCATGTAGGTGTGGCTATTAAGTGGTTTGAACTTAAAACCGTGCTTGGCTAGGTGCGTATCATCGTGTGCGACAGGATCGTACATTACGTCAGAACCTTCAGCGATACGCTTTTCACGCTCATTTAGGTCACCAGTGATCAGAACCTCTTCGTTCGGTTTGATCCCCTCCATCAACTTGTTACCTTCGAATTCACGTTTGACTTCTTTGTTAGAGTCCAAGTGTGCAGAAATGACGTTTAAGGCTTGACCATTGATCTCCAAAGCCGTTTTTACGCCACCCTTGTTACCAGTGATACCCATGAAGAATTCCATGTTTCGACCACCGATACCGTGACGGTATTCAGACTCTTTTTTGACATTAATATCAACGCCGTCTTTTGCAAAAACAGACATTGAAGTATAGCTAACACCTTCACCAAGACCTTTCGTCATAACTTTCATTTTGTTTTGACTCAGAAGGTTCATACCATCAAGCTCAAGATCGTTAGCAAGCAATTTAGACTCTTGTTCCGCAAACAAGACTACATCATAGTCGCCTTTTTGAATCAGGTTTTGGAAGTAGTTCTTTGTGTCTTCCGGCATCTTTTGGTTTGCTTGGTTATAGGTCAAAGTTAAGACCTTAACGTTGCCGCTGCCTTCTTTTTTATGCAGTTGCTGATTCATCTGATTCAGCTTTAAATCACCGTTTTTTGAAGAATCGGCTTTACTAAAGAAACGATTAAAAAAACTGCGATTCTCTTTTTGTTTTAGAGTAACGTCACCATCGCTATTTTTAGTTACGCTGTACTCTTTACCAAATACAGAACCAAATTTAACGGTATCGCCTTCTTTGGCGTTAGTTTTGATATTTTGAATATCTGCGAGGTCTAAGTTACCTCGATGCTGGCTATTAATTTGAATTGTAGACATACATTAAACTCGTATTTTAAATAGGGGAATTCGCAGTAGAGATTAAATAAAGATCCCAGCAGGAAGTGTTTCTGGGATTGTCTCTGCGTTATCCGCTTGCTCAATAAAATGGTGCCATTGCTCCATTCTTTCTAACAGTTGCTGAAAAGTGTTCTGCACATAATCTTGAGGTTTGTTTGAGAGAGAAATAACCTTGTAGATAGTTAATCTTCGGCTATCAGGCATTAGACCGATACCAAAACCACCACGGAAAGGTTCAAGTGCGTGTTCGCCAATCGCGATGGCAATCTTTTCTGGAAGAGGGGTTGGTAACTCCACAGGGCTGGTGAGAGACATGTGTAAGTTAATGGTGGCTTCGTTCTTAAATACGGTTAAGAAAAGTGCGTCATCATGGTTATTCGTATCCGATGATAACTCGCACTGAAATAATCCGTTTTCATCAAAATCCGCGCCGTTACCTAAAAAGCTGATACTTTCTTGATAAATATCCATTGTGTTCCTTCTCTGTATTTTTCTGATGGTTCTTATTTGAATGAGAAGAATTATAAAGATGAGGGAATCGCAAGATATTAAGTATGGACGTAAGTTTTTATAATTACTTTCATTCGCTTTGTTAGCTGGTTTTGTCTAAGCCATGAATTTCTTTCATGTTCAACGTGAAGTAATACCAATGTTCTTCACGCAATGAAGCAAGTATAAAAAACAGACTGCTCTGGTGTCAGGCACTGTACAGCTGTTTTTAGTCCGAATCCTTCAAGGTAGAACGCTGCACAAACTGACGATTGGGATAATCAAAAAACAAAACCACCCCCAAGAACAGAGCGAGTAATCAGTCAGCGTTTATCTAAGGAAATAGGATACCAAGTCACCATGAATAACGATTTCACCTTTGCTATCAAAAGCATTCGTTTTGATGAGAACTACCAACCGTCAGACAGCACTCGTATCACCACTAACTTTGCAAACTTGGCTCGTGGAAGCAGTCGTCAAGACAACCTACGTAATGCACTACGAATGATCGACAACCGCTTTAATGCATTGGCACATTGGGATAACCCGACTGGCGATCGCTATTGTGTGGAATTAGAAATCATCTCGGTTGATATGGATATCCAAGGCAGTGGTGAAGCATTCCCTTCCATCGAAGTGCTTAAAACCAACATTGTTGACCGCAAAACCAACGAACGTATCGAGGGGATTGTGGGCAACAACTTCTCTTCTTATGTGCGTGACTATGACTTTAGTGTTTTACTGTTGGACCACAATAAAGACCAGCCGAAATTCAGTATCCCAGCAGGTTTTGGTGAACTGCATGGCAAGCTGTTTAAAGCCTTTGTGAAATCAGAATCGTACCAACAACATTTCCAGAAGTCGCCAGTGATTTGCTTGAGTGTATCGGACAATAAAGTGTACCGCCGCACGGAAAACCAGCATCCGGTTCTAGGTTTTGAATACCAGCCAAATGAATCGTCACTAACCGAGCAGTACTTCAAAAAGATGGGCTTGCAAGTGCGCTACTTTATGCCGCCAAACTGTGTCGCGCCGTTGGCGTTCTACTTCTTCGGTGACCTTTTGAATGACTATTCGAACCTAGAGCTGATCAGTACCATCAGTACCATGGAGACGTTCCAAAAGATTTATCGACCAGAGATTTACAATGCGAACGCGGTCGCAGGGCAGTGTTACCAGCCAAACTTGAAGAACCTCGATCACTCGTTGACCCAAATCGTTTATGACCGCGAAGAGCGCAGCCAGCTTGCAATTGAACAAGGGAAATTTGCTGAGGAGCATTTCATTAAACCTTATCAATCAATCCTTGAGCAATGGTCTGCCGCTTACGCGTAATCAATTTAGAATTTGAAAGGGAATGACGATGAAAACACTATTACCGACTTCAACAGCAGGCAGCTTACCTAAGCCATCTTGGCTTGCAGAGCCTGAAACGCTTTGGTCACCATGGAAACTGCAAGGCGAGGAACTCATTGATGGTAAACGCGATGCGCTGCGTGTCTCTTTACAAGAGCAAGAATTAGCAGGCGTCGATATTGTTAGTGACGGAGAGCAAACTCGCCAACACTTTGTGACGACATTTATTGAACACCTTAGTGGCGTAGACTTTGAGAACCGAAAAACTGTGACCATCCGTAACCGCTATGATGCGAGCGTGCCGACGGTTGTAGGTCCAGTAAGTCGAACCAAACCCGTGTTTGTGGAAGATGCGAAGTTCTTGCGTCAGCAAACCAAACAACCGATCAAATGGGCGCTGCCGGGACCAATGACGATGATCGATACGCTTTACGACGCTCACTATGGAAGCCGTGAAAAATTAGCATGGGAGTTTGCCAAGATCCTTAATCAAGAAGCAAAAGAGCTTGAGGCGGCAGGTGTCGACATTATCCAATTTGATGAGCCGGCATTTAATGTCTTTTTTGATGACGTGAATGACTGGGGTATTGCTTGCTTAGAGCGCGCTATCGAAGGACTAAAATGCGAAACGGCAGTGCATATCTGCTATGGCTACGGCATCAAAGCCAACACGGATTGGAAGAAAACTTTAGGCACTGAGTGGCGACAGTACGAAGAGGTTTTCCCGAAGCTACAAAAGTCCAATATCGATATTATCTCGCTTGAGTGTCACAACTCGCGCGTGCCTATCGAACTACTTGAACTGATCCGTGGCAAGAAAGTGATGGTTGGTGCAATTGATGTGGCAACCAACGAGATTGAAACGCCAGAAGAAGTAGCAAATACATTACGAGAAGCACTTAAGTATGTCGATGCCGATAAACTCTATCCTTGTACTAACTGTGGCATGGCACCTTTACCTCGTGAAGTTTCAACTGCAAAGCTGAATGCACTGAGTTTAGGGGCGCAAATCATCCGTAACGAGATTGCTGATTAATTTTTGTATCGATAGTTAAGGATACGAGAAAACCAAGACTGAGTGCTTGGTTTTTTCTTTACGCACAATGTTAACGACACCAGAGGTTAATAATTGATTACTTCCTGCTCAGTAGGGAGCTTCTTCCTGTATTCAAAGAACTGGGCGATCAAGTTGCAGACGACCATTAATGTCATCACACCAATCTGTACGTGAGTCAGGGAATCTCCCATGAGCGTGACGCCTAAGATCATCGCCAGAATCGGGTTAAAGGTGCCAAAGAAGCTGAGCTCATTAGTGGTAATTAAAGGGATGGTATAGACATAAGCTCCGTAGGCCACTGAGGTTAACCCGATGACAATCCAACCCATCGCCAGCCATTGTTCTAAGTTCTCTGGCAATAAAGGAACCGTGATGATTCCCCCCGAAAAAACGTCCCAATAGGCGAGAGGCAATAAAATGATGCCGCCAAAGATGAGCTTCCATGTCAGTAACTTCCACCAATGGATTTTCTTCATCACGTGTTTAGCAACAACACTTCCTGCAATCAATGCACTCATGGCACCAACCAAGAGTAATACCGCTGATAGGCTGATGGGTGCGCGGCTGGTTAAGAATAGATAAGCGGAACACGCCAATAGCACCATTGCCGACATCAATTGGATCATGGAGGGTTTGATTTGATGCGCGATCCCCATGATTGCCAAGCTCACAACAGGCAAAGCGATCATGCCTACTCCAACCAAAGTACTAGGCAGTCGCAGTGCTGCAGCGAATAACAAACCAAAAAACAACGCAATATTAAGGAAGCCAATTAAAAGTAGAGCAGGGAGCTCTGATAACTTGGGCATAGTTGGCTTTAAAATCAATAGGATGAAGCCAGCAGGTAGGGCTCTCCATACTGCTAGTGCAAAAGGTGACCAACCCACAAACTCTGATGAAACGACGGCGTAAGTCGTTCCCCAAAGTAAGGGCGCTAAGATTGCCAAGATGATTTTCATGCGTTGCCTCGATCCAGTTTTAAGTAAATTATGTTTAAGTAAACATAATTTACTTAAACATAAAATGAGGTTAAAGTCACCTTAATTGATCTTTTCTCTGATCTGCTGAATCTAAAATCAGATCATGCGGACGTCAGGCAAGAGAAAGGAGTAAAAGCATGAGTGAAATAAGAGGTGATGAAGGTGTTGGATTTGGTAAAAGCAGTAATTAAAACCCTAATAGGCTTTTTCGTAGATGTTTTCGCAATTTCAGTAATGGTACTATTTACGTTCGGTCTTATTCTTGAAGTTCTCTACTTCGATGCAAAGCTTGTTTTTAAAAAGCAGCATCGCCGTGTATGGCACAGTGGTGATAAGCAGCAAGAGTAGAATGGTATAGAGCGTTATTACACGGATTCATTATTTTGAGCATGACGAGCAAGCAAGTTGCAGAACAGTGGCTATCGATAAACCAAGAGTTGGACGGAAATGTTATTGAACTTGTGACATTGTTTGTTCGGTTTGGTACTTCACTTTCTGACACCAGAAGCCACTTTTGCAAGAAGCATGGACTAAACCCGTCGGAGTTTGATGTTTTAGCGACATTATACCGTTCTGGCGAGCCTTATGAGCTGACGGCAAAAGCACTCAAAGAGCAGACATTATTGCCATCTTCAGGCGCACTATCAAACCGATTGGAGCGCTTAGAAGCAAAAGAGCTTGTCGTCCGAAAACATGATTTAGTTGATAAGCGCTCAGTTAAAATATCGTTGTCAAAACAAGGACTCGCGCTGGTTGCCGCAATGGGGCCAGAGTTTTTTGGTGAAATGGCAGCGTTATTTGCAGCACTTCCCAATGAACAGCGACAATCGCTGTTGAGTTTGATGAGCTCACTTCAGTCTTAAGCGCGTAACCTTAGTTAAGCATTACGGGATATAAAGCTCGAATGCCGCTCACAGTAAAGTGAGCGGCATACTTCGTTTTCCGCCTCAGACAAGGCTTAATTCAACTCCACGTTCTTCACCTCAGGATGCTTCAATAACATCACTCGAATCCAATGGTGTACTACCCACATCACCATGGCAGTCAGCAATACCGCAACAAAGATAGAGCTAAAACGGTACAAGATGGAGAAGAATGCGTCTTTCTGTTCTGGCACTAAGGAAGTGGTGAGTGGTACAGATAACGCCGACATTGCCGAGAAGGCGATAGCTGCTTTGACCTGACCTTTAGTCAGCCACAAGCAGAAAGGTCCCATTGCAATAGTAAACGCCAGCCAAAACAGCAGACCGTAGCCAAACCAACTGCCCAAGATTAACTGCACCGCCATACCCGCGATACAACCTAGCGCTGTACCGATGATACGGATTTTCGCCATGGCCATTGAGCCTGCCAGTGTCATTGGCGTTAGGATGATGAGGATCGAAGCCTGCGCCGAAAGCGAGTCATACAAATCACCTATTTGGAACACCAAAAATGCCGCCATCGCTACCACCCAACCCATAGCAACTTGGCTGATGTAGTCGATATCGCTTTTTACTGGCGTGGTCATTTCTGTTTGCAAGATCTTCGACTCTGGCTCTGGGAATAACCAATAAGCGAGAGCACAGACGAAGATGTTACTGAAAGAGATCACCCAAAGATTGACGTTGAACTCTTCAATATCCATAAAATCGTAGCTAGCAAAGTTCAGAACAATCGAGCCAACCAATAACCCCATGTAGCCAAATAAATACGTCTTTGGGTTCATCATTGCAACGCACTTAAACAACATCATAATGCCCACCGCAGCAAACATTAGTAAGGGATGAAACTGAAGGTATTCAAGAATAAAGGTCGCTTGTACTGTGGTCCAAATTGCGGAGAAGAAGACCATCAAAACTAAGGGTAAGCTGAAGTGGTCCATGCGTCCAAGAACGAACAATGGCAGCATGATGGCAAAAAAGCCGTAAGACCAACCAAAGATCATGCTCAATGCCAATCCCATTGAGCAGCCAAACCAAATACGTAGTGTCTTCATCACTGCCACCTAATAGATAAAGTGGAACCAGCTTGCGAGGTGGATCTGTGCTTGTGCCATCAGTTCCCAGAATGGACTGTTGTCTGGGTAAAGCACAATGGTGGCACGTGAACCGACGAATAACGATGAAGGAAGCGCCTCTTGGCTGGTCAAATTAACGCGAGTGCGCTGCGCATCACGTACCCAACGATTGTTTACTTCTACTTTGGTCAGTGCACCGTTCGGCGTTTGTTGCGCCGCAGCGACACCATAATCACGGCTGGATAAATCGAAATCGTATACTGAGCCTGGATTGGCATCGAACGCCACCATTGCGTGATAGTTTTTATCAACTCCTGCGACGGATTTTTCTCGAAAATCTGCTGCAACCCACATAGAACCAGTTGGGACAAATGTCAGCATTGGCATATTGGTGTTTGCCATGGTACCTACTTCTAACTGTAGGTTCGTTACAACGCCGTCGCTTGGTGCCATGACTGCCGTATTGGCAAGATCGAGCTGGGCTTTTTCAATGCCATTTTGGGCAATACGTACCGCAGTGCTTTGCCCTTTTTTATCCCCCAGTTGCGCTTCAATCACTTTCAGGTTTTGTTGCTCGGCTTTAAGTGCCGCGCGAGAGACTTGGTTTTGCGCGTAAGCGTTGTCTAGCGTGGACTGTGAAATCACCTTTTGTTTAGATAGCTTTTGTAATCGTGTGTACTCACGATGAGCGTTGTTATAAGTCGCTTCGGCGCGCGCAATGTTTGCTTGCGCAGCTTCACGTTGAGAGTAAAGGGTCGCTTCTTTTTCATATGCCGATTGTAGAGACAGCTTGGCTTGCTCTAGAGCAATCTTGTATTTTCTATCGTCAATCTTGAATAGGACATCACCTTGGTGAACTGACTGGTTATTTTCAATCAGTACGTCGGTCACTTTTCCTGAGACTTCAGGTGCAACTTGCACCACATAACCCTGCACTCGACCTTCGGTGGTGATAGGTGCGTGGCGGTCGGCAATAATAATGTAGAAAAATAGTACAATGAACAGGACAATAAGTGTTCGCATCCAGTGTTTGAATTTATGATCCGCTGTCATAACTGATACCTGAATTTATGGGGCTAACAAGCAAATAAGACAAAGGATTATAGAGAAGTTGGTCACAGTTCAGTAGAATGGCAATAAGTGCATGAGTGACCTAAAAGTAGGACAATGAACGTAAGCTTTGATGATCTTCACTTGTTTAGCCAAACCGTGGTGCACGGTGGCATTAGCGCGGCAGCGCAGGCAAATCAATTGCAGCGCTCAAAAGTAAGCCGTCGCTTGCAGGAATTAGAGAAAGCCTTAGGCTGCCCATTATTGATCCGTACAACACGAACGATAGAGTTAACCGAACATGGTAAGCGTTTGTTTGAATTGGTTGGGCAACCGATAGAACATATTCAGCAAGGCTTGAATGTCATGCATGAATATCAACAAGAGTTGACGGGGAAAGTGCGTGTCGCGATTCCATCCGCCTTGATGAGCTCGGCAGCATTCAACTGGATTATAAACGAGTACACCACGCGTTATCCTGAAATGTCGGTTGAGATTGAAAACCATCAAGAGAGTGTGGATCTCAAGCGCCAAGCGTTCGATCTACAACTCCTACCGAGTGTGGCCAAAGTGTCTGATGACAGTTACGTTCAATTCAGCTTGTTGCCATATCGTAGCCACTTCGTTGCATCTCAAGCTTACCTTGAAGCGCATACACCGCTGCAAAGTATGGAAGATTTAAAGCATCACCGTTTGCTAACAAATCGCTACAACGCCGATTTGTTAGACCCTGAACTTCATGTCGCTGTGAGATCGGACGATTTAAATTTGCTACGTCTAATGGCGATTGCTGGTAATGGCATCGCCTTTATTCCACAGGTGCATTCAAAGCCAGCGCTGGAGGACGGCAAGCTGGTCGAGGTTTTGCCGGAATTTACCCATCCTAAGCAGCATTTGACACTGATTTATCCTTCTAATTTGTTCTTACCCAATAAGGTAAAGGCATTGATTGATTTGTTTAGAGAAAAATTCAAATAGCGTGAGCAGACAGTCACTTTGTCACTTTGCTTGACGGCGGAGATACCGATTCTTGATTTAGAATTACTAGGGTCTGTTGACCTTTTGCGGTTAAATTTTGTTCGAGATAAAAGCGTTTTAATCGCGGCGAGAGGTTTGTAGCCTAGTTATTCTAAGCAAAATCCTCTCAACAAAGAGTAAAACGCTTTTAGCCGAACCCTTCGGGCTGCGTTTGTGGCTCCTTTCTACTGCGTTATCGGCTTATCAGGTAGGGCAACTACATTTCAAAGCCTCTGCCTTGTATAAAGAACCCACAAACTGCTGCAAAAATCAGCTCAAAAGGTCAACAGACCCTAGATCTTTAAATCGCCGCCGCGTCTACAAACCAAGTCATTCTCGCTGAACCTAGCATTTCGAGGTTACTTGGGTATACATTGATTATGTTCGAAAGCTTGGAGCAACAAAGAAAGGCGCTTCAAGCCCGCAAAGGAGATAAGAATGCTATCGAAAAATACAACTGGTCTTATTGTTGTCGATGTACAAGGTAAACTCGCAACCTTGATGCACGAAAGTGAAGCCTTGATTGAAAGCACCACCAAATTAGTCAAAGGCGCGAAAGCTCTGAATTTACCGATTGTTTGGCTTGAGCAAAATCCGGAACGTTTGGGACCAACAGTAGAACCGATCCGAGAGGTGTTGGATAAGGCGCACTTGCCGATCGCAAAGTACACTTTTGATGGTGTGAAAGAACCAACATTCAAACTTGCAGTAGAAAACGCCAATATTGATACGTGGTTAGTTTGTGGTATCGAAGCGCATATTTGCGTATATCAAACGGCGGTATCGCTGCGTCAAATGGGCTTCAAAGTGGAGCTAGTGACCGATTGTGTCTCTTCGCGAACAGCGGCAAACAAAGCACTGGCACTAGCAAAGTTAACCGCAAACGGAGTCGGCCTGACGAGCGTAGAGATGTGCTTGTATGAAATGGTAGAAGATTGCAGAGCGCCAGAGTTCAAATCTATCCTAGCGCTTATTAAGTAACGCTACTTCGTTTATTCAAATTCTCGTTGATACCTTGGCAACATCGATTCGTTGCCAAGTAACCCACCTTGGTGGATATAAATCAGCGTCTTATCTTCATTCTCTGCCAACCACGGCTGTAGGCATTGCCACATGTAAGGGTCATACAGTAGATCGAATTCTAGGTTGGTTTGATCGTAGAGCGCATTCCACGTCTCGTAATCGCTTTGATATAAACGACCGAAATGATGTTTATCGCGTACTGAGAGAATAGTGGGGTGATTTTCGGTTTCTAGCGTGTTGAATTGCTCAGTGAGGTAGTGCGCATCACCCACACAAGCACAGGTCACGACCTCGATTCCATGAGGTTTTAAGTGTTTACTTAAGTACAGTGCGGTGGTTCCGGTTCCCGATGGTAACGCCACTACAAACTGTTTTCTGCCTTCAAGGCGTGTCCAATCAAGCAGCTCTCTCGCTAGTTGTTTTACCCCAGCTTCGGCAATCTTCGCTTTACCACCTTCCGGGACGACCAAGGTCGTATCGTCCAAGCCTCGTACTTGCTCGATGTATTCGGTTGGATGCAGTGTTGAACCAAGGTCTTGCATCGCGGTGATGCTCATACCTAAATCAAGCGCACCTCGATAGTTGCCGATAGGGGAGTCTTTAAGCCAAGACGGAATATGTTGAACATAGAACTCGAAGTTCCAGCCTTTGATTTGCGCCAGAGCGGCAAGAGAATACATCGCATTGGATTGAGCTGAGCCGTAGCTGATGAGCGTTTTGGTATCGCTGTTCTGTGTTTCCATCAACGCCATAAATTTACGTGCTTTGTTCCCAGAAAAGTGAGAATGCAGCATGTCATCACGCTTAAGAAAAAACGTGTGACCATTAAAGTTATGTTGAGTTATCGGGCTTTCAGAGAGTTTCATGCTACTGCTGACGTGTCCAACCACGCGACCTTGCCGTTAAAAAGGGCGCGTAGTGTAACGCCATTAAACCCAGATAAAAAGGCTGGGTTTCAGAGCATCAGATTCGGTTATTCCTGATGCTCTATCATAAGCACAATGGGTTTCTTTAATAAGACGATATTCCATGGCTCGCCTTTCTGCCTCAAGCCACGTAAACTACGCCGCTTATTTCTATTCAATCAGAAGGCTTGGTTTTGCAGACTCTAGAACAATTAAAAACAGGACAATTAGTAGGAATTAAACAACTAAAGTTGGCGGAAGGGCTGACAGAGTTTCCTATGGAAATTTTAGAGCTTGCAGACACGCTTGAAGTATTAGATTTATCTGGCAATGCGCTGTCTGAATTACCACAAGAATTAGAAAAGCTTACCAAGCTAAAAATCATTTTTGCTTCGAACAACCTGTTCACGCACTTACCAGAGGTGTTGGGAAAGCTTCCAAGCCTAGAGATGGTTGGGTTTAAAACCAACAAAATTAAAGAGGTAAGTGAAGCGTCACTACCAACTCAGTTACGCTGGCTGATCCTGACAGACAATGAGATTGAAGTTCTTCCAAACAGTCTGGGTGAAAGGTCGCGCCTAAGAAAGCTTGCTCTGGCGGGCAATCGCATCAAACAACTGCCAAACAGCATGGAAAACTTGGTCAACTTGGAATTGATTCGTTTATCTGCGAACCAGTTAGAGTACTTCCCGGATGTATTGATGAAGCTGCCTAAATTGGCGTGGTTGGCTTTCGCAGGTAACCCATTCTGCAAGCATCCATCTTCGCTAGACAGTGTGCCTAAAGTGACCACAAGCAGTTACTCGCTTAACCATGTTCTTGGTCAAGGTGCGAGTGGTGTGATTTCTCACGCGAACTGGACTGACGCTCAATATGACTTCCCGAGTGAAGTGGCGGTGAAAGTGTTCAAGGGCGAGGTCACCAGTGATGGTTTCCCTCATGATGAACTTGAAGCATGCTTACAAGCTGGTCATCATGACAACTTGGTCAAATCTATCGCGCAAGTGGATGACGGTACCGAGCTTGCTCTAGTGATGGAGCTGATACCAAACAGCTACTACAACTTGGGTTTGCCACCAACTCTTGAAACTTGTACTAGAGACACCTTCCCAGAAGGGTTCAAGTTGACGATGACTCAAATTGAACTGATTGTAGAGCAGATGGTAGATGTGTTTAATCATCTGCATGACAACAAGGTGTGTCATGGTGATCTATACGCTCACAACACATTGGTTAACGCGCAAGGGCAGATGATTTTTGGTGACTTTGGCGCGGCGAGCATTTACGGATATTTATCGGGCGAGCAGCAAGCAGCCATCAGAGCAATCGAGGCGAGGGCATTGGCGTGTTTTATCGAAGATTTACTTTCTGTTGGTGACGCGTCTGAGGTGGACTCTGAGAAGCATCAGCGATTGAGTACGCTAGCTGCATCTCTATACAACGCCTAACTCTACAACGCTTGGAGTCGAAAGGCATCGACGCACAGGAGTCGTCATCAGACGATAGTGCAAAGTCGGTGCCTTGGCCTGAGGGTGGAATGCACTTGGCTAGGTCTGATGTTCCAATGCAAGATTTATAACGGCTTCGCATCCACCATCTGGGTGAGTTCCGATGTCAAATTGCCAGCCGTAGCGGTGACACAGGTCATCCACAATCATTAAACCCAGCCCATGTCCTTCTGAATGAGGGATACTGGAAAAACCTTCCCCTTCATCACGAACCCAAATGGTATCTTCGTTCATGCCAATATGGATCGCCCCATATGGCGTTGCCGCAATGCCATTTCGGATCAAGTTACCAAGAATGATGGTCAAGACCGCATTGGTAGCGCGCGTTTTGGGGTTACCGTCTATCTGCACATCAAAACTGAGTGCTTTCTCATCCGCTTGCGCCTGACTTTGCGCAATAATTTGAGTGAGCTCTTCTTCGCTAATGCTTCGTACGGGTGAGTCATCTGTATTGCGTTCATATCGCACTAAGCCGAGTAGGGCGTCCACCATCGTCGACATTTGTTGCGTTGCATCTTGAATACGATGAACCTGTCGCGTTTGAAAATCCGTACTGGCGCTTCTCGCCAATAAACTGCTTGAGCCTTTCATTACCGTCAATGGTGTGCGTAGTTCATGGCTTGCATAACGTGCAAAAGCTTGCTCCCGCTTGATGACTTGATTGATCTTACGGCGATACTCATTAAGCTCATCCGCTAAGGTTTGAAACTCTTTTGCCGAACTTTCCGGCACACTAAAGGTTTGGGTTGGATCACCTTGGTGTTGGTCAAGTTGCGTTTTTAGGGCGTTAACAGGCTCGATCAAGCGTTGTGATAACCGCAGTAACAAGCTACCAAACAAGAACACCAAGATTGCGACGATAGACAGCACCATAGCAACCACCATGATGAACTCTTCGGTGGTAATTTCGATTTCATCAATCAGGGATACGAGGATTACTGGATGCTCTACACCTTTACTGGTGTAGGTGCTCATATAAATCATTCTTGAACTTGGCTCATCCCCGACTTCATCCAAAAAATGTTTTTTACCTATTAAATACTTCTGAAATGGGGCAGGTACTAAGGCAATGTCGTTGTAGGCGGTGGTCAATAGGTCTAATTGTATAACGCCTGCATTTGGATGAGATTGAAAGTGTTCGATCGCCTCTTTTTTATCGATCATGATCCGGCGCTCGCCGACACGATCTTCTGACCATAAAAGAGCACCAGTGATGAGTGCAAAGCAGAAAATACCGATAACGACAGAAACGAAAGAAAAAAACAGAGCGAGTCGCCCTGTCATACTTTGTGTGCTTTGCGTACTGGCAAGTAAGCGGTTGATCATACACCTGTCTCCAAGCGGAAGCCAACTTTTGGAACCGTAATGAGCACATGTCGTTCGAACGGCTTATCAACTTGGTTTCGCAGTTGGTAGATATGGCTGCGCAGTACGTCGTTGTTCGGCTCGTTCTCTTGCCATAGACGAAATGCAATGTCTTCGCGAGTGACGACATCTGGTGCGTTCTTCACCAACATTTCCAAAATTGTATAAGTGGTCGGATTGAGGGCGAGAAGCTTATCTTGGCGATACGCTTTACGGGTTTTCTGATCGATTGAGACTTCACCATAGGTTAACTTGCAAGACGCGACCGTACCGCGATAACGGCGAATCAAAGCGGTCATGCGTGCTTCCAATATGTCTAGATCGAAAGGTTTTGTCAGATAGTCATCCGCACCGTGGTTGAAACCTTTTAACATGTCGTCTCGACTGTCGAGTGCGGTGAGCATCAATACAGGCGTATTGTTGCCTGCTTCGCGTAATTTATTGCACATAGTCAAGCCATCCATGCGAGGTAGCATTAGATCAAGCAGAATAATATCGAAGGTATTTTCCATCGCTAATTTCAGACCAAGCTCGCCATTGTCAGCGTAATCGAGTTCCATACCCGCACACTCAAAATAGTCGAACAGCATGCCTGCAATTTCTCGATTGTCTTCGACCAAAAGTACGCGTTTCATGTATTTCTCTCCAATTTGGCAGGTTTTGGAAATTAGGGACTTTTCTTAACAGAACATTATGCACTAAGGGCGTGAAAAAGATGTCAACAACATCTCTTTCACATGGTGACTTGTAGACTGCATCCATTCATTGGATTTAGTGGAAGAGTAGCATGTCAACCTTCAACATTCACGCCGCAACCTTTTCAAAGGTGAGCCAACACGCTGAGCCTAAAACAGTCTTGTCTGTTGTGGTGCCATTCTTTAACGAGCAAGAAGTCTTGCCAGAATTCCATCGTCGTCTCACAGCAGTATTGGATGACATACCTGAGCGATGTGAAATCGTGTATGTCGATGACGGTAGCAAAGACGACAGTTTAATGATTGCTCAAAACTTTTCTCAATCTTCTAGCGACATTCGCTGTCTAGCACTTAGCCGTAACTTTGGTAAGGAATCGGCGATGAGTGCCGGTCTTGAGCATTGTCATGGCGAAGCTGTGATCGTGATTGATGCCGACCTACAAGATCCACCAGAGCTTATTCCAAAGATGCTATCTAAGTGGCGTGAAGGTTACGACGTGGTCAACATGCAGCGCAGCGAACGCCATGGCGAGACATGGTTTAAGCGCTTTTCAGCGGCGTGCTTTTACAAAGTCCTAAACAGTATGGCGAAGCTTGATGTTCCGGAAAATGTTGGAGACTTTCGCTTATTAAGCGCCAACGTTGTCAAACACATCAATGCTCTGCCAGAACGTAATCGCTATATGAAGGGCATTTTTTCTTGGCCTGGATTTAAGCAAGTTACGGTGCCGTTTGAACGTGATGCTCGCTTTTGCGGTGAAACCAAATGGAATTACCTCAAGCTGATCGGACTCGCGATGGACGGTATCACTTCCTTTTCTATCCGTCCTTTACGCCTAGCAACGCTTGCAGGTGCGTTAGTTGCGTTCAGTGCATTTATCTACGGCGCATTCATTGTGATGAAAACGGTCGTATTTGGAGAGCCAGTTTCCGGCTATCCATCCATGATGGTGGTTCAACTCGCACTTGGTGGTGTCCAATTGCTCTCTATCGGATTGCTTGGTGAATACATCGGGCGCATTTTCATCGAAACCAAGCAACGACCTCTTTATCTTATCCAGTCTGTTTTCGAGCGACCAGCAAAACATCAAACCATCCAAGCTATGAAGTTTAAATTTGGAGAATCTGCGTAGTCATGAGTATTAATAAAACCCACCTATGGCTGTTGTTGGCGTTCGCGTTGTTACTTCGCCTTATTTCTTTGGCTACGTATCCACTTATGGATACGACAGAAGCTCGCTATGGCGAAATGGCGCGTTTGATGGTGGAGACCGGTAATTGGCTCACCCCACAATTTGATTACGGCGTGCCATTTTGGGGTAAGCCACCTCTGTTTACTTGGATGAGTGCGTATGGCATTGAGTTATTTGGGCTAAATGAGTTTGCGGTGCGCGCACCTCATTGGTTAGCGGGTGTCGCGACTATTATTTTTGTTGCAGCCATGGCGCACCGTGCTGGTTTTAGTGCGCTTGTCGCATCGTTAGTGTTGGCAACATGTGGCATTTTCTCGATTGCAGCGGGCGCGGTGATGACGGATATGGCACTCACGTTAGCTATGACAATGGCTATGTTTGGCTTTTATTATTGTTGGCTCGGAAAAGACAAACACAGCCAACTTTGGGGCTATCTGGGGTTCTTCGGTCTGGCGTGTGGGTTACTCGCAAAAGGTCCGGTTGCGATTGTTATCATGGGGATTGCTGTCTTTCCTTGGCTGGTTATTCAGCATGGCTTTTTTGGTGCTTTTAAAGCCTTGTGGCAGCGTTTTCCATTGATTTCAGGCTTAGCGTTGATGTTGGCGATCGCACTGCCTTGGTACATCATGGCGGAGATGGCGACGCCGGGGTTCATTGATTATTTCATTGTTGGTGAGCACTTTAAACGCTTTGTCGTAAGTGGATGGGAAGGGGACCTATATGGTTCTGCTCATGACCAACCACGTGGCATGATTTGGCTATTCTGGCTGCAATCGGCTGCGCCATGGTCGCTCGTGTTGCCTGTTCTGGTGTGGAAGCGCCGACACACAATCAAATCAATAGAAACGGATCATCAAGGCTTGTTCAGTTTCTTAATGTGTTGGCTGATCTCGCCAATGGTTTTGTTCACTATGGCAGGGAACATTTTGCCGGCCTACGTGCTACCAGGTGTTCCTGCATTGGGTATCCTGATTGCAATGTTAGTGGATAAATATGACTTTAAGTGGCTTACTGGCACGGCAGCAGTGTTACCTGTACTGCTCATGATCGCTATGTTGGTCTTAAACATGGGCAAAGCAGACAGCCGAAGTGATCGTATTCTATTTGCAGAGATCACCGATAATGCACCTGTTTTTTACATTGGGAAACGTCCGTTCTCTGGTCAATTTTATAGCCAAGGACAAGCGAAAAAACTGGAAGATGTAACAGAGCTCAATCAACTAAATAAGTTCTACCTCATTGGTAAAGAACAACAAGTTGACAAGTTGATCCATGATAACGCCTTGAGCTGTACTAATGAGTTTACTGCTAAGTCAAAGCGCACGCTCTATACCTGCGTTATATACCCAAATAACCTCGAGATGCTAGGTTCAGCGAGAACGACTTGGTTTGTAGACGCGGCGGCGATTTAAAGGTCTAGTGGGTCGAAATCAAGAATCGGCAACAAAGTATACAAGCCAAGACCCTTATATTTGCAAAGAGCGCCCTTTGGGAGCGTGTCTTTGACTCGCTTTTTTAGTCAAACAAATGGTCGCGTCAAACACTTGGGAAGAGCTGGCTATTACACAGCGTTGTTTTCCTTGCTCTCGAATCAATGACAACGCTCTGAATTCTGCATCTTGAAGTCACTTGGGTATAGGGTAACGTGATGAGTAGATTATTGACATTTGCTATGGTGGGTGGTGTCGGCTTCATCGTCGATACACTCATTTTTATGGTTTTATTTCAATGGGCTGGGGTCGAATTAATGATGGCTCGAGGGCTGGCATTTTGCGTTGCTGCGACCACAACATGGTTGGGCAATCGATGTTTGACGTTTTCGCAATCAGCAAAGGATAGAGCATTTAACCAATGGCAAAAGTTTATGCTTAGCGCAAGCATCAGCGCATTACCAAACTTTGCCGTTTTCAAAGTCACCACACTCTTATTGGGTACACAAGGGACAACAGTTTACATTGCTTTAGTGATGGGAATTTTGGCGGGTATGGTGAGCAATTACTTGCTGAGTATGCACTGGGTGTTCCAACAATCGAGCGAATAATGGCTTGGTTATCCATATAATAATTGCAGTGAAAACAAAAAGATGAGGAAAATTAAATGTGATCTAAATCACGAAATGATTAATCGACTCGTAAGCATACCTCTACTTTAATATTTGATTACTTTCATATAAAAGCCATCTTTTTTGTAAGGTTTAAGTTCCGTAAATACAAAGAGTTATACTATCAACTTAATCACTTTATTTATTGTGCAGCTCATTACCTTTAAATATAAAATCCCCTTGCCAGTTAATTCTGTTAATAAAATTGATCTTTCTGTTCTTTTTCTGTTCATATCTTGGCGCCTCCTGTTCACTTCTGTTGTTTAAAATCCACGATATTTCAAAAACTAACGCCAACTTATTTTTAGTTACAGAGGTTTCTATGTTTAACAGTATACGAACGCGAATTGCGGTCAGCGCTGGTGGAGCGATGGCTTTCACTTTGCTTATTGCCATGGGAATGACCACAAACGCATTTACCGATGTAAACAAACAAGTGAACGAGAAGGTCAAAACGCAGTTAACAGATGCGACCAACACCGACTTGCAAAATACCGCAATTCAGCAAGGTTTGAATGTAGCCAACCAACTCGATCCTGTGTTGGCAAACCTTAAACAAGTACGTTCGATTATTGAGTTAAGTGCAGAGACAGATGCGAGCGCAGATCTTATTGTTAAACAGTTTACTGCCGCATTAGAAGCACAAAACAAAGCCGTATTTGCTGGTTATATGGTTTGGCAAGACAAAACATGGTCACAGCAAACGACTTTTAGTCCTGAAATCGGCTTTAACAGCCAAGGCTACCTCGCACCTTTCTTCTCTCCAAACGATAAGAATAGCTTTGACGCTGTCGCAATGGAGAGCTTTAGTAATACGGAGTTAAACAACAACGGTGAGCGTAAAGACGATTGGCACTTAATGCCTTACGAAACAGGCAAAACTTTCGTAATGGAGCCGTACTTTTATCCAGTTCGTGGTAAACAAGAGTTGATCACTACCATCAGTCAGCCAATTAAGCAGGATGGTAAAATCATTGGCTCACTCGGTTTTGATCTCTCGCTACACGAGCTGCAAAGTCAGAGTGAGTTGTTTGCACGAGACCTGTTTGAAGGACAAGGAAAAATCCTTATCACATCATGGAAAGGCATTACATTGGCAAACAGTCGTGATGCAGAAATGGTAGGCAAGAAGGTGTCTTCTGAGCTTGCAGCACAGTGGGCAAACATTCAGTCGATCGCGAAAGAAAAAGGTGCTGGTCTCGTTACTTTTGGTGGTGACGAATATGCGATTACGTCAATTGAAACGAGTGATGCTCCGTGGGTAGTCATGGTGTCAGTTCCCAGCAACTATCTTACAAAAAGCGTCGACACCTACCAACAATGGAGTGATGAGCAGAATACAAAAGCGCTTGAAAAAGGTGTGTGGGCGGGGATCATCGCTGCTCTTTTAGGTATTGCTGCTATGGCGTTTATTGCCAGCTCTTTAGGTAAAGTGCTCAATAACTTAGTCGAGCGCTTTAAAGATGCGGCACAAGGCGAAGGCGATCTGACCTACCGCATTGAAGTGAAAGGCAAAGATGAAACAGCGCAGCTTGCCCACTGGTTCAATACTTTCTTATCCCGTATGCAAGAAATGTTGTTGACGGTAATGAGCACTGCAGATCAGGTAGATAAGAACGCCACAGAAGGTCAAACGCGAGCAGCGGCATCTCGTGATCAACTCAACGCGCAGGTGAATGAAGTGAATTCACTGGCAACTGCAATCAATGAGATGAGTGCAACCGCGCAAGAAGTTGCAAACTCTGCGGTTCAAGCGGCTGCTGCAGCAAGCCAAGTGCAAAGCAACAGCCTAAATGGCATGACACGCATGGACAATGCGGCGAGTGCGGTCGACAATTTAGCGATGCAAGTCAACGATGCACAGCAGCAAACGCAAAACTTGGTCGATTCTAGTACCGCGATTCAGGGTATTTTGAGTGAGATTGGTGGTATTGCTGAACAAACCAACCTGTTGGCACTGAATGCTGCGATTGAGGCGGCACGTGCAGGTGAAGCGGGTCGAGGTTTTGCTGTAGTAGCGGATGAAGTTCGAAATCTAGCAAATCGTACTCAAGGTTCAACAGAAGAAATCCGCGTTATGTTGGCTCGCTTAGAACAAGAGACACAATCTATTGTCGTGTTGATGGAGCAAAGTCAGAAACAAGCCATTGATACCAAGGGCGAGACTCAAGCAGCGCATTTGGCTCTGTCTGAAATCAACCAAGCGATTGAAGTCATCAATGACATGAACAATCAGATTGCTTCTGCAGCTGAAGAGCAAAGCTCCGTTTCAGAAGAGATCAACCGCAATGTTGTGATCATCAACGATACGGCGGTAGAGGTGATGGACACCATGACATCATCGGTTGAAATCAGTAACGAGTTGACGGTCAAAGCTGGCGATCTTCACGGAGAACTCAGTAAGTTCAAGCTTTCCTAGTTTGTTTTTACTACCCTATAGTTTTATCGAACCGAGCGCATCGAGCGCTCGGTTTTTTTATGTCCTAAATAACCTGTCCAATTTTTTCTTCTGTATCTGCGTCTTTTTGAATTCAGATTCGTCTTATAGGTATGGAATGGAAATAAGTTGATTGTACGCCCACATATCTCAAGGTGATTTAGATATACAAATTGGGTATGTGAGATGAGATTTTATTCATCTTGTGTCGTGGTTTGAGCGTTTTGATTGAAGTTGATTTTATAAATCAACTTGCATTTCGAATGAGAATTTACCGTATGTGGTTTTTATTGAGTTTTAGAACTTGTTCTAGATCATTAAAGTGTTCAAAAATGCAATCTTTGATTTTAAATATTTAAACTTTGACAAGGTTTAAGAAATTAAACCGAATTCATATGTTTTTGGTGATCTTGTTCAACTATTGTGCGTGATTTTGATCATCTATTCGATTTTTGCTGGTGTTTTGAGCGTTAATTTGCGGTTTACAGAAGTTTACTCTGTATTGCTGAACTTACCCGAAAGGAGTAGTTTTCAGTCATTGAGTTCAAAAATGTAAACCGAAATGATGAGTGTAAAGCAAGTTAGATTCACCGACGAAGACAGAGCATGTTTAAGCAACTATTTTCGCTTGGCAGATACAATCGCTGACTTGATCGGACCGTATTGCGAAGTCGTTATTCATTCATTTGAAAGCTTAGAAAATTCAGTCGTGAAGATTGTAAATGGTCATCATACTGGGCGTGAAATTGGCTCGCCAATCACTGATTTGGGCTTACGTATGTGGAGTACCTTCGAGAAAACGGGCGAGGTCTCTCCGAAGAGTTATTTCACCAATGCCGCCGATGGTTCGCTACTGAAATCGACTACGTGCATTTTGGCTGGTCCAGAGCAAAAGCCGATTGGCATGCTATGTATCAACATGAATTTATCTTTCCCATTCCCTGAGATCGTCAAGACGTTGATGCCACAGTGTCACGTATCACAAACCTTGGTCAGTGAGACCTTCAGTAACAACGCCAATGATGTCATCAAGCAAGCGTTAAGTGCTGCCACGCAAGAGGTTGACCAAGATGAGACGGTTTCAGCTAAAGGTCGTAACAAAGCCATTATTCGTTGTTTGTTTGATAACGGTGTATTTGAGCTAAAAGAGACGACGACACAAGTATCAGAGCAACTTGGGATTAGCCGTCAGGCGGTTTACAAGTTTATCCGAGAATTTAAATCAGAATAAAATTAATCACTTAGGAGTTGTATCGTGAAAAAAATTATTGCCACTGAACAAGCACCAGCAGCTATCGGTCCTTACTCTCAAGGCACAGCTTACGGCGACATGGTTTACACATCAGGTCAGTTGCCACTGGTTCCAGAAACCATGCAATTTGTTGAAGGCGGCATCAAAGAACAAGCTCGTCAGTCACTAGAAAACTTAAAAGCAGTTCTAGAAGCAAGCGGTGCGGGTCTAGACACAGTATTGAAGACGACATGCTTCCTATCAGACATGGAAAACTTCGCCGCCTTTAACGAAGTGTACACAGAGGTATTTGGTACAGAAAACGCACCCGCTCGCTCTTGCGTTGAAGCAGCAAGACTACCAAAAGACGCATTGGTTGAAGTTGAAGCCATTGCATACAAAAAGTAACCGATTTTCGGACATAAATGGGTATCAATAGGAGATTCTCATGAGCGTTTCATTTATTGGATTGAGCATCCTGTTCTTTGGGTTCTACGCATTACTTGCGAACTTCAAAAAACAAAAGAAAAGCTTTAACTTCCGCGTACTGAGTGCGCTTGCTGCTGGCCTGTTATTCGGCGGTGCAATTCAGCTCGTATTCGGCGTAGGCAACGTTGCAACGGCAGGTTTTGCTGAACTGATTTCTGTGTTCGGTAAAGGCTACATCAAGCTTCTACAAATGATCGTAATCCCACTAGTATTTGTGGCGATGATCTCTTCGATCATGAACGTAGAAGGCGGCGGTGCACTATCGCGTATCGCACCAAAAATCATCGGTATTCTACTTTTCACTTGTGCTATTTCTGCTGCAGTGGGCATCGCAAGTATTTACCTGTTCGGTATCGATGCAAACGCACTAGTGAGCACTATCGGCACTAACAGCGCTATCGAAGCGCGTGGCGACTCTCTGATTGCAACGCAAGATGCGATGGCGAGCAGCGGACTGTCAGGTATGGCTCTGTCTATCATCCCAACGAACATCTTTGACATGTTAACGGGCTCTCAACGTACTTCGACGCTATCGACCGTCCTGTTCGGTATGTTCCTTGGCTACTGTATCCTGCAAGTGAAAAACCGTAAGCCAGAGAAAGTGCAAAACTTTGTTGATTTCATCAACTCAGCAAAAGAAGTAGTGCTTTCAATGGTACGTGAAATTCTGAAGCTGACGCCTTACGGTGTATTTGCTCTGATGACTACGTTCATGATGACAAACGATTTGTTCGCACTAGCAGAAATGGGTCGATTCCTACTAGCAAGCTACGTGGCAATCGGTGTAATGTTCTCTATCCACTTCGTGATGGTGTCTTTGTTCGGTCTGTCTCCTGCTAAGTTCATGAAGAAAATCTGGCCAGTGCTCGTATTTGGCTTCGGTTCTCGCTCAAGCATGGCGGCAATCCCACTAAACGTTGAAACTCAAACTCAACGTCTAGGTGTGGACGAAGAAACAGCAAACATGTCAGCAACATTCGGTACCAGTATCGGTCAGAACGGTTGTGCGGGTATCTACCCAGCAATGCTAGCTATCATGGCGGCTCAAGTAATGGGCATGCCAGTTGACCTAGGCTTCATCCTACAACTGATTGCTGTAATCGCGATTGCTTCATTCGGTATCGCAGGTGTTGGTGGCGGTGCAACGTTCGCAGCAGTAGCGGTACTAACCATCATGGGTCTAGACATTACGGTTGTGGCGATTCTGGTTTCTATCGAAGCGCTTATCGATATGGCTCGTACCGCGCTTAACATCTCTGGCTCAATGTTGTCAGGCGTGCTAACCGCGAAGAAGAATGGCTCACTAAACACTGAGCAATACAACGCAGATGTGGCTGCAACAGTGTCAAAAGAAGCAGCAGTGTAATTTCTAAACTTAATAAAGAGCACCCAACGCGGGTGCTCTCCGTTTTTCCTGAGTTCAGGTTATTTAGGTAATAAATATGAAAGTTGTTGTCGTAGGCGGTAGCGCTGCAGGTATGAGTTTCGCAGCGAAATACAAACGTAATCAGCCATCAGATGAAGTGATTGTGCTAGATAAGCGCGATTACATCTCGTTCGGTGCGTGTGGTTTACCTTACTTTGCTGGTGGCATGTTTGATGACACTGAGCGCATGATTTCTCGTACGCCAGAACAAGCGATTAAATCTGGTTTAGACGTGCGCATTGAAACTGAAATGGTGGCACTAGACTGCACAGAAAAGCAGATCAAAGTTCGTCACCAAGGCGAAGAAAGCACGATCAATTACGATATGTTAGTGATTGCCACTGGCGCACGCCCAATCGTGCCATCGTTTGGCGAGTTCAACCCAGAGCACGTATACACTCTAACCAGCATGGAAGATGGCTTGGCAGTAAAAGAAGCGCTTAAGGACATCGACAAACAACGCGTTTGCGTTATCGGCGGCGGCTTTATCGGCCTTGAAGTGTTCGATGCAGCGCACCTACTAGGTAAACACGTCACCATCATTGAGCGTGAACAACACGTGATGAGTCGTCAGTTCAGCCCAGAAATGATTGAAGTGGTAGAAGGTGCGATTCGTGAATCTGGCGCTGAGCTTAAAACTGGTTGCAGCGTATCAGCCATTCGCGACGCAGAGCAGGGCGGTTACATCGTAGAAACCGACAACGGCAATGTTGAAGCAGACGTTGTGATCATGTCACTTGGCTTCAAACCAAACACAGAAGCGTTCGAGTTACCAAAAGCAGCGAACGGCGCACTACTCGTAGATGAGTTTGGCGCAACAGAAGATGCACACATTTACGCTGTCGGCGACTGCGCTGTGGTTCACCACATGGCGCTAGGTAAATCAGTGTATGTTCCACTGGCAACCACTGCTAACAAACAAGCGCGCATGATGGCTGACAAACTAGCTGGCAAAGACACTTACATGAGCGGTTTCTTGGGCTCGTCTTGCTTGAAAGTGCTGGATTACGAACTGGCATGCACAGGTGCATCGGAATTTCTAGCTAAAGAACATGGTTTGGAAGTGAAGGTTTCAACCATTTCGGATAAGAACCAAACCGACTACTACCCAGGTCAAGAAGACATTAAAGTGAAGCTGGTTTACCACCCAGAAACCAATGTATTGCTTGGTGGTGAAATCGTGGGCAAGAAGGGCGCTGTAGGGCGAATCAATGCACTCGTTGTTGCTATCACTGCGAAGATGACCACACAGCAACTAGGCTATATGGACTTCTGCTACGCACCACCATTCGCACGTACATGGGATGCACTAAACGTTGCAGGTAACGTAGCGAAATAATTTAGTTATCCACGTAGATCAAACAAAACAAAAGGGCTCCAGAGTTGTTTCTAGAGCCCTTTTTAATGCTTGTTTTGAACTATGAAGCAGGAGTGGCTTGCTGTTCACCAGCCGCTTTTAAGCGTTCAATTTCTGACTCAGTTTGCCACTTGCCGTTGTATAGGTACTCTCGCTCTGGAAGCGGGGCATTTGACGCCCTTAAATCAAATACCTCATCGGTTTGATATTCTCTACTACAAACTGGAATACTAAACAGTCTTGATTCTGGCTTCGATTCAAACAGTTTTTTGTGGTCATCTACCTCTGTACAATCCAGTTTGTAGACCTTTGACAGTTGCGCGACCATGGATTCTAAATCCGCTTCAGTTTTAAAGAAAACATAACAATCTGATCTATCCTGTGAGCGAAAGATAGTCTTATGAGCAGTATCTCGATATCTGCATATGTCCTGCTTAAAATAGAACTGAATCACTTTCCTTTTCTTGTTGTAGTCCGCAAAAAGCCAATCTTCTCGTTCGCCTACTCTCACTTCTGTTGCTTCATCAGGCTGTCGTTTAAGCATACCAAATGAAACCAATATGAACCCACCAGCTCCGGCAAGAACCATGGGGCCAGCAACCCCAACCATCACGACACAAACTATTGCTCCAATCCAACCCATGGCTTGAGTCGCAGAGTTGACCCAATTCGGTAAATCACGTCGCTTTTTTATAACCAATCCGCGATCGGACAAGGTGTAATCATAACGATTGTCCAAACCAAATGTCAGATAAGATACACCAGACATGATTATCGTCAGACCCGATAAAATATAAGTTAAGATCATGTCACTGTTATCATGTAGGAAATAGGTAAGGAAAAATAATGGACTGACAGTGGCTATAGCAATCGATAGGTATAAGTATCGAAAAGGCTCTTCAATATCGTGCTTGTGCCAGGTTGTGAGATCTTTCCCCCTTAGAATTTCTTGCTCTTGCGCTTCTTGATAAACCGCCAATTCTTCTGGGGTGATATAAAATGGTGAATATGCCAAGGGTTACTCCTTGGCTAAAATTGAAGATATATATTCTAAATCAGGTAATGGAGCGTTTGATGTTCGTAACGTTCCCACTGCTTCTAACGGGTAATGTGTCCCGCGGAATGGCGTTGTTTTGTATATTTCTGGAAGTTTCGAGAAATCGAATAAGTCTTTCGCTTTTTGGACTTCTTTACAATCCAGTTCAAACTCTTGATTAAGCATGTTTAAGGTTTCCTCTAATTGCTTTGGTGAAGAGACGAATAGATAGGAACTTCCAATAGAGTGGTATCTTGTTACCGTTGTTTTAGCAGTGTCTTGGTACGAGCAGTCATCGTGTTTATGATATAGTTCGATTACTTTTCTATTTTTGCAGTATTCACAACAAAGCCAATTTTCACGGAGAGCCACAAGTACTTCAGTCTCCTCATTTGGTTGTCGCTTTAGCATTCGAAACGAAACCAGTATAAACCCCCCGGCTCCGACAAGAACCACAGGTCCGGCAAACGCAACCATCAATATACATACAATAGCTCCAATCCAGCCCATGACTTGAGTTGCAGAGTTTACCCAATTCGGTAAATTACGTCGTTTTTTTATAACCAACCCGCGATCGGACAAGGTGTAATCATAACGATTGTCCAACCAAAATGTCAGATAAGATACACCAGACATGATTATCGTCAGACCCGATAAAATGTAAGTTAAGATCATGTCACTGTTATCATGTAGGAAATAGGTAAGGAAAAATAATGGACTGACAGCGGCTATAGCAATCGATAAGTATAAGTATCGAAAAGGTTCTTCAATATCGTACTTGTGCCAGACTGTCAGATTATTCCCTTTCAGGATCTGTTGTTCTTGCTCTTCTTGATAAGCCGAAAACTCGTCTGGGGTGATGAAAAAAGGTAAATAAGCCAAGGGTTACTCCTTGGCTGTTGTTAGTTCAGATTTAGATTTTTCAATCTCAGACTCGGTTTGCCACTTGCCGTTGTAAAGGTATTCCCATTCAGGGATAGGTGCGTTTTGAGCTCTAAGTTCAAACGTATCATCCAGGGGGAACTCTAGGCTTCTTGCTGGTTCCGAGAGCAAGTCGTCAGGTGAATAAGCATTGAACAAGGCTTTGATATCCTCGAATTCGGTACATTTAAGTTGATACTCTTCAGAGAGCTTTTCCAGTACTCTTTTTAAGTCATTGGTTGACTTAAAAAATAGAAAACTCCTACCGCGATTATGGCATCGATTAACGGTCGTTTTCGCTACATCTCTGTAATCGCAATCGTCATACTTATGATAGAGAGTAATAACCTTGCGTTTTTTGTTGTAGTAAGCAAATAGCCAATTTTCACGCTTTGCAATTCTGATATTTGTGCGCTCTTCGGGTTGGCGTTTAAGCATTTTGAATGAGACCAAAATAAAAGCGCCTGCGCCTGTGAGAGCCATTGGGCCAGCGACAGTTACCATTAATATACAAATAGCAGCCCCAATCCAGCCCGTTGCTTGACTAGCGCTGTTCATCCATTTCGGAATGGTACTACGAGACTTAGTAATAAGCCCTTTTTCTGAAAAAACATAATGGTATCGCTTTAAAAGCCCCCACCTCATCAGAAAATAAAAAAGCATGGAGCAAAATGACAAAACAGACGCTAAGAAAATTGTGTCATCGGTTCGTTCAAAGTTTGCTAAGGCAAAAAATATCGCAATACAGACACACAAGGTTACGAGAGTAAAATAGAGGTGGATGTATCGAGAAGGCATCTCGACGTTTACAACACTCCAACGTAAAACATTGCTACCTGAGCTGATTTCTTGCTCTTGAGTCTCTTGATAAACCGCCAACTCTTCTGGGGTGATATAAAATGGTAAATGAGCCAAGGGTTACTCCTTGGCTGTTGTTAGTTCAGATTTAGATTTTTCAATCTCAGATTCGGTTCGCCACTTGCCGTTGTATATACGTCGCCATTCAGGAAGCGGGGCATTTTGAGCCCTAAGGTCAAAGGTATCAGCTACCGGAAATTCAAGGCTGCGAGACGGGATATCTTCAATTCGAGGTTCAGGTCTTCCTTCAAAAAACGCTTTATGGTCTGGAAAATCAATGCATTCAATGCCGTACTTGTTTGAAAGGGTCTCTAGCATTGCATCAAGGTCTTGAGCAGTCCTAAAGAATATGTAGCTATAACCACGAGTTTGAGCTCTGAAGACCGTGTGCTTCTCTAGATTCCATTTGGAACACTCGTCATACTTGTGGTAGAAGCGAATCACTTTACGCTTTTTGTTGTAGTAGGCGAACAGCCAATCCTCACGTTCGCCTACTTTAATTTCGGCTACTTCATTTGGTTGGCGTTTAAGCATTTTAAAGGAAACCAATATAAATGCGCCAGCGCCTGCTAGCGCCATTGGGCCAACAAGTAATACCATTAATATACATACGATAGCTCCAATCCAACCGACAGCTTGTGTAGCATTGTTCATCCAACGCGGTACAGTACTTTGTGACTTAATGACAAAGCCTTTATCAGATAAGGTATAAGTATACCTTTTGACAAAGTTGAGCCTCAAAAGAAAATATATAACTGACGTGGATAAACAAAACCCGCTAGCTAGAGTTAGTGCGGATGATAAATTGTTTAAATCAGCAAGTACGGAAAAGAGAATAATGAAGATAGCCGCAGGAATCGAAGTCATCTTCAAATAAATGTATCTAGAAGCTTCTTCGACATTTTTTGTTTGCCAGTTTTTAAAGCCTTGACCAGATGAAATCTCATGCTCTTGTACCTCTTGGTAAGCAGCAAGCTCTTCTGGGGTGATGTAAAATGGTAAATAGGCCAAATGGTTACTCCTGTAAGCTAAGTTCACTAACACTTGAGTTCAATGAGCTTATGATCGCTACTTGTTTAGTATTGTCTGAAATTGCTGTATAGGTTGCACGTTGTTTTGCACTGTTTTGGAACCAGTACTTACGGCTTAATTTGCTTTCATCGTCTAGGATGTACTCTATCTCCAATGCTAAGTAGTCAGTCGAGCCTTTGATGGGTAAATTCAATTTATAAACACTTTGAGAATCTGACGAGCTAGTCAGGGTTTCCAATTCGACTCCTGCGTGCCAAACACCTGATATCAATTCCTCTTCAGTTGCCGCAGTATTTGTTCTGAATTTGATTCCGTTTCTTGCTGCACTAATTGGGAGCTGAATATGTAGTTCAATAGCAGATAACTCTTGTTTCACTGCTGGATATTGGGTTTGTGAATTAGGAGCTACTCGCAGTATCGGCTGTTGATATATTGTTGGTTGTTCCATAATAGTGTGCAAATCAAATAGTGCTTTTTGAACGACTTCTGAATTGTGCATGTTTCTTTCTAATAACACTTCAGAACGACTCCATTTTAATCGATTTGCGCTATAGCCCCAGGGTAAATTATCTAACCACTTCTGGTACCCATCTAGTTTATTCTTGTTCCTAATGTAGTTATTCAGTAGATAAATTGCTGTAGCAGCTGCTATGACAAACATCATCGGCCAACCAAAGGTAAAAGTCGTTGTTAGAGCCCCCGTAGCCCCAAGCACCTGAACAACACTAGTACCTGTTAGCGTTAATAATGAGTAAAAATTGATGCGCTCGAAAATCTGCTCCTGACCTGTGAGGTTATCAATTTTGAACCAAGAACGGTACGCTTCTATACCCGAGGCTAGGGCTCCGAGAGCTCCGGTGATAGCAAGCCATTTATTGAAGACCTTTAGATCATCAATTGCTAGGTTTACATAGCCATCTACTTGATTTGAAACTAGAGACTTTAACGTATTAAAGGATTTTCTTCTGAGCTGGTCATTTCCTTTTACTTGGTTCCACAGTTTACCAGTGCGAATTCCCGTCCAAGCGTTTACTGTATAAAAAAGCTTTTGCTGGATATCTAAAAATTCATCTGAGGACATTAACCCTGTGTCTTGAATACTGCTCATGGCATCACCAAGCGCGATGCAGTTAAATACTAATGCCATAAAGCCTAGACCACCGGCATTCTCGAACAGTTTATTCAAATCATCGAGCTTATTAGTCGCGAGCCGCATTCGCAGTTCGACGGTTTTTTGAGGCAGATCATCGGGTAATACAATACGCTGTGGGTACTCCAATGTAGCCACAGCGAGTGCCTTCTTAATAGTCTTTTTATTTTTTAAAGCTGTTGTGTATTTAGAGTCAGCTTTGCGGTTATTTTTCTGGAAGTCAGCAATGATTGCGTCATTTTTTTCGAGCTTAATCAGATAATCATTTACGCGTGTTTTCCATTTTTTTAAATCGCGAGCGTAACCTTCTTTTATAGTTACTGGCATATTGTGTGCCATATGCTCTGCTATAACAGCAAACAGATAATAGCTATGGCGGTTCAGAGGTTTAGCAAAAACAGGCATCAGCATAATCGATGCTTGTGAGGTCAAGCTAACGCCAAACTCTATAACGCCTTTTGCAAGCGCACCTATTGCAGATTTAAAGATAATATCGAGCTCTTGGAAACCTTTGCCGATATCCTTGAGAAAGTCCGTTTCCGCAGTGTTTGGGTTGGAAACAAAATCCATGATCTTAGAGTACATGCTCACACGGTTGCTTGTAGCAGAGATCTGGTCCATCAACTGATTATCAGCATCAGAATTTTCCGAGGCGATCGACTGTTCATTCTGCGCCTCAGTAATATTCTTCTCTATTACTTTAAATAAGCTTCGGCTGAACCCAGAGGCATAGAGAGCAAGTAAACTGGTTGGTTTCTCCCATTGGCTTTCAGCCCATTGGCGGTCTTCTTCTTGCATCACCAGAGTAAATGACTCAACGGCTTGCTTGTGCAGTTGATACAAGCTGTACTGCGTGTCTTCGCTGTATAGGTCGAAGGTTCTTTCGAGATGATGCGGTGTCAAAGACTCCATTACAGCGATAAAGTCGCTTTTTACTGAAACAACTTCGGCAAGCATGGTTTCTTTTTGCTCTGACAGCTCTTGCATTTCGCTCAGCATTTGCTTCCAGTTGAGCTGCTTGCGCCAGCGTTCAGTCGCTATCCATTGCTCGTATTTACCAAATCGACTCGCAGAAATTCGATATTTGTCCTGTATTGCTTTGGCAATGTCACTTTGGGTATGTTGGTGTGATTCAATCGCTCCAGCGGAAAATTTGGCAGGATAGCCAGATTGAACTGAGCTTTTGTTTTGCTCTGCCAAATCAAGTTGGTGAGAGGAATCATAATACTCAGCCATGTCGGTATAAAACGACAGCTCTTCGCCATTACGCTTAACGCTAGCTGGCATGTCGATCTCGTCACTTGCACCAAACATACATAGTTGCATGGCAGTCTGCATCAAGTTCCACTGGTTTGAAAACTGGTCAGTGAAAAGGCGGTATGGGCTTGCGGCACCAACAAAATGCAGTGATATATCTTGAATGTCTGCGGCGTAATCTTTTATCGCGACGAAGTAGCCCGATTCTTCTTCTGGAATCGCAGAGGTTAAGTCACTCTCGGCTGCGACAGGTTTAAAGACGGAACCATCTTCATCAGCTTTGGTAGCGATGCCAGAATCTGCAAAACGCCCATCATCAACGGCAGAAGGTTCAATATCAGCCACTTGAGTTAACTTATCGATTGGTGCAATGTTGTGCTGATTCTCGTTTGCAGACAGAACAACAGTCTGCATGCGATCGATATGATTACTCGGATTGTTAAGGACGCGCATGAACATGTTCCATGTCCAGCGGTGTTCAGAGTAACAAATCGACAGCACGCTCCCATCTTCGTAAGTAAGAAAAGGTTTTGCGCCTTCTGGGGTACCACGCTGTTCGGATTCTGGGCTTTCCGACTCTCCCAGCTTGTAGAGCGTGAATTGCGTTCCTTTGATTTCGTATTCGTCTAGGCTTTTGTTGATTGCATCATAGACATACAACCAACCATCGCGAAGCTGACGCAAGGTATAGCCAACGGTATTGAGTTTGGCTGGGCCTTGGCCTTTCCATTCGTCAGGCAAACCAAAAGGTTGCGTTTCTTCTGTCTCTAGCTGATCGATGGCGTAGCGAACAGGGATGAAGTGTGCCGGTAAAGCCTCCGTTGGTTCTTTCTCGGTTTTTAAATTGAGAGGTTCTGGTTCAGACGGCGGTGGCGGATCGATTTTTTTGGTTTCTCCCTCCCAAAACATACTGCGCTCTGGAGGCGAGCCAGCCATATCATCGGATGCGGTGGTTGGAACGGTATTCAGAGATTTCAACGTGCCATCGCTTTCAAATGCCTGAACAGCTTCTTCGTGGGTATAGCTGTTGTCGTGCCAAAACATCGAAGTTTTTGGAGGAAGTGGATTACTCATCGTCAGCCTATGTTTAAGAGTTTTACTCCATTAGGCAAATATCGCACCAAAATAAAACAACTATAAATCAGCATGTTAGGTTTTCTACAACTCTGCTTTAACCAAAAAGTTGTTTGTTTTTCCAAGAAGTTGGTTGGCGTATACCATTTTTTGTATCGAAAGAGACCAAGTGTGGTTTGAAAGAGCTTGTTCTAAAGAGCAATGATTATCCAGACAAAAAAAAAAGGCTCCAGAGTTAACTCTGGAGCCCTTTTTTAGCATTCAAGTTCTATTGAATTAACGACGTTTTGGTTTGCGTTGACCTGCTGGTTTGCCTTGACCTTGAGGGCGACCTTGACCTTGCGAGCCCGTACCGTTTGAGCGATTTTGATTGTTGCTACCAGGGCGTGAGCCAGAATTTGGACGTTGACCGTTAGCGCCGCCATTACCGCGGTTTTGGTTTCCACGACCTTGTCCATTTGAGCCGCCTTGTGCTTTGCCTGAACCGTTGCGGTGACCAGATGGCTTGCCATCACGTGAGCCACCTTCAGAGCGCTTGTTCAAGTGACCACCGAAGCCTGGTTGGTTCTTGGTGTGTTTGGTTGCAAAACGATTTGCGCCGTGGCGACCAGACTTACGACGTTGCGCTGGTGTCAGTGCATCAATGTCTTCTGCAGGGACTAGACAGGTTGGCTTGTCACCAATCAAGTGCTTTTTACCCATGCTGATCAGTGCTTCACGGATCATCGGCCAGTTAGCTGGATCGTGGTAGCGAAGTAGGGCTTTATGTAGGCGACGTTGACGTTCACCTTTCGCCACTGGCACATCTTCACGTTGCTTGTACTTCACGCGTTTCAGAGGGTTTGTCTCTGAGTAGTACATCGACGTTGCGTTACACATTGGTGATGGGTAGAAGTTCTGTACTTGGTCACACTCGAAGTTGTTCTTCTTCAGCCATAGTGCCAAGTTCAGCATGTCTTCATCTTCAGTACCTGGGTGCGCCGAGATGAAGTAAGGGATCAGGTATTGTTTCTTACCCGCTTCCGCGCTGTACTTCTCAAACATCTCTTTAAAGCGGTCGTAAGTACCCATGCCCGGCTTCATCATCAGATCCAGTGGACCTTTCTCTGTGTGCTCTGGTGCAATTTTCAGGTAACCACCGACGTGATGAGTCACAAGCTCTTTGACGTATTCTGGTGATTCAATCGCAAGGTCGTAACGTACGCCAGATGCGATCATGACTTTCTTCACACCTTCTACTTTACGCGCGGCGCGGTAAAGATCGATGGTGTGTTTATGGTCTGTGTTTAGCTTGTTACAGATGCCCGGGAACACGCAAGAAGGACGACGACAGTTTGCTTCTGCTTTCGGATCGCTACAACCAAGACGGTACATGTTTGCTGTTGGGCCACCCAAGTCAGAGATTGTGCCCGTAAAGCCTGGAACTTTGTCGCGGATCTCTTCCAGCTCATTAATGATGGACTCTTGCGAACGGTTTTGGATGATACGACCTTCGTGTTCGGTAATTGAACAGAAAGAACAGCCACCAAAACAGCCACGCATGATGTTAACCGAAGTTTTGATCATGTCGTAAGCCGGGATCTTTGCTTTGCCATACATAGGGTGAGGAACACGCGCGTACGATAGGCCGAATACGTAATCCATTTCTTCTGTCGTCAAAGGAATTGGCGCTTGGTTTACCCAAAGCTCGCGGTCGCCATGACGTTGCAATAGAGCACGACCCGAATATGGGTTGGTCTCTAAGTGCAGAACACGGCTGGCATGGGCATAAAGAATACGGTCGTTGTGCAATTTTTCGAAGGCTGGTAGGCGCACCGCTGTGTTCGCTGCATCATGACGTGATGGACGAATCGTGATTGGCTGTGCAACAGGCTCTTCTTTTTTAGTATCGCACTGAGTTTCCACTTCGTATGGGTTCTTTGGTACGAACGCTTCTTTACGAGGTTTCTCAATACGAGAAGAATCGATAACGGTGTAACCTTCTGGTTCAGCTGGTAGGTTCACTGCCGTACCGCGAATGTTGGTCATGGTAGAAATATCTTCGCCATCAGCAAGACGGTGAGCCACTTCCACTAGGGCACGTTCTGCGTTACCAAAAAGAAGGATGTCAGCTTTTGCATCGAACAGAACAGAGCGGCGCACTTTATCTGACCAATAATCGTAGTGAGCTACGCGACGTAAGCTAGCTTCGATACCACCAAGAACGATAGGTGTGCCTTTATAAGCTTCACGACAACGTTGCGAGTACACCAACGTTGCACGATCTGGGCGTTTTCCGCCTTCGTTGTTTGGCGTGTAAGCATCATCATGACGAAGTTTTTTGTCCGCCGTGTAACGGTTGATCATGGAGTCCATGTTACCCGCGGTGATTCCGAAGAACAGATTTGGCTTACCAAGCTGCATGAAAGCGTCTTTGTTGTTCCATTCTGGTTGAGCAATGATACCGACGCGGAAGCCTTGTGCCTCCAACAGACGACCGATGATCGCCATACCAAAGCTCGGGTGGTCCACATACGCGTCACCCGTGACAATGATAATGTCACAACTATCCCATCCTAGGGCATCCATTTCTTTGCGACTGGTCGGCAAGAAAGGTGCCGTACCAAAACACTCAGCCCAGTATTTTTTGTACTCATGAATAGGAGTAATGTCGTTGGTCATATTTTGCTCTCTGTTCCAAGGAGCGCGAATTATAGCGATTTGATGATCAGGTATCTATACCCAACTCTCTTAATCAAGCTTAGTTCAGCCACTTTTATTTCTAGATGAAAATGACTCGCAATTAGAGGTGGGTTTTCTTGTGTTATCTCCTTCTAGCCCTTGTGGTTATTGCCTTTGTCTAAGATTAAAAATTATCGTTACGCAATAGTGTGCTTATGTAAAACTCTTCCTATAATTTAACTAGTGCATACAAATGCATACGTCATTTTGACTCCAAATAATGACTGAATGCGTAGACATTCCAGATTGTGTTTTGACCACTTTGCAATCATAAAAAAACAGCAAAACGCGGCGACACGATGGGAAATCATTAGACAGAGTGAAAGGCTAAAAATAGGGGGCTAGGTAATGAGTGAAGTATTGTCTATTGCACAAGGAGAAGTGCACCCAGCGTCCGGTCAGCATCAAATCATCGAGTGGTCTTATGATATCTATACTCGAGAGTTTGAATGTGACCAACGAGGGATGATGTCCATATTCGGCTTAAAAGAGCCATTAAAAGGGTTGGATGATTTGTTTGACCACATGCTGCTGGGTCAACAGGGGGCTGCGAGGGAGAAAGTCTCTCAAGTAGAGCTTAATGGCGGGCATGGCAGTTTGTCTTGCTGTTTAATGCCTAACGAATCCATGCTGGTTCACGTTGATTTGAGTTTTGAACGTCTTAATGATCATGTGGTTCAAGGTATGGTTATCCCCCAACTCAGTATTACAGGTTGTGAAGAGCTGGCAAAAATTCTCGAAACGATTTTTGATTTGCCAAACGTTGGCATCTTAGTCGCCGATCAGGAAACAAGAATTCTTGGCTGTAATCGAGCCTTTGAGCAGCAAATGGGGTATGAAAATCGTGATATTGTTGGTTTGAAAACCTACATTTTTAGCTCGGACCATCACAGCAAAGCTTTTTATGACGATATCTGGGAACAGATTGATCAAGAAGGTTTCTGGAATGGGAACCTATTGAGCCGCACTGCCAACGGTAGCAATCAAGCGCATCATTTATGTATTTATCGTTTGAACTTCACTTCGGGTCGAACGCTCTTTCTTGGTTTTTCGACGGATATTTCTGCATCGTTATTGTGGATGAAGAAAGCCGGAGAACAACCCCAACAATGGTCTGCTTTCCTGCCTCCACGTGAAGAGTTCGAATCTCGACTTGCCAAGCTAGTACAAGAAACTGGTAACAAAGAGCTTAATATCGTTATGACTCTACGTCCTAATTTCTCACCAAAAACCATACTCGAACAACAACTCGGTCTTGCTGATTTTGTGATGCGCAGCCGACACGCGAGTATTGCCGGTCAATTGTCAAAAGATGTGTTTGTGGTGTGTTTGCAAACTCCGCACTGTCAGTGGTTAAGCCCTCTACGTCTGATCCAAATTGCACTAAGAGGCTTCTTTGTTGAACTAAGAAATGAATTAGGAACCAGTATGCATGATGTGATTGTAGAGGGACAAATGGGGGTGTCAGTCCTAGGCTACGATACTAATAACCCAAGACAGGCACTAGTACACGCTGCTCAAGCGATGGTTTCCTCATCTTCTGGGGATAAGAGCTACTTCAATTTTTACAACAGTGAACTGCACGATGAGTTGGTTAAGCGTCATCATTTAGAAGCGTTTTTAAGAACGCAAATTGAGAGTCAGTTGGTTGATGTGTATTACCAACCGATCATTGAAACTCGTAGCGGAAAGGTGGTGAAGTTCGAAGCTTTGGCGCGCTTTTACCACCATAACAAAACCTATGACACGCAAGAAATGATTTCTGTAGTCGAAGACTTGGAGTTGGTCGCCGCTTTGGATGATGTGGTATGCCGAACGGCGCTGAAGCAATTGCCTCATATTCAAAAAGTGTATGGTGAGGATATTGGTTTAACTATTAATCGTTCATTAAATACCAAATTGGATTCGTTGCAAGTATTGCAAAGCTCGTTTGATTTGATCGCTGAAAGTGGAGTAGATCCAAGTCGAATCACTATTGAGCTCACTGAAACGGCTTACTTTGAACAAGACCAAGAACACACCACTGCCCTTGAAGAGCTACGAGGGCAGGGTATTAAGATCGCCATTGATGACTTTGGTACGGGGTACTCTTCGTTTTCTTATCTGGAAAAGGGGCAGTTTGATCTGCTTAAAATCGATCGTAAGTTTGTCAAAGATATCGAAGAGGGGAGCACTAAATACAACATCGTGAAGATGATTACGGAACTGGCACACAAACTTGGCGTTAAAGTCGTTGCCGAAGGCGTTGAATCGGAACAGGAATTACAAGTGCTTGCGAATGTGGGTGTGGATTATATGCAAGGCTTTTTGTTTTCTCAGGCGGTGCCATTGGTGTTACTAGATAAGCCGCAATGCCATCAGAAACGCTTTAAGGACGTCAAGGTTAAGCCAACTCACGACGCTCCTTTGTTGTCATTGAGTCATCGTGACGTTCGTCGCTTAGACCCGGGTGAGCCATTGTCGTTAGCGGTTGAATTTATGAACTTGAGCCCGGATGCGCCGCTCGTAGTCGTGAATGAAAAACGCTGTGTCGGACTGATCACCAAAGAGCAGGTGAACTTGCATTTGACGCCTGCAATGGGGACTGATTTGGAGTCAGAAAGAGAAAACCGCATTTGGAAACGTCCGGTAAACCAAATTATGAACACGGAATTTGAGCAAATAGATGCGAGTATTTCAGTTTCACAAGTTCGCGAGTTGGTCAAAACAGGCAAAAAATTTCCTTGGATTTTATGTGACTCGCAAAATGAATACCGCGGTTTATTGACCCAAGAAGATGTATTGACGTATCTAGCCACGCTCTAGTCGTGGCTTGGCCGTAATAAAGCACAGTAGCATGTTGGGTTTAGGTGGTTTGGCGATAGGCGATTTGCTATTATCGCCACCCCAAAATGACTTTTGAGTTTGTATTCAACATGATTCAACAACTGCTGTTAACTTTTCCTCCAATGCTGTTTGGCGCTCAAGCGCTGTTGACGTTGCTTTTGATCAAAGGTGATATTTGTCCTGGTCAACGTGGTCGTCTGCACAAGATGCTGCCATCTATAGGTATTCTTTGGTTGGCAGTAGCGTCGCTTCGTATTGAAGCATTCATGATCGTATTCGCGATTTTCTACTTCTACTCTCAAGTTCAAACTAAGAAGACACGTGAGAAAGGTCCGCTATGGGCGTTGCATCTAGCGAATGGCTTAGCGTTTGCGTATGTGAGTATCCAAGTATTCGAGCAAGCGCATTGGGCGGCTTCTGCGTCAATGGCTGTCATGATTTTCTTTTTGGGGGCAGTATTTGCTCAGTTGCTTCTCGTTATCGCGCGCAGTCGTTTGCAAGCTTTCCACCGCATTTTACCTGTGGCTGGTGTGGTATCGGGTATGTTGCTAGTCGTGCTGACCTTGTTTTCTGCATATCAACTTGATGAAGCAACACTGAACTCAGTCACACAGCATATCTTGGCGTCGCTAGCCATGTTGATCATAGCGATTGTGGTTTGGTGTTGGCACATCTTTACGCACAAAGCACCGAATAAGGCTCAGCTTGCTGCAGCGCTGCTGCTTGCTTTGGCATCCATGACAAGTCTCCAAGGCCTGTTTCTACTTGGCGCGTAAGCTGCTGGGTTATCTTTTCCCCATACAATTTCACAAATGAGCTCGGGATTTAGACCGAGCTCACTTTCAAATCATTCGATTAAGTCTACGCTTTAGTTATAGCCTCTATTTGTTTAGAGCGCGCCTAGACGCATGTGCTCAACAAAACCCTGAGGCTAAATACCTTGTCTTAGAGGAGTGTCGCTATGGACTTAAGCAATGTGAGTAACTGGGACAGCATTATTTTGCTGGGTATCGTCAATGAAAAGCTGCGCTTAGAATGCGACAGTTTCGAAGAGCTGGTTTCTATGTACGAGATGGATGTTGAATCGGTAGTGGGCAAGCTTGATATGCTCGGCTATCAATATGACCCACTTACCAATCAGTTCAAATCTTACGAACGCTAATCTTGTCTCTATATCTGAATCATTAAGCCATCTTGATGCCATCAAGGTGGCTTTTGCATTGTTGGCGTGCCGTGGCAAAGAATGCTTGTAGATAGCGCTTCTCCTTTTCTGAATTTCGTGTTGCGGCAAACAAACGACGCCATAACCCATTACCAAAAGGCTTACTGGTGATGAGCCCTTGGCGCGAAAACTCTGAAATCGCCCAATTAGGCAGTGCGGCAACACCTAATCCTGCTGACACCATTTGCACTAACATCAAAGTATTATCTGCTTGCTTCCACTTCGCAGGTTCAACCCCCGCTGGCTGTAAAAAGTGTTTCACGACATCTAATCTCTGTTTCTGAACCGGGTAGGAGAGCATGGTTTGATCGGCAAGATCTTCTGGTTCAATGATGTCTTTATTAGCAAGCGGATGGCTGGTGGACGTGATCAAACGCATTTCGAAATCAAACAGCGGCTCATAGTGTACTTCTGAGCGTGGTTGAATGTCGGATGTGATCACCAAGTCAAGCTCTCCGGCAAGCAACGCAGGGAGAGGTTCAAAACCAAAACCGGAAGAGAAGTCGAGCGTGACGCTTGGCCAGGTAACTTGGTATTCCTTCAACGCAGGCATCAGCCATTGAAAGCAAGAATGGCACTCGATAGCCATATGTAAACGTCCATTGACATCTTCTTTCAAGCTCGCGAGTTCATTCTCTGCTCGGGCGAGTTTGGGTAAAACGTCATCGGCAAGACGAAGTAATATTTCACCTTCGGATGTGAACTTCACTGGTCGTGTTTTACGCAAAAACAACTGACCACCGATGCGAGATTCAAGATCTTTGATTTGGTGAGAAAGAGCGGATTGCGTCAGGTGCAGTGCTGTCGCTGTGGCCGTGAGTGACCCTGTGTCTCGTAACGAGGTCAGAGTGCGTAAGTGTTTCAACTCTATCATGAATCCCATTCATCCTTGTGTTTCTACCATGAGCTTTATTAACTTACCGATAAAAATTGGATATGTAAACGTCTAGACGTCTATTTGTTTTGAGAGATTACGAGTGAGTGCTCTCATTATGAATTTTCCTAATAAACAAGTTGAATAATTGGATGTTGTTCAATTTGCCCCTCAGAGAGATAGTTTTAGCCATCCAGACATCTTGGTGAAATTTAATCTCGATGTACTGACTCAAATATCAGACACTGCAAAAGGAATACGGACATGACAACGACAACGCATATTCTTGGATACCCACGCATTGGCGAAAAGCGCGAGCTGAAGTTTGCACAGGAGAAATACTGGCGAGGAGAAATTGAACAAACTGAGCTTAAACAAGTAGGGGCGACACTTCGTGAAAAGAACTGGGCTACTCAAGCTGAAGCGGGATTGAGCTTCGCGACGGCTGGCGATTTTGCTTGGTATGATCATGTATTGACCACCACTCTGCTGCTAGGGCACACACCAAAGCGCCACGCTAATGGCTTTCCGGATTTAGACACACTATTCAAAGTCGGGCGTGGGCAATCTCAAGCGGGTTGCGGTTGTTCTGGGGCGGCTGCGTCTGATATGACCAAGTGGTTTAATACCAACTATCACTACATTGTGCCGGAGTTCAGCAAAGACGATAGTTTTGAAGTCAGTTGGCCTCAATTGTTCGAAGAGGTGAACGATGCCATAAAACTGGGTCATAACGTGAAACCCGTTTTGTTGGGGCCATTGAGCTACCTGTATTTAGGAAAAGAAATCGAAGAAGATTTTGATCGCCTCACCTTATTGCCAAGATTGCTAACCGCTTATCAAGCGATTCTGTCCAAATTAGCAAATCAAGGCGTCGAATGGGTCCAAATCGATGAGCCGATTCTTTCTCTGGAGCTTGAAGAGAAGTGGGGCGACGCATTCAAATTGGCATATCAAGTCATTCGTAGCGATGTCAAAGTTCTACTTACTACCTATTTTGATTCGGTGAGTGACACGTTAGATAAGATTGTCGAATTGCCAGTTGATGGCCTTCATATCGATTTATCCGCGTCGCCTGAGCAGCTTGATGAGGTGGTGGAAAAACTGCCACAAGGTTGGGTACTTTCTGCGGGTGTGGTGAATGGTCGTAATGTATGGCGCTCTGACTTGAGTGCGCAGCGTGAACGTTTGCAACCCGTTAAGGATAAACTTGGTGACAATCTATGGGTAGCCAGCTCTTGCTCACTGTTACACAGCCCTGTGGATTTGGATCTTGAGCCAGCGCTCAGTGATGAAGTTAAAAGTTGGTTTGCGTTTGCCAAACAAAAAGTCACGGAAGTTGCGTTACTTGGTCGTGCGCTCGATGGTGACCACAACGCGATATTGGCGTGTGATACATATAGCCAACCAATTAAAGATCGCAAAACGGCTGCTTATGTCAACAAGCCACATGTACAAGCCCGCTTGAATAGCATCTCAGCATCCTTAACTGAGCGCAGCGCACCCTATGCAGAGCGAGCTGCGCATCAAGCGGAAGTGTTAGGGTTACCTCTACTACCAACGACGACGATTGGTTCCTTCCCTCAAACCAGTGAGATTCGTGTTCAGCGCAGTGCGTTTCGTAGTGGTCAACTTTCGACGGATGACTATCACCAAGCGCTAAAAGGGCACATTGCAGATGCGGTTAGACGTCAAGAAGCCCTCGATCTTGATGTATTAGTGCACGGTGAAGCAGAGCGTAACGATATGGTGGAGTACTTTGCAGAAAACTTAGCAGGGTTCCAGACGACGAAGTTTGGCTGGGTTCAAAGCTACGGTTCTCGTTGCGTTAAGCCTGCTATTGTTGTCGCAGATATTGAACGTGAAAAACCAATCACGGTTGAATGGTCAACTTATGCTCAGTCTTTAACGAATAAGAAAATGAAAGGGATGCTGACAGGACCAGTGACAATTCTATGTTGGACTTTCCCTCGTGAAGATATCACCCGTAAAGCAATTGCTGACCAACTTGCTTTGGCACTGCGCGATGAAGTGTCTGATTTACAACAGGCTGGCATCAATATCATTCAAATTGATGAACCTGCTATCCGTGAAGGTTTGCCACTGAAAAAACGTGACCATAAAGCGTATCTGCAATGGGCTGTCGATGCATTCAAGATCGCGGCGGCAAGCGCTAAACCAGAAACGCAAATTCATACGCACATGTGTTATAGCGAGTTTAATGAAATCATTGATTCTGTTGCCGCGTTAGATGCAGATGTGATTACCATTGAAACTTCGCGCTCGAACATGGAATTGCTCAAAGCGTTCGAAGACTTCAATTACCCTAACGAAATCGGTCCGGGCGTTTACGATATTCACTCGCCGAACATTCCATCGGAAGAATGGATCGAAGAGCTAATCAAGAAAGCGGCAGAGAAGATTCCGGCACAGCGTTTGTGGGTAAATCCTGATTGTGGATTAAAGACGCGTAACTGGTCAGAAACAGAAGCTGCGTTAGCGAATCTAGTCTCCGCGGCGAAAAAGCTACGAGCGGAGCTGGTTTAGTCGTGAAGATTGAGTAGAAACGAAAAAGCGAGGGGATAGCCCCTCGCTTTTGCTTGTTTGTGATTGGATTAAGCTAACCATTCCAACCTTTACTGTGGCTTTTGACTCGCCGTACAGGTTTGTTCTGAAACCAACTCGTCTGCCATCAACTGACCACGAGAATTTCTAATTTTAATGCGGTACATCAAGCCCATATCGATCTGTTCACGCACTGTTGGTGTGTTGCAGTAAGTATAGATACTGGTGTTCAGTACTTGATTTAGTGGTTTTGCACCGAGTGCATCGTCGTTATAGATCATCATCATCTCAACCACATTTTTGTTGGATGATACGCGTAGGATCTTGAGTGGACCGTATTCGAGCGGTAAACCCGCAGAGAGAACGCCTGCACGATTAGATGCCATCAATTCAAGTTGACGCTGCTTATCATCATTCGATGAACAACCCGCCAAGGCACCTAATGCGAGGAAGAGACACAGTAATTTTTTCATAACTTAAAACACTTTTTTGAACGGTTTTACGATCACGTTTTCGTAAACACCCGCCGCAATATAAGGATCCGCATCAGCCCAAGCTTGCGCATCTTCCAAAGATGCGAACTCGGCGATTACGGTCGAGCCAGTAAAGCCCGCTTCACCTGGATTGTCAGAATCGATAGCTGGCATTGGACCGGCGGTCAACAAGCGACCTTCATCATGAAGCTGTTGCAAGCGCTCAAGATGTTGAGGGCGAACACTCAGACGCTTTTCCAATGAATTCTCGACGTCCTGAGAAAAGATGACGTACCACATAGCATAGTTCCTTAATCGGTGGGGTAAAGCCTTAATTTAACGCCTTTTTTGTGCCTCTCACAAGTCAACATAAGAAATTGTGAGCTTCTTCCTAGCATTTGGTCCCTTTCGGGTGCTTTGTTACTTCAGAATTGGGCGAGGCTTACCATCACTGTCGATAGCGACATAGTTAAAGGTGGCATCACAAACCATGAAACGGTCTTCAACACCATCGACTTTGACTGGTTTTACCCAAACCTCTAGATCAACGCTCATCGAAGTGCGACCAATTTTACTGCATACGCCGTAGCAACATACAACGTCCCCAACGCTAACAGGCTTTTTAAAGGTAATGCTGGAAACTGACACAGTAACAACGCGACCTGAAGATATTTCTTTGGCCAAGATTGCGCCAGCTAAGTCCAACTGAGACATGATCCAACCACCGAAGATATCGCCGTTGGCATTGGTGTCGGCCGGCATTGCCAAAGTACGAAGCAGTAATTGCCCTTTAGGTGAATGACCTTCTTCACTCATGATGACATCCTAATATTTCTAATATGCAAAAAATGGAGCAAACAACAAAACAGCGACCCTTGGGTCGCTGCGAATAATCAATGTGCGCGGATTATAGCAAAACTGAGTTTTTAATCATCAACCGATACATCGGATGAGTTTTCTTTCTGCTCTTTGTCGTCTTTTGGTAGATGTTTGTAGATATAAAAGCCTGTTGCAATCATATAAACCACTGTCGCAATCAATAAGCCAAACACCTTAAAGTTAACCCATACATCAAGCGGTAAGGTATACGCGATGTAGAGATTGAATACGGCGAAGAAGGAGAAAAAGCCAACCCAAGCCCAGTTTATTTTGTTCCAGACGGCGTCAGGTAGCGTTAATTCTTTGCCTAACATGCCTTTTATAGCGGATTTCCCCATGGCGTGACTTACCGTTAAGCCAGCGGCAAACATGACGTAAACGATGGTTACTTTCCATTTAATAAAGTTGTCGTCATGCAGGAAGATGGTCATACCACCGAAGACCGCCACCATAATGAAGGTGACCAGTTGCATCTTTTCCACTTTTTTGTACAAGGCAAATGTCACAACCAACTGGATTGCCGTTGCGACAATCAATGCGCCTGTCGCCACATAAATGTCGTACATCTTGTATAGGGCAAAAAAGATAATCAGAGGGATAAAATCAAGGATTTGCTTCATATGGCAAATACTACCTAGTTGTTGAGTTGAGGACAGTCTAGCGAAATCTGAGGCAAAGTGAACATCTATATACCCAAGTGACTTCAAGATGCAGGATTCAGAGCGTTGTCATTGATTCGAGAACAAGGAAAACAACGCAGTGTAATAGCCACCTCTTTCCAAGTTGTTTGACGCAGTAATCGGGTCAATGACACGCTCCCAAAGGGCGAGTTGTCTTGGCTTGTATACTTTGTTGCCGATTCTTGATTTAGGCCCACTAAACCTTTAAATCGCCGCCGCGTCTACAAACCAAGTCATTCTCGCTGAACCTAGCATCTCGAGGTTACTTGGGTATAGGTCGAAAGGAAAATAAAATTGCCGCTCAAGAAGCGGCAATTTGAGGTAACAAGTAGGTTAGGCGACCTCTTGATATCGAGTAATGAGCGTTTTCACGTCCTCTAGATAACCTTCGCGTAGTAGGTTGTCGACGGTCGCTTCAAGCTCGTCATGACTCATGGTGAAACATGTTGATTTGCCGGTCATTAAATTCAGGTACTGGTGATACTCTTCTTCGGTGTAATGTCCAACACGGTCAAGCAATAAGGTTTTGATGCCGTGGTGTATCAAGCCGTAATATGTGTGTCTATGAAGCATCATGTTCACTCCTTATCAAGCGACTCTTCCTTGTTGTTGAGGGCTTGAATCAATGGATAATTCGATTTGTACTTCAGTAATGCATATCAGGTGCCAACTATTCGCTCTGTGTTTCAAAAGTGTGCGAAGCCGCGTCCTTATCTAGCCACTCTTTGAGAACATGACGTAGAGCAGCCAAGGTGGTGGGCTTCTCTAACCGTCCATCCATGAGCTTACTAATCATCTCCAATTCACGTTCTCCGGACTCTCCAGATAAAGCGATGATAGGGGTATAAGCGGACATTGCTTTGATGTGCTTACTCGCTTCAAAGCCATTCATCACAGGCATCTGCACATCCATTAAAACCAAATCCACGGAGTGGTTTTTAAACATTTCAACGGCATTCTCACCGTTGTTGGCTTGCAGGCTATTCACGCCGAGTTGGTTTAAATACATCTTCACCAATGCACGTTGCACCTCTTTGTCATCAACAATGAGTACTGTTGGTGCATCTTTATCTATTGATACGTTGTCAACGACGTTTTGTTCAGTGCGTGGCTGGTTTTGTTTCCAGTCATTGAAATACGGAGTCCGCAGTGTTTCTGCTTTCGGTGCGTTGGGCACTACAGGGAAATACAGATGGAATTCGGTAAACTCACCGCGCTTCGATACACATTCAATTCGTCCACCAAACGATCGCATGACGCGTTGACAGTAGCCCAACCCTAAGCCACTGCCGCCACTCTTTTGATGTGAGAAAAAGTCATCAAAAATTTTATGAGAAATGGTTTCGTCTATGCCTGGACCTGTATCTCGAAAGATCAGTACGTTCTCGTAAGAACCGGTTTTGGTGCTGATCTCAATTTGACTGTCTGGATAAGAGTCAAAATAGTAAATTGCGTTGCGAATGAGATTGAAAATGACAAAGTTGAATAAGGTTTCATTAAGTTTTGCCACAAAGTCAGCGTGTTGCGGTAAGCGGATTCGTTCAATAATCTTCTCATTTTCAAAACCGTAGCGACTTACGGCTTGGTCTACAGCCTTATGGATAGAGGTCATGGCAATCGGCTCGTGCTCAGGTGAGCTATCACTGACCTCGCGCAAAATGATATCGATTAATTGGCGGCCGCGTTGGATCGCTGTTTGTCCATTCTCAATATCAACCAAGATCTGTTCGGTCGGTGCTTGAGATTCGATGTGCTGCTTTAAGGCTTCAAATTGCAACTGCACTTGGGCGAGTGGGTTGCGCATCTCGTGAGCAATCGAATTGGCAAGTGCTCGGCTTTGGCGAATACGGCGATCTGCTTCGATAGTGCTTTGTACTCGAGTAAGCAGCGTCTGCAAGGCGGAGATTTCCTCGTTAGAGAACATCTGATTGTTGATTTTATGCGGCGAGACCAATAGGTGCGTGACAGATTTACCCTGACCAAACAGCGGCATCACCAATGCTGTATTGTTCGAACTCATCTTATCGTAAAGCGCTTTCATTGAACGCTTAGCTGGAACTTTGTATTCAAGTTCTTCAGAAAGCTCATCAAAGACAAGCACTGAATTGTTTGATGAAAGGTAATCTTCGTAGAATGTTTCATTGTAGTTACTGGTGACCAGGCGCAGCTTGTCATTAGGAATCTGCAGCAGTGTTCCTAAGCGGCGCATTGCATCATCAATTGAGAGTTTAAAGTCCTCTTCTAGCGCCAATATTTGTTGGACAGGTGTCTTTTTGTCACCGTAAATCAGGAAAGAGGCGTAACGGCTTACGCGTTTGTATAGCAAGCCCCAAGTGATCCCGATTAAAGCGCAGATCGGCGTGGCAATTAACCATTGGTTATTGTCGGTCATCGGGATAAAGATAGCCCCCAATGGAAGCACGAAAATAGCACATACCAATAAGGCACTTAACGTCATGTACGCTAGGTACTTCACGCTGTAGAAGCGCGAGGTCAGCAGTGCATATCCGACAAAGAGCATCTCACTGATCGACAGCGCGGGTGGCAACCATGTCAGAGAGAAATCACCCAAGAAGTAGGTCATACCAAGATGAATGGTCGCGGTAGAGAGCATGAATACTAAAATGCCCGCGATCATGTAGTTGGTTTTTGCTAGCGTAAGTTTGCTGCTGTTTGCTCGCATGGCGACGAGGTTGACCAAAGTGAGCACAACGAAACTGACCAAACCAATAAAGAAATAGGACGTGTGTGAGCCAAATTCGATAACAAACTGGCTAGGACCTTCAATATCGACGTGTTCGACTGTCAAATCTGGACGCAAATTGATAAACAGTGAATACACCGTCAAGGTGACAAAGATACCTTGCTGCCACAAATGCACTTTGCCTTTGCGTTGCTCTGCCGCAAGCTGGCAAGAAAAATAGTAAGCAAAGGCGAAAGCAAAAAAGGATGCTAAGTTAGCAAACTTCGCCATAAAGATACCCGCCGAAGCACCAAGCTCAGGCAAGAGATTAGTATGGAAGTAAGCGTTACTGCTGATCCACGCAATGATACACACTGAATACGCAATGTAGGGCGCATGGTGTGTACCAAAGATCACTTCGTTCTTTTGTTTGAGTCGATAGCAGTAATAGCTTAACCAGATCATCACCACCGCCACTGTCGCAAGTAACGTGATGGCTTTGGTGTAAACGATTGCCTCTAAGCTGAGATCAAACATGTTCGTCCCTTTCGACCGATTTGCCTTTTCTTATCGCACTTACGGTGCGTTTGTAGTGGCGAAAATCGATGTTATTGAAGGCTTTGACCATCATTTCAAAATTCCAAAATCCACGGTAAGTCTGTTTACCGTCATTGTTTAGGTCGCAATATCCCGAATGGAAATACGCTTTCTCATCAATTGCTTTATAAAAGTTGAGCATGAAAGGTTGCTCAATGATTGTGAAGCCGACTTTGTAACCTGCTTGGTGCAAAACACTCATTAATTCTTTTTGAGCAAGATAGAGATAGTAGAGCTTTTGTTGAGCATTTCCACTTACCGTCAGCCGCAATACTTCGCATACCGATTTTTTATCAGACAATTGTAACTTGAATTCGTTATCAAATTCTTGGAGAGAGTAACACTTTGACAGTGTTGGCGATGTAAACAGCTGTAAGCGAGCTAGGGTCTCTTCTGCGTGCTCTGGTAAGCAATAATGCCACTTTGCATTGCTAAACTGCGGCGCATAACTTAGCCATGTATTGTGTATCTGCCAATTCTGAATCAAAGCTGAAGCAACGAGCGTTGGACACGATTCTTCATCAGGGTGCTTGAGTAAGATGAAGTGCTTACCGACTTGAGATAGAAAGAGTAAAGGCAACATTTCGTACCACTTTTCACCTTGTATAAAAAGCTCAAGATTACTCAATGTAATTGCATCACTGATTGACATTGCATGCGGATGGCTGGGGATTTGTACCGCAAGTTGCGCATCTTCTATTCGCTCAATCAATACGCCGTAGTACGCGCTGTCCTTAAATGGCAAGGAGGGCGAAGTAGGGGCAGACGTTGTGAATGGAGCTTTGGCTTTGATCGCGGCAATTTCGCACGCGCACCAAAACTCGAGCCAATGCATGTAACATTGACCGACGACTTTTTCTAGCAAAGCAATATCGGCTGAAAGTGTGCTTGGGTAACGTTGCACAAGATCTCGATAGTCCATCAATTCGAACAGCACAGAAAAGCTGTTGTCCTGATGTTCAGGGAAGATAGAGACTAATTGGTTTCTGCGATAATCAGTAATAGTCTGAAATAGAGCAGCGCGCTCATGCGGTTGATATGCGTTGATGACGAGTTCAAGCAATGCTTGCTGTTTTGTTTCGATAGGCAGACAGCTCGTCGACAGTGAGCCTAAAGACGACGTAAATTTCATGGTTCAACCTAGCCTAGGTTTATTGATTTTTTATGTTTATGGCTCCCTTATATCACTTGAGAAAAAATATGCCATTGGTTTCTATTTAAATGGTTACTTACTGCAATGTTAAGTACAAAAAAAGCCGCTCTTTTGAGCGGCTTGTTTAAAATACGTTCAGGCTTATGCTTCTTGCTTTTGAAGCTCAACTTGTGCCGCTTCTTCTTCAACTAAAGCATCTACGATAACTGCACATGCAGCGTCACCGGTGATGTTTAGTGCGGTACGAATCATATCGAAGATACGGTCTAGAGCGAACAATAGTGGCAGACCTTCGATTGGAATACCTGCAGCAAGCAGTACTGCAACGACTAGGAATGACGGGCCTGGAACACCAGCTTGACCTACTGCACCTAACGTTGAAGTCACGATGATAGCGATGTACGCGCCCATGCCTAAGTCGATGTTGAACAGTTGCGCGAAGAAAATTGCAACCAGACCATAGTAAATTGCGTTACCGGACATGTTGATGGTTGCGCCAAGAGGAAGAACAAAGGATGCTGTTGAGTTTTTAACGCCCAGCTCTTTCTCACACGTATCCATTGTAACTGGTAGTGTCGCCATCGATGAAGCTGTAGACAGGGCAACCGCTTGTGGCTTCTTCATTGCAGATACGAACTTTTTCGCCGATGTCTTAGTGAAGATGTGCACCATTGCTGGGTACACAACGAAACCGAAGACAAGGATTGCTGCAACGTAAACAACGAAAAGCTTGAACACTACCATTAGAGCGCCAAACCCGAACGTACCCACAGCTTCAGCCATAAGACCGAATACACCAATAGGGGCAATAATCATGACCTTGTTGATCATCCAAACCATTGCGTCAACGATGCAGTTTACGCCATTGATGATTGGTTCACGGCGTGCTTTTTCTTGTTTTGAAATCGCAATACCGAAAAACATACAGAACACAAGGATCTGAAGGATGTTCGCTTCGTTTAGTGATTGGAAAACGTTCGTTGGAATCATACCAGTGATGGTAGCCCAGAAAGTAGGTAGTTCACCTTTTGAAGCGTACTCAGCAGAAAACATGCCTTCAACGCCAGAAACGTCGATACCCATGCCCGGTTGGAATACTTCACCCATAAACAGCGCTAGTGCAACAGCGAGCGCTGACGTTAGACCGAAGTAACCTAGGGTTACTAACCCCACTTTACCTGCAGATTGGCTGTTACCTAGACCAGCCGCACCTGAGATCAGCGCCACTGCAACCAAAGGGATCACAAGCATTTTGATCAGGTTGATAAAGATAGCACCAAGCGGCGCGAATACAGTCGCACTTTGACCCATGAAGGCACCAACGGCAGTACCCACGATCATTGCAATGACGACTTGCACGCCAATGTTGTTTAGCAAACTCTTTTGTTTTAACACTTCCATAACCTCTGTGCTAATAATATGTAAAATCCTAAAATTACCCACCAATCTAAAGTTGTTATTTGGATAATTATATCGCCTTGCTTTTTACACTTATCATTCACAATTAGCAATACAATTTCCGTACAAACTGACCAACTAACTGGGAATTTATTGATGAATGATAGTTTTTTAATCAGAGGCAAACGATTGCTATCGATCGTGGTGATATTTTTACTGGGTGATGTTTATAAAATAGATGATAAGGAAGAGGAGAATTTAGAGAATGGATGTTAAAAAAAAGATCGATTCCGAATGGTTAATAAGGAATCGATCTCATATTCCACAAATCAGTAATACGTTATTTTTGTGTTGCAGCTTTCATTGCTGATACAAACTCGCCAAGCTTGTTGAGCATGGTTTGCGGTTGCTCTACGTTTGCTTCAATGATCTTCACAACAGCCGAACCAGAGATAGCACCTGCAGCACCTGATTCTAGTGCTTCTTTTACTTGAGCTGGCTCTGAGATACCAAAACCGAGTAACGCTGGTGGCGCATTGAATTGGTTCAGCTTATCTAGCATATGACCAACTGGCATGTTTGCTTTGGTTTCTGCACCAGTAACGCCGGCACGAGAGAGTAGATAAGTATACCCACCGCCAAGCTCTGATACTTGCTTAAGTGTTTCGTCACTGGCTGTAGGTGGCGCGATAAAGATTGGGTGAATACCAAACTTCTCAGCGGCTGCGACAAACTCTGCACTTTCGTTGGTTGGTACGTCTGCAATCAGAACAGAATCGATGCCCGCTTTTGCACAACGCTCATAGAAGTTCTCGATACCACGTGAGTAAACAAGGTTTGCGTACATCAGAAGACCAATTGGTAGCTCGGGGTATTTCGCTCGGATCTTACCAATTTGCTCGAAGCAGATATCAGGCGTAGCACCAGATTCTAGAGCACGAATGTTCGCCCCTTGAATTGTCGGACCATCTGCCAGTGGATCAGAGAATGGGATACCCAGCTCTAAAGCATCTGCACCGGACTCCACGAGCGTTTCCATGATTTGGTAGGACTGTTCAGCGTTTGGATCGCAAACCGTTACGAACGGTACAAACGCGCCTTGGTTTTTCTCGTTTAGGCGCTCAAACATCTTTGCATAACGGCTCATTAGATCGCTCCTTTTTCTTCTAGGATGGCGTGCACAGTGAAGATATCTTTATCACCACGACCTGATAGGTTTACAACTAACAATTGCTCTTTTTCTGGGTTCTCTCGAGCCATACGCAGGGCGTGTGCCAGTGCATGAGAAGATTCGAGAGCAGGAATAATACCTTCATGACGCGCAATTTCTTGAAATGCTTCTAGTGCTTCATCATCGGTGACGTTGTCATATTCGGCACGACCAATAGCGTTAAGATGCGCATGCTGTGGACCTACAGATGGGAAGTCTAGACCCGCAGAAACAGAGTAAGACTCTTCTACCTGACCGTTTGGATCTTGCATCAAAGGTGCTTTCATACCAAAGAAGATACCCGTTTTACCGTGCTTAAGTGGTGCACCATGTTGGTCTGTATCGATGCCTTTACCCGCAGGTTCTACACCAATTAGGCGAACGCTTTCTTCTTCGATAAAGTCAGCAAACATACCAATCGCGTTTGAGCCGCCACCGACACACGCGATAACGGCGTCAGGAAGACGACCTTCACGTGCCAAAATCTGATTCTTCGTTTCTTCACCAATCATTCTCTGGAAATCACGAACGATCGTTGGGAATGGGTGAGGACCTGCAGCTGTACCTAGTAGGTAGTGTGCGTCTTCGTAAGTTGCAGACCAGTCGCGTAGTGCTTCGTTACATGCGTCTTTAAGTGTTGCTGAACCTGAGTGAACCGGAATTACTTCAGCACCCATGAGTTTCATACGGAATACGTTCGGGCTTTGACGTTCAACGTCTTTTGCACCCATGTAAACACGACATTTCAGACCAAGTAGCGCACACGCTAGTGCAGTTGCTACGCCGTGTTGACCTGCGCCGGTTTCTGCGATGATTTCGTTTTTACCCATGCGTTTCGCAAGCAGCGCTTGACCTAACACTTGGTTAGTTTTGTGTGCGCCACCATGAAGTAGATCTTCACGCTTGAGGTACAGTTTGGTTTTCGTACCTTTAGTTAGGTTACGAGTTAGAGTCAGAGCTGTTGGACGCCCCGCATACTCTTGAAGAAGCGTCATGAATTCACTGCGGAATTCTGGATCTTCTTGTGCGTCGATAAACGCTTGCTCTAGTTGCTCTAAGGCTGGAACTAGAATTTGCGGAACGTACTGACCGCCGTATTCGCCAAAGTAGGCATTCAGTTTTGCCATCGTGATATTCCTTCTCGTATTTTTTTCGCTACGAATAGCTTTAAATTTTTAGCTACAAACAGCTTTAGTAGTTGCGAATTGCATTGAATGCCGCGAGCAACTTCTGTGAATCTTTCTTACCTGGTGCACTTTCTACACCAGAATTTAAATCTAGTCCCAAGCAGCCCAAATTTGCTGCTTGTCTTGCATTCTCTGGCGACAACCCGCCAGCCAGCATAATTTGACTTGGGTCGCCGATCAGTGACCAATCAAACACGTGACCTGTTCCGCCTGTTTGAGTGCCAACTTGAGCATCCAAAAGATGGCGGTCTATGTTATCTACAAGCAGTTCTGGCTTGGCATCAGTAACGCCGTAAGCTTTCCAGATTTCAACACCTGATGGTAGCTCTGCTTTGAGTTGGTTGACGTAAGCTTGATCTTCTTGACCGTGCAGTTGGACTGCTTTTAACCCCAGAGAGGTCACCATTGAAGCAACAAAGTCGATGTCGTGGTTTTGGAATACACCTACATAATGAAGAGGTGCGCCACTCATCGTTAGACGAGCACTTTCCAGATCCACAGCACGCTTTGACTTTTCAACAAAAATTAGACCGCCAAACACTGAGCCAGCTTGGTATGCCTTTGCAGCATCATCAGGATGAGTTAAGCCACACACCTTGTTTTCACCCAACGTCACTTTACGAACCGCAAGCTCTAGGTTGTCTTCTGCCATCAGCGAGCTACCAATCAAGAACCCGTCTGTGTATTCCACTAAATCACGAACTTGTTGATGCGTATAAATGCCAGACTCTGAAATCACGGTTGCGTTTGGTGCTAATTCGCGAATTGTTGGTGCCAGTTCTTTAGTACGATTCAAATCAGTACTTAGGTCGCGCAAGTTACGATTATTGATTCCGATAACACGCGCTCCTAACTTAACCGCGCGATGAAGCTCTTCTTCGTTGCTAACTTCAGTCAGAATACCCATGTTTAAACTGTGTGCCGCTTCTTCTAGCGCTTTGTACTCTTCGTCATTCAGGACTGAAAGCATCAGCAATACGGCATCGGCGCTGTAATGACGCGCTAGGTAAACTTGGTAGGCATCTACCATAAAGTCTTTGCACAGAACGGGTTGTTTGACTTGACCACGCACTTGAGGAAGAAAGTCAAAGTTACCTTGGAAGTACTTTTCGTCTGTTAATACCGAAATTGCATCAGCATGGTTGTTATAAACCGATGCAATGTAATCCAAGTCGAAGTGATCACGAATCAAACCTTTAGAAGGAGATGCCTTCTTGCATTCGGTGATGAATGCCGTCTTTTCGCCACTCAGAGCGTCGTAGAAGCTGCGGTCCGATGGCAGCAAATCAGACTGAAATGTGCTTAGCGGTTGAGACAACTTACGGTCTGCTACCCATTGATATTTATCGCGGACAATTTTCGCCAGTACTTCTGCCATTTCTGCTTCTTTTTTAGAAACGTGCTCAGACAGGTTGTCAGCTTGCTGAGTGTTGAAGTCAGTCATCTTCTTCAATTCCTTAAGCGTGTGCGGCAAGTTGTTGTACCAATTGGTACGCCTTGCCTGAATTCATTGCCTCAATCGCTTGTTGCGTGTTGGCTTTTAAATCTTCGTCACCGAATAGACGCATTAGCAGAGCAACGTTCACTGCCACTGCACCCAATTGTGCGTCTGTACCTTTACCCGTCAGGATATTGGTAATGATCGCCTTGTTTTCTTCAGGATCGCCACCTTTGATTGCTTCTAACGGGTGCGCTTCTAGACCGAAGTCTGCTGGTGTTAGCGTGTACTCAGTGATCTTGCCGTCTTTGATTTCTGCAACCGTTGTTTCGCCATGAATCGCGACTTCGTCCAAACCACTTCCGTGTACCACTGCGGCGCGCTTCATACCCATTTGTAGCATGGTTTCCGCGATAGGACGAACCAGTTCTTCACTGTAAACACCCATCAATTCGATGTTTGGACGAGCTGGGTTAATCAGCGGACCAAGAATGTTAAAGATGGTGCGTGTTTTCATAGTTTGACGCACAGGCATCGCATGGCGCACACCACCGTGGTATTGAGGTGCAAATAGGAAAGCAACACCGATATCGTCGACCGCTTTGCGCGTATCTTCTGCGCTCATGGCTAGGTTGATACCAAATGAATCAAGAAGGTCAGAAGAACCCGATTTGCTTGAAACGCTGCGGTTGCCGTGTTTTGCTACTTTTAGACCACATGCTGCAGCAACAAATGCCGCGGTGGTTGAAATATTGATGGTGTTGTGACCGTCTCCACCAGTACCTACGATATCTGCGAAATCGTAATCTGGGCGAGGAAATGGGTTTGCGTTTGCCAGCAGTGCTTTTGCCGCACCCGCAATTTCATCCGGTGTTTCGCCTTTGATTTTTAGTGCAGTCAGTGCTGATGCCATCAAAATCGGATCGAGTTCACCACGGATGATGATGTCGAAAAGTTGTTGGCTCTCTTCCTGAGTCAGTGACTCTTGCTCGTACAACTTGGTAATAATAGGGTTGATGATTGCTTCCATATTTCCTCTCCTAAATTTCTTATGTGCCAAGCGCTTTTTTAAGCAGTGAGGGGATTCACTGAAGTTTGTGCTTCGAGTGCCCATTCAATGGCATTGGCCAACAGTGTCGCTCCGTAGGTCGTCATAATAGATTCCGGGTGGAACTGGAACCCGCAAACTTTATCTTCTTCATGTACAACAGACATGACCAAATCATCCACTTCTGCTGTGATGGTTAGGCTCTCAGGAACCTTGGTTGCAACTAACGAGTGGTAACGTGCAATTGCAAGTGGTGATGGTAGGTTTTGGTAAATCGCATGGTTTTGGTGCTCCATCATAGAGACCTTACCGTGAATGATTTCGCCTGCACCAGCAACGGTACCGCCGTAAGCTTCAACAATTGCTTGGTGACCAAGACAAATACCAATCATAGGAACTTTGCCTTTCAGCAATTGAATTAGCTCTGGCATTGAGCCTGCTTCAGACGGCGCACCAGGACCTGGCGATAGCAGTACCACAGGGTTCTCAAGCTCATTCACTGCTTGTTCAATGGTTTTTGCTGGAATGTTGTTTCGGTAAATCTTGACTGAGTGACCTAGCGAGCGGAACTGATCCACAAGGTTGTAGGTGAACGAGTCAAAGTTATCGATAAAAATGATATTAGCCATCTCTGAACCCTATTCCTTATTGTGACTTATGTGCTGCTTGAATAGCAGAAATTACCGCTTGGGCTTTCCCGCGTGTTTCGTCTGCTTCTGCTTGTGGATCAGAATCAAACACCACACCTGCGCCTGCTTGAACTTGAGCAATGCCGTTCTCAACATAAGCTGAGCGGATCACGATACAAGTATCTAATGTACCTTCGCCGGTAAGGTAACCTACTGCGCCTCCGTAGCTACCGCGGCGTGCGCCCTCTACATCACGAATCAACTGCATTGCACGAATCTTTGGTGCGCCAGTTAGTGTGCCCATGTTCATACAAGCTTGGTAAGCGTGCAGGGCGTCTAGATCGTTACGTAGTTGCCCAACGACACGAGATACCAAGTGCATTACGTGGCTGTAGCGGTCGACTTTGAGTAAGTCTGCGACGTGGCGAGTTCCAGCTTGAGCAATACGTGCGACGTCATTTCGTGCTAAGTCGACTAGCATCATGTGCTCAGCGTTTTCTTTCTTGTCAGTGCGCAATTCGAGTTCGATACGGCTATCCAAGTCAAAATCGATATCACCGTTTGGACGTTTGCCACGGCGGCGAGTCCCTGCGATTGGGTAGATTTCAATTTGGTTAGTGTCTGTTTCGTACTTGAGTGCACTCTCTGGTGATGCTCCGAATAGAGTGAACAGCTCGTCTTGCATGTAGAACATGTAAGGGCTTGGGTTGCTCTGTTTTAGCTCTTTATAAGCTGCCAATGGAGAAGGGCAAGGTAGGGTAAATCGGCGAGACGGTACGACTTGGAATACATCCCCTTTTACGACGAACTCTTTTAGGTCACGAACGATTTGGCAGAAGTCATCGTCAGACACGCTTGGTCTAACTGTCACATCAGCGATTTGCTCTGCACTCGGCAGTAGTTTTGGTGCTGCGCATTGTGCACTGATTTCTGAGATGCGAGTTTCTAGCGCTGTTTTTTCTGAATCATCAACAAATAAAGTTGCTTGCAGCTGACAAGATTCTGTTTGGTGGTCCACAACCAGCAGTGTTTCGGCGACGTAGAAAACATAATCTGGGCATTGGTTTGTGGCTTCTGCATTGCCCAGTGGTTCGAAGTTAGCGACCAAGTCGTAGGCAAACAAACCACCAAGGAAAATCGCGTGTTTGTCTTGGTTCGAGATATCGAAGCTGTGCTGAACCAAACGCAGCGCATCAAATGAAGAGGCTTCACGCAGTCGAGAGTCTTCATCTAGCGTGTCGCACGGGTGGGTGAAATCTAAAGTCAGTGTTTCGCCATCGAGCTCACTCTCGACACCACCACGGATGTTTTGGTTTAAGTGAGTTAGTAGGTTCTTACCGTTATTGGTCAACGCTTGCATTTTGACAGTGTGACCGTAACAAACGATGCGTACGGCTGAATCAACAATCAACAGCGACTTCAAATCTTGCTTTGAATCGATCTCAGCAGATTCCAGCAACAGACTGTCAGTTTTGTTCTCACATAATGTGTGGAACAAGCGAGTCGGGTCTTGAGTATAAGGGACGGAAGCCGTCAGTACTTCAAGCTGTCCAAGTTTCTTAATTTCAATGGCCTTGTTCACAAGACCTCCTTATAGCTGTTTTATATCTTCCTGCCGTACATAGTCGCATAAAGCAAACGTTCACCCAATCTAGTTTTGGTCATATCCGATGAATGTTTGAGCAGTTAACTGTGAGGTAGACGGCAAAACAAAAAGCCCGCTGAAGTAGCGGGCTTTGTGACATTTCATTCGTTAAACTAGAAGTACACGTTCGCCCACCAAGAACTTGTCCAAGTGCGCCACCAAGCTAGATCAACAGAATTCATCTTATTAAGACGATCTGCAACTTTCGCTTCCTGGTTTTGGTTAAATTCTTGTAACATGGTGAGCCTTAAATTAGGTACTTCGTATTTGTGTACTAGTTAACTAGTGCAGAGATAAAAAGTCAACCCCAAAACAGCATTAAAACGACAAAAAAATGAGAATTGATTTACACAGCCACACCACTGCATCAGATGGTCGCTTTGCACCACATGATCTAGTAGACAGGGCATTGAGTTTTGATATCGAGGTTTTGGCGATCACGGATCATGATACGGTTGACGGCTTAGCTCCGGCCAAGCAATACGTTGAAGAAAATAATCTTCCGATAAAAATCATCAACGGTATCGAGATTTCCACGGTTTGGCAGAATAAAGATATTCATATTGTTGGGTTAAACATTGACCCGGACAGCCCAGCGTTGGTTGAGTTAATCGAGCAACAAAAAAAGCATCGCGTTACACGTGCAGAGCTTATTGCGGAACGTTTACAGAAGGCGACCCGTGAAGGTGTGCTGGAAGAAGTGCAGCAAATAGCTGGTAATGCGCCTATTACCCGTGCGCACTTTGCTAAGTGGTTGGTCGACAACGGTTACGCCAAGACCATGCAGATGGTGTTTAAGAAGTTTCTGACGCGCACCAATCCGGGTTATGTCCCACCAAACTGGTGTTCAATGAAAGATGCGGTAGATGCTATTCATGCCGCGGGTGGTCAAGCGGTACTCGCGCATCCGGGGCGTTACCAACTGACGGCAAAGTGGGTAAAACGCTTATTAGCCGCGTTTGTTGATGCTGGTGGAGACGCTATGGAAGTGGCGCAACCCCAACAAGCGCAACAAGAAAGACGCAACTTGGCGGATTATGCTATACAATACAAACTATTAGCGTCTCAAGGCAGTGATTTTCACTATCCATCACCGTGGATGGAGTTGGGAAGAAACCTTTGGTTACCTTCGGGCGTAGAGCCAGTTTGGAAAGATTGGGGAATTGACCCTTCTCTAGAAAGCGCTGAATAAGACGGAGTCTAGACTCCATAAAAAAATATAGAGCCGAGAGGTTCGATAATGAGGAATTACAATGAGCCAGTTTTTTTACGTTCATCCAGAAAACCCACAGGCTCGCTTGATCAATCAAGCAGTAGCAATCATTCGTAACGGCGGTGTTGTGGTGTATCCGACCGATTCCGGTTATGCACTAGGCTGTCAATTGGAGAACAAGCAGGCGTTAGAACGCATCTGTCAGATTCGTCGTCTGGATGACAAGCATAACTTTACTTTGTTATGTCGTGATTTGTCGGAGTTATCTCTGTATGCGCGTGTTGATAACGCCGCATTCCGACTTCTGAAAAATAACACTCCTGGTCCTTACACTTTTATCTTCAAAGGCACAAAAGAAGTGCCGCGTCGTTTGATGAACGCGAAACGTAAGACCATTGGTATCCGTGTTCCAGATAACCGTATCGCACTTGATCTGCTTGAAGCGTTAGGCGAGCCAATGATGTCGACGTCGCTGATCTTACCGGGTAGTGATGTTACTGAGTCAGATCCTGAAGACATCCGCGATAAGCTTGAGCATGCGGTAGATGTGATCCTTAATGGCGGTTATCTTGGTGAGCAACCAACGACAGTGATTGATTTCAGTGAAGGCGATGCTGTTGTAGCACGTGTTGGTTCGGGCGATCCTGCACCATTTGAATAGTTCGCTCTATTGGTAATGAAATAAGAAAGGGAGGCACAGAAGCCTCCCTTTTTTTTTATAAAGCCTATCGCTGAGCATTTAGCTTATGCGAAATCGAAGATATCAATGCCGTGGTGTTCGACGTAGTTCATGTATCCCGCATCAATGCCTTTTAGTGTGACTTCAACATTGAACTGATCGCTTGAGAATACAGCCCAACCAAAATCGTTGTAAGACAGAGTCAGATCGTCGGCGGAATCCAAGAATGTATCGCGAATACCGTCGTCATTGGTGTCTAGACCCATATCAAAGACCAACTTGTCGTGGCAAATATTAAAGTCGAGAATTTCTGCTTTTACTTCAATGTCGTTTGATGAGACGGGTTGGTCTGGCACACCGATGGCAAGGCGATTGGTCATTACGAAAGTGTCATCACCGCAACCTCCAGCGATCACCGAATGACCGTCACCGACCACGACGGTATCATCGCCCCAACCAGCGTTGATGAAGTTGTTACCTGAGTAGTCAAAAATCGTATCGTCGCCACAACCACCAAACAACAGGTCGTTGCCTAGACCGCCAGACAGAAAATCATCACCAGAGCCTCCTGAGATGAGATCATTACCTCGGCCACCTAACAGGTGATCGTCACCACGACCCCCATAGACATAGTCATTACCGCCGTAACCAACAAACTTATCATCGCCGCCGAAGCCAACAAAAATATCGGTCGTGTTCGAACCTAATGTGCCCGTTAGATCGTCATCTGCTGCCGTACCAAATATCCAATTCAGGTCAAGATTTGTATGAGACATTTATTATTCCTTTGTTTTGTTTGAGGGAGCTAGCAAGCTATTGGGTTTTCTTTGTTACCACTCTGATAATTTTATCAGGTAGGTCAGGTTTTTAGAGGTGAAAGGCGACCTATAATAGTGCGGTTCTCGATGGTCTTTGTCTGGTACTAAGTTGGACAAATTGATGAGGGAAGTGTGAGTTTATGACCGATATTTTGCTACGCCAATGTCGACGATTTCGCTTACATTAAGTCGTAGAATCTCGTATAATGTCCGACCGAAAAAATCCCAATAGGTTGGGTAACTTGCACAATGAAGACCAATTCTGGTCTCGACGTCTGTGAAGACGACACATAGGTAGATAAATGAGCGAAAAGTTACAAAAAGTATTAGCACGTGCTGGACACGGTTCTCGTCGTGAGATCGAATCGTTAATTAAATCTGGTCGCGTTAGCGTGAACGGAATCGTAGCTAAACTTGGTGAAAGACTAGAAGATGAGAACAGCGTAGTTCGTATCGATGGTCACATTGTGTCTGCAAAGGCACAAGAAGAAGTGATCTGTCGTGTATTGGCTTACTACAAGCCAGAAGGTGAACTATGTACTCGTCACGACCCTGAAGGTCGTCGCACTGTTTTCGATCGTCTGCCAAAAATTCGTGGCTCTCGTTGGATTTCAGTTGGTCGTCTTGATGCGAACACATCTGGCCTACTGCTTTTCACAACTGATGGTGAATTGGCAAACCGCCTAATGCACCCAAGCCGTCAGGTTGAGCGTGAATACCTAGTGCGTGTGTTTGGTGAAGTGAACGAGAAAAAAGTTCGTAACCTAGTAAGTGGTGTAGAACTTGAAGATGGTATGGCTCGTTTTGAAGACGTAGTACACGCGGGTGGTGAAGGTATGAACCACACGTTCTACGTAGTAATTAACGAAGGTCGTAACCGTGAGGTTCGTCGTTTGTGGGAATCTCAAGAATGTACGGTTAGCCGTCTAAAACGTGTTCGTTACGGTGATATCTTCCTAGACAAGAAACTACCTCGTGGTGGTTGGATGGAACTTGACCTGAAAGAAGTGAACTACCTGCGTGAGCTTGTAGAACTTCGTCCAGAGAAAGAAACCATGCTTGATCTGAACAAAGACAACACATCACGTAAGCGTGAACGTGCTCGTAGCCAAAAAATCCGTCGCGCAGTGAAGCGTCACGAAGAGCGTGTTAACACACCAAAAGGTCGCAGCAACAATCCTTCTCGTCGTAAGCCGAAGAAGACTGCAGGTGACCAAGGTGCACGTAATAAGCATCGTTAATCGATAGCAGAAAATCAGAAAGGCTTGCCAAATCGGCAAGCCTTTTTCTTATCGAGCCTTTCGAGCTTATGAGCTTTCATGTCTTTCAATCATGCTTGTGCAATTAATAAACATAAAAAAACACCAGCATGAGGCTGGTGTTTTTGACCATGATAGGGAAAGCGTTAGTCACGTTTCCAAAGCATATGACAGAACTTATGTTCTGGGTCTCGACTGATTAGCATACGAGCAAAAACGTCATCAAGCACGTCATTTTCCTCGTTTACTAAGCCGATTCGAACTTCTGCATACACTTCTTTGTCGATATCGAAGCCAACGTGTTCAACCCAGTCATCACCAGTTTCAACAAGTTCTGCGGCACCACGATCTTCAAATTGCGCAGTAAACAGAATGACATCAGCGGGCTCTAGGTTATCTGGAGCCATCTCAAGGAAGATGTCGTACGCAGCGTCGATAACGTCGTCGTAAGAAATCAAATCAGACATGCTTATGCTCGGCTCATGTATTTACGTTCAGTCGTGTTAATGATAACACGGTCACCAGTTGCGATGTATTCAGGAACTTGGATTACAAGACCTGAAGCAAAGCGTGCTGGTTTAGTACGTGCAGATGCAGAAGCACCTTTGATTGAAGGGTCAGTTTCTTCAATCACTAGCTCAACAGAAGATGGTAGTTCGATACCCACAGCAGCACCGTTCACAAGGATAATGTGGATACCTTGTGTGTCTTCGTTGATGAACAGCATGTCGTCTTCAACTTCATTGTGCTTGAATGTGTATTGTGAGTAGTCTTCGTTGTCCATGAAGATGTGCTCATCGCCGTCAGCGTATGAGTACACAACTGCACGTTTGTTCATTTCTACTGTTTCAACAACATCATCAGACTTGTAACGCTCGTCTACACGAGCACCAGTGTTCAGATCTGTACAACGCATTTTGTAGATTTTAGCGCCGCCACGACCGCCAGGAGTCGTTACTTCGATGTCTTTAACTAGAAGAGTTTTACCATTAGACTCGATTGCGAAGCCTTTTTTGATTTCACTTGCCTTTGGCATTGTATTTTCCTATTACACTTATTAAGCAAAACTTGGTGATTATAGCGCTAAGTTCTTTGTCTGGCATTAAAATTCCACTCAGTAATTTGAACATTAATAAGGAGATGAATAGGCTTGATCCAAACGTAATGCTGGTGGATCATATAGCCCTTCGTCCGTTAAAAGCTTGAGATCGCGTTTTCTTCAATGTCTCTCCCTATTATCGATCCAAAACATCCTTTCCAACCTGAATTCGAACCTCTGCTCAGAGAAGTTCTCGCATGCCTAAAAGGTGGGCTTGGCGCAAACTTGCACAGTGTTTACGTCTACGGTAGCGTGGCCCGTAAGTCTGCGGTCGCAGGTAGATCGAATCTTGATATGGTGGTTGTGACAAAGGCGGACTTTGAAAACAACCGCGCCACGTTACTAAACACCATCAAATGGCGAGCACAGCAAGGGTATCCTCACGTGAAAGGGGTGTCGATTCGCACGGCGTTGGTCAATGAAGTAGCCAATCTCGATAGCATTTTTACTTGGGGTTTTATGCTCAAGCATTGCTGTGTGTGTGTTTATGGTGATGATCTGGCAGATTGCTTTGGTGATTATGTACCAAGTTGGGAGATTGCCAAGCACTGGAACATGGATGTGGAAGATTGGCTATCGGTGTATCGTACCAAGATTGTACAAGCACAAAGTGTTGAAGAGCTGGTCAGTGCTCAAGTTGTTATCGCCAAGAAACTGCTTCGCGCTTCGTATTCTTTAATCATGTATCGTGATAAACGTTGGTTTGACGACCCGCTTAAATGTGGCGAAGTGTTTTTGCAGTATCACCCAGAAAAGCAACTTGAGATAGAACGCCTTGGTATTCTGCTCTCTGGACGTCCTATCCCTAAACGCTCTGTGGTTGGGTTATTGGACGGTTTTGGCGATTGGTTAGTAAAGCAATATCAGAAAACCGAATTCCGCATTGGTTAACGCCAACAGCGTTAGCGCCTTTCCAATTTCGAATCTGATTTAGAACAGCCCCATCTGTGGTGCAGATAACTGCTCGAAGTCTGTGCCAATGAACGGCAAAATAGCGTCCGCGATCGGTTTTAGCTGTTTATCAATATAATGCTGATAGTCGATAGGGCTATTACGGTACTCATGCGGTTCTGGTCCGTTAACAGTGATCAAATATTCAATTCGACCACGGTTTTGATACTGCAGTGGTCTGCCTAATTTAGCATTGATGTCATCGGCTAAGCGCGCAGCGCGTACTTGTGGCGGAATGTTCTTTTGGTATTCGTGCAGCTTGCGACGTAAGCGCTTTTGATAAACCAATTGATCATCAAACTCGCCACTATTGGTTTTTTCAACCATCTCTCGTACGTAATCACTCGGATCTTCACCATGGAAAATCATTTGGTACAAGGTGTTTTGGAAACGCTGCGCCAGCGGTGTCCAGTCGGTGCGTGCGCTCTCTAACCCTTTAAAGATGATACGTTCTTTTTCACCTTCACCAATTAGACCAGCGTAGCGTTTCTTTGAGCCAGTTTCTGCGCCTCGAATGGTCGGCATCAAGAACTTGCGATAATGGGTTTCGTATTCTAGCTCAAGAATCGAATTGAGATTGTATTCATCACGAAGGTGATCACCCCACCATTGATTAATGTAATCGACCAGTTCATTACCAATCTTATCGGCATCTACTTGGCTATACGGGCCATTTAACGACACAAAAGTTGAATCGGTATCGCCATAAATCACTTGATAGCCTTTGGCTTCGATCAGCACCTTGGTTTGTTTCATAATTTCGTGCCCACGCATGGTGATGCTTGAAGCAAGGCGGGTATCAAAGAAACGACAACCGGAAGAACCAAGCACGCCATAGAAAGAGTTCATGATGATTTTGATAGCTTGCGAGAAGGCTTTCTCATTGTTCTTCTTTGCGACGTCGCGGGCTGCCCAGAGCTTTTCGATCATCTCGGGTAGAAAGTGTTTCGAGCGATGGAACTGACCACCACGAAATCCCGGTACCGCTTCATCTTCTGCTTTGCCGATTTCAAGCTGTAAGCCCTCGACCAAACCCATAGGGTCAATCAAGAATGAGCGAATAATAGAGGGGTAAAGACTCTTAAAATCGAGCACCAATACGGAATCGTAAAGGTTCGGGATAGAGTCCATCACATAGCCCCCTGGGCTGGCGATCCAGTTTTCTGGATGCAGGTTTGGGGCAACATAGCCTGCTCGGTGGATTTGCGGCAGATACAAATTGGTAAATGCGGCCACTGACCCCCCAACGCGGTCTAATTCCACACCTGTTAGGCGGGAGCGTTCTATCGCGAAGTCGAGTAGGTGAGTGTGGTCAAAAATCTTGTTAACCAACACACAATCTTGCAAGTTGTATTTAGCGAGAGACGGCTTGTCTGAACGGTACATGCGATTGATTTCATCCATTCTGTCATGCACGTTATGAATTTCTTTACCTTCGCCAAGGAGTTCTTGTGAAACAGACTCAAGTGACCAAGAACGGAAATGGTAGGTCGCGGTTTTGAGCGTATCGATACCATCCAGCACAACACGACCAGGAATAGAGATAAAGCCCTGTTGGCTTTGTGCTGAGCTGCGGAAGAAACTTGGCTGGTCTGCACGACCTAATATCAGCTTCATGTTATGCCACTCTGCGCGCTTATGCAGCAGACGGAAATCGAAGTCGATAACGTTCCAACCAACAATCACATCTGGGTCAAATTGCTTAAACCACGCAATTAAAGCATCGAGCAAAGCCTTCTCATCTTTTACCCATTGAATTGGCGTCTCTGCTTGTTCCGGTTCGCCAATCATAATCACGCGTGAATCAACAGGGCTATCTAAACCAATCGAGTAGAGAATGCCTTTCTCTGAGCATTCCAAATCTAGAGAGACCACATGCAGCTTAGGTTGGTATTCACCTGTGCGACACTTTGCATTTTGAATGCGTTGGAAGCCGTTTAGTGATTGTTGGTTACCGGTAAACTCCATACTGCCTTTGATAAAGCGTTCCATCAGATAACGATCGGCAAGTCGTACATCGCCCTCGAAATGGACGATGTCGTTTTGCTTCAGTTCATCTTGTAGAGCGAATGCGTCTTTCGTGGTCTGGGTATAACACGCGGCTAAAGGAGTTAGTTGGAAGTTCTTTAACTCAAGCGAGCGTATGTCGACAGCAATTTGCTTAGAAGTGGCAAATCGCTTGGTTTGCTCGATTTGTGCTTGCTCGATAAAGAAGACCGGTCTTTCTCCTTGAATCAACAATTGGGTCGGACCATTCTCGGTCGAAAGCCAAAGCTCAATTTGAGTTTGACCTTTGATGTCTCGGGCTTGTCGAGTGAGAAGGAAGCCTTGTTGGATATTCAATAGAGAAACCTTGTAAATCAATGAAGCACGTATTCTATCATTAAGAACTGTAAAAATAACCAGTGAAATAGAGTGGTTGTATTTCGCAGGTTAAAAGGACGTGTTGCGGGAGTACAAAAGCAGAGATAACCCGCTTATGGAATAACCATTTATAGGTGATATTGCGTTTCGCTGAGCAAAGTGAAATCTAGTTGCTTGATTTATTGGAGTTTATGTTGTTAATTAGCTTGTCTTAAAATTCGGCTTTGCACAGAGCACACTCAAATAATAGAGTGGTTTATGAATAAGTTCTTGCCAAACTTTGCGTTTAAGCACATATTCATAGAAAGCAATTTTTTGTCTTATGCGTTAGTATATAGGCACTCATACTGATATCCACATTGACCAAAGTTATGTGGGTGCAGAGCCAATAAAAGTGTGGAGATACAAGTTTGATAAATGTTTTCCTTGTAGATGATCACGAGCTGGTTCGCACAGGGATACGACGTATTATTGAAGACGTCCGTGGAATGAACGTAGCAGGAGAAGCTGACAGCGGTGAAGAAGCAGTAAAATGGTGTCGCAGTAATCATGCAGACGTCGTTTTAATGGATATGAACATGCCAGGAATTGGCGGCTTGGAAGCCACTAAAAAGATTCTTCGCGTGAATCCTGATGTAAAAATCATCGTATTAACCGTTCATACGGAAAATCCGTTCCCAACTAAAGTGATGCAGGCGGGTGCTTCTGGTTACCTAACCAAAGGTGCAGGTCCTGATGAAATGGTTAACGCAATTCGTGTGGTTAACAGTGGGCAGCGCTACATCTCGCCTGAGATCGCGCAACAGATGGCATTGAGTCAATTCTCACCAGCCTCAGAAAACCCATTCAAAGACCTATCTGAACGCGAACTGCAGATCATGATGATGATCACCAAAGGGCAGAAAGTTACGGATATTTCTGAACAACTGAATTTAAGTCCAAAAACAGTCAACAGCTACCGCTACCGTCTGTTTAGCAAATTGGACATCAATGGTGACGTTGAGTTAACACACTTAGCGATCCGCCACGGAATGCTGGACACCGAGACCCTTTAGTGTGAATCAACCCTTCGATTCGGCTTCCTTTCTCAAGACAGTAACTCATCAGCCCGGCGTTTACAGAATGTACAACGCCGAGGCTGTTGTTATTTATGTCGGCAAAGCCAAAGACCTGAAAAAGCGTCTCTCCAGTTATTTTCGCAAGAAAGTCGACAGTGAGAAGACACGTGCACTCGTCAGTAATATTGCCAAGATTGACGTCACGGTGACCCATACCGAGACGGAAGCGCTCATCCTTGAGCACAACTATATCAAGCAATATCTACCGAAATACAACGTACTTCTGCGTGACGATAAATCGTACCCGTACATTTTTATCAGCGGTCACAAACATCCGCGACTGTCTATGCATCGTGGTGCGAAAAAACGCAAAGGTGAATACTTTGGACCGTATCCGGATTCGGGCGCAGTACGAGAAACCTTGCACTTATTGCAGAAAACGCTTCCTGTTCGACAGTGTGAAGACACCGTGTATTCCAACCGAACGCGTCCATGTTTGATGTATCAAATTGGTCGCTGCGCAGGTCCGTGCGTGAGCACGATTATTTCTGATGAAGAATACGACGAGCTGGTGGGGTTTGTTCGTTTGTTTTTGCAGGGTAAAGATAAACAGGTACTTGAGCAGCTTATTGAAAAGATGGAAGTGGCAAGCCAACAGCTTCGTTTTGAAGACGCGGCCAAATTCCGTGACCAGATCCAAGCGATTCGACGTGTACAAGAACAACAGTACGTTTCAGAAGACAGCATGGATGATATGGATGTACTTGGCTTTGCCCAAGAAAACGGTATTGCTTGTATCCATATCTTGATGATTCGTCAGGGTAAGGTGCTAGGCAGTCGTAGTCATTTCCCTAAGATTCCACAGAACACTAGTCAACAAGAAGTGTTTGATAGCTTCCTTACCCAGTACTACTTGAGCCATAACGAGGCGCGTACCATTCCTTCTCGTATTATTTTGAATCAAGAATTGGGTGGCGATATAGAGCCTATCCAACAAGCTCTAAGTGAAGTGGCAGGTCGTAAGGTTCAGTTCCATACCTCTCCAACGGGTTCACGGGGTCGTTATCTAAAACTTTCCAATACCAATGCGCTTACTGCCATTACGACCAAAATTAATCACAAGATGACCATTAACCAACGCTTCAAAGCGCTGCGGGAAGTTTTGGGGATGGAAACTATTGCTCGAATGGAGTGTTTCGATATTTCGCACACTATGGGTGAAAGCACCATTGCCTCTTGTGTGGTTTTCAACAGTGAAGGTCCAGTTAAGCAAGAGTATCGTCGTTACAACATCACCGGAATTACTGGTGGCGATGACTACGCAGCGATGGGGCAAGCATTGGAGCGTCGTTATTCGAAGCAACTCGATGTAGAGAAGATTCCTGACATTATCTTTATCGATGGTGGTAAAGGTCAGTTGAATCGAGCGCACGAAATCATTGCTCAATATTGGGTGGATTGGCCTAAGCGTCCGACCATGATCGGTATTGCGAAAGGGGTAACCCGTAAGCCAGGTCTTGAAACCTTAATTACCGTAGATGGTGATGAATTTAACTTGCCAAGCGATGCTCCAGCATTGCACCTCATTCAACACATCCGAGATGAGAGCCATAACCATGCCATTGCAGGGCACAGAGCGAAACGTGGAAAAACGCGTCGTACCAGTGCTTTAGAGGGAATTGAAGGGGTTGGACCAAAACGCCGTCAAGCTTTGCTCAAATACATGGGCGGTTTACAAGAATTAAAGCGTGCAAGTGTCGAAGAAATCGCCAAAGTACCGGGAATTAGTCACTCTTTGGCAGAAATTATTTTCCAAGCATTGAAACAATAAGGAAAATCCCGCAACATTAAGCCGCAATGTGTAAGAGAATAATAAAATGCGTTTGAATATCCCGAACATTCTATCTCTACTAAGACTGTTCCTAATCCCAGTTTTCGTGGTTGTTTTCTATCTACCTTACTCTTGGGCACCGTTTGCAGCAGCAATGGTTTTCTGGGTCGCAGGTTTTACTGATTGGCTCGACGGCATGTTGGCTCGTAAGCTAGGTCAAACATCGCGTTTTGGCGCTTTCATTGACCCAGTAGCAGATAAGGTTCTGGTAGCAACAGCGTTGATTTTGATCACGGAGCATTACCACACCATTTGGGTGACTATCCCAGCTGTAACAATGATAGCGCGTGAAATCATTATCTCCGCATTGCGTGAATGGATGGCAGAAATCGGGAAACGAGCCAGCGTCGCAGTTTCTTGGGTTGGTAAAGTAAAAACGGTATCGCAAATGTTCGCTTTATGGGTACTGATTTGGCGTTACGATGATTGGATGGTGTGGCTTGGCTTTGGTGCTTTATATGTAGCAACCTTCCTGACGTACTGGTCAATGGTTCAGTACTTAGCTGCGGCGAAAGATGATCTCCTTAATGAAGAACATCATTAAAACAATCCATCACAAATAGCATTTTAAAAAGCAGGCTCTATCGCCTGCTTTTTTTCTATCTCGATTTTATGAGTGAATTTTATGTGATCTAAGTCTTGTTTTTGTTCTGTCAGCACTTGGCGATGGTTTATGGCTTTGATTATCAACACTTGAAATAGAAAATCCCCCAAAGAGATAGGGCGGTGGAGAAGCCCAATATTCATGATAAACAAGTGTATTTGGTGTGGTTTCAGTATCAAAACTAATCAATTTACCGTCTTTCGCACAAATTCTGGTCAAACGATTTAAAAAAATAAAAATAGTGTTGACTCGATCGCTCGAATCCGTAGAATGCATCCCGTACCCAAGAGAGCAAAGCTTGAAAGGGTGGTGAAAAAAGTTAAGCTTTCTTCACAAATGAGGCGCCTTGGCAGAGTGGCTATGCAGCGGATTGCAAATCCGTGGACCTCGGTTCGACTCCGGGAGGCGCCTCCATTATTCTTTTGAGAGTGAATGACTTTCGAGAATAAATGCGACACTAGCTCAGTTGGTAGAGCGCAACCTTGCCAAGGTTGAGGTCACGAGTTCGAACCTCGTGTGTCGCTCCAAATTAAAATGATATGGCAATTAGCGGTATCAGATGGTGTTTTACTTTTCTGTAAAGGCATCACAAAGAATATTTGTGTGCCCTGGTGGTGGAATTGGTAGACACAAGGGATTTAAAATCCCTCGACGTTCGCGTTGTGCCGGTTCAAGTCCGGCCCGGGGCACCATCTCAAATCTGCGACACTAGCTCAGTTGGTAGAGCGCAACCTTGCCAAGGTTGAGGTCACGAGTTCGAACCTCGTGTGTCGCTCCAGATTTTAAAGCCCAGCATCTATGCTGGGCTTTTTCATTTCTGTTGTTTTCTTTTCTCTGAGCTTCTTCTTTCCTTCCATGCTGGCATAGATACCTCTGCCGCGTACTTTATTTATCCTGAATTTCCTTGCTCTTTACTACGCACGAAATACAGCCTCAACTAATCACCTTCACGCGTTTACTTTTCTGTCGAGGTTAAGAAGACCTTCTGCGATGCACATCAATGTTGAGGTAAATTAGTCCAGTAAACGTTTGCTGTGATTGTGATCTCAGTCAATATGCAACCTGTGAAAAGATATTGCCAGAAGATTTTATTTTGTGATAAATTCGCGCGCAATCTCGGAGCGTATTATTACGACTTTGATTCTCTGGGGGATACGCGTAGTGACCATTCAAGCTGATTGTGACACTACGTAGGGTAGGTATCGGCAAAGCCATTTGTCGATAGACGGGATACTAGTGCTGTAAGAAACAGCATGTTAATGGGAAACCCAACATTGAAACCTTTAAACAAACACACACTAATCAGCTTCATACTGCCGAAATGTCCTGTTTTACAAAACGGGTGCATTACGGAACCTTGATTACTCTCCAATCAAAATAAAAAGTCGCGCTTGTCGTGACGGGTTATCTGTATTTGTCGTTTAGAAAATGACGAATGCGGAGGTGTATCTGTATATCCTGTTATTTAATACTAACGAGAATAAATACAGGAAAGAGAATCATTATAATTCAAGGGATTATGTAGTATGAGCACTGCCTTTGAAGTCGATAACACTATCGCAAATTACTTTTCGTCTCAGGTTCCAGTTGTTGAAGGAACGTATGATTTAACGCCTGATCAAGTTCTTATCGAACAAGCAGAGCATGAATCGGAAGTACGTTCTTACCCACGTCGCTTGCCAATCGCAATTAAACAAGCTTACGGCTGTTTGGTTGAAGATACGCGTGGTCAAATCTTTCTAGACTGTCTTGCTGGGGCGGGTACGTTGGCTCTGGGTTACAATCATCCGGAAATCAACCAAGCGCTAAAAGAGCAGTTAGATTCTGGTTTGCCGTACCAGACTCTGGATATCGCAACGTCTGCGAAAACACATTTTATTAAGTCTGTTAAAGGCTTCCTTCCTCAAGAGCTAAGCGACAACTGCGTGATTCAGTTCTGTGGTCCTTCGGGTGCGGATGCCGTTGAAGCGGCTATTAAATTAGCGAAGCAAACCACGGGTCGTAACACCATGTTTGCTTTCCGTGGAGCCTACCACGGTATGACAAATGGCACCATGGGTATGATGGGGAACTTGGGTACCAAAGCTCGCCGTACTGGATTGATGTCAGATGTGCACTTTATGCCATTCCCATACAGCCTACGCTGCCCATTTGGGCTTGGCGGTGATGAGGGTGCGAAAGCGAGCATCCGCTATATCGAGCGTCTCTTGAACGACGATGAAGCGGGTATCATGAAGCCGGCAGCGATCATTGTGGAGCCAGTCCAAGGTGAGGGTGGTGTTATTCCTGCGCCTGCATTCTGGCTACGTGAACTACGCCGTATTTGTGATGATCACGGTATCTTGTTGATCTTCGATGAAATTCAATGTGGTGTTGGTAAGTCAGGTTACAACTTCGCATTCGAAGAAGCGGGCATTGTTCCTGATATTTTATGTTTGTCTAAAGCAATCGGTGGTGGCTTACCTATGTCACTACTGGTGATCAACAAACAACACGATACATGGAAGCCAGGTGAGCACACCGGTACTTTCCGTGGTAACCAATTGGCAATGGTCTCAGGTGCAAAAGCACTAGAAATCATCCAGCGCGACAACCTTGTTGAACATGCGAACGTCGCTGGTCAGTATTTACGCTTTGGTCTTGAGAGCATTCAAAAACGCGTTAACTGTATCGCGGATGTTCGTGGCAAAGGTTTGATGCTTGGTGTTGAGATTAAGCATCCAAATGGCGAGCTGAACAAATTTGGTGAGCCTCTAGCTGATGGTCAATTGACACTTGCTATTCAACGTGCGGCGCTTGAGCGCGGCTTGATGGTTGAAAAGGGCGGTCGTGAAGGCTCTGTAATTCGCTTCCTTCCACCTCTTATTATCTCTTTTGAGCAAATCGACTTTGCGCTTCGCGTACTCGAAGAAGCGATTATCGCAGCGGGTGGCAGTCATATTGAAACTGCACCACAAGAAGAATGGAAAAAGCACTTTATTCAAACTGGTGATCTTGGTGGTGCCGAATTCGCGTCGGTTATGAATCACACTACCGCTGTAATGAAATCGGTGTTCGAAGAAGTGAACGCACCATACTCTGGTATGAACCCTAAGTTGCTGGAAGCAGCGATTAATGCAGTCGATCTAGACAACAAAAATGCGTCGTTAAAGTCTGTCATCGATGAAGCTGCTGAGCTTGTTGCAAAGAATGCGATTTTCACCCAGCACCCAGATTGTATTGCGCATCTACATACCCCTCCTCTCATGCCAGCGGTTGCGGCAGAAGCCATGATTGCGGCGCTAAACCAATCTATGGATTCATGGGATCAAGCTTCCTCTGCGACTTACGTAGAGCAAAAAGTGATTAATTGGTTGTGTGACAAGTATGAGTTGGGCGAGAAGGGCGACGGCATCTTCACCAGTGGTGGTACGCAAAGCAACCAAATGGGGCTAATGTTGGCGCGAGACTGGATTGCACACAAGCTAAGCGGTCACTCAATCCAAAAGCTGGGTCTTCCTGATTACGCAGACAAACTGCGCATTGTGTGTTCTAAGAAATCACACTTCACGGTTCAAAAGTCAGCATCTTGGATGGGACTGGGTGAGAAAGCAGTGATGACCGTCGATGCGAACGCTGACGGTACAATGGACGTTACTCAGTTAGATCAGGTTCTAACACAGGCGAAATCAGAAGGTCTGATCCCATTCGCCATTGTTGGCACGGCGGGTACGACTGACCACGGCGCAATTGATGACCTTGATTTCATTGCTGATATGGCAGCGAAGCACGAGATGTGGATGCACGTTGATGGCGCTTACGGTGGCGCACTGATTCTAAGCAGTCACAAATCTCGCCTGAAAGGTGTAGAGCGTGCGCACTCTATTAGTGTCGATTTCCACAAATTGTTCTACCAAACAATCAGTTGTGGTGCGTTGCTGGTGAACGACAAGTCGAACTTTAAGTTCCTACTTCATCATGCTGACTATCTGAACCGAGAACACGATGAGCTACCAAACTTGGTGGACAAATCTATTGCAACCACGAAGCGCTTTGATGCATTGAAAGTGTTCATGACGATGCAAAACGTGGGTCCTAAAGCGCTGGGCGATATGTACGATCACCTGTTGGTACAAACTCAAGATGTTGCCGAGATGATTCGTGCACACGATCAGTTCGAGCTTTTGGCTGAGCCGGCACTTTCTACGGTTCTATTCCGCGCAACCAATGTACGCACAAACAACGCATCTGCAGATTTAGATGAACTAAACAAAGCGTTGCGTCTTGAAGCGTTGACTCGCGGTATCGCAGTTCTCGGTGAAACCATCGTTGATGGTAAGACCGCTCTTAAATTTACGATTTTGAATCCTTGTCTGACGACAGCGGACTTTGAATCTTTGCTCTTGAAAATCAACACGCTAGCAGTTGAGCTAGTTTAATAAAGGTAACGGAAAACTATGGCAGTTCTACAGATTGGTGCAGGCGGCGTTGGCTGGGTTGTTGCACATAAAGCAGCACAAAACAACGACGTTCTGGGTGATATCACAATCGCATCACGTACTATTGGTAAGTGTGAGAAGATCATCGAATCGATTCAGAAGAAAAACAACCTGAAAGATTCAGCTAAGAAACTAGAAGCGCGTGCAGTGAACGCTGACGACGTAGATTCTCTGGTTGCTCTTATTGAAGAAGTAAAACCGGATCTTGTCATCAACGCGGGTCCTCCGTGGGTTAACATGCCAATCATGGAAGCGTGTTACCGAGCAAAAGTTTCATACCTAGACACATCAGTAGCGGTTGACCTATGTTCTGAAGGTCAGCAAGTACCACAAGCTTACGATTGGCAATGGGGTTACCGTGAGAAGTTCGAGGAAGCGGGCATCACAGGTATCCTGGGCGCTGGTTTCGATCCAGGTGTAGTCTCGGTATTTGCAGCGTACGCTGTGAAGCATCTGTTTGACGAAATCGATACGATTGATGTAATGGATGTTAACGCGGGTGACCACGGTAAGAAGTTCGCGACCAACTTTGACCCAGAAACGAACATGCTAGAGATCCAAGGTGATTCATTCTACTGGGAAAACGAAGAGTGGAAACAAGTACCTTGTCACTCTCGTATGCTAGAGTTCGATTTCCCGAACTGTGGTTCTCACAAAGTGTACTCAATGGCGCACGATGAAGTTCGTTCGATGAAAGAATTCATCCCAGCAAAACGCATTGAATTCTGGATGGGTTTCGGTGACCGTTACCTAAACTACTTCAATGTGATGCGAGATATTGGTCTACTAAGCCCAGATCCACTAACGCTGCACGATGGTACAGTCGTTCAACCTCTGCATGTACTAAAAGCGCTATTGCCAGACCCAACATCTCTAGCACCGGGCTACACAGGTCTAACGTGTATCGGTACTTGGGTTCAAGGTAAGAAAGATGGCAAAGAGCGTAGCGTGTTTATCTACAACAACGCAGATCATGAAGTCGCGTACGAAGACGTTGAACATCAAGCGATCTCTTATACGACGGGTGTTCCTGCGATTACAGCTGCGCTGCAATTCTTCCGTGGTAAATGGGCTGACAAAGGTGTGTTCAACATGGAACAGCTAGACCCAGATCCGTTCCTAGAAACAATGCCAACAATTGGTCTAGATTGGCATGTTCAGGAATTAGAAGCAGGTCAGGGGCTTCCAGTTATCCACGAACTGAACAAGTAAGGCACTTACACTAACGATTTCTTTTTATCGTATTTTGAGGTGTGCGCGTTAATTGTTACAAACAACGCGTGCATCCTAAACTCGATTAGAAGTTTCAGTGCAAACTGCGCTTATTTTAATCATCAATCTAAGCCGGTGCGATCGCATCGGCTTTGTTCGGTTTTATAGTTCCTTCATTTTTATGAGGGGATCTAAGGTATTAACATGCAACAAAACGAACTTAAAACCCCATACTTCATGATCAATGAAGACAAATTGATTGAGAATCTAGAGAGGGCAAAACAGCTAAAAGATATCTCTGGTGTGAAGTTAGTGTTGGCACTGAAGTGTTTCTCGACATGGGGCGTATTCGACATTATCAAGCCTTACTTAGACGGTACAACCAGTTCTGGTCCTTTTGAAGTGAAGCTTGGTTATGAAACCTTTGGTGGAGAGACTCATGCTTACAGTGTTGGCTACAGCGAAGATGACGTACGTGAAGTAGCAGATATCTGCGACAAGATGATTTTTAACTCTCAGTCGCAGTTAGCAGCTTACCGCCATATTGTTGAAGGTAAAGCGTCGATTGGTTTGCGTCTAAACCCGGGTGTAAGCTATGCAGGTCAAGACTTGGCGAACCCTGCACGTCAGTTTTCTCGTCTAGGCGTACAAGCTGACCACATCAAGCCGGAAATTTTCGATGGCATTGATGGTGTGATGTTCCACATGAACTGTGAGAACAAAGATGTGGACGCATTCATCAGTCTGTTGGATTCGATCTCAGAGCAGTTTGGCGAGTATCTCGATAAGCTGGATTGGGTTAGCATGGGCGGCGGCGTGTTCTTTACGTGGCCGGGCTACGATATCGAAAAGCTGGGGCTTGCACTGAAAGCTTTCTCTGAAAAGCACGGCGTACAAATGTACCTAGAGCCGGGTGAGGCAATCATCACTAAAACGACGGATCTTGTCGTGACTGTGGTAGACATTGTTGAGAACGTGAAGAAGACTGCGATTGTGGATTCAGCAACTGAAGCACACCGCTTAGATACTTTGATTTATAACGAGCCAGCATCGATTCTTGAAGCAGCAGAAAATGGTGCACATGAATACGTCATTGGCTCGTGCTCTTGTTTAGCTGGTGATCAGTTCTGTGTGGCGAACTTTGAGCAACCACTGGAGATCGGACAGCGTCTGCACATTCTAGATAGTGCGGGTTACACCATGGTGAAACTGAACTGGTTTAACGGTCTACGTATGCCGTCGGTATACTGCGAACGTTCAAATGGTGAAATTCAAAAGCTGAACGAATTTGATTATTCAGACTTCAAACGTTCTCTGTCTCAATGGACAGTGAAGTAATCACCTTTTCATTTGATTGAACGTAAAAAGAGCAGCGATGAGCTGCTCTTTTTTATTATGCATTGCTTAGGATTACCGAGTGCTTTGGGCTTAAGATCAGCTTTCGACAATCACACGAGTATCTTCGCTGAGCGATTCTAACTCATTCGCTACATCATCAATTTCCAGTTCACTCGGCAACTTGATTGCCATCTTAGCGCTAAACAAGCTTGAACTTACACCTCCGCCACCGGCGATAAACACTCGTTGACAGTCCATGTCTAAAATCGAAATGCCTTGTCCATCGAGCACGTGGGTGATTTCGTTGACGATGCCTGCACGATCATTGGCGTCCAGACGAAGCTGAAAGACCGTATCTTCACGGTGAGAGTGAGGTTCGGAATCAACGAATTTTACGATGAGGGTTTGGCAAGCAGAGAACGCCTCTTTCACTGTGTTGGCATTTTCCTCTGGTAGCTCGATTTTGATCACGCCGGCAACCTGATCCTCAATAAAGTTCACTTTACTGATCAGCCATTTGCCTTCGTTTTCATGGGTAACCGCTGCAAGCTGTTTGATGGTCGCTGGTGATGCCTGACCGACGAAATTAACGATAAACACAGTGTTCATAATGGTCCCCTCCCGGAATAAGGTTTGGACGCGGCACGGTTAGACGTATCGCTATAGTTATTTGAGCTTAAGGTTTAAAACTTAAGTTATTGGAATTAGTCCTTAAATTCAGTGTAGGTGCTGGAGGAGGGTTAGGTTTGATAAAGGTCAATTTTTGACGCTAATTCGTGATGCAAATAATAAAAATTATGCTTGGGGCACAAAAAAGCAGCCCTCAGGCTGCTATTTAACAGTTTGGTTTTAGAAGGTGACCTTCATTTCAAAACCGTAGAAGACGTTATCGTAGCTTGCGCCGGAATCCATCGCAAACTTCGCTGCGTCTTGGTTGCCAAACCAAGGTGATGAACTGAATTGGAATTCTGCGCTACCGCCCCATGCATCTGATACCCAGTAGTGAATGTGTCCGACTGGATTGAGGAAGAATAGAGAAACGTCCCCAACGGTTTCTGAGCCCATTACTTCACCACCATTGGCAACGATGTCTTGTTCCGCTGTTAGCATCATTTCACCCACTACAGCACCAAAGAATGGAGTAATAAACAAGTCCTGCCATGATGGGATTTCAGCAAAAGCTTCTACACCGTATTCCCAGAAGAACGTCGACATGGTCGCAGAATACAAGAAGGATTCAAATTCGTTATAGCCAGCGTGGCGAGCAGCCGTATAGTAAACACCACCGAAGTAAGGGTGCATGACGTAGTTTAGAAAGTGCTCATCTCGGTCCCATACTGGACCGCTTGAAACGTTGTCTTTCCACTTGCTGCCTAGCTTACTCATGTCACGATCTTCTTCGTCCCATTTTGTAATGCTCTCAGGCAATAAAGTCATCAAACCTACCGTAGCCACACTCAAACCAAGAATGGTGTAAGTTTGACCCATGAGATAGTCCCAATCTTTGTCTTTTGGCACGATCATATGCTTCGGTTGAAGGCCTGCGTCGAGATTTAAAGAATCATCGTTATCAAGTCCCATCGCAAAGCGACGATTTTGTGGCTCGAAGCTATACAGAGTGGTCGTTTCGCAGTAACCTGACAGGCAATCAGGCGTGTAAGAGAACTCAATATGGTTACTCATATCGTACTGGCTTGCATTTGCGGTAGCAGATGCCGTCAGAACAAGACCACTTAGAGTTTTCTTGAACATGGATGATTTTGACACGAAGGTCTCCGAGTTGTTGGTTTGATGATCGGGCTCACAATTATCCCTTAAAAGAACAGCCATTTAAATACTTGACCTACATTTAATCTCAACAAATTAACTATGAGATTAGTCCAATAAAATGAAAACGATATAGGCACAATGTCGAAAAAATGTGGATTTTGCCTATTTTCAGGAGTCAGTTGTGAAAATTGCTATGCTAAGTACCGGTGAAGAGGTCCTTCACGGTGATATTGTTGATACAAATGCAGCTTGGCTGTCGAGCTTATTTTATCAACATGGATTTGGCTTAACGAAGCGCTCGACCGTTGGTGATAAACAATCGAGTTTGATTGAAGAGTTTTTGATGCTCAGCTTCAATAATGACGTGGTGATCGTGAATGGTGGTTTAGGACCAACCACAGATGACATGAGCGCAGCGGCAGCAGCGAAAGCAGCAGATTGTAAATTAGTGTTATTTAAAGACTGGTTAGCACACCTAGAGGCGATGTATGCCCGTCGTGGTATCCCAATGCCGGATAGCAATCTCAAGCAAGCTATGCTACCGGAAACGGCACAAATTGTTGATAATCCGATTGGCACGGCTTGTGGCTTTAAAATGCTGATCAATGATGCGGTGTTCTATTTCACCCCAGGTGTACCAAGTGAATTTAAGTTAATGGCAGAGACGCAAATTCTGCCAGATTTGAAAAAACTCTTCCCTGAAGTAGAAAGTGCATCTTGTAGCCGAATTTATACGTTTGGTCTGTCTGAATCTGGTATATCGGACAAGCTTGACCAAATGAAGCTTCCGCCTAGTTATGAGCTGGGTTATCGCTCTTACTTACCCTTTATCGAAGTGAAACTGTTTGGTCCATCTCAGCATATTGAGCAACGCATGAAGTTGATGCAGATGATCCATAAGCACCTTGAAACCAATTCTGTAAGTGTCGATGTACCTATGGTTGAACATGTCGGTCAGCTACTAACAGATAAAGCGCTGACACTATCGGTGTCGGAGAAAAGCAGTGCAGGGTATTTAACGTATTGGCTAAATAGTGATGAAAAAGTCGCTGAGCAATTCGGTCACGGTTGGGTTCTATCAGGAAACAATCAAACCATTGCAGATGAAGGGGACCCACTAGCAGCGACGTTTGCTCTAGCTGGTGCGACACGTGAAAAGTGCGCCACCGACTTGGCTTTAGTTACGGGAAAAATTGAAGAAGGCATTTTCTCTGTTGCTCTTTCCACGTCAACAGGAGAGTGGGGCGTCCTATACAAACTTTCAAGAAAATATCAGCAAGATGATCAGGTTAAAGTCATCAGTGCTGCGGCACTGGATATGCTACGCCGTTATCTAGAACGCAAGCCGATGTCGGCTCAATACGCATTCTTGGAAAAGATTAAAGAAATGCACATTCCGAGCAGTGCTCTTTAAAAGGATGTCGAGCTGTTTAGATAGTAAAAGTAGACAGTAAAAATAAATAGTAAAAAGCCAAGGCGATTGCCTTGGCTTTTTTGTACTGGCTGGTGGCGTTTATGCGCGTTTTTCTTTCATCGCGTAATTCACACCACTGAGCGAAATTTCGGATTTCGCTTTGCAAATACAAGGCAGAATTTCGTCTGGCTGAGTATACGCCATTGCAAAACCAACATACTCCACGTCACCTGATTCCAATTTACAGCGACATGCACCACAGTGTCCGTCGCGGCAATTGTATTCAGGCAGTAAGCCCGCTTGCTCCATCGTCTCCAAAATTGTGTTAGATGGATTAGACTCAATGCTAACGAGTTTGTTGATTTTGATGCTTGGCATTACAGCTCAAATCCTTCGAAGTCGTCTGCACTTACTTCATTGTCAATCTGACCAACAAGGTAAGAAGAGATTTCTGCTTCCTGCGGTGCAACTTGAACGTTATCCGATGACAACCAAGCGTTAATCCATGGGATAGGGTTTGAAGTTGCTTCAGGGTATGCTGCTGGTAGACCTACCGCTTGCATACGAATGTTCGTAATGTATTCAACGTATTGGCTAAGGATATCTTTATTTAGACCAATCATTGAACCATCTTTAAATAGGTATTCAGCCCATTCTTTCTCTTGCTCTGCCGCTTCTTTGAATAGGTCAAAACAGTCTTGTTTTGCTTCTTCAGCGATTTGCATGAAAGAGAAGTCATCTTGACCGTTACGTAGCAGGTTGATCATATGCTGCGTACCGTTCAAGTGAAGCGCTTCATCACGAGCGATAAGCTTGATGATTTTCGCGTTACCTTCCATAAGCTCACGTTCAGCGAAAGCAAATGAACATGCGAAACTTACGTAGAAGCGGATTGCTTCTAGTGCGTTCACTGACATCAAACAGACGTACAATTTCTTCTTCAGATCGTACAGGCTAACTTTAACCGTTTCACCGTTAAGAACGTGTTCGCCTTCACCGTAGCGGTGATAGTCGTTTGTCGCTTGGATCAGGTCATCGTAGTAATGTGCGATGTCTTTCGCACGCTTAAGGATGTGCTCGTTTTCTACGATGTCATCGAATACCACACTTGGATCATTCACGATATTACGGATGATGTGCGTGTAAGAACGAGAGTGGATCGTCTCAGAGAACGACCAAGTCTCGATCCAAGTTTCTAGCTCAGGTAGAGAAACCAGAGGAAGTAGCGCAACGTTCGGGCTACGACCTTGAATTGAGTCAAGCAGCGTTTGGTACTTCAGGTTTGAGATGAAGATGTGCTTCTCATGGTCAGGTAGCTTGTTGTAATCTATACGGTCGCTAGATACATCAACTTCTTCTGGACGCCAGAAGAAAGACAATTGCTTTTCGATAAGCTTTTCGAAGATCTCGAATTTTTGCTGGTCGTAACGAGCTACGTTCACTGATTGACCAAGGAACATTGGTTCCTTCAGTTGGTCATTTTTGTTCTGGTTAAAAGTACTGTAAGCCATAATGCCTCAATTCCTTTTAGACCTCCCCAAGCGGGGAGGCGTTCGATTGTTTGTTACTACGAATTGTTTAAGTGGGGGAGATTAAATCTTACAACCGCCGCCTGCACAATCGTCATCTTGTGGTTGAACTGCGTCTTTCTGGTCGTCTTTCGCACCGTCACGAGTGTTATGGTAGTAAAGCGTCTTCACACCAAACTTGTAAGCAGTCAGAAGGTCTTGAAGAAGTTTCTTCATTGGCACCTTACCGCTCTCATAACCAGAAGGATCGTAGTTTGTGTTTGCAGAGATCGCTTGGTCAACGAACTTCTGCATAATGCCCACAAGGTGTAGGTAACCGTCGTTAGAACCGATGTTCCAAAGCAGTTCATAGTTGTCTTTAAGCTCAGCGAAATCTGGCACAACTTGTTTCAGGATACCGTCTTTCGACGCTTTAACAGACACGAAACCACGTGGCGGCTCAATACCGTTTGTTGCGTTAGAGATCTGAGAAGATGTCTCAGAAGGCATTAGCGCAGTCAGTGTTGAGTTACGTAGACCGTGTTCCATGATTTCTTGACGTAGGCTGTCCCAATCGTAGTGCAGCTCTTCGTCACAAATTAGGTCAACGTCTTTCTTGTAAGTGTCGATAGGCAGTAGACCTTTCGCGTAGTTCGTTTCGTTAAACGAAGGACACTTACCTTGCTCTTTCGCAAGCGCAACAGAGGCTTTCAATAGGTAGTATTGAATCGCTTCAAATGTACGGTGAGTTAGACCGTTTGCGCTGCCGTCAGAGTACTTAACGCCATTCTTCGCTAGGTAGTATGCGAAGTTGATAACACCAACACCCAGCGTACGACGGTTCATTGTCGATTTGTATGCAGCTGGTAGTGGGTAATCTTGGTAATCAAGCAGTGCATCTAGCGCACGAACAACAAGCTCAGACAGTTCTTCGAAGTCATCCAGAGACTTGATTGCACCAAGGTTAAACGCAGACAGTGTACATAGCGCGATTTCACCCGAGTCATCTTCAACGTTAGTTAATGGCTTGGTTGGCAGCGCGATTTCCAAACATAGGTTTGATTGACGAACTGGTGCTACTTCTGAATCGAACGGGCTGTGCGTATTACAGTGGTCTACGTTCTGAATGTAAATACGACCAGTTGATGCGCGCTCTTGCATTAGAAGAGTGAACATTTCAATCGCTTTAACGGTCTCTTTCTTGATTGAAGGATCGTTTTCGTATTTCACGTATAGACGCTCGAATTCTTCTTGATTTTCAAAGAATGCGTCGTACAGACCTGGTACGTCAGATGGCGAGAATAGCGTGATGTTGCCACCTTCCACTAGGCGTTGATACATCAGTTTGTTCAACTGAACACCGTAGTCCATGTGACGAACACGGTTCTCTTCAACACCACGGTTGTTCTTAAGAACCATTAGCGAGCGCGCTTCACCGTGCCATAGTGGGTAGAACACAGTTGCTGCACCACCACGAACACCACCTTGAGAACAGCACTTAACTGCTGTTTGGAAGTATTTGTAGAACGGGATACAACCTGTATGGAATGCTTCACCACCACGGATCTCAGAACCTAGTGCACGGATACGACCAGCGTTGATACCGATACCAGCACGTTGAGAAACGTAACGTACGATTGAACTTGCTGTTGCGTTGATAGAATCTAGGCTATCACCACACTCAATCAGCACACATGAGCTGAACTGACGAGTAGGGGTACGTACACCAGACATGATTGGTGTAGGTAGAGAAATCTTAAATGTCGATGTCGCATCGTAGAAACGTTTGATGTAGTCAAGACGCGTTTCTTTCGGGTAGTTAGCGAACAAGCAAGCAGACACTAGAATGTAAAGGAACTGAGCACTTTCGTAGATTTCACCCGATACACGGTTTTGAACGAAGTACTTACCTTCTAGTTGTTTTACAGCAGCGTAAGAGAAATCAAGGTCGCGCTTGTGATCGATGTACGCATCAAGCTCGTCCAATTCAGCTTTTGTGTAGTCTTCTAGGATGTGTTGGTCGTACTTACCCATATCAACAAGACGAGCTACGTGGTTGTAAAGCGTTGGCGGCTCATATTGACCGTATGCTTTCTTACGTAGGTGGAATACCGCTAGGCGAGCAGCTAGGTATTGGTAATCCGGTGTTTCTTCTGAAATCAAATCTGCAGCAGACTTGATGATAGTCTCGTGGATATCTGTCGTCGTAATGCCGTCGTAAAACTGGATGTGAGCACGTAGTTCTACTTGTGATACCGATACGTTGTTCAGGCCTTCTGCAGCCCAAGTAATAACGCGATGGATTTTCTCCAGATCGATAGTTTCTTTGCGGCCATCACGTTTAGTGACGGTAAGTTGTTGGTTCATTCTGCTTTATTTCCCTAAGAAAACTGATAAAAGCCGTATTTTTGTTTGTTTATGTGCAAAACTTGTAAAATTTGCGGCGGCTTTGTGATCAAAGTCTATCTATATATTGTAGTCGAAACACAAGATATAGGGGTTCATTTGTTTGCGAGTTACAAGATAGTGCTGTTACCCCAATTTTTCAAGGCACAGGTTTGGGATGACTTGTGGATAACTAACAAAATAAAAAAAAACAGTAAGTGAACACTAACCGATGAGAAAAGGGCTGACTTGAATGGGGAAAAATACGTTTTTTAAATCGGTTCATAAATAACCGCATGTAAAAATATTTTCCTTGATCTTTGACAGTTTTTGTTTGTTAAAAATAGTTTGGTCAAAATGGAATCTAGAGCACTTTTTTTCGACAGAAATTGACAAAAAAAGCGGCGCATCTATGCTACCGCTTTTTCTCAATCTTGATGCTCGTTTTTTGCTTAAGCGTCAATCGAACCATCAATATTTTGTAGTATGAACGATGTAGTTTACATCCACATTACGACCAAGTTTGTAGCTATCGTTGAGTGGGTTGTAATGTAAGCCTGTGATACCCATCTCGGTAAGGTCTGTCTGGTCAATCATCTTCATCATTTCACCAGGTTTGATGAACTTCTCATGATCGTGTGTACCTTCTGGCACAATCTTAAGCAACTTCTCTGCACCCACAATGGCAAATAGGTAAGATTTGATATTACGGTTCAAGGTAGAGAAGAAAACGTGACCGCCAGGTTTGACCAATGCAGCACAAGAACGAATCACTGAAAGTGGATCTGGAACGTGTTCAAGCATTTCCATGCAAGTGACAACGTCATAGATTCCTGCATTTTCTGCTGCGTGGTCTTCAATCGTGCTTTGGATGTAAGTCAACTTAGTGCCAGTCTCAAGTGCATGCAGGCGAGCGACCTCAAGAGGCTCTTTACCCATATCCAAACCAGTAACTACTGCACCTTCTTTAGCCATGCTCTCAGCTAGGATGCCACCACCACAGCCAACATCGAGCACTTTTTTACCAAATAAGCCGTCTGCTTTCTCTAGGACATAGTTCAAGCGAAGCGGGTTAATTTGATGAAGTGGCTTGAACTCGCCTTCTAAATCCCACCAACGAGAAGCCATCTCTTCGAATTTCTTAATTTCACTTGGGTCGACGTTTTGTGCTTTAGTCATGATTGTTATATCGCTTCGCTAATAGTCCTTTGGAAGGCGAGATTATACTCCAATGGTACGATACGTTAAAACTGGTTCTTTTCTCACAATCGCTACAGGAGAGATTTTTGACTGATGTTGGTGGAAATATAGTCAGTTTTCATAAAGATATGGGATGAATGTGCAAATTCTCTTCATTTAACCCATAACCAAGCTCACAACCTGATAAAACGAGTGGGAAAGTGATGCCCCGTTGATGAATTGTGTGTTATATTTTTGCACCTTACACGTATCGTAATTACGATCAGATAATAGAGGGATAATGGCTCTATGAGCGATTTAGCTAAAGAGATCACGCCCGTAAACATTGAAGATGAGCTTAGAGGTTCATATCTAGACTACGCGATGTCTGTCATCGTGGGTCGTGCTCTTCCAGATGTGCGTGATGGCCTAAAACCAGTACACCGCCGCGTTTTATTCGCGATGAACGTACTAGGCAACGATTGGAACAAACCATATAAAAAATCAGCCCGTGTTGTCGGCGACGTAATCGGTAAATATCACCCACACGGTGATAGTGCTGTGTACGACACAATCGTACGTATGGCTCAGCCGTTCTCACTTCGTTACATGCTGGTCGATGGTCAAGGTAACTTTGGCTCGATCGATGGCGACTCTGCTGCGGCAATGCGTTATACCGAAGTACGTATGGCGAAAATGGCCCACGAACTTCTGGCTGACCTAGACAAAGAAACGGTGGACTACGTACCTAACTACGATGGTACGGAGCAAATTCCTGCAGTTCTTCCTACTAAAATTCCTAACCTACTGGTAAACGGTTCTTCCGGTATCGCGGTAGGTATGGCAACCAACATCCCGCCACATAACCTTGGCGAAGTGATCGATGGCTGTCTTGCATACATCAATAATGAAGAAATCACTATTGATGAGCTAATGGATTACATTCCTGGTCCTGATTTCCCAACTGCGGCGCTTATCAGCGGTCGTAAAGGTATTGTAGACGCGTACAAAACAGGTCGCGGCAAAATCTACATGCGTTCAAAAGCGGAAATCGAAGTGGAGAAGAATGGTAAAGAAACCATTATCGTCACTGAAATCCCTTACCAGGTGAACAAAGCTCGTTTGATCGAGAAGATCGCTGAGCTAGTAAAAGATAAGAAAGTAGAAGGCATTAGTGCGCTACGTGACGAGTCTGATAAAGATGGTATGCGTATCGTAATTGAATGTAAGCGCGATGCAGTGGGTGAAGTTGTTCTAAACAACCTTTACGCACAAACTCAGCTTCAAACCACTTTCGGTATCAACATGGTTGCGCTAAACAACGGCCAACCTCAGCTATTCAACCTAAAAGACATGTTGAAGTGCTTCGTTGATCACCGTCGTGAAGTTGTGACTCGTCGTACTATTTTCGAATTGCGTAAAGCGCGTGAACGTGCGCATATCCTTGAAGCACTTTCTCTTGCTCTTGCGAACATTGACGAAGTTATCGAACTCATCAAAAACGCACCAACTCCAGCTGAAGCAAAAGTTGGCTTGGTATCGCGTGGTTGGGATCTTGGTAACGTAGCATCAATGCTAGAGCGTGCTGGTACTGACGCTGCACGTCCTGAATGGCTAGAAGATCAATACGGTATCCGTGATGGTCTGTACTACCTAACAGAAACTCAAGCTCAAGCGATTCTAGAACTTCGCCTACACCGTCTAACTGGTCTAGAGCATGAGAAGATTCTTGATGAATACAAAGCGCTATTGGACGAAATTGCAGAGCTAATGCACATCCTTGCAAGCACTGAGCGTTTGATGGAAGTGATCCGTGAAGAACTTGAAGCGGTTCGTGATGGTTACGGCGATGAGCGTCGTACAGAAATTACAGCAGCTAGCCATGACATTGACATGGAAGAGCTGATCGCTCGTGAAGACGTAGTAGTAACTCTGTCTCACGAAGGTTATGTTAAGTACCAAATCCTAAGCGACTACGAAGCTCAGCGTCGTGGTGGTAAAGGTAAGAGTGCAACGAAGATGAAAGATGAAGACTTCATCGAGCGTCTACTTGTTGCAAATACTCACGATAACATTCTGTGTTTCTCAACTCGTGGTAAGACTTACCGTCTGAAAGTTTACCAATTACCTCATGCAACTCGTACTGCACGTGGTAAGCCAATCGTAAACATCCTTCCACTTGAGGAAGGTGAACGTATCACGGCAATCCTTCCGGTAGATGAGTTCTCTCCAGAGAAGTTTATCTTCATGGCTACGGGGGACGGTACGGTTAAGAAGACTCCTCTGAACCAGTTTGCTAACGTACGTTCAAACGGTCTGATCGCAGTTAACCTACGTGATGATGACTCTTTGATCGGCGTTGATATCACTACAGGTTCAAGCGATATCATGCTGTTCTCTAAAGCAGGTAAAGTGGTTCGCTTTAGCGAAGACAAAGTACGTGCAATGGGTCGTACAGCGGCAGGTGTTCGCGGTATGAAGCTAGCAGATGATGATCAAGTGGTTTCTTTGATCGTTCCATCAAACGAAGGCGATATCCTAACGGTTACTCAAAACGGTTACGGTAAACGTACTGAACTAGCGGAATACCCAACGAAAGGTCGTGCAACTCAGGGCGTTGTGTCTATCAAGGTTTCTGAGCGTAACGGTCCAGTAGTTGGCGCGGTACAAGTAGAAGAAGGCGACGAGATGATGATGATCACCGACGCTGGTACTCTAGTTCGTACACGTGTTGCGGAAGTTAGCCAAGTTGGTCGTAATACTCAAGGTGTAACACTTATCCGTACAGCTGAAGATGAGTCAGTGGTTGGTTTGCAGCGTATTGATGAAGTTGAAGAAGTAGAACTGCCAGAAGGCGAAGAAGCGGAAGCAACAGAAGCAAATGCAGAAGGTCAAACGCCTGAAGCACCAGCAGCGGATGATGCAGCAGAAGGTTCTGAAGAAGAGTAATCTTTTCCTTTACATCTAAGTTTGAAAGCCGAGCATTACGCTCGGCTTTTTTGTATCTGTATCAACGCAATATTGAGAGGAAGTCAGTAAACTAAACCAATATTTGCTTGTGGGGTACATTATGTCTGCTTGGTTCTTCGTTGCCATCACTCTGATGGGATTATTCGTCGTGGTGTTATCGCTCAGCGCTTCAAAGGTCAAACCGGCTCAATGGTTTGGGCTTTGTACTTTAGTTTTGGTTGTTACTAGTGCAAGCTTTTTACTCTTGCGACAAACGCCACCGCCAACAATGCAAGCCGAGATGTCACGTATGACCAATGCACGGGATATCATGCAAGAGATCCAAGACCAGTTGCGCGAAGACCCAAATAATGCAGCATTGTGGTTTCAATTAGGGCAGGGCTATCTTGTTGAAGGGGAGCTTGATGGAGCATTGATTTGTTTTGATTATGCTATTCAGCTTAGTGACGTTGTTAGTGCTACCCAACTTGCCGCGAAAGCCACCACACTATATTACCTCCACCAACAATCCATGACGGAAGAAGTCACTCTGCTACTTGAGCAAGCCTTACAGCTCGAGCCGCACAATGAAGCCGCTTTGTCTTTGATTGCAAATGACCACTTTTTGTCATTTCGTTTTCAAGAAGCCATTGATACCTGGGTACTATTATTAGATTCCAATGATCCTAATTTGGATCGTGTACAAATCATAAACTCAATCAACAAAGCGAAAGAGTTGTTGTAAGCATATAATTAGGGGGCTGTTGACCCTTCGTGCTGATTTCTGCAGCGAATTGTTGGGCCTTTACACAAAGCAGAGGTTTTGATGTGCAGTTCGTCTTTATGAGAAGCCAAAAACGCAGTAGAAGTGACCAATAAACGCTACCCCAAAGGGGCGTCTAAAATTAACCGCGAAAGATAAACAGCCTCTGGAGCAGTAAAAGGAAAGTGGGTGATGAATGAACAATAAAGCGTTAGGGATATTAGCGGTGCTATGCGGTTCCGTGTTGGCGGGTTGTACCTCTTCCGATCATTCCGGTTCCTCATCTTCGGCTTATTACGCTTCTGGTTACTACGACCCATGGTGGTACGATCATGATGATTATTGGATTTACTACTACCCAGGTTGTTGTGATAACGATGACGAGTATAAAGAGAAGTTGGAAACGTGGTGGAACGGTTTGGATGAAGAACAACAACAATCCATCAAAGACAAAGTTGAAGATTGGAAAGACGATGATATGTCCGCCAACATCGACACCATGAAACGTCAGCTTGACGATCACTGGCAATCGCTACCAGAAGAACAAAAGCAGGAGATTCAAACTAAATGGGAGAATCGTCCGGAACGCATCGAACCAGCGTTGATGCAAGACAAAGCATTGAAAGAAAAAGTGCAACAAAGAGAAACGCGACCAGAGACAAAAGTTCAGCGCCCGGCGGCAAAACCTAGCATTCAAATGCCTAAAACACGTCCAAATATACAGCCCAGACCGAGACTTCCTCGCCGTTAATTATAAGGCGAGCTGGGTTTAGTTCGTCTTTTCCTACGATCAAACAAAAAGGGCGCATTGTGCGCCCTGTACTTTGCATGGTGTTATCTTAGTTGATTAGTACGTTGCTTCGCGCTCCGCTGCTGCTTTATCCCAATCTGGAACCACGGTCTCTAAGAAGTGTTTCTTGTCCGCGTTCATTTTTTCCATATCCATCCCAAGAGCTTGTTGTGCTTTGGCCTTAGTTGAAATATCAGGGATCTGTACTGGGTCAGTAATGCCTTTCGTCGCTAGTAAACGAACCAGCTTAGTACGGGCGTCTGCTGCGCGGTCGACTGCAGTACCCAGTACTTCAAGTGCCACTTCAGGCGCGTGCATATGAACGCCATGAGAGGCAATTGCGTAATCCCAACGCCATTGTGCATGGCGGATATCTTGAAGGATAGGTTGCATCTCTTCTTCTGTTGCCCCGGCTTTCCATGCAGCTCCTGCCTCAAAGTGCGCTGCCACGATTTGCTTCTCGGCAGTGAGCTTCATGTTCAGTACTTGCGCTTTGCGAGTCGAAACGATGCCTTGCAGCTGTTCTTTGGTTTGGGTATGACATTGCGCACACGTGTCTTCGAAACGATCAAATGGGTTACCCACTTTGTGATCGGTGTAAACTGTGCCGTCTTCTTTGGTTACTTTAGGCATGTGACAGTCCACGCAGACCACTTTGTTTTTGCCATGGATACCATCACGCCACGTTTCGTAACCCGGGTGCTGTGCTTTCAACATTGGTGCCTTGGAGACTGCATGCGTCCAATCTTTGAAATTTAGCGCGTCGTAGTATTTCTCCATGTCATTAACGGTAGTGCCCATGTCCCATGGGAATTTGACGGCTTTCGTCGGACCCGTAAAGTAGTACTCTACGTGACATTGCGCACATACTGATGCTTGTTTATCTAGGCGAGATTGCTGATCAAAGTTTTTGCCTATTGTATCGAATGCACGTTCTACGTATGGACGGGTCAATGCTAAAGCAGGCTCACCTTTCTTAAACTCTTCAGAGCGTGTGTCATGACAGTCAGAACAACCGATCGGGTTGACGATTTCTGAGCCTAAACGTGCCCATTTCCCTTCGAAATAACCGTCTTCACCTCGCTCTTCAATCACACGCGCCACATCTGGGCTTTTACAGCTCCAACACGCCATTGGCATGGGACCGGACTTCTCATCGCTAGGTGCACCGGTACGTAGAGTTTGGCGAACATCATCGAGTGCGTAAAAGTGACCGCGTGCCTTGTTGTAGTCTTTCGCGAATCCATAGCCTGCCCATAAGATTACCATGTTCGGATCTTCGCCTAGGGCATCTTCAATATGTTCGCTCTCAGAGGTGGCTTTCCATGAGTGGTATTGGTCAGGGTGTTGTTGCTCAAAGGCATCATTGCGAGGGTCCATGAGACCTTTCTCTTCTGCTGCCAACGGAGCGCCGGCCAAAAATAATTGGCTGGCGAATAAGGTCGCAACCGCGATTGGTGCGCTCATCCAGTGTTTTATGCTCACGGTGTTATCTCCATATTCGTTTTTATTAGCAGCGTTGTGAGGAGCTATTCCAAATAAGAATCGGAGATCTAAAGTTAATATTATTAGTTAATTAAGGAGATGAAATAGTGAGCGAAACTTGTCTTGTTTTAGATCAATTTACACCAGTGATCTCAATCATATTTAGATTTATATACCTCTAAAGGGGTAGTGGTTAATGTCTTGTTTGATAAGGGGTTGGCTTTTTAACCATTTTAAAAATAGGGTGATTTAGTTCGCTTTTTGAACAGGTGTTTCTACCCCTTATGAATAATAGAGGTATTATAAATATAGGTTTAGCGTTGTGGCTTTCCGAAATAAGAATTGATGTCATTTGAAGATTTGGAAAATATCTTCAGAGGAAATTAATTGTCGCTCAAATAAATAGTTGAGAATAGTTATCAATTATTATCGAGCTAAGGAAAGAAAAATATGGGCAATATAAAATTGACCATAGAGACAATGCTGAAATTTCTCTTCATCCTTGCCATCTATGGTTTTACCATCGCCGCCCATGCGACTTCTTCAGAGCCAATTGATGGAGCTCAATCTGAGCGTCATCAAGTCGAGTTGATCCGTGACAGAGACTATAAATGTCTGCAATGTCACAAGGATGCCAAAGAGACTCTGAACCTTTCGCATGATCCTCAAGCGTTACTCAGTCAGGGTAAACAGCTTAATTGCACCAACTGCCATAGTAATATCGGTCCTGACCATCGAGAAGGCGCGCCTGATGTAATCAAGTTTTCAGCGGCTCAATCGAAAGCGGTGCACGACAAAGTGTTCTTAGACCCAAGCTTGATCCTCAAAGCGAACAGCCAGTGTGTGGATTGTCATACACCAACAAAGCTAAGAGAAAGCCACTGGACACATGATGTGCATGCTAAAAAGCTCACTTGTTCAAATTGTCATGATGTACACGCCGCCAAAACTAAAGCGCTGTCGTACGACAGAAAGCAACTGATCAAACAGTGTGTGGATTGTCACTCTGAATTTGCCGTCAAACCTGAGCTCGCAAAAGAAGAGGAGAGATAGCATGAAATGTTCGAGAAGAAACTTTTTAGCCGGCAGCGGCGCATTGATATTGACCACGGGCGTTGCAGGCACCTCTGTTGTGAGCTCCTCTCTTTATGCCAGCGACAGTGAACAAGGTAAACGTTTAGGTATGGTGCATGATGAGAACGCTTGTATTGGGTGTACCGCCTGTACTGATGCCTGTAGAGAAGTAAATAAGGTGCCTGATGGCGTGACACGCCTTAAAATTCACCGTGGTGAACCGATTGGTGAATTTCCTGACGTGGAGTATCAGTTCACTCGAGAGTCCTGCCAGCATTGTGATAACCCTCCTTGTGTATATGTATGCCCAACAGGGGCTGCCTATAAAGATGAAGCGACTGGTATTGTCGATGTACACAAGGAAAAGTGTGTCGGTTGTGGTTACTGTCTTGCTGCTTGTCCTTATCAAGTGCGTTTCTTTAATCCCGTCGACCATTCTGCGGACAAATGTAACTTCTGTAGAGATACCAATTTAGCGCAAGGTAAACAACCGGCTTGTGTTGAATCTTGCCCAACTAAGGCGCTGATATTTGGCGATCTGAACGATCCAACGAGTGACGTGAGTAAAGCGATAGAAAGCCATGTGGTGTACCGCGATAAATCACATTTGGGTACGCAACCTAAGCTGTACAAAATTCCGCATAGTAAAGGGGAGGTATCATCATGAACGGCTTTGAAAGTGCTTTCCATTTTGACTCGTTAGTCTGGGATTGGATCATCGCGATTTACTTATTCTTAGCGGGCATGTCGGCAGGAGCTGTGATGATAGCGCTCTATCTTAAGCGCAAAGTCATTGAAGGTGATCCGGCGAATAATGGCATCATGAAAGCAATGGCTTGGCTAGCACCATTTGGCATTATCTCGGGATTAGTGATTTTGATTTTCCACTTAACCAAACCTCTCGAGTTTTGGAAGATCATGATTTACTACAACCCGACGTCAGTTATGTCGATGGGCGTCATCCTGTTCCAAGTCTATATGATTGTTTTGTTCGTGTGGATTGGCACTATTTTCCGTCATCAAATCATCCGTTTTTGTGAAGGAAAATTGCCGAGCAAATTGCTCGATTTGGCGGATACTGTCTTGATCAAAGCAGGTAAAGCGAATAATGCCGTAGAATTGTTCTTAGGTTTCTTGGCGATTGTACTCGCGGCATACACTGGCTTCTTATTGTCTGCACTCAAGACTTACCCAATGCTTAACAATCCAGTGCTACCAATCTTGTTCCTATTTTCAAGTTTGTCTTCCGGTGCTGCGGCCAGTTTGATGTTTGGTATCTTGGTATTTAAAGAACCAACCAGCAGTCCTAGTGTGTCATGGGTACACGGATTTGAACGCCCAGTCGTATTGTTTGAGTTGTTTGTCCTAGTTACCTTCTTTACCGGACTGATCTTCAGCGGTGGTCAGAACGAAGTCGCGGCTTGGAATGCGATATCGACGGGTTTTTGGGCACAATGGTTCTGGGGAGGCGTGATCCTCATCGGCATGTTAATGCCTTTGACGCTCAATTGGTTGACGCCTGCCGAAGTTCGTCACAAAGGTGGCTATGTGTTCGTAGTGACTTCTTTGAGTTTGGTTGGGGTATTGATGCTTCGTACCTTCATTCTCTATGCCGGTCAAATGACCATCGTATAAAGGAGGAAAAATGGAGGCTGAGCTGGGATTTTTCTTATTGATACTGGTCGGTGTCGCATCGACTTGTACGGCATTATTGCATTGGATGAGGCGCGCCATGAATAAGAAGGTGGTATTGCCCCATCAAATAGCGATGTCACACATCATCAGCTTAGCCTCTTTAGTTTGTTTAACCCTATTGATCATCAGTTTTATTCAGGACAACTTCGCCTTAGAGTACGTGGTCACTCATTCTAATAGCCAATTGCCCATGGCATTTAAAATTGCTGCCGCATGGGGAGGACACCAAGGCTCGATGTTGTTTTGGGTGGTCACGTTAAGTCTTTGGGCTTCTTACATAGCACGCAAGTTACCTATTAGTGGGCAATACGCCGCTGATTGTTTAGGTATTATGAATATTCTGATTGCGGTGTTTGCGTGGTTTACACTCCTTACGTCTAATCCATTTGAATACGCGCAAGAGTTGGCTACACAAGGGCGGGATTTGAATCCGATGTTGCAAGACGTAGGGCTGATTATTCATCCACCTTTGCTGTATTTGGGCTACGTTGGTTATGCGGCAATTTTGGCATTTGCTCTAGCGGCGCTGTTAGGTCCGCGACCAATTCATGAATGGTATAACGCAGCACGTGGTCCAGTACTTTTTGCTTGGGGCACTCTCACGTTGGGTATCATCGTTGGGTCTTGGTGGGCTTATAACGAACTTGGATGGGGTGGCTGGTGGTTCTGGGACCCAGTAGAAAATGCGTCGTTGCTTCCTTGGCTAACTGGTAGTGCGTTACTTCATAGTGGAGTCATTGCGACGAGAAACAAGGGGGCAATTTGGAGCACTTATGCGTTAGCTTTTGCAACATTCAGCTTGAGTATTCTCGGCACATTTGTGGTGCGTTCTGGTGTGCTCACTTCGGTGCATGCATTTGCTGTAGATCCAACCAAAGGTCTTGTACTGCTTAGCGTGCTGTGTCTGCTAGTGATTGTGACTTTTGCCTTGCTTATCACCAAAGGCGAACATATCGCCCGTTTTCAACTTCACACATTAACCAGCCGAGCCTACACCGTTTATTTTGCAATTGGATTGCTCGTTATGACGACAGCAATCGTCTTTCTCGGCACCTTTTACCCTATGCTTTATCAACTCTTGGGGTTGGGGAATATTTCAGTAGGAGCACCGTATTTTAACAGCCTTATCTTCCCTTTAAGCCTGCTAGCGCTCGTTGCTCTTGCGCTAATGCCCATACTGAAATGGAGTAAAGGCATCAATCAGACGATGGCTTCCCAAACCGGAACTGCAGGCGCGATCTCGTTTGTTGTCGGGTGTGCTTTTATCTTTACTGTCGACGTTATTCATCTGACAAGCCTTATCACGCTAGTATTGTCAACGTGGGTCGGAGTGTCACATGCCTTAATGCTATTTAAAACAGAAAATAGACGTTTGCGGTTACCAATGGTGTTTGCGCATATTGGCTTTGCGGTAGCATGTTGCGGAGCTGTGTTTAATAGTGACTATTCATATGAATATAATCTGCGTGTAGAACCGGGTACTACGTCTCAAAGAGCTGATATTAGCATCGACTATCATGGGATAGAGTGGCGAGTAGGTCCAAACTACACTGCCGAGCAAGGAATGATCGAGCTGCGTCTTGAGGACGGTAGCCGTCTCAACTTTACGCCAGAGAAACGCCATTACCCTGTGCGAGTGATGAATATGACCGAACCAGCGATTCGCTCGCGGTGGTATGGGGATTACTATGTGACGTTAGGTGATAAAGTCGATATTCATGCTTATGCGATTAAAGTGCAGTATCGGGCTGGGATCTGGTGGATCTGGATCGGCGGCATTCTAGCGGTGCTAGGTATGTGCACGACATTAATGACGAAAAGAAAAGAGGCATTCAATGCGACCGAGAAATACGCTTAAACTAGCAGGGTTAGTCGGGAGTGTGATTGCATTTGCTGTTGTAGTGACTATCGCGTTATCAGATAGACCGAATGTCGAATTGTCTCAGCAGCGCAATTTATCCATCCCTGAATTTACCGCCACGTCTTTACTTTCGGGTAATGACGTCACTCAGCAAGTTTTTAAAAAGGAACAGTATAAATTACTGAATGTTTGGGCATCTTGGTGCGGCATATGCAAGCGTGAACATGAAGAATTATTGCAACTTGCTGAGCTTGGTGTCGTTATTATTGGACTGAATTATCGAGACAACAATCAAGCTGCTCGTGAATATTTGAGCTCTAAACGAAATCCATACATAGAGGTGATCAGTGATCCAAATGGTAGGCTTGCAGTTGAGCTAGGGGTTATTGGAACACCAGAAACGTATTTGATTGATCAAAATGGCAAGGTGTTGATCAAATATCGAGGTGAGTTAACTTCGGATAAATGGAACGATATATTTTCAGGTTATTTGAATGTTTCGATTTAATTATCTATTTCTCATGCTAGTCACGTTTGCGTTATTTTCTTCTTCGCTAAAGAGTGAAGAAATTGTGCAGAATGTTGATCTGTTTGAGTTTCATTCTATTGAACTGCAACAACGTGCAACGAGATTAGCCAAGACATTACGCTGTCCGCAGTGTCAGAACCAAAACTTAGTTGAGTCAAACGCGCAGGCTGCAAAAGACCTGCGTTTGAAAGTGTATACCATGGTGAATGAAGGCCATTCAGATCAAGAAGTGAAAGATTATTTGGTGACTCGTTATGGGAATATTGTTCTATATAAACCACCATTTAATTATTCTACTGCCATGCTGTGGATCCTTCCGGCGTTATTTTTGATCTTTTTTGTCCTATATTCGATCCGAATGATAAGGCGTGATTAATGTGACCGTTATTCCACTATTAAAAATAAATTGTGCACATAACAAACAGAATGTTATCATTTTCTCGAATTTATGAATGCTTCAGCGAATAGCAAACGATATAAATTGAGCTGGAGGAGTAATAAAGAATGAATAGGTGTACGCAGTGGATTCAGTTATAACGCAATTAAAAAAGGACTTTTATTCGCAGATTCGTGCATTGCAGTCACCGAAACTGCCTCAAGTCACTTCATCTCTCGCGGTGTTGACCGACGAGGAAATTCAAGAACTCGAAGCGGTCTGGATTGAGCTCGCCGTGTGGAAGCGAAGCCAAACGCATTGAATGCCAGATTTTAATAACTCTTTCTAAACCCCAGGCAAATATGTCTGGGGTTTTTTTATTGTAGTTCGTCATAAATGTTATATTATAACAATTGTAAAGTCGGCTAGCGGGTGTTATTCCGATAGGATTTCCAAGCTTGTCACACATAAGAATAGGGCTCGTTGTGATCTCAACATTGAAAAATGCGGTATCAATCCCCATAGTTGAAGAGCAAATGAGAACAATCCCATGAATGCAATAACGAACATGCATCAAGCAATAAATCGAGTGAGTGTAGATATGGCGGAAGTACGTGCCAGAGTAGAATTTAAAGTCGGGGCTAACAGTAACATTGATGCCGAAATCCTGTCTTTTCGCGGTCTGAAGACGGATAAAGAGCATGTCGCAATTATCTTTAAGCAAGCAGACCAAACACAAGACATGCCTTTAGTGCGCATGCACTCTGAGTGTCTGACTGGTGATGTGTTCCACTCTTCACGCTGTGACTGTGGCGAGCAATTGGAAGAAACCATCAACCGAATGGGTGAGTCAGGTGGCATTATCTTATATCTTCGCCAAGAAGGTCGCGGGATCGGTTTGTACAACAAAATTGATGCGTACCGTTTACAAAGCCAAGGTATGAACACATATGAAGCCAACAACCACCTAGGCTTTGATGATGACTTGCGCGATTTCACCGAGGCGGCACAAATGCTTGAGGCGTTAGGGGTTGGAAAAATCCGTCTCGTAACTAATAACCCTAAAAAAATCCGTGAGTTATCGGAATACGGAATTGAAATTACAGAGGTTGTCAACACTTCAGCGCACATTAAAGATGGCAATGAAAATTATCTTAAAGCAAAGGTTTCACACGGGAAACACCACCTAAAGGTTTAATCTTAAAGATAAATTTGACAATAATGACTGTTAAAGGCCTCATTTTTATGAGGCTTTTTTTGTATCTGGAGTTGCAAATAAATTGTAAATTTGTATTATCTCGGGACAAAAGTGCAAATAAGAATAATTAGCACTACCAATACGATAATTAAAATGCTCAACAAGGATGCTTCAGATGAATGCAAAAACAGTATTAGTCCAATCTATTGCTGCATCACTCCTCATTGCCAGTGGTTCTACGGTTGCTGCGACAGTAACTAAACAACAAGTGGTCGAACATTATGCTGACGTGGCACACGCCGTGTTCGCTGATTCTGTGACTACAGCGAAAACACTCGACGTAAAAATCGATGAGTTTCTTGAATCCCCATCAGCGAAAAAGCTTGAAGAAGTTAAACAAGCTTGGCTTGACGCTCGCGTACCATACCAACAGTCTGAAGTTTTCCGTTTTGGTAACGCAATCGTCGATGATTGGGAAGGTCAGCTTAACGCATGGCCGCTCGATGAAGGTCTGATTGACTATGTCGCTTCTGATTACCAATATGAGCTTGGTAACGAAGGTGCTGCAGCAAATATCATCGCAAACACAAGCCTACAAATTGGTGCGTCTAAGCTAGACGTTTCAAAAATTACACCAGAGTTGCTAGCGGATCTAAACGAAGTGGGTGGCTCTGAAGCAAACGTTGCTTCTGGTTACCACGCGATTGAATTCCTACTTTGGGGTCAAGATCTAAATGGCACAAATGCGGGTGCGGGTCAGCGTGCTTATACTGACTTTGTGGTTGGTTCTGAATGTACGAATGATCATTGTGACCGTCGTGGTGAGTACCTAAAAGCGGCTGCAGATCTGTTGGTTCAGGATCTTGAGTGGATGGAGAAGCAGTGGTCTTCGGAAGTAAAAGGTAATTACCGTGAAGAGCTTCTAAGCGAATCTGCGGATAATGGTCTTCGTAAGATGTTGTTCGGCATGGGCTCTCTGTCTCTAGGTGAACTAGCGGGCGAACGTATGAAAGTAGCGCTAGAGGCAAACTCTACTGAAGATGAGCACGATTGTTTCTCAGACAACACGCATAACTCTCATTACTACAATGAGCAAGGCATCTACAACGTTTACACAGGTACGTACAAAGGTGTTGACGGAAAAGAACTGTCTGGTCCAAGTATTGCGGATTTAGTCGCCCAAAAAGACAAACAAGCGGCAAAAGAGATCCAAAAGCAGTTTGATACAACACGTAGCCAAGTGGGCGAGCTGGTTACTTCTGCAGAGAAGAATAACCAACACTTTGACCAGTTGATCGCAGCTGGTAATACGCAAGGCAATGCGCTAGTCAATGACACGATCATGTCATTGGTAGCTCAAACAGGTGCGATTGAGCGAGCGGCGAACATCGTCGGTATCGACAGCTTAAGCCCTGATACTGCTGATCACGAGTTTTAATAAGAAAACCATAATAAATAAGGGCTCTTTGTGAGCCCTTTTGCCGTTTGAGCTCGTTGTTATCACACCTGTCGTATTAGTAGAGCAATGATATGAAGCCATACCTATATTCTGCGCTAGTCGCGCTCCTTTCTTCTTCTGCCATGGCTTATGATGTTAAGTCTGGTGGCAAAACCAGCGTCAAAAAAGACGGCGCTAACGCGTATTCTCTTCCTGCTGCCAACCTGCCGATGAGCAAACGGCTGGACTTTAGTGTCGGCAACAGTTTCTTCCGTAACCCTTGGGTACAAGCGCCTGCATCAACAGACGCTCGCGATGGACTGGGACCTTTGTTTAACACGAATGGTTGCCAAAACTGCCATATCAAAGATGGGCGTGGTCATCCGCCGGAAAAAGACGATTTGCATGCGGTCTCTATGCTAGTGCGCCTCAGTATTCCAGCAATGACTCCGGAGCAGAAAAAAGCGTACATCAAAGATGGCGGTATCCCTGAGCCAACTTACGGTGGGCAGCTACAAGATTTTGCACTGCAAGATCAAACGCCGGAAGGCAAGATCAATATCAGTTACACCGACGTGCCAGTTACTTTTAAAGATGGCACCAAGGTCGTACTCAGAAAGCCAGTGCTGCAAATTACGGATTTAGGTTATGGGGCGATGCACCCTGATACAGAGTTGTCTGCGCGTGTTGCTCCGCCAATGATCGGTCTTGGTTTGCTGGAGAGCATTCCTGATAAAACGTTGCTGGCTTGGGCTGACGAGCAAGATACAAACAAAGATGGTATCTCTGGCAAAGTGAATAAAGTGTGGGACATCGAAAAAGACGATTTCTCAATTGGTCGATTTGGCTGGAAAGCAGGGCAACCGACGCTCATGCAACAAAACGCCGCTGCATTTAACGGCGATGTGGGTCTAACTAGTCATTTGTTCCCGAACGAAAACTGCACTTCTAAGCAGACGATTTGTGATGACATGCCTAATGGCGGCAAACCAGAGGTGAGTAAAAATATCCTCGATTTTGTTGAGTTCTACAGTCAACACCTCGCAGTACCGGCACGTCGAAATATCAATGATCCCGAGGTTCAGCTTGGTCAGCAGATTTTTGCGTCTTCTGGCTGCGAAAGTTGCCACAAGACGAGCGTAAAAACCGCTAAGCGACCGGAATTACCGGCTCTTTCTGAGCAACTTATTCACCCTTATACCGATATGCTTCTGCATGACATGGGTGATGGCTTGGCAGATAACCGTCCTGAGTACCTAGCGAATGGCCGTGAATGGCGAACCGCGCCGTTATGGGGGATTGGTTATACCGAAGAGGTAAATGGTCATACTTACTTCTTACATGATGGTCGTGCACGTAACTTAATGGAAGCCGTATTGTGGCACGGCGGCGAGGCAGAAACGGCTAAGCAAAACGTTTTAGCGCTCAACAAGAAAGAACGCGACGCATTGATCGCATTCCTGAATTCTCTATAAGGAGCCAACCATGAAAAAAACTTTGTTAGTGAGTGCGATTGCCGCAACGTTAAGTTTGGCTGGCTGCCAATCGACAAACGGGTCAAGCTCTGTTGAGCCCGAGAGTACAAGCCATATTTCACAAAACGTATACGAGGTGGAGTTTAACGCGGCACAGGCGTTTGTAACTCAGACAACCAAGTTAGAGCAGAGCCTCACAGAATACTGTGCTTCACAAATGAAAGGTGACGCACAAATTAAGCAGCAATGGCATCAAACCATGTTGGTGTGGATGGCATTACAAGGGCAAGAGCGTGGACCTGCGACCGCATTAGAGCAGAGCTGGAATGTGCAATTTTGGCCAGATAAGAAGAACACGACTGGACGAAAAATGTCGGTCTTAACGAAGTCTGACCAAATTTGGAGCGCAGAGGATATTTCGACTCAAAGCGTAACAGTACAAGGGTTGGGTGCGCTGGAATGGTTGCTTTACGACAAGGCGTCGAGTTTATCTACTAATAGCAATACGTGTGCTACCAGTATTGCGATTGCAGAAAACCTTAATAACAAAGCAAACATCATTGCAGATTCATGGGCACAAAACCCATGGAAGTCATTAGACATGACGGAGTGGGAGTCTGAGTACATTTCGTTGCTGTCTAATCAATTAGAATACAGCATGAAGAAGCTGAGCCGCCCATTGGCCAAAATAGGCAAACCGCGTCCTTATTTCTCAGAATCATGGCGTTCACAAACCTCATTGTCTAACTTGAAGGCTAACCTTGAAGCGTTACAGGCTCTCTATCTTGCTAACGGCTCTGGTTTAGATGCATTGCTTCGTGAGCAGGGGCATAGTGAATTAGCTGATCGTGTTGTTCATCAATTTGATATGGCATTGGATACGTGGCCTGAAGATAAAAGTTTGTTTGCCGCGCTGCAAACCAAAGACGGTTATCGAATGGTTCTCGCACAATACAACAAGCTTGAGCAACTGAAGTATCTGATCCACGAAGAGGTGGCTATCGAACTTGGTGTCGTTATAGGATTCAATGCAACCGATGGTGACTGATCAAACTCGCCGAACCTTACTGAAAGCCGCTTTGTTTGGAGCGGCTGCCCCTGTTCTGCCGTTCGGTTGCACTTCAACAAACACACGCGAGCCTGCTTTGATTGGCTGCTCTATCATTGGACGCGACAAATACGCTGCCGTAGTTGCCGATGAACATGGCATGCCGCTGTCTTCGCTGCCAATCCCTGAACGGGGTCATGGCGTGGCGACCAACCCGCAAGGTCATGCGGTTGTCTTTGGTCGTCGTGCCGGCACCTTTTTTATGGTGTTTGACTATCGTTCGGAGCAAATGGTCAAACTGGAGTTAGCAAAAGTGGACCGCCATTTCTATGGGCATGGTGTTTACTCCCATGATGGTCATTACTTATTTGCTACTGAGGGGGAAAGGGGAACAAGCCGAGGGATCATCGGAGTTTATGATGCGCAAAGGCAGTATCAAAAAATCGATGAATTGAGCGGATTTGGTCTCGGACCTCATGAAGTCATCATGATGCCTGACGGCGCTTTAGCCATTGGTGTTGGCGGCGTCCACACGAATGGACGCGAGCCGCTTAATCTAAATACCATGACGCCAAGTCTGAGCTATCTTTCGCAAGAAGGAAAATTGTTAGACCAAGTGTCTTTACCCGATCATAAGCTGAGTATTCGTCACCTTGCACATGATGGTGTTGAGACAGTGCTTTGCGGTCAGCAATATCGTGGTGAGCCGGATGAATACCCAGCTTTGATCGCCATGCATACGCGTGGTGGTGAGATGCAAGATTTGCAAGCTGAACCGGAGCAGTGGGCGCGTTTTAATCATTATGTGGCAAGCATTGCTGCGACAGAAGATTGGATATTAGCAACATCACCTCCGGGAAGTTGTTACGGTATTTGGTCGAAATCCACCGGGCAGTTGGTTGAATTGAATGCACTACCAGATGCTTCTGGTGTCGTCACTTACGGTGATGAGTTTCGCGTCAGCTCTGGCGCAGGGAGAGTGGTCGAACAAAGACCTACAGAGTCAAAGAATACTTTTGCTAGCGGCGTTCAATGGGATAACCATTGGGCGAGAATTGTCTAGAAAGATCATTAAGTAACATCTTATTGAGAATCTTGTTGGCATTTTCGTTTGCAGATTCTTAATTTTAAAGCGGCAACCCGTGAGATATTTGCCATACTTTTTTTATGGCACGTAACGAAGGGATCGTTTCAGTGATTGCTAGACTCATAATGATAACGGCACTTTTGGTGCCGTTTTGCAGCTTTTCAACCGTGGTTTCTCCCGATGCATCTGCACAAACAGAGCAAGAGGGCGCGGTTGAGCAGTTGTCTGTGGAGAAGATGATCCACTATCCAGGTGTCATCGATCAGCTTTACCAAAGCACCAACTACCGTCTTAACTGGGAAAATGAAACTGATGTTGATCAACTCATCTTTCAAATTGAGCTGGTGGCATTGGCGGATGTGACCTCTGAATTTGATGACCAACTGCGACGTATTGAACAAGTACGCGAACAAGGTGATGAGCTTGACTTTGATCTGGTGATGAGTGATTCACTCCTCATGTATTTGTCCTACCTTGAACAAGTTCCACAAGAAGGCATCAATTGGCTATTTGCAAATAAAGTTCACATCAAACTGCCTGCGCCAAGTATCGAAACGCTGTCGTTGTTGAGTAATGAAATCACGGTAGGCAAACTTGACCAGTTTCTTGCCGAACTTCGCTCCCCCCTACAAATGGATGCATCATTTAATACCGCCTTTGCTTCATTATCGACTTACGCGCAGTTTGAGTTCCCTTTGTATCAGCAAGAGCAGAGATTGGCGAGAGTCGGAGACGAGCTATTTGATAAATCGAGCCTGATAGCGCGGATGCAAATCGTGGGCGTTGAAGTCGGTCATTTAGACACAGAGACCACACGTTATGATGAAAACCTAGAACTGGCGGTGATGGAGTTTCAACGTATTCATGGCTTGAAGCAAGACGGTATCATCGGCCCCAATACGATTCGCTGGATCAACTTCTCTCCTGAGCAACGATTGCACTCTCTAGCACTTAACGCAGAGCGCTCGCGGATTTGGGCAAAAGAGCGTGACAATGTGGTGTTTGTCAATGTCCCCGGTTACGAAGTGACCTACTGGCATCAAGGACAAGCACTGTTTGAATCCAAAGTAGTGGTGGGGAGAGCATCACGCAAGACCCCAATCATGACGGGCACGCTTGATTCCGTTATCTTAAACCCAACTTGGAATGTTCCTTGGAAGATCATGGTTAAGGACATCATCCCTAAGGTGAAGCGCAATCCCATGTATCTGATCGAGCATAATATCCAGATCATCCGATCATGGACCTCGCAAGAGATCATTGACCCAACCACAATTAACTGGGCAACGGTCAACCCAAGAAGCTTTCCTTACCGGATGAGACAGTCATCGGGTTCGCACAATGCTTTAGGGTTGTACAAGTTTAATATGCCGAACCCACAAGCAATCTATCTACACGATACTCCAAGCAAAAACTTGTTCGATCAAGATCGGAGAGCGTTCAGCTCAGGGTGTGTTCGCGTTGAGCATGCTGATCAACTTGCTGAGTTGCTCTTTAAAACGCAAGGTCTTGAAGAACGGTTAGCGAAAAAACGTCAAAGTGGACGTCGCTCCAACACCTCAGTGCCTTTGAGTGAGCGAATTCAAGTGCACATCATTTATCAAACCGCGTGGTTAGAAGAAGGCACGCTCTACTACCGTGATGATATTTATCAATACGACGACCAAGGGTAAAGGGCACACTTAATTTAAGAAAATTTACAATTAAGAAAATCTGTTTTTTGTTCAATAAGTAAGCAAAAAATCTAGCCTAAAAGCGACAAGCCGGACCGGTTTATGCATTTGACGCGTTAAATAGGTTTCGGTAATGTCCGCTGCTCGTACAGTAATTGAGCAGTATATTTGTCATGGTAAGTCGTAATTTTTCCCGTCGTGATTTTCTTAAAATGACCGCTGGTGGTGTTGTGGTCGCCTCGGCGATGCCAAGTTTGTCTTGGGCTTCATTGCCTGATGAACCTCGTGTGCTTGCGATGAATAATCTCAATACTGGTGAGCTTTTGGAGTCATGCTACTTCAACGGTAGTACTTATGTGGACGAGGAACTTAAACGGCTTGATAAGTTTTGTCGTGACCATCGTCGCAACGAAATCCATCCAATGGACCGCCGCTTATTTGATCAAATCAGTCAGATCCAAGCACTGATAGGTACCGATGCAGAGGTAATTGTGATTTCAGGGTACCGTTCGCCTCTAACGAATGCATCGCTACGCAACAACTCTTCTGGCGTGGCAAAGAAAAGCATGCACATGGAAGGCAAAGCGATCGATTTTCGCTTAGATGGCGTCAAGCTTTCGACCGTGCGTGATGCCGCATTAAGTTTAAAAGCGGGTGGTGTTGGCTATTACCCACGCAGTAACTTTGTACATATCGATACCGGCGCAGTACGTTCTTGGTAATGCCTGCCTAAGACTTAATTTATTGACGTAGAAAGTCGTTAATTACCCATGGCTCAGCGCTTGAAGTCACTCAGGCTTAGTGTCATAGTTGCCGCAGTTTTCACGAAAATTTATTCGGTATAGGTTATCTATGGCTCTGAAGTACCAAGTTGTTCCCGTAACATCTTTCTCTCAAAACTGTTCTATTGTCTGGTGTGATGAAACCATGAAGGGCATTGTGGTTGACCCGGGTGGTGATGAAAAGCAACTGGCAATGCTGATCAAAGAGTTGGGTGTTGAGGTTGTAAACCTAGTTCTGACACACGGTCACTTAGACCATGTGGGCGGCACTGAACCATTATCTGCTCTTCTTGGTGGCACTGAAATTGTTGGGCCACACAAAGCGGATAACTTCTGGTTGCAAGGTTTGGAAGGTCAGAGTCAAATGTTTGGGTTCCCATTGACTGAAGCGTTTGAACCACACCAATGGCTAAATGAGGGCGATAAGGTCTCTTTTGGCAACCAAACTTTAGATGTTATTCATACGCCTGGACATACGCCTGGTCACGTTGTGCTTTACAGTGAAGAAGCTCGTCTTGCTTTCGTTGGTGATGTTTTGTTTAACGGCAGTGTAGGTCGTACAGATTTCCCTCAAGGGGACTTCAATACATTGATAAGTTCGATCAAAGAAAAGCTGTGGCCACTCGGCAACGATGTAACTTTCGTTCCTGGGCATGGCCCACAATCGACGTTTGGTCATGAACGCAAGACAAACCCATTCGTTGCAGACGAAATGCCTCTATATTAAGGCGCATTGAATTAAGCATCTGGCTCGGCGGCAGCTAAGTAACGTCGAGCCAATCCCACAAACTCTTCAGCTTCTCGGTCTAAGTCACTGGCTGAAATAAACACGTCATAGCCGTAAAACTGCCTCTGATACTTCATTCTATTCGCCAGCATGGCTTGTAGACCTTCGTAATGCATGCCTTCTTGATTAATGTATGGAGCGGGGTCTAACACCATATCTTCAAATTTTGTTTCGCAATTATTTTGTCTTGCGCCTAAGTAAAGCAAAGCTCGTTGCCCTAATAAAATTTCCGTTGCGATTCGAGGACAGATCGAGTTGAGATAAGGGGAATAGTGCTTCAAGCGAATACCAATCCAAGGTAAAGGCTGATGCCAACCTTCTTGCTCGTAGGTGCAAATACCGATTGAATCAATGTCTTTCCAACGTAGTACCCAGCCGCCTTTGAAAAGATGTTGCTGGAAATGAGAAGCGGTGAGCGTGAAAGAGACCTGGCTCTTTTTGATCATTACAATGGCAAAGCCAACGATGAGTGCCATCAAGATCACCGACAACATGGCTTGTTTCCATCCTGGAGCAATTAAAACCAGAAATAAGGTAATCGTGACAACCATAAACATGATCAATTTGTTGATGGGGGAGTCAGATTTGAAATGTGAGTTGCTGAGATGCCGCGTTTCCATGCTTTTAGCCTCATTGAACAATGGTGTTGAGACTCTTGTTTTTGATATTCATTTACTTGCTTATCAGAAACAAAGAACCTCTGTTTTTATACCCAGTATTCAATAAATCCGTTCACAATTTATCTGATTAAATAGTAGACGTTCTATGCAATGAGCGCATTTTTCATCGCGTTTCGCCGCTAAAACCTACAAATCGTTTGTGATTTTTGGTATAAAACGCGCTTCAAATTTTCATCCCTGCTGAGATGCAGTGAACTGGAGAAATATTCAATGAGACTTGCTCATAAGCGTAAAGTGCAGATGAAACTGCAAAAACGCATTAAAGCGACAGTAGCAAACGTAGTTGCAGCACCGAAGGCGGCTAAACCTGTTGTTGAGAAAGCAGCAGCACCTTCCGTTGCTAAAAAAGCTGTTGCTGAAAAAGCAGTAGCTGAGAAGAAAGTAGCTGCAGCAAAAACGGTTGAGGTTGCACTTACTCCTAAGCAGCAACAAGTACTAGATATCGTTGTAGCAAACGCAGAAGGTATCAACCCTAAAGGTATCGGTCTGGCTGCTGGTCAAGAAGACACTAAAGCGGCATCATGGGCTACTGGCGCACTGAAGAAGCTTCTTGAAGAAAACCTAGTTCAAAAAGAGCAGTTAGCAGGTAACAAAGTTATCTATAAAGCAGTTTAATTACCGCTGTAATTCTGTTTTTTGCATTAAATACCTCGGCATTGCCCGGGGTATTTTTTTACCTTAAGAGCGGCTTTTCCCTTCTATAATTGAGCATTCTAACGATACAAATCCGTCATTTGTCACAATTTATTAAATACTATGTAAATTCTTTCGCAGTTAACCACGTACGTGGTTTCTATGCTGCTTTCTCCAAATGAAATAGATAACATTCTGATTTTACGACTTTGTTTCATGATGATTGCTTATCGCCTACGCAGAAATACGTAATACTAACGACTAAGCCTAGCTTATAGACACCGATTTGTTGCGTGTTCATGCCCATTTCTTACTTCCAAGTAATGTCCCATCTTCTATATCGAATCCTTATGTAATGGATGACAACAATAACCTTGGTGACAAAGGACGTGAACGATGAGTCTTATCCAAAAATCTTTGAAACGAGTACTCAAAGCGACAGCGATGGTAGCAACCATGGCATTTGTAGCGACTTCTGCTAACGCTGCTGACGATAAAGTGTATCGCTTGAAACTAGCGGAGACTTGGGGACCGAATTTCCCTATCTTCGGTGATGCAACAAAGAACATGGCGAAAATGGCAGAAGAAATGTCAAACGGACGCCTACAAATTCGTATTGATTCCGCAAACAAGCATAAAGCGCCGCTTGGCGTGTTTGATATGGTGAAATCTGGTCAGTACGACATGGGACATTCCGCTTCTTATTACTGGAAAGGCAAAGTACCAAACACCCTTTACTTCACCTCTATGCCTTTCGGTATGTTGCCAACAGAACAGTACGCATGGTTTTACTACGGTGGTGGTATGGAGTTGATGGAGAAGGTTTATTCTCCGCATAACTTGCTGTCTTTCCCTGGTGGTAACACCGATACCCAGATGGGCGGTTGGTTCCAGAAAGAAATCAAATCAGTAGATGACCTGAAAGGTCTGAAAATGCGTATTCCGGGTTTCGCTGGGGAAATTCTCGCAGAGCTGGGTGCAAAACCAACAAACATCGCACCGGGTGAGCTATACACTTCTCTTGAGCGACGCACGATTGATGCATTGGAGTGGGTAGGACCATCTCTAGATTTGCGTATGGGCTTCCACAAAATTGCTCCTTACTACTATACAGGTTGGCATGAGCCAGGTACCGAACTGCAGTTCCTAGTGAACAAACGTACTTGGGAACGCCTACCGGATGATCTAAAAGCGATCTTGCAAGTAGCGATGAAAGCGGCGGCTTACGATATGTACACGCAGTCTAAACATGAAAGTGGTAAGAACTGGGCATCTATCCAATCAGAATACCCAGACGTACAAGTTAAAGACTTCCCACCTGAGGTGATTTCAGCGCTGCGAGAAGCGAACGAGCGTTTGCTAAAACAGCATGCTGAGAAAGACGCGCTAGCGAAAGAAATCCAAGAGTCACAAGCAAGCTACATCGAGCAAGTACGCCCTTGGTCTGACATTTCACACCGAGCTTACCTAAACAGCCAAGCTCAGGAATAACTTCGTATCGCAGGCTATTTAGAGTGATTTAGCCTGCCAATGAAGCCCAAGAAAACTTCTCTTAGAGAAGGTCATAACAAGTGCTCCGCGAACCAGCGGAGCCAATCTCCCCCACGTTCCATGGAGTTCGGAATGAGAAGCCTTATTTATATTGAGCGAATCTTTAACCGCTTCGGTGATTTTCTAGGCTGGTTATCCAGCATCTTATTTATTTTGTTGCTAGCGAACGTGGTGTACGACGTTGTCATGCGCTACGTGTTCAATGACGTCTCGATCGCCTTTCAAGAAATGGAATGGCACCTTTTCTCTGCCGTGTTTTTACTTGGTGTGCCTTACGCAATTAAATCCGGCGGGCACGTACGCGTAGATATTTTCTATGAGCGTTTGTCATACAAAGCGCAGTCCATAATCGACATTTTAGGCACCTTACTTTTTTTGTTTCCCTTTTGCCTATTGGTTGCTTGGTTTGGTGTCGACTTTGCCAAAGAGAGTTACGCGCTGGGCGAGACATCTGGAGATCCGGGTGGTTTGCCATACCGATGGATCATTAAAGGTATGATTCCACTTTCGTTTTTGTTTATGGCGGTAAGCGGAGTTGGTTTGCTGCTTCATTCCATCAACAAAATTGTTAACCCTCATCTTATCTATGCCGGTAACAACGGTAAGTCGTAAAAGGAATTCAGTATGATCGGTATAGTGATGTTTTTTGTGGCGTTATTTGCGCTACTGCTTGGTTTTCCTGTCGCCTTCACCTTTGGCGGCATCGCATTAATTTTTGGCGTATGGGCAGAAGGCATTGAGATGTTTGCTTTCATGCCTTATCGCATTCAATCCATCATGGAGAATACGGTACTGATGGCAGTACCTCTGTTTGTCTTCATGGGATTAGTGTTGCAAAAGACCCGATTGGCTGAGCAATTGCTTGAGTCGATGGGGCGTTTGTTTGGTGGTATTCGCGGTGGTATTGCCATTTCAACCGTGTTGGTGGGTGCCTTGCTTGCGGCATCAACGGGGGTAGTCGGTGCATCGGTAGTGGCAATGGGGTTGATCTCCTTGCCAGTGATGCTTAAGTACAATTACGACAAAGGATTGGCTTGTGGCACCATCTGTGCGTCGGGCACGTTAGGTCAAATCATTCCGCCTTCCATAGTTTTGATTCTTCTGGGGGATGTTCTCGGTGTACCAGTCGGGGATTTGTTCCAAGCCGCAGTGTGGCCGGGATTGGTGTTGGTGGGCGCGTATGTGATCTACATTTTGATTTACGCCAAACTGAACCCTGAAGCAGCCCAGCCTATCGAGCGTGATGAGTCTATCAGTCGTAAAGAAGAAGTGATTACTGCGTTGAAAGCCGTACTGCCACCGTTGGCGTTGATTATTGTTGTTCTCGGCTCTATCTTTGCGGGTATTGCTACCCCAACAGAGTCTGCAGCACTGGGTGGGGCTGGTGCAATTGTATTGTCGTTGCTTTACAAACAGTTTAGCTGGTCGATGGTGTATGAAGCTTCGAAAGAGACCGTAAAAGTGACCGCGATGGTCTTTGCGATTTTGCTTGGGGCAACGGCATTCTCAATGGCGTTTACGTACACTGGGGGAGATTACCTTGTTGAAGAGTGGATGTTGGAACTTCCGGGTGAAAAATGGGGCTTCTTGATCATTACCATGTTAGTCATCCTTATCCTTGGGTTCTTCATCGACTTCGTAGAAATCTGTTTCATTATCGTGCCAATCATTGCACCTGTTGCCGAGTTGATGGGTATCAACATGACTTGGTTTGCGATTTTGATTGCGATGAACCTGCAGACCTCATTCCTAACACCGCCTTTTGGTTTTAGTTTGTTCTACCTAAAAGGTGTGGCTCCGGCAGGCGTGACCACTCGGGATATCTACCGCGGTGTGATGCCATTCATTGCGATTCAGATTGTGGTACTTGCTTCATTGTTATTTTTCCCAGGATTCTATGGCATGTCCTAATGCAAGTAAGAAGCAAGGAATTGTGATGTGAAAATTTTCACCTTTTGAGACAAGTTGTTAAGCTGATTAACTATCAGGGGCTGTTGATGTTTCGAACCGATTTTAATCGCGAAAGGTCAACAGCCCCAAGCCAAATCAGCGTTTCATTGGAGGGAAAGGATGCCTCTCAAAGCCAAGTTAATCTTGTTGGCACTGATCCCTGTGGTTTTGGTGTCAGCCAGTATCAGTTGGATTTCCATTTACCAAGCGAAAACCTTGGGGCAGCGTGAGGTGGAAATCTTTCATCAGAACTTAATTCAATCCAAAGAAGCGGCACTAAAAGATACCGTAGATCTCGCCTTTGATGCCATTTCCCATATCTATAACGATCCTATGCTTGAAGAGGCTGACGCGAAAGCGCGCGTAAAAGCGATCCTAAACCGCTTACGTTACGGTTCAGACGGGTATTTCTTTGCCTACGATAAGCACGGTACGAACCTTGTTCATCCCATTCTCCCGGACTTAGTCGGACAAAATTTACTGCATATTCAAGATGAAAATGGCGATCACCTGATTGAGGCTCTGCTTTATCAAGCGCAGCTTGGGGGCGGGTTCCATCAATATCTATGGCAAAAGCCCTCTACGGGGGAGGTGGTACCTAAGCTGAGCTATGCGGCATGGCTTGATAAATGGGATTGGATGATTGGCACTGGGTTGTATATTGAAGATGTGAGCCGTGAAGTCGCCAATATGCGTGCGGCAATCAATCAAAATATCGAGACTACCTTTTTCACCGTGGTGATTATTCTGGTGGTTACGGTGGCGGTGATCATCGTATTGACACTTGCTATCAATTTACACGAGCATCGTTTAGCGGATAAGAACCTAAAAGAGCTTGCCCACAAAACGGTGATGTTCCAAGAAGATGAGAAAAAACATCTGGCGAGAGAGCTCCATGATGGCATCAATCAATTGCTGGTTTCGAGCAAATGTCACCTCGATTTGATGGCGCATCGTATTGAAGATGAAAAGCTCAAAGCTCACCTAGATAAATCTCAACGCTCGTTGATCACTGCGATTAATGAAGTACGCCATATTTCTCACCAACTGAGACCAAGTGCCTTGGATGATATTGGCTTAGAAGCCGCGCTTTCTACACTATTGCAAGATTTTCATTCGCACTCTGGTATGGACATCGATAGCCATTTTGATACCGAGCAAGTGAAGTTGAAATCTGAAGTGGCTACAACCTTGTATCGTGTGGCTCAGGAATCTTTAAACAACATTGAGAAGCACGCCAAAGCAAAAAAGGTCACAGTAATTTTGCAAAAAATGGGCAATATGCTGCAATTACTGATACGAGACGACGGTACGGGTTTTATGGTCAACCCTTCAGTGCACCGACAAGGAATTGGATTGCGGAACATGCGTGAGCGTGTTGAGTTTATCGGAGGCGAGTTTGAACTCATGAGCGAGCCCGGTTTGGGGACGGAAATCACCGTATTGTTAGATTTGGATGGATTAGTTTATGGATAAACCAATTAGTGTGGTGATAGTTGATGATCATCAGGTGGTGCTTGATGGTTTTATGGCGCGTTTGGAACTGGAACCTGATATTGATGTGATTGGTACGGCGAGTAATGGGCTTGAGGCAATTGAAGTATCAAAGCTTCTCAATCCAGATGTCATCTTGATGGATATCAGTATGCCAATCATGAATGGCATTGAAGCTACTGGCGTAATTAAGGAAGAGCGTCCAGAGAGCAAAATTTTAATGCTCACCATGCACGACAACCGTGAATACATCATGAAGGTGATGCAAGCTGGTGCGGTAGGTTACATGCTGAAAGAAATTTCAGCAGAGAAAATGGTGCAAGCAATAAAAACGGTGAACCAAGGATCGACTTACTTTTGCGAATCCGTTACCCAGACCTTATTTACGCAGGATGTCGTCCCGGCAGCGCAAAAGCCGAACCCACTTAGCCGCAGGGAAGAAGCGGTACTTAAGTTAGTGGCGCAAGGAAACAGCAGCAAAAAGATTGCGACGTTGTTGGACATTAGCTATCGAACGGTAGAAACGCACCGTCATAACATCAAACACAAACTGGATTTGCACTCGACGGCTGAGTTGGCGAAATACGCTTTTGAAACAGGATTGATAGAGTAGGCAGGGGCGCCCTCATGCTTTCATACATCAGAGCGCTCGAAGGGATACTTATTCAGGCTTGGTAATACTGCCAAGTTCAAGCATAGGGGCAACATCAATATCTTCTGCATTCATCATGGTCGAGATGCGCTGCACAGAAGACAAAAGCAAGCTCTGTTCCCACTCTTCTAGCTTTTGGAAGCGGCTAATAAAATGCTCTTGCAATGGCGTCGGGGCCTGTTTTAAGGCTTCTTGTCCTTTCTCGGTCAATACCGCGTGAACTTTACGCTTGTCTTCGACACTGCGGCGGCGCTCAACAAGTTGGTTGCGCTCTAAGCGGTCAAGGATAGTGGTTGCCGTTGCCTGACTCATGTTGGTATGGCTAGACAATTGTTTGATAGTGACGTTATTTAATTCACTAATGGCACGCATCAGGATCAGCTGAGGAGCCGTCAAACCAGACTCTTTGCTTAACTTCTTAGAATGTAAATCAATAGCGCGGATGATCTGACGAATCGAGACCAAAACTTCTTCGTACTTTTCCAATTTCGTAATCCAGTCATTAAGGGATCATGTAACGAGGCGACACTAACTCAAATGCGCTGTTATTTAAAGGGCTTCGTTAGGTATCGCGACACCAATTTTCAATAATTTGCCTTGGCTCTCCTTATTGTTTTTAAGGTCATTGAGCGAGGAAAAAAGCAACGACTAGAATTATTATAGTAAGAAATGTTTGTGGTCTAAGTATTACTGTGGTTGTTTCCGCTTTTTTAGCTACACTTTTCTGATTGAAATGTAAGTTATTGGATTTTTTATCAGCAAAAGATAGACAAAAACGCCTCAAATGGTAGGATCTTCCACTTTCATGGAAAATAAAATGTATCGTGTTCAAATGATTTTTAATGCCTTGTTAAGAAGATTGAACATAAAAAGAGAGGAATAATGACAAAAGGTATAGATAAGTACAGTATCGACAGTACCGACTATACGGTTGGTCAAGACAACGTCCAGAAATGGGGTTTTGACGTACATAATCCTGTTTTTGGTATCAGTGCTGGTTTCATTGCACTGTTTCTTATTGCTGCACTTGTGCTGGACGCACACACCGCTAAGACCGCACTCGACGGCATTAAGTGGAAAATCATCGGTTCTTTTGACTGGCTGTTTATCATCTCTGGTAACATCTTCGTTATCTTCTGTTTAGCTCTCATCGTTTCACCAATGGGTAAGATTCGCCTTGGTGGTAAAGATGCTGTCGCTGATTACTCATTCATGTCCTGGCTGGCAATGTTGTTTGCTGCTGGTATGGGTATCGGTTTGATGTTCTGGAGTGTGGCAGAGCCAGTAGCGTACTTCACTGGTTGGTATGAAACCCCGCTGGGTGTAGAAGCAAACACACCAGAAGCCGCGAAGCTAGCACTAGGGGCGACCATGTTCCACTGGGGTCTACACCCATGGGCGATTTACGGTGTCGTGGCACTATCTCTTGCTTTCTTTACTTACAACAAAGGTCTGCCGCTTTCAATGCGCTCGATTTTCTACCCGTTATTGGGCGATCGCGCATGGGGTTGGGCAGGTCACATCGTGGATATTCTAGCGGTATTGGCAACCTTGTTTGGTCTGGCGACTTCTCTAGGTCTAGGTGCACAACAAGCGGCAAGTGGTATTCACCATGTCTTTGGCGTTGAACCAGGACTAGGACTGCAAATTGTCGTTATCACTATTGTTACGCTATTGGCGGTTGTTTCTGTTGTTCGTGGTATTGATGGCGGGGTAAAAGTCATCAGTAACATCAACATGGTGATTGCTTTCTTATTGCTTATCCTTGTTGGTTTGATCGGCTGGGCGGTAACACTAGGCTCTGTGCCAACCACATTGATGGCTTATGTTGAGAATATTATTCCACTGAGTAATCCGTTTGATCGTACTGATGAAGCTTGGTTCCAAGGTTGGACAGTATTCTACTGGGCTTGGTGGATCTCATGGTCACCATTTGTAGGTATGTTTATCGCTCGAGTTTCACGCGGTCGTACCGTTCGTGAATTCATCACTGCGGTTCTAATTGTACCGACAGCAGTTACCTTGATTTGGATGTCGACATTCGGTGGTCTTGCTATCGACCAAGTGATCAATAATGTGGGCGAGCTAGGTGCAAATGGTTTGACTGATGTTTCCCTTGCGATGTTCCAAATGTTCGATGTATTGCCATTCGGTAACATGCTATCCATCATTGCAGTCGTACTAGTATTGGTATTCTTTATTACTTCTTCAGACTCAGGCTCATTGGTTATCGACAGCATCACCGCTGGTGGTAAAGTCGATGCACCAGTGTTACAGCGTGTATTCTGGGCATTCATGGAAGGTGCGATTGCGGTTGCATTACTGTGGATCGGTGGTTCTGAAGCTGTTCAAGCGCTGCAAGCGGGTGCAATTTCTACTGCACTGCCATTTACCGTCGTTTTATTGGCGATGTGTGTCAGCCTGCTTATGGGTATGAGAACCGAACGTCAATAATTGATAAGATTTATAAATATTACTTAAATATTAGTAAGTTAAAAAAGCCAGCGTTTTGCTGGCTTTTTTGTGTGATTTTTCTGACGGTAGACAAAATAATGACGAAATAAGTCATTAATTTACAATGAGTTAATGTTTTATTTTTATTAGTAAAATCTCGTGATTAGTGATTAAAAAATGTGTAATATTCACCCACCTTAACTGTTCTCCCAACCTCTATAATAATTATGAAATTATCATTAAAACAAAAGCTAATTGGCGCAAGCCTCTCTGCTGTTGTTGTGATGGCAACAGCACTGACTTGGTTGTCGGCTGGTCAACTTCTTGATCAGACGCGTTCAGGTGTCTATTCACGAGCACAAAGCCTAAGTAACGCCGCTTCAGAAGGTATTTCTGACTGGGTGGCAATTCGTAAAGATATTGCGACGGCTTTCAACGACTACTCAACTGAGCAAGACGTTGTGCCTTTCCTACAACAAGCACGTAAAGCTGGTGGCTTTGACGATATCTTCTTAGGTACACCAGAAGGTGGTATGTATCGCTCTCATCCCGAGCGTAACCGTGCTGATTACGATCCTCGCACGCGTCCTTGGTACAAAGACGCAAACGCAGCAGGCAAGCAAATCATCACAGAAGCTTACCAAGACGCTATCACTAACGCGCTATTGGTGACAATTGCTGAGCCAGTAATGAAAAACGGTAAGTTCATTGGTGTTGTCGGTGCAGATGTATTGATTGACCAGTTGATCAATGACGTCATCAGCCTAGACGCAGGTGACAATGCTCATGCAATGCTGATCGATATGAACGATGGCACTTTCCTTGCTCATCCAAATAAGAGCCTAACACTTAAGCCAATCACCGACCTTTCTAAAGAATTTTCTAAAGATTCTATTGAGCGCGCAGCCAACTCTGGTGCGATTGAAAGTGCAACAATCAAAGGCAAAGAGAAGCTTTACTACTTCAGTAAAGTGCCTGGCACACATTGGATGTTTGCGATTGAAATGGATCGTGCAACAGAAGAGGCAAGCCACGCTCAATTGTTACGAGAAATGCTGATCACCGCTGTGTTGATCACTATCGTCGTGATTGTTGCTGTTTCATGGCTAGTAGGTTTCTTGTTCCGCGATTTGGGTCGTGTTTCACAAGCATTGGAAGAAATTGCTTCTGGTGAAGGTGACTTGACGCAACGTCTAGAACCGCGCAGTGATGACGAAGTCGGCAAGCTGGCTGATAACTTCAACCGTTTTGTCGGCAATATGCACACGATGGTGACGAAACTAAGTCACGTATCGTCCGCACTGTCTGAGCAAGCTCGTACAACGGCACAGCAAGCCGAAGAACGTAGCCAGCGTATTTCTTACCAGCAAGACGAAATCAACATGGTGGCGACTGCGGTTAACGAAATGGCGGCAGCAACACAAGAGATTGCTGGTAACGCGGACAACACAGCATCAAGCTCGGAAGAAGCGGTACAAGCATGTGTGCATGGCTCTGGTCAAGTAACGCAAACGCAAGGTTCGATCCAAAACCTAGCGCAAGAAGTTCAAGTCGCGACCAACGTGATTCAAGAGCTAGAAGCGCACGGTAACGCGATTAATACGATTCTTTCGACTATTCAAGGTATTGCCGAACAAACCAACTTACTGGCACTGAATGCGGCGATTGAAGCAGCACGTGCTGGTGAACAAGGTCGCGGTTTTGCGGTGGTTGCGGATGAAGTTCGTGTGTTGAGCCAACGTACTCACGCTTCAACGCAAGAGATTCAAGAAACCATCGAAATGCTACAAGGTACTACGGCGAAAGCGGTGGGTATTATGGATGACAGTCGTCGTCTAGCAGATACTAGCGTGGATGATGCAAACTCTGCGGCAGTTAGCCTGACGCAAATTCACTCTGCGGTAGAGCGAATCAGTGATATGGCAACTCAAATTGCTTCAGCAGCAGAAGAGCAAGCGTCAGTAACCACTGAGATTACTCGTAATACAGAGGGCATTCGTGACGTATCGAATGAGCTTTCTGTGGAAGCGCACCAGGCGGCTGAGCAAGCAGCGCACCTGTCTGAGCTTTCTCACGAGCTAGAACAAGAGATCAGACGATTTAAGCTGTAAGCTTTTGTTGTTTTGAATAAAAAGGAGCCATATGGCTCCTTTTTTGTTGCTCAAAGATAACGTAAGCCGAATTACAACCACAGGCTACTGATAGGTTGCTCTGGGTTATAATGATGGGCAATTTGGGCTTGCAGCAGCTCTGCTGTAGCAATGGCATCGGTTAGAGCATGGTGCGGTGTATAGTCTGGTAAGCCATAACGACGGCGAGACTGGGCTAAGCGTAATGATTTTGGCTTATTGCCCTTGAGCTTGTTCCAAAGACCGCCCGCTGCTTTTTGTTGAATGTTTTCTTCAATTTGCAACGTATCAAGAACTGGAAACTCAATACCTTCGCCAATACGAGAGCGCAGTGCTTGGTCGAGAAACTCACGCTCGATACGGCGGTAATGTACCACTACAATCTTACCCGCTAAGCTTTCTAGCAAGGGAGCGAGGATTTCACCCAGATCGGGAGCGTCAATCAGTTCACTGTGAGTGATACCATGAATGATGACTGATTCTTCATCGAGTTTTTCCTGTGGTCGCACCTTCCAGTGCTTTGCTTGGCGTAGGAAAATTCGATTGAGATCGAACGGCACCAAACCAATGGTGATGATGCCGTTTTTTTGTGGGTTCAAACCGGTAGTCTCAAAATCAAGCGCAACGAACTCCACTTGGGATAGTGGCGTTTCAGGTGCTGGCAGCGCTTTACCGTAAAAGGCGACTAAGCGTTCATCAGTGGCACGCTCAAGTTTCTGCTGAAACTTCACTGGCCACTGAATACTCGGCTTTTGAAATAATTTCTTTATCACTTCTCGCCTCACTTAAACTTGTTACTAGCCTGATAGCGGAACTTAAGGAAGTTCTGACCATTACTTAGGATCTGGAACGCATCTTTCAAATTACGACGTTCAAAATCCGACAAGTTTTCAGGCTCAATGTTGTTGTCTGGTTCAATACCTAACTCAACATCAATTGCTTGGTGGCGGATACGCACCATTGAGATGAACTCCATGGCGTCTTTAAGATCTTGTGCGCGCCCTTTTGGTAAGATGCCAGCATCAATGATGTCATCGAGACGCTCAAATGAATTCTGTGCACGTGAGCCTACCGCAAGAGAATGAACGCGGATCAGATCGACCAATGGCGCAGTACCACGGCGTTTCAAGTTGATTGAGTTTTTATGTTGACCGTCTTTTTCCATCACAAAGTCTTTGAAGAAGCCAAGTGGTGGAGTTCGATTTAATGCGTTACGTGCCAAGCAGGCTAGGAAGCGATTGTTCTTGCGGGCACGACGTACGATGAAGCTGGTGAGCTGCTCTGCCCATTTTAAGCGACCGTAAACCCCATCTAAATCAAAGAAGATGGATGCGTTGAGTAGCGCTTTTGGATTGGGGTCATCAATCCAATCGGCAAAGCATTCTTCCCATTGTGAGCGGGTCATTCGCCACATCGGGTTGGTCGCCATAATGTCGCCAGTACAGTACTTGTAACCGCATACGTTCAAACCATCACTGACATATTGTGCGAGAGCCTCAAAGTATTTACCGTGTTTCTCTTCTTTGTAGGTGTCGTCTAGGATGATTGCATTGTCTTGGTCAGTGACCAGCAACTGTTCGTCGCGCCCCATTGAACCAAGAGCAAGGAAGCAATAAGGGATAGGAGGTGGACCGAGTTCTTCTTCTGCCATTTCTAAAAGGCGTTGCTTAAAGCTGCGACCGATCACCGACATCGCGCTGCCCACCATGTGTGAGTTGGCGTCTTCGTTGACCAAGCGAACAAAACTGCTCTTTACTTCTTCTGCCACAATCGCTAAATCTTCGATGCTTTGCTGCTGGAAGATACTACTGACCAGCAACAGTGAGTTTTGCGATTCATAACGTACAATATCGGTAGCTTCGATAATACCAATCGGCATTTGATCTTTAACCACTGGCAAATGATGCACGTTGTAGCGCAACATGGTCAGCATGGCTTCATATACGTATGCGTTATGATCGAGTGAGATAACCTCAGTGGTCATCACCGTGGAGACATCGTCTTGCGGTGATAAGCCTTCGGCTAAAACTCGGGTACACAAATCACGGTCGGTAATGATACCTAGCACTGGAGATTGTGGGTCTTCTTCGTCCAGCACAAAGTCTGGGTCCACAATCAACAATGAAGAAACATTGTCTTGCGCCATCAATTGCGCGGCTTCTTGGATCGTCTGTCCACGTTCAATCGTCGGTGCGTCACGGGTTAATAAGGTTTTGACCTTAGAAGTGGTTAGGTCATTGGCATCGTTGTTTTCTGACACTGCTTGGCGCAAACGAGCACTGTTCTCTACTTCAACAAAATCAGCGAATGAGTCGAAGTTATCATACAGTTCTTGGAAAATGTCTTGAGGAATGCAGTAGAGTAGGGAATCTTCTATCGCTTTTACTGGGAAGCGAACTTTGTTGTTGGTCAGAAGCCCCATTTGACCAAAAAGGTCACCCTCGTCGAGTCGGTTGTAAAGTTCACCTTTGCGTCGATAGACCTCAACCACGCCACTACGAACCATGTATAGATCGTGGATCTGGTCGCCGAAATGAATGACGGGAGTATCTTGACGATAGTATGAGATTTCGATGTTCTCGGTCACTTTGGTGAGCGTTTCTTCCGGAAGCTCGTTGAATGGGGGATACTTGGCGAGAAAGTTATATATCTCGAGAAGTTCTGCTTCCATTAAGGTGCCTTTTGGTTTGCAAGTGATAGGGTAATCTTAACTTAGTTTTAAAACAGAATCTTATCGGATCACTGTTTTTCGTGCGCAATGATAAGATTCGGACAAGTCGCACGGCAAATCGCCATCAATTCGGCTACGCTGTCATCAAGATGCCGAATTAAATCAATACAATGGGCGTATTAAAGAAGAGTTTTGGATGACACTCATGGAAGGAAGTAGAATGGTAAGACTATTATTCGCTGCACCTCTTGTAGCATTACCACTAATGAGCGTTGCCTCAGAGTCAGAACAGGTCGAGAAGTTTGGTTACGAGCACATTAATTTAGACATTGGTGCCGGGACAACGAATGAAGAGTGGCTCGATAATTCTAACGCTACCACTCTAGGGCTTGGCGGTAATTACCTATTTACCGATAACTGGCTGTTTAACGTTGACTACTCGGCGCAATTTTTCCACCCAGACAATTTCACTTTGCGTATTGACCGTTTGTTGTTCGGTGGTGGTTATCGTTATGGCGTCAACGAGAAGTTTGATATCTACGGGATTTATGGGCTTGGCGCAATTAAAGCCAAAGCGACTGATGATAAAACCGACCGTACACTGTCCTCGGATAGCGAGTTTATTCAAGGCGTCACGTTTGGCGCAAATTACCTATTTAGTGAAAAGTTAATGGGGACGGCAGAAGTGCACTTGAATCGAAGTGATATCGTCGACGAGAACAACTATAAGATTGCCTTTAACTACCAATGGCATCGCGTGATTGGTACCGGTCTTTATTACCAGTTCCGTGACACCGATTATCAAGGTCAACCGTCAGATCACATCAATGAAGTTGGAATTAGCTTTAAGTTTGTGTATTAGTTCATAGGAGTGTAGCGCCACCTTGTATAGTGGCGTTTCAACAAGCGGTAGAATCAAAAAAGGTCAGCGAGTGCTGACCTTTTTAATTTGTGACTTTCGACGCGATTACAGAACCGCAGCGATGCCTTTACATAGAGGACCCATGTTTGCTTTTGTCATACCTGCAACGCTGATACGACCTGAGCCTACGATATAGATACCGAACTCTTCTTTTAGACGGTTTACTTGCTCTTTGGATAGACCAGAGAACGAGAACATACCGTTTTGGCGCTCGATGAAGCTGAAGTCAGCATCCACACCTTCTGCCTTAAGAGTAGCAACGAATAGTTCACGCATCTCTTGGATTCGGTTACGCATTTCCGCTACTTCCGCTTCCCATTCTGCGCGCAGGTCTGCGTCACCAAGAATGTGAGTCACAACAGCGCTACCGTGCGCTGGTGGGTTAGAGTAGATAGAGCGGATGATGGCTTTTACTTGTGAGAACGCCGTTGTTGCAACGTCTTCTGATTCAGCAACCAGAGTGAATGCACCAACACGCTCATTGTATAGACCGAAGTTCTTAGAGAAAGAACTCGCGACTAGGATTTCTTTGTTGTATTTAGCGAAAGTACGAAGACCTGCTGCATCTTCTTCTACACCTTTAGCAAAGCCTTGGTATGCGAAGTCGAATAGAGGAAGCAGTTTTTTCTCTGCAACCAGCTTAGCCAGCGTTTCCCACTCTTCAGCTGTTGGATCGATACCTGTAGGGTTGTGACAGCAGCCATGCAGAAGAACAACGTCACCTTCAGATGCACCTTGCAGGTCGTTAACCATAGCAGCGAAGTCTTTGTCTTTGGTTTCTGCGTTGTAGTAGCTGTATTGTGCTGTTTCGATACCAGCTGCAGTGAATACGCCGTTGTGGTTTGCCCAAGTAGGGTTGCTGATCCAGATCTTTACATCACCAAGCTGACGCTTAATGAACTCACCTGCTACACGTAGAGCACCTGTGCCACCTGGTGCTTGTGCTGTTTTAGCACGCTTGCCAGCAACGATTTCCGCGTCTGCACCGAAAAGCAGTTTTTGTACTGCTAGACCGTATTCTGCTGTACCTTCGATTGTTAGGTAAGATTTGGTTTTTTCAGTTTCAATCAGTGCGGCTTCGGCTTTTTTAACAGTCGCAAGAACAGGGGTTTCACCTTGTTCGTTCTTGTAAATACCAACGCCTAGGTTAATTTTTTCGGCGCGAGCATCTTTTTTAAACTCTTCAGTAAGTCCAAGAATAGGGTCAGCCGGAGCGGCAACTACTTTTTCAAACATAATCTTCATCCATGTTAATCGAAGGGGTCTGCTGACATTTATACCTTTCAGCAATATTCGTTACAACAGTTAGTGATAAGAAAACTTAAAAAAGTTTTGATTTGAAACAGAAATCTAACATAACGGAGGCTTTTGATATAAAAACCCCTCTTAACAAGCGTTTTAAGAGGGGGATAATTGGCTAAGCGGCGATGTTTTGCTCATCTTGATATTGATGTGCGATATGTTGAAATTCGGTTTCAACTGCAAGAAATGCATCGACGATTTGAGGATCGAAATGTTTGCCTTTACCCTCTAGGATGATGGCTTTCGCCTTGTCATGGCTGAAAGCAGGCTTATATACACGCTTAGAAATAAGAGCGTCATACACATCTGCTAATGCCATTAAACGACCGGATAAAGGGATGTTCTCGCCGCTTAATTGATTTGGATAGCCACTACCATCCCACTTTTCATGGTGTGTTAGGGCAATCTCTTTAGCAACGCGCAAAAACGAACTACTTCCTAGCTGTTTTTCAGCAATTGACAGCGCTTCGGCACCAATTTGTGCATGTCCTTTCATGATCTCAAACTCTCCATCGGTCAGTTTTCCCGGTTTTAGTAACACGCTATCTGGTACACCGACTTTTCCGACGTCATGCAGCGGCGCCGATTTGTAAAGTAGTTCGATATAATTTGGAGTCAGTAATGAACAATGTTGTTCAAATTGGCTTAAATGTTCAGCCAATACTTTTACATATTGTTGCGTGCGCATAATGTGCGCACCGGTTTCATTATCACGTGATTCAGCCAATGCCGACAAACTGACAATGGCAACATCTCGCGTGGCTTTGACCTCATCTTGCGAAACTTGCAAACTGTCGAGCATTTGGTTAGTTAAACAGGCCATCGAGCCAAGCTCATCATGTTGGAAAACTGGTAAACGTTGCGCAATTTTCCCTTGTGTCACTTCCAGCAAAGCTTGCTCTTGGCTAAACAAGATTTTTTGCATCAAGCGAGTCCAAAGCACCATAATCGCGATTACATAGCCTCCGACGACAAGTGCGATGTAAACCAACTCTTTAATGAAGCTGATTTTGCCTAGCCCATTGGTGATTTGCTCTGGGTTTTGCTCCAACCAATAAATGTCTTTGACTGCGACCATGGTCAAAATGGTGGTCAAGGTGATGAGCAAGGCGATCATCATGCCTATCATTTGTTTCACCATGGATTGGCGCTGACCTGATAACGCAAAGCCAAATTGGTTTTGTTGACGTAGGTTGTCAAATTGAACCAGCTTGCTTTGCAGTTGTAAGATAGAACCAGTTAAAAAGCCAAAGAGCGCCATACCAAACAACACTTTCACATTGCTGTCGAAGGTAAAGTCGTATTGAAGGTTATAGTACGCAGCAAAAGGAATACTTACAGCGGTAAACAACACAGTATCAAGCTTGGCTTGTCGGTTTTGTGCAATCAAAGGATGTGAGACAAGAATAAAGTGGCGAACAAGATAGAGGAACGTAAAAACCACCGCGCAATGTAAAATCACTTCGTATACGCTCAGCGTGCTGAGCATCGGGCAGACGCGTCCACCGTATGTGCCAAAAAAGAACGCCGCAGCTAGGTAAAGTTGGAATGTAAGTGGTGCATTGTAGTTAGTATTCACCATGGTTATCCTTTTTTGGACAAATCTCAGCATCGTTTTCTCTCTTAGTTGAGCAAGAAGAGAGAGGTACTGTGGAATTGATGTCTGTTGATTGATCTGTCACTAGTAAAATCGAGACCTGAAATTTTATCGATAGATTCTTATAAATGATAGAAATTTGTTATGTATATGCTCAAGTAACCTTGAGATGCTTGCTTCAGCGAGGATGGCTTGGTTTGAAGGTGAGGCAACAATTTGAAGATCTAGGGGGGCTAATTCGAAAATTGTTAAAGAAGCATGTGAACTAAAGCCACTCGCCCTTCGGGAGCCTGTCACTGAAGTACGTTCTTTGCTAACTAAATAGCATCGTCAAACAACTTGGATATAGCTTGCAATTCCGCTTCGCTGTTTTCCTTGCTGTCTTTTGGTAAAGAGGGAATAGTGACAATACTCTGAATCTAGCATCTTGAAGTGACATTGATATAGCGAAGGATTTACAAAAAAGCCCCGCTATGGCGAGGCTTGGTCTCAATCATCGACATGAAAAAGGGTAGGAATTACTTTTTCAAATCCATTTGTGATTCATGTGCATTCGTTTCGATGTCTGGGTTAGAAGACAGTTTGCCTGTTGCCCAATCGTTCATGTGCTTAAGGATAGCTTTCAATGCATGTTTTTCTGTTGGTGCTTCAGCGGATTCTACTTCGATTTTTTGTTTAGGATGAGAACCCGTTGCGTCTTCAGCAACGTGCAACCAATCTGGGTGCCAGTAGTAAGGCTGACCTGATGTTGTACTCCAAGAGTGAACACCATTAGATTCGCCTTTGTATTGAATGTCGTTTTCGTTGTATTTCGTCATTATTATCGTCTCTCATAGTCATGAGTTGAGGTGTGCGTCACCATTACTCTATAAATGTAACAGATGTCATCGGAATTAATGTGACTGCTATCTATTTATCTTGTTGATAAATGATCCATTCCGTTGCACAGCTCTCATTCAGATATATTTGTTGATCCCACCTAGCAATAACCGCCTGAAAAATAGGTATTTATGCCCAAGTAACCTCGCCCTTTGGGAGCGTGTCGTTGATTCGATCTCTGAGTCAAACAACTTGGAAAGAGCTAACTATTTCGCTGCGGTTGTTCTCCTTGACCTCGAATCAATGACAGCGCACTGAATCCTGCATCTTGAAGTCACTTGGGTATAATCAATATTATTGCCCATTGAGATGTTTGATAATTGCTGCCTTTGCATGCTCAGGTGTGGCTGCTTCACCCTCTGGGACATCGAGCTCTGCTTTTGGGTGCACCCCTAGTGCATCCTCAGCGATGTGCAACCAATCTGGGTGCCAATAATATGGGTTATTGCCTTCTGGGTGGTCCCAGCTATGAACTCCTTCGTGTATGCCTCGATAAGAGAGGTCATCCATCGTAAACATTTTCATCATTTCCTCCCGTAGAATATTCATACCTTTGAAAGTATGGAACATAAATTCTCATTTCGTAACGTCAATTGATATCACTAAGATTGATTAATTACGTTTCGAGTTTGATAAGTCGAAGATCGGAATCAGGGCGTGAAGTATGCTAAGGTGCGCTCGGTAGTAAGAAATGAGGGAAGCATGAACCGATACCGCCAACTGGCTGAGCTGTTTAAAACGCAAATTCAACAAAATACATGGAGAGCAGGAGAGAAGTTGCCCTCCGTGCGTGTCACTAGCCGCAACCATTCGGTCAGTGCAGGAACTGTGTTACAAGCCTATCAATTGCTCGAAGCGCAAGGTTGGGTGATTGCTAAACCTCAGTCGGGTTACTTTGTTACTGCTGAGCTCGAACGTCTCGACGCTGCTGGTGCTGATAACAATGCGTATCGTACTTCACTAAACGATGAGTTGTACGATTTCCTCAAACAACAAACCGTGCCAAACGCGACAAAGCTAGGCTCCGCGTTTCCTGACCCAGCACTTTTTCCTCTCGAAGCACTAAACCGTAACCTTGCCAGTTCCGGGCGAAAAATGGGACCAGATACCTTGTTAGATAACCTACCACCGGGTAGTGCTTCTCTACGCCGCTCGATTGCCCAGCGCTATATACAGCAAGGCATGACTTTAACGCATGATGATATCGTTATTACCTCTGGCGCGTTAGAAGCGCTCAACCTCAGTTTGCAAGTGGTTACTGAGCCAGGGGATACGGTTGTCATTGAGTCGCCAACATTTTATGGTGCGTTACAAGCAATTGAACGACTAGGGTTGAATGCCATTGAGATCTCGGTAGATGCCGAAAAAGGGCACTCCTTGGCTCAGATGGAACAAGCTTTTGCACAGCACAACGTTAAGGCTTGCTGGCTTATGAGTAACTTTCATAATCCAACAGGCACTTCGTTGAGCGACGAACAAAAGCAACGTGTTGTTGAGCTTGCCAATCTACATGATGTGTATCTGATTGAAGATGATGTTTACGCAGAGTTGTATTTCTCCGACAAGAAACCTACATCGCTGAAAACCTATGATGACCAAGAGCGCGTTTTGCATTGTGGCTCTCTTTCAAAAAGTCTTTGTCCTGGCTATCGATTGGGGTGGGTGATCACCAAGCGCTTTAACGAGCGTATTCAAAAGCTTCAACTGATGTCGACGCTATCTGGCAGTGCACCTATTCAACAGGGAGTTGCGCATTACCTGCAAAATGACAGCTATGACAATCATTTAAGAAAGCTGCGTAAAGGGCTTGAACAGCGCCAAGCTATGTTTGTGCAAACAATGAAAGAGTGTTTGCCTAAATCTATTGAGTACTATCTTCCTCATGGCGGTTATTTCTTATGGCTTAAGTTGCCTCAAGGGATAAGCAGTAAAGTGGTTCATCACACCTTGCTGTCACAGCAGGTAACTGTTGCGCATGGTGCGTTGTTCTCGGTCGATGAGCAATATCAGGACTATCTGCGTTTGAATACTTCTCTGCCCATTGATGACAATCTGTGTCAGGCTTTGCGGAAATTGGGTGAGTTACTTCACTAAAGAAACTGTTTAATCCTTTTTTGACCTAACTGTATCAGAGTGGTTTACTTGGGTTGTGCTTCAATCGGATACAGAAATATTGTGATGATTGGAGTGACAATGAAAAAGCAGTTGGTAAAACATGAATTAAGATTGATCGCCGTTGCCATTTTTAGCGCATTTCTGTTGGTATTTGCGCACCTTATTTTGGCGAAATCGTTCTCTCACATGGCGTGGACGGAATACACCGCGGCTGTGATCCCCTTTATTATGTTTGGTTTGTGCGTACTGGGTGTTAAGTATGCCGCCAAGGCAGATAAAGATGATGAGAATAAGTCTTAGATTCATGAGATAGAAGTTAGGAATAAACACTATGAAACATGCATGGCTACTGGCACTGTCTGCTATCACTTTTGGTTGCACGGCTAATCAAGGTGATGAGCCCGAATCGGTGATCTTACACTACGGCAAGTCGGAGCTTGTTGCTCAAATACAAGCCAACGAACAGTTCGAAGCCCAAATCAACAATGATCAAGAGCAGGTTGATTTTTCTGGCTTTGTGAGAAAACAGTCGTCGGGCTACCTCGTTGACGTTGTTGCTATGCAAGAAAGTAAAACCCAGCATTCTAGCTCTAGTGTGAACACACAAGTGTTAATCAAAGAGGGTGACGTAGGTAAGCCACTCATGATTGGTGCGGTTAACGACAATGCAATGAGTGTGACGCTGAAATAGTTGAAATAACAGAAACGATGAAACTGCCACAAACTAAAAGACCTCCACTTGGGAGGTCTTTTTAATTCTGTATCACTCTAGGTGATTAGAAGTTCGCAGAGCGAGGAGTACGTGGGAATGGGATCACGTCACGAACGTTGCCCATACCTGTTACGTAAGATACTAGACGCTCAAAGCCTAGACCGAAGCCTGCGTGTGGCACTGTACCGTAACGACGTAGGTCACGGTACCAGCTCATGTGCTCAGGATCGATACCCACTTCACGCATACGTGCATCTAGGATGTCGAGACGCTCTTCACGTTGAGAACCACCGATGATTTCGCCGATGCCTGGTGCTAGTACATCCATCGCTGCAACTGTTTTACCGTCATCGTTAGCACGCATGTAGAATGCTTTGATGTCTTTCGGGTAGTTCTTAACGATTACAGGTGCTTTGAAGTGTTCTTCAGCAAGGAAGCGCTCGTGTTCAGAAGACATATCGATACCCCATTCAACTGGGAATTCGAATTCACGACCAGAATCAAGCAGGATTTGGATCGCGTCTGTGTAGTCAACTTGTGCGAAGTCAGAAGAGACAAACTGCTCTAGGCGAGTGATTGCTTCTTTGTCGATACGTTGAGCAAAGAACTCAAGGTCATCACGACATTCTTCAAGAACGGCTTTGAATACAAACTTCAGCATGTCTTCAGCCAATTTTGCAACGTCGTCTAGTTCTGCGAACGCAACTTCAGGCTCAACCATCCAGAATTCCGCTAGGTGGCGGCTTGTGTTTGAGTTTTCAGCACGGAAAGTAGGACCAAACGTGTAAACTTTGCTTAGTGCACAAGCGTAAGCTTCTGCGTTTAGCTGACCAGATACCGTTAGGAAAGTCTCTTTACCAAAGAAGTCTTCGTTGTAGTCAACTTTACCATCGTCAGTGCGAGGCAGGTTTTCCATGTCTAGCGTAGATACGCGGAACATTTCACCAGCACCTTCTGCGTCAGAAGCTGTGATCAATGGCGCTGATACCCAGAAGTAACCTTGCTCGTGGTAGAAGCGGTGGATTGCTTGAGATAGGCAGTTACGTACGCGTGCTACTGCACCAATCACGTTTGTGCGTGGACGTAGGTGAGCGACTTCGCGTAGGTACTCGATAGAGTGACGAGTTTTTGCCATTGGGTAAGTGTCAGCATCTTCAACCCAGCCAACAACTTTAACGTCAGTTGCTGCTAGTTCGAAGTCTTGACCTTTCGCAGGAGAGGCAACAATCTTACCAGTTACTTCAACAGAGCAGCCAGTCGTTAGCTTAAGTACTTCGTTGTCGTAATTATTAAGATTATTAGGGACCACGGCCTGAATCGGGTCGAAACAAGAGCCGTCATAAATGGCAAGGAAAGAGATTCCAGCTTTGGAATCACGACGTGAACGGATCCAGCCACGAACAGTTACTTCACTGTCTACTGCTAGCTGACCTTTCAAAACGTCTGATACAGGCGCGTAAGTCATGTTTTCAATATTCTCCATTGAGGTAAAAATTCAACTCAACACTTAAAAGTGCCTGTCTCACAACAAAATTGTTTAAAAAACAAGCGAAGTGTTGAGTTGGATAGAATTTTTTAGATTCAACGAAACATATTACCTGTCAAATCGTCAGCTTCAACCTTTATATTCAATTTGAAGGAGAGAATTTCCTTATTTATTCTCTTGTGCTCTCTCTGACAGGGTAAATTGGTTAAGTAATGACTCCAAACGCTCTGAAAGATGTTCCAGATCGACACTGATCTCGCGAGTATGTGATGCCGATTGCGAGGTCTCGTTTGCGTGTAAGGTAATGGTGTCAACTTTGCTTTGGATGTGTTTGCTTACCCCAGATGTTGTTAGTGTCTGATGTTGGATATTTTCAGCGTGTTTAAGTACTTGATGCATCTCATCGACCACATTGTGCATGGTCTGTGACAATGCTTCGACATCTATTGAGCGCTGATGAGCAAACTCGCACACTGTATCAACCGAGGTTAACGACTCTTCGCTGCCTTGTTGGAACTGAGAAATAATCGTCTCAATATTACTGGTGGCTTCGGCGGTGCGAGAGGCAAGATTGCGCACTTCATCGGCAACTACCGCAAAACCACGACCTTGATCTCCGGCTCGGGCGGCTTCAATAGCGGCGTTAAGCGCCAATAAATTGGTTTGCTCAGCGATGCCTTTTATCACGCCAAGAATTGATGATACTTCATCAGTTTGTTGGTTTAACGTCGCAATGTTCTCACGCACTTTATCAATATCGGTCACAAGGTGCTTGATGTCTTCGCTGACATGATGGGCTTGACCTGCGCTGGTGGTTGCAACGTCAACGGTATGGTTAACTAAGGTTGTCGCATCGACTGTCGCTTGCTCCACCACGCTTTGTTGCTCAAGCATATCGGTAATATTGGTTTGCACTTCATTGGTTTCGACTTGTTGATTATCAGCAGCTTCATCGGTCGATTGAGCTACATCAGTCAGCCTTCCTGCTGAGTCTGCAAGAGAGTGGGAGGTATCTCGAACGCGTTCTAAACTCTCTGACACCGTATCCATAAACGAATTGATGGAATCCGACAATTGACCGACTTCATCATTTTGTGTGCCTGACAAACGCTTGGAGAGATCTTTACTGGCACTAACGTTAGACATAAAGCGTGATGTATTTTGAATAGGGCGGACGATGATTTTTCGGATGAGTCCCATAGTGATGAGGAAGCCAACAAATGCGATCACTGACATGATCCCCATCGCAAACACGGCTTGCTTGTTAATCAGCGTGTTGACGTGACTCATGTTGTATTCAAGACGAATAGCACCAAGCACTTCGCCCTCAGGAGCAATATGGCAGGACACGCAATTTGTGCCTCGATAGTCCTCACTTGATTTCATTGGTAGAGCGACGACCAAGCCCTTACCCCATTCAGCACTGATGGGTTCAATGACCAATTCCCCGCTCAGTGCCCGTTGATCGATGTCGTCGAGAGGTTGTTGGTTGGCTTGCCCTTGACCATAAAACTTTGACACGGCATCGGCACGCAACACGCGTACTTGTTCAATGCCTTCCTGTGCCAGCGCTTTTTGTCGTAGTGTCTCTTTCTGCGACATCGTGCCTGTCAGCATCATCATGTTTAAGCTGTCGAAGTAGTTACTGGCTTTGTCGTGTAACTGTTCGCTTAGTACATCATTAATAAGTGTTTTTTGTTGGTAGTACTGATACCCAGTGGACACGGCAAGAACACAAGTGAACACGGCGATCAGGGCGAGTAGGAGTTTAAAGGTAATAGTTGAGCGCATATTTTTATAAGTGTTATTGGAACGAACCCCACAATATTAAGAGGTTAGTTGCACTTGAGCGATGAATTGGCTAACTGAATGTGACCCCAAACATTTTGTGGTTATGTAAATGTGATGTAAGTGGTGTGTAATCAAAACTTTGACGTGGTGACAAAAAAACGGCACGGTGTTTTTTTAAGATCTTTTAATGCCAAAAATTTCCTACTTGGTTAGATAATGGCGCCTGCGTTTTCAATTTCAATACGTCATGATTTACTGCTTTATCGTTTGCCTTGCTATTCATAGCGGGCGCTATTGATAAAGGTTGTCATTAAAGGGTGAATTCCTTAGTATTGCGTGTCTTTTTAAAGCCTGAGAATCAAGATGAAAACAGAATTGTACAAAGAGTTTATGTTCGAAGCGGCACACCACTTGCCACACGTACCTGAAGGTCATAAGTGTGGACGCTTACATGGACACTCTTTCCTTGTTCGTCTTTATGTAGAAGGTGAAGTAGACCCTCATACAGGTTGGGTTGTAGATTTTGCTGAAATCAAAGCCGCATTCAAACCTATCTACAACCGTCTCGACCATTACTATTTGAACGACATTGAAGGTCTGGAAAACCCAACCAGCGAAGTTCTAGCAAAATGGATTTGGCAACAACTTAAGCCAAGCTTACCTCTGCTTAGTAAAGTAGAGATCAAAGAGACGTGTACCGCAGGTTGTGTTTACAAAGGTGAGTAATCGTCTTCTGCATGCATACAAGAAAGGCAAGCCAAACGGCTTGCCTTTTTCTTTATCAAGAATTTATTAGTGGGCGTTTAATAGCCTATGCCATTTCTCAGTGCAAACTGAACTAAATCTGCATGACTATCCAGCTCTAGCATGTCTAGCAACCGATATTTATGAGATTCGATCGTTCTTGGGCTTAGATTGAGTTCTGTGGCAATTTCTTTTGCTGATAATCCTTTAGCCAGCAAACCCAGCACGTCACATTGACGGTGACTCAAACGTAGCATGCGGTGATTTTCTTGGTCGGTTTTCATGTCTGGACGGTGCAAACTACGATGTAGCTTTGAATGTTGCCAAAAGGACAGCCACATATGAGAGATGAAGCTAACCTGTTCAAGCTGGCTTTCGGATAAGCCGCAACTGTTGCTACCAAAGAGAGTAAAAGAGAGACCGCCCCAGCGCTGACCAAATTGGACGAGTGGAATAGTGTAATGGCAACACGCGCCTTGTGCTGACAGCATGCGCAATACCACTACATCACTGTTGGCTAAAGCGTTTTTATCGAAAAACTGGGTTTTCTCAGAATTACCAATTAAGCGCAGGTAGCGTTCGCCATCTTCGACCCCGACTTGCTTAGTCGTCAGAACTTGGTGTGGTTCGCGAGCAACAGAAAGCGTTTTCCCTTGATTGAAAAACAGCATGGAGTTGGGAAACATCGTCATACGATCGATTTCAAACCATTCCATGGCTTCTAGCATAAACTGCTTGAGGTAGCTTTCACATTCGTCAGCATGTGCGGACGTTAAAAGCTTCGCTTGACGTATCATCAACGCATCAAAACTGGTGGATTTGGTGGTGTTACCTATATCACTGCCCATAAAAGTTGGCCCATCTTATCGTTTTTTATAAATGCAGTATTTTTACTCTACACCCTTGCCCTATCATTTTGCAAAATTGCTCTCGCAATAATTCGAAGTTTTTCGAATCACATATACGGTATCCATTTTATCTCAAGGAGAGAGTTCACGCACGTATGGGCAAAGGGCTCCAACTGCATGGATACGGTCATTTTTTATTATCATTTGGGTGAATGGCGAGCAAGTTAAGCCTCTTTCACCTTGCGGAGAGGTGTACAATGAAGATGATGAAACTGCGTTATCGCGCGGGATCACATAGCATGTGGGTGGAAGTCGTAGTATCGACGTTTGTTGCCGAAGAATTGGCGAAAGAATACATTGGCTATGGCTGGCAAGCTGAAGTCATGGCAGTTTAAAGTGAAATGGGCAGTCCAATATAGACTGCCCATTTTTTATTTCGGTGGTTTGTTTTCGACTTAACTCAATGCATGGCGCATGATCAGCGCCTTACCTTGAGCGTCGTAAATGGTCTTTTGCGTATTTTCAAACCCAGTTGTCTCAAACAGTTTGATCGCCGCTTGGTTGGTGCTGGTGATCGTCGCACATATCGAGTTGCTTTCGGCATCAATAGCGTAACCATACACCATCAACTTTTGCAGCGTCGCTTTGCCTATCCCTTGACGCTGAAAGCGTTTATCAATCATGAGGTAGGTCAACCCAAGTTCATGACGTTTAGCAAAAGGCGCATGTTGAGCAAATGCTTTATCAATCACCAAATACCCCACAGTCAAATAGTCGTGGAATATGGTGTAAAACACTTCCGATTTGGCGCGTTGTTGGTAAGCCTGTTCAAAGGGCTTGAAAAATCCTTTTTGATCGTCGTGCACATCCATTTGCATCAAGCTGGCAAAATCTTTCAGCTTGGCTGGTTTAATAGCGATCATGTGCTGAATCTATTTAGAGGCGGTAAAGTCGATACCGCCATTATAGTTGTGGATATAAAAAGTACGCAATCTGGTTATGTGCAGATTTTGTCAATAAATAGAAGCCGCTAGCGACACAATGGGTAATAAAACCCTTGATGGATGTGCGCGCCAAGGGTGGTGAGTAGATGTGCGCATTCTGCAGTTTCAACACCTTCTACGATCACTGTGCAGTGGTACGTGTGTCCCATCGCGATTAGCTGACGCAGAGTTTCAACCTTTTTGTCGTCTTGCTTTAAGTTCATGACAAACAGACGGTCAATTTTCAGATAATTCGGCGTAATGTGGCTAATCAGCTCAACATTGTTATTCCCAGTACCAAAGTCGTCAATGCTGATTTTACAACCAAGCTGTTTGAGCTTACTGATGTTGTCAAATATCTCGCGCGTGTAATACATCGAGGCATTTTCTGTGATCTCGATGGTCAGCAGTGTACAGTCTAACTGGGACAACTGACGATAAAGACGCGTAAAATTGCGCCCAATGAGAAGAGAAGGACATACGTTGATGCTGAGGGGGGCGAGTAATGACTTTGCGTCGCCATAGACGGTTTTTATCACCAGTAAGGTGTGATTGATCAGTAAGCCATTGGCAATCAAACGTTCAATAAATCGCTGAGTGTTTTTAACTTTAAAACGTGACAGTACCTCATAGTGAATATTTTGCCGATTTGATGTGTTATGAATAGGTTCAAGCTTTAGGGTGAACTGACGAATTGCCCATAGGTAGGAGACCAGCGAACGCAGCTTTTTATGCCTGGCAATAAATATTAGTATAAAGCTCAAAACAAGGATGCTTGTGATCGGTCCGGATACGTAATAGATCTCTTTGTAGCCGTTATCATTGACGTTATATAAAAACGAGTTGCCCTGGGTATCGCCAATTTCGAGCGCTGTACCGGTGTTCGTACACACTTTCATTCCCGACAAAAACATCCGCGACATGTGGCTCTCTATGCTATTCGCTAGATTGATGTTTTTCACTCGCACCAACACTTCTGCGCCGTCAAAGAAAAATGAATGCGTGGTGTAACTTTCGTTATTGAGCCAAAGGTTGCGGTCTCTCTCGTTGACCGGCACGACGGCTTCTGGTGTCACCAAACAACGAATATTATGTTTGTCCGTCATTAAGGCGGACTCGACCAGTTGGATATTATCGAACAAACCACGTAAGCGGTCTTCATGCTCAAAGCAGCTACGCTGTGCCAGATCATGGGCAAAGTCCATCGCATCATCAAAATAGTTTTGCCTGACAATCGTACTGATTGTGTAAAAGCAAATCGCAACATACAAGATGATAGTAAAAACGAGAAAAAACAGTAGATTCAAGTACAGCGCACGGCTGCGTAAGCAGATGCCTATTGCTCTTCTTATGCTGTGTGTCGCTTGTTGATGGATCCGCGCTTGCTGCAGAAGTCCGTCTTTTTGTGCATGTTGGCTATCGTATGGCACAAAATATCCCTTTCGGTGGATGTTTTCGATCAGAGACTTAGGTGCCTCTACGTGATTCTTTGTCAGTTGCCTGAACTTCTTTCGTACCGACGCAACAGCGTTCTTAAATCCATTTTCCGGCAACATCAAATGATGTTGCGCTGATAACTTCTTTTCGATTTTCCTCTGGCTAATAGGCGCGTTTAGGCTGCCAAAAGCGGCGATGGTGCTAAGGATCAAATATTCGATTCGGTTTACAGGAATAGAAGAGTGGATGGAATGATTGAGCTGTAGTGAAAGTTCTTTTTCGGTCAGGCAAACGCAGATTTGGTTTCCGAGTTCAAACCTAATCATGTGTTATTGCGCTCCAGGATTAATTTTTTGAATACGTTATCAATATTGATGTATCAGGTATGTGACCTTCTACGGGCATATCCTAAACTTCTGGATATAGTGACCATTTTAGATTTTTTTATAAAGCTCAATCTAGTTGTATTTCGGTGGATTAAGAAAGCAGAAACGAAAAAAAAGCCCAAGCAATGTGCTCGGGCTTTTCAATTGAGAGGGGAGGATTAGCAAATCACTTTGATTGCTAGACCGCCTTGAGATGTCTCACGGTATTTTGCGTTCATGTCCTTACCGGTCTCTAGCATGGTTTCGATAACCTTATCCAGAGAAACCGTAGGTGCAGATGAGCGACGCAGTGCCATACGAGTTGAGTTGATCGCTTTTACTGCCGCGATGCCGTTACGCTCGATACATGGAACCTGAACCTGACCCGCTACAGGGTCACAAGTTAGACCTAGGTTGTGTTCCATCGCAATTTCTGCTGCCATACATACTTGCTCAGGGCTACCACCCATCAGCTCAGCAAGACCAGCTGCAGCCATCGAACACGCTACGCCAACTTCGCCCTGACAACCAACTTCTGCACCAGAGATAGATGCATTGCGCTTGTATAGACCACCGATTGCACCAGAAGCCGCAAAGTAACGGATGTAATCTTTTTCAGTTACTGTCTGGATGAACTTATCGTAGTAAGCCAGTACCGCCGGGATGATGCCACACGCACCGTTCGTTGGTGCTGTAACAACGCGACCACCGGCAGCGTTTTCTTCGTTTACTGCGAAAGCGAACATGTTTACCCAGTCAACAACCGACATTGGATCGTTAGTTGTCTTTTCAGAAGTAAGTAGTTGCTGACGAAGTGCTGCTGCACGACGAGGTACGCGTAGTGGACCAGGCAGAATACCTTCTTCGTTCATACCGCGATCCATACATTCGCGCATTGTGCGCCAGATGTTTGCGAAGTATGTACGAGTCTCTTCATCAGAGTGCAGAGAGTGTTCGTTTTTCATCACAAGTGCGCTGATAGAAAGACCGCTTTCTTTACACTGGTGAACTAACTCTTCTGCCGTTGTGTATTCGTAAGGAACCTTGATAGGGTTCTCTACTTCTTTACCGAAATTCTCTTCATCAACGATGAAACCACCGCCGATAGAGTAGTAAGTCTTTGAGTATACTTTTTCGTCATCGATCCAAGCGTGGATCTGCATGCCGTTTTCGTGTAGCTCAAGGTTAGTAGTATGGAAGTTCATACCACCATCTTTCGGGAAAGATACTGTATGACAGTGCATGCCAACAGGTAGGCGCTCAGTTTCTTCTACGCGAGCGATAAAGCCCGGAATAGAGTCGATATCTACTTTCTCAGGGGAGTTGCCTGCAAGACCCATGATGATCGCGATATCCGTGTGGTGACCTTTCCCTGTCAGTGATAGTGAACCATAAACGTCAACGGTGATTTTAGTGATGTCGCGCAGTTTTCCCATTGCACGAAGATCATCAATAAATTCTTTACCCGCTTTCATTGGACCTACAGTGTGTGAGCTTGAAGGACCAACACCGATTTTATAGATGTCAAAAACACTAATCATATCGATTACCTCAGAACAAAGCCTCCCAAGGGGAGTTGGGAGGCTTTTTATTATCGTTATATTCTTGGATTAATCACGCTAAATAAAGCAGCTGTGATTAAAGAGCGCCGTAGATTACAGAACTAATTGCCGCAAGACCACAGATTGCTGTGAAAATCTGTACAGGTGCTGAAGTTTTGTACTTCGCCATTGCTGGTACTTTCTGCATTGCGAATACAGGCATCAAGAATAGGATTGCCGCGATCATCGGTGCACCCATTGTTTCAATCATGCCTAGGATGCTTGGGTTAACGATAGCAACGATCCAAGTTGTGATTACGATGAACAGTAGCGATACTTTTTCAATCTTGCTGACAGGAGTTTGAGAGCGAGACTTGATTAGACCTACTAGACCTTCGTGCGCACCAAGGAAGTGACCAAAGTAGCTAGAAGTGATCGCTGCAAACGCTACTAGAGGACCCATGTAAGAAATAAGTGGAGACTCATGAACGTTAGCTAGGTAAGACAGTACTGAGATGTTTTGTTCTTGCGCAGATGCTAGTTGCTCTGGAGATAGAGAAAGTACTACAGAGAATACGAAGAACATTACAAAACCCATAAGCATCATTGCTGCGCCACCAGTGATAGCGTCAGTTTTCTTCACTGCGTCATCACCGTATACACGACGTTGTTCTTTAGAGAACTGAGAAATGATTGGGCTGTGGTTGAAAGAGAATACGATGATTGGAATTGCTAGCCAAACGATGGTCGGCATTTCGCCCCAGTTTGGTGATACTTCCATCATTGATGTATTCCAATCAGGAATTAGGTAGAAAGAAAGTGCTAGTAGGATAAATACTAGTGGGTAAACCATTGCTGATGTTGCTTTCAGCATTAGTTCTTTACCAAATACTACACCTGCTGTCATTGCTGCGATAAGTGCACCAGACAGTAGCCAGCGAGGAATAGATTCCATACCCATTTGGTTGACTAGGAAAGAGTCAACTGTGTTTGTGATACCAACACCGTAGATAAGTACGATTGGGTAGATAGCGAAGAAGTAGGCAAAAGTAATAAGGTTTGCGCCAGTTTTACCGAAGTGCTCTTCTACTGTGTCAGTGATGTCCGCTTCAGGGTTTTTCGCAGAAAGTACGAAACGAGCGAGAGATTTGTGTGCGAACCAAGTCATTGGTGCCGCGATTAGCGCTAGGATAACTAATGGCCAGAAACCGCCAGCACCTGCTTTAATAGGAAGGAAAAGTACACCTGCACCTACTGCTGTCCCAAACAGGGACAGACACCAAGTGAAGTCTTTGTAAGAAAACTTACTAGACGATTGTGCGGTCGAAGCCGCAGAAGTAGTTGTATTCATTTTTGAGTTACTCATTTTGGGAACAGGAAATAAGTCGGGAGCAATTTTGCAAGATTTTGCACTAGGAAAATTAGATCTAAATCATGTATTGCTCGAGCTTATTGAATGATATGTCAAAAACCTGCTTTTTATCACGAAAACGGCGTGCTACACGTGATTATTGCTAATGAGTAAAATTAGAAAAACTTATCTGAAGGGGCGATTGTATAAATTTATCTCACCGCAAGCGTTTGCGATATAAAATCCAAATTAAACTAATGTGAACGAATGTTTGAAAAATAACCTTTTATTAATATTGATGCACATGATGTTTGCTATAGAAGCAAGATTATCATTGATAAGACAGTTAGTTAGAAATGATGTGTTTTTGCATCGATTCGATAATTTGTGCTGTCATTCCCCAAATGAAATGCTGTTGATAGGGGATTGCAAACACACGGTGACTGGTGTTTTTTAGTTTGAATTTTGTACTGTAAAGCTTTTTTGGATTCAAAATATGATCTGCTGGCACCTCAAAAACCTCGGCGACTTCGTTTGGGTCGATCTGAGTCGAATAGTCTGGTGAGACAAAGGCTAAAAATGGCGTCACATTAAACTGGCTAATAGTAGGTAGCTTGGGCAACTGACCAAACACCCTTATATCTGTTTGATGAATACCAATTTCCTCTTCTGCTTCTCTAAGGGCGGTATTAACAAGTACTTGATCGTCATCTTCAAATTTGCCCCCAGGAAAACTGATTTGCCCTGGATGATGCTTTAAGTGCTCGGCACGCTTGGTCAAAATCACTTGCAGACCTTGTTCACGTTCGACAAAGCCAATCAATACGGCCGCTTCTCTCAACTTCAATGATTCTAAGTGCGCTAAGCGTCCCAAAGACTCACGATGATAGCCTGTGGGCATTTGCAGTTGGAAGTTCTGCAGTAATGTCGATTTATCAATAACCAATGCTCAATCCTTTTACCGAAAACACCTGTGTGCTGAAGCATATTAATTTGAAAGTTATACCTTTATACACCATTCTTTATTTTAAGGCGTCACTATAAGGTTAGTTGAAGACGATGAAAGGGATTATTTTCACAGAGTTCATGGAGTTAGTGGAAGAGAAGTTTGGTCTGGAAGTTTTGGACCAAGTGCTCGACTTATCTAATGATGAAGGCATCTACACCTCGGTCGGCAGTTATGATCATCGTGATTTGGTCAAGTTGATTGTCAACCTCAGCAAAATATCTAACATTCCGCCGGAGCAGTTACAAGAAGTGTTTGGTGAGTGTGCGTTTCAAAACCTGCTCAAATCAATCCCAAACCATGCCAGCTTGCAGCAATGCTCCACTACGTTTCAATTTGTGCGTCATGTGGAAGACTTTATTCACGTGGAAGTGAAAAAGCTTTATCCAGATGCCAATCCACCGCAATTTGACTTTATCAGTGAAACTCAATCGGAGATGGTGTTCGATTATCGGAGTGCGCGCTGCATGGCGCATGTGTGTGTGGGGTTAATTAAAGGCTGTGCCACCCACTTTGATGAAACGGTGATCATTAAGCACCAAAATCAGTCGCAAGATGGAAGCCAAGTTCGTTTTTGGCTGGAGGCTCAATAAGGCAATATGGCAGGAAGTTCCTCATTAGAAAGGAAACTCAAACGAGAAGTGGCATCGCGAAAAGCAGCAGAAACACTGCTGGAGCAAAAAAGCTTAGAGTTGTACGAGGCGAATCAGCAACTGAGCGTAGCCTTAAAAAAGCTGGAAATGCAGTCAGAGCACGACTTGCGCAAGTTTGAGTTTGAAGAGCAAATCGATGCCACGTTGATTAAGTTTGGTCGTACCTTCCTTTCTAGCACCTTTGATGAAACCATGATTGCCAGCTTTTTGGAGCAACTGACATCTAATTCGGTTGTGTCGGGTGCGTACCTGTATTTGAGCGATACGCATTTATCTTCGTTGCGTCGTCATCAATTTGGTCATCTTAATCTTGCTCATGATGCGCCCATCGATGCCAAGCCTCGCTGGCAAGCGCAGAAGCTTTACCTGCCGATTATTATCGATTCAATGATTTTAGGCGAGCTTGTGTTTTCCGTGGATCTTGATCAAGTTGACCAAGAATTCATTTCCAAGCAAATGGTATTAGTGTCTGATTTAGTTCATGGCGTTATTAGCCGTCACTTGAGCCTAGAGCGTGAAGTTGAATTACGTAAGCGTGCCGAAGCATCGGAAAAGGCGACCAAAGAATTCGTTGCCATGATTAACCATGAGTTGCGAACGCCATTAAATGGTGTGCTCGGCAGCGCGGAGCTGTTAAGTAAAACCCCCTTGGAGGAAGAGCAGCTTCAATACCTTGGTAATCTAAGTCAATCAGGCGATCTGCTACGCGTTATTATTAACGACTTGCTCGATTTCAGTAAGATGAATGCGGGTATGATGGAAATCATAAACAAAGTATTTGCTTGGAAAGACCTAGAAAATGCTTTGACCGGCGTATTTGCAGCCAAAGCTGCGGAAAAGCGCATTCACTTTTCTATTGATAAGAAGTTGGGTATTCCTGAGTACTTGATTGGAGACTTTGAACGTATTACGCAAATTCTGGTCAATTTGATTGGTAATGCGATTAAGTTTACCAATCTTGGAGGGGTGGTGCTTCGTGTCGAATGGAGCGATGGCTGCGCTCTGTTTGAAGTGGAAGATACTGGGATTGGTATCCCGCTGGAAGCGCAGCAAGCTTTATTTGACCCCTTTGTGCAAGCCGACCGCTCTACCAAGCGAAGTTTTGAAGGCTCTGGGCTTGGACTTGCGATTTGTAAGAATTTGGTTGATTTGATGGACGGCGAAATCAGCTTTGTCAGTGAGCCGCGCAAGGGCACTATCTTTAAAGTCAAATTGCCACTGAAACAAGGGCAAGCACAGGGCAGAGCGGCTGGCGATGTTTTAATTGGTCATCAGATTGACCTGTCCGGGCGTTCCGTATTGGTGGTGGATGATATTCGCATGAACCAAGTGATTGTGACTCAAATGCTGAAAAAGCTCGATATTACTCCAGATTTGAAAAACAATGGGTTAGAAGCGCTTGATGCGGTGAAAGAGAAAGATTACGAATTGATCTTTATGGATTGTCGGATGCCGGAAATGGATGGCTATGAAGCAACGGTACAGCTACGAGAAAATGGCTTTCACAGACCGATTATTGCACTAACAGCAGGCACCACCCTTGAGGAAAGACAAAAGTGCGTGGAGTCTGGGATGGATGACATCCTAACCAAACCATATACTGCCGCGGATATTGAGCAGATGATGTGTAAGTGGTTAGACGAATAGAGAGCACGAGAACATATAAAGAGAAGCGGCACGGTTATGTTGCAGTGCCGCTTTGTTTATTTCGATTGAGGTTTTTTGCTCATGATTTGAGCGCTGGTAGTATCTTTGAGAGCTTATCCAGGGTCTCTTGATATTCTGCAGCGCAGTCACTGTCTGCGACCACACCGCCACCAGCCCATGCGTAGAGCCGTTTGTCTTCTGCGACCAAAGTGCGGATTGTAATACTGGTGTCCATACGCCCATGACGGGAAATATAGCCAATACTGCCACAATAAGCGCTGCGTCGATGAGGTTCTAACTCTTCAATGATTTGCATCGCCCGTACTTTCGGCGCACCAGTGATCGAACCGCCGGGAAAACATGCACGAAGCAGATCTGCAGCGCAGTAGCGAATATCTAAGTTGGCCCGAATGGTGCTCACTAAGTGATGCACTGCGGGAAAGCTCTCAATATCAAATAGCTTCGGTACATGTACGCTGCCTGGTGCCGCGACCCGACCAATATCGTTGCGAAGTAAGTCGACTATCATCAAGTTCTCTGCTTGGTCTTTCTCTGCGGTCTGTAAATCAAACGCGTTGGCGGAATCTTGATGTGGATTTTGACTGCGAGGACGAGTGCCTTTGATCGGTTTGGTTTCAATAACGTTATCTTTAAGCTCTAGAAAACGCTCTGGTGACACGCTAATAATCGCTGATTTAGGCATACGAATGAACGCGGAAAAAGGCGCTTGATTTGCTTCTTCCAGTTTTTTGTAAGCTTGCCATTCACTGCCTTGATAGGCGGCGTTAAAACGTTGTGCTAAGTTAATTTGGTAGCAGTCGCCGCTCAGTAGGTACTGTTGCACACGCTCAAAACGAGAAGCGTAGGACGCTTGCGTCATATTGGATTGCCAGTCGCTAATCAGCTTGAAGTCTTCAACATCCGCGCTTGATTGCGCATTGAGCCATTGCCATGCTTGCTCGATGTTTCTGCCGACCATACACGCTTTGTTTAGCTTGTGGTCAACGATCAGCGCCCATTCATACAAGCCTACAGCCATGTCTGGAGTACGCAAATCTTTGTCTGCCAGATTAGGCATGGATTCGACTCGACGACCTAAATCGTAGCTGAAGTAACCCAGTGCGCCACCGACAAACGGTACATCCCATTTCGTGACAGCTTCAACCTGTGGTAGTAGCCGCTGCTGAAGGTCTTCTAGCAAAGAAAATGGGTCATCTTGGGAAACGTAGTTTTCGTTTGATGTGGTGATTTGTGTGTCACTGCTCACTGTCTCAAGGGTAGCGATTGGGTTTGCGACTAATACGTCGAACCGGCTATCGATGTGCGTCTGCGAGGCAGAGCGTAAAAGCATCGCCCAAGGTTGGCTTTCAATACGGGAAAATAGCGAAAGAGCGAGGTCGTTGGCGTAATCCAATGCCTTAAAATCAAGCAATTGCGTATCCATGTTGTTCATTTGTTTAAATTGTGACAAAGAGTTCATTCACTGCATGGCATGTCATGGGCAGCAAGAGTATCATAAACCCTTGTATAGCCAAACTACCTCTATACAAAGGCTTGGAGGTGGTTTTACTATAAAAGAAGGCGACTTCATTTACTCGTGTGTCGATATCAGCCGTTCGACAATTGTTTATAAAACATGGTTTAAAAATATACGTTTATAAAAACAAAGCTCATCAAGAGCAATAAGCTCAACAAACACGATTGAAGCCAAGCCAATAATGGAAGCAAAGCATAACAATAATGAGGCATGCAATGACGGTAATACGCACGCAGGATGTCATCAGCAGTGTTGCTGATGCGCTACAGTATATTTCTTACTACCACCCGCTAGACTTTGTTCAAGCCCTTGAAAAAGCCTACCACCGTGAAGAGAGCCAGGCGGCAAAAGACGCCATCGCTCAGATCCTAATTAACTCTCGTATGTCGGCAGAAGGTCATCGACCGATCTGTCAGGATACGGGGATCGTGACTTGTTTCGTGAACATCGGCATGGGCGTCCAGTGGGACTCGACCGATATGACGGTACAACAAATGGTGGATGAGGGTGTCCGACAGGCTTACACAAACCCAGATAACCCATTGCGTGCCTCGGTTCTTATGGACCCTGCTGGTAAGCGAATCAATACCAAAGACAACACGCCAGCAGTCGTGCACATTAATATGGTGCCTGGAGACAAAGTTGAAATTCAAATTGCTGCGAAAGGTGGCGGTTCTGAGAACAAAACTAAGATGGTCATGCTGAACCCGTCAGATGACATAGCAGAATGGGTAGAGAAAACGCTACCAGCTATGGGCGCTGGCTGGTGTCCTCCAGGTATGCTTGGCATTGGTATCGGCGGCACTGCAGAAAAAGCAGCGGTACTGGCAAAAGAATCTCTAATGGAACACATCGACATTCAAGAGTTGATTGACCGTGGTCCTCAAAATGCGGAAGAAGAGCTTCGTCTTGATATCTTCAATCGTGTAAACAAACTTGGCATCGGTGCTCAAGGCTTAGGCGGTTTAACGACAGTTGTTGATGTGAAAATCAAAACTGCACCGACTCACGCCGCTTCGAAACCTGTGTGCTTGATCCCGAACTGTGCAGCGACACGCCACGTGCATTTCACCCTTGATGGCAAGGGACCGGCAGAGTTGACGCCGCCAAAACTGGAAGATTGGCCAGACATTACTTGGGAAGCAGGCGAGAACACACGTCGCGTTAACCTTGATACGGTCACTAAAGAAGAAGTCCAAGAGTGGAAAACGGGTGAAACCGTTCTGCTGTCTGGCAAAATCCTTACTGGTCGTGATGCGGCACATAAACGTATCCAAGGCATGCTAGAGGCGGGAGAAGGTCTACCAGAAGGTGTCGATCTTAAGGGTAAGTTCATCTACTACGTTGGTCCGGTTGATGCAGTGGGTGATGAAGTTGTTGGTCCTGCAGGTCCAACAACCTCCACGCGAATGGATAAGTTTACTGACATGATGCTAGAGCAAACGGGCATTATGGGTATGATAGGTAAAGCCGAGCGTGGTCCAGCTACGGTTGAGTCAATCAAAAAACACAAAGCCGTTTATCTCATGGCGGTAGGTGGAGCGGCTTACTTGGTTGCGAAGGCGATCAAAAAAGCACGCGTTGTGGCGTTTGAAGATTTGGGTATGGAAGCAATTTACGAGTTCGAAGTTGAAGACATGCCAGTTACCGTAGCAGTTGACTCGAATGGTGTAAATGCACACCAAATTGGTCCAGATACGTGGAAAGTGAAAATCCAAGAGATGGAAGCGTAAGCCACGAGTTGCTAATTTGTCAGGTCACAAGGTTTGTGTCATGCGGAGTCTGACTCGGCGAGGCGCAGGCGTCTCAATCGAGAGAATGTGACAAAGTGCTGATTTACCTAGCAAACATTTGACAAAAGTGCAGCGAAAGCTGCACTTTTTGTCTATATAATCAGATATAAACTTATAGGCATAACAAATTTTGTTGTTATGCTGACCATGATTAGGAGACGGCATGCCTCGTTTTATTCAAATTCTACAAATAGTCCTTGCGGTTGTGATCGGTAGCTTTGTGGGCTACGACTTGATCCTTCACGGCATCAGTATCTTCGATGAAAAATACGTCACCATCACTTGTGTCTTGTGGTTGATTTTGGAGATTGCACTGTTTGTTATCTACAAGCTTATCGAAGACGATTAGAGTGTAAACTGGTTATCAAGATCCCCGAAGCCTCTGAAATTCTCAGAGGCTTTTGCGTTTTTAAACGTCAGATTTTGCCGTGAATACTTTGTTCATCTTTGATTAAGGTTGGTAAAATTACACTGCGTAGCAGAAATTGATGAGATAAATAAAAAGTATGAAAAGAATAACGCAAGAAGTGAATGACTTTATCAGCCGTGGTATGGACGCCAATGTCCGAATCGCCGTGACTGGGTTATCTCGAGCGGGGAAAACCGCCTTTATTACTTCTTTAGTCAATCAACTGCTGCACACTGCGACACACGATAATTTGCCACTGCTTAATGCGGCCCGTGATAAGCGCCTGATTGGTGCTAAACGTGAACCACAAACGAACATGATGGTGCCACGTTTTGCCTATGACGAAGCAATGAGTCAAATTCATGCTACACCTCCCCAATGGCCGGTGCCGACTCGTGACGTGAGCGAAATTCGTCTTGCACTCAAATATAAACCGAACAAAACCACTAAAAAGCTGCTGAGCAAAACCGCGGTATTGAACGTCGATATCATTGACTATCCGGGTGAGTGGCTTCTTGATTTACCTTTGCTTGATATGGATTTTGCAAGCTGGTCTCGTACCCAGTTTGATGCGCTAAAAGGTCAGCGTCTTGAGCTTGCCAACTCTTGGTTAGAGGCGCTTGATTCTGTGGATTTGAATGCAGAAGTCAGTGAAAAACAGCTTGAGCAGGTTGCTAACGCATACACAGGTTATTTGCATGCTTGTAAAGACTCAGGGCTACACTGGGTGCAACCTGGTCGATTTGTTTTACCGGGTGAGCTTGCTGGTGCGCCAGTGCTGCAGTTTTTCCCGTGTCGAGTTGACGAAGGGGTAAAGCCTTCTAAAGGCAGTAACCTCGCGATGCTAGAAGCGCGTTACCATGAATACCAGCAAAAGGTCGTCAAAGCGTTTTACAAACATCATTTTGCTACTTTCGATCGACAGATCGTACTGGTCGACTGCTTGCAGCCACTTAATGCGGGTGATGAAGCTTTTTATGATATGCGCCAAGCGCTTGAGCAGATCATGCATAGCTTCCGGTATGGGCGCAGTAGCTTCTTGCGTCGTTTGTTCTCACCAAAGATCGACAGAGTTCTGTTTGCTGCGACGAAAGCGGATCACGTGACCCCAGATCAGCACCCTCACTTAGTGTCATTGTTACAGCAAATGGTCCACCCAGCATGGCAAACCGCAGCGTACGAGAACATTGAAATGAGCTGCATGAGCATTGCGTCGATTCAAGCGACCATGTCAGGCTTTATTGCCTCCGGAGATAAAACCGTCCCCGCGCTGCAAGGCACGACGTTAAAAGGGGAGCCAATGACGATGTTCCCGGGAGAAGTCCCTAAGAAGCTGCCGAATACCGCTTATTGGCAAAACAGTGGCTTTGATTTTACTTCTTTCCGTCCAATGCCTTCAGAAACGGATGAGCCGATGAAACACATTCGCCTAGACAAAGCATTGGAATACCTATTGGGAGACAAATTGAAATGAGTGAACTAAAACAAAAACAAGTCTTCTCAGAAAAAGTGATGCAAAGTGATCAAGAGAGTGTTTCTCCTGAGTTGACGGCTCAAAAGACGTTTTCAGAAAAAGAAACCTTCGTACCTGTGGCGATTGAAGAGCAACAGGATGAAACAGAACAAGAGTTACAGCTTGAACATGTCATTCGCCCGAGAGTGGGTCGCAAATGGCTGACAACGGGGCTCTTTGCAACCTTTGCCGGTTTAGTTGGTTGGCAGGCGGTCGATTCTGTCGTTACCGCAGTACAAACTGCTGATTGGCTTGCTCTTGGCTGGGCTGGCTTTATCACCACTATCGCTTCTTTTGGTTTGGGTGCACTAGGCAAAGAGCTATGGAAGCTGCGTAAACTTCGCAATCATTTTAGTGTGCAGGAAGAAAGCGAAGGGCTTATTGCTAGCCAAAGCGTCGGTAAGGGCAAAGCCTTTTGTGAAAAAGTGGCGGAGCAAAGCGGCGTGTTGGCAGAAAACCCGGGGTTTGATCGTTGGAAAAACAGCGTAAACCCAGCTCATAGTGATGCCGAAATTCTAGACATGTATGATTCCATGGTTGTGAGTCAGCAAGACAAGCTCGCAACCAAAATTGTTTCGCAACATGCAACTGAATCTGCCGCGTTGGTGGCTGTGAGCCCATTAGCAGCCGCTGATATGTTGCTGGTGGCATGGCGTAACTTCAAAATGATCGACAATCTTTCGAAGGTGTATGGCGTTGAGCTGGGGTATGCTTCAAGCATCAAACTGCTACGTGCAGTGTTCGTTAACATGGCAGCAGCAGGTGCCAGTGAGCTCGCGATTGATGCCAGTATGGATCTGATGTCGATGGATTTAGCTGGAAAAGTCTCTGCGCGAGCAGGGCAGGGTTTGGGTGTGGGTATTTTGACTGCGCGCCTAGGGCTCAAATCGATGGCACTGCTTCGTCCATTACCTTGGTATCCGGAGCGTCAGGTGAAACTAGGTGCGATTCGCAAAGAAGTGGTGGCGAAAGTTGCATCAATCACGATGAAACCGTAATCAATGTCACCTTTGACGGTGAGGATTACTTGACGCCATTCCAAGCTTGGTAGAAACTACTGTCAACTTTTCCTGACAGTTGTGATTTGGGATATTTTCAGTGCGTCTTGAAGTCTTTTGTGAAGATAGACTCGGTCTTACCCGAGAACTGCTCGATATTTTAGCGTCTAAAAGCATCGATTTACGTGGTATCGAAATTGATATTAGTGGCATCATTTACCTAAACTGCCCTGATATTGATTTTGATACCTTTAGCGAACTAATGGCAGAAATCCGCCGTATACCGGGGGTCAAAGACGTACGTAAAATCCAATTTATGCCAATGGAGCGCCACAATACTGAGTTGCTCTCTTTGGTAGATAATCTTCCAGATCCTGTCTTTGCCATCGACCTCAAAGGTGCGGTAGATATGGCGAACATGTCAGCATTGTCTCTACTTGGTCAGCACAAACAAGATGTGATTGGCACTCAAATCGGAGTTTTGTTACCGAGTGTTCGTTTTTCTCGTTGGTCGGAAGGCGTTAATGCCCGCACTCGTGAAAGCTTAGTGATTGATGGTTTGGACTACATTCTTGAGTTGATGCCTGTCTACATTAAAGACGAAGCGCAAAACTCAACTCTTGCTAGTACGTTGATGACTATTCGCTCTAGCCAGCAAGGTGTGCAGATAGAAGAAACTCTGCCATTGCATAACCAGTTAGGATTCGAGCATTTTGTTGGTTTATCGAATCGCCATAAGGCGTTGATGAACCAAGCGAAAAAACTGTCAGTGCTTGACCAACCCCTATTGATTGAGGGTGAAACTGGTACTGGCAAAGAAATGCTGGCAAAAGCATGTCATAGCCGATCTGGACGCGCGAGCAAGCCATTTATGGTGCTGAGTTGTGCGTCGATGCCGGACGATGTTGCGGAGACCGAGTTATTTGGTCATGCACCTGGCTCGTTTAATCATGAGCAAGGGCATAAAGGTATTTTTGAGCAAGCCAATGGCGGCACCGTTTTTCTCGATGAGATAGGCGAGATGAGTGCGCACTTACAAATCAAACTACTTCGCTTTTTACAAGATGGAAACTTCCGTCGTGTTGGTGCAGAAGATGAGATGCATGTTGATGTGCGTATTATTGCCTCAACCAAGCACAACCTAGCCGAACTTGCCGAAGCAGGGAAGTTCCGTGAAGATTTGTATTATCGTCTCAACGTTCTAACGTTGAACATCCCGCCGCTGCGTAAACGCTCGAACGATGTTGCACCATTGCTGGATTTGTTTGTCACAAAACATGCTCAGCAGCTTGGTATCGATAAACCAGAACTCGATGATGAACTTGTTGATGCATTAGCAAATTACCAGTGGCCCGGTAACATGCGTCAGTTAGATAACATGGTGCTTCGCGCGCTGACTGAGATGGAAGGTCATTTGCTAAAAGCGGATAACTTTAATCTGCCTCAACCGCAAGCAATGGGCGGAGGTAGCGCAACCTTGAACCTTGATGGATCATTGGATGAGATCATGCGTGATTACGAATCGCAGATTTTAGAGCGTTTGTATCAATCTTTCCCATCAAGCCGTAAGCTCGCCAAGCGATTGAATGTCTCTCATACCTCTATCGCGAACAAGTTGCGTGATTATGGTATTCGTAAAAGCTAGGGTATTCGTACAAACTGGGCTATCCGAAAATTAATCCGAAATTAAATGGAAGTTGTCATTCGTAATGGAAGATAAAAGCTCCTCAATCGCCGTTCACAAGTTGGACGGCGACTTGCTTCTACGTACCGCAGAAATTGGTGATGCCGATATGATTGCGGCGTATTTTCAGACAAACCGAGAGTATTTAGCGCCTTTTGAACCAAAACGTGAAGAGGCATTTTACTCTGTCAACGGCTGGCTACAAAAGTTGATAAAACTGAACGAGCTGCATAGATTGGGGTTGGGCTACTACTGCCTACTCGTTCACGCTGAATCAGGTAAAATGCTCGGGACGCTCTCTTTCAGTAACCTGACCCGTTTCCCATTTTATGCCTGTAATGTGGGTTACTCTCTTGCTGAAGATGCGCAAGGAAATGGCTATATGCGCCGCGCGTTGAAAATGGCATGCGACTATATGTTTGATGTACAAAAGTTACATCGCATTCAAGCTGGCTACATGCCGCATAACACGCGAAGTGAAGCTGTTTTGCAACATGTCGGATTTGAAAGAGAAGGTTACGCAAAGGATTATTTGTTGATCAACGGTGAGTGGCAAGATCATGTGCTGACATCGCTGACTAACCCGAATTGGAATGCAGAGGCTCGATAGATGGAAAGGCTGGAAAAGCAGTTAGCGCTTTTGATAGAACTAGACCAACTGAAAAGCGTACTTCGACGCACTCGAGTAAAAAGCGCTGATGGACGTCTGGAAAATAGCGGTGAGCACAGCTGGCACGTTGCGCTAATGGCTGTTTTAATGCAAGAGCACGCTAATGCTCCAGTTGATATTGCGCGTGTGATGAAAATGCTGCTTATTCATGATGTGGTAGAGATCGACGCGGGCGATACCTTTGTTTATGATGTTGCAGCGTCTAAAGAGCAAGAAGAGAAAGAGTTCAGAGCGGCTCAGCGTTTGTTTGGTATGTTACCAAGCGATCAAGGTGAAGAACTGCTCGCTCTGTGGTATGAATTTGAAGCCGCGCAAAGTAATGATGCTAAATACGCTAAGGCGTTAGACCGCCTTATTCCAATGTTGCTCAACTACCACAATGATGGTCAAAGTTGGAAAGAAAATGGGGTGACGCGAGAGCAAGCGTTAACCATCAATAAAAGAATTGAATTTGGCTCTGTCACATTATGGGACAAGGCTAAAGAACTGATTGAAGATGCCACCGAGAACGGTTGGTTGAAGTCGTAAGAAAGGAGACTGAATGTCTTATTTGCCTTTGGATGAATACCAAAGAAAATGGATTTTTACTCACCAGTCAATGCCAGTGCCGGAAGAAGACCTTGAGTTTATCAAACCAATGAGTCAAGCTCGCGCCGCGCAGTTCTGGAAAGAGAACATCAGTGCGCAAAGCCCTGATGCAGATCGTTTAAGCTCATCAGACTGGCCAATGAAAGAGTCTAACTGGTCACAAGAAGTCGATTGGATGGCTGCTTGGGAAGCTGATGAACCTGAACTTCCAGAAGAAGTGGCGACGTTTATTGACTGGCAAGATGATGTAACCGTGTACTTTTGCTATGAGAAGTACAACGTGATTGAGACGAAGTGGTCAACGTTTAAAAAACATTGGAAGAATTTCTTGTTCTACGACGATGGTCCGATTTTGATTGGTCGTCGCCGCGCTCAAGCTCTGTGGTTTGACTCCAAAGGAAACGTCAAGCTAGGAGAGCGCCACTAGCACGACTTTTGCACATAAATGGCTAAAGCCACCGATGTTTTACTCGATGGCTTTTGTTTTTTATAGGCTCGATAAAGGGCTCAATACGCCGCCAGCACCTCGCTCGATTACATGCGTGTATATTTGTGTGGTTTTTACATCGGAATGTCCAAGCTGCTCCTGAACCGTGCGTATATCTGCACCGGACTCGAGTAAGTGCGTCGCAAAGCTGTGTCTGAGCGTGTGGCAAGTGACCGACTTTTCTATGCTTGCATCTTTTGCGGCTCGCTTCACTGCTCTTTGTATAGCGCTTTCATTGATATGGTGACGCCTAAACTCTCCTGTTTCGTTGTCGACATTTAACTTGGTGGAAGGGAAGAGGAAGTGCCAATTAAAATCCAGCTCGGCTCCAGGATATTTTCGACTTAAGCCGTCGGCTATATTTACACCCGCATAACCTGCCACATGACGATCTTTTTGGTAATAATCTCTTGCTAAGTTTACTTGTGCTTTTAATGGTTCATGTAACTCTTTTGCCAGTGTCACTGTCCGGTTCTTGCCCCCCTTTCCTTGCCAAACTCTGATTGCTCCATAATCGTAATCGATATCTTGAATCCGCAATCGGAGACATTCCATGACTCGAAGCCCTGAACCATATAACAATTGAATATGGAGTTTATATCGTGGATCAATATGTTGAACAAAGCGGCGTACTTCATTCCTTGTTAATACCACTGGCAATTTCATTTCAGCCACTGACTTTTGAAATCGCATGTTTAATGAAAGTGGCATTTGAAAGTATTCACGGTATAAAAAAGAGATAGCATTTAATGCGAGAGCCTGCGTTTTTACTGCCACTTTTTCTTCAATCGCGAGGTGGCTAAGAAAGCCTTCAACATCATCTTCAGAAAGTTTCGAAGGGTGGGCTAGCTGGTGGAAATGTATGTATCGCTTTATCCAAAATAGGTAGGCTTCTATGGTCTTCTTGGCATAGTGACGTGAGATCATATGCTCTTTCACGCTGAGTAAAAACTGACTTTTCATTGTTTAATTTTAACTGGTTATTTATACAGTCTTATTAAATTAGCGTGTGTAAACGAATTAGGCACGCCTGCGCCGTCTAATTGCGTGGTTGAGCACACAGATTCATACTGATTTTCTATTTGTTTCATGCAGATAAGTGCTAGCATGCATACTTTCTTTTGCATGAAAGAAGGCGGTAGCGTGCCTGAAAGATGGCTTAGAGCCGTATAGAAAGCGTTATGTGTTTCTGCACGATATCATGACTATATCTATCGGTATTTTGTTTTGTTAAAATCCCCTTTTATAGTGTGTGATTGCATAGGTTCCATATGAATATAGATGAGTTCTTAGTTGA
>NZ_JAMZAM010000006.1:0-318910 GCF_024181835.1 Vibrio sp. Y29_XK_CS5
GTGACTACACGCACAGTGTTCCTAGATTTCCGTCATTCTGAACAGTGAGGAACGAACGTGATTCAGAATCTACTTTCCACGCGTTCCTTAGATAAGGACGCCCCAAGGTCCTAGAACGCTGGTAGCAGATTCTTAGTCTCGCTGGAGCTCGCTAGAATGACGGTTTACTTTGAGTTATCAAGTGACTGCACGCACAGTGTTCCTAGATTTCCGTCATTCTGAACAGTGAGGAACGAACGTGATTCAGAATCTACTTTCCACGTGCTCCTTAGATGAGGACGCCCCAAAGCCCTAGAGCGCTGATAGCAGATTCTTAGTCTCGCTGAAGCTCGCTAGAATGACGCTTTACTCTGAGTTATCAAGTGACTACACGCACAGTGTTCCTAGATTTCCGTCATTCTGAACAGTGAGGAACGAACGTGATTCAGAATCTACTTTCCACGCGTTCCTTAGATAAGGACGCCCCAAGGTCCTAGAACGCTGATAGCGGATTCTTAGTCTCGCTGGAGCTCGCTAGAATGACGGCTTACTTTGAGTTATCAAGTGACTACACGCACAGTGTTCCTAGGTTTTCGTCATTCTGAACAGTGAGGAACGAACATGATTCAGAATCTACTTTCAACGTGTTCCTTAGATAAGGACGCCCCAAAGCCCTAGAGCGCTGATAGCAGATTCTTAGTCTCGCTGGAGCTCGCTAGAATGACGGCTTACTTTGAGTTATCAAGTGACTACACGCACAGTGTACCTAGGTTTTCGTCATTCTGAACAGTGAGGAACGAACGTGATTCAGAATCTACTTTCCACGTGTTCCTTAGATAATGACGTCCCAAAGTCCTAGAGTGCTGATAGCAGATTCTTAGTCTCACTGGAACTCGCTAGAATGACGGTTTACTTTGAGTTATCAAGTGACTGCACGCACAGTGTTCCTAGGTTTTCGTCATTCTGAATAGTGATGAACGAACGTGATTCAGAATCTACTTTCCACGTGTTCCTTAGATAATGACGCCCCAAAGCCATAGAGCGCTGATAGCAGATTCTTAGTCTCGTTGAAGCTCGCTAGAATGACGGTTTACTTTGAGTTATCAAGTGACTGCACGCACAGTGTTCCTAGATTTCCGTCATTCTGAACAGTGAGGAACGAACGTGATTCAGAATCTACTTACCAAGAGAGCCTAGCTAGACAGATAAAAGATCCGGTTTGGAAAAACATCCACCAAACACTCTGACTCCGTAATAGATGTAGGAAGCCCTAAAGTTCGACATGCCGTGTTCGAGACATATTTGACGTAGAAGCCTATCCACTTGCTCTCGACTGCTTTGCGGCAATACTTCCACCCTCATGAGCTGGTACAACGCGTCATGCACCAAAGACGCCTTGAGGATGTTTTGAGTATCAATCGCTGCGCCACTCGCTCCATCCCATGAGTAACCTTTCTTAATCGTCAGCACCCCTTGCTCGGATAGGCTGAGAAACAGGCTGTCAAAAGGCTGCGCGAGGGCGATACCGGTTTCAATCTGTTCTTCGGAATGAAGGTTATATTTGTACGTCCGACGTTTTTTGTACTTCATAAACACCTCCTAGTCACCAAGCGGCTTGTAAGACACTATACCTAGAGCTTGTCTGCGAGTTTCTTGAGGTAGTTTTTTGCCAACTCATTGTTGTCGCGACTCAGCCATTTTATACAGTCAAACAGCTCCCAAATCAGACCTTGGTCTCCACTTGTATAAACGGGAAAATCTTCGTGCTTTGGGGCTGGCTCATCGGTTACTAACTCATCGATGATATCAGCTTTATCGAATAGAACTTTGAAGGGTCTTGAAAGTTGGAAAGGTTCATTAAGATCCAAGCAATGAATCTCTGCACTGGTCAGATCGTTAAAGATGTACTTTTTAAAGCAAGCATTCTCATTGTGATCGCCTTCAAGACGATAGAAGATCTCTTTGCCTTCCTCAAACAGAGCAAAGCAAGGTGTGACATTTTTATGGAAGTTATTTTTGGTAAACACGATAACATCCGCATCCGATACACGATCCCCTTTTCCTGAAGACAATGAGCCAAGCAATACTGCGGCTACCACCTCTTCTTCGTGCACAAAGGCGTTGCATGCAGATTCCACTAGCGCTCTTTGCAAAGGTAAATGATCTAGATTTAATAATTTGATTGTCACAGCTAAAGTCCTCAATTTAAACGCAGCACACAATGTAAATATCAGTTTTTAAACCAAAGTACACCCAAGTGACTTCAAGATACAGGATTCAGAGCGTTGTCATTGATTCGAGAGTAAGGAAAACAACGCAGTATAATAGCCAGCTCTTTCCAAGTTGTTTGGTGCAGCCATTGGTTTAATAAAAAAGCGAGTTCATGACACACTCTCAAAGGGCACTCTTTACAAATAGTAAGGGCCTTGGCTTGTATACTTTGTTGCCGATTCTTGATTTAGAATCAAGATCTTTAAATCGCCGCAGCGTCTACACATCAACTCATTCTCGCTGAACCCGAGTATCTGAGTTACTTGGGTATAAAGCTCTAGTAAGACGATCTAACAAAAACGGAGCCAATCGGCTCCGTTCTATAATCTCATTTCTTTGCCCTACTTCTTAGGGACTTCCAATTGCATCTCTGGCATAGCTTGACGCTTGGCTTTTACCTTGCTCCATATGATCCAGAATAGCACCACTAGAATCAGTGCGATGACGTTTCCGATACCTATGATGATCATGCTGCGCTTACGTTCCGCTTCGCGCTCAGCAATGATGCGTTTTTCCATTTCAATACGACGCTGCTCAGCGAGTTCCGCCTCTTTCGCAACACGAGCCGCTTCAAGATCCACCTCTTCAACAACACTAAATGACTGTTCTTTGATTGGGAAGACTAATGAACGCTTAGTCGCTAAGTCAGTTGCAAACACCTCACCGTGCCATGAGTATTTACCTAGCTCTGGATCGTTGTCCATTTTGAGCGTGGTTTTCGTGCCATCAGCCGACACTTGACCTTGGCTATAACTGATAAAACCATCGGGCGCTTCCTGCTCAATGTTCACCGCAATAGAGCCCGGAGTGATCATGCCTTGTTCACCACTGACCACCAGCTGATGCGGTTGGTCTGCATGACGTGATTGAATAAAGGTGCGCGTAATTGGCGATGGATAGACCAGCACGATTTGTTCTTGCGCTCTCAGGAAAACCCCGTTACCTGATGTAATGCGTGCGCGGTACTTACCCGGCTCAACATCAATTGGTAGCTGAACCGTAAATACACCATCACCTGCTTTTTCATCCAAACCACGACCATCATCGGCAAACTCACCGATCACCATAGGTACTGGTCGTGCTTCTTTGATCAGTTCGTCTTCATTCTCAACAAATTTGGTGAAGGTGACGCGCAGATTGACGCGGTCTAGAAAATCTCTCAATACCAACGGTTGATCGTCTGAGGTTAAACGCGCGGTGAACTTAAGCGCCTCACTGTGGTAAAGGCGATTAGGGAACACATCGGTACTCAGCTTGAGATGTGAAATCAGACGGATGTTGTTTTTAGGAGTGACCTTACCCACAGCCTGCCAAGGACCTGGCATTGGATTATCAATCGATATGATGTCCAGAGAAGGCTCTTGGTACCAACGCACATTGTCGTAGGTACCCCATGCATAATATTTTTTGCCATCAGGACGGACAAGAACAACGGGCTGAGAGCTCTGTTCGCGATAAACCAGAAAGGTAATTTGTTCGATGGTTGGGTCGACACGAAATCGGTTATCTAACAAAGACATGGCGGACTCGCTCGCAGAAAACGCGAAACAACTCCAGAACGCTAAAATAGCGACTGACAAAGCCCTCAACATAGTCTCTCCTATTACTGCCAAATACTGTCGTTCACCAGTTCCAATCTTTTCTGGTGTGCTTCTACTTCATCGGCAGTTGCACGCAAAACCTTTAGCGCTTTTCTTCCTTCAACACGACGAATACCTTCTGCACCGCCGTCACTCTTGTTAGCGTTGAATTCTAGGCTTGTTTGTCCACCAGTCATCAGTAGGTAAACGTCAGCTAGAATCTCCGCATCGAGCAATGCCCCGTGGAGCGTACGGTGTGAGTTATCAATGCCGTAACGTTCACACAAAACGTCGAGGTTGTTTCGTTTGCCTGGGAAGATTTTCTTCGCCATGGCAAGGGTATCAGTCACCTTACAGAAGTCATCCGTTTTACCGATCGTCGGATCGAGCATTTCAAACTCGTAATCCATAAAGCCGGTATCGAAGGGCGCGTTGTGGGCAACCAACTCGGCACCTTTGATGAAATCTAAAAACTCTTGGTGGACATTTGCATAGTCCGGCTTGTCGACAAGAAACTCATCGGTGATACCGTGTACTTCAATTGCATCTGGCTGAATGTCACGGTCCGGTTTTAGGTAAACGTGGAAGTGACGACCAGTTAGCTTACGGTTGATGATTTCCACGGCACCGATCTCAATAATGCGGTGACCCATGTAGTGCGGGCCGCCTTCGAGGTTCATACCCGTGGTTTCGGTATCGAGTACGACAATACGATTATGTTCAGAATTGCTGCTGGTATTCATAAGGTTATGTGTGTCAGACTATGCTTTATTAAATGTTTCGGCTAATAGTACCAAAAATATGACCAAACACGTTGAGATTTTCACTGATGGATCTTGTTTAGGCAATCCTGGTCCAGGTGGTTACGGCATTGTTCTGCGTTACAAACAAACAGAAAAGACGCTAGCAAAAGGCTACACATTGACGACCAACAACCGTATGGAAATGTTGGCAGCAGTAGTGGCACTTCAAACATTAAAAGAGCCATGCCAAGTAACATTAACAACGGATAGCCAGTACGTGCGCCAAGGCATTACGCAATGGATACACAACTGGAAAAAACGTGGCTGGAAGACCGCAGATAAAAAGCCGGTAAAGAACGCCGATCTATGGCAAGCACTCGATAAAGAAACCGCTCGCCACCAAGTAGATTGGCACTGGGTGAAAGGTCATGCGGGTCATCGTGAAAACGAAATCTGTGATGAGCTAGCACGCGCAGCCGCAGAAAACCCAACCGAAGAAGATACAGGGTACCAAGCGTCTTAGTTTTTACCGCTTGAGACCTTTTTCACTGCACTGCCCTCTCTGTTCATCACGCCCAGTGGTGTTAACTTTCTCTTCAAGCGCCAATGCGGCTTGATCGGTTTGAGAGGGTACGTTCGTTTACGAGCAACGATATAGTACAAACTTCCTGCCGGTGATGCCCAATCGCCTAAGCTATTTTCTAGCCACGTCCACATAGTTTTGTAACGCGTCATAGGAAACAGCGCGTAACGGTCACAATGAATCACTTGATAGTTCAATACACCTAACCAGTCTTTGATACGGTTGGCGGTGAACATACGTCCGCTCCATGGTAAGTTGTTTCTGCGCCAAGGCAACAAACTTGCTACACCAGTGAGACTGATCGGATTAAACCCCGTAATAATAAGATAACCATCATCCATCATGACGCGGTCAACTTCACGTAGCAACCGATGGGGATCACTTGCATAGTCAAGCTGATGAGCCAGCACAACAACATCAAAGCTTTTCTCTAAAAAGGGTAATTCGTAACCATCTGCGATGACATTATGCAACGGGTTCTGGATATCTACGTTGACTTGGTGTTGAATGTTACAACTACAGCTGGTTAGCTCACAGCTCAAGCCACCCAATTTCAACATGTGGTAACCGAACAGCTTCGGACACCACTCATCAAGGCGGGTTTGGATTGACTCAAGTACCCATGGACCATTGTTCATTTCTGACCAAGTCGACGGGTGCTGTAAAGTTTTGTTGCTGAGTGCTGGTTTCATTAACCACCTGACTATTAAAAGGGTGACGGAGAACGAATCGTGTTAGAGATCAAAAGCATACCCGCATTTAATGATAATTACATCTGGCTGATACAAAATAGCGACAAGCGTTGTGCGGTGGTCGATCCGGGCGATGCTAAGCCAGTGTTAGAATATTTGCAGGCTAACGAGTTAACTTTAGAAGCGATCTTAATTACGCACCACCACAACGATCACATTGGTGGCGTTCCAGATTTAGTTCATGCTTTTCCACATGTTTCTGTGGTAGGCCCAAAAGCGGAGCCTATTCCAACTTTAACCAATGCGATGGAAGAAGGCGACAAACTAGAGTTGTTTGGCGAAATCTTTATGGTACTTGGCTTACCAGGTCACACTCTGGGTCACATTGGCTATGTCGGTGACGGTAAGCTTTTCTGCGGCGATGTGTTGTTCTCAGCTGGTTGCGGTCGCATTTTTGAAGGCACACCAGAGCAAATGTTCGAATCCCTAAGTAAGCTTTCCAAGCTTCCTGAAGAAACCGAGGTATTCTCCGCTCATGAATACACCGCAAGTAACGTAGCATTTGCCCTTGCCGTTGAGCCGGATAATGAACACTTGCGCCAGTACCGCGACGACGTAAATCGCCTACGTGGGCTGAACATTCCAACTCTCCCGACAACGCTGCGTAAAGAGAAACTCATTAACCCATTCCTTCGTGCGACCAACGCGGAAGTTATTCAATCCGTCGCAAACCGTATTGAAAATAGCGATCCATGCTCGGTTTTTACAGCTCTACGTGAGTGGAAGAACGAATTTTAACCAATTTCTGCTTGTAAACTTGCTCGACGCAAGTATTATCGTGAGCTGATTTTCATAGAAGCGCCTCTGGCGCTTCTATTGCGTTTAGGGGCTGATATAAAGCAGTTTGTATTTCACCCAAACGCATACAGTAGCGGCTATGTGCCCTACTTTTAGTTAGTGTTACAAGATGTCTATTATCTTGCGACTGCCACGCACCTTAGCTGCGCGACAGGCAGGAGAAGATAAACAGGCCCTAAATAGGCTGAATCCATGCGTTTAAAGTACAGTTGGGCGTTGGCGTTATTACTTTCTGGCTGTCAATTGACTCAGTCAGATTCAACAAACACTCCAGCACCAGAAACCAATAAGTCCGAGCAAGCAGTAAAACAAGATGCAGCTCAAACGGACTCCGAGAAAAAGCAATCAATAGCAAAGAAATCTGCTAAAGAGACCCCAAAAGCCCTTTCTCCTCAGGAACAAAAAGATGTATGGCGACGTATCGGCATGCAACTTGAGATGGACATCCCAGACAACAAGAAAATTGCTTACTACCGCACATGGTATTTGAAGCACCCTAGCCACCTGCGCACCGTTTCAGAACGTGCACAGCCGTTTTTGTACATGATTACAAAACGCATCGAAGAACGTGGACTGCCAATGGAGTTGGCGCTTCTGCCTGTGGTAGAGAGCTCGTTTGATGCATTTGCATACTCTCATGGCAGCGCAGCAGGGCTTTGGCAGTTCGTGCCTGGTACGGGTAAAATGATGGGACTAGAGCAAAACTACTGGTACGACGGTCGTCGCGACGTGTACGCGTCAACTAATGCTGCACTCGATTACCTAGAGCAACAAAGCAAGCGCTTTGATGGTAACTGGGATCATGCTATCGCGGCGTACAACAGTGGTGGTGGTCGTGTATCAAGTGCCATTCGTAAGAACAAAAAGCTTGGTAAGCCAACAGACTTCTTCTCTTTGGATCTTCCAAAGGAGACAAGCAGTTACGTTCCTAAGCTCCTTGCTCTTGCCGACATCGTCGCTAACCAAGATAAGTACGGCATCGAGATCCCACCGATCCCAAACAAACCAGTACTGACACTTGTTGATCCGAAAGAGCAACTCGATCTTGCGATTGCTGCTGATTACGCAGGCATTGGCGTAAAAGAGCTACAAGGTTACAACCCTGCTTACAACCAATGGTCTACCGCCCCAGAAGGACCACATCAACTTCTTATTCCTATTGAGAAAAAGGATCAGTTCCTTGCCCAAGTGAAAAAGAACCGTGGTAAAGGGGTTAAAGTAGCACGCTACAAAGTGAAGTCTGGTGACTCACTCAGCGTGCTCGCTCAAAAGTACGGCACGACAACGAAAGTTATCCAACGTGCTAATGGTTTATCAAACAACAATATCCGCGTTGGTCAGTACCTGATGATCCCAACGTCAACAAAAGACGATTCTAAGTACGCTTTAAGTGCTGAAAATCGCCTCAACAAAATGCAATCTCAAGCTCGTGGTCAATACAAATTGACGCACACCGTCCAATCTGGCGAGAGCTTGTGGTCTATCGCGCGTGAGAACAAGGTCTCTCATAAATCCCTAGCGAAATGGAACGGTATGGGACCAAAAGACACACTGCGCGTCGGTCAAAAACTGGTGATTTGGAAGAACTCAGACAAAGGTGCGGTAATTCGCACTGTGTTCTACAACGTACGCTCAGGCGACACCATCAGTGGTATTGCAAGCAAGTTTAAGGTGAAGAGTAACGACATCGTGAAATGGAATTCTCTTCAAAAGCAGAAGTACCTGAAACCAGGTCAGAAGCTTAAGTTGTATGTTGACGTAACTAAGGTAAGTGTATGAACCCATCGAGTAACCCGCTTGTAATGTTGTTGGATATTTTCCGATCTCCAACATCGTGCTTCTTGGCGCTGTATCAGCGTGGAGGCTGGGGGTGGCAACCGTTCATCTTCTTGATGATCAGCCCATTCCTGTTTTGGGGTGCCTATTTCTCGAATGTGGATTTCACTTGGTTGAGTGAACAATTAACCGCTCAGTTCCAACAGATCGATCCTAAGCAGATTGAACTGTTGGAGCCGAACACGCTGATGGCAAGTGCCATTATCAATGACGTGTTTAACCGTTTTGCAACGCTACTTCTACTGTCGCTTTGGTTCCTTCTAGCGACAAAAGCGAGCAAACAACAATACGGTTACTGGAAATGGTTTGCCGCTTCAAGCGCAATTCTATTCCCTGCTGTACTGGGTGACATCGCCAGCTACGCGAGCCTACTTTTGAAACACGGTGAAGTGATGACTTACGCTGCAGACCTAAACAGTCTTAACGGTCTGTTGAAACTGCCGTTAACCAACGAATGGTCACATTTTGCAAGCTCACTACCGCTATTGCTGCCTTGGTACATTGTATTAGGTTATGGCGTGGTTCTAACTTGGACTGAGTTTGAACGCGGACAGGCTCTTGTGATTTCGAGCCTGCCTTGGATTGCATTCTACATGATTTGGGCACTGTACATCGTTGTTACTTAAGTCCTCAAACGGACTTAACGCTGTCAGCGCTCATCGTTGAGCGTAAATGACACCAACAGTGGATTATGATCGGAAGCGTCGCTCTGCGGCGCTTTCGCATTTTTGAGGGTCAGACCACGATAAAAGACATGGTCAAGTGGCAATCCCGTAATGAATTGAGTTCGATCATCTTGGTTAAACTTAGCCTCTTGAAGATGCGCTTTTTGTAACGCCTTTTTCATCGCAGCGACACGTTCTTCACTCCAGCTATTAAAATCCCCAGCAAACAGAATTGGACCTTGGTGCTCCTTCAATACCATCTCTAACGCAGACAACTGCGATGTGTATTCTTCTGTGCCCACGGTAAAGTTAATTGCATGAATGTTCACGACTGCCAAAGTTTGACCATTGCTCAGTTGATATTTGCTGTACAGCGCAGATTTCGGCAAACGCAGCCACGGCTCTTTCGATGTATACGCACAAGCTCGGATTGGCGCTTGCTGAGCAATGCTAATCACACCAGCACCGCTGCCCAATGCTTTGAACGCACTGACTTGATTACTCACCCAATGCCCTTCTACCAACCAATTCTTAAACTCATCCGTTAAGCTCGCTTCTTGTAGAAGCAACAGTTGTTTATTGGCAGAAAACGCATCCAATGCTTGTTGCCAGTTATCACGGTTCTGTTTATAGATATTCCACACCAAGACATTTAATTCACCGTCCTTATCGAGCGCTTGCGGTTTATCAAACTCCATACAACGGATGTTTTGAGTAATATTCGCCCCTGTTTGAGTAATAATTTGCGGCTGTTCTGGCACGGTGAAAATGACCTGAAAGCTCACAAATCCAGCGATAATGAGAAAAACTAACGCAAAAGCAAAACGCTGATACATAAACCTACCTAAACACAAAAATGTCACATATATACCCGAGTGGCTTCAAGATGCAGAATTCAGAACGTTGCCACGCCTGCAAACCAGGTCACTTTCGTTGAACTACGCATCTCGAGGTTACTTGGATATAAAATGCGAATAATAAAAAAGGAGCCATGCGCGGCTCCCTTTTAGCTTACTCAAATTTTCACCACATAATGAAGTGAAATCTTAATTCTATCTCGACGGAGTTAGATTGCGTCTTCGTCTTCTTCACCTGTACGGATACGTACTACGCGTTCTACGTCGGTCACGAAGATCTTACCATCACCAATCTTGCCCGTTTGCGCTGTTTCGATGATAGTTTCTACGCACTTGTCTGCAACGTCTTCAGTCACAACGATTTCTAGCTTCACTTTAGGCAGAAAATCCACCATGTACTCTGCACCACGGTACAACTCAGTGTGCCCTTTTTGGCGACCAAAGCCTTTCACTTCAGAGACGGTCATCCCTGTAATGCCTACTTCAGCCAATGCTTCTCGAACATCATCCAATTTGAATGGCTTGATAATCGCTTCAATCTTTTTCATGTTCATCCCTTAAGCTTCAATCGTTTGCGCATATTATCGGTTAGCGTCCCACAACATTCAATCCTTGTTATTACCAAGCGACTGAAAATCCTGACACTGATGGAGTTTATTTGACGAAGAACGCAACAAAATACAAAGTGACTGAGACCATACGTTGTGTTCGTCAATAGTAAAAAGCCAGAGCAAAAACTCTGGCTTAACGTAACTTATTGTTCGTACCTATTTTAAGCTAGCATAGTATGCCGCCAAGTTCGCAATATCCTCGTCAGAGAGCAAGTTCGCTTGTGCTTGCATCACAGGCGCAAGACCACCGGTACGTTGACCCGCTTTATACGCTTTGATCGAGCTTTCAATGTATTGCTCGTTCTGCCCTTTCAGATTTGGATAACCCGGAATCACCGCGATACCATCCGCGCCATGACAAGCGGCACACACAGCAGCTTTCGCTTGTCCTGCCGCTGCATCTCCAGCAGCCAGTGCTTGCCCACTCAACATGGTTAGCGCCACCATTGCGCCCATGATTGTTTTCTTCATTGCTTCACCTAATCGTTTTTATTTAAGTATCTGTTTTTTATATTCGATATTGTGGCATGAATTACAACGACTTGCGCCAGATAAGTTCACAGTCTTGACCACTGAAAGCCTGATCAACAAACAAATCTCCAACGGCGACTACCTGATTTTGGTACATCAAAATCGGAATTTGACGACGTAGCCAACTTGGCACATTGTACTCTTGAAACAACTTTTTCAGCTTACGACTGTGATTCCGCGTGGTTGGGTGCGCAGAAAGCCCCTCTGGATTAAACGTCACTCTGAGCAGATCTGGCTGAGACGGTAACGCTATTGTCGCGTTATCTGAGCTTGTGCTTAGCGTCAACTCTCCTAAATGTTCAGGCAGTACCAATCGTGTGTCGAGCTGAATTTCGCTGTGCCATGTTGTGACATCGACACTTTCTTTCACCCAGTAAAGACGATGTTGAAAGCGGCGCACTTCGCCTTGTTTGAGCTTGAGCTTTGGGTTGGCATCTTGTTGCGCCAAAGCGACTTCACTCCAAATCAGATTGAGTTGCACCTGCGTCGGCATGTTGACTGCAAGCTTTGCTAGCCACATTCGGATAAGCCTTGCCCGCGCGAGTTCACTGTGTTCATTGAGTGCTTCAATACTCACGCTGAGATCAGTTTGCAAAACACGCTCAAATGCCGCTCCTAGCAGTTCATCCAACAAGGCTTCTTGTTGCGCGCATAAACTCGCACTGCGCTGAACGGCTTGATGGACACTCGGCCAACGTTCAGATAACTCAGGCACAATTCGATGACGGAGGAAGTTACGGTCGTAACGAATATCTTGGTTACTTTCGTCTTCTACCCAGTCCAGTTTTTGCTCTCTGGCTGCCGCTTCGATTTGCTCTCGCTTAACGGTCAGCAACGGACGAACTAATATGCCACCAGCAAACGGCATGCTTTCAGCCATTGCTGATAACCCCTTTGGTCCACTGCCTCGTTTAAGTGCTAACAAGAAGGTTTCCACTTGGTCATCGGCATGTTGCCCTGTCAGCAATAAGTCACCCATTTGGATATGCTTTTCTAAGGCTTGGTAACGAGCTTCACGTGCCAACAACTCGATACTTTCACCGCTGTTGATGTCTAACTCAACCCGTTCAACAGTGCATGGAATGTTCACATGTTTTGCCCATAGCAAGCATTTGTCTGCCCAATCATCGGCATTCGAACTTAAACCATGATGAACGTATACCGCCTGACACCTGAGTAACTTAGATTCAGTTGAGTTCACTTGCTGATAACGACTGAGCAGCTCAAGTAGCAGACGCGAATCAACCCCGCCGCTAAACGCCAAGACAATCTTTGTATCTGGTTGAAAATAGCGGTCGAGAACTTGAGCAAAATGCGAGTAAAGCGATTCCATAAGCCATCCGATAGAAACAAAAAAGGGTTAGGCATATGCCCAACCCTTTCTATTTTATCTGTTATCTTGCGAGATATCAGCTAGCGCTTAGCAGTAACCGTAGTTCATTAGACGTTGGTAACGACGCTCTAGTAGCGTTTCGTGGTCTAGTTGCTCAAGGTCTTCTAGCTGACGAAGCAAGTTAGCTTTCATGTTTGCAGCCATTTGAACGTGGTCGCGGTGCGCGCCACCTAGCGGCTCTTCAATGATTTCGTCAATAAGCTCAAGCTCTTTTAGGCGCGGAGCTGTTAGACCCATTGCTTCTGCTGCTTGAGGCGCTTTGTCTGAATCACGCCATAGAATTGAAGCACAACCTTCCGGAGAGATTACTGAATACGTTGAGTACTGAAGCATGTTTACGTAGTCACCAACACCAATAGCGAGTGCACCACCAGAACCGCCTTCACCAACAACGTTACAGATTACTGGTACTTTAAGACCAGACATCACTTTAAGGTTCTTCGCGATAGCTTCTGATTGACCACGCTCTTCAGCGCCAACACCTGGGTATGCACCTGCTGTGTCGATGAAAGTGATGATTGGCATGTTGAAACGCTCAGCCATTTCCATCAAACGCAGTGCTTTACGGTAACCTTCAGGCTTTGGCATACCAAAGTTACGTTTTACTTTTTCTTTGGTTTCACGACCTTTTTGGTGACCAATGATCATCACAGGACGACCTTCAAGACGAGCAATACCACCAACGATCGCTTTGTCGTCTGCGAACGCGCGGTCACCCGCAAGCTCATCAAACTCTTCGAAGACGTGCTGAATGTAATCTAGCGTGTATGGACGTAAAGGGTGACGAGCCAGTTGAGCTGTTTCCCATGCACCTAGGTCGCTGAAGGTTTTCTTCTTAAGCTCTAGGCTCTTCTTCTCAAGCTGTTCGATTTCTTTATCAAGGTCAATTGCAGAATCACCACCGTGACGAGATACGTCACGTAGCGCTTCAATTTTCGCTTCTAGTTCTGCAATTGGCTTTTCAAATTCAAGAAAGTTTAGGCTCATCTATGAATCCTTTTTGACTCAGCGTCTTACGTATTGCGCTGAATTTTTTAGTTAAATTCGAGTTCTACTTGGCTCTTACCAAGTAACTGTTTTAAATCGTCTAGTAATGTATCACTTGGCGTTACTCGCCATTCGGTGCCCAATGTTAACCGCGCTCTGGCGTCGGCACGCTGGTAGTATACATTGACAGGTACGGTTCCGGCTTTGTGCGGTTCTAAAATACGAGTAAATTGCTCAAAGAATTTATCGTTAATCTGTTTAGCATCAATTGATACTGACAAACCACGTGCATATTTCTCACGCGCAGTACCCAGATCCATAACTTCACGCGCCGACATTTTAAGGCCACCGTTGAAGTCATCAAAGCTGACCTGTCCAGAAACAACCAAAATTTTATCTTTTTCGAGAAGTTCTGCATACCTATCAAGCGCATCCGAGAACAACATCACCTCCATTCGACCACTTCGGTCGTCCAGAGTCATGATACCGATTCGTGTACCGCGCTTGGTTGTCATTACACGAGCTGCAATCACCAAACCCGCGACTGTCACGGATTGATCACGACGAGTTGGGGTTGCGTCTTTTAGTCGACAACTAACGTACTTATTTAGTTCCTTTATGTATGCGTTAACTGGGTGTCCGGTCAAATATAAACCGAGCGTCTCACGTTCACCCTCTAACCATACTTTCTCTGACCATGCTGGCACTTGAGTATATTTGTGCTCCACCTCTTCCGGAGCATCGGTCAATACACCGAACATATCCGTTTGACCAAATGCTTCCGCTTGGTGGTGTTGGCTTGCCGCTTTCACCGCGTCATTAAGCGATGCCATTAGTGCCGCACGGTGTGGACCCAGTCTATCGAGTGCGCCTGCGTAAATCAGCTTTTCGATGACACGTTTGTTGACCTTTTTCAGGTCGATTCGCGCACAAAAATCAAATAGGTCGATGAAGTGACCGCCTTTGTTGCGCGCTTCCAAGATCGCATCGATTGGACCTTCACCCACACCTTTAATCGCGCCGATGCCATAAACAATCGCGCCATTCTCGTCTACGTTAAAGCGATACAAGCCGGCATTGATGTCAGGCGGAAGCACGGTGAGCTTCATGCGGAAACATTCGTCTACTAAGCCAACCACTTTCTCAGTGTTATCCATATCGGCAGTCATTACCGCTGCCATGAATTCCGCTGGATAGTGCATCTTCAGCCATAGCGTTTGGTACGAAACTAGTGCGTAGGCTGCCGAGTGAGATTTGTTAAAGCCGTAACCCGCGAACTTCTCTACCAAGTCGAAGATCTTCATCGCCAACTCGCCATCGACGCCGTTGGCAATTGCCCCCTCTTCGAAGGTAGCACGCTGTTTCGCCATCTCTTCCGGTTTTTTCTTACCCATCGCACGACGAAGCATGTCCGCACCACCAAGGGTGTAGCCAGACAGTACCTGTGCGATCTGCATTACCTGTTCTTGATACAGGATGATGCCGTAAGTCGGATCCAGAATCTCTTTAAGCGATTCGTGTTGCCACTTTTCATCAGGATAAGAGATCGCCTCACGACCGTGCTTACGGTCGATAAAGTTATCTACCATGCCCGATTGAAGCGGTCCTGGGCGGAACAGTGCCACCAATGCGATGATGTCTTCAAAACAGTCCGGTTGCAGACGTTTAATCAGCTCTTTCATACCGCGCGATTCAAGCTGGAATACCGCAGTGGTTTCTGAGTTTTGCAGCAAACGGAATGACGCCGCATCATCCAGTGGAATTGATTCGATGCGAACAGGATCTTTGCCTTCACGTTCTAGACGCGGGTTAATCAGACCCAACGCCCAGTCGATGATGGTTAAGGTACGCAGACCCAAGAAGTCAAACTTAACCAGACCAGCGGTTTCAACGTCGTTCTTATCGAACTGAGTAACTGGGAAGTGACCTTCCGAGTCAGCATAAATCGGGGCGAAGTCTGTAATTGTGGTTGGTGAGATTACAACACCACCCGCGTGCTTACCGGCGTTACGTGTACAACCTTCTAGGATGCGACACATATCGATCAGTTCTTTAACTTCTTCGTCAGCATCATACAACTCAGGCAGTGCTGGCTCAGCTTTAAACGCTTTCTCCAGAGTCATACCCGGGTCAGGCGGTACCAGTTTGGAGATGCGGTCTACAAAACCAAACGGATGCCCCAGTACACGACCTACGTCGCGAATTACCGCTTTTGCCGCCATGGTACCGAAGGTGATGATCTGTGATACCGCATCACGACCGTACATTTCTGCTACGTGATCAATTACTTGGTCACGTTTATCCATACAGAAGTCGACGTCAAAATCGGGCATGGATACACGTTCTGGGTTCAAGAAACGTTCGAATAGAAGGTCATATTCTAACGGATCAAGATCGGTGATTTTTAATGCGTATGCCACCAAAGAACCAGCACCCGAACCACGACCCGGACCTACAGGAATCGCGTTGTCTTTCGACCACTGAATGAACTCCATTACGATCAAGAAGTAACCTGGGAATCCCATTTGGTTGATTACGTCGAGTTCGATTTGTAGACGGTCATCGTATTCAGGACGACGTTGCTTGCGCTCTTCCTCATCTGGGAATAGGAACTCTAGACGCTCTTCCAGACCTTCACGAGACTTCATGACCAAGAAATCAGTCTCTTCCATACCCTCGGTTGGGAAAGCTGGGAGGAAGTATTCGCCAAGACGTACTGTGACGTTACAGCGCTTGGCAATTTCGACACTGTTTTCTAGTGCTTCCGGAATGTCGGCAAACAGCTCGCACATTTCCTCTTCAGTACGCAGGTATTGTTCTGGGCTGTAATTCTTTGGACGGCGCGGATCTTCTAGTGTGTAACCGTCATGGATCGCAACGCGAATTTCATGAGCGTCAAATAAATCTTCGCTGAGAAAGACTACTTCGTTGGTCGCGACTACTGGCAATTGCGTTTCTTCTGCCAATTCGATGGCAAAGTGCAGGTAAGTCTCTTCGTCGGAACGACCAGTACGAACCAGCTCTAAATAGAAACGGTCTGGGAAATATTCTTGGTAGAACGCTACACAGCTTTCCACCACTTTGCGGTTACCCTTAAGTAACGCTTTACCAATTTCACCATTTTTCGCGCCAGATAATACGATCACACCTTCTGACAGCTCGGCTAACCAAGCTTTATCAATCACAGGTTGGTGTTGTACGTGACCACGAAGGTAGGCTTTAGAGATCAATAAGGTCAGGTTTTTGTAACCTTCGTTATCTGCAGCCAATAGGGTCAGTTGCGTCAGTTCCTCACCAAACTCATCCGATTGCATTTTGAAATCTGCGCCGATGATTGGTTTCACACCACTGCCGTGCGCAGTGCCGTAGTATTTCACCAAACCACATAGGTTAGTGAAATCGGTCAACGCCATTGCTGGCATGCCGAGCTCGGCGACTTTCTTAACGAGCGGTGGAACTTTGTTGATACCATCCACCATCGAGAAATCACTGTGGATTCGAAGGTGAATGAACTTAGGATCTGACATTAACAGGTACCGTAAAACTAAATCTTGTTTGGGATTCTAACCTAAAGCGGGCATGGTTTATAACACCGATATGCCCGTTATACCACTTTGGCTTATTCTTCGATGCCGAGCGCTTTCTTTACTGGTTTGAAGCTCTTACGATGCTCACTGATCACACCGTGTTGTTCAATTGCTTCAAAGTGCGCTTTGGTTGGGTAACCTTTGTGCTTAGCAAAACCAAATTGTGGGTATTGCTTGTCTAACTCTTCCATTTCTTGGTCACGAACGACTTTCGCAATGATAGAAGCAGCACTGATTTCAGCAACACGCAAATCGCCCTTCACGACGGCTTGCGAGTCCATCGGAAGTTGCGGGCAACGGTTGCCGTCGATAAGAGCTAAGTCTGGCTGCACTTCCAAACCAGCGATCGCACGTTTCATAGCAACCATCGTCGCTTGCAGGATGTTTAGCTCGTCAATTTCTTCTGGAGAGCAGCGCCCTACTGACCAAGCCAACGCTTTCTCTTTGATTTCTGGCAGCAGCGCCATGCGTTTTTTCTCGCTCAGTTTTTTAGAATCGTTCAAACCCTCAATTGGGTTATTCGGATCTAAGATCACTGCCGCAGTCACGACATCGCCAACCAAAGGACCGCGTCCTACCTCATCAACACCGGCAACCAATTGATAGCCTTGTGGATATTCAAACGGTGGTAGTTCAACTTTGGTTTTGGTCGCTTTTGGTTTAACAGCCATGATAAATCTCTATTTTTCAATCAGTTTTAGAACCGCATTTGCGGCTTGTTGGTCCGCATCTTTACGGATCCAGTGGTGCATTTCGGTGAACTTATCCAACATTTCTTGGTTGTCACTTTCTAGCAAGCGAGACACTTCGTTGAATAAATTATCCGGTGTGCAATCCTCTTGCAGATATTCTTTGACCAATTCGGTATCAGCCAAAATATTCGGTAGCGATACGTATTTAGTCTTCAGCAATCGTTTAGCAAGAAATGCCGTCATAGCGTTCACACGGTAACCCACCACCATCGGACGCTTAAGTAACATGCATTCTAAGGCCACGGTACCGGAAGCCAACATCACCGCGTCTGAAGCCGTAATTACGTTACGCGCTGTATCATCCACCAACTTAAAGTCCAATTCTGGAGCGTATTCTTTCCACGCTTGTTCGAATTGCTCACGACGTTTTTGATTTACTAACGCAACGACAAAACCAAGATCTGGGAATTTCTGATGGAGTTTTTTACACGTTTCAATGAAGGGTTGAGAGAGCATTTTCAGCTCACTACCACGACTCCCCGGAAGCACCGCTAGCCATTGCTTATCTTGTTCTAGACCCAATAGCTCGCGAGCAGGCGCTTTGTCTGATTGCAGTGGAATCGCATCTGCAAGAGTATGACCAATGAATTCACAAGGTACATTGAATTTGTCGTAGAACGCTTTTTCAAACGGAAGGAATGCCAGCACTAGATTGGTTGCTGCTTCAATTTTGAAAATACGCTTCTGACGCCAAGCCCAAACTGAAGGGCTCACGTAATGCACGGTTTTTATCCCTGCATTTTTCAAATCCAGTTCAACACGCAAGTTAAAATCTGGTGCATCGATACCAATAAAGACATCTGGCGGGTTATCAGTAAAGTACTTAACAAGCTCAGCTTTGACTTTTAGCAGTCTTGGTAAGCGTCCTAGAACTTCTACTAAGCCCATTACAGCAAGCTCTTCCATATCGAAGAGAGACTCACAACCTTGAGCGATCATCTTTGGACCGCCAATACCAACGAACTCCGCGTCAGGGTATTGTTGTTTCACCGCTTTGATAAAGCCTTCACCTAGCGTGTCGCCAGACAGTTCTCCGGCAATGATGCCGATACGTAATGGTCTTTCCATATCTACTTCGCTATTTTTCCTGTGCGCTATGGATAACGGTTTACACTTTCTCTCACACAAACCGTTATCCATAAAACACAAAAAGACCGCAGCCCTGCTTGGGCGCGATCTTTTCTATTTAACCGCTCACTCGTTGATTAACGAATGATGCCACGTTCCGTCGTTTCCAGAATGTCTGAGAAACGTTTCACTGCTGGCCACTCTTGTGCCATTTCAGCTAGGATTGGTTTTACTTCTTCCAGAGTCTTACCTGAACGGTAGATTTCTTTATACGCTTTCTGTAGTGCACGAATCTCTGGTTTTTCAAAACCATTACGCTTCAAGCCAACCAAGTTCAAACCAAATGGCGTCGCATGGTTACCTTGCGCGAGTACGTAAGCTGGTACGTCTTGAACAACGGCAGAACAGCCGCCAACGTAAGCATAAGCACCAACAGTACAGAACGGATGAATCGCAGAAAGTGCCATAACACCAGCATGATCATCAACCGTTACGTGACCACCAAGGATCGCGTTGTTGCCAATGTGAGTGTGGTTACCTACGATAACATCGTGTGCGATGTGAGCGTTAACACACAGCAGGTTATCATCACCAATCACTGTTGTTGCTTTATCTTGAACCGTACCACGGTGAATTTGAACCGCTTCACGAATCACGTTGCGGTCACCAATAACCACTGTTGTATCTTCGCCACCGTACTTCTTGTCTTGGTTCTCTTCACCAATCACAGCATGTGGAAAAATGCGGTTATCTTTACCAATTTTGGTGTGGCCTTTGATCACTACGTGAGACATCACTTCAGTGCCTTCACCAATCTCCACCGTAGAGGTGATGTAAGTGAAAGGACCAACGGTCACGTTAGCGCCAATTTTCGCGCCTTCTTCTACCACCGCTGCTGGGTGGATTTTAGCGGTTTCATGAATCATATTAAAACTCTCGACGAGCACACTTCAGCTCAGCTGAACATACCACTTCGCCGTCAACTTTTGCTACACCGCTAAATGCAGCAATGCCACGGCGCTCTTTCAGAAATTCTACTTCAATAATCATTTGATCGCCTGGTACTACTGGCTTACGGAACTTAGCACCGTCTACACTTGCGAAGTAGTACAGTTCGTTTTCCGTTGGTGCACCAAATGATTTAAATGCAAGTAGGCCTGTCGCCTGAGCCATCGCTTCCAAGATCAATACGCCTGGGAATACTGGTAGCTGTGGAAAGTGACCTGTAAACTGAGGTTCGTTAACCGACACGTTTTTAATTGCGTGAAGGTACTTCTCTTCTTGGAAGTCAATCACACGGTCGATCAATAAGAATGGGTAGCGATGAGGTAGTAGCTCTTGAATTTCAGAGATGTTCATCGTTTTCTTTTCAGTAGTCAAAGTCGTCTTCCTATATCAATTCTCAACAACCAAGATGGCAAGGCAGCGGCAAATGCCACTTATTCAGGAATTGCCTGCAAAGTGTATACCAGCTTGGTGATAAATCTACTTATAGCGCGTCATTATAGAAGAAAAAGACCCGCATTTCGCGAGTCTTTGTTCAGAATGTGGAACTAAGATTCTTCTTTCTGTTCCAGCTGCTTTTCAACAGCTTTCAGGCGTTTGTTCATCTCGTCAATACGGTGAACTCGAGTCGCCGTTTTACGCCACTCTCGGTTGGTTTGCAGCGGAATGCCTGATGAGTACAGACCTTTCTCTTCGATACTGCGCATCACCATGCCCATACCGGTGATAGCTACGCCATCTGCAATCGTGATGTGACCATTAAGAACCGACGCGCCGCCGATCTGACAGTACTTACCAATTTTCGTACTGCCCGCCACAATAGTACCACCTGGCATCACAGTACCATATCCGATCTGCACGTTATGAGCGATTTGAAGTTGGTTATCAAGAACTACGTTGTCTTCGATGATGGTGTCTTCTAGCGCACCACGGTCAATAGTGGTACATGCACCGATCTCGACACGGTTACCGATACGCACAGAACCCAGTTGAGGAATCTTGATCCATTCGCCTTTGTCATTTGCATAACCGAAACCATCAGAGCCAATGACTGTACCAGATTGAACTAGACAATCATCACCCAACGATACTTCATGATAGATCGTCACATTAGCCCAAAGCTTAGTATTGTTACCTAGCTTTGCGTTTTTACCGATAAAGCAACCAGCGCCAACACTTACGTTGTCGCCTAGTTCTACACCCGTTTCAATCACTGCGTTAGCACCGATTGTCACGTCAGTACCCATCTTTACATCCGCTGCGATCACTGCACTTGGTGCAATCTCATCAGCGGGCTTTGGCGTGGTGTCCATCGCTTGAACAACACGAGCGAAAGCAATGTAAGGGTCAGCAACAACCAGAGCGTTACCCGCGCACTGGTCTTTGTGTTCTGGTTTCACCATTACCACAGTTGCTTGGCACTCAGATAGGTGTTTCGCGTATTTTGGGTTAGACAAGAAGGTCACATCGCCTTCTTGTGCTTTATCCATTGGAGCTACGCGGTTTACAACGAGAGACTCGTCACCAAATAGCTCACCCCCGGTAATTGTTGCCAACTCGGCTAATGTCAATTTCTTCATAACTTCTTATTTTAGAGCTTTAATTACGTCTTCAGAGATGTTGTATTCTGGCTTACCGTACTGAAGCGAAGAGATGTCGATAACTAGGTCGTAACCTTTTTTCTCTGCTACTTTCTTCACTGCGTCTTGGATAGTTTTGAATAGTTTTGCTTTCTCTTCAGCTTCGCGACGTGCACTTGCTTTCTCAAGCGCTTGTGCTTTCACTTTGTATTCGCTGTCTAGTTTAGCGATATCAATACGCAGTTTTTCGATCTCTTCTTGACCTAGAAGCTCGCCGTCACGCTGCAGTTTTTCAATCTTTGTCTTAGCTTGCGCTTGGATTGATTTCAGCTCATCAGCTTTGCTCTTAAAGTCTTTCTGCATTTTTTGTAGAACTACTTCACGTTGAGGAAGTGCTTGGAAAACTTGAGCAGTGTTGATGTAGCCAATTTTCTGAGCAGCTTCTGCCGCGTTTGCAAACATTGAAGAGCTAAGTACAAGAAGGCCAATGCCTGCCGCTTTGATCATTTTATTCAAAATATTTTCCTCTTTAGAAGGTTCTACCGATAGTGAACGTGAAGAACTCTTCATCGTCGCCATCAAATTTCTTAATTGGTTTCGCTAGTGAGAATACTAGTGGTCCCATTGGAGACATCCATTGCAACGCCGCACCATAAGATGAACGGTAGTTGGTTGGATCTGAGTAATCGTAGTAGTAACGGTCGCCGTATTCAGCACCAGAACTGCGGTAATCGAATTCCGTATCCCAAACACTTGCCATATCAAAGAAGATACTGGTACGAATTTGGTTACGAACTTCATCCGAAGCAAATGGGGTTGGTACGATCAACTCGATACTTGCAAGCGCTACCGCGTTACCACCAACAGAATCATCTGTTGCGGTGTCAGCACCGTTGTTTGAGCCTGAGTAATCACGGTAAACCGCTTTCGGACCTACTGAGTTAGAGCCGAAACCACGTAGTGTTGTAAAACCACCTGCGTAGTAGTTTTCGTAGAATGGGAACAAGTTATCGTTGCCATCCGTTTGACCATAACCGTTACCATAACCTAGACGACCACGGAACAAGAGCGTGAACTCATGCTTCTTGGTTAATGGCACGTATTGACGAACATCATACTGCATCTTGAAGTATTGAACGTCAGAGCCAGGTACGGTCATCTTGTAGAATGCACGTTGGTGGTTACCTGCTGTCGGGAAGTAACCGCGGTTCAGGTTGTTACGTGTCCACGAGATGTTGAAGTCAAAGTCATTAGTATTCAATGCGCCGCTAGAATCAATGTTGTCAGCTTGCGCTTGTAGGAACTGTTCTACCTGTAGGTAAGGTGACAAGTTACCGATCTTGTTGTGGGTGTAACCAACACCGAACTCAAAGCGGTTCAGTTCGTCAAATGGGAAGCCCCATGTCAAACTTGCACCATAGCTTTGGTTGGTATAGTCAACGATACCCGCTTCAGATGCTTCGAACTCATCGTAGAAGATCTTACCACCCAAACTTACACCATCTAGGTTCCAGTATGGGTCACGGTAGTCCAAGCTCACGTTTTTCTGGTAGTCGTTCATCATCGCGTTAATACCAACGCGGTTACCACTACCAATAAAGTTGTCTTGTTGTAGACCAACTTGGAAGCTCACGCCTGATTCAGTACCGTAACCTACACCGAAGTTTACGCTGCCTGAGTTAGCCTCTTTTACGGTATAAACAAGATCAACTTGGTCATCGCTGCCAGGTACACGGACCGTTTGAACCTCTACATTTTCGAAATAGCCAAGACGGTTTAGACGCGTTTTACCCGTTTCGATAGATTTCGAGTTTAGCCAGCTACCTTCCATCTGACGCATTTCACGACGCAATACTTCATCTTTCGTCGAGTTGTTACCCGTAAAGCGAATATCTCGTACATAAATACGGTTGCCTGGGTCAACGTTCACAATCAAAGAAACTTGCTTGTTCTCGTCATCAAACTCAGGGATGGTATTGACTTGTGGGTAAGCGTAACCAGATTCACCAAGTACGCGCTTAATGCCTTCTTCCATCGAAGTCACACGAGAACCATTGTATGTCTCGTTATCTTCAAATGGCACAAGCTTTTCGAATTCCGCCTCTTCACCAATCAGGTTGCCACGGAATTTTACGTCCTTAACGGTGTAAACGTCGCCTTCTTCAAGACCAAGTGTAATGTATACGCCTTTTTTGTCAGGAGAAATCGCCACTTGTGTCGAATCAACGTTAAATTTCAGGTAACCACGGTCTAGGTAGTAAGACTTCAGAGCTTCGATATCACCAGCAAGCACTTGCTTTTGGTATTTTTCGTCCGCTAGGAAGTTCCACCATGGCACATCAACATTTAGGTTGAAACGAGAAAGAAGTTCTTCGTCAGAAAAGACTTCATTGCCGATAAAGTTGATTTGTTGAATTTTCGCCGAAACACCTTCGGTGAAGACGAATTTCAAGTCAGAACGGTTACGAGGCAATGGAGTAACAACCGCTTTTACCGTTGCGTTGTATTTACCAACACTGTAGTAAAAGTCTTCCAAACCTTTTTCGATGTTGCTTAGCGTTGTACGGTCAAGCGCTTCACCTTCACGAACACCAGAAGCATTAAGGTTTTCTTGTAGCTGCTCGTCCTTGATTGCTTTGTTACCCGAGAATGAGATGCTCGCAATAGTTGGACGTTCTTTCACTTGAACAACCAGAACATCACCATCACGCAGTACTTTTACATCTTCGAAGTTACCCGATGCGTACAATGCACGAATGATCTCTGCAACATCGCCTTGGTCAACGGTGTCACCGACACGTACAGGCATTTTCAGCAACGCGGCACCTAGTGCGACGCGCTGCAATCCATCGATTTCAATATCTTTAACTACAAAGTTCTCTGCTCCATTTGCAGATACACTGGTCGCCAGTAAACTTGCAAACAGAATTCGCTTAATCGCCATACTTGTTCTAATTATTCCTTGCTACTACTTTTGTCTCTGAACTATCACAGACGAGTAAAATCATTAAATAGCGCTAACGCCATGAGCGAGAAGATAATCGCACCACCAATTCGATACCCCATTTCCTGTACTTTCTCAGGAACTGGGCGTCGGATGACCGCTTCAATTGCGAAAAATAGCAGATGACCACCATCCAACATTGGTAAAGGAACGAGGTTAATAATACCTAGGTTAACACTAATTAGTGCCAGAAAACCTAAAAAGTAAACCAGACCGTAGTCTGCTGTCGCCCCTGCTCCTTTGGCAATCGAGATTGGTCCACTCAAATTGTTCAGACCAACATCACCTACAATCAGTTTCTTAAGCATACTGATTGTAAGTCCAATAACTTGACCAGTTTTGTCAATCGCTTTGCCAATAGACTCGAATACACCAAACTGTAATTCGAAGCGATAACTTTCTGGCCATTCTGCGACTTCAGGTGCGATACCCGCAAAGCCAACGACTTGTTTGTTAGCTAGCTCACGACTACCCGGTGTCAGTGTGAATGATTGCTCCTCACCTTGACGCAACACCGTCAGTTCCATTGGCGTATCTGGGTTAGAACGAATGGCTTCTACCACTTCATCCCATTTAGAAATCTTATTTCCATTAATCGCAATGATCTTATCGCCAGCTAGTAGACCTGCTTTCTCTGCAGCACCACCTTCGCTTACTTGCGCTAACTCCGTAAAAATCTCTGGAGTATATGGCTTGAAGCCCAACGATTGCATCGCTGATTGTGTTTCTGGATCAAACTTCCAATCACGGATATCAAGTGTCTTCGTGACTTCTGAACCCACTTCGTTTGCAGAAGAGAGTGTCACTGTCATCGAATCATCACCAATATGAGAAACTAATCCCATGTTGACTGATTCCCAGTCCGGAGTTTTGATGCCTGAGATAGATTTTAGTTCCATCCCTGATTCAATTCCTGCTTCTGCAATGATTGAATTGGGCGTAACTTCACCAATTACGGGTTTAACCGCTGGAACACCGATCAGGAAAACCAGCCAGTAAGCCACAATGGCAAAAAGGAAGTTAAAAATAGGACCTGCCGCCACGATGGACGTGCGTTTCCACAAAGGCTTTTGGTCGAAAGCTAAGTGCTTTTCATGCTCTGGGACTTCATCAACACGGCTATCCACCATTTTGACGTAGCCACCCAGAGGGATCATAGAGATGCTGTATTCTGTTCCATCTTTGCCTACCTTGCTCCAGATAGACTTGCCAAAACCGATGGAAAACTTTTCAACTTTTACACCACAACGACGCGCGACCCAAAAGTGACCATACTCGTGCACGGCAACTAAAATGCCCAATGCAACGATAAAAGAAACCAAATTCCACAAGATACCAGTCATTAGCTACGCTCGCGTAAAAAGTCTAAGGCGATAGTTCGTGACATTCTATCTAGCTCTATCAAGCTTTCCAAGCTATTCACATTCTCAGTTGTATGGCTTGCAGTGATTTTGTTCAAAACTGATTCATTGATGCGAGCGATATCTGTGAAACCAAGGCGGTTATTTAAGAAGGCATCAACAGCAACTTCGTTCGCTGCATTCAATGCCGTTGTTGCATGTTGCCCTTCGTAACAAGCATCAATTGCTAGCTTTAAACAAGGGTAACGAGCAAAATCAGGCTGAAGGAAAGTTAATTCTCCAACTTGAGTAAAATCGAGAGGTTTCACCCCAGCATCCACACGCGATGGGTAAGACATTGTCAATGCGATTGGTGTTGCCATGTCAGGCTCCCCCATTTGCGCTAACACAGAGCCATCACGATATTGCACCATAGAATGAATCACCGACTGAGGGTGAATGATCACTTTTAACTGCTCACGAGCGGCATTAAATAACCATTTCGCTTCAATGTATTCTAGACCTTTGTTCATCATGGTTGCAGAATCAACCGAGATTTTTGGTCCCATTGACCAGTTCGGATGAGCAATAGCTTGCGCTGGGGTTACGTTTTCTAACTCTGCAATATCGGTATAGCGGAATGGACCGCCTGATCCGGTAAGAAGAATCGAAGAAATACCATGCTCTTCAAGATTGCAACGACCCAAGTTGGTTTGAACTTGTTGCGGAAGACATTGGAAAATAGCGTTGTGTTCACTGTCGACGGGAAGCAGCTCTGCACCATGTTCTGCAACCGCATCAATAAACAGTTGACCTGACATCACTAGCGCTTCTTTGTTCGCTAACAGCACTCGCTTGCCCGCTTTTACCGCTGCCATCGTTGGCAACAGGCCTGCGGCACCGACGATTGCTGCCATTACGCTATCCACTTCCTCTAACGCAGACACATGGCAAAGCGCATCAATACCACCTAACACTTCTGTGCTTGGAGAAACTGAAGCTAGCTCACTTTGTAGAGCTACAGCCGCCGCTTTATCCGCCATTACCGCGTACTTAGGTTGCCATTTACGACAAAGTGCGACCATCTTTTCAACGTTCGTGCTTGCCGCTAATGCGACGATAGAAAACAGCTCAGGGTTTTGTTCAACCACTTTTAGTGTGCTTGCACCAATTGAGCCTGTTGCACCAAGAATCGTTAACTTTTGCATGATGTAAGACCGTTAGAAAAATTCAGGAGCGACGATGCCGCTCCCGATAAATTAGAATACGTAGTAAAGAAGAGCAAATACTGGGAATGCAGCAGTTAGGCTGTCGATACGGTCAAGAATGCCACCGTGTCCCGGAATGATGTTGCTGCTGTCCTTGATACCTGAAACACGTTTGAACATGCTTTCAACTAAGTCACCAAGAACAGATATCACAACAGTAATCAGAGTAATCATCACCATATGAAGTGGGCTGGTGAATTGGATATCGAACCAACCTGCGAATAACCATCCGACAACTAGTGCTGCGATGATGCCGCCAACCAAACCTTCAATTGTCTTATTTGGGCTCACATGAGGCGCCATTTTGCGTTTACCCATGCTTTTACCAGCAAAGTAAGCGCCGCTGTCTGCAGCCCATACCAAGAAGCAAACGTACAGCACAAGTTTTGCGCCGTGGTATGGATCTACTGAAATATCAGAAGCTCTAAGAATGATCACACTCCAAAGAAAAGGGATCAATGTTAGAAAACCGAATACATGACGAAGGGCTTTGCTACCTTGCCATAAATTGGTGGTTTTAGGGTAAGTGATTGCCATCCCACTTGCGATAATCCACCATGCAAAGCCAAGCGATAATACTGCGTAGTGTGGCATTGCTAGTTGATTTAAGCTGGTTGCGTCTGGCGAAATGAATAGAAAACTTAGTCCGGTTACAACGGCTGCCGGAACAAGCGCAGCAATACGTGAATTGCTTTCTGTAAACTGGGTCCACTCCCAAAAGCCTAATAGCGTTACCGCAGTCAAAGCGATAATGAAGCCAATTAGGGGTAATTTAAAAATACCTAAAATAACCAGGGGAGCTAAAATTAGTGCTGTTATTATTCTCTGTTTCAAACTAACTAGTCCTTATTGAGCAGCCATTAATGCCTTTACTTGTTCACCAGTACAACCAAAACGACGCTCTCGGTTAATAAACCAAGTCACAGCCTCTACTAAGCTGTCTTCGTCAAACTCTGGCCAGTACTCGGGAGTAAAGTACATTTCTGCATACGCCATTTGCCACAGCATAAAGTTACTGATGCGGCACTCACCACTCGTACGAATCAATAGATCCACTTCAGGTAAGTCTGACATCGTCAAATGCTGGGAAATTAACTGCTCGTTGATATCCTCTACACGGATCTCACCGTTGCGAGCTTTGAGCGCTAACGTTTTTGCCGCCTCTGTGATGTCCCATTTACCGCCATAGTTAGCAGCAATGTTGATCACCATCCCCGTGTTGTTCGCCGTCAGTGCTTCTGCTTCGACAATTTTACCTTGTAAGCGCTCGCTAAAACGGCTGGTATCGCCAATAACGCGCAAGCGTAAATTGTTTTTATGCAGCTTTTTTACTTCGCTCGATAAAACAGAAATGAACAGCTCCATCAGTAGCCCCACCTCTTCTTCAGGTCTACGCCAATTTTCGCTGCTAAAAGCGAATAAGGTCATGGCTTTAATGCCGAGTTTAGAAGCGGCTGCAACGGTCTTACGAACGGCACTAACGCCTTTTTTATGACCGAATACGCGAGGTTTTCCTTTGGACTTAGCCCAACGACCATTACCGTCCATGATGATGGCAATATGCTTAGGGAGGGAATCAGAGAAGGCTTGAGAATTTTGCATAGGGAGTTAATTGAGTTCCATCAGTTGGATAGACTAACACAAAAAAACGCTGCACTGTGAGCACAGCGTTTTCCAACAGTGATGTGGGTGGGAGTATTAAACTTCCATCAACTCTTTTTCTTTTGCAGCAAGAACTTCGTCGATCTTCTTAACTGCAACGTCTGTCAGTTTTTGGATCTCGTCTTGTGCTTTGCGATCTTCGTCTTCAGAGATTTCTTTATCTTTTAGAAGACCTTTTAGGTCGCTGTTTGCGTCACGACGGATGTTACGAACTGCAACACGTGCGCCTTCAGCTTCACCACGAACGATCTTAACTAGGTCTTTACGACGCTCTTCTGTTAGCGGTGGAAGTGGAACACGGATGATTGTGCCGGCAGACATTGGGTTTAGACCAAGATCTGACATCATGATTGCTTTCTCAACTTTTTGAGTAAGCTCTTTGTCGAAAACTGTGATTGCTAGAGTACGAGCGTCTTCAGCAACAACGTTTGCTACTTGGTTAAGAGGAGTAGCAGCACCGTAGTACTCTACAGAGATACCAGATAGTAGGCTTGGGTGCGCGCGGCCAGTACGAACTTTAGAAAGGTTGTTCTTTAGCGCTTCAACGCTTTTGTCCATGCGCTCTTGCGCGTCTTTATTGATTTCGTTAATCACGGTTTCACCTTAAAAATGTCATCTTTCCTGAAGAAAGCCTAAAAGGGTTGAGCAAAGCGAAACGCCATCCAACCTAGCGTGGATGGCGTTTAGGATTATGCGTCAGCGTTGATCAGCGTGCCTTCAGCTTCACCCATAACCACGCGACGTAGTGCGCCTGGCTTGTTCATGTTAAATACACGGATTGGCATTTTGTGGTCACGAGCTAGAGTGAACGCTGCCAAGTCCATTACTTTCAGCTCTTTATCCAGAACTTCTGCGTAAGATAGCTTATCATACAGCTCTGCGTCTGGGTTTGCTACTGGGTCTGCAGTAAATACGCCATCAACTTTCGTTGCTTTTAGAACTACGTCAGCTTCAATTTCGATACCACGTAGACACGCCGCTGAATCTGTTGTGAAGAATGGGTTACCAGTACCTGCAGAGAAGATTACCACTCGGCCTTGACGAAGTTCGCGGATAGCGTCTGCCCAATTGTAGTCGTCACACACACCTTTTAGAGGAATTGCAGACATTACACGAGCGTTTACGTATGCACGGTGAAGTGCGTCACGCATTGCCAAACCGTTCATTACCGTTGCAAGCATACCCATGTGGTCGCCTACTACGCGGTTCATACCAGCTTCCGCAAGACCAGCGCCACGGAACAGGTTACCACCACCGATTACCACACCAACTTGAACACCCAGTTCAACCAGCTCTTTAACCTCTTGAGCCATACGGTCAAGAACCGCTGGGTCAATACCGAAACCTTCTTCGCCTTGAAGAGCTTCACCACTCAGTTTTAATAGAATACGTTGATATGCTGGTTTAGGGTTCGTAGTCATGGAGTTTACCTTCCAAAAGAGAGTTGTCGATTAACAGTCATGAATAGACACAAGTTTGCTGATGACTATTCATCACGGCTAATTTTTTGCCGCTCTTTTCGTAAAAAGACCGCAGCCAAGGCCACGGTCTAATCTTTGCACAAATCTCTAAGGATTAACCTTTTTGAGCTAGTGCTACTTCTTCAGCGAAGCTCATTTCAGCCGCTTTCTCGATACCTTCACCTACTTCTAGACGAACGAAAGTCGATACTGATGCACCTTTCTCTTTTAGCATTTCGCCAACAGATTTCTTAGGTTCCATGATGAAAGCTTGACCAGTTAGAGAGATTTCGCCAGTGAATTTCTTCATGCGGCCGATAACCATCTTCTCAGCGATCTCTTGTGGCTTGCCTTCGTTCATAGCGATTTCAACTTGAACTTCTTTCTCTTTAGCAACTACGTCAGCTGGAACGTCTTCTGGGTTAACGAACTCTGGCTTAGAAGCAGCAACGTGCATTGCAACGTGCTTAAGAGTTTCTGCGTCGCCTTCACCAGCAACAACAACACCGATTTTCTCACCGTGACGGTAAGAAGCGATAGCAGTACCTTCTACGTATGCAACGCGACGGATGTTGATGTTTTCGCCGATTTTAGCAACTAGAGCTACGCGCTCTTCTTCGAACTTAGCAACTAGCTCTTCAGCAGTAGCTTTAGTCGCTAGAGCGTCAAGTGCTACTTTGTCTGCGAATGCAGTGAAGTTACCGTCTTTAGCAACGAAGTCAGTTTGGCAGTTAACTTCAAGAAGAACAGCAACGCCGTTTTCTTCTTTGATGATGATTGCGCCTTCAGCTGCAACGTTACCAGCTTTTTTAGCTGCTTTCGCTGCGCCTGATTTACGCATGTTTTCAATTGCTAGTTCGATGTCAGCGTTTGCTTCTACAAGCGCTTTCTTACATTCCATCATGCCAGCGCCAGTGCGCTCGCGAAGTTCTTTAACTAGAGCAGCAGTTACAGTTGCCATTCTCTATTCCTCGTTTGATTCGAAATAAGGTAAAAAACAGGGGCCTACATTGTCGGCCCCCATTGCTAACTATAACTCAGTCTATGCTACAACAAGGTTTCACATAGACTAAGTGTGACACAGAGCCGCTATTATTCAGCTTCTACGAAACCGTCTTTTTCAGCAACTGCTGCAACGTCTTTGTTGCGACCTTCAGTTACTGCAGATGCAGCAGCGTTTAGGTATAGTTGCACTGCGCGGATCGCGTCGTCGTTACCTGGGATGATGTAGTCAACGCCGTCTGGGTTAGAGTTAGTATCTACCACAGCGTATACTGGAATACCTAGGTTGTTAGCTTCTTTAATTGCAATGTGCTCGTGATCAGCGTCGATTACGAATAGAGCGTCTGGTAGACCGCCCATATCTTTGATACCACCAAGAGATTTCTCTAGCTTCTCCATTTCACGAGTGCGCATTAGAGCTTCTTTCTTAGTTAGCTTGTCGAAAGTACCGTCTTGAGACTGTGCTTCGAAATCTTTTAGACGCTTGATAGACTGACGAACTGTTTTGTAGTTCGTTAGCATGCCGCCCAACCAACGGTTGTTTACGTAGTATTGGTTGCTTGCGATTGCAGCTTCTTTAACAGCTTCAGATGCAGCGCGCTTAGTACCTACGAAAAGAACTTTACCTTTTTTCTCGCCAATTTTAGCAAGCTCAGCTAGAGCTTCATTGAACATTGGTACAGTTTTTTCTAGGTTGATGATGTGAACGCGGTTACGAGCACCAAAGATGAATGGCTTCATTTTTGGGTTCCAGTAACGAGTTTGGTGACCGAAGTGAACACCAGCTTTCAGCATATCGCGCATTGATACAGTTGCCATTTTAAAATCCTCTATGGGGTTAGGCCTCCACATCCCCCATAATTCCGACCAAGCTTCTGCTCAGCACCCCGGAACATGTGACGGAATGTGTGTGATTTAAAGATAAAAAGTTAATCGGAAGAAGCCTGCTTCGCCACTTCTCTAACGAAAAGTAAAGAGAACAGTCCTCGATTCCGGCGCGCTTTATACCATATTTTAGCCCAACATGGCTAGTAAAAATTATTTCTTACCATTCTAATTTACCTATCACACTCACCCCTACTCTCTCTTTAATTACATAACTAAACTACAAGTAAGAATGACTCATATTCTTAACTGGCTTGGGTTAGCCACTCGATATCTGATAGAATGCGCGCATTCGCACGTTTGCGTGCTTACGAATAAGTAGAGAAAGCCAATGTCAATCAAGATTAAAACTGCTGAAGAAATCGAACGCATGCGCATTGCGGGCAAGCTAGCCGCAGAAGTTCTAGAAATGATCGAACCGCACATCAAAGCAGGTGTGACAACAGAAGAGCTAAACCAAATCTGTCACGATTACGCTCTAGAGAGAGGCGCTTACTCTGCACCGCTTGATTACCATGGATTCCCTAAATCAATCTGTACGTCGATCAACCACATCGTTTGTCACGGTATACCGGCAACCCAAGATGAAAAGGGTGCTAACGGTCAAATGAAACCTGCGGTCCTAAAAGACGGTGACATCATCAACGTTGATATCACAGTGATTGTTCCAAACGATGAAAACGCAGACCTAAGCGTTCGTCCACAAGGCTACCACGGTGATACGTCTAAGATGTTCCTAGTTGGTGATGTTTCACCAGCAAACAAGCGTCTATGTATGGTTGCACAAGAGTCACTTTACATCGGTATGCGTCAAGTTAAGCCTGGTGCAACTGTTGGTGACATCGGTACTGCAATCGAGAAGTACATTAAAGAAAACAACAAGAACAACCCACGTAACAAGTTCTCTATTGTTAAGGACTTCTGTGGTCACGGCATCGGTGATGAGTTCCACGAAGAGCCACAAGTGGTTCACTACAAAAACAAAGACCGCCGTGTACTAAAAGAAGGCATGTGCTTTACGATTGAACCAATGATCAACGCGGGTAAATTTGGCTGTACTGTTGACGCGCAAGACGATTGGACAGTTTACACCGGCGACGGTAAAAACTCAGCGCAGTGGGAACACACTATCGTGGTAACTAAAGAAGGTTGTGAAGTGCTTACACTTCGTAGCGACGATACCATTCCACGTATGATGAAAAACGTGTAATCGCCCATCACTTTCCCTATCCCCGCTCATGCGGGGATATTTTTTATCTGCTTCAAATTTGTTAGATTGCTAATAGTTTAGCTTGCACGGATAGCAAATATGACCCTTCAGTCTCCTCTTACGTTTACCGATGAACAAATCAATATCGGAGAACTTAAGCAAGAACTTGAAAAATTCAGTTCATACCAAAAAGAAGAATTTCTACAGCACCACCCTGTGACCAACCTTGTTTTGTCACGAGCCGAGTACATGGACTTACTCCTCAATCGTTTGTGGCAACACTTTGGTTTTAAAGACATCCATAATATTTCTCTGGTCGCGGTAGGTGGTTATGGTCGTGGTGAATTGCACCCCCTTTCCGACATCGATATTTTGATTCTGTCGAACAACAAACTGCCTAATGCACTGGAAGCCAAAATCAGTGAGTTCATTACGCTACTGTGGGATTTACGCCTTGAAGTAGGTCATGCGGTTCGTACTGTCGAGGAGTGTGCTGAAATTGGGCGTTCAGATTTAACTGTCGCCACCAATTTACAAGAAGCTCGTTTGCTCTGTGGCAGTGAAGACACCTTCCAGGCGCTGAAGAAAGTGGTGCTATCTGATTCTTTCTGGCCAAGCGAGACCTTTTATCGAGCCAAAATTCAAGAACAGCGCGAACGCCATGCTCGGTACCATGACACGACCTACAATCTTGAACCAGACATCAAATCCACACCAGGTGGTCTACGTGACATTCATACATTAAGTTGGGTGGCACGCCGTCACTTCGGCGCGACTTCATTGTTGGAGATGAGCCGCTACGGATTCTTAACCGATGCCGAATACCGTGAGTTGGTTGAATGTCAGGATTTCCTGTGGCGCGTGCGTTTTGCGCTGCATATTGAACTACGACGTTACGACAACCGTTTAACCTTTGCCCACCAAGCGCAGGTCGCGGAGCACCTTGGCTATGTGGGTGAAGGTAATCGCGGCGTCGAAATGATGATGAAAGAGTTCTACCGTACCCTTCGACGTGTGGCAGAGCTCAATAAGATGCTACTCAAACTGTTCGATCAAGCCATCATCAATGGTGGTGCAACAGAAGATGCAGAAATCATTGATGAAGACTTCCAACGTCGTGGCGCCCTAATTGAGGCACGTAAGCCCGCTTTGTTCCAAGCTCGCCCAGAGACGATTCTGGATATGTTTCTGCATATTGCCAATGATTCAAGCATCGAAGGGGTTAGCCCACCAACATTGCGTCAGTTGCGTACTGCGCGTCGTCGATTGAACAAATTCTTACACACCATGCCAGAAGCGCGTGAAAAGTTTATGGCATTGTGTCGCCACCCGAACGCCCTACATAAAGCGTTCAGTCTGATGCACAAGCTTGGTGTCCTCGCGGCATACCTTCCACAATGGAGCCAAATTGTCGGTCAGATGCAGTTCGACCTATTCCATGTGTATACCGTAGATGAGCACAGTATTCGCCTGCTCAAACACATTAATACCTTCAGCTACGCAGAGAACCACAGTAAGCATCCGATTTGCTGTGAGGTTTACCCTCGCATTCAAAAGAAAGAGCTGCTTATCCTAGCCGCGATTTTCCATGATATTGGCAAAGGCAGAGGTGGTGACCATTCGGTGATAGGCGAAGGTGAAGCGTACGACTTCTGTATTGAACACGGCTTGTCTAAACCAGAGGCGAAATTAGTAAGCTGGCTGGTAAGGCATCACCTATTAATGTCGGTGACTGCACAACGCCGTGATATTTACGATCCAGATGTGATCACAGAATTCGCCAAGCAAGTACGTGATGAAGAGTACCTTGAGTATCTTGTCTGTCTAACAGTAGCCGATATCTGCGCAACTAACCCAGAGCTTTGGAATAGTTGGAAACGCACCTTGCTAGCGGAATTGTTCTATTCCACCCAACGTGCACTGCGTCGCGGCTTAGAAAATCCCGTCGATGTGCGTGAACGTATTCGCCATAATCAACAAATGGCGTCTGCCCTACTACGTAAAGAGGGCTTCTCGGCACGAGAAATTGAGGTGCTGTGGCAGCGCTTTAAAGCTGATTACTTCTTGCGTCACACCCATAAGCAAATTGCGTGGCATTGCGAGAATTTGCTGCGTATGGAAGACCCAGCAAAGCCACTGGTACTTATCAGTAAAAAAGCGACACGAGGTGGTACCGAAGTATTCGTTTACAGCCCTGACCAGCCCGCGTTGTTTGCTACCGTTGTTGCTGAGTTAGACCGTCGTAACTTCAACGTGCACGACGCACAAATCATGACCAGTAAAGATGGCTATGTACTCGATACTTTTATGGTACTTGACCAACATGGCAAAGCGATTGAAGAAGGTCGCCACGGAGCCGTTACTAAGCACATTACTCATGTATTGGAAGATGGTCGCCCAACCAAGATCAAAACACGTCGCACACCGAATAAACTTCAGCATTTTAATGTAAAAACCAAAGTCGACTTCTTGCCAACCAAGAGTAAGAAACGCACTTTGATGGAGTTTGTCGCTCTAGATACTCCGGGGCTTCTGGCCAAAGTTGGTCGTACATTTGCTGACTTGGGAATTAACCTCCACGCTGCGAAAATTACCACCATTGGTGAACGAGCAGAAGACTTGTTCATTCTAACCAGTGAAGCGGGTGGTAGGCTAAGCGAGGAACAGCAAGCAGAACTGCGTGAGAAGTTGATTGAGAACTTGTCTGAGCCAGTCTCAGCTTAAGAGAAACCTTCCTTTCATCAATAACTAACGTGGGCAAGAACGATAGCGATCTTGCCCACAAGTTGAGCAATTTGGCTAAATATCAGCTATCTAGCTCATTAATGGGCTGCTACAGTTATACGGAAACTAATTCTAGTTATTAGATAGAGGTAGCCTATGTATCCACACCTCACTGGTTTGGGCATCCATGACCCGAAACAGATTGAACGTTACTCCCTGCGACAAGAAGCACACAAAGACGTCCTAAAGATCTACTTTCACAAACAGAAAGGCGAGTTCTTCGCGAAAAGTGTTAAGTTCAAATACCCGCGCCAAGTTAAAAATGTACTGGTCGACAGTGGCAGTCACAAGTACAAAGAGGTCACGGAGATCAACCGCAACCTGACGCTTGTGATCGATGAGCTGAACAAGATAACCAAGCCTGTGAAAGTGGCTGAAGTGGATGTGAAAGAGAAGATACTTTCTGATCTTCGTCATCTAGAAAAGGTGGTTTCAAGCAAGATCGCCGAGATCGAAGCGGATCTGGAAAAACTCAAGTAGTCCGCTCAATTCCTCAAGAATAAAAAAGGGGGTGATACATATACCCAAGTGACTTCAAGATACAGGATTCAGAGTGTTGTCATTGATTCGAGAGCAAGGAAAACAATGCAGTGTAATAGCCAGCTCTTTCCAAGTTGTTTGACGCAGCAATCGGGTCAATGACACGCTCCCAAAGGGCGAGCTGCCTTGGCTTGTATACTTTGTTGCCGATTCTTGATTTAGACCCACTAAACCTTTAAATCGCCGCCGCGTCTACAAACCAAGTCAGTCTCGCTGAACCTAGCATCTTGAGGTTACTTGGGTATATACCACCCCTCCTATCTTTCGACTTAATAAAGATAGCCGTTTATCTTACCAACGATTCATCCCATGCAAATCGAGCAAACAACTGCTGCCAAGTCTCATCGATATTGGCTTTCATCACGATTTCTTCATCAGTGAACGGATGCACAAAGCGCAGCGCTGATGCATGCAACAATAAGCGATGGGAATCAAATTCCGTGCGATAAAGTTTGTTGTGTTTACCGTCACCATGCGTCGTATCCCCAACAATTGGATGACGCAGGTGCGCCATGTGGCGACGCAATTGATGCTTACGCCCTGTCTTTGGCTTCATCTCCATCAAACAGTAGCGTGTAGTTGGAAACTTACCCGTAGAGTATGGCACTTCCACTTTCGCTAACGGTTTGTATGCCGTTACGGCGTCTTGCGCTTCTTTCTCTTGTGAAGCGAACTTATCAGCGATCTTATCCAGCTCAACTTTCAAGGCGTAATCAAGAACACCTTCTTCTTCAATCCAGCCTCGAACAATTGCATGATAGGTTTTCTCCATTTTATGCTCAGCAAACATAGGCATCACTTGCGATGCGACTTCACTGGATAAAGCAAAAACCAGTACACCTGAAGTTGGGCGGTCCAACCGGTGCAATGGAAAAACATGCTGACCAATTTGATCGCGCAATGTTTGCATCACGAACTGAGTTTCGTGCTTATCCAACCAACTTCGGTGTACCAACATACCCGCAGGTTTATTAACCGCGACAAAATACTCGTCCTGATAAACGATCTCTAGTACCACTGGCTCAACCGATGGTGATATTTCTTGTTCTGACATTGAGGTTACTTACATAGTTCGTCGATGGTTCGAATGGTTACCAGTAGCTCGGCGTAATGCGGCTCTTGTTTCCATACTTCTGCAAAATACGGCTCGATAGAAAAGCCTCGAGGTAAAGGTTGATTGTCTTCAACTAACGCACGCATACGGGCAATAAAGATCCATTGTAACCACTCATGTGGATGCAGCGTGTCAATCGCGAAAGGTTCTGTACTCTGTAGCGCGTCTGCAGAGGGCATAGTTTGTTGCCACAACTCATGATGCTGCAGTTGTGCCTCAAGTTGTTGAAGTAAGTCGACCAATTGGGTGTTTGTTGCCATTAATTCCGTCTCGAACCTTGAATTAGCCAAGAATGATACCATTTCTTGTGAAAAGAACATTAGGATGTCGTATTTAATGGAAAACATTCAAACCCTCACTCAGTTGCTAAGCAACAGTCAGTGTGAGTATCAAATCTTCGACCTTGGTCGTCGTATCAAGACCATCGAGCCACAAGTATTTGCTGACGTGGAAAAAGGTCAATGCCCATACCCATTCCCAATGCAGCGAAAAGCACACTTGGCGATCGCATACTGGAATGAGCAAAAGCAACCTTGGATTTGGTTCTTAAAGTTCGAGCTGGATGAGCGAGGTCTGCTAAAGCAAGCGGATATTGGCAACTTCATTAAATACGTCGTAGAAGCGATGGGTACTCGCCTAAGTGAAGAAATGACAGAAGAGCAGCAACAAAAGCTCTCTAACAACCCATACACCTTCAAACCCGCAGAAGAAAAGATGGCAGTCTTCCATAGCCAAGTTCGCGCAAACTTGGACTTACCCACCAGCCAATACTACGAGCATACTCAGCACTACTTTACGGGCGGTTTAGGCTGGGAAAACTGGCAAACAGTTGGTCTGCAAGGTATTACTGATATGGCAGCTCGTCTGGGTAAAGAGCAAAATGCCGTGACTTTGCGTAAAGCCCTTAACTACTTACCCAATGAACCACTATACGCCCTACTTGGTGCGTTAGAGCATGTTGATTTGCAAGAACGTTTGGCTGAGCGCATTGCAGAGAAAGCGCAGCAAGAGATCGAAAGTAACGAGCCCGATCTGTTCTTACTCTCAGCTTTAATCCGCTCTCTAGCAGGCGCACCAACCGAGATTTCCTTGCCAATCTTGAAGGCAATTTTACAAAGCCCACGCTTAAGCCACCAAGAAGTACTAATCGGTATTGCAGGTCGTACGTGGCACCTACTGGCTGATGCTAGCATTGCTGAACAATTTTTATTGCGCCTCGCACAAACTGGTAATCAGGCTTTATTTAATCAGCTATTTGCCGATTTAGTTATGCTGCCAGAGCTAAGAATGGTATTGCTGCCTTTGCTGCACTCTAGCCCATCGGAAGAGCTAGCGACTGCATTGGTGAAACTGCAGCAAGCAACAAAGGGATAATGAAGGATTAGAGATGATCGGTGACCTATTGGCCATTTTAGGACTGTGCTTTTTCTGCTTTTTGTTTTGGCAACAACGACGTCAATCAGAGTTGGCAAAAGCGGCGATTACGCGTAAATGTGAGCAGTTAGATCTTCAACTGGTAAGTATCGCTTTTGGTGCCCATAAACTGAAAACGCCAGACGGAATCTGGCGTTGGCATACAGTGTATCAATTTGAGTTTTCATCTCTTGGTGATGATTGCTACCAAGGTGAATTGACGATGATCGGGTTTAGGCCGCTGAACTTTCACCTACCGCCACATCGCTTGTAAATTCCATTTCAAAGTAAGGACCGTAAAGGTCCTTGCTCTCTCTCGTCTTTATAAATCCTAGTTTTTCCAGTACTGCCATGGATGCTTTGTGATGGCTATTCACATTTGCTTTGACTTTGTGTAGCCCAAGCTCACGGCATGCTTTCGGGAAAAACGCCTTTAGCGCTTCTGTCGCTAACCCTTTACCCCAATAAGCTTTATCAAAGATAAACCCTAGCTCAGGTTCATGATCTAGGTTTGAAATGAACACGTGTCCCATATAATCACGGCTGGTACTTTCAAGCACCGCCATACTGTGGACATTCTCATCATCCAGAATCTTCTCAAACAGTTGTTTGGCAGAAGACACCGTATGAGGTCCATTCATCTCTGCGCGATTTTTAGCACAGCAATTCAACATCACGAACTCTAGTTGCAACGACTCATTGTAGGGTAGAAGAAGCATTCTTCTGGTTACTATGGTCACATCTGTTCCTTGATTACAGCAAACTTAATTTATCCACATAACAAAAGTTCAATAGCTTTGAACATATTATGCGGCACATAACGCCTTTTTGAGAAGCCGAAAGTTAAACCAACTGATTGGAAAGGATATTGATCTGGATTGTTTTTTATTCAGTGTTATGAGGAATTTATAAATAATGTGATATTGCCACTTTCAGTCATCCCAAAATATGAAAGGGCTTAAATAAGAAAGACCCCGACACAAGCGTATCGGGGTCATAGTCTTACTCGCAGCAGTCCGGCTACTAATTAGTGCTCCATGCATCATCCATAATAGTGGCTGATTCCGTCAGCGTAGTCCTTACGTCGCCGTCCTAGCGGTGTCCTTATCATCCTGATAGCTAACATTCCCCGTTAGCGCACATCACTTGTTCCTTGAGCGGTGTCCCTTGCATCATCCTGATGCTGTCCCTACCTCAATCCTATGAGGGGTCCATTGTCTATCCTTAGTCATCAACATCCTATTGATGATTGTGTCCTTACAATGTCCTACGCTCCTTGCTTGATCATTCATCCTGAATAACCAAATCGTCTTCCTGACGATAACCAAATCCTTGGTGCTTTCCTGTTCCATGTCTGCTTCCTGCCGACAAGGTTTAATTTACGCTTTTCCCTTTAAATCACAATCTACCCTAGAAAATCTTTTGGCAAAAAACTTAGTTAAAAACATGTTAAAACCAAACTTTTCAATAGCTTAGCTTAAATATTTTCTGTTTAACTGATGACGAAATCGTTTTCTCTCACAACCACTGTGAGAGATCTCGCACAAGGCTCTGCCGAAATTGCTATTCGCTAAAATCGACCGTGCAAAGTATGATGATAGAAGTCATTTTAGTATGGATAAATTATGTTAACTCAAGACGTCACTAAAGAGCTGGAAGCCGTGATGGAGCAACTGCAACAGCAGGGTAAAGAACCCACTGTGGCTCTGGTAAAAGCTCGCATGAAAACACCTGTGCCTATGCCAGCACTGATTGCGACTATTAAAAGTTGGAAGAGCGCAAACCGCATTCCGAAAGTTGAAGTCGCGGTCCAAAAACCAAAAGAAGAGAATCGCATTGCTGCACTTGAAGAGACAGTAGCCAAATTGACTGCTCGTGTTGAAGAACTCGAAGCGAAATTGAGTGAGAAAACGTCATGAAATTATGGGTAGATGCGGATGCCTGTCCGAAAGTTATTCGCGAAACAATCGTACGCGCGGCTGAACGTACTGGTGTTGAATGTACATTTGTGGCAAACCATGTAGTGCCAGTACCCAAGCGTGCCAATATTCACTCTTTGCAAGTACCGGCGGGCTTTGATATTGCCGACAATGAAATCGTTCGTCGTGTAGAAGCCAATGACTTAGTGATTACCTCTGATATTCCATTGGCAGACGAAGTGATCAGCAAAGGAGCTCAAGCATTAAGTTCACGAGGCGAGTTATATACTAAAGACACCATCAAAGCGCGTTTGAACATTCGTGATTTCATGGACACCATGCGCTCAAGCGGTATTCAAACAGGCGGTCCTGCGGCTCTATCTCAAACTGAACGCAGAGAGTTTGCTAACCATTTGGATCGTATTTTAGCCAAATTTAAGAAGTAAAACTCTCACCTTTTAAATTGAGCCAGTTGATCAACACCTGGCTCATTAGTGAATATTTTGTACTCAGTCTTGCAAACAAAGCGTGTTATCGCTCCCATTCGCATTGTCTCACTTATTTTTTAACCTTTTCGATATAGACCCAATATGCAACTTAAATTATTTTGAACGGCGTTTTTAATAACTTTGTAGAAAATAATGGGCTTTAATATCCTTTCCAGTGGAAGCTATCTGCCAGTCAATCAATGGTCAGATCGGGAGATGGATCGCTTCCTAAAATTACCCTCAGGGACTTGTCGAAACAAATTTGATGTTGAATATCGTCATGTAGCCAGCACGAAAGAAACTGCTGTATATATGGCAATGCAAGCGATAATGCAATGTCTCGGCAACACACACTCGCTAAGTTCTGTTGACCTCCTTATTTATGCCAGTGGCACACATCATCAGGCTTTACCTTATGATGCTTCAGCAGTTTTAGCTGCATTAGACGCCCCGACATCGCTAGAAAGTTTTGATTTAAACAGTACCTGTTTGTCTTTTCTCTCAGCTCTCAATCTTGCTCAGAACCTTTTCATAGCAAAACGCTACCAACGTATTATTATTGTCACCAGTGAGCTCGCTACGGGCATCACACTGAATCGCAGCTTCACACTCAAACCTGAAGTTGCGACCTTATTTGCCGATGGTGCAGCAGCGTTTTTACTAGAGCAAACAGAGAATGAAGGGCTGATCACAAGCCACTTTGAAACGCATCACGCTGGGTATTCATTCTGTCAAATTAAGGGAGGAGGCAGTCATATCAACCCCCATACTTCAAAGCATCAAGCCTATTTGAAAAACTGCCAATTTGAGATGGAAGGCAAAGCACTGTTTAAACATGTGCGCAAAACTTTGCCAGCGTTTCTTGAAAAAGGCTTTGGCTCCTCTCCAGTCACTCTTCGCGATATTGACTACTTTCTTCCACACCAAGCGAGTGCTCACGGTTTAAAGAAGTTACCCTCACTCGTCGGTTTACCGAAAGAGAAAACCGTTAATCACTTTTCTACTTTGGGTAACCAAGTCGCTGCGTCACTGCCGATAAATTTGCACTGGCTACGCAACCAACCAGGCACACAAGGGAAACATGTGTTATTGGCGGGCACTGCTGCTGGGCTCTCGTTGGGGATGGGCGTACTTAAATTATGAGAATATTAGTCACAGGTGGCAGTGGTATGCTGGGCAGTGCGATTCTACGAATGTTTCACCAGCAACATGAACTGCACTTTACTGCGCGAAATACTGTCATCGCAAAACAACTCACAGACCAACTCAATGTCACACCGCATTTAATCAATTTAGAGGATAAATCAGCGGTTCATGAAGTATGCCAAGGTATGGATGGGATCATCCATTGCGCTGCACTCTCAAGCCCTTGGGGTAAGTGGGAAGCATTTTATCAATCCAATGTAGATGCCACAAAAAACCTTATCTGCGCAGCGAATGCACATCAGGTACCACGTTTTATCCATATCTCCTCCACCAGCGTCTATTTTGACCACAAAGACAGGTGGAACATCCGAGAAACAGACGATATTGCTTCGCGTTGGTGTAATGATTACGCGCACACTAAATACTTATCTGAACTTGAAGCCATACAAGGGCACAGCAAAACGATCATTTTAAGACCTCGTGGTATTTTCGGTCCGAACGATCGCGCGATTATCCCAAGGGTACTTAAAGCGATAAAAAACGACACACTACTTCTGCCATCCGGGCGAAATCCAGTTGTTGATCTGACTTATGTCGATAATGTTGCCCATGCTGCCATGCTTGCTTGTACTCAAGCGGAACAACTTCAACATGGTGACATCTTCAATATATCCAATAATGAGCCAATGCCGATTGAGACCGTGCTAAGAGCTTTATGTGAAGCATTGGACATAAACGTTAAATTAACATCACTCCCATACCGCTTTGTGTTGCCGTTATTAAAACTCAGTGAGCAAATACGGATGCGCTTACCGCACCAACCGGAGCCAAAGCTCACTTCATACAGCGCAGGGCTATTTAACTATCACCAAACTCTAGATATCAGTAAGGCGCAACAAAAGCTGAATTACCAACCACTTTTTTCAGTTCAAGAAGGAATCCAACAGTATGCAGACTGGTCTAAAAATAAAAATCTTTGAGGCTGGGCACTGCGTACACCCTGGTTTTGTCGTCAAGCCCGGCTCTGGGTTAAAACCAAGATCGTTTCCAGCGGCTGTCGCGTTAATTCAACACCCAACTCAAGGTAACATTCTGTTTGACACGGGGTATCACGAGCATTTTTTTCGTGCCACTCGCCCCTTCCCTGAACGCTTTTATGCTTGGACAACCCCATGTCACTATCAAAAAGAGCACGGAATTGTGGCTCAGTTAGCAAAAGAGAAAATCGGACCTCATGAGATTGAACACTTGGTTCTTTCTCATTTCCATGCCGATCACATCGCTGCCGTCTCTGAGTTTGCGCACTCTCAACTACATTGCCAACAAAAAGGAGTGGACGCCCTAACTAAGAGTGGTCGAGTGGGAGGCGTAAGAAAAGGATACCTAAAAGCGCTACTCCCTCAACAACTCGAATCCAACTTGGTCATGCACCATGATTTTTCCATACCAATTGGTGAAATCCTTCCCCATTGCCAAGGCGTTGATCTGCTTTGTAAAGATATGTTCAAAGACGGCTTAATTTATATGGTGAGTTTACCCGGGCATGCTGCTGGTCAAGTAGGGCTTTTAGCGAAGAGAGAGCAAGGTTGGCTGTTCTTATTAGCAGATGCCTGTTGGTTAATCGAGAGCTTGAGTGAAAACATCGATCAACATTGGCTCGCGAACATGCTTTGCGATGATACCCAAGCTTACAAACAAACACTCTCTGAGTTGAGAAATTGCTACCAGAATACCCATCACTTTGTGCGCTTTGTGCCTTCTCATTGCCAAGCGACAATCCAGCAGTTAATTACAGAAGGATGGATAGTGTGAGAACTTTTCTCTCTGAGTTTTGGCGTACACGCTACCGCCCTTTTAGCTCAAGAACACATGTTGAAAAGTGGCAACAAAAACAGATAACACAACATCTGGATTGGGTATGTCGTCATTCTCCTTATTATCATTCATTTCAAGGAGCGTCACTCTGTGATTTCCCAATCATGAATAAGCAAACCATGATGGAAAATCTTTCTGAGTTAAACACAAAAGGTTTGGATGCAAACTCATTAATGCAACAGGCGTTAGAGGCAGAACAATCACGTAATTTCGCAGCTTCAAAAGTTGGCAATGTAACTGTTGGATTGTCTTCGGGCACCTCTGGTATGCGTGGATTGTTCCTCGCGGATAAACAAGAAACGCAACTCTGGGCAGGCAACATTTTGGGTCGCCTCTTACCCGGCTTGTGGGGAAAACATCGAATTGCTCTTGCCCTGCGAGCCAACAGCCCGTTGTATAAATCCGTAGCAAAAGGTCCCGTTACATTCTTTTATGCTGATTTAAACAAACCTTACCAAGAGTGGATAAAGGAACTAGATGAGTTTCAACCCACGCTTTTGGTTGGTAGCGCTCAAGCCCTTCAACTCTGTGCTCAATTCAGTGGTCAATTTGGTCAGCCAGCGATCCAGCCAAAGCGGATCATTTCTGGAGCAGAGGTGCTAACCGAGAGCGATCGTCACTATATTTCTCAAAAATTCGATAGTGAATTGCATGAAGTCTATCAATGTACTGAAGGTTTTCTTGCGTGCACGGACCAACAAGGACAAATGCGATGGAATCAAGATATTGTCTATATTGAAAAACATTGGCTAAACGCTGAACGCACTCATTACAGCCCTATAATCACTGATTTTCGTCGCAAAACTCAGCCAATTATTCGCTACCAACTTGACGATATCATTGAGAGCAAACAGGACGACGGCGTATTTGAACCACTCGGAGCGATTGCCGGGCGATGTGGCGACTGCCTAACATTGAACGCAAGCCAAGTACCAGTGTCGGTGCTGCCTGATCTTATTTACCGATCCATCACTTTAGAAATTCAGGATCGTGTCGATTACCGAATCACCCAAACCGGAGCGCAGGCTATTCAAATCGAGGCGGATGTTTACCACCACCCGAGCATTTATCGAGCCCTAGTAAAACTGTTTGATCAACTAAAGCTTGATCCAGTCACATTCAATTATCGCCCCGCTCCGATTTGGACTCCGATGAACAAACAACGACGAGTGGTGAATACATGCGGATTTTAATCACTGGCGCCCGAGCCCCCGTCGCATTAGAGTGGGCAGCAATGTGTATGAACCATGGACACGATGTCGTTCTCACTGATTCATTAGCACAACCTCTGGGGGCGTTTTTACGAGGCATTGAGCATTACGTAAAAACGGCTTCACCTCGATTTTCGTTTCCTACTTACCAGCAACAGATCCTCAATTTACTAACTCAGCAGCGCATTGATATGGTGATACCGACTTGTGAAGAAGTGTACTATTTGGCACACATCGCCCAACAGTGTCCGAGAGTCCATTTTTTTCTACCCAATTCGACATTACTGCGCTCACTGCACAACAAGTTTACCGTCTTTGACCAACTTCGAGATTTACCCAAGATTTCCCTACCTAAAACTCGTTTGGTTACCGATAAACATGACATTGAGATTGATGCTGGCTCAGTACTCAAACCGGTTTACTCTCGATTCGGCGGTGAAGTGATACGAGATATTACCCGTCAGTCTATTTCCACTCTCACGATGTCGACTCAACACCCTTGGGTACAACAAGAAAAAATCCACGGAGCACCTATTTGCAACTACGCGATTTTTGAACATGGTCAAATGAGAGCGCACCAAGCTTATTTACCCAAAAACTGCGTAAATGGCTCTGCCGCTAGTGCATTTCAACCAGTATTTGATGATCGATTAGATGCATTTATGACTGCTTTTGGACACCGTCATCGCTACCATGGTCAAGTTTCATTCGATTTTATCCAGACAAACAATGAGCTATATATAATCGAGTGCAACCCAAGAGCCACTAGTGGTTTACACCTGCTCTCACCGCAATGTATTCAATTGTTTCCCGAACTTGCGTTCTCTTTTCCTACAAAACCGCAGTTACACCATCTAGGTGCGGTTTCGCTTATCGCACAAGGCTTATTATCTCTCTTTAAAACAAATGCTTGGCGGGATTGGCTATCTGGCGTCAACGTAATGCAGCAACACAACTTACCGATCAGGAGCCAAATGTTGAGCGTTTTTGAACTGCTTCAATTAGCAAGGAAGAACAAAGTGAAATTGGCTGCGGCTTCGACTGTTGATATAGAGTGGAATGGTGAAGAATTGCCTTCATAATGCCTTTCCATCAAAACAGGTTATCAAGTGAGGAAATGGTCTCGCCAGTTAGCTCCTTATCAAACGTAAAGCGACGCCTACTTCTCCGTTGTAATAATTCACCAATGAAATATAAATCCGAAAACTCCGTTCTCTGTAGTTATAACAAGAATGGAGTTTTATTTATGAATGCACGGATCGTCCTTCCCCTATCATTACTTTTTGTCTCTGCCACTTCACTTGCCAATCAAGAATCTTTTGGCATTGTGGGAGGCAGCGTGACCTATGGCGAAAACGTCTTTTCCGTCAAAGACAAACCTCAGTTTGGTGCCACCCCTAACTTGTTCTATTCCGGTCCTATCGGTTTTGTCGATGGTAGCTTAGCAAACTGGCAAGCGTTACCTTATGTGGGGCTATCAGCAAACTGGCGTTTCGCGGAAGTCTCCGATACGTTTGCCGATCTGCCAAACGGTATTGACGATCGTGATGGGAATGGTGAGCTTGGTATTACTTTAGGCACTGTTGGCGCGAGATTGACTTATCTGCATGATGTCACCTCAGAACATAATGGCTACGAAGTTCAACTGCATCTCGGTCGAACGCTAGAAACTTGGTTACCACCGTTTACCCTCACCCCCTTTCTAGAAGTCGATTACCGAGATAAAAAACTCTCTAACCATCTGTACAGTGTTTCAGCACAAGAAGCGGCAGCATCAGGACTAAAAGAATTTAAGGCCGATTCTACGTTTGTTTATCAAGCCGGAGTTATTGGTTTGTATGAGTTCACACCATCTTGGATAGGCATTACAAAGGCTGAATTCATTCATCATGATAGTGAGAGTCCTTTGATTCAGCGTGATGTCGGTTGGTCATTTGAACTCGGGCTGACGTATCGTTTTGCAGGGCTATAAGTAGACAAAAGCCTGCGATAAACGCAGGCTTTGATTGAGCTGAGTGAAGCTTCTAGTTAAGGCGTGTAGTACGTTGCTGCACCTGGACCTACTGGTAGACCGAATACGAATACCCATAGGTAGAATAGAACGCTCCAGCCAACAATGAAGACAATTGAGTAAGGTAGCATGGTCGCAATCAGCGTACCGATACCTAAGTTCTTCATGTAGCGTGTGGCTACCGCAAGGATAAGACCGAAGTAGCTCATCATCGGTGTAATGATGTTCGTTGTTGAGTCACCAATACGGTAAGCCGCTTGAATAGTTTCAGGTGCGTAGCCCACCAGCATCAACATAGGTACGAAGATTGGCGCTGTTACTGCCCACTGTGCTGATGCCGAACCAATCATCAAGTTGATGAAGCCACACATTAGGATGAAGGCGAAGAACAGCATTGGACCAGTTAGACCAATTTCCTGCAGAAAGCTTGCGCCCGCAACCGCAAATACCTGACCAAAGTTTGTCCACTTGAAGAAAGCAACAAATTGAGCGGCGAAGAATACCAAAACAATGTACATGCCCATTGAAGACATTGACTTCGACATTGCATCAATCACATCGCGATCATTCTTCATGGTGCCTACAACGCGACCATAAACAAAGCCTGGTACTGCAAAGAAAACAAAGATAAACGCAACAATACTCTTTAGAAATGGAGAGCCCGCAACCGTACCTGCATCAGAACGCAGAACACCATCAGCCGGAACGATAGTCCATGCCAGTAGTGCAGAAACGACCAGTACTGCGATACCCGCCAGCTTAAGACCTTTCTTCTCGACGTCAGTCAAACCACCCATTTTATCTTGAGATAGGTCTTCTGCCGCTTCTTCATCATTGTATTTGCCAAGTTTTGGCTCAACGATTTTTTCAGTTACAAATGCGCCCGTAATCGCGATGAAGAAGGTAGAAACAAACATGAAGTACCAGTTTACTTCTGGACCAACGGTGTAAGTTGGGTCAATCATCTGCGCTGCTGTTTCAGTAATACCAGACAACAGAGGGTCAACCGTACCGATAAGTAGGTTGGCAGAATAGCCGCCAGATACACCAGCAAACGCAGCGGCTAGACCAGCAAGTGGATGACGACCTAAAGAGTGGAACAGCATCGCCGCTAGTGGAATCAGTACCACGTAGCCAAGCTCAGAAGCCGTGTTTGAAATGATACCAGCGAAAACAACCGTTACTGTAACCATGCGCTGAGATGCGCCCATTACAAGACCGCGCATTGCAGCAGAAAGTAGGCCAGAATGTTCTGCAATGGCAACACCAAGCATCGCAACCAGTACGGTACCTAACGGTGCGAAGCCTACGAAGTTTTTCACTAGGTTAGTGACAATCAGTTGTAAACCTTCAGCATTTAGCAAACTTACAACTTGGATCATGCCATCTGCAGCGCGACCCGGAGCACCTTCAGGGCGAGGGTCAACAACGGAAACTTCAAAGTAACCAGCAATGCCGGACATAACTAGGATTGCGAGACAGAAAATGGCGAAAAGTGTGATTGGGTGGGGTAATAGGTTCCCCAAATATTCAACTGTATCTAAGAAGCGCGTAAATAGTGGCTTCTTTGGCGAGTTTTGTTTCATTGAAGCAGATGAACTCATCTGTTCCCTCCTTGTATTTATTCCTGCGCGTTTGTGACAAAAATGTCACAAAGCTTGCGCAGGGTACTCGACACAAGGGTTAAGTGAAAGTTCAAAACGTTACAGAATGTAACCAACAGTCGAACTTATGACCTATAATCGATAAAAATATAGTTATATCACCCACATATAGATCATAAATCAGAATTATAACTCATCACATTCCATAAATTACCACCATATTTATGGTTATTTCTGCACCGCCTTAAAACGTGGATTCGTTTTGCAAATCACGTATAAACGCCCTCTTCTTTTGACGATTTGACAATCAGGATGGCGGTTTTTTGCACTCTTTAATGACTTAACGACTTTCATCTCTTAATCCTTATCTTTGCCAAATTGCCCAAAACGACGATTGAAGTTCGCAATACGACCTTCTGCTTGTACTACACGTTGCTTCCCGGTATAGAACGGATGAGACGCAGACGATACATCGAGTGTGAAATATGGGTAAGTTTTGCCATCTTTCCATTCAATCGTTCGGTCGGTTTGCAACGTTGAACCCACAACAAAATATTCATCTACGCTAGTATCATGAAATACCACAGGTCGATATTCAGGATGGATACCTGGTTTCATATAACTTGTCCTTTTGATTAACTGTTATGTTATAACATTTTAATTAATAATCATTCTCAACAAGAAAAGCAAGCAAAATTTGTGATACTTTGCTCTTTAAACCCCAGTTAAAGATCCTACTCATGTATTCCATTGAGCCGATTGGCATTATCGAAAGCCCTTATAAAGAGAAATTCGCCGTTCCTCGCCAGCCTCGTTTGGTACCCGCAGCACGCTCGCGCGTTAAACTACAAGGTGCGGCAAATAGCCCCGAAGCCGTGCGTGGATTAGAGCAATTTTCTCACGTATGGTTACTGTTTTTGTTTGATCAGAATTTAGAAGCAGGATGGAAGCCGACGGTACGTCCCCCTCGTTTGGGCGGAAACGAACGTATTGGCGTGTTTGCTTCACGTTCTACCTTCAGACCCAACGGTATCGGCATGTCCGCAGTGGAGGTCAAAGGCATCAATAAGAAAGGCGATCAGGTCTATTTAGATCTTGGTAACGTAGACCTAGTCGATGGCACACCAATTATCGATATTAAGCCATATATCCCTTACTCGGATTCGATTACAGAAGCACTGGGGGGTTACGCAGAAGAAGAGCCCGAAACATCTCAGGTAGACTTCTCTTCCATTGCACTAGAAACACTCGAAAAGCGTAACGATACTGGTTATGTGAAAACAGTTCTCGAGCAAGTTCTGGCACAAGATCCTCGTCCGGCTTACAAGAAAAACAAGCCTGACAGCAAGGAATATGCGGTAAATTTGTTCGATTTAAACGTCAAGTTCACGGTTAGCGATAACTTAATAACAGTTACTGCGATTGAAAGCTTTTGACAAAGGCATTTGGCTGATATTATAGGCGGCTAACAATTTTCCCCTCGTGGGACCTTCATACTCCTGCCCATTCTGGCTTGAGTATCTAACTTTAATAAACGGATAAATTTAATGCGTACCAGTAATTATCTTCTTTCTACTCTGAAGGAGACTCCAAACGACGCAGAAGTAGTGAGCCACCAGCTCATGCTACGCGCGGGTATGATCCGTAAGCTGGCTTCAGGTCTTTATACCTGGCTGCCTACTGGTCTACGTGTGCTGCGTAAAGTCGAAAACATCGTTCGTCAAGAAATCGACAATGCAGGTGCAGTCGAAACTTTGATGCCCGTTGTTCAGCCGTTTGAACTATGGGAAGAGACAGGTCGTTCTGAGAAGATGGGTCCTGAGCTACTTCGCTTTACTGACCGTCATACTCGTCCGTTTGTTCTTAGCCCTACAGCTGAAGAAGTGATCACTAGCCTTGTGCGTAACGAAGTGAGCTCTTACAAACAGCTTCCGCTAAACCTGTACCAAATCCAGACTAAATTCCGTGATGAACGTCGTCCACGTTTCGGCGTAATGCGTGCACGTGAATTCTGCATGATGGATGCATACAGCTTCGACATCGACAAAGAAGGTCTAGAGAAATCTTACCAAGCGATGCACGATGCTTACTGTAAAGCATTCGATCGCATGGGTCTTGAGTACCGTCCAGTACTTGCTGACTCTGGCGCTATCGGTGGTAGCGGCTCTCAAGAGTTCCACGTACTTGCTGAAAGCGGCGAAGACCTAATCGCATTCTCTACTGAGTCTGATTACGCAGCGAACATTGAAAAAGCAGAAGCAGCAGCGCCTGCGGGTGATCGTGCAGAGCCAACTCAAGAGATGACACTGGTTGATACACCAAACGCGAAAACAATCGCTGAACTTGTAGAGCAGCACGGTCTACCAATCGAGAAGACGGTTAAAACTCTATTCGTGAAAGCGTCTGACGAAGTTGATGCTGACATCATCGCTCTTATCGTTCGTGGTGACCACGAGCTAAACGAAGTGAAAGCAGAAAACCTACCTCAAGTTGCTTCTCCACTAGAGATGGCATCAGAAGAGGAAATGCGTGCACTTATCGGTGCTGGCGCTGGTTCTCTAGGCCCTGTAGGTCTTAAGCTGCCATTCATCGTTGACCGCTCTGTTGCTGTAATGAGCGACTTCGGCGCGGGTGCAAACATCGACGGCAAACACTACTTCGGTATCAACTGGGGTCGTGACGTTGAACTAGGTCAAGTTGAAGATCTGCGTAACGTAGTAGAAGGCGATCCAAGCCCATGTGGTCAAGGTACGCTAATGCTTAAGCGTGGTATCGAAGTTGGTCACATCTTCCAACTAGGTAATGTTTATTCAGAAGCAATGAACTGTGGTGTTCTTGGTCCTGACGGTAAAAACGTAATCCTAGAAATGGGTTGCTATGGTATCGGTGTTTCACGTGTTGTTGCTTCTGCAATTGAGCAAAACCACGACAAATACGGCATCATTTGGCCAGACGCACTAGCGCCTTTCCAAGTAGCTATCGTTCCTATGAACATGCACAAGTCTGAAGAAGTGAAAGAAGCGGCTGAGAAGCTGTACGCTGAACTGACCGCTATGGGTATCGAAGTACTATTCGATGACCGTAAAGAGCGCCCAGGCGTAATGTTCTCTGATATGGAACTTATCGGTATTCCTCACACTATCGTGATCGGCGATCGTTCAATGAAAGAAGGCAACTTCGAGTATAAGAACCGCCGCACTGGTGAGAAAACCGCAGTTGCAATGGCAGACATCGTTGAGCACGTTAAAGCTCAACTTCAATAAGCGGCACTGAGCACATTGTGCTGAATACATAGCGATGAAAGGGGTTGGCTTCGGTCAGCCCTTTTTTACGTCTGTTTTTATGGGTATAGACCCTCTCTGATATTTGCGTTGTTAATCTTTGGTTCAGATTCATCACCTTACACTGGATTTAATCTAGTAAGGAGGTCACTCATGGATCTAAAAAGTCTTCTTAACCAAGCGCTCAAATCAGACCTACTCAAGCAAGGCGCCGATGCTCTTGGTAAACAAACTAACAATATCAAATCTTCATCGAGCTCTAACCAACTGAAAACACTTGGTGCGGGCGCAATTGGTGGCGGTCTTATCGGCATGCTAATGGGCTCTAAGAAAAGCAAAAAGATGGCGAAGAAAGTGGGCACTGGAGCTCTAAAAGTCGGTGGCGCAGCGGCGTTAGGTGCACTGGCTTACAAAGTCTACAACGATTGGCAAGCGAAGCAGGATACGCAAGGCGTCAACGAAACCTTCGATCCTGATGACAACAAACACGCGAAACTGATCCTTAAAGCCATGATTGGTGCAGCCAAAGCTGATGGTCATGTCGATGAACAAGAAATGGCTCGTATCGAACAAGCCCTGACAGAAATGGGCGCGGACGAACACGTAAGACAACTGGTTCATCAAGAACTTCACAAGCCTCTTGATCCTGCAGAAATTGCGCGCTTGGCAACATCACCGCAACAAGCATCAGAAATTTATCTCGCGTCATTGATTGTGGCAGATGAACAAAACTTTATGGAAAAAGCCTACTTACAAGAGCTTGCGAAGCAGCTCAATCTTTCTCCAGAAGTCACACATCAATTGGAAACACAATTACAGTGATGAATGTTTGCTCAAGTTGTCTGTGAATTTGAGCCAAAACAATTCTCTGCTTTGAGTTTCAAAACGGCTATGTGTATATTTGAGAGCAGTTATCATTTATTAAGGATTTAGCCATGCAAGTATACGGCTGTTGTGATTTGGTTCGTGAGCTTTACGCTCAAATTGGTAGTGGCGACCAAGCTTACGTTCCTCAAGCAATCTCATGTGCAGTAAGAGCACTAAATGATGTTGCTGCTGACGAGTCTTTACCAAAAGACGTTCGTGATAAAGCAGCATTTGCTGCAGCAAACCTACTGATCTCTGATTTCGAGGATAAGTAATGAATCTAGCGAACTTCGAATCCATGGATCCAATCATGCTGATGAGCATCGTCAACATGAAGCTGCGTGATGACTTTGGTGGTGATCTGGATAAGTTGGTTGCATTCTTTGATATCGACCGAACAGCACTTGAAGCAAAACTAGCTACGGCGGGTTTTGACTTTCTGCCTGACGCTGGCCAGTTCCGTTAATCGCTAACCAATACGGACAACGTAAGCAACGAATAGAAAAAAGGGCTTGATGCATTCATCAAGCCCTTTTCTTTTGTGCTTTGCGTAAGCTGATTAGCCGAACGAAGCCCAGATAACTGTCGCGACCAGAATCGGACAAACAAACTTCACGTATGCCGGCCACAGCTTACCGAACCAACCTTGAGTGAACTCCGGACAGCCTTGCTCAAGTTCTTTAATCTTCGAGTGACGGTTCCATACCCAACCACCAAATAAACAGAACAATAACGCCGCCATAGGCTGTAAGTATTGCGTTGCGATAGTCGCAACCATGCCAAACAGAGCACCAAAGTTAAATACGATAACCACACTAAATAGCGCAATCAGACCACCTAAAACCCAACTCGTCGTGCTACGTTTGGTGTTAAATCGCTCACCCACCAATGCCACTGGGCATTCAAGCATCGAGATAGATGATGTCAGTGCCGCAATCGTCAGTAGTAAGAAGAAGACGATTGAGAACAGTTGACCAAGCAAACCTAAGCTATCAAACATCAATGGCAGAACAGTAAATACCAGCGTATCAGAACTCAATAGCGAACCATCTTCTGCGTAGATTTGAACGCCTTTTTGCATCGCAACGAACATCGCAGGCATCACCACTAGACCCGCAATAAAGGCAACTGCGGTGTCTACCATGGTTACGTTCATTGCCATCTTCGGTAGGTTCTCTTTCTTGCTTAAGTAAGAGCCGTAAATAAGCATCGAGCAGCCACCAATGGTCAGAGAGAAGAAACCTTGTCCCATTGCTGCAAGAATAAGCTTGCGATCCCATACTTTCTCGAAATCAGGCACTAGGTAATGCTTCAAACCTTCCATCGCACCGTTTTGCGTCATGATGTAGATGAACAGCAGACCAAATAGAACAAACAGTGCAGGCATTAGTCGTGTAGACCATTTCTCAATGCCTTGCTTCACGCCGCCTTGTACGATCAAAATGGTTAATACATAAAATGTAATCGTACCAAACAAATTGCGCTCAACACTGAAGCCTTTCAACCATTGTGTTGCTGCCTCCATGCCCATAATGTCGGTAATAGCCCCCAACATAAAGCAAATCAACCAGCCGCCAACAATCGAGTAAAATGCCAAAACGGCACTTGGCACACTCAGACCAATCCAACCAACAAGACCACCAAGCTTTTTGCCTATTGGGTTGTCTGTTAGAGAGCGCATACTGTCAACAGGGTTGGCCTGACCATGACGGCCAATCGCCATTTCAACCACCAGCATTGGAAATGCAACGATAAGAATCATCACCAAGTAAACCAACAAGAAGGCACCACCGCCGTTACTTGCTGCTTGAGTAGGAAACCCCCAAATGTTACCTAGACCCACCGCAGCACCGGCTGCCGCTAAAATGAATCCAAGACGAGAGCCAAAATGCTCACGAGGCTGAGAAGAAGTTTGTTGTGTCATACCACTCACACAAAATATCAATGAACTAGCTGACTAGTACACTATAGCAATATCGTCTACTCAACAAGAGTGATTAGGTTAATTACTCGACAATCGGATCAATTAGCAGACATTCAGTTTGTAAATTTCCACGTACATCTCATATTCACCACGTATCCGTTTTTGTCCTTTTGATGAATTTATAAATCAGCGTGAAGTGAGCCGAAAAATAATGAGTCGGCTTGTAAAGCATGAATAGTTCAGCGTGATTTCGTGTTGAAAAGTGAAACATAACGCTTCGATTTTCTCTCCTGAGGTCTATTTATCAACTAGTTATCTAACTATATCTGTTCATGTTCTTGCGAACATCGAGTAACTCAAGGAGAGAAAAATGAAGTTCACTCTACTGCATGGTGCAGTGATAGCGACCCTTAGTGTTAGCTATCAAGCTCAAGCCTACAATTGCCAAACTTTACCTGTATGGGATAACACAACGGTTTATAACTCCGGTGACCAAGTGCAAACCAAAGGGGCTGCGTATGAAGCGGCGTACTGGACACAAGGTAATGATCCGGTAAACAATTCAGGTCCATGGGAGGCTTGGAAAGGTCTTGGTCAATGTGATGGTGGCAGTACAAACCTACCTCCTACGGTGTCCTTCTCTTCTCCCGCGAATAATGCGCAAATCCCAGAAGGCAGCGTGATCACCTTATTAGCCAATGCCGCAGATGAAGATGGTCAAGTCGCTCAAGTTGAATTTCTTGCCGGGAACCAAACCGTAGCTATTGTAACCCAATCCCCGTTTCAAGCTGACTGGACAGCATTGGAGGGGGTCTCTCAGTTAACGGCGATCGCAACCGACAATGAAGGTGCCGTAACCACAACCAATGTGTCTATCTTCGTTCAACCACAAACCGAACTACCACCGCCAGTCGTTTCTCTAACGAACCCAACAGGCACAGAAACACCAAGTGTAGGTGACACTATTTCGGTAACCGCCGATGCAGCAGACAGCGATGGTTTAGTCACCCAAGTTGAGTTCTTCATAAACAACCAATCGGTTGCCGTCGATACCACTGCACCGTACGAATACGTCTGGACTGCAGCAGTTGGAACTCATACCTTTAAAGCGCAAGCAACCGACGATTCAAACCTATCGACCATGAGTCAAGAAGTCTCACTCGTCGTCAGTGACTCCAACTCTGGTGGTTGTGCAGACGCCGTGCCTTATGTTGCCGGTAACCGCTATGAAGTCGGTACACTAGTCTCTAACCTCAACCAGAAATACCGCTGTGATGTTGCAGGTTGGTGTTCTTCTGATGCAGCCTGGGCTTATGAACCGGGTGAAGGTTTGTACTGGCAAGATGCGTGGACTGACTTAGGAGCCTGCTCAACGCCGCCTCAAGTTGCTATTACCGCACCAGGTGAAGGTCAAGTCTTACTTGCTGGTAGCAATGTTGAGATCTCAGCAGATGCCAGTGATGCAGATGGTAACGTGAGTCAAGTTGAGTTCTTTGCTAATAGCACCAGCTTAGGCGTGGTCGCTCAAGCGCCATATTCCGTTTTATGGAATGCAACGCTAGTTGGCACAAATCAACTTAAAGCCGTTGCAACAGACAACGATAATAATATTTCCGAGTCTGTTGTTAACGTGACAGTGAGTGACCAAGACTTGGTGATTTCATTGACGTCACCGAGTGCAGGTCAAACCGTAGGTTTAGGTAAAAATCTCGTCCTAAGCGCGGATGCAACCTCATTAACCTCTGGCGTTAAACACGTCGACTTTATGGTGAACGGAACAATTGTCGCAACAGACACGACAGCACCTTACTCGACGAACTGGACACCAGCCGCGATAGGCAACTTTACGGTAAGCGCTCAAGCCACCGACCTTTCAGGCACAACAGCACTTTCTGATGCCGCTTCTATTGCCGTGGTCGAGAAAACCGAGAAACGCCACAAGTTGATTGGCTACTGGCACAACTTCGTGAACGGCGCAGGCTGCCCTATCCGCTTAGCTGATATGTCTGATGCATGGGATGTGATTGATATTGCCTTTGCAGAAAATGACCGCAACAGCGATGGTACCGTACATTTCAACTTGTACTCTGGAGACATCTATAGTGATTGTCCTGCATTAGATCCAACCCAGTTCAAACAAGACATGGCTGCATTGCAAGCCAAAGGTAAGAAGTTTGTTCTATCTCTTGGTGGCGCTGAAGGTACGATTACACTGAACACCGACCAAGATGAAGCAAACTTTGTATCGAGCCTGACCGCACTGATTGCCGAATGGGGCTTCGATGGTTTGGATGTGGATCTAGAAAGTGGCTCTAACCTACTGCATGGTTCGCAAATCCAAGCGCGTTTAGGTCGAGCTTTGTTGCAAATTGAACAGAACATGGGCGGCGATATGTACCTCACCATGGCACCAGAACACCCTTACGTGCAAGGTGGCTATGTGGCTTACAGCGGCATCTGGGGCGCATACATTCCAGTGATCAATGAGACGCGCAGCACGCTCGACCTACTACACGTACAGTTGTACAACAATGGTGGTTTGCCAAACCCTTACTTACCAGGATCGGCACCAGAAGGCTCAGTGGATATGATGGTGGCGCAATCTAAGATGTTGATTGAGGGCTTTGAATTAGCAGATGGCACCATGTTTGAGCCACTACGTGATGACCAAGTCGCGATTGGCTTGCCATCGGGACCGAGCTCAGCTAACTCTGGTCAAGCACCAACACAGAACATCCTTGATGCGTTAGATTGCTTAACCAAGGGCACTTCATGTGGCACAGTGAAACCAGCGTTCAACTACCCGAACTACGCTGGTGTGATGACATGGTCAATCAATTGGGATGAGCATGATGGCTTTAACTTCTCAAAACCAGTGGGTGACAAGTTAACTCAAATGAATGCTGAATAACTCGAATAGATACTGAATAGTACCCATGTAAAAAGAGCGCCGATAATAGGCGCTCTTTGTTGTGTCTGCTTCGCAAATTAAATCGTGAAGACTTGATAGTCTTTTAGCTCTGGAATTTTCTTCAGCAGATCCTGTTCTTCACCAGCCATATCATCCAGTGATTCACACAAATCTTCCGCTTGTTTCTCTACGTCTTTCGAGTGCTCTGCTAGGCGTTCTTGTACCTTAGCTTGCAGTTCTGTCATGCTTTCAGACAGTGCAGTTAAATTCAAACCACCATCTTCTTTCATCTTGGCAGACAACGCATCAAAAGCGCTGGCTAGGAATTCTTTGTTGAAAATTTCTTGTGCCTTCTCGAAGTCCTTTGACCACGATTCTGTCATCGATTCAAAGCTGTCAGCAGGCAGAATAAAATCACCATCTTTGTAGTAACGCGCTTCCACATCTGCGAAGAAGTCCTTTATCGCGACTTTAACATTATCAAACGAGTCTGGCGCATCAAGACTGACCGCAATGTCATCAATAATGTCGTTCGCTAATGCTAAGCCATCACTTGCCAGTTGTTTTGCTTGGGGAATATAAGCATTCATCTTCTCGCGGTAATTCTCGATTGCCGCTTTCTGATCATCATCAAGCTCAATCAGTTCGCCTTTAATGAACAGGTTATTGTCTTCGTCGACAACCGCTTTTTCACCATTGGTATGTACGATTTCTAAGTTCTGACCATCCATACGAACTTCGTTGTTAATATCGACGCGACACTGGGCTGCATAGCCACTGGCGCTGATGGTCAACAATGAGAGTGTGAGCAGTTTCTTCATTACTTTCTCTTTTTTCATGATTATTCCGCTTAACTATAACAACCAACTATGGATACGATGTCAGCAAATCGTCACGACTTCATAACAATTTGTTTTATCACCAATTTTCACATCAATCTCTTCCCCTTCTTCTCTGCCAATCAAAGCACGACCAAGGGGAGATTTTGGAGTAAGTACAAATACCTCTTTGCCTTGCCATTTAACAGTCAGTCCACCAGAGCAAGGACCGATAAAAAAGGTTTTTTCAACATCGTTCTCGTCGACTAATTCCACATAAGCACCAACCGCGATACGAGCATCGACAAAGTCACGTAGTACAAGAGCACGGTACTGACGAAGCTCTTCTTCACTTTCTTGCACACGCATCGCTTGCCCGTGCGCCAGATACGAAGCTTCAAGTGCTAGGGTGTCGTACTTGTGCTCTGGCACTGTTTCTTCATCGGTCGCGGCGTCAATGGCTCTTTGTGTCGAGGCGTGAGCAACGTGCAATTTATCTTCAAGTTGTTGAATGATTATTTGGACTAAATCAGCTTTGTTCATACTTTTAGGGCGCGCGTTAGGCACTCAGGGTGTGTTAATGTAACCCAGTTTATCATCAAACCAAGGTTTCCCTATTATGCAAAGTGCCTCGCTTCAGCAAACGCTTCAATCTGTGTTCGGATTTGACTCATTAAGACCCGGTCAACAGCCGGTGATTGAAGCAGTAATGAACGGACACTCGGCAGCAGCCATCTTTCCGACTGGTTCGGGGAAATCACTTTGCTACCAACTTCCTGCAACCCAGTTACCACACCTAACACTGGTGATTTCACCACTTCTTGCTCTGATGAAAGATCAGCTCGGTTTCCTGCAAAGTAAAGGCATAGCTGCGGCATCTATCGACAGTAGCCAAAGCCGAGAAGAAGCGCAGCAAGTTATGGCTGGCGTGAAGAATGGGCAGATTAAGATTTTGATGATTTCGGTAGAGCGGCTCAAGAACGAACGTTTTCGTGAATTCATTCGTCAGATTCCGCTCTCTTTGATGGTGGTCGATGAAGCACACTGTATCTCGGAATGGGGTCATAACTTCCGTCCTGACTACCTTAAACTGCCACAATACCAACGTGAACTGAATATCCCTCAAACGCTCTTGCTAACCGCAACGGCAACGCCAGCGGTTATCGAGGACATGCAAAACAAGTTTAATATCGCTGGTGAGAACATTACGGTTACTGGCTTCTATCGTCCTAATCTCGATATTTCTGTGGTGCCTTGCGACGAAGAAAATAAGCAAACGCAACTGAATGACATCATTGCTGCAACACCTAAACTACCGAGCATCGTGTATGTCACTCAGCAACAGACCGCTGAGCAAGTTGCCAGCTCTCTTATCCGTTTAGGCATCAATGCTCACGCTTATCATGCGGGTATGAAGAGCGACATTCGTGAGAAAATTCAACAACAGTTTATGGACTCGCAAATCGACTGCATTGTCGCAACAATCGCATTTGGGATGGGGGTAGATAAATCTGATATTCGCCGTGTTATTCACTTCGATTTACCAAAATCTATCGAAAACTACGCACAAGAAATTGGGCGCGCCGGACGTGATGGACAGCGTTCGGAGTGTATTCTTTTGGGCAATACCTCCGGCTTAACGGTATTAGAGAACTTTGTTTACGGTGACACGCCAGAGCCAAGCTCAATCAATTATGTACTGGAGCAAATTCGCGAGAACACTCCACAGTGGGAGGTGATGGCGTTGCGATTATCTCGCGACAGCAACATTCGCCAACTTCCGCTAAAAACCTTATTAGTTTACCTAGAACTGGCAAAAGTAATTGAAGCCAAATACAGTTATTTTGCAGAATATCGCTTCAAGTTTTTACAAGAACAAAGTTTCATCCTTAATCAGTTCCAAGGCGAGAGACGTCAGTTTGTTGAAGCCATTTTTGCTTGTTCAACCAAAGCCAAAGTATGGTGCCAAGTGGATTTAGAAGCATTATGGATGAACTATCAGTCTGAGCGCAGCCGTGTAGTTGCGGCGCTAGATTACTTCCACCAAAATGGCTGGATTGAATTAGAAAGCAAACAGCTTACGGATGTGTACTCGGTTCTCCCTGCCACTCAAAGCCAAGAAGCTATCTCTCAGCATTTAATTGAGTTGTTCCAATCCAAAGAACACAAGGACATTGAACGAATTCATACTATGTTGAGTCTGTTCCAATCGTCAGACTGTTTAAGTCACCAACTGGCGCAGTACTTTGCCGATCACGATGCTCCAACTCAATGTGGTCACTGTTCAGTGTGTCGTGGACAAGTCGCATCTTTTCCTCAACCACAACAAACACAACCTGAATTGGGACACCTATCGACTTGGGTTGATGAATTTGTCCAGCTTTCACCAACGGCGATTAGCAATGCAGCTGTCGCACGCTTCTTATGTGGAATTAGCACACCAATTATCACGCAACTGAAAGCGAGCAAGTTACGCGGTTATGGGTCAATGGCAAATGTCTCTTTTGAGCAAGTACTAAAGCAGGTTGAATTAGCGCGAGCTTAGAAGAAACTCAATTGACGCGCTTGTTGCTCAGGCTTGAGCATCACACTTAAGCCTAATAAGCGTATCTCTCGACCATTTTGGCGCTTGAGTATATCTCTTAACAGTACTTTAAAGTCATCGAGCTCTAACTGAGGGTGGATGTGCTCAATTGTCGTGAGTTGAAAATCGGCAAATTTGAGTTTAATACCCTGTTTGATAATAGACTTATCCGGACAGGCTTTTTCCAATCGTTTCTCTAGTTCAGGGTAGAGCTTGTCTTCAATCACCTGCCAGCATTCATCGTAAGTCACAATGTTTTCGCTAAAGGTGCGCTCGACCCCAACCGACTTACGTTCACGCTCAACCACCACTTCACGATCGTCGATGCCATGACTACGGCTCCAAAGCGAAGCACCTTGGCGTCCAAATTGACGTAGCAGCTCACGATAGTCGCTGTTTTTGATGTCCTCACATAGGTAAAAGCCCGCTTGATGTAGCTTCTCCAAGCTCACTTTACCAACTCCTGGAATCTTTTCTAACGGCAGTTTGTCTACGACTTCTTGAACCTTTTCTGGCGGAATAACAAATTGCCCATTGGGTTTATTCATGTCTGAAGCCACTTTGGCAAGAAACTTAATCGGTGCAATACCTGCCGATGCAGTAAGTCCAAGCTCATTCCAGATATCATTGCGGATCGATTCTGCGATTAAGGTTGCAGAACCCCGACAAGCAGTCGAGTCAGTCACATCAAGATACGCCTCATCAAGTGATAGTGGCTCGATAAGTGGCGTGTATCGCTCGAAAATGGTACGGATCTGTTGGGACACTTGTTTGTATACGTGCATTCGTCCCGGGACGACGAGCAAATGGGGGCAAAGTTGAAGCGCTCTGGCTGTTGGCATCGCACTGCGCACACCGAATTTACGCGCTTCATAGTTACAGGTGCTGATCACGCCGCGTTGTTTCTCATGACCGCCAACGGCAAGCGCAATACCACGATAACTGGGGTTGTCACGCATCTCGACCGCTGCATAAAAGCAATCCATATCAACGTGAATTATTTTTCTGACTCGCTCAATCACGTTCCGCACACAAATAAATACTGTTTAAAAAAACAGTATAGCTGTAAATACACGTATTGGAAATAGTGTTATCTGGAGTCAGGTAGCAACAATTTTTCATGGCATTAAAGTGACATTTCATTATTATTGACTTCTATAACACTAAAGTTGATTTATATACGAAAGTAGGGAAACTTTTTGAGTAATAAAATACTGGTCGTCGAAGACAGTCGCGCCTTTAATAACTACTTACAACAAATCTTAAATCAGGCGGGTTATGAAGTACTTGCTGCCGAAAGCTATGCGGAAGCACAATCTATTTTAACGTCTCAGCCTGAGCTTCTCTGTGCAGTTTTAGATTACTGCTTACCGGATGCGCAGGACGGTGAGATCATCGATTTAGTCCTTTCTCACCAACAAAAAGTCATCGTGCTTACGGCGATGTTGCAAGATGATGCTCGTGAAAAGATGCTGGCAAAAGGCGTACTCGATTACATCTTAAAAGACAGCATGGCCTCCGTTTCTTACCTTCTTCCTCTGATTAAACGCCTGACCAACAACCAGCAACACAAATGTCTGGTTGTTGATGACTCAATGACAGTTCGCCGCCATGTCGTACAATTACTTGAGCATCAATACATCCAGACATTGCAAGCCGAGAATGGTCAACAAGCAATCGAAGTTATTGAACAAAATCCAGATATTACCTTGGTTCTGACCGACCATGATATGCCAATCAAAGATGGCATCACTATGATCCGAGAGCTTCGCCAAAAGCTCGATAAAAACCAATTGGCGATCCTTGGGATCTCTGGAAGTGATGACCACTCAATGACAGCGCGCTTTCTAAAAGCGGGAGCAAACGACTTTCTGTACAAGCCTTTTAATCAAGAAGAGTTCTTTTGTCGGGTCCATCAAATCTTGGATATGAAAGAAGCCACAACAGATTTATTTAGAATGGCGAACCAAGATTCACTCACTGGCTTATGGAACCGTCGCTTTTTATTTGGGCAAACATGTGACAACGATGAGCAACGCAATATTGCTATGCTAGATATCGATTTCTTTAAGAAAGTGAATGATAACTATGGTCATGATGGTGGCGATGCTGCACTTGTTATGGTCGCCAATATATTAAAAATCTATTTTCCTGATGATGTGATTACACGATTCGGGGGCGAAGAGTTTTGCATCCAAGCCTACGGCAGCTACGACGACTTTGTGACACGTTTAGAGCAAATGCGTCAACGCGTAGAGAAAACTCCGATTCCTTATCAAGATGACCAGATTCAAGTAACCATCAGCGTCGGTGTTTCAAACATCAAGGGCAATTTAGATCAGCAAATTAAAATCGCGGATGACCGTTTGTATCAAGCGAAAGGAAACGGGCGGAATCAAACCGTATCTCAGTAGACGGCACTTAATGTCACCAACCTAATTCAATATTCAAACAGAAACCAAAGCCGAAAAAACAAAACCCAGCCATTGGCTGGGTTTTATCATTCTTATTATCGCATATTAAGCAATGCGATCTTTTTCCCATGCAGCAAGCTTCTCTGCGCGGGCTGCTTCACGTGCTTCGCGCTTCTTACGTGCATCACATGGTTCTGGGCAGTTACATACTTTCTCAATACCAACCGCACCTAGACCGCCACAGCTGCCTTTCACGACCTTCTTTTGGAAGATGTAACCAACTGCCATCGCTGCAATTACCGCAACAAAGACAGCAAAAGTAATTAGAAATGTACTCATAAGAACATGCTCACTTCTGTTGTTATTTCTTCATGAACGGCTTGTATGCTTCCGAAGCCAGCTCTTTAAAACCATCATCCGTTTTCACAATCATGAAAACAGGAATATTATTCTCATTTGCGATTTCCATGCCTTTGTCTTCACCTAGCACCATAAGACCAGTTGCAAGACCATCAGCTGTCATCGACGATTTATCCAGTACCGTTACAGACACCACCTTATGATGGATTGGTTTGCCCGTATGCGGGTTAATGATATGAGAGTATCGCACACCATTGCTCTCAAAGTAATTACGATAGTCACCGCTTGTTGCAATTGCCATATCACCTGGTTCAATAATCTCTTGAATTGAACGCTCATCAACGGTTGGTTTTTCAATCGCAATACGCCATGGCACACCTTCACGGTTTATGCCTTTCAAACGCATTTCACCGCCAACTTCCACCATGTAGTTATGAATGCCTTCTGATTGCAGGTAATCTGCCACAACATCCACACCCCAACCTTTGGCAATCGTCGATAAGTCAACGTACAAGTTTGGAATATCTTTCGACAGCTTGTTACCTTCAACAGAAAGGTGATGGATACCAGTATTCGCTTTACGAGCTGCTAGCTCTTCATCTGTTGGAACCACATCTGGGCGCGCTTCTGGACCAAAGCCCCATAGGTTCACTAGTGGACCTACGGTTACGTCTAATGCACCTAGAGTAAGACCGTTCAAGCGAATCGCTTCTTTCACTACCGTTGCTGTTTGTGGCGATACTTCAAATGGCTCGCTAGTTTTATGTTGATTAAAACGGCTAAGCTCTGAATCTTCACGGTAAGTCGACATTTGATCGTTCACTTCTTCTAGCAATCGATCGATTTCAGTCTGAAGCGCTTCTGGTGAAGGTAAACCATCTTGCTCGATGTATTTAATGTTGTAAGTAGTCCCCATCGTTGGACCACTTAAATGAATTTGATCCGCAGGCTGCTCACAGCCAGCCAAAACCAATAGAGAAGCGAATGCAACAAGCCACTTTTTCACTTGTTTACTCCTATTATCGTTAAATTGATATGGAAAATGGGTTCTCTTGAGATAAACCGATTTCCTATATCAACTGTTGAATATCATTTTGTTTGTTACAAAAAATAATGGCTAGCCCTTATAGAGCTAGCCATAGATTCAATCACTTGGGAGGATTAACCACCGAAGTCATCTAGAAGGATGTTCTCATCCTCTACACCTAGATCTTTTAGCATGCCGATTACAGCAGCGTTCATCATAGGTGGACCACACATGTAGTATTCACAGTCTTCTGGCGCTTCATGATCACGTAGGTAGTTCTCGTAAAGAACATTGTGAATGAAGCCAGTGTAACCATCCCAGTTATCTTCTGGCATAGGGTCAGACAGTGCACAGTGCCATACGAAGTTATCGTTCTCAGCCGCTAGGCCATCGAAGTCTTCTACGTAGAACATTTCACGCTTAGAACGTGCACCGTACCAGAATGACATCTTACGCTTAGAGTGCAGACGTTTTAGCTGGTCGAAGATATGAGAACGCATTGGAGCCATACCTGCACCACCACCAACGAATACCATTTCAGCATCAGTGTCTTTCGCGAAGAACTCACCGAACGGACCTGAAATCGTACACTTGTCGCCTTCTTTTAGAGACCAGATGAACGATGACATGATACCAGGTGGTACATCAGGATTATTAGGCGGCGGCGTAGCGATACGCACGTTCAGCATAATAATACCTTCTTCTTCTGGGTAGTTAGCCATTGAGTAAGCACGGATCGTTTCTTCGTTTACCTTAGACTCGTAACGGAACAAGTTAAATTTGTCCCAATCTTCACGGTACTCTTCAGGTACATCGAAGTCAGCGTACTTAACGTGGTGAGCTGGCGCTTCAATCTGGATGTAACCACCAGCACGGAAAGGTACTGATTCGCCATCTGGAATTTGTAGCTTAAGCTCTTTGATGAATGTCGCTTTGTTATCGTTAGAGATAACTGTACATTCCCACTTCTTAACGCCGAAGATCTCTTCAGGAAGCTCGATGTCCATGTCAGTTTTCATTGCAACCTGACACGCTAGACGCTCACCTTCACGTGCTTCACCTTTAGTAATATGGTCAAGCTCGGTAGGTAGGATGTCACCACCACCTGATTTAACTTTTACGCGACACTGACCACAAGAGCCACCGCCACCACAAGCAGAAGATACGAATACGCCAGCACCAGCTAACGCAGATAGTAGCTTACCACCTGGTTGTGTAACGATCGCCAGTGAAGGGTCATCGTTCACAGAAATTGTAATGTCACCTGTTGGTACAAGCTTAGATTTAGCGAAAAGAATCACTAGTACTAGCGCAAGTACGATCAGAGTAAACATCACTACACCAAGAATAATGTCCATTGACTATTCCTTAATTGTTGCGGTTTACCCGACTTACAGTTGAACACCAGAGAAAGACATAAAGCCTAACGCCATAAGACCTACAGTGATAAACGTGATGCCTAGACCACGTAGACCTGGAGGTACATCTGAGTACTTCATCTTCTCACGGATACCTGCAAGAGCGACGATCGCTAGCATCCAGCCCACACCAGAGCCGAAACCGTAAACAACAGATTCAGCAAAGTTGTAGTCACGTTGTACCATGAAAGATACACCACCGAAGATCGCACAGTTTACTGTGATCAGCGGTAGGAAGATGCCTAGCGCGTTGTACAAAGGTGGGAAGAAACGGTCAAGAACCATCTCTAGGATCTGTACAAGTGCTGCGATTACACCGATGAAGGTGATGAAGTTTAGGAAGCTAAGGTCTACGCCCTCAACTAACGCGTTCTCTTTCAGAACTAGGTTGTAAACTAGGTTGTTCACAGGAACCGCGATAGTTAGTACTACCACTACTGCAACACCTAGACCGAAAGAGGTCTTAACTTTCTTAGATACGGCAAGGAAAGTACACATACCCAGGAAGAAAGACAGTGCCATGTTTTCGATGAAAATCGATTTAACTAGCAGACTGATGTAATGTTCCATGACGCCCTTACTCCTTCGCTTCTACTTGTTCTGGTTTCAGAATACGGATTACCCAGATTAGGAAGCCGATTAGGAAGAATGCAGATGGTGCTAGTAGCATCAGACCGTTTGGCTGGTACCAACCACCGTTGCTCACTAGAGGTAGAACTTCCATGCCGAATAGCTTGCCTGAACCGAATAGTTCACGGAAGAAACCTACAGTGATAAGAACGAAGCCGTAACCTAGACCGTTACCGATACCATCAATTAGTGATGGGATTGGCGCAGATTTCATTGCGAATGCTTCAGCACGACCCATTACGATACAGTTCGTGATGATAAGACCTACGAATACAGATAGCTGTTTAGAGATATCGTATAGGTAAGCTTTAAGCACTTGGTCTACCACGATTACTAGCGATGCGATGATTGCCATCTGAACGATGATACGCACACTGTTAGGAATGTGGTTACGGATCAGAGAAACAGAGAAGTTAGACAATGCAGTTACGAAAGTTACCGCTAGTGTCATTACAAATGCTGTTTCTAGTTTAGTTGTTACTGCAAGAGCAGAACATACACCAAGAACCTGCAGCGCGATCGGGTTGTTATCCAACACCGGCGCCATAATGCTCTTTTTAATGTTTTGTGCGCTAGACATTAGTTCAGACCTCCGTCACGAACTTTTGCTAGGAAAGGACCAAAGCCCATGTCACCTAACCAGAAGTCAAATGTACCTTGAACACCGTTACCAGTTAGTGTCGCACCAGATAGGCCATCAACGCCGTGTTCAGAACCTTCTGGAGCACCACCTTTAACAATCTTGATTGCTGGTTTGTGGTTCTCGTCGAATAGTTTCTTACCAACGAATTGAGCACGCCATGCTGGGTTTTCTACTTCACCACCAAGTCCAGGAGTTTCACCTTGCTCGTAGTAAGTAATACCAGACACAGTGTTACCGTCAGTTTCAACCGCAACGAATGCGTACATCATAGACCATAGACCGTTACCGTGAACTGGGATGATAACTTTAGAAATGTCATCACCACTTTTCACTAGGTAAACGATACCTGTGTTAGCACGACGTAGGATCTTAGCTTTGTCTTCATCAGCCGTTAGCTTGATAGACTCAGCAGGATCTTTAGCTGCTTTACGTTGGTCGTAGTTAGCTGCTGTAGAGCCGTCTTCAGCTTTCTCTACAAAATCACCAGTTTTGAAGTCAACTAGACGAGGTTCGATGTACTCAGCAAATAGCTCAGGAACTTTCTTACCTTCAGCGTCGATACCCGCAACTTCGATGATCTTAGATTGCTTATCTAGTACAGCGTTAGCTTTTTGCTGGTCACGCAGACCCACTGCTGCTGTTGATACGATGATTGAACAAACAAGGCTCAACCCGACAACAACACCCAGCGTCTTTTTAATGCTGTCGTTATTACTTGCCATAGCGTGCTAGTCTCCGCTTGATGTTCTTCTCGATAACTACATGGTCGAACAGAGGTGCGAACAGGTTCGCGAATAGAATCGCCAGCATCATACCCTCTGGGTAAGCCGGGTTAACTACACGGATCATCACACACATTGCACCGATTAGGATGCCGTACCACCATTTACCACCGTTAGTAAATGAAGCTGATACTGGGTCAGTTGCCATGAAGAACATACCGAATGCAAAACCACCTAGAACTAGGTGCCAGTGCCATGGCATGTTGAACATTGGGTTGGTGTCAGAACCGATCACGTTGAATAGTGTCGATACTGCGATCATACCGATCATTACACCTGCGATGATGCGCCATGAAGCGATTCGCATGTAAACGATCATCGCTGCACCGATCATTAGAGCAAGCGTTGATACTTCACCAATTGAGCCTGGGATGTTACCGATGAATGCATCCATCCAAGTGATAGGAGCGCCAGTGATGTTGTTGATCAATGCGCCGCTACCGCCGTGAGCCCATTGGCTAAGAGCAGTTGCACCAGAGAAGCCGTCAGCCGCAGTCCATACTACGTCACCCGAGATTTGCGCTGGGTAAGCGAAGAATAGGAAAGCACGACCTGCAAGAGCAGGGTTCAGGAAGTTACGACCTGTACCACCGAAGATCTCTTTAGCAACAACAACACCAAATGTGATACCTAGTGCCGCTTGCCATAAAGGTAGCGTTGGTGGAACGATAAGTGCGAACAGGATAGAAGTTACAAAGAAACCTTCGTTAACTTCGTGCTTACGCACCATACAGAAAAGCACTTCCCAGAAACCACCAACAATAAATACTGTTGCGTAGATTGGTAGGAAGTAAGTCGCACCTAGTAGCATCTTACTGCCAACGCCAGCTTCTGCACCGATGGTGCCACCAAGCATTTCTGTTAGCCAGTAGTGCCAGTTACCTGCGATAACTGTCGCTAGTTGGTCACCAGCGTACATGTGGTTAAGTGCTGCGATAGCTTGGCCACCCGCATTGTACATCCCCCAGAACATTGCTGGGAATACTGCGAACCAAACCATGATCATGATACGTTTTAAGTCAACGCTATCACGAACGTGCGAGCTACGTTTTGTTACTAGACCTGGCGTGTAGAATAGTGTTGCTGCTGCTTCGTACAGTGCAAACCACTTTTCGTGCTTACCGCCTGGTTCAAAATGATGCTCGATATCCTCAATGAATTTCTTAAGCATGGATTACCCTTCCTTCACGATGGTATCTAGGCATTCACGAAGTAACAGACCGTACTCGTATTTACCAGGACATACAAAGGTACACAATGCTAGATCTTCTTCATCCAGTTCAAGCGCACCAAGTGCTTGAGCACTATCAGTATCGCCTGCACATAGATCACGAAGTAGCAGTGTCGGTTCCATATCAAGCGGCATTACGCGCTCGTAGTTGCCGATTGGAACCATTGCACGGTCACTACCGTTAGTCGTTGTTGTCATGTTGAACAACTGACCTTTGAAGATGTGACCAAGGAAAGATTTCGTGATTGAGAACTTGTTTTTACCAGGTACAGCCCAGCCAAACAGTTCTTTGTCACGACCTTCGCGTAACACAGAAACTTGTTGGTGGTAACGACCTAGGTAGGCATGTGGACCAGACGCTTGAGTACCAGAAAGTACCGAGCCTGAAATCACACGAACTTCACCAGGCATCAACTCGCTGTCAGTTAGGTCTTCAAGAGAAGCACCAACAACTGTACGAAGAAGACGTGGGTTGTTCACAACAGGACCAGCTAGAGACACAACACGATCAGTGTAAAGCTCACCAGTTAGGAAAAGCTGACCGAACGCGATAACGTCTTGGTAGTTGATGCTCCATGCCACATTTTCTGCATTCACTGGGTATAGGAAATGCATGTGGGTGCCAGCAAGACCTGCTGGGTGAGGGCCATCGAAGACGTGTTCTTCTACGTTTGACTGAGAAGAGCGTGGCAAGCTAGTGCCAGACTTACATACGTAAACCTTGCCTTCTGTCAGGGCTGAAAGAATGTCTAGACCGGCAACGAATGCTTCTTGTTGTTCATTGATGATCAACTCAGGCTGTGCTGCTAGTGGATTAGTATCCATTGCAGTTACGAAAATAGCCTTAGTAGCAGACTCGATTGCTGGAACCTTGCTAAACGGACGAGTACGTAAAGCGGTCCAAAGACCAGATTCAACCAATTGAGTCTTGATCACTTCGCGATCTAGACCTGCTAGTTGAGCTGCTTCGAACTTATCAAATGTAACCTGCTCTTCGCCTGCTACTTCAATCACTACTGATTGAAGTACACGCTTAGCGCCACGGTTAATTTCGATCACTTTACCGGCTGCTGGAGCAGTGAACTTCACGCCAGGGTTCTTTTTGTCTTCAAAAAGAACTTGCGCTTTTTTCACTTCATCGCCAACGCGGACATGCATGGTAGGACGCATGCCAACGTACTCTTCGCCAAGCAAGGCGACTTTTTTGATGGTCTTACCATCATTAATCACCTGGGATGGAGCTCCTGCGATAGGAAGATCCAAGCCCTTCTTTATTGTAATCATACGCACTTGCACTACTTTTATCGGGAAAAAGATTCTTTTGATTGCGTAACTTTTAGACACGACATCAGTGTCCGGTTTTGATGTTGTTTAAAACATCAAAATCGCAACATCCTATTAATTATCTCGTCACAAATATTAGGCGAGATTTATCAGGTGCCGTAGTCTAGCATTTTTTAGGAACTTGATGCCATGACCAATCTTAGGAAAGGAGGGTTTATTTCGGTAGAACAAGGTCTAAAAGGTTAAAGAATAGTCATAAGTTTGACCGAACGCACAAATGCCAATTCCCATATATTTGATATGGAATAAAAACATTCATGCTTTGAAACATGCATTAATTTTCATTCATTTGTTGAAACACTGTTAACACTTTTTATAACCTTTATTTGTGCCACATTTTTGTCCTGAAAAGATGTAAAACAAAAAAAGATGGCCGAAACCATCTTTTTAAATCAGTGTTTTAATCGCGCTCTAGCGACCGCCACCCATACACATAGGACTATCTGGTGCCCCATCTTGTTCAAGCTTCCACTCTTCGTTGGTGTAAGTGTGGATCGCTAATGCATGAATGTGATTATCGAGCTCATCAGCCAATACAGTATGTACCTGACGGTGACGTCCAATAAGGCGCTGACCCGCAAATGCATCACTCACCACAATCACTTTGAAGTGACTTTCAGAACCCGGCGGAACGTTATGCATATAGCTCTCATTGATCACTTTCAAATAATTAGGTTGCAGCTCACTGTGCAGTTTCTTTTCTATGATTTCTTGGATCATATTCAGTCCTCATTGATGCCAATTCGGTAAGTATATACTCTAGTTTACTAAATGAAATCAACGAAACGCCCCGCTGCGAGTTCTTCAACGCCAGGTAGTTCGCTAAAAGCCTGTGAAAATCAGTAAATTTGACAGCTTTTTGTATCTTGAATCTTCATCATTTGCGACAATAATCACTAATTTCCGAATCTACTTACGTTTAGTTATGAAAACCGAATTGAATCTTCATGATCGTAGCCTGACCCTACATCGTTTCCCAATGCGCTCTAATGAGACTCTTCAAGCATGGGACGCAGGTGATGAATACCTCATCAATCACGTGGAAGAACTTGCACTGCCTGACAATCAAAATATCGTGGTTATTAACGATAACTTTGGTGCGTTGGCTTGCTGGTTTTCAGACAAACACAATGTCACTTTAGTCAGTGATTCTTTTATCTCCCACAAGGGAGCACAACAAAACCTAGAGCAAAATGGTGGCAACAAGGCCGCATTTCTCACCACCATGGATGAGATTCCTGCGAATGCAGACTTGGTTTTGTTACAGCTACCTAAAAGCAACCGACATCTTGTTTGGCTGTTGAGTCAATTGCGTAAAACGTTGCCCGCGACCTGCCCTATTATTGCGGTCAATAAAGCGAAAGAGATCCATACTTCGACACTGAAATTATTCGAAAAATACTTAGGCGAGACAAAAACCTCTCTAGCATGGAAAAAGCACCGTCTAGTCTTCTCACACGCAAATGCGCAACCTGTTATGGAAGTAGACCCAATGACAGTATGGGGAGTTGACGGCGAAAACATCGAACTCAAAAACCTGCCAAATGTTTACTCTGGTGAAAGCCTGGATTTGGGGGCACGCTTTATGCTTCAACACCTCCCTCAAGATTCGGAGCTAAAACACGTCATCGATCTTGGTTGTGGTAATGGTGTTCTATCCGTAAAGATGGGGCAATTGAATCCCCAAGCACGCCTGACTTGTGTCGATGAGAGCTTTATGGCTGTCGAGTCTGCGAAACAAAACTTATTGGCGAATTTAGGAGAAGAGCGTGATATTCAGTGCATTGCCAACAACTGTTTGGATGGATTTAAATCAAGCAGTACTTGTATGGTGATGTGTAACCCGCCTTTCCACCAGCAGCAAGCGATTACTGATCACATTGCATGGCAAATGTTCTGCGATGCCAAACAAATACTGAACCAAGATGGCAAACTATTGGTCATAGGAAACCGTCACCTTGGTTACGATGCGAAGCTAAAACGTCTATTTGGCGACAAAAATGTGAAATTAGTCGCTTCTAACAATAAGTTCGTGATTTTACAGGCAACGAAAAATCCTGCTAAATTAGGCGCAAAGCAATAAAGTCCTGACTTTAGCAAAATGTTTAAAAGGAATAATAAGATGAAAAAACTGGTACTCGCGGCTTCGGTTGCTTTGCTTGCTGCATGTTCAGCGCCACAACAACCTCAACTGAATCTGATGCCTGAAACGACATTAAGCACAAACCCTATCGTACAAGGTAAGAGCTATAGCCTAACCAGTAAAGATGTACGCGCAGCACAATACGTTGCACTTGTTGACAACGGTCGTTCAAACATTTTGCCTCTTCATGCAAAGCAAAACCTACGCATTTCTCTTGAAGAAGCGCTAGAGAAGCAGTTCTCTTCTCAGGGCTTCCACTCTGATCTAAACAGCGACAATTCGATTGAGCTGCAAGTTCAAGAAGCGTTGGTGAACGTGAAGCATTCAGTGATGGAAAATCATATGGATGCAAAAGTGGTACTAGAGATCACGGCGGAAACTCCGCAAGGCAAGCTTGTTAAGACCTATACTGGTACAGCTAAACGTTCGGGAACATTAAGCGCTTCAGATGCAGATATTGAGCAAACATTAAATGATGTTGTTGCTTTAACATTGAAAGAAATCGCGAATGACCCTGAGCTTCGTCAATACATGCAGGAGCGATTCTAATGCTACGCAAAGTAATTCTTTCTCTCGCGCTATTGAGCTGCAGTGTTTTCGCCGGTCCGAAAGTTGCGTTTGAAACAACACTGGGTAGCTTCACCGTTGAGTTAAATGAGGAAAAAGCGCCAATTACTGTCGCTAATTTCCTTAAATATGTCGAAGACGGTAGCTACGAGGGCACCATTTTCCATCGAGTGATCCCTGGCTTTATGGCACAAGGCGGCGGCTTCAACCAAGATATGCAAATGGTGAAGACATACGCTCCAATTAAAAACGAGGGTAACAATGGTTTAAACAATGACCGTGCTACCATCGCGATGGCTCGTACCAACGCTCCAGACTCTGCTACTCGCCAATTTTTCATTAACCTAGTAGATAACGGCTTCTTGAACTATGGCGCTCGTCCACCGGGTTACGCTGTGTTTGGCGAAGTCACTGAAGGCTTTGATGTCATTCAAAAGATGGCACAACAGCCAACCAAATCTGTCGGTCGCATGCGCGATGTCCCTGATACGCAAATCGTCATCACCAAAGCAACACTGCTCAAATAGCCAAACTCATAAGCCCTTTGAATAATCGAAGGGCTTTCTCTTTTAGTGGCTCAATTTTAACGGATTGATTTATGTCTTCATTGCCTTCCATCACTTGGTTGGAAACGGTAAAAAGTTACCTTGATAAACGCCTGCTTTGGGTTTTCATGTTGGGTTGCTCCAGTGGCTTCCCATGGGTACTTATTGGTTCAAATATGTCGGGTTGGCTGAAAGATGCAGGCCTCACTCTGTCTGCTATTGGCTACTTCGGCAGTGTATTTGCGGTGTACGCAATCAACTTTATGTGGGCTCCTTTGGTCGATCGCGTCAAGCTGCCTGTATTACATCGCTTGCTAGGGCAGCGTCGTAGCTGGATCTTTCTATGCCAAAGTGTCGTGCTGGTCGCGACTCTATTTATTGCAGGTGTAAACCCAGCGGAAAACCTAGTTTTCACCTCACTGCTCGCACTGTGTATTGCCACCGCGTCAGCAACACAAGACATTGCGATTGATGCATTCCGTATTGATAGCTTTCCAAAATCAGAAGATTCGAAATTACCGCAAGCCTCCGCAATGGCAGTAATTGGTTGGTGGACTGGCTACTCTTTACCTGGTTATTTGGCATTCATCAATGCAGACAGTGTCGGTTGGAATGGCGTGTATTACGGCATGGCGTTTATTGTCATCATTTTGATGCTCTTCACTTTGCTGGTAGGTGAACCGAAAACACAGCGTGAACAACTTCAATCGGAAGCAGAGCAGCGCCATAAAGAAGTAGTTGGTTCTAAATTAGTCGCTTGGTTTACCGTTACCGTTGTAGAACCTTTCTTAGATTTCTTCAATCGAAATGGTGTTCGTGTTGCCATCACGCTTTTATTGTTTGTTTTCCTATTCAAGATTGGGGAAGCATTCTTAGGTCGTATGTCCATCGCTTTCTATAAAGAGATAGGTTTTAGCAACGAGCAAATCGGTTACTACTCGAAACTCATTGGCTGGGGTGCGACCATGTTGTTCACCTTTGTCGGCAGTATGTTCAACGTTAAGTTTGGTATTGTACGTGGCTTGATGATTGGTGGTATTGCAATGGCAGCAAGCAACCTGATGTTTGCTTGGATCGCGAAAGTCGGACCAAATGAACACTTGTTCTTGGCGACGATCATTGTTGATAACTTCACGACGGCATTCTCGACAGTGGCGTTTGTATCATTCTTGACGATATTGACCGGTCAAGCTTTCTCAGCGACTCAATACGCATTGTTAGCGTCGCTAGGTAACTTTGGGCGAACAACATTGGCGTCATTCAGTGGCGAACTGGTCGATTATCTGAATGATTGGACCACATTCTTCGTTATTACTGCCGTAATGGTTGTGCCAAGCTTGATCATGCTCTATTCATTGCGACACTACTTTACTGAGTTGCTGGAAAAGGCAAGACAAAGAAATTAAAGAAAAGATGATGAAGAAAGCCACCGAGGTAAGGTGGCTTTTTGTTCGAGTTCCTAGCTTATGGATACATGCCTTTACCAAACAGATTGAAGATTCTCGCGACACCCTGTGTGAATATCATTGGCTCGGTCAGTACTGTCAAACATAAGCAGTCTTCACCGGGCTTAGTAAAAGGGCTATGTTTTACTGACGCATCTCTTACCAGCATATCTCCCACTTCGTAGTGACCATCTTCATCACTGAATCCACCATGGAGTACAAGTGTCGATTCTTGTCCTTTGTGCGTGTGCTGTGGAATACGAACATCTTCACTTATATACATAAGGTTAACGCGCGCATCTTCCCCTAAATCCAATTGAGCGCTATACACTTTTCCACCGTAACTCTTCCACTCCCCCACTAAGTCTGAAAAGCGACTGAGCGTTTTCGGAAGCTTGAAATCTTTACCCGCAACCGCCACCTTCGCTACATCTTTAATAATAATGCTATCTGGTTTGGGTTCTGCCGTAATAATGTCGTTAAACATACTGTCAAACTCTGCATCGTATTCTGGTGAAATGTCATCAACGACAACATTCGCCTGTGCAGCTTCTAACTGATTTACATACGCTCGGCATTTGGAACAGTTTTCTAGATGTGTGGCAACCACCAGACCAGAAACTGCATCAATACTTCCGGAAGCGTAAGCTTCTAACAAGTTGTTATCTGGATGTTTGTTCATAATTGCTCCGTATGCATTGAATGCCTCAACTTCTCTACCGCGAGTCTCAATCGTGATTTCACGGTCCCCAAAGGTATGTCGAACAACTCAGCGACTTGTTGGTGTGGCAACTCTTCGAGGTATACTGCCTGCAAAACGTCCCTTTGATTCTTCGGCAGGATGTCTAAAAACTTCACCACCTGATCTTTGAGCATGTCTTGCTCTGGCGAATAATGGTCCACCAAATCAGGCGGATAATAATCTGATGGCCAAATGTCGTCAGAATGGATGTGTAGGTCCTTACCCTTTTGCTTTCTTAGTAAATCAAAACAAAGGTTACGGATAATGGTGTAAATCCATGTCGACAAAGCACTCTTGGTACCGTCGTATAAATGAGCCTTTTGCCATACCGTTGCCATGGTTTCTTGCACCATCTCCATCGCAACTTGCTCGTTACCGACATGTTTGTAGGCGAACTGCTTAAGCTTTGGTGCATAGAAACGAAATACGAAAGCAAAAGCGTCTTTATCACGCGCTTTCACTTTATTCATGTATTCATTCCATTCGCTTCGCCCCAATTTTTGTGGGCTTTCACTCATCATAATCAGCCTTAATTGTTGGGAGGGGTTGCCCCCTCCCATCCTATATTACTTGGTAATGTCACCAACAAGCAGACCAAAACCACCATTGTCATCAATTGCAATCGCCTGATATACCATGCCATTTTCTAGTGTAGGCAAAGGCGCAGGACCAATGACCGGAGTTTTATCACCTGGCGCTGTTACGGTTACAAAGTAATCGCCAGCAGTGACGTAAACATTTTGAGCACTATCTTTATACGCAAAGTTAGCTAATGCTGGATCACTTTGAGAAATATCTTGCGACGGTGTTAGATAAACATCCACACTTGCGGCTGCTGGATTTGCTGCTGCGTGAGTGACATTCAGTACCGCGCTTGTCGCAATCGATCTTCTGTTATCCGATACCACAAGAGGCTCTACCGCAAGTGGTACCGCAGTACCCACAGCGTAAACACTGTAAGACATGCCATTATCCAAAGTTACATCAGCATCGATAATAGGGTCAGTTAGCCCCGCATCAACTGTTGCATTGTAGGTACCTGCATCAACCGAAAGGTAATTAGAGATATCTTTAAACATCACGTCGTTAAGTACGACATTGCCATCCAGCGCGACGTCCACATTTGGTGCACCATCGACAAGATGCCCTACTCTCAACTCAGATTTGCTGCCTGTATTTAAAATAATAGACGACCCCATACCATCTAGCACTAGTAGCTTGACTGGTGAGCCCGAGATCGTGCCGCCGGTTTTAATGGCAGCAATGGTCAAATCTGCGTTTGCAGGGAGCGGTATGGTACCGGAGTCAAAAGCAACGTTACCACCTGCAACAAGACGAACTTGGTAATCACCTGCAGCAATATTGAGGACGTCTGTCGAGTCTTTATACCCAAGAGTGGTAATAGGCGAAGAAGAAGCAAGGTCTGCACCCGGGGCTGTTACATACAGGTCAACATCACCTACACCAGCAGCCGCATGCACAACTTGTACATCCAAACTGTTTTCATCAGCCATCGACATTGCGCTTCTTGTCACGATCAATGGCTCCACTGGATTAGCCGACCCCATTGCAGCATCACCAACAACAAATGCGGTGTATTTAAGGTCTGAGTCTAAATCCAACGACGTCTTATCAACCACGGTTGCAACTTCACCACCTGGCAGTTGTACGTCAACTTGAACCGAGTTTGTACCCTCGCGCAGTTTTACGTAGCCTGAACCCACACCGTAATTTACCCCAGTTAACGCTGCTTGGTCGTTAATCCAAACATTTGCTAACGGGGCATCTGCCGACGCGTGTACCGCTTGTAAATTCGAATATTCAATCGAGTCGCTGTCTGAACCACACGCAGCAATCCCTAGCACAGCAACCAAAGTTACTGCGGTTTTAGTTAGTCCTTTCATATCCTAGTCTCTCTTTTCGGTGGGGCGTCTATGGCTTGATTGAGAAATTCCAATGCTGGCAGGCAATCTTTTGCACCAACCAGCTTCTCAAACAACGCGCTGTCGAGCGGCAATAATTCAAGCCAACGTTGGGTGACCCACGAAGCATCATCATAAAAACGATGCTGGTAGAGCCTGCCCACCTGAGGAAACTGTTCGTATATATGATCGAGCTGCTTGCTCAAATAAAGAAAGTTGGGAGTGGGCGTTGGTTCGCACCAATTTTCAATCCACTCAACCTCAGCATGACGAAGACCATCTGAATCTGCTCGTACGCGCGTGACAGTAAAACGCTTTTCACCAACAACGGTGATACCAAGAAGCCCATCACTCAGTGTTTCGAAATCAACGATGGTGACCAAAGTACCAATAGACGACACATTCCCTACTGCTTTTGGATCCTCTCCACTACCAACAAGGCAAACGCCGAACCCGACATTCTGAACACTGCATTCTTTCACCATGCGTTGATACCGTGGCTCAAAAATGCGCAAATTCATTTTTCCTTCTGGCAGTACAACCGAGGTTAAAGGGAATAACATGACTTCTTTCATTAAATCGTCCTCTTTGATTCCCAAACTCATACGAACGGTGTATTGGAGAGATCACTAACGATTTATGTTGGTTAATCGACTGGCTTAAAAAGTCATAAAAACGTTTACGCAAACGACATGCGTCACATATTTATTGCAAAACGATGCAACAAACAAAAAGTTCCGTGAAATAAACTTATTTCGTGACGAGCTTCACTAAAAACCTTCATTTTTGCATCCTTTATCACTTTCATTTGGGATTTTTATCGCTATTATTCCCGCCAATTGGAAAGCGCAGCAAAGATTGCGTGTTCTGAATCATTACAAACATAGAGAGTCCCCTTATGCGTAAATCACTTTTAGCTCTTAGCCTTCTAGCGGCTACTTCAGCTCCTGTAATGGCTGCTGACTACTCAGACGGCGACATCCACAAGAACGATTACAAGTGGATGCAATTCAACCTAATGGGTGCATTTGACGAACTTCCAGGTGAGTCTTCACACGACTACCTAGAAATGGAATTTGGCGGTCGCTCTGGTATCTTCGACCTATACGGTTACGTTGACGTATTCAACCTAGCGTCAGACAAAGGCAGCGACAAAGTTGGCGATCCTAAGATCTTCATGAAGTTTGCTCCACGTATGTCTATCGACGGTCTAACTGGTAAAGACTTGTCTTTCGGTCCAGTTCAAGAACTTTACGTTGCAACACTATTTGAGTGGGATGGTACTGATTACAAAACTAACCCATTCTCAGTAAACAACCAAAAAGTTGGTATCGGTTCTGACGTAATGGTTCCATGGTTTGGTAAAGTAGGTGTTAACCTATACGGTACTTACCAAGGTAACCAAAAAGATTGGAACGGTTTCCAAATCTCGACTAACTGGTTCAAACCATTCTACTTCTTCGAGAACGGTTCTTTCATTTCTTACCAAGGTTACATCGATTACCAATTTGGTATGAAAGAGAAATACTCAAGTGCTAGCAACGGTGGCGCAATGTTCAACGGTATCTACTGGCACTCTGACCGCTTCGCAGTGGGTTACGGTCTAAAAGGCTACAAAGACGTTTACGGTATCAAAGACTCTGACGCACTTAAGTCAACTGGCTTTGGTCACTACGTAGCTGTAACTTACAAGTTCTAATAGAACCCATAAGTTCCCCAAAAATGGCGCCTTCTGGCGCCATTTTTATTTGCTTTCCTTTTTTCCCTCATTATCCTTGCAGCAAACCTTTTTAATGAGAGCGTTTGGTGAATATTCTTATCCTTGGACCTGGAGCTGTTGGCTCACTCTGGGCGACCAAATTCCAACTTGCCGGACACAACGTCTCCTTGTGGGGAAGAACCTCAGATAGTAAGCAACTGCTTCAACTTGATGACTCTCCTGCAATTAATTTTGCTAATCAACACCTTCCTTCTGTACAAGCCGCAGACCTGATTGTTGTGACAGTAAAAGCATGGCAAGTGGACGAAGCGATAACCCCTCTTTTGCCGTATATCAACACTGATACCATTGTAATGCTGATGCACAATGGCATGGGGACAGCACCACTTTTGGAAACAAAGCTCACTGATAACCCTATCGTGATTGCAACCACCACACACGGTGCCTATAAACCAAGCAAAGCACAGGTTCTTCATACTGGTCATGGTCACACCCAATTAGGTGGTTTTAATACCAAAGGCAATCAATGCGAATTTCTCGCGCAAGTGATGAACCACGCTTTACCAGAAGTCAGTTGGAACCCAAACATCAATGCTGCGCTGTGGACCAAGCTTGCGATCAATTGTGCAATCAACCCCCTGACAGCCATCCATCAATGCAAAAATGGTGATCTTGCTACTCCTGAGTTTGCAGTGACATTAAAAAGCATCACTTATGAGTTGGTAGCAGTCATGAACAAAGAAGAGATAAAGATCGATTTTGACTCTTTACATGCCACAATTATGCAGGTGGTTAACGCTACAGCTGCAAACTATTCTTCTATGAGACAAGATGTCCTTCACCAACGTCGTACCGAGATAGACTTTATTACTGGTTATTTGCTGCAAGCTGCCGAAAAACACCAAATTAGTACGCCAGAGAACGCAAAACTCTATCAACACATCAAACAGATTGAACAAAGCTGGACAGAACAATGAACAAAAAGATCTTAGTACCTATCGCTCCGGGCACAGAGGAAATGGAAGCGGTAACCGTTATCGATATGATGGTTCGTGCTGGCTATGACGTGACGGTAGCAAGTGCAGACTTCGATGGTGCCCTTACAATGAAGGCCTCTCGCGGTGTAACACTGACAGCGGATTGTAAATTGGTTGATATTGCTGACGATGAGTTTGATGCAATTGTTCTGTCTGGTGGTGTTGGCGGCGCAGAAACCTTCCGTGATAGCACCATCATGATTGAGATTCTGAAACAGCATATGTACGAAGGAAAACTGGTTGCCGCGATTTGTGCAGCGCCAGCTTTGGTTTTGCAACATCACAACCTTTACCCTGAAGCCCTGATGACATGTCATCCAAACTTCCAATCTCATATTCCTGAAGACAAATGGCGAGCTAAACGTGTCACCATGGATGTGAATCACAACCTACTGACAAGTCAGGGACCAGGAACTGCACTTGAGTTCGCGATGGAAATCATTATCAAACTTTCCGGTAAAGAACATGGATGGATGGTTGCTGAGCCGTTAGTCACTATCCCAACACTGCATTATCACGAACTTGGTGACGAATAATGTTTGACGTAAACGCTGTACGCGAACAGTTCCCAGCCCTAAATCAAGACGTCAACCAATCGCCTTTGGTTTACCTTGATAGCGCAGCAACAACACAAAAGCCACAGTGCGTGATCGATGTGATTAGCCGTTACTACAGTGCACAAAATGCTAACGTGCACCGTGGCAGTCACAGCTTAACAGCCAACGCGACCAGTCAATTTGAAGCGGCTCGTGAAACCGTTGCGAAGTTCATAGGAGCAAGCAGTTCAAAAGAAATCATTTGGACTAGAGGCGCAACCGAAGCACTAAACCTAATCGCACAAACTTATGCTCGCAGCACACTCCAAGCCGGTGATGAAATCCTGATCAGTGAAATGGAACACCACGCGAACATCGTGCCTTGGCAAATTGTCGCGGAACAAACGGGCGCGAAAATCGTTAAAGTTCCGATGACCTCCGATTGCCAATTCGATATCAATGCGTTTGAAGCACTATTGTCGGAGCGCTGTAAAATCGTGGCGTGTGCACAAATCACCAATGTCACTGGCTCTCGTCAACCTATCGAGAAAATCATCGCAACGGCACATGCAGCAGGTGCGGTTGTTGTTGTTGATGGTGCTCAAGGTATCGTTCATGAACCGTTGAACTTGGCAGAGCTTGATGTTGATTTTTATGTCTTCTCCGGTCACAAACTGTATGCACCCGCTGGGATTGGCGTACTGTATGGCAAACTTGAACTTTTAGAAGCAATGCCACCATGGCATGGCGGCGGCAAAATGGTCGAAAGAGTCTCGTTTGAGAAAACCACCTTCTCTGCCTTGCCGGGTAAGTTTGAGGCAGGCACACCAAACGTCGCCGGCGCGATTGCTCTAGCGAAAGCCATCGATTGGTACCAAAGCTTCGACCTAGCCGCAGTAGAGGCACATCTGCATTCTCTGCAGGACAACGCTTACCAAGCACTAAGCCAGTTGGACGACATTCAAATCCTCGGTTACCAACCGAGCGCTTCAGTACTTACCTTTGTGATGGATGGCGTTCACCACCAAGACATTGCCACGCTGCTTGATCAACAAGGTATCGCTGTTCGTGCCGGGCATCACTGTGCGCACCCTCTGATGGATGCGCTCAACGTTAAAGGCACGGTGCGCGTTTCTTTTGGTATCTACAATACGTTAGAAGATGTTGAAAAGCTGATTGCAGCAGTCGAGAAAGCGGTCGATATGCTTTAACAATCAAGATACCAATCTAGATACATAGAAAAAGGGTTGAAACCACTTGGCTTCAACCCTTTTCTTTGTTTTGTTCTTTGCGCGATTTTAACTAACGCCAACTACTGAGCCTGTGTTTTGATCTGCTCAACAATCGCTTTCAAACCATTACCACGCGATGGGCTTAGGTGAGCAATTAAACCGAGTTTTTCGAAGTAAGCATCAATATCAAACGCTTGAATTTGCTCTGCCGTTTTACCGTCGTACGCCGCCATCACCAAGGCAATCAAACCACGTACAATACGCGCATCAGAATCAGCACAGAAGTGCCATACACCGTCTTGCTCTTTGCTCACCAGCCATACTAGGCTTTCACAGCCAGATACCGTAACTTGCTCTGATTTAAGCTCTTCAGGCATTTGAGGCAACTTTTTACCCCATTGAATTACCTGACGGTAACGGTCTTCCCAACCTTTAAATTGCTGCATGGTTGCAGCGATGTCTTCACTGGTAATGTCAGTGCCAAACGGCGAAACAGGAAAATCAGTCATGATGCGCTCTCTTCTCTGAATTACTTCTTATGCTTTTGGATCAGCTTTTCAACGATACGAGATACCGCAACAAAACCAAACGTTGCTGTTACAACCGTCGCTGCGCCAAAACCACTCGCACAGTCCATACGTTTTGGACCTTCTGCTGTCGATTTCACGCCGCATACTGAACCATCGGCTTGTGGGTACTTCAATTGCTCGGTAGAGAACACACAATCGATACCAAACTTACGTGCTGGATTTTTCGGGAAGTTATGATGACGACGCAATGTGTCTTTGATCTTCTTAGCCAGTGGATCTTGGATTGTCTTGGTCAGATCTGCCACCATGATTTGGGTTGGATCGATTTGACCACCAGCACCGCCGGTTGTGATCACTTTAATCTTGTTACTACGGCAGTAAGCCAATAGCGACGCTTTTGCTTTTACGCTATCGATCGCATCCAACACGTAATCGAACTCTTTGCTCAAGTACTCGTGCTGGTTATCTGGCGTGATGAAATCGTCAATCAGATTGACCTTACACTCAGGGTTAATCAGCTTAACACGCTCTGCCATTACTTCAATTTTGCTTTGACCAACCGTGCCAGTCATCGCATGAATTTGACGGTTAATGTTAGTCACACACACGTCATCCATATCGATAAGCGTCAACTCACCAATACCAGTACGTGCCAGCGCTTCTACCGCCCATGAACCAACACCGCCAATACCAATCACACACACGTGTGCAGCACGAAGAATTTCTACTTCGCTGTTGCCGTAGAGACGACGAGTGCCACCAAAACGTTGGTTGTAGCTGTCAGATGCCGGAGTATCGAGTTCACGCATATTGAAGTTCCAGATGATCGATAGAAAAACAAAGAGTGCGATTTATACGCACTCTTTGAGGAAATGTCTAGATGATGAGAGGTGATTCCTCTCACTAGGCGCTTATTGTAACTTCTCTGGTGGTAAAGCCCAAGGCGCTTGCGTTGGTGTGTTTTCCAAACCCAACTTCCATACTCGACCAAAGTGCTTGTAATGACCCGCTTCGGTACCTGCACGTGGCCCCATACCATGGTACAAGTCGAGATGGTTTTGTTTTACCGCTCCGCCAGTGTCCAGCACAATAAGAAGGCGGAGTTGGTGCGCACCACTCCATGTACCGTCTTTATTAAGTAACGGTACTTCTGCCAAAATTGGCGTACCCATAGGAAGAATCGAGCGATCGCCCGCCACCGATGCCATTGGTAATAGAGGGATACCTGCAGAACCCGTTACCGGCGCATCCGCTTGTGGCGCGAAGAAGACATAAGACGGATTTTGCTCAAGCAACTCACGAACCGTTGCTTCATCGTTTGCCATTACCCACTCTTTGATTGCTTTTAATGACATCTTTTCACGTGGTACTTCTCCACGTTCAATCAAAATTCGACCAATGCTCACATAGGCTTTGTTGTTCTTGCCTGCATAAGCAAAATATTCCAACGTGTCATCATCTTCAAAATGAACAAAACCGCTGCCCTGCACTTCCATCATAAATGGGTCGATCATATTTGGCGCGTAACCCAACTCAAGCCCTTGCCCTTCTAGTGCACCGTTGTAGATTTCGGCACGAGTCGGACAATCTGAGCTACACGTCGGCTTGCCATACACTGGGTATTTAAACTTTTCATTTGGCTCATGGCGTAATTCCATCACCGGAGAGAAATATCCAGTAAACAACACGTTACCCTTTTTATCCCCACCACCAAGCTGCGCAGCCTGAATGCCATATGCACTCAAAGCTGTCGTATCGCCACTTTGCAATGCCCACTCGCTCAATTTTTCATACAACGGTTGGTACATTTTTGCCATTGAAGGAGAGTTAATCACCACCTGCTCTGCTTGCTTATTGAATTCAGTAAAGTCTTGCGGTTTGTTTGATTCCACCACATCCGTTTTATTTAGGATGTTTGGAAACTCGCCATCTAAATATTGTTGAGCGCGATCGTTTTGATCGGCGGCACAACCAAATAGCAAAGCTAAAGAGACGATAGGAAGGAGTTTTTTAAGCACGTGTTTTTTCCATAAAAGAAGATAGCAAAAGGATGGCAAACAAATGCACACGACGCAATTGAAAAGCTGCGACAAAGTGTATCAGCGCTAAGGCAAATGCTCTGTTTGCTGTCAATTTATCCATTTAAACTGGGTTGAGAATAATAACAGCAATGGAATCAAACGATTGTCCGGAAAATGTTTGTGAAAAGTCGCAAGAACATAAAGATGTGACAAAACGCGACGTCCTGCCATCATGCAACGAATCGCGCTTTAAAAGAGTGGGTTATCGAACCGCTAAGTTAGAGTGTCCTTCTAAATGAAAAACGGGCAGATAATGGGCATTCGCATCTAATTTCATCTCGGCATAGTGCTGCCCGACAAACTCAAAAGTGCGAACAGTTGAACCCACTTTATAAGACAAGCTATCACCATCGAACTCAAAGTCAGTAGCGACCGTGGAGCCACGAACCATCACCCCTCGTTCACTCAGGATGAACTCTTCGCGGGCATAAGGTGCAACATCTTGCTCCACCCACTTGCCATAAACGGTAGATTTAGGAATCGGCGGATTTACATAGCGCGTAATTAAGTCGCCGTACATCAAAAGAACGGCAATCGTCCCAACAAGCGCAGTTAACATCAGAGAACGCTCTGTCCACTTGCGTAATGTCGATTTGGTTGATGAATTTTGCTCGGTTTGAGCAGTGATCGCAGCATTCTTATTTACAACTGAAGACATGAGGCTCACGTAATTAAACTAGACCGGAGCATTGTACCCTCTTCGCCCAAACAGAACCAAGTATCATACTCTCGATGTTTGGACTCTATTCCAAAAAATTGCCTTGCCAACAATTGAATAAAAAGACAATATTGAAGCATAAATAAACACAAGGAATGGCTGTAGTGAAAATTCGTAGTACTGCTCTGGTTAAAGGATTCCGTCAATCCACGCCCTATGTAAACGCACACCGTGGAAAAACCATGGTGCTGATGTTAGGCGGCGAAGCGGTTGCTGATAAGAACTTTGGCAACATTATCAATGACATTGCGTTGATGCACAGCCTTGGCATCAAAGTCGTCATCGTCTATGGCGCTAGACCACAGATCAATCAACTGCTGGAAAAACAAGACCTTACTACGCCATATCATAAGAATATCAGGATCACCGACGAAGCCGCACTTTCGGTAGTTATGCAAGCAGCGGGACAACTTCAGCTAGCCATTACCGCACGCTTATCTATGAGCCTTAACAACACACCAATGGCAGGCACGCAACTCAACGTTGTAAGCGGTAACTTTGTCATCGCTCAACCTCTTGGTGTTGATGATGGCGTCGACTATTGCCATAGCGGTCGTATCCGTCGAATCGATACTGATGCTATCCATCGCACACTCGATCAAGGTTCCATTGTGTTACTCGGTCCTATTGCCAGCTCAGTAACTGGTGAATGTTTTAATCTGCTTTCTGAGGAAGTGGCGACTCAACTTGCGATCAAGTTGGGAGCAGATAAATTGATTGGGTTCTGTTCAGAACAAGGGGTCATTGATGACAATGGCAATGCGGTGGCGGAATTATTCCCTATCGAAGCCGAACATGTCATTAAAAAACTCACTGAAAATACATCCCCAGACAGCGATTACCACTCTGGAACTCTACGTTTTCTTAACGGTTCGATTGCAGCTTGCCGAGCTGGAGTACCTCGAAGCCACCTTATCAGCTACAAGGTGGATGGCGCACTTATCCAAGAATTGTTCTCTTTTGACGGTATCGGTACACAAGTCGTCATGGCAAGTGCAGAGCAAGTGCGCGGAGCCAATATTGATGATATCGGTGGTATCTTAGAATTGATTCGACCTTTGGAAGAACAAGGCGTGTTGGTGAGACGTTCCCGAGAACAATTGGAGCAAGAAATTGGTAAATTTACTATTATCGAAAAAGACGGTCTGATTATCGGATGCGCCGCCTTGTATCCCTATGTCGAAGAACGCAAAGCAGAAATGGCGTGTGTCGCCATCCATCAAGACTATCGCGATGGCAATCGAGGATTGTTATTGCTGAATTATATGAAGCATCGCTCTAAGTCTGACGACATCAACCAAATCTTCGTACTCACTACGCACAGCTTACATTGGTTCAGAGAACAAGGCTTTTATGAAGTAGGCGTCGATTACTTACCAGGAGCAAAGCAAGGTTTGTATAACTTCCAGCGCAAGTCAAAAATCTTAGCTTTAGATCTGTAGAAACAACGAGCAAGGGCACGAAAACTACATATCTTATTATGCAAAGCATTACATTGACACTGGTCGCAATTTAACCTTTTCAATATACATACTGTTGGTTATACTCTGTTCAATGTTTGATTGAGTTTTAATCAATCAACAGTATGGATCTAGGTGAACGTTCTTCACCCTAAAGTGCTGAGAGCTTTGACAACTCAGCACGATACATCAAGGACAGCTGTTACTCTTAAAATGAATAAGATGAGCACTGTTATGAGAACCATTATTTGCAATTCGCTTCAAAGCTTTTGGGATATGGCAGACAACCAGTTTTTGGAAGGGCTTGATGTCCATTGCGTGTTCCCCGTCAATGATGCCATCAGAGATTTTATCTTGGCTTATCAGCAGCAGTACAAAATTCGCAGCGTGTCATTTACCAATGCGTTTACACAAAATTAAAAAAGACCGAGCATGGTGCTCGGTCTTTTTGTTTTAACTAGACAAGCGAGATACTAACCCACTCGATCGGGTAGTTTTCACCTTAATACCACGCTTGAGGACATTCATCTCAGCGTACATCGCAAGGCGTTTCTTCGCGCGAGTAATTCCTGTGTAGATCAGCTCACGAGTGAGGATTGGACTGAAATCTGGCGGCAAAATCATTAGCGTGTACTCAAACTCACTGCCCTGTGATTTATGAATGGTCATCGCATATGCGGTTTCGTGCTCAGGGACTCGGCTTGGCAGCACCGACTTCACGCTGCCATCCGGCAATTCGAAGAACACTTTAAGACGCGGTTCACCTTCGCTGTCGTCTCGCATACAAATGCCGATGTCACCGTTGTATAATCCCAAGCCATGATCGTTACGCGTGACCATCACTGGTCTACCGTGGTACCAAAGTTCTTCTTGGGTTTGAATCAACTTACGTGCCGCGAGTGCTTTTTCAATGCGTTGGTTTAAACCCGTCACACCAAAATCACCTTCACGGATGGCACACAATAATCGGCATTGATTAAAGGTATCCAACACGGCTTTGGCTTTGTGGGTCAGTGTTTCTGGTTCCCCAGTCTTTTGGTCAATCTCTTGCTGTCCGATGCGTTTCAGGTAACGACCATATTCAGAGACCAAAGTCTGCATCATCTGATTGTAGTTTTGGCTGCTCAGAGCAAAATGCTCGATATCAGCAAAATCACGATTCCAAACGTCATCTACTTTTGCGGCTGAGCCAGCATTAACCGCTTTTGCTAGCTGACCGATACCGGAGCGAGCATCGAATCGATAACTCTTTTGCAGCATACATAAGCTATCGGCAATCGAAGCATTACTGTTGGTGCTGTAAGCCAAGGTGTCAAAACCCGTTAATTTCGCGACTGCAGACGCCTGCTCTTTGCCAAAGCCAAATGCGTGGAACGAACAGATATCACCGAGCACCGCACCCGCTTCTACCGATGCCAACTGGTCTTTATCTCCCAGAAGAATCAAACGTGCATGCTTTGGCAGCGCATCGACAACTTTGTACATCATCGGCAAATCGACCATGGAGGCTTCATCCACCACTAAAATATCGAGGTGCAGCGGATTTTGTTTGTTGTGACGAAACTCTGCACTGTTCGGGATCGCGCCCAGTAGTCGATGCAAAGTGCTCGATTCGGTTGGAATTTTCGCTTTAAGCTCAGGCTCCACTGGCAACTCTTGAATCGCTTTACCGATAGACTCCGTCAAACGTGCTGCGGCTTTACCTGTTGGCGCCACCAGCTTGATGGTGAGGTTTTTCTCTTGTCCTGCTTGCTCAATCAGCGCGGCAAGCAATTTGGTTACCGTGGTGGTTTTACCCGTCCCCGGACCACCGGAAATCACCGCAAAACGACGCGTCAGTGCCACCGCAGCAGCGACCTTCTGCCAGTTAACACAAGCCGATAATGGTACAAGCTTGTCCAGCACTTGCAGATCGTGAACTTGTTTCGCTTGGCAGACTGCCGCATCAATGGCTGCCCAATCGAGACTGTCTACAGTGACCACATCCAAATGATCACAGACTAATTGCTGGCGTAGTACCTGGTTGCTGGTTCCTGCCTCTGTCGCTTTGGCTATTGCATTGAACAGAAAATGGTACTGACGAGCAAATAAATGATGCAGCAACTCAGACAAACGTGTGAACTCTTGAGGCTGAAGGTTTACAGCTGCACTGAGTTGATTGAGCTTGTCCGCCAACGTCACTTCATAGTGCCAGTAACGATGCAAGTAGAGACGCTCACCATCAAACATCATTGGCAAGGCTTCACCTTGAACACCAACCAAAGGCGACGCTTGCAGAAGCTCAACCCAGTTAACGCCTTGCAGCTGAGTATTAAGCGCTAACGCAGACTCTCCAAACAGACCAAGCTTACTGGCAAGGTCCGCTGGTTGCCCTTGGCTATCAAACAGAGGCAAACAGATGTGTCCTTTGCCTAATTCACTGCTGACCACACCAGCAATAAAAGCCAGTTCTTGGCTGTTCTCTTGTTGCTCAACTTGCGAATAGATAAAGCGTGCGAACTGGAAATCCAACTGGCGAATCGCCCCTTTATTTGCTAGCGATTCTAACGTTGCCAATAGATCTGGTGTTGCCGCTAGATCTCGTGTTGCCACTGGGCTGCTTTGCTCAGAAAGAAGATCATTAGTTTTCATCAAATTAACTCCATCTGACCAGATTCACTGGATCGCGTGTCAGGTGCTTGACCATCAATCAAATGATCCATCTCTTGTAAAAATTCAAAGGTTGGCTTGGCAGAAAAAACACCATGATCACTTTGCCCATCCATACCACGCAAGAACAGGTAATAAACGCCGCCAAAGTGCTGTTCATAATCATAATTTGGCAATCTGCTACGCAAGAAACGATGCAGCGCCAAAGCGTAGATTTGGTATTGCAGATCGTAGCGATGATCCGCCATCGCCGACTTCAACGCATCGCCATGGTAATGGAATACATCATCACCTAAGTGGTTCGATTTCCAGTCGAGGACGTAGTATTTGTCTTGGTGCTCAAACACCAAGTCAATAAAGCCTTTCAACATGCCTTGCACGGTTTGGAAACCCAAATCGCCCGCTTTGGCAGACAGCGGATCATGACGTTGAATCACGCGGTTCAATGCAGGTGCAGACAACACTTCAATCGGCAATAAGAATTCCATCTCAACCAAACGTTGCGCCGGACCTTTTTGATTGAGCAGCAGGGCTTTGCTATCCAACGGCGTTGCCAGCACGGTATCAATCAACTGTTGCAGGATTGGCAGCCACTCTTCATCAAGCTGTTCACTTTCCATCAAGCCGAGGATGATTTGGGTGTTCTCTTCCGTTGTCGCGGGCTGAGTAAACTCAATTTCCTCAAATAAGCTGTGCAGAAAAGTACCCGGACGTGCGCCACGCGGGAAGTTGAAGATAGAGCGTTCTGGCTCAACCAATTCAGCTTCATCTTGCTCTTCTGAAGAGTCGATATCAAAGCCAATGATTTCAATCGTCGCGTCATGTTCAGCATGATGAGAACCTTGTTTAACCAAGCCCGAGTAACTGGTGATTCGCCAGTTTCTATCAATCGGGTTTTGCAGCTCTTTGGCAGTCAACGGTTCTAACTCGGTTTGCTCCGCAACATACATCTCATCGTGCTGCTTTGGAGGCTCACAAATCACGACGTTATCAAGATTCTCTTGCTGCTTCTTCAGTCCTACAAACAGGTCGTTGATGCCACCCTCTTGACCATTTTGCACCAAGTAACCAATCGCACTGTGATGCACGCCGGTTGGCTCTTTGGTTGAGCGACCATTTCGCAGTGGTGAAGCACCAATAAAGCACGCATACACGGCTCGCGTTAGCGCTACGTATATAAGACGCAAGTCTTCAGCAAGGCGCTCTTTATCTGCCTGTTTTAACGACGCATCATTACCAGTGATATCGAGTACGGTGCGATCGTTCTCTGCGTCGTAGTATTTGGCTTCACTTGCTTCTCGGTAACCAAACACAAATGGCAAGAAGACCAAGTCATATTCCAGACCTTTAGATTTGTGAATGGTGACGATTTGCACCAAGTTACGTTCTGATTCCAGACGCTGAATTTGGTCATCACTGCCACCTAGCCCATGTTCTGCATCGCTGATGGATTGCGCTAACCAACGCAGCAAACCGTGGTCGCTGTCTAATTCGTTGCTCGCTTGCTGCAATAGTTCACCAATGTGCATCAGATCGGTAAGTACTCGCTCACCGTTCTCACTTTGCGAGCTCGCCCCTTCTTCTAGCAAACGCTCAGCAATATGACGCTTACTGATCACTGCTCGCAGCATAGGAAGCACACCACGTTGCACCCAAAGCTTACGGTATTCTTTGAACTCGTTAACCGCGTTTTCCCACACGGTTTCATCGTTGTTGAGGGCGTCTAAGCTGGCTACATCTAGAGCAAATAATTCTGATGCTAGGCTGGCACGCAATGCTCTGTCATTTTCTGGCGTTAACACCGCTTGCAGCAAACGCTGTAAGTCTTGTGCGACGGAACTGGTAAACACGCTATCGCGGTTAGAAAGATACACGCTGGCAATGCCTTGGTCTGCTAACGCCTGTTTGACCATGCGACCTTCGCTACCCGTTCGTACCAGCACCGCAATGTCGCCCGCTTTGACTGGTTTCTGCTTTTCGCCATTGACCAGACACGCTTGACCTTGTTGCGCTGAGGTCAAAATGGTTTGAATTTGGCTTGCTGTCGCCTCTGCCATAGCGGTGAGGTATTCACCTTTTGGCAGAGGTTTATCTTCCGCTTCTTGCAGCCAATAAGTCAGTGCAGGTTGCTTTTGACCACCCATGGTCCAAACGCGTTTATCGGCACTTGGGCTGTAATCCACAGAATGGAATGGAATGTCAGAGTCATAAATAAACGGGCTATCTGGCAGAGCAAAAATCTGGTTCACAGCCAATACCATATCGGCACTTGAGCGCCAGTTGGTGCCAAGCGTGTAGTGAGCACTAACTTGGTTACGAGCCTTAATGTAAGTGAAGATATCCGCCCCACGGAAACCGTAAATCGCCTGCTTCGGGTCGCCGATCATAAACAAACCGCACTCAGGATTATCCAAATAAATGCGGCTAAAAATACTGTATTGCAGTGGGTCGGTATCTTGGAATTCATCGATCATCGCAACCGGATAAAGCGTGCGAATGCGCTCTGTCAGTAGTGCGGTTTCATCGGTATCAATCGAGGCAGAAAGCTGAGTCAGCAAGTCATCGAATGACAACCATTGCTTCTGATTTTTTGCTTTTGCCAGCATCACGCGACAATGCTCAATCGCATGAGCTAACAATGGCGCTTTTAAGCTGATTGGGTTGGCAAGGAAAGCTTCTATCGCCTCAAACACCGGGTGCTGTGGCGCAGTGCCTTTCGGGGTTTTCTCAAGTAACACATTCTGGGCGAACTTCTCCAGCTTATCTGGATAGTCATAGCCCGTAGTTTCTGTCGCAGCCCATGCGTTTACCGCTTCTAACCATGTCGGTAAGGACTTTTTGGTGTAGCTGCGTTTGTTGACGTCGGAATCAGAAATCAGTGTGAGGAAATCCTCTTGGCTATCACACCATTGGGTTTTCAAAGCATCAATTTGCTTTAAGTTTTGCTCATGCAAATCGGCAAGGCTACCTTGCATTGCAGGAACAGAGAGACTTAGCGGCGCGCCCGTGAGGTAGTTGCTGATGTCATACAGTAGATCCGATGGCGAGCCCCATAGTTGACGCACTTCTCCTGCCAAAGCGAATGGCAGAGGATAGAAGTTACGACGCCAGTAATCGGCAACCACTTGCGCTTTAAGATGGCTTTCGTCGGTCACAAACTCATTATTGAAACGACTACCAGATTCAAATGCGTTTTGCGTCAGCATGCGTTGGCAGAAACCGTGAATGGTGTAAACCGCGGCTTCATCCATTTGGCGCTCTGCTTGCAATAGGATCTCAGCGGCTTGCTTATGATCCTCGACTTCTTCCAGCAAAGGTTGAATCACAGGATCTGAGCTTTGTCCGCGAGCGAATGCGATCCTCGCGTCGTGAATACGCGCACGAATACGATCACGTAACTCTGCAGTTGCGGCTTCGGTAAAAGTCACTACCAGAATTTGATCCACAGTCAACGGCACGCGATGTTTGGTATCAGTCGTGCCATGCCCTAGTAGGAGTCGCAGATACAAACCCGCGATGGTAAAGGTTTTACCCGTACCCGCAGATGCTTCAATTAGCCTTGCACCATGCAGCGGAAAAGTCATGGTTTGCAGTGGAGTTGGAACTGACATTTGCGCCATAACGCTGAATCTCTCCAAGTATTCAACAAGGACATGTGGATCTTCAAAGGCGTTTCGCATCTAAAGATCAACAAACCCTATAATGTGATCTATCGTTAAAAATTTTATTAATGAGTCTAATAGGTTGGAATATTTAAACCTTTGTGGGATCTCACTCACGGTTATCATTACGGAGTACCGTTAGTATGCGCCTCACGAGATAAGCCAAGCCATTCAGGCGGCTACACTCAAACGAATCATGGTCCCTCTGACCTTGTGGCCGTACAGCGAACGCCCTACAAAAAATAATGATTTTCTGGCGGCCACCCTACTCTCTTCTTTATCTAAATAATCCAACTTATTCTTATACCCAAGTGACTTCAAGATACAGGATTCAGAGCGTTGTCACTGATTCCCTGTTTATCGAAAATAAGCAAGGAAAACAACGCTGTGTAATAGATTGCTCTTTCCAAGTTGTTTGACGATGAAATTGCTTCAGTGACACGCTCCCGAAGGGCGAGTTGTCTTGGCTCGTATACTTCGTTGACGATTTTTAATTTAGAGCCACTAGATCTTCAAATCATCGCCTCGCCTACAAGCCAAGTCAATCTCGCTGAACCAAGCATCTTGAGGTTACTTGGGTATACTTTCAGCATCCATCGCCGTCAATCTTGCGCCTTGAAGAACCAATGCAGTCAGTGTGCGAACTTCTGCTGCAAGCTCATCATTCCAAGCAGACCAAATACGCGAAATATACGCATTGTTTCCTTCGCCTGGGCTCATGTACCCATCATTGAATGCGTCCGCCATTTTCTTCAGCGATTTCTCTTCGTCATCAGCCCAGTGGCCACGACTAAAGCCCGCCTCGACACACGCCAGTGCTGTTTTCGGGAAATATGGCAATGGCTTAGTCATGCCTTCAAAAAACAGACGTACTAATTCAGCAAGAAATTGTTTCGCTTGCGCAGCGTCTGCCATTGCAGGGTAAACTAAATGCACCGCGCCTTCCTTGCGGTCATAACCGATAACGTGGGTCTTTCTAGCCTGACCAGAGGCAGACATAGCAAGATGATCAATCCATGCAGCTAGGTAATCCTGCGCACGAATTTTACCGCTACGGTAGCGAATCAAACCGGACTGATAGCATTGAGTTAACCAACCGGTTAGACGGATGTTTTTTCCTTCACCAAGCACATCGAAGGTAAGGTCGATTTCTAAATCGTCTTGCGGTGCGCCGGATAAAAACGCCAACTTATCCACCAGCTCTTCCGCTTGCACGCGGTTGGTTTCAAACTCGATATCACCAAATGCCCCAACCGGTAATTTGCCTTGCGCGCGTTGCTCACTCATGAAGTGCTTGAGTACGTCTGCTTTTGCGGACGGTTGAGTAATGGCGGTTTCGAGCAAGGTTTCTAATAACTCATCGCGCATCTGATAGCTTTCTAAGCCACCTAAAACAAACGGCTCATCGTCTTCCATCACAGGTAACGGCGGCTCGAACATCACTTTCAAACGACGGTTAAAGAAATACTGTACAGGCAAACGCCAGAAGCGTTGTAATTCCACCAAGTCCAATTCGATTGGGAAGGTTGCGCCAAGTAAGTAATCATCCAATGCGCGGTTAAACTCGCCACGCGCATGACCTTGCGATTGATTGCTTTGGGTCAACGCAGCTGGAATCCACTCTTTGGCATAGCTTGAATGAGAACCTTGGAATGCGCTTGGACTGAATGGCACCATGGCATGTACGCTCACTAACTCGTTGAGTAGTTTATCTCCGGAGTCATCAACAGGCTGGTCTTGATCGCCATCTAAGCAGTAGTTCTGGTGGCAATATTCCATCAACTCCGACACCAGCACAGACGGCACGCGCTCAGTGTTGTCTTGGATAGAACGTCCAACATAACTGATGTACAAACTTTGCTGTGCAGACAGCACGGCTTCTAAGAATAGGTAACGGTCATCGTCTCGACGTGAACGGTCGCCCGGTTTAGTACGCCCTGTCATTAGGTCAAAACCTTCTGGTGGCATTGAGCGCGGGTACACACCATCGTTCATACCGAGTAAACATACGGTTCTAAATGGGATCGAGCGCATCGGCATCAGCGTACAGAAGTTCACTTGTCCAGCAAGGAAGCGCTGGCTGACCCGCGTCCCTGACAGCTTGTTTTGTAGATACTGGCTAACAATAGATGGCGACAAGGCATCATCAAATGCCGCATCGGTTAGCTGTTCTTTCAGTTGGCTCAGGGTATCTCGAATCGACTTAAGCGCCATTTCCCCTTCTAACTCAACAGAGAAGAAGTCATCCAACATTGCCACCAAGGTTTCACGCCATGCATCAATCGACTGAACATGGGAAAGTTTGCGGCGATATTGGCTAATTTGTTGAATAAAGTGAGCTAACTTACCGGCCAGTTCTGCGCCCATACCTTGCACTTCATTGTATGGCGAGAGGCTACCCTCTTGCGCTTCAAACAAACCGGCAGATTCTGGCATCGCGTAGCCTAATAACATACGCTGAATACCAAATTGCCATGTATTTTGGCGTGTTTCTGGCAGTTCAAATTCGCTGCCCGTATGGCTATCTAGCCCCCAGCGAATACCAGATTCTTCCACCCATAGTTTGGCTTGAAGGAAATCATCTTCGCTTAAGTCGAATCGCTTCAAAATCGCCGGCGTTTCTAACAACTCAAGTAATTCAGAAGCCAAACAACGTGTATTCGGTAAATTAACAAGTTGCATGAAAGCCGCCAAAATTGGGCTTTCTTGATCGGCCGTTCGGTCTGAAATCGAGTAAGGAATAAATCGCTCACCCGGCGCATTGCCGAACACCGCCTGAATCGCAGGGCTGTAGGCATTGATGTCTGCCACCATGACAATAATATCGCGCGGTTTCAGTGTCGGATCGGCATCGAACATCGCCAGAAGCTGATCGTGTAGCACTTCCACTTCTCGCATTGGGCTGTGGCAAGAGTGCAAGCTCAGAGATTTATCACCTAAACTCACCACTTGTTTGTGCTGACTGCTGTCGATTTGCTCGTCGTCTTGGTGCTCTTCTAAATTAAGAATGTCAGCTTGAAGTTGATGGAGCAGACTGTCGCGCTCAACATCAACAAAAGCTTCTATCTCATGGGATTCAAGCTGCGACAACAGATACATGTTATCGCGTCCAAGTTTGCCCATCGAAGCCAACAAACTGTTACCCACCACATCAGTATGCAGCTCATCCACCACGTTTTCTTCTAGTGAACCTTTTAGCTGCTCAGTCTCACCTTGCACTTCAGAATGGTCTTCTTGCCACACCACGTGCTGACGATGTTTTGCTGCTAAGCGAGCTAGGAATTTACGGTCGCGTACTTCACCCCAATAATAACGGCAGGGGTTAGTAAACATTAGATGGACATCAATATGTTCACCAATGGCTTTTAGCGCATCCATGTAACGTGGTGGCAGTGAAGAGATACCAAACACAAACAGGCGCTTCGGCAGATGATCAAAATTGCCGTTGAAGTTTTCTAGCGTATCAATGAAGTGTTCGTACAAATTGGCACGATGATAAGGCGATTGCCCAAGAGTAACCGTGTGGTCGTACAATGCTTGCCACAAAATCGGCTGCCATGGATGCTCGTCTTCAAGTTCAGGCACCGTTTGTCCGGCTTCCCAGCTTGCAATCCATTCTGGGCGGTACACCAAATAGCCATCAAAGATATCGGCAATTTTCTCTGCCAATTGATACAACTTGGAGTTGTCACTGTCGTCTTGAAGATAACGTGCCAAAGGTTCGAATGACGCTTCGTTCAACAAACCCGGAAGCAAATGCATCAACTTCCACGTCATGGCCTCTTTGTTGAAGGCACTGCGCTTTGGCACATCAGCCAATACTTGGGTAAACATTTCCCAGATAAAGGTCGCTGGCAGCGGAAACTCTAGGTTTGCCGCAACACCAAACTCTTTCGCCAATTCCATTTTTAACCACTGAGACATACCCGGGCTCTGCACCAGAATTTGCTCTTTTTCGAATGGGTTTTCTAATGGGTTGATGCGAATCAGTTCAACAAGAAGTGATTTGAGAACATCGACCTGATTGGAGTGATAGACAGTAAACAAAGTAAGTGCACCGAATGCCAATGGAAACTGCTAGCAAGCTTAGCACAGCCGCATTTATTCCTAGAGCGATCTCGATAGCTTAAATAACAAAAGGTTAGAGAACACTCAAACTGTGCTCAAATAACCAACAACTGACATTTGTAAGCAACGTCTTACACGCAAATACAAAGCGTGACATCAGTCACAAGTATTTCATGATAAAAAACACTGTTTTATAATCATCACAAATTTTTATAACAATACCCATCATATTGAATATTGGTTTGAAACCAACAATTGGAGGCGAAATTGCACCTCTCTTCGGCGGATATCCACTCTAAGTTCAATTAAATGGGCGAGAAATACTGGAATATCAAAGTATGTTACGCAAACTTTCTTCTAATAGTGCTTGGCTGATGGCTTTTTTTGCCTGCTTTGCTCTTTATCTGTCGATCGCTTGTTACCCATTTTTGCTGTCAAATAGCCAAGCAGAACCGCTCACATTTCTGCAAAAGTACTACTTAGTCGCGACACAACTAGGCTGGCTGGGATTGATTGCTATGCCAATGATGTTAGGTTGTTTATTGCTATCCTTTTTGCCGACACGCATGTTCAAAGTCGTTGTGATCGCCATTGCAATCGCAATCTTGATCATGCTGAAAGTCGATATCCTCGTTTTCCAGCAATACAAACTGCACATCAATGGTCTACTGATCCGCATGTTCTTTGAAGGCGGTCGTGACGTATTTGAAATCTCTTGGATGAGCTGGCTGATCTTTGTTAGCGACATTGCACTGCTTATCATTGGTCTCGCATGTACCGTTTGGCTTAGTCACAAACTTGTTCAGAGCCGGGGGAAGTTTATCCTGCTCAGCATTTGGTTTGCTTTGCTGCTAAGTAGCCAGATGATCCACGCTTATAAAAATGCGCTCTACGATGATGAAGTCAGCCAATTTTCAAATAACTGGCCACTGTATTATCCACTCACTGCACACCAATTTATCTACCGTCACGGTTTAGTTGACCAAAGCATCGCATCTCAAAACCGAGTAGAACTCAAGAATATTGAAAGCAGTTCACTCAATTACCCATTGGCGCCTATTAAAGTCGAACGTAAAGATAAACAACCTAATGTCCTTTTCATACTGGTTGATGCGTGGCGCTACAGCGATGCAACACCTGACATCATGCCAAATGTCAGCAAGTTCACCGAAAAAACGGTCAACTTCTCTCAACACATGAGCGGTGGCAACTCTACTCAAGCGGGCATTTTCAGCCTGTTCTACAGCTTACCAGCAACGTATTGGAACAGCTTTTATGCGAGTCAGAAATCGCCTGTATTCATGGATACATTGCAAAACCAAGGCTATCGAATGGGCATTTTTGGCTCCGCACCATTAACCAGCCCACCTTTGTCTCGCACTGTCTTTAAGAAGGTGAAAGATCTTACGTTAAAGCAGACTGGCGAAACACAAATCGAACGAGATCAACAGATCACCGATGAGTTTATTCAGTTTCAAAAGCAGGATAGCGACAAACCATACTTTAGCTTCTTGTTTTATGACTCTGCCCACAGCACCAGTTTCCCAGAACCTGAATTTGCCAAATTCAAACCTTACTGGGAGCGCGTCGATCATATTCTGCTCGATAACGATTTTGACGCCTCGCTTTACCACAACCGCTATAAGAACTCGTTATATTTCATTGATAGTTTGATCGAAAAAGTTCTGAAAAACGTTGATCTGGAGAACACCATTATCGTGATTACCTCCGATCATGGGGAGGAATTTAACGATCATAAAATGAACTACTGGGGTCATACGGGTAACTACAGTGATACTCAAGTACACGTGCCGCTGTACGTTTATCTGCCAGATCATCAGCCGGAACAAATTAATTACCGCACAACGCACTTTGATATCGTGCCAACCCTAATGAACGAGCTATTCGACGTTAAAGGGGAAACCCAATTTTACAGTGTAGGACGAGACTTGTTTGACAATTGCGTTCCGCGAGATTGGTTCATCGCTGGAAGCTATTACAACTATGCGCTGGTAGGTAAAGAAACTATGTTAGTGGTAAACCCTGGTGGGCACTCTCAGCAACTCAATAACCAATTGAAAGTTGATAACGAACACCAAGTACCAGTGAACGCCATCCAACAATCGTTGGATGAAATGTCGCGCTTTTACAACAAGGGATAACCAGTCCCTAGTTTGATGAATTAGTATTGTGTCGAACTTTCCTGCCACCCTATTCGGGTGGCTTTTTTATCTACTCGTCAACATAGAATCTATTCGTCGACGTATAACCTAGTCTACCAATATAAAAAAAGCCTCTTGGCGAGAGAGACCAAAAGACTTTGCTTTACGAGTAAAACTTCAGCTTTATGCGTGATGTGTGGTCATCAAGCGTGGTTGAATGAGCAAGTTATTGATGTATTGCAAACCTACGTAAGTCACCACAATCGTTGCCACAATTAATTCGATGCCTGCTAGACCACGAACTTGTTGTACATAGTGCGCTGCTAGACCATTTGCTTCCATCCAATTTGCTGTTTTGAACAGAGCTGTCGCACCAATCACCATTGGGAAGGTAAACGCTGCATAGCCAGGGCTAAATGGCAGTCTTAGCAGTTTAAAGAAAGCTAAGTAGATGATGGCTGTCATCAATACCGCGATACCAAACAATAGAGCAATAATCACTGGTGAAGGCGTCGCTGTTACAGTTAGGTAACCGGCCAACGATAGGCTTGCTGGTGCCGCCATGATTGCCATTGTTGGTTTTGCTGCATCTGGAATTTCATGAGTGAACATGAAACGGTAGATCATCATTGGCAGCATCACAGCGTAAGCCACCATACCGAAGATCAATGCACCATGTGCAATTGGTGCAAGCACTGGATTACCAGAGAAAGACACGTCTGCAACGATAATACCCACTGGCGGTACGAACCAGCTTGGCACCATGTGGTGTAGTTCGAAGTCTTTCGCGCGGTGGTACAAAAAGCTCACAAGGAACACGATATGTAACGCTACCGCCATTAACCAAAGCACGTCACCTGCAACAGAGAAGAAATGCCCTAGTGAGTTTGAAACCACCATAGTTCCCATTGCGAAAGTTGGAACGACACTACCCACCACAGGGTGCGCAAGATCTTGTCTTAACAAGTGATTGTGAAAAAGAAATTTAACCGCCAAGATTGCTAGCAATACACTTGCAATACCTGCGCTAATCCACTGTCCATAGCCATGTAATTCGGCGAAGTTTTCCCAACTCCAACCCAAGCTCGCAATACCAAGAGCCAGACCCGCCATTGGGGTTGGTGCTCCCATTACTTTTGCTTTTGTTCTTTGAATCATTACGACCTCAAAATCTAGGCTAACTTTCTATGGGGTGTATATTACTCTTGCACTTCGTTCCAATATATCTAATTATTTAAAACTAACGTTCAGATTTACTTAACGGAACATCATGCCTAGTCATATCTCTCTTAAACAACTGAAAGTTTTTACTACGATCACTCAGCACAAAACGCTGACAGCGGCTTCAGAAAGCCTGTTTCTTTCGAAAGCAGCGGTAAGTATGGCATTGTCTGAGTTAGAGAAACAAATCGGACATCACCTATTTGACCGGGTGAACAACCGCTTAATTCTCAACCAAGAAGGACAAAAACTTTTGCCCCTCGCGGATGAACTCCTCAACCGAGCTCGGGATATTGAGAGTGTGTTCGATGGCGACCAAACCTTATCGGGGCTGCTACGCATCGGTGCCAGTGACACCATCGGCAACCAAGTTGCGCCTTACCTGTTAAGTGATTTTCGTAATGAAACGAATCACCAATCACAGAGTTTGTTCATCTCCAACTCTGCCCAGATTTGTGACATGTTGATCGCTTACGAACTCGACATCGCGCTCATTGAGGGCAAGACCATACACCCAGAGCTAGAATCAACGCAATTCAGCGAAGATGAAATGTGTGTGATTTGTCCACCTGATTACCCTAACTATGACGAAGGACCTATCAGCCTAAATGAACTCGAAGACACCGAGTGGATTCTGCGTGAAGCTGGTTCTGGTTCTCGAGAGTTTTTTATGCGCGTTATCGCTCCGCGTTTAGAGCATTGGCATGAGGCTTTTCAGCTCAACACCACTGAAGCGCTGATCAATTCGGTATCTGCTGGGCTTGGTTTAGGTTGTTTGTCGCGCTTATCCGCAGAACCTGCAATTCGCGATGGTCGAGTGAAGATGCTCAACATGCCTTTGGATATGAAGCGCCGCTTCTGGCTTTTGATCCACAAAGAGAAGTATCAAAACCCACTTCTGCGTACGTTTATTGAATTCTGCCAAAATTGGGAACGCCCAGAGAACCCGCACCTTAAAGATGACTAGTTCGAGGTGGATAGTTCAAGGTAGAGAATCTAAGGTAGATAGCTCAAATGCTGGTCAGTTAGTTGTACCCGGCTCTCATTCTGAGGCTTGTCGCTAGACTTAATTGGTCAAAAACTGTATAAAAAGCCAGTATAAATTCATCAAGTTAGAGGACCAACCATGGCTGTAATCGTCAAGTACGTGGTAGAACGCAATGGAGAAGAGAAAATGACTTTTACCTCTAAAGCGGAAGCTGACGCATACGACAAAATGCTGGATATGGCGGACGAGTTATTCTCACTGCTAGGTAAAAGTGAACTTCTAGAAGACGAAGGTAAGCAAGAAGATCTTGCAATGTTCCTTGCGCAAAACAAAGAAGAAGTACTTTACGCTTTGGGTGCAAAACGTAAGCCTGCGCCAAAAAAAGCAAAGAAGCTTGAAGCTGTTGAAGAAGATAGCGAACAAGAAGACGCTGCGTAAGCCTCTCATTTGTTTAAAAAAACGTCGCACCATGCGGCGTTTTTTTATGCGTTGCATTTATCGCCATATATCTCTGAGAATATAAAGAACCGATTTAATATCCCAAATTGCTCTAAATTTCATGTTGCAGATTAGTGTGACTTAGATCTAATCTAAATGGGCACGGTGATGGGGTACCACCGGAATCGAAAGATTCAAACCGCTTTTAAAGCTAATGACTCCTACAGAAACGAGAACAGGTCAGCCCTGTTGGAAATGCTTTCACCTATATTGTGAAAGTAAGAGTTCTGTAGTGAGCAATTCAACTCTTCTCCAACCCCGCTCCTGTTTTCTCAAAAATTAAAAAGATATCCAAAATAGTTGTTAACTCAACAAGGCGACAAACGCGTAAGCCTCCTGAACATAGTTTTTCTATTTGATGGAGCGAATAAGAGCAGTCAACGCCGTTGAGTCTGACCAATATGCTGGATGTCGTACACTGGGAAAACATTATGCAATACTCACACGAAATCCAATCAATGTGCCCGATTCAACGCGGCGATCTTCATGCTTCTGCACCGATCCCTGTTGAAGGCACAATGATCAATCCAAAAGACGTTATCGCGATTTCAGGTCTTAGCCACGGCGTTGGTGCTTGTGCTCCTCAACAAGGTGCAGCAAAACTGACCCTTAACGTCAAAAACGGCATCATCGAAGAAGCTTTGATCGAAACGATCGGCTGTTCAGGCATGACTCAATCAGCCGCGATGGCCGCAGAAATCCTAACCGGTAAAACCATTCTTGAAGCACTCAACACTGACTTAGTGTGTGATGCTATCAACGTCGCGATGCGCGAAATCTTCCTTCAATTTGTTTACGGTCGTACTCAATCTGCTTTCTCTGAAGGCGGCTTGGAAATTGGCGCGGCACTGGAAGATCTTGGTCAAACTCAACGCAGCCAAGTGGGTACAAGCTACTCAACCAAAGCAAAAGGCGTGCGTTACATGGAGTTAGCTGAAGGCTATGTAACCAAACTCGCGCTAGACGAAAACAAAGAAGTGATTGGTTACCAATATCTCAACCTAGGCAAGATGATGAAAGCCATCAACGAAGGCGTATCTGCAGCAGAAGCAGCAGAAAAAGCAACGGGCACTTACGGTCGTTTTGACGAAGCCGTAACGACCATTAACCCACGCCAACAATAATTGCCACCAAGAGGAAAGAGATTATGAACACTCCAATTACTGAATCTGTACGTCGTACATTAGACGAAATGCAACTTTCTTCTCTGGAAGCGGCTTACCAATACTGTATGGATCGTGGTATCGACCCTAAAGCACTAGTGATGGACACTCAACCTATCGCGTTTGAAAGCGCGGCAGATGCCTACACACTGGGCACCGCTTTGGCGATTTTCCGCGGAGCAAAAACAGCAGAAGAAGCAGCAAACATCATCGGTGAAGGTCTTCAGGCGTGCACTAAACCCGGCAGCGTGGCAGAGCAACGCCAAGTGGGTATCGGTCACGGTGCATTGGCGGCTCGTCTATTGAATGAAGAAAGTGGCTGTTTCGCTTTCCTTGCCGGTCATGAGTCATTCGCAGCGGCAGAAGGCGCAATCAAAATCGCACTAAACGTGAACAAATCACGCAAAAATCCGTTGAAAGTGATCCTGAATGGTTTAGGTAAAGACGCCGCTTACCTAATCTCACGCATCAATGGTTTCACTTACGTACGCACTCAATACAACTACCAAACTGGTGAGTTAGTGGAAGTAGAACGTCGCCGTTTCTCCCAAGGTCCACGTGGTGAGATCCTTTGCTACGGTGCAGACGATGTACGTGAAGGCGTGGCTATCATGCATAAAGAACAAGTGGATGTGAGCATCACTGGTAACTCAACCAACCCGACTCGCTTCCAACACCCAGTAGCAGGCATCTACAAAGCAGAACGTAACCGTGAAGGCATGCCTTACTTCTCTGTGGCATCAGGCGGTGGTACTGGTCGTACTCTACACCCAGATAACGTGGCGGCAGGTCCTGCCTCTTACGGTATGACCGATACCATGGGTCGCATGCACGCCGATGCACAATTCGCAGGTAGCTCTTCAGTACCTGCACACGTAGCGATGATGGGCTTCATCGGTATGGGCAACAATCCAATGGTAGGTGCAACTGTTGCACTTGCCGTAGCCGTCGGTGAACTTAGCCTTTAAGCCGATTTAATCGCTTTCTATCCAAAGCGATTAAATCCAACAAACCCAGTGTAGGGGGAGTGACTTCGGTCCTCCCCTTATTTTTTGCTGCGCCCCTTTTCCAACTTCACTTTGTCTTTACCCCAAATCGGTCTGAGAAGGCTTTTGCGACACATTTCTCATCAGACAAACATATCTCTAAAAAGACAAAAGGTATCCATCTACAGACTTTCTCCATTTCCCCTCTTTAAACTCCCCAACACTCTCTTTATGATGACTGACAACTTAATTATTTCTTGTCAGTGAACAGACGAGACACAAGACTCAACACATGGAGATCAACTATGGCTTTCTTCTCTCTAGCCTTTGGTACGGCAACTAAAAATCGCGACGGCAAAATCATCGAAGCGTTTTTCCCAAACCCAGTTCTTAACCCAAGCGAAGCGCTTGTTAACGCACTAGCAGCAGTAGCAGGTTACGAGCAAGGCAACCAAGCTATCGAGATCTCTGCAGCACAAAGCGCAGAACTGGCAGCAGCATTTGAAGCAAACGGCGATGCGGCAAACGCTTCTTTCGCAGCAAAAGCAGCAGAATCAGCACAACCACTTGTACTGGTTATCCTTGCAACTGACGAGCAGCCACAAAGCGTTGCTGAAGGTTTCCTAAAACTTCAACTTATCTCTAACCGCCTAGTTCAACCACACGGTACGGTACTAGACGGTATCTTCGGTCTACTACACAACATCGCATGGACTAATGAAGGTCCAATCGACCTACCTGAACTAGCAGAGCGTCAAATCGAAGCTCGCCTAGCGGGTCGTGCACTAAGCGTAGATTGCGTAGACAAGTTCCCTAAAATGGTGGACTACGTGGTACCAACTGGTGTTCGTATCGCTGACACTTCTCGCGTACGTCTTGGCGCACACGTTGGCGAAGGCACAACGGTAATGCACGAAGGCTTCATCAACTTCAACGCGGGTACAACTGGCGTGAGCATGGTTGAAGGTCGTATCTCTGCTGGCGTAGTGGTTGGTAACGGTTCTGACATCGGCGGTGGCGCATCTATCATGGGTACGCTATCTGGCGGCGGTAAAGTTGTAGTTTCTATCGGTGAAAACTCTCTACTAGGCGCAAACGCAGGTCTTGGTTTCCCAATGGGTGACCGTTGTACTATCGAATCAGGTCTATACGTAACCGCTGGCTCTAAAGTGCGCATGCTAGATTCTGCAGGCCAAGAAGTAGAAGTAGTAAAAGCACGCGATCTTGCTGGTGTTGCTGACCTACTATTCCGTCGTAACTCTGTAACAGGTCAAATCGAGTGTCTTGCAAACAAGAGCGCGGTTGAACTGAACAGCGAACTGCATAAAAACAACTAATAAGAATACCCAACTAACCTCGAGATGCTTGATTCAGCGAGGCTGACTTGGCTTGCAGGCGCGGCAACGAGTTGATGATCTAGTCAATCTAAATCAAAGCTCGTTAACAAAGCACGAAAGCCAAGACAACTCGCCCTTTGGGAGCGTGTCACAATTACGATTCCCACGTCAAATAACTTGAAAATAGCGAGCTATTTCACTTCGTCATTTTATCAGTGACCACACTCTGAACTGAGCATCTTGAAGTCATTTAGGTATTGCAGTAATTAGCCCTACGAAAAATCCCCCAGCAGGAAACTGTTGGGGGATTTTTTATTGCCTGAGAGAGGGCACATTGTTACGACATGGCGTGTGACGTAATACTGAGAACTTCAAATACTCAGCTTTTTTGAATTTTACTTGTTCAGAAAGTTCACTGCTTTATCAGGGAAGTCAGTAAACAAACCATCCACTTTCACCTGATTGTAGAAGATGTCCATCATGCCATCGAAGCTGTCGGTGTAAACAGGAATACGCCCTGGATCCGCGCGGAAAGTATAAGGATGCACTTGCAAACCCGCATCTTTTGCCGCTTTCATCAAAGGTTTGATGATGATGTTATCCTTGGTTGATTTGTCATCCACCAACATTGGTTTCCAAGGACCGATCCCTTCCGCGTATTCCGCGACCTTCTTCATACCATTGGCTTCAAACATCCAGTCATAACTGTATGGTGTTGCTTTTTCGCCTTGGTACTCCATGGTCTCGTTCCAATCGGTGTAAGCCATGAGCTGAACGAGCTTTAAATCCATGTCCAATGCGGGCATGAGTTCACTGTTGATGCGCTGAAGCTCATTCGCATCAAAACACTGAAGGTATACTTTGTCGTCTTGCGAATCGTAACCGTACTGTTTTAAAACTTTAAGCACCGCTTTTGAGATGTCTTTGCCTTCATGACGATGGAACCACGGCGCTTTGATTTCCGGGTAAATACCGATGTCATAACCCAGCATTTTGTTTAAGCCTTGGATCAGCTCAATCTCTTCAGCAAAAGTAGGTACGGTGAAGTCTGATTTCCACATTGGGAATCGTGTTGGATAGCCAGCAACCTTGTTACCTTTATCATCAATGTTAAAGCCTTCAGTGACTCGCAATGATTTGATTTCTGCCAACGTGAAATCAATCGCATAGTAACGACCATCTTTACGAGCACGATCCGGGAATCGCTCAGCTACATCGGTCACGCGATCGAGGTAATGATCATGCAATACAACGAGTTGATCGTCTTTGGTCATCACCACATCTTGTTCGATGTAGTCTGGTTTCATCGCGTACGCCAACGCTTTTGCTTCTAAAGTATGTTCTGGTAGATAACCCGATGCGCCACGGTGCGCGATAACAAGCGGTTGTGCAATAGCTCCAGCTGAGATGCTCAGAGCGAGAACCGTCATGCAAACTGACGTTGTTTTCATTGTTCTTTCCTTAGCTTATTGAAGGGGCAGTATTCCACCGCCCCTTTAATATTTTATGACGCCAATACTTCTTTCTCACGCGCTTTTTGTTCATGGTGAGCACGCTCGCCAAGAAATGCGTAAGTTAGACAAACGATAGAGGTGATACATGAACCGATTAGGATGATAAAGCCGCCATCCCAGCCGAAGTGGTCTACTGTATAGCCAAGAATCGCGTTTGCCGCTACCGCACCACCCAAGTAACCAAATAAGCCAGTTAGACCTGCAGCCGTACCTGCCGCTTTCTTAGGAGCAAGCTCTAGCGCATACAAACCAATCAACATTACCGGACCGTAAATCAAGAAGCCGATTGCAACCAGCGCCATCATATCTACTGCTGGGTTACCTGCTGGGTTGAACCAGTAAACCAACACCGCTACGGTTACTAACGCCATAAATAGAATACCGGCAGGAGCACGACGACCTTTAAATAGCTTGTCTGAAATCCAACCACACAATAGCGTACCTGGGATACCAGCCCACTCGTATAGGAAGTAAGCCCAAGAAGATTTATCAACCGAGAAGTCCTTCGCTTCTTTAAGGTATACCGGCGCCCAGTCCAGCACACCGTAGCGGATCAGGTAAACAAACGCGTTCGCAATCGCAATTGACCACAACAACTTATTAGAAAAGACATACTTGAAGAAAATTTCCTTCGCCGTCATTTCTTTTTCGTGTGACTTGTCGTAATCATCAGGGTAATCGTCTTTATACTCTTCAATTGGCGGAAGACCACAAGACTGCGGTGTATCTCTTACGGTGAACCAAATAAAGACAGCTACGAGCGTGGCAAAAAATGCAGGTACATAGAAAGCGGTGCGCCAATCGTCGTTGAATGCCCAAAGACCAAGGATGAACAGCGGACCAATTAAACCACCACCCACGTTATGTGCCACGTTCCAAACCGACACTATCTCGCCACGCTCTTTGCGCGACCACCAGTGAACCATGGTTCGACCACAGGCAGGCCATCCCATACCTTGGAACCAACCGTTTAGGAACAATAGAATAAACATCGCAGTAATGCTGCCAGTAGCCCAAGGCATAAAGCCGAAGCAGAACATCACAAGCGCTGACATTAATAGACCGCCACTTAAAAAGTAACGAGGGTTTGAGCGGTCAGAAACACTGCCCATTAAGAATTTTGATAAACCGTAAGCAATAGATACCGCAGCTAAGGCAACACCTAAGTCACCACGACTAAAACCTTGTTCAATAAGATAAGGCATCGCCAAGCTAAAGTTTTTACGAACCAGGTAGTAGCCAGCGTAACCAACAAAGATGCCGATAAAGAGTTGCCAACGTAAGCGGGAATAAGTGCCATCGATCTTATCGGACGATAAACGATCGATGTGCGCCTTAGGTTTGAATATTCCAAACATAGGAACCTCATTAATAATGTGAGCGATGGTAGGGAGTATAAAATCGCGAACGAGCAAAAAGGAGTTTCGTTCGAAAGTGAATGCATTTTATGAAATTCGATTTTTATTTCTGTGACAAATGTTGCATAAGAATTAAATTTCAGTAAATACAGAAAATTAGAGGCTTTTAATTAGACTGCGCTTCCACTTTCTGCAGATTTCGTTACTGTCCACATAGAACACGAAGTGCGCAAACGAACAAAATCAGCACAATATTAAGTGAATCAAGTGCTCAAATGACCACAAAAATGGATAAAAGGTGGAAGTTGAAGAGACGAAGCACGTGATTTAAGCCATCAAACGCCCCAATTGTGGCGTGTTGCAACAATGTCATCGCGTTAACAATTAGGGTCAACATAAGCCCACCGCTTCCAACGTACATTTAGAGGTCGTCTCCAAGCAAAAGATGGCATATGTGCTACGGGAAACGGTCTTCTTTCTTTGAGATGGCGTAGCTCTTAGCAACGAGCGAATGAATATCAGCAATCCCTTATCATCATTAGTGTTAGCTAGCTCTTTAGGGTTAGTTTTCGACCAATAATCTGAGTATTTTCCCACCATTCGCGAAGCAGGTTCACAAAACTCCTCTTACCAGTTTGTGCATTGATTTTCACATCGGTAGTTTTAGTCTATCAAAGCAAAATTGAAGACCATAATTCGTTTTATCGAGTTTCCTTTTTGAGCAAAAGATGCGTCAATTAACAAAAACGAAGAGTTTGATTAACAAATTTATGCTCAAACGCTCATTTTTAGCGCTCGTTTGTTTTCGCAAACGTTTATATATGCACAATAGAACCGTGCTAGATAAGCATAAATATTAAAGGACTCTTAACATGACAACGAACAAACACCCCTCACTGCTCGGAGAATGTTTGGCCGAGTTTATCGGTACAGGATTACTTATCTTTTTTGGCGTAGGCTGTGTTGCTGCACTCGTTTTGACCGGGGCTCAATTTGGTCAATGGGAAATCAGTATTGTATGGGGCTTTGGCGTCGCCATCGCTATTTACTGTACTGCGGGCGTATCCGGTGCACACATCAACCCTGCTGTAACTATCGCACTGGCGATGTTCCATGGATTTGATAAGGCGAAAGTTGTGCCTTATATCATTGCGCAAATGCTAGGTGCATTTTGCTCTGCTGCTTTGGTCTACAGCTTGTACAGCAACCTCTTTACGGATTACGAAATCGCACACAACTTCGTTCGTAGCAGCCAAGACGCATTAGCCACAGCGGGCATTTTCTCGACTTACCCACATGCTTCTCTCTCTTTCTTTGGCGCTTTTGCTGTGGAATTCGTGATTACTGCAGTGCTGATGTTTGCCATTCTTGCTCTTGGTGATGAGAACAATGGCGCACCTCGCGGCGCGATGAACCCTCTACTGATCGGTATCCTAATTGCGGTAATCGGCGGTTCTCTAGGTCCACTAACAGGCTTTGCGATGAACCCTGCACGTGACTTTGGTCCTAAGCTGTTTGCCTACTTCGCAGGTTGGGATTATGCCCTGACTGGCGCGCGTGAAATTCCATACTTTATTGTTCCAATTCTTGCTCCTATCGCAGGTGCTTGCTTCGGTGGTTGGTTGTACCCGAAAGCGATTGCTGCATATCTGCCAAAGCAAGGTCACGGCTGTACTATCCCTAACCAGTGCGAAACCGAAGAAGAAGCAGAACAAGCGCAAGCTTAACCCCTACCAATTCGAACATTTACTAAAATATAAATAACGAAACAAAAGGATTCTTACCATGACTGAGCAAAAATACATTGTTGCCCTAGACCAAGGCACGACAAGCTCTCGTGCTGTCATTCTGGATCATGACGCGAATATCGTAAGCGTCGCTCAGCGAGAATTTACTCAGATTTATCCAGAGGCTGGTTGGGTTGAACATGACCCAATGGAAATCTGGGCAACTCAAAGCTCTACCTTGGTTGAAGCACTTGCGAAAACCGGCATCCGTAGCGACCAACTTGCAGGTATCGGTATTACCAACCAACGTGAAACGACGATTGTATGGAACAAAGAAACAGGCAAACCGGTTTACAACGCGATCGTATGGCAATGCCGCCGCACTGCCGATATTTGTGAAGAATTAAAAGCGCGCGGACTAGAAGATTACGTTCGCGACAATACAGGTCTGGTTCTAGACCCTTACTTCTCGGGTACAAAAGTGAAGTGGATTCTAGATAACGTTGAAGGCGCACGTGAAGATGCTGAAGCAGGCAAGCTGCTATTTGGTACTGTTGATACCTGGTTGGTTTGGAAGATGACACAAGGTCGCGTCCACGTAACCGACTACACCAATGCTTCTCGTACCATGCTGTTCAACATTAATGACCTATGCTGGGATCAAAAAATGCTGGATGAGATGGGCATCCCTGCATCCATGATGCCTGAAGTAAAACGCTCATCAGAAATCTACGGTCAAACCAACATTGGTGGTAAAGGTGGTACTCGTATCCCAATTGCAGGCATTGCAGGTGACCAACAAGCCGCTCTTTACGGTCAGATGTGTGTTGAAGCTGGTCAAGCAAAGAACACCTACGGCACAGGTTGTTTCTTGTTGATGAATACGGGTCAAGAGAAGGTAACATCGAAAAATGGTCTGTTGACCACGCTAGCATGCGGTCCAAAAGGTGAGCCAGCTTACGCCCTTGAGGGTGCGGTATTCATGGGTGGCGCTTCAATTCAATGGCTACGTGATGAAATGAAGATTCTGGCTGGTGCCGAAGATTCAGAATACTTTGCGACCAAAGTTGATACTTCAAATGGTGTTTACGTGGTTCCTGCGTTTACTGGTCTGGGCGCACCATATTGGGATGCTTACGCTCGCGGTACGATTGTCGGTCTAACTCGTGGTGTAAACTCTAACCACATTATCCGTGCAACTTTGGAAGGTATCGCTTACCAAACTCGTGATGTGCTGGATGCAATGCAAGCAGACTCAGGCATCAAGCTCGCGAACCTTCGTGTAGATGGTGGCGCCGTGGCGAACAACTTCTTAATGCAGTTCCAGTCTGATGTTCTTAATACCGAAGTTCACCGTCCTCAAGTAACTGAAGTGACCGCTTTGGGTGCAGCATACCTAGCCGGTCTAGCGGTTGGTTTCTGGAATAGCATTGATGAGCTGCAAGACAAAGCAGTGCTCGATCGCACATTCGAACCACACGATGATGAAGAAAAACGTAACCGTCGTTACAAAGGTTGGAAGCGCGCAGTCAAGTGTGCTCAAACTTGGTCTGAGCTTCACGACGAAGACGATTAATTTCTGATAAACGATTAGTTTCCCCCTGATTAATCGTAAAGAGCGCCGACTTGGCGCTCTTTTTTTGCGTTCGATCGCGGATTCCCTATTCCCACGACTTCTCACAATGCGCTAATTCGAGCACAATAGAGCGAGTTTCTATATTCGAATTTGAAGCATTGGCGATTACCAGTGCACAAGGGAGTGCTAAGTGAAGCAAATACCAAGACACCAACAGATTGTTGAGTTGGTGAAAAAACAAGGCTACGTCAGCACGGATGAGCTGGTAGAAAAATTTAATGTCAGTCCTCAAACTATCCGTCGCGACTTAAACGACCTTGCTGATGAAAACAAGATTCGACGCTACCACGGTGGTGCTACCATTCCTCTCAGTTCAGAGAACACGTCATATAACACGCGTAAAGCGCTTAACTTCAATGAAAAAGATGTCATTGCGGAAGAACTAGTAAAGCACATTCCAGATGGCGCAACCTTGTTTATTGATATCGGTACCACGCCAGAAGCCGTCGCTCGAGCGCTCAATAAAAACCACAAACAACTTCGCGTGGTGACCAATAACATTAATGTTGCCACCATTCTTTTACCAAACCCAGAAATCAAAGTTATTTTGGCGGGCGGTGAAGTTCGCAACCGTGACGGCGGTATTGTCGGTGAAGCGACGCTCGATTTCGTCAAACAATTCCGCCTCGATTTCGGCATTTTAGGCATCAGTGGTATCGATTTTGATGGCTCACTACTGGACTTTGATTATCATGAAGTTCGCGTTAAACAGGCAATTATTGATAACAGCCGCAGTGTGTTCCTTGCGGTTGACCATTCGAAATTTGGTCGCAATGCTATGGTGAAACTGGGCAATATCGCGCAATTGAACATGGTATTCACCAACAAACAACCACCAGAAGAGATTCTTGCGATTCTAAAAGATGCCTCGGTTCCCCTTGAAGTGGTTGATACACAAATAGAAAGATCTGAGAACGAATAGCAAATTATCTCTCTTTCTATACGAATAAATGACCTCTGTCTTAATTAGGCAGAGGTTTTTTTGTGCCCAAATCACACAAAACGCTCATAAACGAAAATAAATAATGACCACAAACGAAACCTAAGCTAGGATGAACTCATGTTCTAAAATGCTCGTTCGCTCACCAAGAGGTCAAATTTATGAGTATCCAACAAAATGCTTCCACGACTAACGCATCCCCTACTTTAGACCTGATCGTGATCGGTGGCGGCATTAATGGGGCTGGTATTGCTGCAGATGCTGCTGGTCGTGGTTTAAGCGTCGGTTTGTACGAAGCTAATGACTTCGCATCGGCAACCTCTTCTGCAAGTTCAAAACTGATCCACGGCGGATTACGTTACCTTGAACACTATGAGTTTCGTTTAGTTTCGGAAGCGCTCGCTGAACGTGAAGTGATCTTACGTAAAGCACCACATGTGGCTCTACCAATGCGCTTCCGTTTACCTCATCGCCCATTTTTACGCCCAGCTTGGATGATCCGCTGTGGTTTGTTCCTTTACGATAACTTGGGTAAACGAACCACACTGCCAGGCAGCAAAACTGTCAACCTAGCAAAATCAGGTCTTTTGAAACCTGAAATGAAAACCGGTTTCGAATACTCAGATTGTTGGGTAGACGATGCGCGCTTAGTCTTACTTAACGTTCTGGCTGCAAAAGAGAATAACGCAGAAGTTCGCAACTACTGCCGCGTAGAAAAAGCACACCGTGAAGGCGGCATTTGGCATGTCACTATTCATGACGTCACCACAGACCAACGTTTCGAACGTAAAGCGAAAGCTCTGGTTAACGCTGCTGGTCCATGGGTGAAACAGTTCTTTGATGAAGGATTAGAGCAAACCTCCCCTCGCAACATTCGTTTGATCAAAGGCTCGCACATCGTTGTTCCTCGTATCCACAACGAGCCGCAAGCCTACATCCTACAAAACAAAGATAACCGCATCGTATTTATGATCCCTTACTTAGATAAGTTCTCGATCATTGGTACCACAGATGTGGAATACAAAGGCGATCCGCGTGAAGTCGCGATCTCCGAAGATGAAGTCGATTACTTGATCGATATTGTTAACCAACACTTTGTCCACCAGCTAAGCCGCGAAGATGTGGTATGGACTTACAGTGGTGTACGCCCACTGTGTGATGATGAGTCTGACTCACCGCAAGCGATCACACGTGACTACACACTAGAGTTGGATGCTGAATACGACCACGCACCTTTACTTTCAGTGTTCGGCGGCAAGCTCACGACATACCGTAAGCTTGGCGAAGCGGCAATGAAGAAACTTGCACCTTACCTACCTGAAATGGGTAAAGACTGGACGGCAAACCAAACCCTTCCTGGTGGTAACTTCAGTTGCAGCCGTGAGCAACTTGCGAAGATGATTCATGCGAAATACTCGTGGGCATCAGAAACAATGTTGCTGCGCTACGTGACTCAGTTTGGTACACAAACTTGGGATCTGATGGAAGGCACTAACAGCGTAGAAGATCTTGGTCACTGCTTCTCAGAGCAAGCAAGTGGCGTATATCAACGTGAAATTGATTACTTGATGAATCACGAAATGGCGCTAACCGATGAAGACATCTTATGGCGTCGTACAAAACTTGGCTTATACATGAACGAAGAGGAGAAAATCGCACTGGCAGAATATCTAAAAGAGAAGCTGCAACAAAAGGTCGTTAGCCTCTCACAAGTAAGTTAAATTGGACTCTCCTAATACAAAGCCTGCACCCCGCAGGCTTTTTTTTGGAGCTAAATTCTAATATCAACACCTTCTATCGAAAGCACAAAAAGTTTTAATTTCAGACAATTAACACTCTTACTTATTATTTTCTTCAGTCGGCAATTGCCCTCACCTCTAATTAAATCGGTATCCGATGAAGAAATCGCTATTCCTGAGCTTACTTCTCCTCAGTGGTTGCTCTGTTGCTCCTGAAGAAACACCACCTTGCGCATGTGATGACTACGTACCTCCCTATGTAAAGCCGCCAAGTGCATCTAACCAAGAGAATATCCAACAGTTACTGGCTTACATTGCGCAAAAAGCCAAAGATCGCTGGGGTGAAGATGAGTTCGTCGAAGCGGGAAAACACCGCTACGTGAAATACCTTGATGGTTATAACACCCGCGCTCATATCGACTTCGAAGCGGGAAAAATCTACGTTTCGACAATTTCCCAATACCAGCCAACGGAAAAGCTACAAAAAGCGATTGTACAGACACTACTCATGCCTGCCGATCCAGCACATGCGGAGCTGTTTAGTGACAAGGAAGCGGTATTACGTGGTAAGCCTTTTTTATTGGGGCAAGTTCTCGATCACGATGGAAAACCGATTGAATGGGAATGGCGCGCCAATCGTTACGCAGACTACCTACTCGACAACAAACTGCAAAAGAAAGCCATCAAACACGGCAGTGCTTACTATGTCGAAATCAACATGGTGAAAGATCATCTAGAACAACGCGAATACCAGTACGCTGGCTTGATACGTGACGCTGCAAAACGATATGGTTTATCAGAAGATCTGATTTTCGCCGTGATCAAAACCGAAAGTAGTTTTAACCCTTATGCGGTTTCTCATGCTGGCGCTTACGGCTTGATGCAAGTGATCCCAAAAACAGCGGGTGCGGATGTGTTTAATTTAGTAAAAAACAAACCAGGTATTCCTACCAAAGAATACTTATTCGATCCTGCCAATAACATTGATACTGGTGCAGCGTATTTCTATATATTGAAAAACCGCTATCTACGAGACGTGAAACATCCAACCTCGAAGCACTTTAGTATGATTTCCGCCTACAACGGCGGCACTGGTGGTGTGCTTTCGACGTTTGATAGCGACCGTAAGCGTGCAATGAATGAACTTAACAGCCTCAACCCAACTCAAGTTTATGATGCATTAACCACTCAACACCCAAAAGGGGAAGCGAGACGCTATCTACAGAAAGTTCTTTATTTCCAGAAAGACTTCAGCCAAGGGAATATCTAATTTTACCTAGCCACAAAACGAAAAACGCCGCTTAGTTCCACGGAGGTATAGAACTAAGCGGCCATGTAATTACACGAAAGACACCTATGGGTCTAAAACGTCAATTGGCTAGTTAATCACTCATATTCATACGAGCAATAACAGATACAGAGTATCGAACTCCGCCTTTTCTGGCACGAGCAAAACTCAGATTAGAATTCAACGTTTTTCACATTCTTAATAATTTCCTTACTATTAATGGGTTATTTGCTGAAGCAACATCAAACAAAAAAGCTTAGCATCTCGCCAAGCCCTTCTTCACTTTCATTTTTCTTCGATTATCCCGGATGACCATCCACACGCGGAGTTATCAACATCACACCAAAACGCCACACAAACATACCAAATGCAAGAATCCATAATGCTGCGCTGATATCAATCCAAAAGAACATCTGTGAAGGAGCAAATATCACACCTAAGCTTCTCGCTAACGCCGCAGCAATCACCGCCGCAAACGCGATACTCATGTTCGGACCTTTGTAAATCATACGTCCAGTGTGCCCCATGGTGACACGAGTAATCATTGCTAGGATTAAGCCACCTAGCGCACCAATCGCAAACAAATGAATCAAGTTGTGGTTGGCAAACGCGTTATCCCAGCTGCCACGTAGGATAAGACTTAAAGGCAGACACAAATAAGCCGCATGTAAAGACCAAACAAGTGGCTCGCTCAGAGTCAACCAAGGTTTCCAGCGTAAGAATCGAACCAATTGGGTGATACCAGCAAACAACATCAGCGGCTTCCCAAGTTCAGCAAACGTCACAGGGAAGAAACTCAGTACAAACAACATGACCAATGGTAGGTTGGCGAGCCAATCTAGCCACATCAGCGGTTGAGCTTTTTCAAAGTTGAAACGACGTGCAGTAAAGAAAGGGATTACTCGCCCACCCATGACAGAAAGCAGTAAAGTGAACCACCACAGCATTGCTTGCCACACAGCAGAAGAGGTAAATGGAGGCATACCTTTCACCGTGGCATAACTGGCAAAGTTCGCAAAGATTGCAAGTAAGAATAACGGAACAAAAAATAGGTTACGCCACCCTTTAGCACGATAAACTCGTATGCCGACCTCATACGCTACAAACAGTAAAAACAGCGCTTCAACACTGCTGGTTAACCAAAGTGGTGCAGGCGTCCAAAGTAGAACTCGAGGAGCAAGCCATAACAAAAACAAGGCTAGCAAAGTGTAGTGCTTCGTTCCATTGATCCCCGTCCAGTTTTGTACCGCAGTCAGAACGAACCCCACCACAATCGCCATAGAGAAACCAAACAGCATTTCATGTACATGCCACCACAAAGCCGGAACACTCAACGCGCTAGGCTGCCCTGTTTGAAACATCCATACCCACAACGCAATCGCGATGATGGCGTAAATAGAGCCAAACAGGAAAAACGGTCTAAACCCAAGTCGCAGCCATGCGGGGATTTTTTCTTCCACTTTTTTATCGGTGATATTCAGCATTGTGATGCCCTTACGTACCAATTCGTACTGTCGAAAAACTTAACGTCAGCGATCTTAACACAAACATGCATAAAAAATACATGTTATAAGATCAGACTATCCTTTAGAGGTAAAACATTGCGCCTGATGCCGTGGAGGCATTTCCTCCCAAGAACGTAAAAATGCTGGGCTCAGTAAGAATGACTTAGATATCATATTTAGGTATAACGGATAGAACGGAATTCGTCGAAGTAAAAGGGAACAATCACGATGTATATATTTGGCTACGGCAGCTTAATCAATTCGGCCTCACGTGAGCTTACAGGGCAAACGGGTGAAGCAATTCCCGTTATTGCCCATGGGTTAGTGCGCTATTGGGGCAAAGTCGACGACAGCTATATCTTGTCACCGCTGGTTGTGAATGAAGGCGAAGGGCAAGTGAACGGTGTGCTGCTCGAAGTAGACCACCAAGCGCTGACTGAATTTGACCGCCGCGAACGTGGCTATCATCGTATTCAAATTCGTCCTGAACAAATCGAAACTGACATCAGCTTTAATCCAGATCATGAGATTTGGGTTTACGTGAAAAGCGATCCCCTTCCACCCTGCACGCTCAGCCCAATCATGCAAAGTTATGTAGATACTGTTTTAGCAGGATGCTTGGAAGTCTCTCACGCGTTTGCTGAACACTTTGTTCGCCATACTATAGGTTGGCAACACGCCAAAGAGAATGACCGCCACCAGCCCAAGTATGGCAACCTTGCGGGTGTGCAAGATCATCATTATGAATTAATAGATAACCTGATCAAAAAGGGAGCCTAGTGGCTCCCTTCCATTATTCATATTCGACAAATATCTGATTAGAATTTGTAGTCTAGACCTACGTAAAAGCCATCAAAATCAAAATCTAAATCGCCGCCATTTTCAACATCAATCGTGACCGAAGACGCACGGTAACCACCAGAAACAATCAGACCAGAAGCAAATTCATAACCTGCTTCAGCACCGTAGTTGAAACCAATATCGCTACCATCTGTTGATATTGAGCTAGAAGATGCAGTTGGAACATCCAACTTCAGGTCAACACCCATCACGCCCAAGCCAGCCACAGCGCCTAAGTAGAAACCTGTGCCTGTGAAGTAGTATTTAGGTTTCGCATTAAGATTCGCAGCGTAACCTTCAACTTCAATGCTCGCATTGTGCGCAGTGCCAAACTGATCGATGAAGTATCCGTTCTCTTTAAAGCTGCCAAAGTGAATAAACTCACCCTCAAAAGCTAATACAAACTGCTGAGAGAGCGCCATCTCTTTACCAACAGCGATACCAAAGCCTGTTGAAGACGATGAATCAATGTTCAACTCTGTATCGATCTCAGTGTTATGAATATCCGCACCAATATACCAACCACTATTTGCTTGAACCGACGCTGAAGCAACCACTGCACCTAAAGCCAATAAAGGCAAAACCTTTTTCATTATAATTTCCTATATTTTCATACTGTTAAACAGTTTTAAATCAAGAAAATTATAAATAAAGGTGAATATGAATCAACTCACTCATTTATAAAATGAGACATAAAACATAAGCATTTGTTATATAAATAAATTTAACTTACAGCTTAAACAATTCGCACGCCTGATGGCATTGCGCGTTCCGGTGTCAGTAATACGCTTTCCGACTCATCGTCAGTTTCAGCGCACAGCAGCATACACTCAGAGGTTTCACCACGCATCTTAGCTTTTGCTAGATTACACAGCACTACCACCTGTTTACCCATTAACTCTTCTTCTGTGTAGTACGGTACAAGGCTCGTTACCGTTTGCAGGGTTTTCTCACCGACATCGATCTGCACAATGTACAGCTTGTCTGCATTCTCGTGGCGCGCCACCTCAATAATTTTTCCAGTGCGAATTTCTAACTTTGCAAAGTCTGAGTAAGCGATCGTTTCCATTAATTAAAATCCAAGTAAATTTTACTAAAAAGATAACGTTTACACTATCAGTAAGATTAATAATTACAAGAGGTAAAGATCGCACTTTAGAAAGCAACCACCTGTTAAAATTGCACTTATTACACAATGGGTGTTTAATACTCCGGTTAACGTTTTTAGCCAACGAAAGGTTCCTCATGGCAACAATCAAGGATGTCGCAAAAGAAGCGGGGGTGTCAGTCGCTACCGTTTCTCGTGTGATCAACAAATCACCCAAGGCAAGCCAAACTTCTATCGATGCAGTGACTAAAGCGATGAGCAAACTTGGCTATCGCCCTAACGCGGCAGCACGAGCACTCGTCAGTCAAAGTACCAATACGATGGGTGTGCTGGTGAGTGATGTCTCAGACCCCTTCTTTGGCACCATGGTCAAATCGGTTGATAACGTCGCAAGAGAAAATGGTAAACACATTCTAATTGGCAATGGTTATCACAATCCAGAAGATGAACGACAAGCGTTAGAGCTGCTGATTAATAGCCGCTGTGAGGCGATTGTGATCCACTCTAAAGGCTTATCAGATGAAGAATTGATTGGCTATGCCAAAGAAGTAAAAGGGATGGTATTGATCAACCGCCACATTCCTGAGTTAGCAGAGCGTTGTATCTCTCTCGATAACCGTAAAGGTGCGTACCTCGCAACAGAATATTTACTTCGTCATGGGCATACCAAGATAGCTTGTATCGCTTCTTCACATGACATTGAAGATACCGATGAGCGCTTGCAAGGTTACCAAGCGGCGCTGAAAGACCACAAGATTGAACTGTCGAAAAGTTACGTTGAATATGGTGAACCAAACAGTGATGGTGGTGAAATAGCAATGACCAACTTACTGACTAAATCACTCGAAATCACCGGTGTCGTGGCTTACAACGATTACATGGCAGCCGGGGCACTTGCCGTATTAGATCAAAACGGAATCAGCGTACCAGAGAAAGTCTCTATGGTCGGTTTTGACGATGGTTTAATTGCTCGCTTCGTCAATCCAAGTTTGACGACAATTCGTTACCCAATTGAAATGATGGCAGAACGCGCTGCTCGACTAGCGTTGGCATTATCACGAGATGAACAAGTGGAAGAAGACACGATCATCTTCAGCCCAACCTTAGTTCGTCGCAACTCGGTTGACCGCCTCTAACTCTGCACCCAATCTAAAATACGAAATAAAAAAGCTCTGCTACAGAAGTACCAGAGCTTTTTTGTTTTTAGTTCAATCAAGCTTTTGACCTACTGTAGGCAAAAAGCTCATGGCAAACCAAAAGGCTAAAAATCAATACCTTAACTAAAAAGCAAAGTGAAACGTTGTACTGAATCGATACGCTTGCTCAGGTTCAAGAATACAACTTGGTTGCCCCCACTCAGCATGGTTCGGTGAATCTGGCAAAAACTGAGTTTCTAACGCCAAGCCCGCGTAGTCTTGGTATTCCCCACCGCGACGGTTTGGTGCACCCGCTAACCAGTTACCCGTATACAATTGCATGGCAGGCTTATTGGTCACGACAGACATATGCACTTTTCCATCCGGAGAAACCACCCGCGCAACGGGTTTTGAAACGTCGCGATGAGCATCAAATAGATAGCTGTGATCATAACCTTTCGCTGCAATCTGCTGCTCATCTTGTAAGAAATGCTCCGATACTGGCTTTTCATTTCTAAAATCAAAGCCTGTTCCTTTCACATCTTGCAATGTCCCCAAAGGAATACCGACCTCGTTAGTTGGTAGATATTGATCTGCTGCGATGGTTAAACGGTGAGAACGACAATCCAAATCGGCTTCCGCACCAAGCAAATTAAAGTAAGCGTGGTTCGTTAAGTTCACTGGTGTTGCTTTGTCTGTCTTTGCGAAATACGCAATGCTCACTTGGTTGTCATCAGTCAGGGTATACGCCACATGGGCTTCGAGGTTCCCCGGAAAACCTTGATCACCATCTTCAGACAACAAAGAAAACGTCACTTGCTGTTCGGACTGAGACTCAATGTTCCAGCGACGCTTATCAAACCCTTCCTCACCACCGTGTAAGCAGTTTCCCGCTTGGTTAGTGGAGACTTGAAATGCTTCGCCATTAACCTCAAAAAGCCCATTGGCGATGCGGTTTGCGTAGCGACCAACAGTGACACCCATGTAACACTGTTGATGCATGAAACTCCCCATCGTCCCCACTCCGAGAAGCACTTCGCGCAACTCCCCATTCGCCAAAGGTAAACGACAACTCAGCCATGTCGCGCCAATATCCATAAAGGAAACGCTCATGCCTGTGTTATTTTTCAGTTCGACCACCTTAGCAGGCTCACCATCAAAAGCAGCCTGCTGTGTCATCGTGATGGTTAATGGCTCGGTCATCTCTCGCTCCTACTAAAGCTGCGGTGCGCTTAAAGCACTTCGACTAAGCTAGCGCCATTTTTCGCTTGGCACACGTAGATAGATTCTTTCAACCCCGTTGCTGCTTGGTATTTAGCTTCAACGGTTGCTTTCACGTCATCCACTAATGCAGGCGGTACAAGAGCGACAATACAACCGCCAAAGCCGCCGCCAGTCATGCGCACACCGCCTTGCTCACCGATGACCTCTTTCACCATCTCAACCAAAGTATCGATTTCTTTTACTGTGATTTCGAAATCATCACGCATTGAAGCATGAGACTCTGCCATCAACTCACCCATGCGCTTCATGTCGTGTGCGCGAAGAGCTTGTGCGGCTTCGACCGTGCGATCGTTTTCTGTGATCACGTGGCGAGCACGTTTTGCCACCATTTCATCCAGCTCAGACACTTTCTCGTTAAACTGCTCAATGCTCACATCACGGAGTGCTTTTACGCCGAAGATGCGCGCCGCTTCTTCACATTGCTCACGACGAGTGTTGTATTCGCTGTCTACCAAGCCACGTTTTTTGTTCGAGTTGATGATCACCACTGCCATGTCTTCTGGCATCGATACTGCTTCGGTTTCTAGGCTACGGCAGTCCAATAACATCGCGTGATTTTCACGACCTTCTGCCGAAATCATTTGGTCCATGATGCCGCAGTTACAGCCGACAAATTCGTTCTCGGCTTGCTGACCGTTCAGTGCAATTTCCGCTTGGCTGATTTCTAGATTGAACAGCACTTTAAACGTTTGACCAATCACCACTTCCAATGCTGCCGATGAGCTCAAGCCCGCCCCTTGAGGCACATTGCCGCTCACGGAGATATCCGCACCAGACAATTGGTAACCGCGTGCGAGAAGAAACTTCACCACACCGCGAATGTAGTTGGCCCACATTTTGTCTTGTTGGAAAGTAATCTCTTGAGTGATATCGAACTCATCAACTGCGTTGCCGTAGTCCACCGATACCACGCGCACTAGGTTGTCTTCACGTTTTGCTGCTGCCACAACCGTTTGGTAGTTGATCGCACATGGCAATACAAAACCATCGTTGTAATCAGTGTGTTCACCAATCAGGTTGACACGACCAGGTGCTTGAATAATGTGGCTTGGAGCGTAACCCAGCACTTGTTCAAAAGAGGTTTTAACGTTTTGGATTAAATCAGACATAGTAAAATCTCAGCATAAAATTTTTGTGTGAATTCTCGACAGCTTTCATATCTCGCAATCAGAAACGACATATTTGATTGTCTAATATTTGTCATTCCGGACGAGCCCTAGCGAGCATCCGGAATCTACGTTCAGCGCACTCTGATGGTAAATTCCGTATCACGCCCGTTCCTCGCTGTACGGAATGACATCTTTCGTATTTATCTTTAAGGTCTGTTGACCTTTCGAACAAAATTTAACCGCGAAAGATCAACAGCCCCTAGTTACTGTTCTTTGTAATGCACATCGCTTATGTCACGTAGGCGCTGTGCTGCTTGCTCTGCGGTTAAGTCGCGTTGGTTTTCTGCCAACATTTCATAACCCACCATGAACTTACGCACTGTTGCGCTACGCAGTAGCGGCGGGTAGAACAAGGCGTGCAGTTGCCAATGATCGATATCAGTACCTTCTTCAAAGAATGGCGCGTAATGCCAACCCATTGAGTAAGGGAAAGAACATTGGAATAGGTTGTCGTAACGGCTGGTTAGCTTTTTGATTGCAACCGCAAGGTCATCACGTTGCTCATCGGTTAGCTCACTCATTCGACGAATGTGCGTTTTAGGAAGTAGCATGGTTTCGAATGGCCACGCAGCCCAGTAAGGGACAACAGCAATCCAGTGCTCAGTCTCAACCACAGTACGTGAGCCATCTTTGAGTTCAGCTTGCACGTAATCCACCAGCAAGTTACTGCCATGTTCTTGGTAGTACGCTTTTAAGTTGTGCTCTTTACGCTCAATTTCATTTGGTAAGAAGCTATTCGCCCAGATTTGACCGTGTGGATGAGGTTGAGAACATCCCATCGCTTCGCCTTTGTTCTCAAATGCTTGCACCCACACGTAGTCTTTGCCAAGCTCTTCGATTTGCTCATTCCAGGTGTCAATCACGCCACGAATTTTGTCGACTGGTAGTTCCGGTAGCGTTTTGCTGTGATCGGGAGAGAAGCAAATCACTCGGCTCAACCCGCGTACGCCTTGAGTCTTGAACAAAGGGCTGTCTGACTCAGGTGCATCTGGAGAATCCACCATCAACGCAGCAAAGTCATTCTTAAACACGTAGGTGCCTTGGTAATCTGGGTTTATATCTCCAGAAATGCGCTCGTTCGTTGGACATAGGAAACACTTCTCATCGTAACTAGGCAGTTGATCGATAGACGGTTTCTCATCGGCACCACTCCAAGGGCGTTTTGCACGATGTGGTGACACTAAAATCCACTGACCCGTTAGTGGGTTGTAGCGACGATGTGGGTGATCCACTGGGTTAAATTCAACATTCGACATCTTACTTACTCAACTTTTAAAATTTCTTTCATCTGCATTCCCCAATGAAATTGGAGTTGCTGCTAGGCGGTAAGCTTTCCAATATCCATGAGCATAGGTTTTCTATGTGATTGGAATTGGAAAGTGCAGGCGACAACGCTGCAGCATCAATTACGCGGGGGAATAGCCTTGCGGGTTATTTGACTGCCATTTCCACGTGTCCGCCGTCATTTCAGTAACGCTGCGAGTCGCTTTCCAGCCAAGATCTCGCTCTGCTTTTTCAGTACTTGCCCAACATTCTGCAATGTCACCAGGACGGCGAGGACACAGCTCGTAAGGCACTGGCTTACCGCAAGCCAACGCGAACGCTTCCACCATATCAAGCACGCTAGAGCCTTTTCCCGTACCTAAGTTGTAAATGTGCAAACCGGCTTTATCACCGACCGATTTCAGCGCTGCGATATGACCGTCCGCTAAGTCCATCACGTGGATGTAATCACGAACGCCCGTGCCGTCTGGTGTTGGGTAGTCATTGCCGAATACCGACAGTTTTTCACGGCGACCGACTGCGACTTGTGCAATGAACGGCATTAGGTTGTTTGGAATACCTTGAGGGTCCTCACCCATGGTGCCGGATGGATGTGCACCCACTGGGTTGAAATAGCGCAGTAAAGTAATGCTCCAATCGTTTTCTGCGTTGAACAGATCACTTAAGCACTCTTCCACCATGTACTTGCTACGACCGTATGGGTTGGTGGTTGCGCCAGTAGGTGAGTCTTCAGTAATAGGTACAATGTCAGGGTCGCCGTACACCGTTGCGGATGAACTGAAGACAATGCTTTTCACCCCAGCTTTGCGCATACTGCGTGCCAAAACGAGCGAGCCATTCACGTTGTTATCGTAGTACTCCAACGGCTTCGCAACGGATTCTCCAACGGCTTTTAAACCAGCAAAGTGAATCACTGCTTGGATATCATGCTCAGCAAAAACCGAATCTAAAAAGGCTTCATCACGAATATCACCTTGATGGAAGACGGGTTGTTTACCTGTCAGCGCTTCAATACGACTAAGCACTTCTACTTTGGCGTTACACAAGTTATCGACAATGATTGGCTCCATACCTGCTTCAATCATCTGTACGCATGTGTGGCTACCGATGTACCCCATACCGCCTGTGATAAGAACTTTCACTTTTGCTTCCCCATTGTTGCTGCTCATGCTTGGTAACGATTTGAGCCTATTAACCAAGCAAATTCGCAGATCGCTTAACTGGTTAAAAGTCTACCAACCAAAACCGATCTAGATCCGTGATCAAACTCAAACTTGTGTAAACGTTTCCACAAAATTACACAACACATAAAACTTAATAAGATTAAAGAAAATTTATTCATTTAAGGAATCAAAACGAAAAAATACTAGACAAGATGTATAAACGTTTACATCTTCACAGCAACATTAAAAGGTGACGCGCAACGCAAGAAAGATCAGGCTTCGCTTTAGATCCCTGACATTGCTCTTACAAAACAAGGTGCAAAGCTCGTTACAGTAGCCCCGCCCCAAATGTAACCATTTGTAACAAGACTAAAATCCATGTCTTTTCTTTTATTGGGGCACATTGAGCACAAAGACCAAACCTAAAGGGCATCCATGCTACGCAAGCGAAACGAATTCCGAGACCACAATCAGGAAGTAAGATTGTTTAAAAACCGCGCCATCGTTGCTTTTATCGGCATGGTTATTTTGTTGGGAGGACTGGTTGCTAACCTTTATAACTTGCAGGTTAATCACTTCAAAGATTACCAAACTCGCTCGAACGACAACCGAATCAAGATCCTGCCAATAGCCCCTACCCGTGGTCTTATATATGACCGAAATGGCGTTTTGTTGGCTGAGAACCGTCCTGTTTATAACTTAGATATGATCCCAGAACAGGCGGGCGATCCAGATGCATTAATTGAAAAACTGCGTCACTATATTGATATCACCCCAGATCAAGTCGAATCCTTTAAAAAGCGTTACAAGCACACTCGCCGCTTTCGTTCTGTCACGATCATGAACGAACTGAATGACAAGCAAGTGGCGCGCTTTTCTGTTCATCAGCACGAGTTTAACGGCGTCTTTGTTACCGCAGATCTCAAACGTTACTACCCTTACGGCGAAGAACTGACCCATGTTTTGGGTTACGTTTCTCACATCAACGATCGAGACTTGCGTCGATTGGATGAAGAAGGCAAAGCACAGAATTATCAGGCAACGCAAAACATCGGCAAGTTAGGTGTTGAACGTTATTACGAAGACATCCTCCACGGCACCAAAGGCTACGAGGAAGTAGAGGTAAACAGTCGCGGTCGCGTGATTCGTACGATCAAATATGTGCCGCCAGTTCCCGGAAAAGACATCGTATTGAATCTGGATATTGAGCTACAAGAGTATGTCTACAAACAACTCAACCATCGCCAAGGCAGCGCAGTCGTGCTCGATCCACGCGACAATAGCGTATTAGCCATGGCATCAAGTCCCAGTTATGACCCAAACCCTTTTGTTAACGGCATCTCTAGCAAAGCCTACCGTGCCTTACTCAATGATCCAGCACACCCACTTGTGAACCGTACAACGCTTGGCGTTTACCCTCCTGCTTCTACGGTAAAACCTTTTATGGCTGTCGCTGGGCTTGAAGAACACGTCATCACACCAAGTACCGTGCGCAACGATCACGGTATCTGGCGTATTCCTGGCTCTAAACCAAATTCAAAAGCATGGCGAGATTGGAAACGTTGGGGTCACGGCAACGTGGATGTCACCAAGGCAATTGAGGAATCAGTTGATTCCTTCTTTTATCAGACCGCATTTGACCTTGGGATTGACCGCATTTCGAAATGGATGAATAAATTTGGCTTTGGCTTGCCAACGGGCATCGATATTTACGAAGAAAGCAGCGCAAACATGCCGACACGAGAATGGAAAATCGCACGTCATCGCACCCCTTGGTATCAAGGTGATACGGTGCCTATCGGTATTGGGCAAGGTTATTGGACAGCAACACCAATGCAGATAGCCAAAGCAACATCATTCCTCATTAATCATGGCGAAATGAAAGCGCCACACCTTCTCAAAGCCGTGATTGAACATGGGGAAGATTTCGAAAACCAAGTCGATGTGAAACCAAAAGCGCTGCCTTCTATCGAAGGAGTACCAGAGAAGTTCTGGGATATTCCAATCAACGCCATGCGTTTGGTAAATAATGGGGCTCATGGTTCTGGTCGCCGTGCATTCAGAGGGGCAGAGTACAGCAGTGGCGGTAAGTCAGGGACTGCGCAGGTATTTGGTCTGCGCAAAGACGAAGTCTACAACTCCAAAAAACTCGCAAACCACCTACTCGACCACGCATTGTTTACCGCGTTTGCACCATACGATAAACCCAAATACGTGGCGACCGTGGTTATCGAGCACGGAAATGGTGGCTCTAAAGTGGGCGCGCCGTTCATTCGAAATGTGTTTGATCACTTGCTTGTCCATCACGATAAAGACGACAGCAATAAGGTGAAGTCTTAAATACGCCAGAACAACACCCAATAAACAAAGCCTGAGTGGATGTCCTAGCCACTCGGGCTTTTGTTTGTTTTCCAGCACAACCCCACCCACCTAAATTCTATAAAATACAAAAAATGTGAGATAAATCAGAAGCGAATAACAACGAGAAGAACATCACTATCAATAACCACCCTTTCGTTTGCTAAAACGAAATCATCAATAGCTCACCCCTCATCACTAAGAAAATAAAGTTTTTGGATTTCACTCTTTTTAAATCGAAAGACAATTTGCGCAAATTGGAAAAGCAGAAGATTTGTGACAGCAAGCTCAACGAAAACAGGGATGGTGATTTCAAATGTAAGAGCAATAAATAATCAGTAAGGAAAAATCGATGAACTACAAGACTTTGAAAGCTAGTGGGTTGGCGGTTATAGTCTCGGCAGCTTACATAGGGAATGCGTACTCAATGGAAATAGCCAATGATGCAATGGCAATAACATTTGATAATAACTCAGGTGTCGTGTCATTGATCAATAATAATACGGATGAACAAATCACCCCAACTGAACTTTTCTTCATTACTCTACCGAATGAAACAACACTTCATACCAAAGATTTTAAGTTGGAAAAGTACAAGAAAGATGGTGACAGCATCAATCTCACTTTTGTTCGCAATGATTTTGAAGTGGATGTCACTTTGAACGTAATCAAACAACGATATGTGAGTGTTGATTACAAAATCAAAGCTGTTGGTAACGATCGCAAGATCAAAAAAATCACTTTCTTGCCAACCAAAAAACAAACGCAAGCGCCTTATGTTGACGGTAGTATTAACAGCTCACCAATTATCGCGGATACGTTCTTCATGCTGCCGCGTAAACCGATTGTAAATACCTATGCTTACGAAACGAAAACCAACCTCAATATTGATATTGTCACTCCAATAAGCACAAACGCCCCATTAAAATATACAACTTATATCGGTACGTTTAGCGAAGTCAGTCAATTAAGACGCGACTTCAACAAGTTCATTGAAGCAATGCGACCACGTCCCTACAAACCATATTTACATTACAATTCATGGATGGATATTGGCTTTTTCACTCCTTATACAGAAAGTGACATTAAAGGACGAATGAAAGAGATTTATCATGAGTTGGTGGAAAAACGCGGCGTAGTTCTTGATGGGTTCTTACTTGATGACGGCTGGGATGACTTAACAGGAAACTGGGATTTTGGCTCAGCATTTGCTGATGGGTTTGGGAGCGTAAAAGAGCTAGCCGATTCAATGAATACTAGTGTGGGTTTGTGGCTTTCCCCTTGGGGAGGCTATAACAAGCCACGTGATATTCGCGTTTCACATGCAAAAGAAAATGGTTTCGAAACGGTGGATGGTAAGTTTGCTCTCTCAGGTCCGGTGTACTTCAAAAACTTCAATGACAAAATCACCAATCTGATTAAAAACGAGCATATTTCGTCGTTTAAACTTGATGGAATGGGCAACGCAACATCTCACTTAAAAGGCAGTCAATTTGCTTCCGATTTTGATGCGTCAGTTCAGTTGATCGAGAACATTCACAAGGCCAACGATAAGGTATTTATCAACCTAACGACCGGGACCAACGCAAGCCCATCATGGTTATTCTTCGCTGACTCCATTTGGCGCCAAGGTGATGATATCAACCTTTATGGTGATGGCTCTCCAACACAACAGTGGGTCACTTACCGAGACGCTGAAACATATCGTTCGATTGTCCGTAAAGGTCCATTATTCCCGATGAGTTCGATAATGCTTCACGGTATTGTCAGCGCCAAAAACGCTTATTATGGACTTGAGAAAGTACAATCCGATCAAGATTTTGCCGATCAAGTATGGTCATATTTTGCAACTGGCACACAACTACAAGAAATGTATATTACACCAGATATGCTCAATTCAACTAAGTGGGACACTCTTGCAAAAGCAGCTAAATGGGCAAGAGAGAACGCCGATGTTTTAGTAGATTCACATTGGATTGGTGGCAATCCAACTAACTTAGCGGTGTATGGTTTTGCGTCATGGAATGAAAACAAAGCCGTAATTTCGTTGCGTAACCCATCGGATAAACCACAAAAATATTACTTGGATCTCAATCGTGATTTTGAATTGCCTACAGGCGCAAATGGGCAGTTCAAGCTAAAAATGGCTTACGGTGAAAACAACACAATTCCATCTCACTACACCGACCCAGTAGTTATAACCCTGCAGCCACTACAAACTTTAGTCATCAACGCGAATAAATAACCAGTAACCAAAGAAAAGGCACTGTTATGGTGCCTTTGTTCGCTTTTTCTCAGACCTTAATACCATCAAATACGATAGAGCAACGAGTGCTTAACGTATTCTTCCGGCAGATAACTTCACTTCCCCGATCGCACAGTTTTACTAAAAGTTTGTGCATCCATAAGTAGCTGTTTACAATGGTGGGATTATTGCTTTTCTCACTGGGACAGTGAGCTTTGCCTACGGGAAGTGCACATGGCAACACTAAAAGATATCGCTACTGAAGCTGGCGTCTCACTCGCGACCGTATCGCGCGTGTTAAATGATGATCCGACTTTGAGCGTAAAAGAAGAAACCAAACACCGCATCTTAGAAATCGCAGAAAAGCTGGAATACCGCACCAGCAGTTCCAAAAAAGCCACCAAAGAGGCAAGACAAAAACACCACTTCTTAGCCTTGTATAACTACAAGCAAGAAGCCGAGGTGAATGACCCTTATTACTTGTCGATTCGTCACGGGATTGAAACCCAGTGTGACAAATTGGGCATTACGCTAACCAATTGCTACGACAGCATCATCGATGTAGAAACGCAAAAGATCACCGGAATCCTTCTGGTCGGTAAAACTGACAGCGCCGTGATTCGTAAATTGCCTAAACGTCTTACTGACAGCATTTGCTACATCGACTTCTCTGACAGCGATAGCACATACGACTGTGTTGATATCGATCTTGCGCGAATCAGTAAACAAGTGGTCGACTTCTTTGTTGAACAAGGCTACGAACGGATTGGTTTTATTGGTGGTCAAGATGAACCAAACACTGCAGACATTCGTGAAAATGCATTTGTAGAATACGGCAGCTTAAAAGGCGTGGTGTCAGAAGACGATATTTATCGCGGCGACTTCTCTAGCTTATCTGGTTACGATTTAGCAAAAGCCATGTTAGCAAAAGGCGATTTTCCTAAAGCGCTCTTTATCGCTTCAGACTCAATTGCAATTGGTGTTTTACGCGCGATTCATGAATTCGGTTTGAACATTCCACAAGACATTGCCCTAATCAGCGTCAATGACATTCCAACCGCCCGATTTACCTTCCCACCACTCTCAACTGTGCGCATTCATTCTGAGATGATGGGTATTCAAGGGGTAAATTTATTAGTAGAAAAATACCGCGACGGTCGCGCACTGCCTCTACAAGTGCATGTGCCGAGCAAATTAAAACTCCGCGGCACCACTCAGTAATTCCCTTCACATTATCAAATTTATAAAGCACTGAATATTCAGTGCTTTTTTATTATCCCCTCTTTAAATCTAGCTATTTTTTATCCACTTTACCTAAGAAATCGGCTTGGGATGACATTCCTTTATCCTGATCACATCTTGTTCAATGATCGTCCAATAAAACGTGACCAAGTTAAAGTTAAACGTTTTCACTAATTTATTTTAGTAAAACTTTTACTAATATCTTTTCCTAGATAATTCATCACTCTTTTTCAAATGACATCGGCTGCATTTCTTTTGGATAGCTTCAAGCATTGGACTCTTCCTTTGCCTGCTACCAAACTAAGCCGAGGGGAGAACAAACGTGAACAATTGGGAAAACTTCCTTCACCTGCATGAGAATCGTATGGCACCACGTGCTTACTTCTTTTCTTACGATTCAATTAAAAACGCACAAACATTCCAACGAGAACTGAGCAGCCGCTTCAAACTGCTAAGTGGTCAATGGACATTCAACTACTTCACCAATCCTCTCTTGGTGCCAGAAGAGTTTTACTCGCAAAAAATGGAAGAATGGGGACAAATTACCGTTCCAAACATGTGGCAAATGGAAGGTCATGGCGACCTTCAATACACAGATGAAGGCTTCCCATTCCCTATCGATGTGCCTTTTGTTCCGACAGATAACCCGACAGGTGCTTACCAACGCACGTTCACTCTGGGTGAAAACTGGAACGACAAACAAACCATCATCAAATTTGATGGCGTTGAAACCTACTTCGAAGTTTACGTAAACGGTCATTACGTTGGCTTTAGCAAAGGCAGTCGATTGACCGCAGAGTTCGACATCTCTTCTTATGTACAACAAGGTGAAAATTTACTGTCTGTACGTGTGATGCAGTGGGCAGATTCGACTTACATTGAAGACCAAGACATGTGGTGGACGGCGGGTATATTCCGCGATGTGTACCTTGTCGGAAAAGAGCACGTTCACGTCCAAGATCTGACTGTTCGTACTGATTTCGCCGACGATTACCAAAGTGCTACCTTAAGCTGCCAAGTTGAACTAGAAAACCTATCGACTACGGTTGCGTCTGGTTACACGCTGGAATATGCCCTTCAAGATAAAAGCACTGTGGTTGTAAGCGGTCAATGTGATTCACTGACTATCCAAGACAACAGCCAAACAAGCTTTGCCATTGATGTGGTGAACCCAATCCATTGGACAGCGGAAAATCCATACCTTTACCAACTGTTCATTACGCTAAAAGACGCACAAGGTAATATTGTCGAAGTGATTCCGAAACGTGTTGGCTTCCGAGACATTAAAGTGCGTGATGGTCTGTTCTACATCAACAACCAATACGTGATGCTGCACGGCGTAAACCGTCATGATAATGACCACCTAAAAGGTCGCGCTGTTGGTATGGATCGCATCGAGAAAGACCTGATCTTGATGAAACAGCACAACATCAACTCAGTTCGCACCGCGCACTACCCTAACGACCCACGCTTCTACGAGCTGTGTGACATTTACGGCTTGTTCGTAATGGCAGAAACCGACGTAGAAACCCACGGCTTCGCTAACGTTGGCGATCTCAGCCGTATCACCAATGACCCTGCATGGGAAAGTGTGTTTGTCGATCGCGCAGAGCGTCATGTTCATGCTCAAAAGAACCATCCTTCGATCATCATGTGGTCACTGGGTAATGAGTCTGGTTACGGCTGCAATATCCGCGCTATGTACAGCGCAACTAAGGCGATTGATGACACTCGCTTAGTGCACTACGAAGAGGACCGCGATGCAGAAGTGGTTGACGTCATTTCAACCATGTACTCACGTGCTCAGCTCATGAACCACTTTGGTGAACACCCGCACGACAAACCTCGCATCATCTGCGAATACGCACACGCGATGGGTAACGGACCTGGCGGTCTGACGGAATACCAAAACGTGTTCTACAAGCATGACCACATTCAAGGTCACTACGTTTGGGAATGGTGTGACCATGGCGTATTAGCGCGCGATGAAAATGGTCAAGAGTTCTACAAGTACGGCGGCGACTACGGCGATTATCCAAACAACTACAACTTCTGTATGGATGGTTTGATTTACCCAGATCAAACGCCGGGACCAGGCTTAAAAGAATACAAACAAGTTATCGCACCAGTGAAAATTCACGCGGTGCAAGGCACAAAAGACCGCTTTACCATAGAGAACAAATTGTGGTTCACCAACCTGAATGATTACACCATCACTGCAGATATCCGAGCGGAAGGTGAAACGCTGCGCTGCGTGCAGTTTAAGGTCGAAGAGCTTGCAGCGAACAGCGTACGTGAAATCACGATTAATTTGCCTGAACTGGACGAGCGTGAAGCCTTTATTAACTTCACCGTGCGTAAAGACAGTCGAACTCTGTACAGCGAAGCAAACCACGGCATCGCGACCTACCAGTTCCAGCTAAAAGAAAACACAGCAAGTGAAGCCGAGTTTGTTAACCACAATGCGCAAGCGTTAGTAACAACAGAAAGCCGCTTGGAACACGTAATTGAAGGTCACAACTTCACGCTGATTTTCTCTAAAGTCAACGGCAAGCTGACCTCTTGGCTCGTCAATGGTGAAGAGCTGATTCAATCTGAGCCTAGACTGAACTTCTTCAAGCCAATGATTGATAACCACAAACAAGAGTACGAAGGTTTGTGGCACCCAGCACACTTGCAAATCATGCAAGAGCACTTCCGCACGCTGCAAGTCGAAGCAACCGATGATTCGGTTTCGATCACGACCACCAGCATCATTGCACCGCCGGTGTTCGATTTTGGCATGCGCTGTACCTACCGCTACCAAATCAACGCACAAGGGCATTTGAATGTGGAACTGAGTGGCGAGCGCTACGGCGATTACTCGCATGTTATCCCTGTGATTGGTTTGGATTTGGGCATCAACGGCAGCTTTGACCAAGTCAGTTACTACGGTCGTGGTCCTGAAGAAAACTACCAAGACAGCCGCCAAGCCAACTTGATTGATGTTTACCACAGCACGGTAGCCGACATGTTTGAGAACTACCCGTTCCCACAAAACAACGGCAACCGCCAACACGTTCGTTGGGCATCACTAACGAATCGTCACGGCACGGGGTTGTTGGTGAAACCACAACAAGAAATCAACTTCAGCGCGTGGTTCTACACCAACCAAAACCTGCACGAAGCGCAACACACCATTGAGCTAGAAAAGAGCGGCTACATCACGCTCAACCTTGACCATCAAGTGATGGGACTGGGCTCAAACTCGTGGGGAAGCGAAGTGCTCGACTCATACCGCGTGTACATGGATGAATTCCGTTATGGCTTAACGCTGATACCGCTTCAAGTTGGCGATTGCAGTGCACAAGCCATGGCAAACCATGATTTCGACAATGCGTTCTTCACTCAATCCAATACTCAAACAGCAAACGAGGCGTAATCCATGATCGTGTTAGACAACTTAGACCAATTCAAAGTCGTGTACCGCAATGGGCGTAAATGGCAGCGCTGTGTCGAGGCAATTGAGAACACCGTAAACCTTAAAGATGGCGTGATGTATTCCATCGGAGACTCCTTGGTTTACATGATTCAAGACGGCACAAAACAAACTGAAATGTTTGAAGGCAACCGCCGCTACTTCGACGTGCATTACTACCTTGAAGGTCGCGAAACGGTGGAGTTCGCAGACAAGAAAAACCTACAACCTGAGCAAGCTTACCAAGATGAAACTGACCGCGAGTTCCTTTCCGGTCAAGGGGATACTCGTGAGCTTTGTGAGGGTCAAGTAGCAATTTTCGATAACACCAAAGCCTACCGCTTCCACGGTGATAACCGCGTTAGAAAGGTCGTGCTGAAAGTCACTATCGAAGATGGCTACTTCTTAAATAAATAACAAAAGCAAAGAACAAGAGAAGGGCTGCGCTCACAGCAATGCAAGCCCTTCCTCCCTACAATTCCAACGTGATTCATCGGAGATAGAAAATGTCTGAATCCAAACGTAATACGATAGGCAAATTCGGGTTGTTGTCCCTTACCTTTGCCGCGGTCTTTAGCTTCAACAACGTAATTAATAACAACATTGAGATCGGTCTTGCTTCAGCGCCAATGTTCTTCTTGGCAACCATTTTTTACTTTATTCCTTTCTGTTTGATCATCGCAGAGTTTGTATCGTTAAACAAAGACTCGGAAGCCGGTGTATATGCATGGGTAAAAAGCTCACTTGGCGGACGTTGGGCGTTTATCTCTGCCTACACCTACTGGTTTGTTAACCTATTTTTCTTCACGTCATTGCTGCCACGCGTTATTGCTTATGCGTCATACGCGTTCCTTGGCTATGAATACATTCTGACCCCACTCACCACAACAGCACTGAGTATGATTCTGTTTGCGTTCGCAACTTACGTATCAACTAACGGCGCGAAGATGTTGGGTCCAATTACCTCAGTCACTTCTTCTTTGATGCTGCTACTGACTATGTCGTACATCCTACTTGCTGGCGCTGCATTAGTCGGTGGCGTTCAACCTGCAGACCCAATCACAGTAGAAGCTATGGTGCCAGACTTTAGCTGGGCATTCCTCGGCATTACCACTTGGATCTTTATGGCTGCAGGCGGTGCTGAATCGGTGGCGGTTTACGTAAACGACGTGAAAGGCGGCTCAAAGTCTTTTGTTAAAGTGATCATCGTTGCAGGTATCTTCATCGGCGTACTTTACTGTGTCGCTTCAGTGCTGATTAACGTGTTCGTACCTAGCGAAACACTTAAATACACGGGTGGTTCTGTACAAGTATTTGAAGGTTTAGCGGCGCACTTCGGCTTGCCTGAAATATTGATGAACCGCTTTGTAGGCTTAGTGTCGTTTACCGCGATGTTCGGCTCTCTGCTAATGTGGACAGCGACACCAGTGAAAATCTTCTTCTCTGAAATTCCAGAAGGTATCTTTGGTAAGAAAACCGTAGAGCTAAATGAAAACGGCGTGCCTGCTCGTGCGGCTTGGTACCAATTCCTTATCGTTATTCCACTGATGATCATCCCGACTTTGGGCTCGAACACAGCGCAAGATCTGATGAACACGGTCATCAACATGACGGCTGCGGCTTCAATGTTGCCACCACTGTTTATCATGTTGGCTTACCTAAACCTACGCCTAAAACTGGACCATCTAGAACGTGATTTCAAAATGGGCTCTCGTATGACAGGTATCGCTGCGGTTTCTGTGCTTATCGTTATCTTTACTGTGGGCTTCCTAGCGTCAACCTTCCCAACTGGCGCAGACATCATGACGATTATTTTCTACAACGTTGGTGGCATTGTGATTTTCCTTGGCTTTGCTTGGTGGAAGTACAGCCAATACGAAAAATCACTCGACCAAGAAGAGCGCGCCAAAGAAGCAGCGCCAGCAACTCAAGCAATGTAAGCCTTACACATAACGCTTGATAGCACCTGACCACATTCGTCAGACCAAGGGCACCCATCGGTGCCCTTTTTTATACCCAAGTAACCTCGAAATGCTAGGTTCAGCGAGAGTGCGTTGAAGTAACGATATCTGCCACCAGCTGACGTAGCCACATCCCTTTGTCTTCATTGTTACGACTGGTGTGCCACAGCATAGCAATATCAAAATCGGCGACGGCGATCGGTGGCTGCACTGACACTAAGCCATCTGAAAATCCGTCTGCTGATGCCATTTTTTCCGGCACAATGGCAATCAAATTACGTTGTTTAAGCAGATTACGGATCGTCAAGAAGTTACGAGAAGCCACTGTTACCTTGCGGCTTAAACCATGTTCCGCGAGTTTTTTGTCTACCTGGGTACTTAAACTGCCATCCGGGCTCACCAAGGCTTGTTCAATATTGGCAAATGCTTCAATCGATAATTCAGTCTCACCGTTTAAAACCTGCTTATCGCATAGGCACACATGCTTTTCAGTGTAGAGATATTGGCTATCAAAGTTGTCATCGAGTACGGGCATGCTACCAAGAATGACATCGAGCTTGTCGTGTTCAGTAATCGCGACATAGTTGCTACGATTAACATTGATAAAGCTGATTTGCGCTTCCGGCGCGCGCTTGCGGATTTCATCATAAAGCAGAGGGGCGAAGATGAACTCAGCATAATCGGTAAGACCAATGCGACACACGCCAGTGTAGTTTTCTGGCTGAAACTCGGACTTAGTCAGCAAGTCTTTGGCAATGGAATCCAGTAGATGATGCACTGTTGGCGCAATATGATGCGCGTGCTCAGTCGGATCCATTTTATGTCCTTTACGCTCAAACAGAGGGTCATCAAACAGCACACGCAAACGCGATAAGCTGTGGCTCATGGCGGACTGACTGACAAAACTCTTCTCGGCAGCCAAACTCACACTGCGATAGCGATACAGATAAGAGAAGGTCACCAACAGATTCAAATCGATGTTACGCCACTGAATATCATCTTTCACAAATCACCCAATCCCATTTCATTCATAGATGAAATTAAAACTATTAATTTGAGTCATCTTAGTACATTTCATACAGTAACTGGAGTGTTATTGGAGATTTAACAGGCTCAATATGTTTACCATTTTTAAAACCTTTTTTTGGCTCGGTTGGATCAGTTTCGGTGGTCCTGCTGCACACATCGGTTACTTCCGCCAAACGTTCGTAGAAAAACTCAAGTGGATTGATGATAGCGAATACGCACAAATCGTGGCGTTGAGCCAATTTTTACCGGGACCAGGGTCAAGCCAAGTTGGCTTTGCATTAGGTTACAAACGCGGAGGTCTGGGCGGCGCTTGTATGGCATTTCTTGGATTCACGCTGCCTTCGGTGATCATCATGTTGGCACTTGCAATGGTGAGCAGCCAAATCACGGATACGGCACTGTTCCAAAACATCGTACACGGCTTGAAGTTACTGGCTGTTGTGGTGGTCGCCGATGCGACATGGGGAATGTACAAAAATTTCTGCCAAAGCAAACTAACAGCGGGATTGTGTGTAGCAACCGCAATAGCGCTATTAGTTGCACCTAGCATCATGACACAAATGTTGGTCTTAGTAGTGGCAGGTTTGATTGGTACTCAATACCTAAAGAAAGAATCGACCACACCAGCAGAGCCGTTCAAACCAACTATCGCTCCACTCGCTCTGTTTGCCGTACTTCTTGTTGGCTTGCCTTTGGTGGCTCACGCTCTACCGATGCTGGGGTTATTTAGCGACTTCTTCCAAGTCGGCAGTTTAGTGTTTGGTGGTGGTCACGTGGTTCTTCCATTGCTGCAAAATATTGTTGGCGATCAGCTCAGCCAAGATGCGTTCCTAACGGGCTACGCAGCAGCACAAGCTGTACCTGGACCGATGTTTACCTTCGCAACTTACATTGGCTATGAGCTATCGGATACACCAATTCTAGGGGCGCTAGTTGCAACACTTGGTGTCTTTCTTCCGGGCTTTTTGCTGTTACTTGGCGTGCTGAAAAACTGGCAAGCTCTAGCTGGCAAACCTGCGGTATCTGGCGCAATTAATGGCGTGAATGCCTCAGTAGTTGGTTTACTCTTAGCGGCACTTTACCAACCAGTATTCACTAGTGCTGTGATTGCTCCGATTGATATCGCGCTGATCATTGCAGGTTTCTACCTACATAAAAAGCTCAATCTATCTGTACTTTGGATGATCGTATTCTTTGTCGCAGCAGGCATTGTGACCGGCATGATGTAGATAGTGGCACAGAGCACTGCATGCGCAGTGCTTTTTCATCCCTACTCTGGCATTACCGCATTAACATAACCTATTAATTTTATTTAAAAACTTCCATTTTCATTACTATTTAAATTTTCCTCATCAAACTTTAATCTTCATTAATCAAATTACCACCTCTAACTACGACTATACTCAATAGCAACGTTTTCATACTAGGTTAATAATATATGGAAAATGAGTGTGTAAAGTCTGAGGTTAATTTATCTACAAAATTACATCGTTTCTTGAAAGAGATTCAATCTGATCTTAAAGATGACAAGCTCATCTATTACTTTATTATTCTCTCTTCAGTCATTACCTATATTATTTCTTTTTTTTCTCCAGGTGGAATAACATTTTCTTTTTTTACCTATTTGGGAATATTGGGTATTTCCATGTTTGTTTTTTTAAATGCATGGGGAATATATTATTACTTCTATCTTTTATTCAAGCTAGAGCCTCACCCGTTAAAGGCATTTTTTTACAAAGCTAAAAGTTCGTTAACACCAATAAATAGACCATTATATATACTTTTCTTGATCATTGCTGTTCATGTAACTTTCTCTTCTTTCACTTATTTGAAGTCTATTATCCCTTTTCTGCATGCTTTCAAATATGATGAACTCTTTGCAGATATAGATCGTTTATTACATTTTGGCATAGACCCTTGGATCATAACGCATACTATATTTAGTAGTCCGTGGATGAGTCTAATTATTAATATTTTTTATAACCTTTGGTTTTTCTACTTTCTTGGTGTTCTTATTTATTTTATCTGTTCTCAGTCAAACCCTAAGATTAGGCTCCAGTTCATTCTTTCTTTTTTGTCTTGCTGGATGATATTTGGCGCTTTATTAGCAACCTTACTTTCCTCTGCTGGTCCATGCTTCTATGAAGCATTACTAGATGATGCACGATATGGTTTATTGATGGATAGGTTACACTCTCAAAATGATTATATATTGAAATACATCGACATGCCCCTGTGGGCTCTAGGAACTCAAGATTCGCTTTGGAATGATTATGTAAACAATGAAAGTGGTGTAGGTTCTGGAATATCTGCAATGCCAAGTATGCATGTCTCTATTGCAACGGTTTCCGCCCTAGCACTATATCAGGTAAAAAAAACAGTCGGACTATTTGCTTGGATATTCACTGCTATTATTCAAATCGGGTCTATACACCTTGCATGGCATTATGCTATCGATGGTTATGTAAGTATTGTCATAACCATATTACTTTGGAAATTAGTCGGAAGATATTTAAAAATGACTAAATAACCCATGTAAAAATACAATAATTCTCACTTTTGATACTGAGACCATTAATAAATAAACCATTGATTAAACTACTTATTCAAATTCGAAAAGTCATTAATCTACTGCTATACCTAAGTATGGGACAAATATTATTATCGCGTTAGAACTATCTATTTGATTTTAGGTGATTTTGATTCACCTTTCGCCAAATTTTTACATCTGGCGCTGTAATACCGGAAAGTTAAGGGTAAGGGGCACAGTTATGGTGGTAAGAAAGATACGCCAGATCGGCACCGCTTTAATTGAATTCACGATAGTAGCCTTCTTTTACATGATCATTTTCTTCACTATTGTCGATTTCGGAGTGTTTGGTTACGTCAAGTTGACAATGCAACATGCAGTTAGAGAAGGTGCTCGGTATGCGATCACTGGGCGGACTGACTTAGATCCGAATAACAGTAGCGACCGTAGCGCAGCCGTTATTGCAAAAATTGATAATGCATCCGACGGTCTTTTATCCCGAGTCACCAACACCAGCAACATTCGCGTCGAAGACATCGATGGAAACAGTGTTGCTGGATTTGGACAACCAAGACAGCTCATTTCCATTCATCTGGATTGTGAGTGGCCAAGCTTCAGCCCTTTCATTCGACCATTTGTCCAAAATGGTCATTACAAGTTCACCGTAAGCTCAGCAATGAAAAACGAGGCATTCTAGCACGCCTTTTCTGCTAAACAGCAGTTCTAGAATGAACAAGGATAAGAACATGTTCAAAGCACGACGAAAACAAGCCAAAGGATTCGCATCGATAGAAATGGTCATCATTGCACCTTTGATGCTCATTGTTGCGATGGGTATATTTGAGTTAACTCAGCTACTTCAAGCCAACAGTATTGTGGTTAATGTAAGCCGAGAAGGAGCAAGTCTGATCTCCCGTAGCAGTACGGAAACCCCACAAGAGGTAATGGATGTTGTCGCCTCAACGTCCTCACCGATAGATCTCTCCACTAAAGGAGCAATCTACATCAGCCTTGTTGTTGGGAGACAAAACCAATCTCCCTACCTCTCACGACAAATTCGTTGGAATCAATCTGGTCTTACAATTGCCAGCCAAGTATGGTCAAGTTGCGGCTCATGGCAGAGTAACGGTGAGTGCAATCTTGGAAGTCCAAAACCAGCATTATCAAATTTTCCGATAGCACTAGACGATAGTGAGATTGTTTATGTCGTTGAAGTTTTTTACGACTACGACCCCGTTTCTACATTTGTTTTTGACAGCAGCTTCACCATAGGTGAAGTCACTTATTTGTGAGGTAGTCGCTATGATGAATGTCACAAAAAACCACCGCAAGTCTAAAGGGCTAGTAATTTGGCTAACCGTCATCGCCCTTCCTTTCTTTTTAATGATTACCGGTCTAGCACTAGATTCTGGTCGAGCCTATTTAGTAAAAGCCAAACTCTTCGCCGCTTTAGATGCGGCCGGTATTGCTGCAGCTCGAGCGGTGGCAAATGGGGAATCTGCCGCGAGAGCAGCGGCAAACAAATATTTCTCTGCCAACATTCCAACCAACTACCTCGACAGCAATCCATCATTAGGTCAGATTAATTTTTCCACAGATGCATTTGGCAATGTTTCCATCAATCTGAACGCGTCGGCTAGCTTAGTGAATCCATTCTTGAGTGTGTTTGGTTATAGCAATTGGGACGTGAGTGCTGAGGCTCAAACCATTCGCAGACCGGTTGATTTAGTCTTGGTTGTAGACAACACAACCTCACTACGTTCTGGTTCGATAGGCGATGTAACTCAAGATGTGATTGATCGGTCTAAGTCGTTCGTAAAAAACTTCAACGAAAACTTCGACCGAGTTTCTATCGTGAAGTACGCATACGGCGCGGAAACTCCAGTGACGTTTAACAGCACCAGAGGGCATTCACGACAAGCTTTGATAAGTGCCATTGATAGTTTTACGTTTGGCTCTTTCTCTTCTCCACAATACACGAATGCCTCTGAAGGTCTGTATCGCGCTCTTGATGGGATACGCAATGTTTCCAACCCTGCCAACTTAAAGGTGATAGTGTTCTTTACTGATGGGGCACCAAACACGTTCTCAAGCCGTTTCCGGTTTGTTGGTGAAACGGGCTGGCATAGAGGCTCTATTCGCTCGGGGGATAGTACGTCAAACGGGACCCCTAGAGGACTTTGGCGACATAACCGAGTGAATACGACGGCATCTAACGGTGATTATCATGGCTCGAATATTGACGATAAATTAAGACGCTTCCCCGACTACTATAATACCCATAGCGTTAATGCCTCGGAGTTCAGAGTACTTAACCCAACTCATCCTGTACGTCCTGTCGCTCAGTACAATCCAAATTCTCATACTGCGGCTCAACTTTATCAGCGGGTCAATCGTATTTCCCGCAACTTAGTCGAAGATATGGCGGAAAAAGCCAGACAAGAAGACATCTACGTGTTTACCCTAGGTCTAGGTTCGTCTCTCACCAGTTTTTCTGGTCCCGATATGGAGAAAGGGGAAGACCTATTGTTACGTATGGCAAATGATCCGAGTATGCTCAGTCGCCCAAGCCTTTCTAGCGACTTTAAGCCAACACAACTGCAAGGTGTGTACTGTCACGCGGTTGATGAGGAAGCATTAGGTCCTTGTTTCGACCAGATGCTGGATGTCATTATTCGCCTAACACTGTAGAGTCTGACAACCCGAGCGCGGATGAATGTATAGGTAACTGCCGTTCTAACTGACTTTGCACAAATAGCTTCTAGGAAGCATAAAAAAACAACTCACCAATGAGTTGTTTTTTATGTTCATAATCCAAAAGTAGGATAAATCAAAAATAGCGACTTACCACGCCGCTGGTTTATCTTTCTTTCTCACTTCAGTTAATGCTCGAGCAAGGTTTTCGTTCGCTACTTTGTAATAGGATGGTTTCTTGTCAATCGCTTGCTGAAGGTACGGAATGGCTTCATCAGGTTTACCTTGAAGCATTAAGAAATAACCGACATTATTGAGTGCTTCAGCATCTGACATTTGACGCTTGAAAAGGCTCAATGCACGCTGGCTTTCTCCCCTTGCAAGATAAATCAATGCCAGATTATTAATTGCTCGCTCATTGTCTGGGTCATATTGAAGAGCCGTAGCGGTCACACGTTTTGCACTTGCATAATCACCACTCATGTAACGTGAATAGCCCATATTAACTAACCCTTTAATTGAGGTTGGATTAGCTTCTAAACATTTCTTGAAAAACTCTTGCGCAATATCGTGCTTTCTTTTGACATCAGAAAAGACCCCTAGCCCCATATAAGCAACAGCAGGCGAGCTACTATCAATGGCAAGCGACCGTATCGTCTCAATGCTATTGGAATCACTCACAGTGGTGCTAGAGTTCAATCGTTTTTGGTCTTGATTTATCGCTTGGACAAAATACTTCTTCGCATCGTTCATTCTTCCTTGCTTCGAATACAGCAGCCCCAACTCTGCCATGGCAGCTGCATTTTCAGGATTGTTTTCAATTGACGCGAGAAACGCCTTTTCTGCCAGTTGATCATTTTGACGCGCTACGTGTATTTGCCCTATCGTCATGAGTGTTTTGTCATGGTACTGCTTTTCTGGATAACTCAACGACCGAATGTATTCGTACAGTGCAAGGTCTAAATTCTGCTCTCGTAGTGCAACATCACCTCGCATAATAGCTTCTTTCTCGGTTGATGGCGGTGCATCACTGGACAAGCTATCTATTGGCTTGCCCGAATACAGCGCAGCATTGAAATCATCGCTTGGCTCTGGTGAGCTCGTACATCCGACGGTCGCTAACGATATGCACAGAGTTAGGGTCGTAAGTTTTAGGTTATTCATAGACTTGCTCCTGGTGCAGACAGTGCATCAAGGACAATCAAGATGCCTGGTCCTAGTGCAACAATGAAAAAACATGGCCAAATAAACAGCAACATTGGGAACAGCATTTTTGTAGGAATCTTAGCGGCAATTTCTTCTGCTGCTTGTTGTCGTTTATCTCTAAAATCGTCGGTATAGGAACGTAAGGTCTCCCCCAAACTACCACCGATTTTAGCCGCGTGGGTTAACACAGAGACCAAACCAGACAGCTCCACCAGCCCAGTTCTAGAAACTAACTGAGCGAGGGCATCTGGCATCGTGACCCCTGCTTGTATTTTGGTACACACGGTATCGAGCTCATCTGCAAATTCCGGATGAGAAACGTACAACTCCCTTGTTACCCTGTTTAATGCTGCGTTAAAACCCAAACCTGATTCTGTACATACAACCAACAGGTCTAAAGCATCTGGTACACCATTGCGTATTTTTCTCTGACGCTCCTTTTTCATATGCTCTAACAATATGTTCGGTAAGAAAACGCCAATAAACACAGCGGTAATAATGAACAAGTTCTGAAACGAACCACCAATATCTAAATAGTAAATGCCAAACGCAATGATCAAACCAAGCAAAGCAGAAAGTCCTTTCAGTGCGTAAAACACTGACAAGGCACTCTTATTATGAAATCCAGCATGCATCAATTTCTGTATGTAGGTTTCTTTCTCCTTTTCACTACCCTGAGCAATGTAAGGGCTGAGTGAATCTAACGTGTGAGCAAACTTAGCCGCTGTTGTGTCTTTGCCAGTATTGCCTGAAGTATTAATATCTCGAACACGCTTATCTAACGGAGAACGAAGACCAAAAACAATAAAACCTACAGTGAACGTAAACGCCATTGTGGTTAGCAGAACAAGCCCATAAAACAGATATTGAGCATTAGTATCGAAGTTCAATATCATATTTTGCCAATATGTTAGGTTCAAATATTCCATAATTTATATCTCGATACTGACAATTTTCTTTATCCAAACCGCACCAATTGCAAGTAGGATCACGCCGATGCTGATCATGTTTAAACCCCGAGGATCGGCATACAAAGGTTCGATATATTCTGGGTTAAAAATCTTCAGACCTAAGAACAAAATAAAGGGAGATAAGGTGAGTATCCATGCGGATAAACGACTCTCTGCAGACAAGGTTTTTATTTTTCGTTCTAGCTTAAATCTTGCTCGTAGCACTTGAGATACATTTTGCAGGTTCTCTGTTAGATTCCCCCCAGTCTCTTTTTGCAATAACACGGCACTAGAAAAAGCCAGCATGGAGATCGTTGGCACTCGTTCCGCCATCTGTAAAATCGCTAAACGCAGGTCATAACCAAAATTAAGCAAGTTGTACGTGTTTTGAAATTCGATACTGATAGGTGGTGACATCTCTTCTCCAACTTCTCGAAATGCTTTAACGAGAGGCTGTCCACCTTGTAACGAACGGCGAATAATATCCAAAGCTTCCGGTAACTGCTCTTCAAAAAGGGCTAATCGCTTTTCAACTCTTCTTTGTACGTAAAAGTAAGCACCAGACATAGATAGGAAGAAAAGCGCAACGCAGATATACCATTCCTGTTTGAGCATGATGCCAACAAGGGAAAAGGCGAAGCCCACTAATACAACGGTCATCAAAAAACTTGCGACGCCAACCTTCAAACCTGCTAGTTCAATGACTCTTCTTATATCGGCGAAGAAGGAAAAACGAACTAAGAATTGATCCGTTGGGGAGAGCTCTTTTCGGTAGTGTTCTTTAAGTAAAGATAAACTTTGTTCATCTACATTTCGGTTCTGCTTGAGCCGGTTAGACAGCTCTCGGTGCTTACTTTTCTTACCTACAACAGGAAGCAGTAATGCTTGAGAAATCAGTAATACCGCAGCAAAGAGCAAGATGAGTGAAATCGTAACTTCATCCATGATAGATCTCCTCTAGCTATGCTCATCGGTAAAGAGTTCAAACGGTAAGTTAAACCCTCTTTTTGCTAGAGCATCATGTGCTTGTGGAACCACTCCTGTGGCAACAAAGTGTCCAAGCACATTACCTTCACTATCAAGCCCCTGACGCTCAAACTTAAAGATTTCTGACATGGTGATCACTTCTCCTTCCATGCCGTTGATCTCTTGCACACTCACCATGCGACGTCGACCATCTTCTTGTCTTTCCATTTGAATGACCAAGTGAATCGCGGAGGCAATCTGCGAGCGGATATTCTTTGTCGAGATATTCCAACCAGCCATTGAGAACATATTCTCAATTCGACTTAATGCATCTCTTGGTGAGTTAGCATGTATGGTCGTCAGTGAGCCGTCATGACCTGTATTCATTGCAGCTAACATATCCACGGCTTCACTACCACGAACCTCACCAACTACAATTCTATCTGGGCGCATACGCAGGGAGTTTTTCACTAGCTCACGCTGCCCTATCTCGCCTTTTCCTTCTAGGTTTGCAGGTCGAGTTTCTAGACGAATAACATGAGGTTGTTGAAGTTGAAGCTCGGCGGAATCTTCAATTGTGATGATACGTTCATCTCTTGGGATGTAACCAGATAGGATGTTTAAGGTTGTGGTTTTACCTGAACCTGTACCACCAGAAATAAGAATGTTCAGTTCGCCTTCTACCGCTGCCTCAACAAATGTCGCCATTTGCGGTGAGAGCGTGCCAAAGTCTAAAAAGTTCGACATTTTGAGTCGTTCAACGGCAAAGCGTCGAATAGACACGGAGGGACCATCAAGCGCCAAAGGAGGGATAATGGCATTGACGCGAGAGCCATCAAGTAAGCGCGCATCAACCATAGGGGAAGATTCATCGATTCGGCGCCCTACTTGGCTCACAATCCTATCAATGATGTTCCGCAGATGGCGATCATCAAGAAATGTGTAGGGGGTCTTCTCAAGTTTCCCCCTACGCTCTACAAAAACATTCTTGGCTCCATTAACCAAAATATCAGAAACCGTGTCATCACTGAGTAGAGGCTCCAAAGGGCCTAAGCCAAATACTTCGTCTTCAATTTGTTTTATAACTCGCTTTCGACCTTCAGCGCTGAGCGCTTGTGAAGGATCATCATTCATCATTTGAAGAATGGCTTCATGCAAATCTTTCTTCGCCTGTTCCTGACCTAAATTCGAGAGCAATCCCAAGTCCAATGTTTCTAACAGTTGTTTGTGGTAATAGTGCTTAACCGCTAGCTCTTGTTCCAAGGCTCGTTTTGCCTCTTCAATGGCTTGTTCTTTAGCTTGCTGGGCTTCAAGCTTCTTATCAACACTCGCAGTCTCCTGAGAAGGTTCAACCCCTTCTAGTGCTTTCGTTTTGTCGTCCTCTAAATTCGCTTTATGCTCGAAGTCAGGGTTTAAATTTTTACGTTTAAAGAACATCGTTATCTCCCAAGTTCCCTATGAAAACAGCTTGCTAAACCAGCCTTTTTCCACTTTTTCAGGGGGTACGATTTTGTGAGAAAAGTCGATAATGGAGCGGGTAATAAAGCTTCTTTTTTTAGTACTCACAAATGGCTTGCCTAAATTGGCGCTGTCGATTGCCACTTTAAAATCATTTGGTACCAGATGAAGCTGCTGCCCTTTGAGTGCATGTTCGATGTCTCCGATCTTGATGCTTTGTCTTTTTTCATATCGATTGACGATCACTTCGATGATCTCTTTTTGCAATCCATACTCAAAAGCGAGGGAGTTCAGTAATCTTGCACTGTTTCTTACCGACACTAAATTTTGTTGAGCAACCAAAAAAACGCGCGTCGCAGGAGCAATGGTCGATGCAAACACATGGTCAACTCCTCGCGACAGATCAATAATGGTGTAAGGATAAAAACGCCTTAATATCGGTAATAACCGACCTATTCTTTTTGCCTGCTCAAAATCATCAGCTAAATTTTCATGCTTAAAGCTGAGTATATGTAAGCCAGATTCATGTTTATGAACGAGAGAACCGAGAGACACCTCATCGAGGTCTTTCGATATCGCGATGGCATCCGAAATGCTGTAGGCAGGCTGAACATTTAAATAGTCAGGAATGACACCAAACTGCAGATCGATATCGAGCAGCAAAACTTTATTTTGGTGGTAACTGGCAAGTTCAATTGCAGAATTAAGCGCCAGCGTTGTCGCCCCCATACCACCTTTCGAATTGATAAAAAGAAACAACTCCCCAAAAGACAAGCTGTCCAATTTCTGGGTTGCCGTTTTCTCTAGCATCGGCATCATGCCCGAGATGGTAATCTCCCGAGACAGAAAATCACTGGCGCCGATACGCAGAGCAGTTCTGAGCATCTCGCTATCACCTTCATCACCAAAAACGATTAATGATGATTCGTGCTCACCCCAAGAGAAGTTGTATTGCTGCATCTCTTGCATCTTTTGCGCCCAACCATCACCAGCTTCGACGAAGATAAGATCTGGTGCAGCAAGGTTGTGTAAAAAGGTTTCGCTAACGTTATTCAAAGAGCAAAAGTCGAGATGTAAGTTACGGCATTTAGCGAGTTCAGACTTCATATGAAGATGAAATGCTTCACTCGAATACACTACCCACACTTTCAAATTTGTCTTCAATCTATTGATTGTTGGCTCACTTTCCGGCTGCATAAAAACGGTTTCACCCATAACTCACCCTTCCATACTGGTGCGTATGCTTCATAAAAAATCACGACGTCTTTGCTTGTTCTTTTTATTCGATTAGTACGCTCTACCGTCACTCGTTTAATTAAACTCCTCAAGCACTTTGCTTGAGCGTGTAGATAGATCATCCGTATCCTTGCCAACATATTGGTCGTAAGACTGCTGCATCTTTTCACCAACACCTTCAGGTACGAGCCCCATGTTTTCTTGCGTCGCTGAAGGGTTATAAGTTTGCAATGTTCTTAGATTGGTTACCGACTCTCCGAGAGGTTCGCTATGGCTGCATCCTGATAAAACTAATATCGCAGTGACAAACACTGGCGCAATCCATCTTGTTGTTTTATAAGTCATGTCCAAATACCCCCTCACTGCCGCCATCAACTTGAATGACCACGCTATCCTCTTCTTGACGCTGAATAGACTCTGATTGTGGTAAGTCTAGATAAGCCCCTCGTCCTAATAAGTAGTACTCGAAGTCATTCGGAGTAACGAATGCATCGGTTGGTAAAGTGACACGCTCTCTATCTATTGGAGTGGCAAGGCGAGGTGTAACAAGGATTACGAGTTCGGTTTCACCAGAGACAAACTCTTGACTGTTAAACAATTGACCCAGTACCGGAATGTCTCCAAATCCCGGCATCTTATTACTGATATCTCGAGCGTTTTCACTTAATAGACCCGCAATCCCAATAGTTTGTCCGTCGGCAAGCTCAAGTGTCGATGATGCACTACGTCGGGTAATTGGAGGGATAAAATAGGTCGCGTTGGTTTCAGTAGGATCAATAGTCAATGAACTGCCGTTTGCAATCTCACTGACATCAACAGCCATGTTTAAATTGATTTTTTTGTCGCTAAGAACGGTAGGAATGAACTTCAAACCAACACCATATTCTTTGTACTCAATGACGATACCGTCATCGTCAGGAACAGGAATTGGGAACTCCCCACCAGCGAGAAACTCGGCTTTGGAACCACTCAGTGCAGTGAGGTTAGGTTCTGCCAATACTTTCGCCACACCGTTTTGTTTTGCTATATCTAGTGCAAAAGAAAACAAGGTATTTCCATCAATAAACGAGCCTAACAGCCCATAATCGCTCGCAACGGGAATATCAAAGATAGGCGTTCCATTGAATACACCACCAGGTCCGGCAGTCGCTCCCCAAGAGAAATTAGAGCCCGATGTCTGGAAGAAATGGAAGTTAGCATCAAATTTCTTTACTAAGCTTCTTTGAACTTCGGCAACAGTAACCTCTAGCATCACTTGCTGCGCACCACCAATCGCCATCAGGTTGATAACACCAGTATCTTCTACAACTTCATTCGATGAGCCTTTTTCCTTATCAACGGATCGCCCACCCGAATAACTTTCAGCAATCCTCATCGCGGTGTTCATTCTGGCTTGATTACTGACTAAGCCACTTAAAACAACGCGATTTTGAGCGCTATGGACTTCGATTTTTTCATCAGGAAGAAACTCGTAAAGTTTGGCTTTTAAACTGTTTAAATCATGAGTTACTTCAACATTAATGGATTCAATCAATTGTCCTCTGGAATCCCACGCCATAAGATTTGTAGCGCCAAGTTTTTTACCAATCAAAAACACTTCGTTCGAGCGAAGCATGACGATATCAAGTACCTCAGGATCGCCCAAAGATACTTTTCTTGCCTTACCAGACAGGACAACGTGTGTGGATTTGTGATGAGGTACAACGACGGTTTTTCCTGTCGGTGCAGCTCCATATGCCCCAAATGAGAAACAACATAAGGCAATCAAATACGTTATTATTTTGTTCATATTAACCTCAATTGCTCACTCTAATATTAGACGTTTCCGTACCTCTAATGATGGTTACGCTCGGTTTTGGAACATAACGGCGCACTTTCTTGTCCACAGCATGTGGATTTCTCAACGCCAATTGCAGTCCACCTTTTGATTGAGCCGTCATCAGTTTTTCAGCCTCTTTTGGGCTAACTTCTAGCGTGACAGCACGAACAATGACTGGAGAGTTTTCTTCTGAACGAGAAGTTTGGTCTACCGCAAGCACCCTAATGTTCTTAAGCACTGTAGACGTGTTAACAATATTTTTTTGGTACTGGATCGTATTTAAAATATCGACCTTATTCCCAGGCAATAGAAAACCGGCAACACCAATAACATCATCTACCCTGATAGTAACTGCTCGTTTGTCTTCTGGGATTAGCGAAGCCAATGTGACGCCCTCTCCGGGCAATGTGAACCTGAGACGGTGAACCACCTCATCTTCGTAAATCGTATTCGCAACAACTTGTCCTACTAGCTCACTTTTATCTGTGTAGTTGTTTTCGTTTATCCAATCTTTTTCCATCAGTTTTAGAGTTAAGTCTTTGTCTTGGACGACAGTACCTGCGGGAATTTCAGTCGCCGCCACGACAACAGGATGACGCTCAATTTCTTCAATCTGAACGGTTGGCTTTTGATTTGCTTCAAGCCACTGTTTGGCAAAAAAGACCGCCCCCAACCCAAATATCACTGACAAAATAAGTAGTAAAAACACCTGTTTACTTCCCATTTTCCTTGTCCTCTATTAATCCTCGGTAAAATACACCTTCCACGCCCTCTCCAATATTTCTGACGTTATAATTGGTGAATATTCCTCAAATTTGATCATATCTTGGCTGATTCCCACCAGGTCTTTCGGTAAACAGGGATAAAACGCAACCTTATTTTTTTGATGTAGATTTAGTACCGTATCTAAAGCATCACTCTCTAATCCTAATGCTTTCTGTTTTGCTGTTTTCAACCACAATTCTTGATATTCATCTTTAAGAATAGGATCGAATTTAATTTTGTACCCAAGCCTTCTTAGAAAGGCAGGGTCGCTTATTTTCTCTGGCGTAAAGTTAGTAGAAAATGCCAGATTTAAAATAAATGGCGCAGTAATTTGTTGACCGTTTGGCAATGAAAATTGGTCGAAAAAATATTCCATTGGCACAATCCAACGATTAAGTAGCGCATCCACTGGAACAGGCTGTCGTCCTAGGTCATCAATCACCAAAATACCGTTATTCGCCATCATCTGCAGTGGCGCCAACCAAACTCTGTTGTGCTCTGAATGGTTCACTTCCAACATATCCAGAGTAAGTTCGCCTCCGACTTGAATATTTGGACGTTCACACAACACCCAGCGATTGTCATATTGCTTTTTATATAGAAATTCTGCTTCTTCAAAATGCCCTTCAACTTTGACATGATGCTGAGGCGAGAACACTTTGATCACATTACCTAAAGCATATACCGCAAAAGGAATATAGACTGAGGTATTTAATGCATTGATAATCTTAGAAGCGACAAACGTTTTACCCGTACCAGCTTCTCCATATAGCAACATTGCACGACCAGAGTTAATAGCGGGTCCCAGCAAAGGCACTAAACGGTCTGCACCATATACATCACTGAGTGCGCTCTCTACCGCTTGCCTAGAGATCGCTTTCGATCGTAAGTCTTGCGCCTCGACGATTTCACAATAGTGCGCAAGAGACACTGGCACAGGTCCAAGATAAGGGTCTTTCACAAAAGCAATTTCTGCTGCCTTTCGTCCTTTCTCAGACAACGAATAACGAATGTGATTGTGAGAAATGCTGGCTTGAAAGCCATGTTCACTAGGTTGAAAAACTTCGATCTCTGAGCGAGCTCTCAACGTTGCAAGAACTGTTTCAACAACGCCTATGACAACCCCTAAAAGCTTAGACAATTCAAGCAAATCAGATTTGGGATAGGCTGCCAAATGTTTTAATACCAGGTTTTCTACAACGGCCTCAGGCACGCCTAAAGCGTCACACGAGGTTGGTACAGGAATAGGGTCAATGTGAGGGGTCAAGTCTCCAGAATGCAGTTTTTTTCGAATATCCATGGAGATCCCTCGAATAAAATAGATTAATCCAGACTGTTAATCTTTAATGAAAGTAACTAAACATAGCGAGTCCAATAACCACTGATGGAGCAAAAGGCATTGTTAAATTATTCTTGTATCTCACGTGGGTATGAAGGTTAGTAGATCCTTTCTCTTTTTGACTTTCTATTCCTCTCAGTATCCATCGATTAAAAAAGTAGTTTTTTGCCAAAAAACTCACTTGCTCTCCGCTTTGAGAAATACTGTAGAAAAGATATAACGATCCGACTATCCCACCAGCAACAACAATATATACACTGGATTCAACAAGATTACCCCAACCAACATATGCACCAACAACAAATAAAAGTTTTACGTCGCCCGCAGACATCGCTCTGAGAAAAAATAAAATTAACCCAAAAACAAAAAGGGCAATCGCACCATACATTGAATACAATATTTCGTTGTAATCAATTGGTGGAATCAAGAGTTTAACAACAAGAAATAGAAGCAAAAGAATGAGTAGGTTATTATGTATTCTATGCCATCGTATATCATTGATAGCAATCATAATCATAACAACCCAAAAAGGAGCATAAATATCCATACTTTTGCTCTATCCCCTCTTTATATCATTGATATTATTGAGCCGACTGTATTAGCTAAATCCACCCACAAGCTTGCGAAAGCAACACTTAGGAAGAAAACTAATAAAGCTGCCCCAATTATATATTCAACAACAGTCAAACCTTTCTGTTTATAGTAGTGTGAATTAGCCACAACTAGTTTCTTGGTCAATGGTTTAATATTTCTACGGAGCTGAGCTCGAAGAGATAGCACTTACAATATTGCCAAGCTTGGTGCTCAATGTACTACTAATGCCCCCGAAAATAGTCGATAAACCGAATACAAGCATCGCCGCGCCGATTACGTATTCGATAACAGTTAAACCTTCTTCATCTTTCAAAAAAGCTTTGCAGCTATCTACAAATTTGCTCATGACAATCACTCCCTTGTCTTAACTTGATAAACAGGTCAATTACCTGTCCTTTAAAACTTAGAGGGCGATTTTCATTGTGGGTAGGACTTTTTTGCCAAGCACTAGCACTTTCTTGCTAGAGACGCCTACAAAGTGCATGTGTAGCAAATTTGAGACAAACCAAGCAAGATATGTGACACCTTTCACACTTGAAGTCTATTTATATAAGCCTAAGCTTAATAAACGAAAGGTTGAGTTTTTTGATCTCAGGAATAGAGATCTAATTTTAGTTTTACGGCTCAAATTGTATAAAGTTCACAATTCATGGAATCATTATGGAAGAACAGGTTAAGGCATACTGGCTCGGTAAAACTGTTGAATCTCTCCCGAGCACTTTTCGCTCAGAGCTTCTAACCTTTTTCTCTGTTATCGAAAGTTATAACGACATTTCAATCCTAAGCGACAAAGAGTTCACCCACTTCTTTTACTATGCTGAGCCAAAGCATGAGCATTTACATAAGAGCATAATTACTCTTTGCGAGAACCTTGATAAAAAGTTACTCGTGATCCACGACAAGACCAATCCCATCACTCTCCCACCTGAACACATTACAGCTGAGTACTATCACGTTGAATCAAATAATGCTTCAGAATGGTTGTCACAGATAAAGCTCAGATACTTTTCCACCACCATGTCTAGTGAAGCAGTACTTTCAGGTGATTTAGTATTAAAGAAAAATGGCAAGCCTAACTTTTCTGATGTAGTTAGCTATATCGCGAACAATGCACACAAAGATCTAAGAGAGGAAGAAGCCGCAGCACTTTGCCATTATTCCCCGAATTACTTTTCTAAACTCTTTCACCGAAAAGTTGGAATGTGTTTTCGCGATTACATCACGGAAAAGCGCATCTCTCTTGCCAAGAAAATGCTTACAGAAGAAGACTCAATGAAAATTGCCTATATTGCGTATCAATGCGGTTACCGTGACGTCTCGTATTTTTCTCGCATCTTCAAAAAGAAAACCGGACTTTCACCCGCAAGCTATCGGCAACAGTTTTAAAGAATGACGACTTGGGCAACTTTGCCTTCTCTAACGCAACCTTTCCCACAGATTTCATCAAAATGCATTCCCGTATAATGATTTAACATGCTAAAGTTAACAATGTTTTAACAACTATAAATACAAACGAGAGAAGACATGGAGTCATCTACAATGAATCAGCCTAACCTAGAACAGACCGCTGGTTGCGCTCTCCCGCCGCCAAATGAAATGATCCTTAAATGGGCAGAGGAACGCCCAAATGAGGTTTACTTAAAACAAATCATTAATCGACAGTTTGTTGAATTTACTTATGCCGAGGTCGCCGATAAGGCGCTTAAATTTGTTACCGCTCTGCGCAACTTGGGGGTTCAACCCGGTGAAAAAGTCGCATTGGTTTCGAAGAACTGTGCCGAATGGTTTATCTGCGATTTAGCCATGATGCTTGGCGACTACGTGAGTGTGCCAATTTTCCCGACAGCTGGCGCTGACACCATTGAGTACTGTGTTACCCACAGCGAAAGTAAAGCACTGATTGGAGGTAAGTTAGATGATCCAGCGGCAACGCAACAAGTGATCGATTCAATGCCAGATTTAATTAGCATTGCACTTCCTTACGATACTGCGCCGAAATGCCAATATCAGTTTACTGAGATTATTGCCGACGTAGAGCCAAGCGCAGAGCGTCCACAACACCATGATGACAAGCTTATGTCTCTCGTGTACACCTCAGGTACGTCAGGGCTGCCGAAAGGGGCAATGCTGACATACGGCGCGTTCAGTTGGTCTGTTCAACAACTGATCAATCACATTGGCATCCAAGAAAACGATCGATTGTTCTCTTATTTACCACTCGCTCATATCACAGAACGAGTTTACATCTTCGGTTCATCGATTATGGGTGGCGTAACGACGGCTTTCCCTGAGTCACTCGATACTTTCATTGAAGATGTCAAAATGCATCGCCCGACACTCTTCATCTCTGTACCGCGATTGTGGACGCTGTTCCAGCAACGTATTCAAGACAAACTTCCTCAGAAAAAGCTCAATATTCTGCTGAAGATCCCATTCGTTAATTCACTGATTAAGAAGAAATTGGCGGATGGTCTCGGCTTAGATCAAGCCCGCGTCCTTGGTTGTGGTTCTGCCCCAGTGTCGCCAGCACTGCTTGAGTGGTACCGCAGTGTTGGTCTAAACATCACTGAAGCTTGGGGGATGACAGAGTCTTTCGCCTACAGCACACTAAACTACCCATTCCGCGCCGATAAGATTGGCTCTGTGGGCAATGCCGGACCAGGTATTGAACTTAAGATCGCTGACGATGATGAGATCATGGTTCGCGGCAAAGGGCTGTTCTCTGGCTACTACAAAAATGACATCGCGACACAAGAGTCGTTTGACTCAGAAGGATGGCTTCACACTGGTGACATCGGTTCAATAGATGCGGATGGTTACCTCACCATTCAAGGTCGTAAAAAAGACACCTTCAAAACTGCCAAAGGTAAGTTTGTTGCTCCGGTTCCTATCGAGAAGAAACTGTTTGAGTATAGCCGCGTCGAAATGATGTGTTTGATCGGCTTAGGCTTGCCAGCACCCATTTTATTAGTTGTGCCACATGACTTCCCGAACTTTGATAAAGAACGTTACGCCCGCACCACACGCAAGGTTGTCGCTCGCATGAACCAAGAACTTGAATCGCACGAGCAAATCAAAGGGGTGTTGATGATCCAAGACCCGTGGAGTATTGAAAACGGCATTCTAACACCGACCTTGAAGATCAAACGCCACGTTCTTGAGCAGAAATATCATGAAATCGGACACAACTGGCCAAAAGGCGAACTGGTTGTATGGGAAGAAGATTTATAATCTCTTACTCACACTCCGAGAACCAACAATTCAAACGCTCCCATAAAGGGAGCGTTTTTCATTTTCGACGATGATCAATCACGCCAAAATGGTTTCTGAATTTCCTTTTGGACTTCAGTTTCGTTGTAGCCGATATCATCCAAAAGGTGGTGAGGTAACTCAGACAAATGACGGCGTGTACGGTAGTTTTTTCTCCATACGGCTAATTTAGAAAAGATATACTGAACTAAGCTCTTGCGTGGCTTCGATGCTAAGTGACCACAGGTTTGCGTTGCATTGTTCATATACCCTCCTTGATTCATTCACATTGACCACTTAATAATCAGTGACTACCCTGTTATTCTCAAACGATAGAATCTGACATTGAGTTAAGGAAAACTAATGTGAAAGAACGCATGCCTCCGCTACAAGGGCTGTATTATTTCTACATCGCGGCAAAGGAAGGCAGTTTTAAAGCGGCTGCCAAATACTTATTTGTCACACCAGCAGCGATTAGCCAACAGATACGTCAATTGGAAGAATTTCTGGGTACCGACTTGTTTGTGCGCCAACATCGAAAGATACTGCTCACCGCAGAAGGCGACTTGCTGTTTGCCCAAGCCGAACGAGGTTTCAATCACCTCCAACAGGGTGTGCGATTAATTAACCAAGATCCCAACCCAAATCATCTCTCCATCTCAACACTGCCTTCTTTTGCTCATCATTGGTTAGTACCAAGGATTGCTGCATTTCGACAACGACATCCAGATATCTCGCTACTCATGGAGCCAACGAATGAACTGGTTTCATTTCAAGATAGCCAGATAGATCTCTGTGTCCGTTATGGTCATGGATACTACCCGAATCTGGAATCACAATGGCTGATGGATGAAGTCTTCTACCCTGCCTGCCATCCCATCTACCAAAAAGAGCATGGTATCTACAGCGTCCAAGATTTAAATAAAGCAGAGTTGATCGAAGATTTATGGCCGGACTTAGACTGGAATATGTGGCTCAACACATTAGGTCATAAAGCGGCAAAACCAACGCTCAAGTACAGTGGCTCGCATTTGGTTTTAGAAGGTGCTCTTTCGTTGCAAGGCGTAGCGTTGGTCAAGCACAGCTTGGCTTATCGATACATCCAAGAAGGAAAACTGGTAAGAATTGGTGACATAGGCATTCAGCCTAAGTATGCCTATTACCTTTGCGCGCCGACAGGATATTTGAAGCGTCAAAAAACACAGTTATTTAGTCAATGGATAAAAGAAGAGATTGCTGAATTTGAACGCAGTACCGTTCGAGACTTTGAAACGATTCAATTAAAAGAAGAATGAAGTAAGCAATAAATTTTGGAAAACATCAGCTCCGTTCAGATAGACAAGTAAACAGATGCTAGATAGTAAAAAGCCCCGCACTAGGCGGGGCTTTGATGTCTTACAGAGTTAACTTAAGAATTACTTCTTAGCGTTACGCTCTTTAACGTCAGCAATTACTTGCTCAGCAACGTTGTTTGGACATGGCGAGTAGTGTGAGAACTCCATAGAGAACTGACCACGGCCAGAAGTCATAGTACGTAGAGTACCGATGTAACCGAACATTTCTGATAGAGGTACATCACCCTTGATACGTACGCCAGTAGTACCAGCTTGTTGGTCTTTGATCATACCACGACGACGGTTAAGGTCACCGATTACGTCACCAACGTGATCTTCTGGAGTGAACACGTCAACTTTCATGATTGGCTCAAGAAGTTGCGCGCCAGCTTTAGGCATAGACTGACGGAATGCGCCTTTAGCAGCGATTTCGTAAGCGATAGCTGAAGAGTCAACTGCGTGGAAGCCACCGTCGAATAGTTCAACTTCTACGTCTAGAGTTGGGAAGCCAGCTAGAACACCGTGTTCCATCATGCTAGCGAAGCCTTTCTCTACTGCAGGCCAGAATTCTTTAGGTACGTTACCACCAACAACTGTTGATTTGAACGTGAAGCCTGAACCAGTTTCGCCTGGTTTGATACGGTAGTCGATCTTACCGAACTGACCAGAACCACCAGACTGCTTCTTGTGCGTGTAGCTGTCTTCGATTGCTTGAGTGATTGTTTCACGGTAAGCAACTTGAGGAGCACCTACTTCTAGCTCAACGCCGTAAGTACGTTTTAGGATATCTACTTTGATATCTAGGTGAAGTTCACCCATACCACGTAGGATAGTTTCGCCAGATTCTTCATCAGTCTCTACTTGGAATGATGGATCTTCTGCAACCATCTTACCGATCGCGATACCCATCTTCTCGCTGCCGCCTTTATCTTTAGGCTTAACTGCGATAGAGATTACTGGATCTGGGAAGATCATTGGTTCTAGAGTACATTCGTGCTTAGGATCACATAGAGTGTGACCAGTTTGAACGTTCTTCATACCAACTACAGCGATGATGTCACCAGCTTGAGCTGAATCGATTTCGTTACGCTCGTCTGCGTGCATCTCAACCATACGGCCGATACGCTCAGTTTTACCAGTTGCAGAGTTAAGGATTGTGTCACCCTTCTTCATGCGGCCTGAGTAAACGCGGATAAACGTTAGAGCACCGAAGCGGTCGTCCATGATCTTGAACGCAAGCGCTTTTAGTGGCTCGTCTGCAGATACTTTTGCTACTTCGCCAGTTGGCTCACCAGTTTCTGAATCTGTTAGAGGCTGTGGATCAACTTCTGTTGGTGATGGTAGGTAATCTACTACCGCGTCAAGAATAAGTTGGATACCTTTGTTCTTGTACGCTGAACCACAGTAAGTTGGGAAGAATGCTAGGTCACGTGTACCTTTACGGATACAACGTTTGATGTCTTCTAGAGATGGCTCTTCGCCTTCTTCTAGGTAAGCCATCATTAGATCTTCGTCTTGCTCTAGAGCAGTTTCGATTAGCATTTCACGGTATTCAGCCGCTTTCTCAACTAGATCAGCAGGGATGTCTTGAACTTCGTAGTTCTCTGGCTGGCCAGACTCGTCCCATACGTAAGCTTGTTGGCTTAGTACGTCAACAACACCTACGAAATCTTCTTCGATACCGATAGGTAGAGTCATTACTAGTGGAGTAGCACCTAGAACGTTTTGTACTTGGTCAACAACTTTGTAGAAGTCTGCGCCCATACGGTCTAGTTTGTTAACGAAGATCAGACGAGATACGTGTGATTCGTCAGCGTAACGCCAGTTAGTTTCTGACTGAGGCTCAACACCACCAGAACCACAGAATACACCGATACCACCGTCAAGTACTTTTAGAGAACGGTAAACTTCGATAGTGAAGTCAACGTGTCCAGGAGTATCGATGATGTTTAGACGGTGATCGTTCCAGAAACAAGTTGTTGCTGCAGACTGGATTGTGATACCACGCTCAGCTTCCTGCTCCATGAAGTCAGTAGTAGTTGAACCGTCGTGAGTGTCACCGATCTTATGGATCTTACCAGTTAGCTTTAGGATACGCTCTGTAGAGGTAGTTTTACCCGCGTCTACGTGAGCAAAAATACCAATGTTTCTGTATTTTGATAAATCAGTCATTGTCTTACTCTGTTAATAAGGTATAAAGTGCGCGCAGAGTATATCACATTCTGTCAATACTGATACCCTTGCGTGCGGATGGAAGAAAAAAAATTTTAACGTCGATTTTCCGTCCTCAAATAATAGTCAAACTTCGCAATATGTGTGCTTAATTCGACAATAATGAGGACAGATTCAACATTATTGTTACCCCTAGAATTGGGGCACAAGATAGCGTTTACAACTCATCAAATGCTTCGATAGCTTCCGATAGTTTTTTCACGCCGTGGATTTGCATACCAGGAATACCGCCCTTGGGCATATTCGCTGCAGGAACGATTGCTTTCTTAAAGCCGTGCTTAAACGCTTCATTCAAACGCTCTTGCCCACTTGGTACAGGTCGAATCTCACCCGCCAAGCCCACTTCCCCAAACACCACCACATCTTTTGGTAGTGGACGGTCGCGGAAACTCGATAAAAGCGCCATAACTAACGCAAGGTCAGCACTGGTCTCTGTGACTTTGACGCCACCAACGACATTCACAAATACATCTTGGTCTGCCATTTGTAGACCACCATGCTTATGCAGTACCGCTAGTAATAAAGAGAGACGGTTTTGTTCTAAGCCAACCGCGACACGACGTGGGTTTGCCAGTTGTGAATAGTCTACTAGCGCTTGAATCTCTACTAGTAGAGGGCGCGTACCTTCCCAAACAACCATCACGGAGGAACCCGACGTCTCCTCTTCACCACGAGAAAGGAAGATCGCCGATGGGTTGTTCACTTCTTTTAACCCTTGCCCTGTCATGGCAAAAACACCGAGCTCGTTCACCGCACCAAAACGGTTTTTGTGACTACGAAGCGTACGGAAACGGCTATCAGTCCCACCATCTAGCAACACGGAGCAGTCAATAATGTGCTCAAGTACTTTAGGTCCCGCAAGGGTACCATCTTTTGTTACGTGACCAACAATAAAGACAGCAACATTGTTTTGCTTTGCGTAACGCGTCAAGGCGGTTGCCGATTCACGTACTTGAGCGACACTCCCCGGTGAGGATTGAACATCAGAAACGTGCATAACCTGTATCGAGTCGATAACCATAATGCGTGGTTGCTCTTTCTCTGCAATTTGACAGATCTTATCGACATTCGTTTCTGACAGCATCTTTAAATGCTCTTTTGGCAAACCAAGACGGGAAGCACGCATCGCAACTTGCTGAAGTGATTCCTCACCCGTTACGTACAGCGTAGGCATTTGCGCCGACAACAAACACATGGTTTGTAGAAGTAACGTTGACTTACCTGCCCCTGGGTTACCACCAATCAAAATCGCCGCACCAGGAACCACACCACCGCCAAGTACACGATCGAGTTCTTTAAACCCACTGGTGAAACGCGGCACTTCTTGCAGATCAATCTCGGAAAGCGTCTGAACTTTTGATTCCGTCGCTGAGCCTGCATAACCAGATAAGCGTTCATTGCGCGCTACCGTTGGCGATGCAGCAATACGAACTTCAGTAATCGTGTTCCATGCACCACACGCATTACACTGCCCCTGCCAACGTGGGAAATCTGCGCCACAATCATTACAAACATACGCTCGTTTTGCTTTCGCCATGATGCCTCGATCTTTTCAACACTCGGTTTTTTCAACAAATGTGACCAAGCACTGCCATGTCTGACCTTATTGGACATGAACTCTTGATATACTCAAGTTTTGCTTTGCTTAGCCGATATAATTCGAATAACGACATACTTTAACAGAAATAATGCAGCAATCTGAAATTCTCTCGCTCGCAGAACGACTCATCCCAGTTTATGGCTCTGATGACTTTGACTTCGTCCTTGGTCAATTGACCGAGGGGGAACCGCCATCGGCCAAAATTCTTGTAAAGATGGAACTCAACCGTGTCATGGCACCTTGCAAGAAAAGCATTGATTTGCGAGGTAGAGTGAAAGGTGAATGTCGTGAATACTTATTAGATGGCATCCCTCATTGGTTGGATGACGTCGCTTTCAACGCTTACCACAAAAACTTAAAAAAATTCGGTGCTTACACTGAAGGCATGTGGGAAGCCTTGGTCAATACACGTAACAACTTTCGTGTAATGAGTAAAAACAACGGTAAGAATGAAGAACAATCGCTGACCGACCCTAAAAGTCCATTCCTTGCCGAACCGGTTCATCTTGGTTACGACTTAAAGCGCCAAGAAAAGCGCTTAAAAGTACAGTCTCAGGTAGAAATCATTCGCTCAAAAAGTCAAGTGATCCACGGCCTGAGTATTGACCTTTCTAGCTCTGGAGCAAAATTCAAAGTCCCTAGTGCATTCAAATACAGCTTGGGCGAAGTCATTCAAGTTACCTTTACCGAGTTTGCCAGCAAATCTCAGGTTGCCGGCGTTGAAAAGCCAATCACTTATCGTGTGCTCGCAGTGGATGACTGCTACGAGAACGATGCTGTTCGTTATCTAAGAACCATTCGCTTGACCGAGACCAATGTCGTTGCTCGCTTGATTGATGAAGCTCTCAACAGCGCTGCAAAACGTGCTCGTCATGATAACCAAGATAAAATCATTCGCGCTCGCACGCGTGGTTACGAACATATCGCCCTGAAGCACACCAGCAACCTCCCTCTGTTTTTTGAAGGCAGCGAACTCAAGCTCGCAATGCTGACACCAAATAACCAAAAGATGTGGCAATACTGGCATGATGAGCGTAACCAGCAAGTATTTGGTTCGTTGTTCAATCCGAAAAGGATGGCTTCGTTAATTGCGCCAGGGGTCAAAGGGGCTACCAACGTGCTCTATTCCTTTACTCATGAGCATGACAACAAAACGTACTTCTATTCAATGCTGCGCCCAGAAGCGACCAGAGAGCAGCGTCAATTGTTCTGGCACCTGGGAGCCAAACGCGCCAGTTGGCGTGCTTTCCGCATTTCGATTTTTGAACTGTCTCAACAAGAAAAAGAAGACCTTGCTGCGTTTTCTTCTGAGTTAGCCGAAAGTTCGCAAAAACTGACCCACGTAGGCATTTTGCAAGAAATTGCCGATGAGAAGTCTGGACAGGATTATTTGCTTACTGAAAAACCTCGCGTGCCCGCGAATACACTTAATGCTTTTCGCCATCCACGTAAGATCATCGGCAATCCAAAAGGTATTTACTTTGACGCCCAATCTCGTCGAAAAGAGCCCCGTTATCGCTTCAAAACCCCTTTAGTGCTTAATACCGGAAGTGCGAAAGCTGCAGGCTTTACCATGGATATCTCTAAGCGAGGCTTGGGCTTACGCTTGGATGAGCCGACGGAATTACGTTCAGGGCAAGAAGTACGCATCAACTTCCGAGAGCTACAGTTATACGATAAGAAATTGCCTCTTTCAGAAGTCCCTTATCGGATTATTCGGGTGAGTCCCGATGGTCGTAGCGTGCAACTTGTCATAGATGAAGACAGCAAAACCATGCGTGTTATTGCTTTCTTCAATAGCATTATCGAGCACAACCAAGACAAACTCATCCCACAAAAAGAGATGCTGCCAAGTAACGCATTGTTGGAAAGGCTGCACAGTGTCCTACTCTCACGTATTTTGAGTACGCCAATCTTTATTAGTAAAAGCGCAGCCTCTTCGGTGAAAACTCCCGTTATTGGTGTCAACTTCCCATTAGCGAAGCACATCGAGTTATATGCGCGCCTTGGTCACAATCAGCAGTTCTCTCTCGAACCATTATTTAAGGGACGATCTAGCACTCTGATCGCCGAACCAATTAAACGTATTGATGGCGCTCAGGCGAGACATCAAGATGTTTACATCAGCGTGGCGAAAGTTGGCAGCAAAATCACTGGGCTAGAGTCAAAGCTGCAACAAGATTTTACCAGTGTCAAAGAACGTATTCAGTTCATAAAGAAAGCCCGCATGATGGGTGAGTTTTACGCAACCCGTATTTCTACCGCGCCAATCTTTGATCCGATGACTTCTTTGCTGCGCCAGGACTTGAGTGATTTAACCCAATTTGGGGTTCATCAAGCCAGTAAACTAGAAAAAGAGCTGACCGCACTAGTTGGCTACAGCGAATTTGAAGACATTACTGAAGAAGTGATCGTGCGATTAGAACTGACTGAATAACAAAACACCGCCAAACTGGCGGTGTTTTTCTATCGTGTTTCGTCGTGAAAACCCAGATTATGGTTTCGCTTTCCAACTGATTTTCTGCTGCTTAACTAAAGCGCCAGAAAGAATACACAGCACACCACCTAGACCTGCGAATCGAACGGCAGTTTGCGCTTGCTCTTCAACTTTAGGTTTAGCGTGATAAGCCACACCCAGCCCTGCAGCAGACATCATCACCAGATCATTTGCGCCATCACCGACTGCGACGGTATTGTGTTGCTCAATCTCGTACTCTTCTGCAAGCTCTACCAAAATGTCAGCTTTGGTTTGGGCAGATACAACATCGCCAAGCACTTCACCCGTCAATTTGCCATCAACAATTTCTAGTTGGTTGGATTGCGCAAAATCCAATCCCACTTTGTCTTTAATAAAGTCGGAGAAGTAAGTGAATCCACCAGAGGCAATCGCAGTCTTCCACCCCAATGCATTGAAGGTTGTAATCAACGCTTCGAAGTCTGGCATGAATGGCAGTTGGCTTCGTACCTGCTCAAGAATGGCTTCATCAGCCCCTTTCAGCTTACCAACGCGCTGACGTAAACTTTGTTCAAAGTCCAGCTCACCTTGCATGGCTCGTTCGGTGACTTCGGCGACTTCTTCGCCTACACCGGCAAGTTTGGCAATCTCGTCGATACACTCGATTTGAATCGCAGTTGAATCCATATCAAACACAACCAAACCCGGCGCAGAAAGATCCGGTACTTCGTTTAAAGAAGCGTAATCCAGATTTAAGCTTTTCAGAATGGTTTCATGCTCTGGCGTAAGGTTACCCGCCATCAATGCCACTTCATACTGACCTACCTTCCAAGTATCTAAAATTGGGTTGTAGAAGCCGGTAAAAAAATCGATGTCTTCAAAATTGCGAGGCTCAAGGTGCTCACCAAATACAATCCAGTTAGCCTTGGCTTTATCGAGCTGAGTAGCAAAGCGAGTTTCGGGTAGTCGTTTTAAAAGAGTCGTATGCCTTCTGATAGGCAAGCTTTTTGACGCGTCCATGTATATAATCCCTTGTGACTTTGCTAAAACGTTACCTCAACAAGCTAAAAAGGCAAGTCTTTGTTTTGTTTTGAATGGACGAGTAAAGAGCATGAGTGAATCCTTATTCTCAGTAAGGAATGCCCTACGAATTCTGGCGCTGATACTGCTGTGTGTGATGCTATTTGTCACCATCAAAAACAGTGTCGTCATCAGTAAGGGTAATGAGAAGATACAAGCGCAGCAGCTTGAAACCCTGACCAAAGTTTTGATTTCACAGGCGTCGTTATCTGCCAGTGAAATGATCATAAATAAAGACCAAGAACGTCTGCTTAAACTGACGAATCAGTTAGCACAAGACCGTCTGGTATTCGATGCGACCATCTATGACGCGCAAGGTGTGCGTCTTGCATCCAGCAAAGAAGCGCTGTCTGTACGAGAGGTACTTGGATTAGATACGCCACTTGCGACAGCGTCGATTGGACGTCAGCAGCTCGTTGAACCGGTACTGGCAGATGGCGCAGTGATTGGCTTTGTACGAGTGACTTTTGAAACCGGTCGTGTAACGGCAATCTCTGATCATCACTACCGTAAAAGTGATCGTTACATGTACATGATGGTACTGATGAGCTTTGCATGTGGCATGCTGTTCATCATGATTTTACGCAGACAGCCGATCCGCCGTAAAAAAGGTGAAAACCTATTGCTAACCAAGTAGTTCAAAAACCAATTTATCAAAATAAAACAGCCCGCATGATGCGGGCTGTTTTTTTATGCTGATAAGCAAAAGAATAGAAGGCTGTTCGCCCTTACTCTTCATCACCTAGCAATACTGAATCAAGTGCGATTAGCATCATGTCGTTGAACGTAGTTTGACGTTCGTCTGATGTGGTTTGCTCGCCAGTTTTGATGTGGTCAGAAACAGTACAGATAGTCAGAGCTTTCGCGCCGTACTCAGCAGCAACGCCGTAGATACCAGCCGCTTCCATTTCAACACCTACGATACCGTACTTGTCCATTACGTCGAACATTTCTGGATCTGGCGTGTAGAACAGTTCTGCTGAGAACAGGTTACCTACTTTTACGTCTACGCCGCGAGCTTTCGCTGCTTCTTCTGCTGCGCGAACCATTTTGTAGTCAGCAATAGCGGCAAAGTCATGACCTTTAAAGCGGATGCGGTTAACTTTAGAATCAGTACAAGCGCCCATGCCGATAACAACATCACGTACTTTGATATCTTCGTTCACTGCGCCACAGCTACCTACACGAATCACTTTCTTCACACCGAAGTCTTTGATTAGCTCAGTCACGTAGATTGAACATGATGGAATACCCATACCGTGACCCATTACTGAGATCTTACGACCTTTGTAAGTGCCGGTGTAACCGAACATATTACGAACGTCACATACTTGAACTACATCTTCAAGGAAAGTCTCTGCAATGTATTTAGCACGTAGCGGGTCACCTGGCATTAGAACGACGTCTGCGAATGCACCCATTTCTGCGTTGATATGTGGAGTTGCCATGTTTCTTTTCCTTAACCTGTCTCTAGCGATCCGCACTGCTACTGGCGGTTTTGGCTAGAATATTCTCATTTCCGACAAGCAACATTTTCATGCTGCCAACATAAAACTAGGAGCAATCAAGCTCCTAGTTTTCAAAACCTACCTAATTATAGGAAGTTCTTACCGTAATCCATTGGTGATGTACCGAAGTAACTTGCCAATGTTTGACCGATATCTGCAAAGCTATCACGACGACCTAGTGAGCCCGCTGGTACTTTCTTACCATAAACAATCACTGGAATGTGCTCACGAGTATGGTCAGTACCAGGCCATGTTGGATCACAACCGTGGTCTGCCGTTAGGATAAGAACATCGTCTTCTTCCATTAGCTCTAGCACTTCGTTGATGCGACCATCGAAATACTCAAGTGCCGCAGCATAACCCGCTACGTCACGACGGTGACCGTACGCTGAGTCGAAGTCTACAAAGTTAGTGAATACGATAGTGTTGTCACCCGCTTCTTTGATTTGCTCTAGTGTTGCTTCGAACAGTGCAGGGATACCTGTCGCTTTCACTTTCTTAGTGATGCCGCAGTTCGCGTAAATATCAGCAATCTTACCGATAGAAACCACATCACCTTGCTTCTCATCAACTAGCTTCTGAAGAACAGTTGCTGATGGTGGCTCAACAGACAGGTCACGACGGTTACCCGTACGTTCAAATTGACCTTTACCAGGACCAATGAAAGGACGCGCAATAACACGACCGATGTTGTAATCTTCTAGTTCTTCACGTGCAATTTGGCAAAGCTCTAGCAGACGGTCTAGACCGAAAGTCTCTTCGTGACATGCAATTTGGAATACAGAATCAGCAGACGTGTAGAAAATTGGCTGACCTGTCTTCATGTGCTCTTCACCAAGGTCATCCAATACTTGAGTACCTGATGCATGGCAGTTACCTAGGAAGCCGTCTAAACCCGCACGCTCAAGGATACGGTCAGTCAGCTCTTTCGGGAAGCTGTTCGCTTTATCAGTGAAGTAGCCCCAATCAAACAGAACAGGCACACCAGCGATTTCCCAGTGACCAGATGGAGTATCTTTACCTGAAGAAAGCTCTGCTGCGTGACCGTACGCACCAATGATTTCTGCATCTGCGTCTAGGCCAGGTGCGAAGCGACCTGTTGACTCTTTATGTGCCATTGCCAAACCTAACTTAGATAGGTTTGGAAGACGAAGTGCGCCTTTACGTTGATCGTTATCTGCTAAGCCTTGCTCACACTGGTCTGCAATATGACCTAATGTGTCTGAACCTACATCACCAAATTGTTCTGCATCTGCAGCTGCGCCGATGCCGAATGAGTCTAGTACTAAAATAAATGCTCTTTTCATTGCTCGTTCCTTAGGCCCACTCGGCTTCTTATTATGGTTGAGTAGGCCTTGTGTAATTACTTATTCGATTAAAGATCTTCTGCACGGATTTGACGGTAAACCTCTGGAGTTGGTGTGTACTCACCACCTACAGTGATTGCACTGCGAAGTGCTTTAGCGGCTTCTTCCCATTGCTCTTCAGTGCGAGCATGAATAACCGCAAGAGGTTTATCGCTATCTGCTACTTCACCTAGACGGATGAAGTTATCGAAACCAACTGCGTAGTCGATTTCATCTGTCGCAACGCGACGACCGCCGCCCATTGAAACAACAGCCATGCCGATAGCACGAGTGTCCATCGCAGATACAACGCCAGTTTCTGTTGCGTATACAGGTTTAATAATTTCTGCTTTTTCTAGGTAGTTATCGTAGTTTTCTACGAAGTCCGCAGGACCACCTAGACCAGCAACCATCTTACCGAAGCACTCAGCAGCTTTGCCGTTGTCTAGCGCTTCCATCAGTTTTGCACGTGCGTCTTCTGTGTTCTCAGCAAGTTTGCCAAGTACCAGCATTTCTGCACATGACGCCATTGTTACTTCAAGTAGACGTGGGTTACGGTATTCACCTGTTAGGAAGCGAACCGCTTCACGTACTTCCACTGCGTTACCCGCAGAAGACGCCAAGACTTGGTTCATGTCCGTTAGGATAGCGGTTGTCTTAGTGCCTGCACCGTTTGCTACCGCAACGATTGATTTTGCTAGCTCTTCAGACGCTTCATAAGTTGGCATGAATGCACCAGAGCCAACTTTTACGTCCATCACTAGAGATTCAAGACCAGCAGCAAGCTTCTTCGATAAAATCGACGCCGTGATTAGTGAAATGTTGTCTACAGTAGCCGTGATATCGCGAGTCGCGTAAACACGCTTATCCGCAGGAGCAAGATCACCCGTTTGACCGATGATAGCCACACCAGCATCTTTGGTCACTTGGCCGAATACATCGTTTGTTGGCGTGATGTTGTAGCCAGGGATAGACTCAAGCTTATCCAGCGTACCGCCAGTATGGCCAAGACCACGACCAGAGATCATTGGTACGAAACCACCACATGCAGCCACCATTGGACCAAGCATTAGAGAAGTTACGTCACCCACACCACCGGTAGAGTGCTTATCGACAATTGGACCACCAAAGTTCATGTGGCTCCAATCGATAACCATACCTGAATCACGCATTGCACACGTTAGTGCGATACGTTCTGGCATCGTCATTTCATTGAAGAAGATTGTCATAGCAAATGCAGCGATCTGACCTTCAGATACACTGTTGTTCGCTACGCCTTGAATGAAGAAGTTGATTTCGTCGGCTGTTAGAACTTCGCCGTCACGTTTTTTACGGATAATTTCTTGTGGTAAATACATTAGTGCCTCCCAAGCTCATTTTGAGCCATGGTATAAGTAGGATAGAAGAGGTTTGGTAGCACCAAAGTTGGTGCTACCGTTCAGACGTATTGTTGGAATTAGTACGCTGTTGGATCAGCGACTTCGTCCGATACTTCTAATGTATTTAGTAGGTTTGTAAGCAGGCTAGACGCACCGAAACGGTAATGACGAGCATCAACCCAGTTATCACCTAGGATTTCGTCAGCCATTGCTAGGTATGCCGCTGCATCTTCAGCAGTACGCACACCACCTGCTGGTTTGAAACCAACAGTTTCTGCAACACCCATGTCACGAATAACTTCAAGCATCATGCGAGCGTATTCAGGCGTTGCGTTTACTGGCACTTTACCAGTTGAAGTTTTAATGAAGTCAGCACCTGCTTCAATACAGATTTGAGATGCTTTCTTGATTAGCGCTTCTTCTTTAAGTTCACCAGTTTCGATGATCACTTTAAGAAGGATGTCACCACAAGCTTCTTTACATTGCTTAACTAGCTCGAAGCCCACTTTCTCATCACCTGCCATTAGAGCGCGGTATGGGAAAACTACGTCAACTTCGTCTGCACCGTAAGCGACAGCCGCTTTTGTTTCAGCAACAGCGATTTCAATATCGTCGTTACCGTGTGGGAAGTTCGTTACTGTTGCGATACGAACTTCTGGCGTGCCTTGCTCACGAAGTGTCTTCTTAGCAATAGGAATAAAGCGAGGGTAAATACAAATTGCAGCTGTGTTGCCTACTGCAGATTTCGCGTCATGACATAGTGAGATCACTTTTGCATCAGTGTCATCATCATTTAGCGTAGTAAGGTCCATAAGTTTCAGTGCACGTAGCGCTGCTGCTTTTAAATCGCTCATTTCTATCTCCGATCAATATTCAAAAAATTCACTACTCAGCCTCACATCACTTCTCTAACTATAATCAACAAGTCGAGACAGTGTGAGAAATTGGCTAAACAGTCTATTTATGAACGGACTTGGTTCCCTGAAGACTCGGCATATACTGCGAAAAAGTCATATGCCAATTGCTATCCTTGTCACCGCACAGTACCAGTTTGGCCTATGGCACAACAATCTATGATTGCGGTGTCTTTAATATCACATCAAACAATAAAACGCTTGTTTGATTTGATATTGAGGGCAATTCATTTGCCCATCGAGTATGTAATATTCACTCTATGATTAAGTGGTTATCATAACCACGATCTCGTGATTACTACATTATAGATATTCACCGCAAAACTGTAGCACCAAATAGAGCGCAAACGGTTTGTATCTCAAAATTTTCCAGCCCCTATTCCACCGACTGCGTAAGCCACTCACGTAGACCTACGTGCGGTTAAGTTTTCAGGTCCAAAAAACGAAAAATGCCCCGCAGCAATCTCTTGCTACAGGGCATGGTTTAAAACGGCGTCTATATATTAAGAACCGATTCTAATTAAAATGCTGCAAGGCTAAGGCAGAAGCCTGCGATAGTCGCTGCCATTAGGTTAGACAACGTACCAGCAAGAACTGCTTTAATACCCATGCGAGCGATATCTGAACGACGGTTTGGTGCAAGGCTACCTAGACCACCAAGTAGGATCGCGATAGAAGAAAGGTTCGCGAAGCCACATAGTGCGAATGAGATGATAGCTGTAGTCTTCTCAGACATTACTTCACCAGTTGCCGCAACTACTTGAGCGCTGTCACCTAGGTAAGGTGTGAAGTTCAAGTAAGCAACGAATTCGTTAATAACTAGTTTCTGACCGATGAATGAACCAGCAACAACTGCTTCGTCCCAAGGAACACCGATTAGGAATGCTAGTGGAGAGAACGCGTAACCTAGGATTAGTTCTAGAGTCAGTTCAGGCATACCGAACCAACCGCCGATGCCACCTAGCATACCGTTAACAAGCGCAATCAGACCTACGAACGCGATTAGCATTGCACCAACGTTTAGTGCTAGTTGTAGACCAGAAGCCGCACCGCCCGCTGCTGCGTCGATTACGTTAGCTGGTTTGTCGTCGCCACCGTCCATTGCTTCTTCGATGTCTTCGTGAGGCTGATCAGTCTCTGGGTGAAGAATCTTAGCGAATAGTAGACCACCTGGTGCTGCCATGAATGATGCTGCTACTAGGTACTCTAGAGGTACACCCATTGAAGCGTAACCTGCTAGTACACCACCAGCTACAGATGCTAGACCACCACACATTACCGCAAATAGCTCAGATTGAGTCATTTTTGGAACGAAAGGACGAACAACAAGAGGTGCTTCAGTTTGACCTACGAAAATGTTAGCTGCTGCAGACATTGATTCCGCACGAGAAGTGCCAAGCGCTTTTTGTAGTGCACCACCAAGAATCTTGATAACCCACTGCATTACGCCAATGTAGTAAAGAACTGAAATCAGTGCTGAGAAGAAGATCAGTGTAGGAAGAACGCGGAATGCGAAGATGAAGCCGCCGCCGCCGAATACTTCGAACATCTTGTCAGAAACAAGACCACCGAATAGGAATGATGAACCGTTGTTACCGTAGTTGATAACGTTAGAAACACCAGTAGAGAAACCGTTTAGTAGATCACGGCCCCAAGGTACGTAAAGAACGAATGCACCTAGGATGAATTGGATAGCAAATGCGCCACCCACAGTTCTTAGATTGATAGCTTTACGGTTATTGGAAAATGCAAATGCGATAGCAAGAAGCACTACCATACCGACTAGGCTCATAAACAGGCTCATAGTTTATGACTTCCTTATAAGTTATTTGTTGGCGTGTTACAAAATGGAGCTATAAAGCGGGGGCAATTATACTCATGCAGAATCAATTAAAGTAATGCCACCCTCACACTTTCTTATAAGATTCATCATTGATTCACTCTCGTTTGTGAGTCAACTCACAATAAGCAGGAAAACGTTTTCGCTTTTAAACAGCTTCTTTAGATTTTATTCACATATAAAGAAAGCAGAATTGCTATTTTCCCACAGCTGAGAAGCAATCGATTGCTTGCTTTTGCTATGTAAAGAAGCCAATTCATTGAGAATATGAATAAGTTGTAAGGGATGATTCGGCTCACCCTGATAGCCAAGTATAGGCATATCTGGGGCATCCGTTTCTAAGACGAGATGTTCAAGGGGTAATCTTTGAATTGCGTCGCGAGTTTTGTTAGCTCTCGGATACGTAATGGTGCCTCCGACGCCAATCGAAAAGCCTAATCGAACCCATTCCATCGCCTGTTGGTAGCTGCCTGAGAACGCATGCAACACCCCACCTTTTGGTAAATGTGCCGCTTTGACCATTTGAATAAGTCGATTGTGCGCTTTGCGGCTGTGCAGGATCACCGGTAAATCAAACCGCTTTGCTAGCTCAAATTGCAACTCAAGCGCGCGCTCTTGTCGCTCAACTGGCACTTCGATGGCGAAATCCAAACCGCACTCTCCTATTGCAACGCATTGCTGGTTGGACGAAGAAAGCAATGATTCCAACTCTGGAGCAAATTGCTCAAACTCTTGTTGGAGAAAATAGGGATGAAAACCCAGTGCATAATAGAGATGAGAATATTGATTGGCGAGGTCTTGAATGCGAGTCCAATTACTTGGCCCGACAGACGGAATAAGGATGCGCTCTACTCCTTGCTCACGCGCAAGCTCAACTTGATATGCAAAGTCATCTTGGAAGACATCAAAGTCAAAGTGGCAATGAGTATCAAACAGTTTCATTACTTGGCTTCTCTTGCTCTTCTTTCTTTGTTGAAGATGGCTCATTAGCTGGGTCTTGTTTGTACGGCACGCAACTGCGCTTTTGATCGGGTGTTAGTCCCATCTCTTTGCACCAATCATCGTAGCATTTAAGTCCTTTTTTAAACCAGTTCATTGCCCACCCTTTTTAGCTCATAGAGTTCTTTGTAAACCAAATAAAAAAACCGCCGTTAACTAAGTGTATAGCTAACGGCGGCTTATAATCTAGTACGCGATGTAAAGCGAGCTAGATTCGATTAGTGCTCACGTGTCGCACGGAAATCGATATCAGGGAAACGCTCTTGCGCTAGGTTTAGGTTAACCATGGTCGGTGCAATGTAAGTTAGGTTATCGCCACCGTCCAATGCTAGGTTCGTTTGGTTCTTACGCTGGAACTCATCCAGTTTCTTCGCATCGCCACACTCAACCCAACGAGCAGTTGCCACGTTCACGCCTTCATAGATCGCTTCAACGTTGTATTCTGACTTCAAACGAGCCACAACCACGTCAAACTGAAGTACACCAACCGCACCTACGATAAGGTCGTTGTTTTGCAATGGACGGAATACCTGTACCGCACCTTCTTCAGACAGCTGAACCAGACCTTTTAGTAGCTGCTTCTGCTTCAATGGATCTTTTAGACGAATACGACGGAACAATTCCGGAGCAAAGTTTGGAATACCAGAGAACTTCAGCGCTTCACCTTGAGTGAAAGTATCACCAATTTGGATAGTGCCGTGGTTGTGTAGACCAATGATGTCACCCGCGTAAGCGTGCTCTGCACGAGAACGGTCACCCGCCATAAAGGTTACCGCATCTGAAATACTCACTTGCTTGCCAAGACGAACGTGGTTCATCTTCATGCCTTGCGTGTAAGTACCCGATACGATACGCATGAAGGCAATACGGTCACGGTGTTTTGGATCCATGTTTGCTTGGATCTTAAATACGAAACCAGAGAACTTGTCTTCTGTTGCTTCAACATCACGCTCAACTGCTTGACGCGTTTTCGGTGCAGGAGCCCACTCCGTCAGACCATCTAGCATGTGGTCAACACCAAAGTTACCCAGTGCCGTACCAAAGTAAACTGGCGTTAGTTCACCCGTTAGGAATAACTCTAAGTCAAACTCAGGGCATGCGCCCATGACAAGTTCAAGCTCTTCACGAACGCTTTCTGCTAGGCTTTCACCTACTTTTTCGTCTAGCTCTGGGTTGTCTAGACCTTTGATGATGCGAACTTCTTGGATCTCATGACCATGACCTGATTCGTACAGAATCGTTTCGTCACGGTGAATGTGGTAAACACCTTTAAACTCTTTACCACAGCCGATTGGCCATGTGATTGGCGCACACATCATGCCCAATTCGTTTTCTACTTCATCCAATACTTCCATTGGATCACGAACGTCGCGGTCAAGTTTGTTCATGAAGGTTACGATTGGCGTGTCACGTAGACGTGTAACTTCCATTAGTTTACGAGTACGGTCCTCAACACCTTTCGCTGCATCGATAACCATCAGACATGAGTCAACTGCCGTTAGAGTACGGTAAGTATCTTCCGAGAAGTCTTCGTGTCCAGGAGTATCAAGTAGGTTTACCAGACAATCGTTGTAAGGGAACTGCATTACAGAAGTAGTAACCGAGATACCACGTTCCTTTTCCATTTCCATCCAGTCTGATTTTGCGTGCTGTGCGTTACCACGACCTTTAACCGTACCTGCTTTTTGGATCGCGTTTCCGAATAACAGTACTTTTTCAGTAATGGTGGTTTTACCCGCATCCGGGTGAGAAATAATAGCGAACGTTCTACGCTTAGAAACTTCGCCTAGAAAAGGTGTATTTGACATGAAACTGGTCTTCTTTGATGTCTGATGACTTGCTCGAAATTCAAACAAGCTTTATTCGATTCAATATTGCGCGGTATTCTCGCTTATTATTGCTTTAGGGGCAACTTTCCTCGTGAGTTTGTCCTCGCGAGTTTATAGATAACTACGTTGCTGAGCTTCGTCCTGCCAGTCCAGCAATTCGACTTCAGCAGCAATGGTAGAAGCCACTACAATTTGGTCCCGCCCATTTTGCTTTGCATTGTACAAAGCAATGTCAGCACGCTTTAGCCAAAGATCTGGTGTGTCATCATCGAGCAAGCACTCAGAAATGCCCACACTCAAAGACACTTTTGCATGGCGAGGATAATGTTTGGCGCGCACCTTATCGCTGATGCTACTCATCATAAATTGCGCGGTTTGATCGGAAAGTCCTTCAAACAAGATCAAGAACTCATCTCCCCCCAATCGAAACAGCAAATCGTACTCTCTTGAATAGTCATTGAGCGTTGTAACGATCTGACTGATCACCTCATCCCCAACATCATGACCGTACAAATCATTTACCTGTTTAAAATGGTCAATATCAATGACTGCTATTGAAGAGGTGGTACCGCTTCTTTTTTCATCTAAGGCTCGTAGAAGAAAAGCTTCTAACTGCCCTCGATTAAGAGCACCTGTCATCGAGTCTCTAGTAGAAAGAAACTTCAACCTATCCTGCAACTCAACAATTTTATGCACTGCCACATGCGCAACTATGGCGCAGCAAATTACCGCAACAACAAAACGTAAAGTGATGCTCCATTCAAGTTGATACCAAGCAGAGAATGTACAGCCAGCTATGATCCACCCATTGGTAACCAACGCATCTTTACTCGGGATGATAAATACCAAAGCCACAATGACCGGAAATACCCAATACGTCGCGATGATGCCAAAGATATGCACACTTAAAACCACTGATAACCAAAGCAAAAACAGTGGAATACGATATCCAATTTTACTTTCACCAAGGATAAACAATGCAGCAAACTCAATAATGAAACTCAGTTGGAAAGCCAGTAAAACACACCCAAGGAATGTCTCCCCAATCAGGAGATTTTTAATACCAAGTGGCACAAATGTCGCCAAGGTCACCAACATTAAGACTGTTAGAACAGTTCCCCTACTCTGCTCATCAAACAACTGAGCAACAGGAGTATCGAATTTTTGCAGATACGGCATCGTAAATTCTTCCTCCCGACAAGATCTTGTTTCATATAATTTATAAACTTATAACCTACATGGTAATAAAGCGAACAAAAATAAGCTTGGCAAATCGGTCAAAAGGATGAAGTAAAATGCCAGAAAGTAAAAAGCCTCGGGAATTCCGAGGCTTATTAATGTGACGATGAACTTAAGGTGTGTGCAATTTATTTGCTATCCACAGACCTTACTCATTAAAAAACAGGTAGCTCATGATGATGGCGTCTTCCTTACCATTACCGGTTTTTGCTGGGTAATAGTTGTAACGACGATCCACTTCATTGAAACCCGCTTGTTCATAAATATGGATAGCGGGGTGGTTGCTTTCACGCACTTCCAACCAAGCACTCTCAGCTTTGGCTTGCTCGCAGTATTCGATAAACGCATCTAGTAATTTTTGCCCAAGCCCTTTGCCTTGATGAGATGGCGCAACAGCAATATTCAATAACGTCACTTCCCCAACAATATTCTGCCCATAGAAGTAACCCACCACCTGAGTACCTTCCAGCATCACATGATGGCAAGCACCGCGACTGGATAAATCACGAACCAAAGATTCTGCCCAAGGGTGAGAATGCGCTTGCTGTTCGATTTGCCAAACTTGGTCAAGGTGCTCCGCACCCATCGGCGTAATTTCAATTGTCACGCGTTAGCTCCGTTAAGAGTACGAACAGATTTGTTGCCACAATGCACGGCGTTGTTCGTTGTTGCCATCAATATCTTGTAATAGCGGTGAAGTCAGTTGCTTGGCATTGATGCTGGCATCTGCCTCACAGCCTGCGAACCACACCCACTCTAGTTGATGCTCACCCAGCATGGATAAGCGTTCAGGCTCTAGGTGCAGTGCGTCGTCAAGCGTGAGCTTAATGCTTTTTAAAACACGCTCAAACATCAAAGCTGTCTCGTTTTCTGGACACGTTGGCGATACCAATAGGAGTTTACAAGAACTTTGCAAATCCAATAATGGCGATTGATAGCCTTCCAGCCTTTCTGGGTGACTCAGCTCCCAAGTGCTGATCCCCATTTCATGTAAATATTGTTTCTCGTTAATTGACATCTTTTGTCACCTATTTGAACGAGGCAATCCTATCAAAATTTCGCATTTAAAGTCAGAGGTGTTATGAAGCTTTTCCAATCAATCGCTATTACGTTACTTATCGCCACCACCAGCTTTACCGCATTCGCTAAGGATAGCAACGATGGTTGGGAGCTGATCGCAGAGAAAACCGTGAACTTCCAAACAGAAACCGACACAGTAGAGCCAAACGGTCTGTTTCAAAACCGTAAATTCAGCAAGATCAAAATTAAGTGCACTCAAGGCACCATGAGTATTAAAAACATGAAAGTGACCATGACCGATGGCAGCGAGAAAAAACTCAAAACCATGGTTGGCACTCTGACCAAAGGCATGTCGACGCGCGCTTGGACACTGCCGGGTTCTGAAGATGCGAAATTCAAACGTTTAGAGATGGAATACAAAAGCTGGGGTAACATGACATTGAATGCTGCTGGCATGAGTAAAAAGGCAAAAATCGAAGTTTGGGGTAAAAAACGCGTCCAAGAACAGGATTAAACCACTTTTACTCTGTACGACTCACTAAGAGTTCAAAAACAAAGCCCGCTTTTTACAGCGGGCTTTGTCATTCAATGTTGGCAATTATAGCTCAGAGAATTCTGGAGAATAATCGATGCGACCAGAACGTCCGTCACACTGACCTTCGACCAATTCTGCTACACGGAACGCACCTTGCGGTACTTCCCACGCACAGTCGAAGCCCATCTCTTCGCTGGCTGTAAAGCCTTGGCGCGCATAGTAACCCGGCTCGCCCAATACCACACACACTGGGTAACCAAAATCACGCAGTGAATCAAAGCCTTCTTTGATTAACTCAGCGGCAATGCCTTGGCGGCGGTAATCTTCATGTACAGCCAAAGGCGCAAGACCTTGCCATGACAAATCTTCACCATTCAACGTCACAGGGCTAAACAACGCGTGACCAACCACTTCACCTTCATCGGTACATGCCACCAAAGACAGAGTGAGCTTACCGTTTTCACGTAAACGCATCACTAGGTTGGCTTCCGCATCCGTTGGGAAAGCGTGTTTTAATAAGCGGTCAATGGTGAGAATGTCCGCAGGGGCTTCAGTTCGAATAAGCATTCGCTACTCCGGTTTCTTGTGCAGGTGCTTGAACCCCTTTCTGAACAAAGTCAGCCAATTGGTTCAGTGCTACTTGCATCGCTTTTGGTAACTGCTCTAAGTCGACACTGTCCATCAGGTTTTTCACTTCTAAGCCAAGCTCAGTGTCGCCCTCGATAGAAAGACGACGTTGGAAGAACAGCGTATCAGGGTCTTCTTTGCGACCAGCAATAAGTACTAGGTCGTTAAGGTTACCACTAAAGCTTACATCTTCCTGAACCGGTTTCTCTGCTACCACTAATTTTTCATCTTGGTAGCTGATGTACCATGCTAAGTTCAAGTCTTTAATCGCAACTTTTAACCACTTGTCTTCAAGGAACTCAAAATCGCCATCTTCTAGGGCTTCTTTGAACACCATTTTCAAACCTTCCAATAAGGCTTTTTTCTGAACAGTTTGTGGCAATAACTGGACTGGAGATCGCAAAATTGATGCTGCGTTCTTTACTAGTTGACTGCGAATCTTGTTTAACACGCTAATTATCCGTTACTTTGTCATAAGGTTGTCTATCTTACGCAATAGAGTAATACCAGTACCTGTTATGTATCAATAAATCTGTTTGTTTTAGAAATAGGCAGTTTTACTCACCCAAGCGTCGTTTTTTTGACCTTACGTGTATTATTGACGCGAAGACGTGGATAAACGCTTTAATAACGGTATGTTCAAAGTTATAGTTATCAAAATAGCGTTTTTATTACACGGACGAATAATCAGGCTCATTGGAGATCGGTAACACCTTAATGCCTTCCCAGCAATTACAACATTGGTTTGCAACGCTTACCTCAAATAGCCCATTCTTTTTTGCCATTCTTGATAAGAAACACAATTATCGAATGGTAAGTGATCGCTATTGTGACATTGCAGGCTTAGGACACGACGACATCGTTGGTCTGAACGACAGCCAAGTACTGGGAGAGCAGTTCTATAAGAAGCTCGCGCCCTACTACCAACGCGCGTTCAAAGGCGATCATGTTGAAGCGGAAATCACGCTTGACGAAACGGACCTTGAAACCAGCCTCCACTTTAGCCTTTCTCCAGTTCATGAAGAAAATGAAATCCGCTTCGTGGTCTTCCACGCCATCGATACGTCTGAGAAACAAATTCTGGTTCGTTCTTTAGAAGAGTCAGAAAGTAAGTTCGCCAAATTAACCCAATTACTGCCTGACGGTTTGTTATTGGTAGAAGATGACATCATCATCTCTGCCAACCCAGCCTCCGCACGTTTACTCGGGTTGAACTCGCCTCATGAGCTACTTGGTGAAGAGCTGACTCGCTTGTTTATCGATGAAAACAGCAAAAAAGTCTTCACCCATCGCATCAGCACATTACTCTCTGAAAAACCTTTTGTGTGTCTGACCAGTGCTCGTTGTGGCTTCGAACGTAAAGTTCAATTGCATGCCGATACCACAGCCATTCTCGGCAGTGAATCTCAAATCATTTTGATCCAAGACGCCGACGATGCGCCCAAGCTGCTTTCTTCCAATTCCAATGAAGATGCGCACATTGATTCACTGACCAAGCTGTATAACCGCTTTGGCTTTACGAAACGATTAGAGCAACTTATTAAGAGCCAGACACCGTTGCTGGTTTTCTACCTCGACATCGATAACTTTAAGAACATTAACGACTCACTTGGTCACCACATCGGTGACAAAGTGATTCAAGAAGTCTCCGCCCGCTTAAAACGATCTTTACCTAATCAAGCCATCATTGGGCACTTGGGCGGCGATGAGTTTGGCATCATTCTGCCTGAGCCAGAAAACACTCGCATGGCGGAGATTCTCTCTGAGCGCATTATTTCTCTGATTAACCAACCTTTCGATCTTCATCACTTCAGTAAACGCCTTGCATGCTCTATCGGTAGTGTGCGTTACCCAGAAGATGGGCAAGATGCACGTATTCTGCTGCAAAATGCTGACACTGCAATGTATGAAGCGAAAGATCGCGGTCGGAACCGTCTGATTAAATTCAACGATCAGATGAACAAAGAAGCGCGCATGCGTTTATGGCTAGAAATTGAACTGCAGAAAGCCTTGCAGCAAAACGGGTTGGAAGTCTGGTACCAGCCGAAGGTTAACGCGCGCGACTTCAGCATTAACGGAGCCGAAGCGCTTGTACGTTGGAAGCACCCAGTCGAAGGCTACATCAGCCCGGGCGCATTTATCCCTGTCGCCGAGCGTGCAGGCTTAATTGAACACCTTGGTCGCGTGGTCATGCGCGATGTGTTTAACACAGTAAAACGCTGGAAACTGCAAGGCATTCTACCGGGACGCGTGGCGATCAACCTTTCTCCAGAGCAGTTCGGTAACCCGCAACTGATTGACTATATGGAGAAGTTACTGCGCACTACTGAACTTGACCCAAGCTGCATTACCTTTGAGCTCACCGAAAGTGCGGTAATGAGCGATAGCGAACACACTTTGCAAATGCTTAATGCGATCAAGAAGCTTGGTTTTGCGCTGTCTATCGATGATTTCGGTACTGGTTACTCTTCCCTTTCCTACTTAGCACGCTTCCCTATCGATGAATTAAAAATCGACCGTGCGTTTATCAACGACATCGATACACTACCGAAACAGGTGACGGTGATTGAGAACATCATCAATCTTGGTAAATCATTAGATTTGACCGTTGTTGCCGAAGGTGTAGAAACCCACCAGCAAGCAACACTGCTATCGAACCTGCAATGTAACTCGATTCAGGGCTTCCATTTCTACCGTCCTCAACCTAAACACGAAGTGGAAGAGTTGTTTGCGCAAAACCGCCGTCATAAGAACTGATCTCAACTGCAACAAAATCTGAGTGTTACCCCTTACTCTCAAGGGGTAAATCTCAACTTTATTGAGCTAAACCTAACTTAGGTCAATTTCGCTATTCATAATTCTTCATAAAATGCGGGCACCTTTTTATTCTCTATGATTGTGAGCATATGGAACTCTTGTGTCCTGCGGGTAACCTGCCTGCGTTAAAAACTGCGATTGATTGCGGTGCAGATGCCGTATACATCGGCTTTAAAGACGATACCAACGCTCGTCACTTTGCTGGTCTGAACTTCAACGGCAAGAAGCTTGAAAAAGCGGTGCAATACGTTCATGACCGCAACAAAAAGATCCACGTTGCACTCAACACCTTTGCCCATCCAAATGGTTTCGAACGTTGGACAAACGCTGTCGACAATGCAGCAGCACTGGGTGTCGATGCACTGATCGTGGCTGACATTGCGGTACTTGAGTACGCTGCTCGCAAATACCCAGAGCTCGAGCTGCACCTTTCTGTGCAAGCTTCAGCAACCAACGTTGCAGCCGTTGATTTCTACAAACAAAACTTCAATGTAAAACGCGTAGTACTGCCTCGCGTACTGTCTATCCATCAGGTAAAACAGCTTTCTCGCAATATCACCAGTGATGTCGAGCTAGAAGTCTTTGCTTTTGGTAGCCTGTGTATTATGTCAGAAGGTCGTTGCTACCTATCGTCATACATGACAGGTGAATCACCAAACACCGTTGGTGCATGTTCTCCAGCAAAATACGTCCGCTGGCAAGAGACTGAGAATGGTCTGGAGTCTCGTCTTAACGACATTCTGATCGATCGCTACAGCGCAGGTGAAAACGCGGGCTACCCAACCTTATGTAAAGGTCGTTTTGAAGCTGAAATTGAAGGCGAGAAAAAACGTTATCACGCACTGGAAGAACCAACCAGTTTGAACACCCTTTCTATGTTGCCTGAGCTGTTTGCGGCAAATGTGGCTTCCGTAAAAATTGAAGGTCGCCAACGTAGCCCTGCTTACGTAGAACAAGTAACGCGCACGTGGCGTGCAGCGATTGATCGCTACCAAGCAAACCCAGAAGCTTACCAAGTAGAAGCTGCTTGGGATGCAGCGTTGGCAAACGTGTCTGAAGGCACGCAAACCACTCTTGGTGCTTACCACCGTAAATGGCAGTAGAGGTTAAGATGGATAACTCAATGAAATACGCGCTTGGTCCACTGTTGTACTTCTGGCCAAAGCAAGATGTTGAAGCGTTTTATGAACAAGCAAAATCAAGCTCTGCGGACATCATCTACCTTGGTGAAACCGTATGTTCGAAACGTCGTGAAATGAAGCCTGCACATTGGTTCGATATCGCGAAAGAACTCTCTGCATCTGGCAAACAAGTCGTGCTATCAACGATGGCACTATTAGAAGCGCCAAGTGAAGTGAACATCATGAAGAAGTACATCGACAACGGTGACTTCGCGATTGAAGCCAACGACGTGTCCGCGGTTCAACTGGCTTCTGAGCATAAAGTGCCTTTCGTCGTTGGTCCTGCGGTTAATACTTACAACGCTCACACGCTTAACTTGTTCCTAAAACAAGGTATGATCCGCTGGTGCATGCCAGTAGAACTATCGCGCGAATGGCTCAGCAACACTCTGGTTCAATGTGATGAACTTGGTATTCGTAATAAGTTTGAAGTAGAAGTCTTCAGCCATGGTTATCTGCCTCTGGCTTACTCGGCGCGCTGCTTTACAGCTCGTGCAGAAAACAAAGCCAAAGATGACTGCGAAACCTGCTGTATTAAGTACCCAACGGGCATTAAAGTAAGCAGCCAAGAGGGTCAGGAAGTATTTAACCTAAACGGCATCCAAACTCAGTCTGGTTACTGCTACAACCTGATCAACGATCTGCCAAGCATGGAAGGTCTGGTTGACGTGGTACGTTTGAGCCCACTTGGTCTTAGCACCTTCTCCGAACTGGATCAGTTCCGTTCCAATGAGAAAGGTACTAACCCAGGCAAGATCCAAGACCGCCAATGTAACGGTTATTGGCATCAACTTGCGGGTCTGGAAGTGAAGAACATCTAACTCTTTCTCACGGGCTTCAAAGCAATAAAAAAGCGAGGTTATAACCTCGCTTTTTTATTTTTATTCGTCGTTAAGACGCTTGAATACTTGCCTCTACAGAGCTCTCGTTCATTAGCTTCTTAATATCGCGCCACAGCATTGTCATCACCACTAAGCTCAAAGCTATGTTAGACAATGGGAACGCAATCCAGATACCAGTAACACCGAATAGCTTTGGCATAATGAATAAGAACGGCAATTGAATCACCATATTACCAATGGTCACGAACATCGCTTTGCTGCCTTTGTTCACCGATTGGTAGTACGCTGCGGCAACCACCAAGAAGCCATCTAAGAACAGCGCAAACATATGGAGACGAATCCCCACTACCGTCGCATCAATAAGATGTTGGTCGGCGTTGTTAAACACGGACACAAACTCGTATGGGAAAATGTTCATCAGAATAACAAACGCAACCCCACCTAGCACCGAAGTCCCCATTGCAACCTTCAACAGCTTACGAATATTGTCTTGATTACGCGCACCATGGTTGTAGCTCACTAGAGGTTGCATACCATTGGCAATGCCTTCCGCAATCAAATAGTAAACCGTCACTATGTAGCCCAAGATAGCGTAAGCGCCAATAAGCAATGCACTGCCGTATTGGGCAAATAGCGCATTGTGCAGTGCCACCATCATTGAGCCATAGGCATACATAAAGAAGCTCGATGTGCCGATCATGACAATCTTAGGGATTACATCAAACTGCATTTTCAGATCGCCAGTCGACAGGCGCATCTTCGCTCTTGCAGTAAAGAAGTAACCAACACCAAGAATCGTCACCACCATCTGCGCTAACGCAGTTGCGATTGCCGCTCCTTTAAGCTCCCAGCCAAGCCAAGCGATAAAGATATAATCGAGCACAATATTGATGACAGCACCAATCACCATCAAAATGGTGGCTAAATTCGGGCTATCGTCATTGCGCAACAAGAACGGCACCGCAATTGACCCAAGCGAGAACACACACGCGACGCTTAAGATGTGCAGATACTGCAAACCAAGTTCATAAACACGACCTTCCGCGCCTTGCCAGCGAATAAAATCATCGGCGAAGAAGAACAATGTTGTTGCTACAACTGGCATCAAAGCGACTAAAAGCAATAAACCAGTAGAAAGGATGCGTTTTGCGCCCTCACGGTCTTTTTCACCCTGCTTGATAGAGGCTAGAGCGCCCGTACCCACGCCCACCATCATACCGATGCCGAGTATCGAGCCAATGATCGGCCACGCAACGTTGATCCCCGCTAATCCATCAGCCCCTACATAACGACCAATAAAGATACCATCAACGACTTGGTATAAACCGTTGACCAGCATGGCTGCGACGGTTGGAATTGTGTATTTCCAAAACTGTTTATAAATAGAGTTTTGCATGACTACCACCAATAGTTAGCAAGGCTAACTAAATAGATAAAAGAATAAAAAATAGGTTTAGTTTCCGAGCGCTTTATCTAATAGCGCTTTCAATTGCTGTGCTTCTTTCGCATCCAACTTACACATAAGCTGCTGTGAAATGTCTTTATATACCACCTGTTCCAATGACATTTCTTCGATCACTTCTTCTGTTAGCAGCACGCGCTTAGAACGAGCATCTTCATTACAAGCAATACGCTTCACCAAGCCCTTTCTCTCCAAACGAACCACCATGTTTGAAGCCGAAGGCTTGGTAACTTGAAGCTCTTCCGCCAAGTCAGTAATGCGTATACCTTCTGGATGAAGCTGGATCACTCGCAAGTAATCAAACTCATTAAAGCTCAGATGCGAAAGCGGATCTTCTTTGGCATACACTCGCCACGCCTTGGCACAAAAGCGTTCTAAATCGATCAGGCTTTTTTCTAATGCCATTACGTTCCGCCCCTTTAGTTAGCAAGGCTAACTATTTTAGAGAAGCTCACCAAATTCTTCAAGCACAAAAAAGCCGCTCTAGTTGAGCGGCTAATGGCTATTTTTCTTCTTGCTTCTGTTGCTCAGCTTTGAGCTTAGCAAGTTGTTCTTGCTGCAACTGATCGTAGATTTGCGCCAGTTCCAAGAAGGAGTAACGGTGCTCTACGTATTCATAAACGTTGAAAGAGATTGCTAGCTTGTACAGTGAAATCGCATCAGCAATATCACCTTCTAGTTGGTAACGCTTACCAAGGTAGAAGTAAGTTTCTGTTAGACGCTCAGCAAGACGGTAGTTTTCACGCGTACCATCCATGATGGCTTTTAACGCTGCGTCATCAGATACATCACGCAACATGATGGCAACTAGAACCCAGCCCCACTCTTCACTGCGATCGCGTTGGTAACGCTTTTCTAGGTTCGCTTTCGCTTGCTCTGGATTTTGTTCTGCTTCGATAATGTACAACCATAACGCGCGGAATGGGTCGCTCGGCATTTCTTGGTAATGCTTGGTCATGTCTTCTAAAGCCAGATCGATACGACCACCATAGTAAAGCGCAATCGCGCGGTTACGCTCTGCGTATGAATTCTCTGGTGCAAGCTCTAATGTCGAATCAAATGCTTCGTAAGCCGCATCAAACTCACCAACTTGAGTAAAATACACCCCTAGTAGGTTAAAGATATCTGGTTGAGCAGGGTTAAGTTGCAAAGACTGATTAAAATCCAAACGGGCAAGATCACGCAAACCAACGCTGTCGTAGTAGTTACCGCGCTCGTAATGCATCTTAGCGCGAACTTCGTCACTCAAATCTGGACGTTGTAATAACTGAGAAAGACGAGCAATCTGGACTTCTTGTTGCACGCTTGGTTGTAGCGGTACCGCCATCGGAGGATAGATCCACTTTTGTGCCGATTGTTGAGAGGTGTTAGCACAACCGGTCAGCGCGATAGCGACACATAAACTTGCGGTTTGAAACCATTTCACTAATTGGTACTCCTGTTTGGACCGCTCTGGGTCTGTTTCTCTTTATGCACTATAGGATATTTAACTTCGCTTGAGGCTAAACTTGACGAAACAGGCCAAAAAAAAGGGGAGCGAAAATGCTCCCCTTTTATAGCATGCTTTCAGGCTCTTAAGCTAATAAAAGACCAAAAGTCGAATCTTAGATTACTCGCCTTTAGCTTCAGATGCGTCAGACGCTTCTTCTGCTGGCTTCTCTACTGCTTCTTTCATGCTTAGACGTACGCGACCTTGACGGTCGATTTCAAGAACTTTAACTTGAACTTCTTGACCTTCAGTTAGGTAGTCAGACACTTTCTCAACGCGTTTTTCAGCGATTTGAGAGATGTGTACTAGACCATCTTTACCAGGAAGAACCGTTACGAATGCACCAAAGTCAGCTAGACGTGCAACTTTACCAGTGTAGATACGGCCTACTTCAACTTCAGCAGTGATCTCTTCGATGCGGCGGATAGCTTCTTTCGCTGCTGCACCTTCAGTTGCAGCAATCTTGATCGTACCGTCGTCTTCGATTTCGATAGTAGTACCAGTCTCTTCAGTTAGAGCACGGATAACTGCACCACCTTTACCGATAACGTCTTTGATCTTCTCTGCGCTGATCTTCATTGTGTGAATGCGAGGAGCGAATTCAGAGATGTCTTCACGAGCACCAGAGATAGCTTCATCCATTACAGATAGGATGTGCTTACGTGCGCCTTGAGCTTGGTTAAGCGCAATTTGCATGATCTCTTTAGTGATACCTTCGATCTTGATGTCCATTTGAAGTGCAGTGATACCAGTGTTAGTACCCGCTACTTTAAAGTCCATGTCACCTAGGTGGTCTTCGTCACCAAGGATGTCTGAAAGAACAACGAAGTCGTCGCCTTCTTTAACAAGACCCATTGCGATACCCGCAACAGAAGACTTGATTGGCACACCTGCATCCATAAGAGCAAGAGAAGTACCACATACAGAAGCCATTGATGATGAACCGTTAGATTCAGTGATTTCCGATACAACACGTACTGTGTATGGGAACTCATCAACAGAAGGCATTACTGCTGCGATACCGCGTTTAGCCAGTTTACCGTGACCGATTTCACGACGCTTAGGAGAACCTACAAAACCAGTTTCGCCTACACAGTACGGAGGGAAGTTGTAGTGTAGTAGGAAGTGATCTTTACGCTCCCCCGTTAGTTCGTCGATGATTTGAGCATCACGCTGCGTGCCTAGAGTCGCAGTTACTAGCGCCTGAGTTTCACCACGAGTAAATAGTGAAGAACCGTGTGTACGTGGAAGAACACCAGTACGTACGTCTAGCGCACGAACCATGTCTTTTTCACGACCATCAATACGTGGGTTACCAGCGATGATGCTACGACGTACAACTGTCTTCTCTAGATCGTGGAAGATAGTGTGGATTTCTTTTGTGTTTGCTTCTGGATCTTCAGCAAGAAGAACTTCGTTAACTTCACCAGCAATCTCGTGGATGCGGTCGTAACGAGCCATTTTCTCAGTGATTTGGTAAGCTTCAACCAGTTTAGCTTCAGCAAGTTCAGCAATCTTAGTTACAAGCGCTGTGTTTTCTTCTGGTGCAACCCAATCCCAAGCAGGAGTAGCGACTTCAGCTTTGAATTCGTTGATTGCTTTGATTACCGCTTGCTGTTGATCGTGACCGAATACAACAGCAGATAGCATTTCTTCTTCAGTTAGGTTGTCAGCTTCTGATTCAACCATTAGTACTGCAGATTCAGTACCCGCAACAACTAGGTCTAGCTTAGATGCTTCTAGCTCAGTGTTGCTTGGGTTAAGTACTAGCTGACCGTCGATGTGACCAACACGTGCAGCACCGATAGGACCGTTGAACGGGATACCAGAGATAGCTAGCGCAGCAGACGTACCAATCATCGTTGGGATGTCTGGTTGAACGTCTGGGTTCACAGATACTACTGTCGCGATAACTTGAACTTCGTTTTTGAATGCATCTGGGAATAGAGGGCGGATTGGACGGTCGATTAGACGAGCCGTTAGCGTTTCGCCTTCAGAAGGACGACCTTCACGCTTGAAGAAACCACCAGGGATTTTACCTGCTGCGTAAGTACGCTCTTGGTAGTTAACTGTTAGAGGGAAGAAGTCTTGACCTTCAACCGCTTCTTTTTTACCAACTACAGAAACGAATACTGCTGTATCGTCCATAGTAACCATTACTGCAGCCGTAGCTTGACGTGCGATAACGCCAGTTTCTAGAGTAACTGTGTGGTTACCGTACTGGAACGTTTTAACAACTGGTTTTTCGAACATTGTTATTCCTTGTTTCCAAGCGCATCGATTGATTTGCTTAGAGAGTATTGATTGATACCCAAGGCATTACGAATCGCGACTAGTAAAAACAAACTAACTTAGTATTCAGTTCACTTTTAATAGTCGCGACCTTTTGGTCGACGAGGTTGACTGTAATGCAATGAGCTTAGTGAAAATCTCTAAACGAGATTAAGCCGCGTGTAGTATAACGGCATAAGTCTGATTTGGCTAAGCTATAGCAGTCAAAATAAGTAACAGGCAACAAAAAAGGGGCATAAAGCCCCTTTTAGACAAACTGCTATGCAGTCGCTTATTAGCGACGTAGGCCTAGACGCTTGATTAGGTCTTGGTAGCGAGCTAGATCTTTACCTTTTAGGTAATCTAGAAGCTTACGACGACGAGAAACCATACGTAGAAGACCACGACGGCTGTGGTGATCGCCTTTGTGTGCTTTGAAGTGACCTTGTAGGTGGTTGATAGAAGCTGTAAGTAGAGCTACTTGAACTTCTGGTGAACCAGTGTCGCCTTCGCCTTGTGCGTATTCTGCAACGATTGCTGCTTTAGTTTCTGCATTCAGAGACATAATTCTCTCCTAATAAGAGTAGGTTAATATTTGTGCCAGCCAATCTCTGATTCAGCCGACACGAGGAGCGCGAATTATAAGGAAGTTTCCTCACTCGCGCAATATAAAAATACCGGCAATGATGCCGGTATTTTTTAAGCTTTGCGAAGTTACTCTTCGTCGCGGAAAACCACTAAACGTTTTGGTGCTACTTTTCCATCGTCGTTAACTTCTGCTACACCGATAAACAGCTTCTCTTCACCAGAAGTCATACGAATTGGCGTACCCTCTGGCGCACCAAACACCTGCACGGGCATACCGTGTTGTACTAGGTTAGTCAGCTCTGCGTTTAGGTTTACCTCGGGTAAATCTTCAACGGCAGTGTCCATTGGCAGTAGCAGTGGATCAAGCAACTCTTTTGGCGCCACTTCATCACGATGCGCTTGCTCAAGCAGCTCATTAAGTTGCTCTAGCGTCACCATTTTTTCGTACGGGTATTTAGCAACACCAGTACGACGAAGCATAGTCACGTGTGCGCCACAACCAAGCATCTCACCTAGGTCATCAACAATTGTACGGATGTAAGTACCTTTTGAGCAGTGCACTTCCATCTCAACTTCATCACCTTCAAAACGGTGAAGCACGATTTCATATACCGTGATCTTGCGAGATTCACGTGGTACTTCAATGCCTTTGCGAGCGTACTCGTACAACGGCTTGCCTTGGTATTTCAATGCTGAGAACATTGAAGGTACTTGGTCTGATTCACCACGGAACGTATCAATGCACGCTTCTAGCTTCTCCAGATTCACATCAATAGGACGTGTCTCTACCACTTCGCCATCAGAGTCAGACGTATCAGTGCGCTCACCCAGTTTTGCGATTACACGATAGCGCTTGTCTGAATCCAACAAGAACTGAGAAAACTTGGTTGCTTCGCCTAAGCAGATTGGCAACATGCCCGTCGCTAATGGGTCCAATGCACCCGTATGACCCGCTTTCTCAGCAAAGTAGATACGCTTTACTTTTTGCAGTGCATCATTTGAAGAAATACCTGTTGGTTTATCCAACAAGATAACGCCATTAATTGGACGACCTTTACGACGACGAGCCATTACTCTTCCCCTGCCTGATCTTCTTCGCGACCAGAATCTTGTTGTTTGCGTTTATCTTCGCTCACAACTTCAGAAACTAGGTTCGACATGCGCATACCTTCTACTAGCGTGTTATCGTAGTAGAAACGGATTTCAGGCGTTAGACGTAGGCGAATACGCTTACCTAGCATCATTCGGATGTGCACTTCGTGCTCACGTAGCGCAGCTAGGCATGATTCTGGCGTCTGCTCACCCACGCATAGGAAAGTAACGAATACTTTTGCGTAAGCAAGATCTCGTGATACTTCTACATCTGAAATCGTAACCATGCCTAGGCGAGAGTCACGAACTTCGCGTTGAAGGATCATCGCTAGTTCTTTTTGCAGCTGCTGTGATACGCGCTGCGTGCGGCTAAATTCTTTTGACATATTCATTCTCTTAGATAGAAAGAATGGGGGGATGGTCAAGCCAGCCCCCCATGGTGTATTCAACAACCAATTACTATTTGTCTTTCAGACGGTTAGTAATTTTAGTCAATTAGTCTAGAGTACGTTTTACTTCAACGATTTCGAATACTTCGATCTGGTCGCCCACGCGAACGTCGTTGTAGTTCTTAACGCCGATACCACACTCGTAGCCATTCTTAACTTCTTGAACGTCATCTTTAAAGCGACGAAGTGATTCTAGCTCACCTTCGTAGATAACAACGTTGTCGCGTAGAACGCGGATTGGGTTGTTACGCTTAATTAGACCTTCAGTAACCATACAACCAGCGATTGCGCCCAGTTTCGGTGACTTAAATACGTCACGTACTTCAGCAAGACCAATGATTTCTTGCTTGAATTCTGGAGCAAGCATACCGCCCATTGCTTGTTTAACTTCGTCAATCAATTGGTAAATGATTGAGTAGTAACGTAGATCAACGCTTGCTGCTTCAATCGCACGACGAGCAGATGCGTCAGCACGTACGTTAAAGCCAAGGATAATTGCGTTAGAAGCTTCTGCAAGAACTGCATCAGTTTCTGTAATACCACCAACACCAGAACCAACGATGTTTACTTTCACTTCGTCAGTAGACAGTTTCAGTAGTGAGTCAGCAATCGCTTCCACAGAACCTTGTACGTCTGCTTTAAGAACTACGTTTAGCTCAGCAACTTCACCAGCAGTCATGTTAGAGAACATGTTCTCTAGTTTAGATTTCTGCTGACGAGCAAGTTTCACTTCACGGAACTTACCAGCACGGTAGTTCGCTACTTCACGTGCTTTACGCTCGTCACGTACTACTGTTGCTTCGTCACCTGAAGATGGTACGCCTGAAAGACCTAGGATCTCTACAGGGATAGATGGACCAGCTTCTGTGATTTCTTTACCTAGTTCGTCACGCATTGCACGAACACGGCCGTATTCTTGACCACAAAGAACGATGTCGCCTTTGTTTAGCGTACCTGATTGAACAAGTACTGTTGCTACTGGACCACGACCTTTATCTAGACGAGATTCAACAACAACACCAGACGCCATGCCTTCTGCTACAGCTGTAAGCTCTAGAACTTCAGACTGAAGAAGGATTGCTTCTAGAAGACCGTCGATATTTGTACCCTGTTTAGCAGAGATGTGAACGAACATGTTCTCACCACCCCATTCCTCAGGGATTACGTCGTATTGAGCTAGCTCATTCTTAACGTTGTCTGGGTTCGCGTCTTCTTTATCGATCTTGTTCACAGCAACAATCAAAGGAACGCCTGCCGCTTTCGCGTGCTGGATCGCTTCAACTGTTTGTGGCATTACACCATCGTCTGCTGCTACTACAAGAACAACGATATCTGTCGCTTGAGCACCACGAGCACGCATAGCGGTAAACGCCGCGTGTCCAGGAGTATCAAGGAACGTGATCATGCCGTTATCAGTTTCAACGTGGTAAGCACCGATGTGCTGCGTGATACCGCCCGCTTCGCCTGAAGCAACGTGAGTACGACGGATGTAGTCAAGTGTTGACGTTTTACCGTGGTCAACGTGACCCATGATTGTTACAACTGGAGCACGAGGTACTGCTTCTGCGTTTGTATCACGATCAGATAGTACTGCTTCTTCCAGTTCGTTCTCTTTACGAAGAACTACCTTGTGACCCATTTCTTCAGCAACAAGTTGTGCTGTTTCTTGGTCGATCACTTGGTTGATAGTCGCCATAGCGCCCATCTTCATCATTACTTTGATAACTTCTGTCGCTTTAACCGACATCTTGTTAGCAAGTTCAGAAAGAACGATTGTCTCACCAATTACTACATCTTGTTTCGCTACAGTCGCAGACTTGTCGAAACCGTGTTGCATAGAAGTTGGTTTAGCAAGTTTGCCTTTGTTACGGCCCTTGCCACCACGTTGGTTACGACCACCGCGTGATTGTTCTTCTTTGCCAGCTGGTTTCTTCTTCTTACGACGTGCACCGCCTTCTTGTTGACGGTCAGCTGCATCTTCAGCTTCACGTGCGTAACGAGAAGTAGTTACGTGGTAGTCAGAGTTCTCTAGCTCTTTCTTCTTAGTCTCTTCTTCAGACCAACGAGCTTCGTTCTCTTCTGCAAGCTTACGAGCTTCTTCAACGAGTTTTGCAGCTTCTTGCTCTGCTTTACGTTGAGCTTCTTGTTCCTGACGTGCTTTTAGCTCATCAGCTTCTTTCTTAGCTTGCGCATTAGCATCCGCATTTTTTGCATTCATTTCTTTCTTAGCCTTATCAGCTTGTGCGCGTTTTGCCTTTTCTTCAGCTTCACGTTTTGCATCCGCTTCACGTTTCGCTTTCTCATCGGCTTCGCGCTGTGCTTTCTCTGCAGCTTCACGTTTGGCTTGTTCTTCAGCCTCACGCTTCGCAAGCTCTTCAGCTTCACGTTTTGCTGCTTCCTCAGCCTCACGTTTTGCGTCGTCTTCGATAGTGCTGCGCTTCACATATGTGCGCTTCTTACGCACTTCTACTTGAACATCCTTACTTTTGCCGCCACCTGCTGCAACACTTAGCGTGCTACGAGTCTTACGTTGAAGCGTCAGTCTAGTAGGTTCAGATTCGCCCGACTTATCGCCGTGCTCTTTCTTCAGGTGAGAGAGAAGCTTCTGCTTCTCCTCATCCGATACATGGTCAGAACTCGCTTTGTTCATGCCAGCGTCAGCAAGTTGTTCCATTAAGCGGTCGACTGGAGTACCAATCTCTTCACTCAGAGCTTTAACTGTTAATTGTGTCATGCCGCTTCCTCCTTGCTGATATTATGCTTCTTCGCCGAACCAACAGATGTTACGTGCAGCCATGATAAGCTCGCCTGCACGCTCTTCTGTCAGGCCTTCAATACCTTCTAAATCGTCGATACCTTGGTCAGCTAGGTCTTCTAGTGTTGCCACGCCTTTAGCTGCCAGTTTAAACGCCATTTCGCGCTCTAGACCTTCAAGACCTAGCAGATCTTCAGCAGGCTCTAGACCTTCGAATGACTCTTCTTGTGCTAAAGCGATTGTCGTTAGTGCGTCTTTCGCACGACTACGAAGCTCTTCTACAAGCTCTTCGTTCAGACCATCAACTTCTAGTAGTTCGTTAACAGGAACGTACGCAACTTCTTCTAGTGTTGAGAAACCTTCTTCAACAAGCAATTGAGCGAAGTCTTCTTCAATGTCTAGGTACTTCATGAAGTTTTCGATAGACGCTTGAGACTCTTCAGCGTGTTTCTTCTGAAGATCTGCCACAGTCATTACGTTCAGTTCCCAACCAGTTAGTTGAGACGCTAGACGTACGTTCTGACCGTTACGACCGATAGCTTGCGCTAGGTTGTCCGCTTCAACAGCGATGTCCATTGAGTGAGCATCTTCATCAACGATGATAGAAGCAACGTCAGCAGGAGCCATTGCGTTGATAACGAATTGAGCTGGGTTATCGTCCCAAAGAACGATATCAATACGCTCACCACCAAGTTCGCCAGATACTGCTTGAACACGAGCACCACGCATACCAACACACGCACCTACAGGGTCGATACGTTTGTCGTTTGTTTTAACAGCGATCTTAGCGCGAGAACCTGGATCACGTGCAGCGCCTTTCAGTTCGATGATTTCTTCAGCGATTTCTGGCACTTCTACGCGGAATAGCTCAGCCAACATTTCTGGCTTAGAGCGAGTGATGAACAGTTGGAAACCACGTGCTTCAGGAGCAACTTTGTACAGAAGACCACGAACACGGTCACCTGGACGGAAGTTTTCACGAGGAAGTTGGTCATCACGTAGGATTACCGCTTCAGCGTTGTTACCTAGATCAAGTACAACTGTATCGCGGTTCACTTTTTTAACAACACCAGTGATCAGATCACCTTCGTTGTCGATGAACTGTTCTACGATTTGTGCACGCTCTGCTTCACGTACTTTTTGTACGATAACTTGCTTAGCAGTTTGAGTCGTAATACGGTCGAATGTAACTGACGGGATATCGTCTTCTACGAAATCACCTAGTTGAATGTCTGCATCTTCGTATTGTGCAGCTTCTAGAGAGATTTCTTTTGTTGGGTTTTCAACGTCTTCTACAACCAACCAACGGCGGAATGTTTCAAACTCACCTGTTTTACGGTCGATAGCTACACGTACATCGATTTCGATTTCGTATTTTTTCTTTGTAGAAGTCGCTAGAGCAATCTCAAGAGCTTCAAAGATACGCTCACGAGGTACCGCTTTTTCGTTCGATACCGCTTCTGCTACCGCTAAAATTTCTTTACTCATTGTATTTAGCCTCTAAGCTTCAAATTTTTTAGGGAACTAAAATTTAGGGATCAGGTTAGCTTTTGAAATATTACTTAGAGCAAACTCTTCTTGTTGCCCTTCACAAGTAACTGCGATTGTCTCACCATCTACGCTGTGGATAGTACCTTTCCACTTACGACGGTTTGCAACAGCCATTTTCAATACGATGCTGACCTCGTGACCAATAAATTGCTCGTAATGTGCTGCTTTGAAAAGTGGTCTTTCTAAGCCTGGAGAAGAAACTTCTAGGCTGTAAGCAACAGAAATTGGATCTTCAACGTCTAGTACTGCGCTAACCTGATGGCTTACTTCTGCACAAGCATCTACGTTGATACCATTTTCATGGTCGATGTAGATGCGTAACGTTGAGTGCGCACCCGCACGAATAAATTCTAATCCAACCAACTCGTAGCCTGATGCCTCTACTGGAGCTTCAAGCATTTCAGTAAGTTGTCTTTCTAAACCAGTCATTTGAACCACTCCAGAAACAAAAAAAGGGCTCAGAGCCCAATCAAAAAACCAAGCAGTATCTGAGTTCATTTACAAAAACTCAGATAACAAAAAACCCCGAAAGTCGGGGTTTTATGCTGCTGGACCCTGATACGTTAAGAATAGCCAAGAAATGCTTTTCTTAACTCACAGTGTGGTTAGCACTGTGCAAACTTGCCAATCGAATCATCCTTTCCAACTGAAAGAAGAGATTGGTTGCGGGGGCCGGATTTGAACCGACGACCTTCGGGTTATGAGCCCGACGAGCTACCAAGCTGCTCCACCCCGCGTCCGACTTGATGAGCATTATACGCTCACACAAGTGATTTACAAGTTTGTAAATTCATGGTGCCGAGAGAGGGACTCGAACCCTCACACCTAAGGCACTAGCACCTCATGCTAGCGTGTCTACCAATTTCACCATCTCGGCTACATAAACCTTTACAGCTTATTGTGGAATCTCATCACCTGCTGGTGCTGGAACTTCACTTGCTGCATCTTTAACTTGTTCTACAACTGGTTGACCTAGTGTTGGGTCTACCCATTGTGACTCAGTCTTGTGCGTAGACATACGACCAAGTAGCAAGCTAACGATAAAAAATACGGTTGCTAAAATAGCAGTTGTTCGGGTTAAGAAATTACCTGAGCCGCTTGCACCAAACACTGTGTTTGAAGCACCTGCACCGAACGAGGCTCCCATATCTGCGCCTTTACCTTGTTGAATCAACACAAGGCCAATCACACCAAGCGCCGCCAACAGGTAAATCACAAGTAGAACTGAAAACATTTTTTTCCACCTATGTTCCAAATTGTTGAGCCAGCGCCGTTCAAAAACAATCGTGTTTATTTATGAACAAGGCTAGCGACCTCCTAACGGGAGGCGGAGCAATACTAGCGAAAGCCAGTAACGCTGACAAGGGAAAATTAGTAAAAAGTCACCACTAACGCATTAAGCGCTCAAAAAAAGGGCAAAAGATGCCCTTTTCTCTCGCAAAACAGGTTAAAGCAATGATTAACAACTTGCTTTTACAGCTTCTGCAATCTTAAGCGCAGAGCTTTGTACAAGTTCAGCATCTTCACCTTCTACCATGACTCGGATTAGAGGCTCTGTACCAGATTTACGTAGTAATACGCGACCTTTGTCACCAAGCTCAGCTTCCACTTCCGCTACTGAGTCTAGTACAACCTGCGCTTCAAGTGGGTTACTTTGACCTGCAAAACGCACGTTTTCTAGTACCTGAGGATAAAGCGTCATGCCTTGTGACAAGTCGTGTAGTGTCATATCACTGCCAACTACAGAAGCAAGAACTTGCAGTGCAGCAACAATTGCATCACCCGTAGTGACTTTGTCTAGTAAGATAACGTGACCTGAGTTTTCAGCGCCAATCTTCCAGCCTTTAGCAAGTAGTTGCTCCATCACGTAACGGTCACCAACTGCGGCACGAACAAATGGGATACCCAGTTGTTTTAGACCATTTTCCATACCTAGGTTGGTCATTAGCGTACCAACAACACCGCCTTTTAGTTCGCCACGACGCAGAGCATCACGAGCGATAATGTAGGCAATTTGGTCGCCGTCAATCTTGTTGCCCAAATGGTCAACCATCATGATGCGGTCGCCATCACCATCGAATGCAAGACCAAGGTGAGCTTGCTCTTCCACAACACGCTTTTGTAGGGCACGAACGTCTGTCGCACCGACTTCTGCATTGATGTTAGTGCCGTTTGGCTCAACACCCATAGCAATCACTTCTGCACCTAACTCTTTGAATACGTTAGGAGCGATGTGGTAAGTCGCACCATGTGCACAGTCAACAACGATCTTAAGGTTTGCTAGGCTAAGTTCTGACGGGAAGGTGCTCTTACAAAATTCAATATAACGACCCGCGGCGTCATTAAGGCGAGTTGCTTTACCAAGTTCAGCAGACTCTACACATTCGATATCTTTATCTAGCTCAGCTTCAATAGCCAGTTCGATGTCATCAGGAAGTTTAGTACCCTCAGATGAGAAGAACTTAATGCCATTATCGTAGTATGGGTTATGTGACGCTGAAATAACGATACCTGCTTCCGCTCGGAAAGTTTGTGTTAGGTATGCAACTGCTGGCGTTGGCATCGGACCAGTAAAGGTAGCCTTTAGACCTGCCGCAGCAAGACCAGCTTCAAGTGCAGACTCAAGCATGTAACCTGAAATACGGGTATCTTTACCGATGATAACTTTCTTAGTGCCTTGTTTTGCTAGTACACGACCAGCCGCCCAGCCAAGCTTTAGTACAAAGTCCGGAGTAATTGGGTATTGTCCTACTTTCCCGCGTACACCGTCAGTACCAAAATAACGTCTTTTATCAGACATAAAATTTCCTTAATTCTTTTAGATATTATTGTTCGTCATCTCAACAACTTTCATTGCCTCAATGGTTTCTTCAAAGTCATGTACTCGAATGATCTGCGCACCTTTCATCGCAGCAATTGCCGCGCAGACAACGCTAGCATTTGCGCATTCTGCTGCTGGTTTTTCCAACAATTTAAAGATCATTGATTTACGTGACATACCGGCCAAAATTGGCAGACCGAATTCATGAAACTTATCGAGGTGTGCCAGCATATGATAATTGTGTTCAATGGTTTTGCCAAAGCCAAAACCTGGATCAAGAATAAGTTGAGACTTATCGATGCCCACAGACTCACAGGCAGCAATGCGTTCTTGAAGAAATGCAGAGACATCATCCATCAGATCATCGTATTGAGGATTAGTCTGCATAGTGCGCGGTTGACCTTTCATATGCATCAGGCAAATAGGAAGGTTTGCTTTCGCGGCAACTTCTAACGCCCCCGGCTCTTGGAGAGCACGCACATCGTTAATCAAGTCTGCCCCAGCTTCAATAGCTTGACGCATGACTTCCGCTTTACTGGTATCAATAGAAATCCACACATCATGTTTTGCGCGAATCGCTTTGATTACAGGGACCACACGCTGCAACTCATCTTCTAATGCAACATCTGGAGCCCCTGGACGCGTAGACTCCCCGCCAACATCAATAATGCTAACGCCAGCAGCAATCATTTTTTCGACTTGAGCAAGTGCACGCTCTAACGAGTTGAATTTACCACCATCAGAAAACGAGTCTGGAGTGACATTGAGGATCGCCATAACATGCGAGTGGGAAAGGTCGAGAGATTTGTTGTTTGCTTTAATAATCATAGCTTTAATAATCACAACAGAAACAAAAACCCCGAGCCTAACTCGGGGTTTTTTATTAACGCTACTCTTTATTCAGAGTCTTTCTTTTCTGGAGCTTCACTTGAAGTCGCTTCTTGAGACGTTGGTTGTTCTACCGGTTTAGTCGGTTCAACTGGTTTCTCTTCCGCTTTCACTTCAGGTTTAGCCTGAGGCTTATCGTTATCTTCTGGTTTGTTTGCAGGCTTATCACCCCAACCAGCAGGTTCACGAATCTCAGTCTTACGCTCCATCAGGTCATCAATCTGGCCAGCATCAATGGTTTCATACTTCATTAGCGCATCTTTCATCGCATGCATGATGTCCATGTTGTCTTCCAGAATTTGCTTCGCACGGTCGTAGTTGCGGTCGATGATCTTACGAACTTCATCATCGATTAGCTTCGCTGTGTCATCAGACATATGTTTAGTCTGTGTCACGCTACGTCCTAGGAACACCTCACCTTCTTCTTCCGCATATAGAAGCGGACCAAGTTTTTCAGAGAAGCCCCATTGCGTCACCATCTTACGAGCAATATCAGTTGCACGCTCGATATCGTTCGATGCACCTGTCGATACTTTATCAGCACCGTAGATTAGCTCTTCAGCAAGACGACCACCGTACAAACTAGAAACCATAGATTCTAGGTGTTGGCGAGACATGCTCACACGGTCTTGCTCTGGTAGGTACATAGTCACACCAAGCGCACGACCACGTGGAATGATAGAGACTTTGTACACAGGGTCATGTTCAGGTACTAGGCGACCAACAATCGCGTGACCTGCTTCGTGGTAAGCAGTTGACTCTTTTACTTCTTCAGACATCACCATTGAACGGCGCTCTGCACCCATCATGATTTTGTCTTTCGCTAGTTCAAATTCAACCATAGAAACGTTGCGCTTGTTACCACGCGCAGCGAATAGGGCTGCTTCGTTTACTAGGTTTGCTAAGTCAGCACCAGAGAAGCCAGGTGTACCACGTGCGATTAGAGAAGGCTCTACGTCACCTGCTAGAGGTACTTTGCGCATGTGTACTTTAAGAATCTGTTCACGACCACGTACGTCTGGAAGACCAACAACAACTTGACGGTCAAAGCGACCAGGACGCAGTAGTGCTGGGTCCAACACGTCTGGACGGTTAGTCGCTGCGATAACAATGATACCTTCGTTACCTTCGAAACCATCCATTTCAACGAGCATTTGGTTTAGGGTTTGTTCACGTTCATCGTGACCACCACCTACACCAGCACCACGCTGACGACCTACTGCATCAATCTCATCGATAAAGATGATACAAGGTGCCGCTTTCTTCGCTTGTTCGAACATATCACGCACACGAGACGCACCAACACCAACAAACATTTCTACGAAGTCAGAACCAGAGATAGTAAAGAAAGGCACTTTTGCTTCACCAGCAATGGCTTTCGCTAGAAGCGTTTTACCAGTACCTGGAGGACCAACCATAAGTACACCTGTCGGGATCTTACCGCCCAATTTTTGGAATCGGCTTGGATCGCGTAGGTAGTCAACCAGTTCTTTAACGTCTTCTTTTGCTTCATCACAACCTGCGACATCCGCAAAAGTCGTCTTGATCTGCTCTTCGCTCATCATACGAGCTTTGCTCTTACCGAAAGACATGGCGCCTTTACCGCCGCCGCCTTGCATTTGACGCATGAAGAAAATCCACACACCAATCAGTAAGATCATAGGGAACCAAGAAATGAAGATTGTGCCAAGTAAGCTTTGCTCTTCAGGAGGCGTACCTTGCACTTTCACGTTTTGGTTAATTAGGTCATCTAGAAGCTTTTGATCGTACACAGGCATGTAAGTGACCATTTTGGCACCGCCGCCACGACGAACAAAACTAATTTCACCGTCTTTAAAAGTTGCTTCTTGAATCTGGCCTTGGCCAACTTCCTGTACAAACGTGGTGTAATCCACGGTTCTGCCATTGCTCTCTCCAGGGCCAAAGCTCTGGAATACCGACATCAACACGACAGCGATAACAAGCCACAGAATTAAATTTTTTGCCATGTCACTCAAGGTGTCAGCCTCTCGATAACTAATTGTAATTAAAGGTAGGGTACTACAGTTTATTAGCTGTAGCTATAGTGTTAACCATGCTCTAAACGAGCGAAATAGTTAACCTTTGTAACCAGTGGCTACAACAAAGACTTCTCGTGAGCGAGCTCGCGATGAGTCTGGTTTTCTGATTTTTACGACTTTAAACATGTCTCGGACTTCTTTCACAAATTGATCGAAGCCTTCACCCTGGAAAACCTTTACGACAAAGCTACCATTAGGTGCTAGAACTTGTCGACACATATCTAAAGCCAATTCAACTAAATACATAGCTCGTGGCTGATCTACGGAATTGTTACCAGCGATGTTTGGAGCCATATCAGACATTACTACGTCCACCATCGAAGGTTGGATTCTTTCCAATAGAGCGTCTAAAACCGCCTCGTCACGAAAGTCACCTTGCAAAAAGCTTACACCAGCGATTGGATCCATAGGTAATAAGTCACATGCGATGATTTGACCTTCTTCACCTATTATCTTAGCAGCATATTGAGACCATCCACCTGGAGCGGCGCCTAAATCGACGACTGTCATCCCAGATTTCAACAATTTATCTTTTGTTTGGATCTCTTCAATTTTGAAGTAAGCACGAGAACGATAGCCTTTTTTACGAGCTTCGTTCGCATATTTATCGTCAAAGTGTTCTTTCAACCAACGACCAGAACTAGCCGAATGTTTTTGTTTACTCATCTTAATCCCAACAAGGCGTAATTAGGAGCTATTGTTTTAATAGGCTCAACCTATTACTCAATAAATTATAGTCTTCAGCAATAGATGGCGTTAAAATAGCTTTTTTCAACCCTTATTTTAAAGAAAATTGGCCGCGTAATGAACCTAAGCACCAAACAAAAGCAGCACCTAAAAGGCCTGGCTCACAGTTTAAAACCTGTTGTGCTAATGGGCGCAAATGGACTTACAGAAGCCGTGCTAGCAGAAATTGAAATCGCTCTTGACCACCACGAACTGATCAAAATTAAAGTTGCATCAGAAGACCGTGAGACAAAACAGCTGATCATCGACGCTATCGTACGTGAGACGGGCGCTGAAAAAGTTCAGACAATCGGTAAGGTACTTGTGCTATACCGCCAGTCTGAAGAGCGTAAAATCGAAATCCCACGTAAGTAATACCTACTTGCGCAGCGGAAGAAGAAAAGGTCGCCATAGGCGACCTTTTTTGCATCTAGAGTTTATTTCAACTAACCGTTAGAACACGAAGTTAGATGTACTCAACGCTGTCGATTTCGAAGTCTTTCGCTCCGCCAGGAGTTTGAATAACAACTTCGTCACCTTCCATTTTACCGATCAAGCCACGAGCAATTGGCGAGCTAATCGAAATACGACCCGCTTTAATATCTGCTTCGTCATCACCCACGATTTGGTAGGTTTTCTCTTCTTCTGTATCACAGTCAATCAGAGTAACGGTTGAACCAAAAATCACCTTACCAGTGTTGTCCATCGTTGTTACGTCAATGACTTGAGCAACAGATAGCTTGTATTCAATGTCACGAATTTGTGCTTCACAGATCCCCTGCTCTTCACGAGCAGCGTGGTATTCTGCGTTTTCCTTCAAGTCGCCTAGTTCACGCGCTTCTGCGATTGCTTCTGAAATTTGCGGGCGAAGCTTTAGTAGACGATCGAGTTCTGTACGTAGCAACTGTTCGCCACGTAGTGTCATTGGAACTTTTTCCATTATATAACCTCAAGGCCAAAGGTGTCTTTGGACAAAAAAATCCCACCCAATCATAGGGACTGGGTAGTACGTTCAAAGATTCTGTTTTGGTTAGTTTAAACAAACTAGGGTGTGAAATCACCTTAATTCGATTTCGCGACTCAGTTGTGTGGTTAATACCACGCCATCAATCGTTTTTAGATTTACGCATCATCGCAATTTATTGAAAAACAACACTGTTTATTACGCTAAAAACATCAAAAAAGATAAAAACAAATCAATGTCAGACCAATGTTAGACAAGATATAATCATTTAAAAACAACACTTTAAGATGAAATAACAACCAATTGAACAGTGTTCATTAGTTGGATTTATATCATTTTACTAACTCATAAGGAAACTTTAGCAGTAAAACATGTCCGGCAAGTTATTTCGTTATGGCTTTTTCGAGTGTGGGCATTTGCCGCGAATGAAACTATACGAACAACAATAGCTTGTGAGAGATAACCTCTCCCCCATAAAACAATGATTATGGACAGCTAACTAGGACAAATAAGATGAAAAAGACTCTAATTGCTCTTTCTGTATCTGCAGCAGCTATGGCAACTGGCGTTAACGCAGCTGAACTTTACAACCAAGACGGCACTTCTCTAGAAATGGGCGGTCGTGCTGAAGCACGTCTATCTATGAAAGATGGCGACGTAGCGGACAACTCTCGTATCCGTCTAAACTTCCTTGGCACACAAGCAATCAACGACAACCTATACGGTGTTGGTTTCTGGGAAGGTGAATTTACTACTGCTGAAGAAGGCGGCGTAGACGGCAACAGCAACCTTGACACTCGTTACGCATACGCTGGTCTAGGCGGTGCATTCGGTGAAGTTACTTACGGTAAAAACGACGGTGCGCTAGGCGTTATCACTGACTTCACAGATATCATGGCGTACGCTGGTAACTCTGCTGCTGACAAACTAGCTGCAGCTGACCGTTCAGACAACATGCTGTCTTACAAAGGTCAATTCGAAAACCTAGCAGTTAAAGCTAGCTACCGTTTCGCTGACCGCGTAGAAAACGCAGCTGGTACTGAGTACACTGATAACGGCGAAGATGGCTACTCTCTATCTGCTATCTACACTCTAGGCGACACTGGTCTTGACCTAGGTGCTGGTTACGCAGACCAATCTGACGCTAACGAATACATGCTTGCTGCTTCTTACACAATGAACGACCTATACTTTGCAGGTCTATTCACTGACGGTGAAAAAGAAGCAACATTCAAGAAAACTGTAGATTACACTGGTTACGAACTAGCAGGTGCTTACACTCTAGGTCAAACAGTGTTCACAACGACGTACAACAACGCAGAAACTAACAACGAAACTTCTGCAAACAACTTCGCAGTTGACGCGTCTTACTACTTCAAGCCTAACTTCCGTGGTTACGTATCGTACAACTTCAACCTAATTGATGCTGGCGATGCTATGGGCTCAACGACTTCTGCTAACTACAAAGCAACGAAGATCGATTCTGAAGACGAGCTAGCTCTAGGTCTACGTTACGACTTCTAATTCAGTCTTACGACTTGAAGATAAAATGCTCGCTTATGCGGGCATTTTTTATATCCAGAATTCTGCGATTTTTCGGTATATACTCAATTGCATAACTAACCTTACGAACTATTACTATGCGCTTACGTTGGTCATTGTTACTACTCTCTAGCCTTACTCCACTTCTCTCTTTTGCTTATCCCCACCAAGAGGTGCTGCCAGACGGAGCACGTATCAGTTTGGTTGCTGAAAAACTTAATGGGCAAAGTGAGCTAAAAGGCATTCATCCCACTGAGCAGTATTTCCCCCCAGCAAGTACATTAAAAGTTGTGACAGCCTTGGCTGCAAAGCTTGAGCTGGGCAATGGCTTTACTTTTCGTACAACGTTAGAAAGCTCCAACTCTGACGCCGTCTTCACTTTTTCCGGCGATCCTACGCTTGTAACGCAAGATCTTAAAACCATGCTGACACGAGCGAAAAAAAACGGTCTAAACCGAATCAATGGGGATCTTTGGTTAGATAACAGCGCTTTTACTGGCTACAACCGTGCCGTTGGATGGCCATGGGATATTCTAGGCGTTTGCTATAGCGCTCCTGCATCTGCTGTGACACTGAATGAAAATTGCGTTCAAGCATCGATATACACACAAAAAAACGGTACAACTCGTGTTTATGTTCCTGAGCATCAACCAATTAATGTCGCCACCAGCGCTCAAACCGTGTCAAAAAGCGTCCAGAAGAGCCGTCATTGTGATTTAGAGCTCATCGCTAACCCAAACAACCAATATCAACTAACCGGCTGCTTAGTAGACCGTGGCGATAAACCACTCCCCCTCAAGTTTGCAGTGCAAGATCCTGAAGGCTACACAAGCCAAAAAGTAGAGAAATTGCTCAAGCAAGTCGGCATTTCATTAAAAGGAAAAATTCGAGTCGGCAAAGCACCTGAAAAGTCACGCAAGTTATTGGCAGTACACAAATCAAAACCATTACCACAGTTGCTTGATGAGATGTTAAAACGCTCAGATAACTTAATTGCCGATACTCTTACTAAAACACTTGGCGCTAAGTTCTTTGTGCAACCTGGCAGTTTTACTAACGGCACTGAAGCAATCAAACAAATCATTTTCTCCAATACGGGGATCGACATTCGCAATGCCCGATTAGAAGATGGGTCAGGTTTATCACGCAATAACCGCATTTCAGCGAAGTCGATGGCTGCTATCTTGCGCTACATTTGGCAACACGAACAAGAACTCAACTTGATAGCAATTATGCCAAAGTCCGGTGAATCAGGAACATTGCAGTACCGCCAGAGTATGCGTAAAGCTCCTATTAAAGGACAGTTGATTGCAAAAAGCGGGTCCTTGTACGGCACGTACAATATGGCGGGGTATGGGCTTGATAAAAACGGCAAACCAAACACGCTATTTGTTCAGTTTGTGTCGGACTATTTCCCAGAAAAAAGGGACGATAACAAGCCTGTCGTCGCCCCGATTACTCGTTTTGAGAAATTGTTCTACCAAGACATTGTGAGTTTTAGTCAGGCAATACCTAAGAAGTAGTTCACCACGGTAAAGTAGATCCACATACCTGAGATATCGACGATCGATGCTAATACTGGGCTCACCAATACGGCGGGGTCCAGTTTACATGCACGCGCTATGATAGGAAGTAATCCTCCAAGTGTGGTTGAGATAGTCACCTGAATAAATAACGCAACCGCAATGGCTAATGCGATATCTTCCAGTGCAAAGCCCCCTGTTGATTGCCCACCACTAAATAGCATGATTCGACCAATCATCACGATCGCAATCGCCAAGGCAATAAACAGCGCTACGCGACTTTCTTTCCACAAAACTTCTAACCATTGGCGTTTCTTTAACTCTCCAGTGGCGAGTGCGCGAATGACTAAGGTCGCAGCCTGAGTTCCGGTATTACCACCAGCAGCAGCGATTACGGGCATATACACGGCAAGCAATACAAGTTGACTTAAAGTGTCCTCATACTGAGCAATGATCAAACCCGACACTATCCCTAAAAGGGCAAGAGCAATGATCCAACCAATACGCTGCTTCACATGTTCCAACACACTAGTCGATAAGTAGCCATCTGGTGTATCGACTTCCGACATATGTAAACCTAATTGGTGAGCATAGTGACGAGCACGTTTATCATATCCAGCTTGTTCAAGTTGAGCGATAAGGCTATTCACATAGCCAACCGAGCAGTGCTGCAAAATACCAACCGCCTCATCAATAGGCATGATCGTTAGTAGGTGCAATTGTTGCTCTTGTTCGTATTGCAAAAAGGCATTACGAGCGGCACCAATCTCCACTTCTGAGAAGTTTGGTGTTGTTTCAATAAAAGTGTTGTTCATTACCGTCATGGCGAATCTCCCGATTGGCATTGGTAACGACCATCGACAACGCACGCAAAAAGCTTTCTGCACACCCGACTTGTATAAATACAAATGCAGGACGCGCGAAAACATCAATGCCAAAGCACTGTCTATTCAGAATTTATGAAAGGAAATAATAAAAGGAAAACTAGAAGAAAAGATGCCTCACCACTAAGGTAAGGCGGAGATCGCCAATACCGAAGCGGGTTATTTCGCTCCCTTAATCTTACTCACCCAACAACTGGGAGGATGGTCGGTATTGTTCATGTAAATCTCCGATAAAGCTGCTCACGTAGCAGCGCGCGTATAGTAACAAAGTTCGACCATTTTTACAGTCAATCTCGCGTGTATTCACCAAATTTTAATACAAAAAAAGCGCCTATAAGGCGCTTTCATTTTGAACAGTTATTGATTACTTAATAGTAATACGTGCGAATTTACGTTTACCTACTTGGAATACGTAAGTGCCTGCTTCAGGAACAAACTTCGCATCAGCAACTTTCTCGCCTTCGATCTTAGCTGCGCCTTGCTTAACCATGCGCATAGCTTCAGAAGTTGAAGCACATAGACCCGCTTCTTTCAATAGGTTTGCTACTGGCGTGCCAGTCTCAAAATCAAACTCTGGCATTTCGTCAGGAATTTGGTTTTTCGCGAAACGGTTAACGAACTCTTGCTCTGCCGCATCTGCATCTGCTTCACTATGGAAGCGTGCAATGATTTCTTTTGCTAGCAGTACTTTGATATCACGAGGGTTCTTGCCTGCTTCTACATCCGCTTTAAATTGTGCAATTTCTTCTAGAGGACGGAAAGACAACAGCTCGTAGTAGCTCCACATTAGATCATCAGAGATTGACATGATCTTACCAAACATTTCGCTTGGTGCTTCGCTGATACCAATGTAGTTACCAGAAGATTTAGACATCTTCTTCTCACCATCTAGACCGACTAGAAGTGGCATCATAAGAACAACTTGTGGTTTTTGACCGTGAGATTTTTGCAACTCGCGACCCATCAATAGGTTGAACTTCTGGTCAGTACCACCCAGTTCAACGTCAGTTTCCATTGCTACTGAGTCCCAACCTTGAAGTAGTGGGTACATGAACTCATGGATAGCAATTGGCTGACCACCAGCGTAACGCTTTTTAAAATCATCACGCTCTAGCATACGAGCAACAGTTTGGTTTGCAGCAAGACGGATCATGCCTTCTGCACCAAGCTCAGATAGCCACTCAGAGTTGAACTGAATTTTTGTCTTAGCTGGGTCTAGGATTTTGAACACCTGTTCTTTGTACGTTTCTGCGTTACGTAGCACGTCTTCACGGCTTAGCGGTGGACGAGTTGTGTTCTTACCTGTTGGGTCACCAACCATTGCAGTGAAATCACCGATAAGGAATGTCACTTCATGACCTAGTTCTTGGAACAAGCGAAGCTTATTGAAAATAACCGTATGGCCTAGGTGAATGTCAGGTGCTGTTGGATCGGCGCCCAATTTAATACGTAGAGGACGACCTTCTTTAAGTTTTGCGATCAGCTCTTCTTCTGGAATCAGCTCTTCAACACCGCGCTTAATCTCGGCTAGTGCAGCTTCAATGCTCGCCATTCTTGTTCACTCCCACAGATTTGGCAAAAATATAATAGCTGAACATCTTACTTGAATAGCGATGCATTTTGAAACACGTTAGACTAGGTAGTTGTCAATTTTTACGTTTAATTTAGTAATCAAGTACCTCATGCATTCGATTTTTGTCCGACTCCCACTCTTGCACAAAGTACTGATCGGCTTTTTTAGTGCGCTTATCATCGTCGCGCTATTTTTCTTACCCGATCCGCAAGACCTCGATCCGCAGCAAAGCCGCCTTAAAGTTGGCGAGCATTATCCAGTGTCGATATCTGTCGAATCACCAGAGCGCAGCGCTTCTTCTAATCTTCCTTCTGTCTTGCGTTGGGAAACATATAAGGTCAAAAATGGGGAAAGTGCAGCGGTACTTTTTAACCGCGTCGGCTTATCCCCTCGTCTTTTGCATGAACTGATCACTTCAGATAAAGAAATCAAACAGCAGCTCTCTCGTCTTCGTCCAGGAGATAAGCTGAAATTTGGGTTTGATGAAAACAACGACTTTGTTCAACTTCAACGCACGCTGAATGCGTTTGAAACTTTCCGCATTAAGCTGCAAGGCAACAAATACGTCTCAGAGATCGATAAAAAAGAAGTCGATTATCAGTACAACTACGCTGAAGCGACGATTAAATCTAACTTCTGGAATGCCGGTATTTCATCTGGGTTGAATGCAAACCAAATTATGGAGCTGGCAGGCATTTTTGGTTGGGACATCGACTTTGCATTGGATATTCGTAAAAACGATACTTTCCGTGTGCTTTACCAAGAAGAAGTCGTCGAAGGTGAAGTCATTGGGCGAGGAAAAATTATTGCTGCAGTGTTTAAGAACCAAGGTGATACCTTTACTGCAATTTTGGATGAAAAGAGCGGCAAGTATTACGATGAAAATGGTCGAGCCATGAAGAAAGCCTTTTTGCGTGCGCCATTGGACTTCCGTCGCGTAACGTCTAATTTCAACCCTCGTCGTTTACACCCTGTCACTGGTAAGGTTCGTCCTCACCGAGGCACCGACTACGCTGCGCCTGTTGGCACACCGATCTGGGCTGCTGGTGATGGTGTGGTACAAAAGTCTGCCTACAATAAGTTCAACGGCAACTATGTGTTCATCAAACACAGCAACACTTACATTACCAAATACCTGCATTTAACTAAACGCATGGTTAAGACAGGACAGAGAGTGAAACAAGGACAAACCATTGGTACGCTCGGCGGCACTGGGCGGGTTACGGGACCTCACTTGCACTACGAATTCTTGGTAAACGGCGTACACAAGAACGCTAGAACAGTTAAGCTTCCGCAGTCAAAATCTTTAACGGGTAAAGCAAAACAAACCTTCATGGCGAACGCAAAAGTGAGCATGGCAAAACTAGAACGCTACAGTAAGTTGCTCGCAATGAAATAAATAAGTCGTGATTCACGACAATACCTAAGAGGCAGCTTACGCTGCCTCTTTTGTTTCAGGTTCAGGTTCATCAATATTGTGCTCTCTACCTAGCATCAATAAACATGGAGTAAGCACTAGAGTTAACACGGTTGCAAATGCGAGCCCACCTGCAACTGCAGTTGCTAATTGAGACCACCACTGCGTACTCGGTGCACCAAATTCAATCTTCTGGTTAACTAAGTCGATGTTCATCTCTAGCACCATTGGCAGCAAGCCAAGTATCGTCGTTACTGTGGTCAACAATACAGGTCGCAGACGCTGTACTCCGGTACGCAAAATTGCCTCTGACTTTTCTAGCCCTCGTTTACGCATCTGATTGTAAGTATCTATCAATACAATATTGTTGTTCACAACAATCCCGGCCAGTGCGATCACCCCAATGCCCGACATAATAATGCCGAATGGCTTTTGGAAAATCAGCAATCCAGCAAACACACCGACCGTAGAGAAAAGCACTGCACTTAGGATCAAAAAGGCTTGATAGAAGCTATTAAACTGAGTAATCAAAATAAGCGCCATCACACCAAGAGCAACCATAAAAGCATTTTGCAAGAAAGCGGAAGAGTTCTCTTGCTCTTCGTTTTGCCCACGAATTTTAAACTCAATCCCAGCAGGTAAACCCAATTGCGCCACTTCCGCCGTTATCTTTGGTAGCTCCAGTGCGAGGTTATACCCCTCAACCATATCCGCTTTGATATTTACCACTCGGCGCCCATCAACTCGGCGAATCGTATCCTGCTTATGATCCGGTTTAATTTGAGCAAAGTTAGTAATCGGTACTAAGCCCGCAGCCGTTTTCACTCTCAGCTGATCAAAACGCCCAATATCACGCTTATCTTGCGGATAACGTACTAAGATATCGACTTCTTCATCGGCATCATCCGGAAGATAATCACCAATCTTCAAACCGTTGGTAACAAACTGAACGGTGTTTCCAACCAAAGTTGCATCGGCCGCAAAGCGAGAAGCATCGTCTCTGCGGATATCAATCTGCCAATCAATTCCTTCTTTATTCGTTGTATCACTTAAGTTAGTTAACGCAGGGTTACGATCAGCCCAGTAACGAACCATTTTGGCGGCACTGTCCAATTGATCGATACTTGAGTTTTGCGCCGACATTTCAATCACGAGATCATGCTCAACTGGTGGTCCTGCATCGGGGAATTTGTATTCCAACTCAACACCGGAGAATTGATTGGTGGTTTGCTTAAGTTCCTCAATAATATCTTTGACTTTACGGCGATATTGCCAATCCACCGGCGTGATCTGAATTTGACCAATCTCATCACCATCATTTGAATCGGAACCAGTACGTGTGTAGACGCTTTCAAACTCATCATGCCCTAGCATTACTTTCTCAATTTCTTTCATTACGATGTCTTTCTCATTGATCGACAAATCACCATAAGAACGAACTTTGACCGTAAAGAAGGCGGGATCCACTTCAGGAAAGAACTCCGCACCTAAGCCGGCTTTGTTGTAAGTAAAACCAACACCACCCGCGAGCAAAATTGCGCTGAGTAACACTTTCAATGGATGTCGGATCGCGATAGACAGGGTTTGGTAATAAAGCTTGGTAATGCCTGTCGCTTTATCAAATTCACCATTATGCAGGTCAACCATCTCTTGCTGACGCTGTGCATCGACGACTTGAGGCTTACCAATGATTCCACCAATCACAGGGACGAAAAGTAATGCCATCATTAGCGAAGCACTGAGGGTTGCAATGAGAGTTAATGGTAAGTATTTCATGAACTCACCAGTAATATCCGGCCAAAATAGCAGTGGTGCAAACGCTGCCAAAGTGGTTGCTGTAGAAGCAGTAATCGGCCATGCCATACGTTTTGCTGCATCCCTATATGCTTCTTTACGTGGTGTGCCCTCTTGCATCCGCCTATCAGCAAATTCCGTAACAACAATGGCACCATCGACTAACATGCCTACAGCCATAATCAGTGCGAATAGCACCACGATGTTGACGGTCAAACCAAAAACCGACAACACCAATAAGCCAGTTAAGAAAGAGCCCGGAATAGAAATACCAACTAACAGTGCCGTTCGAACACCCAGAATGGCAATGATGACAATAACGACCAGAATAATTGCAGACAGAATGTTGTTTTGCAGATCGCTAAGCATCAGCTTAACGTCATCAGACTGATCCCAAGTGTATTTAACTTGCAGGTTATTCGGCCAACCAGTCTGCTTTTGCGCTTCAATCAGAACTTGTTTAACGAGCTCAACCGTTTCTATGATGTTTTCACCGGCACGCTTTTTCACATTGAGCACCACCGCTGGTTCACCATCTAAACGAGCAAAACTTTCAGGGTCACGGAAGGCTCGGCGCACTGTCGCGACATCACCAAAAGTGATCACCTCTTTGCCATTTACCTTGATCGGTAGTTCTAATACATCTTTTAACGAATCAAATACGGAAGGGACTTTAACCGAGAAGCGACCATAACCAGTATCGACAAAGCCAGCAGCAACCACTCGGTTGTTTAAAGCAATCAAATTGTAGATATCGGCTTGATCCAAACCGTAACTTTCCATCAATAACGGATCGACCACGATCTCAACGATATCTTCGCGATCCCCCGCAATATCGACTTCCAATACCTGACGATAGCTTTCTAACTTATCACGTAAAGCTCGTGCGATTTGTACTGTTGTACGCTCAGGGACTGTGCCATACAGAACCAGAGTGAGGACAGGCTCTTCAGATGCGAATGTTACTTCGTTAACTGTTGGCTCATCACTGTCTTCAGGCAATTTAGGTTTAGCAAGATCCACCGCATCACGAACATCAGCCATAGCTTCAGCTAAGTCAACGCCGACACTGAACTCTAGAGTAACCGACGCATGTCCCTCTGAAGCAATCGCGGTCATCTCCTTAACGCCTTCTATTGAACGAAGTTCTTGCTCTATCGGACGAACCAATAAGCGCTCCGCATCGGTCGGGGAAATACCTTGGTGACTAACCGAAACATAGATAATAGGGATGGTAATGTCGGGGCTCGACTCTTTCGGAATCGTAATGTAGGTGATCACTCCGGCAATCAAAATCATCACCAACAATGTAAGCATGGTACGTGCACGCGATAACGCAGCATCAATCAAAGCAAACATATTGCCTCCTTATTGCTGGTTCGCAGCTTCAATGGCATCGTCGACTTTTGTCGCCATCACTAAGTCGCCATCACGTGCAAAGCCTTGTCCAAGCACAATGATGTCAACTTGGTCTCCTAAGCCGGATAACCAGACACCGTCTTTCTCAGCTTTGACCAGTTGGATAGGCACAAAGTGAACATGCTGATCACGAAGCGTTTTGATACCAAGATTGCCTTCTTCATCTAACGCCAACATGGCTGCGGTCACTTTCACTGCCAGAACTTCACTTAGCGACAGTACCACTTCAGCACTGACACCCGCAGGCATCGCACTCTCTCGATTATCAATCTCGATTTCTATAGGGAATGTGTTGGTCGAAGTTGAAGATACGCGCCCAATATAACGAATGGTGCCTTGATGATGGATGTTATCAATGGTTCTAACATCGGCTTGCTGACCTTGTTTTAAATACTGAATATGACGTTCACTCACATCCGCTTCAATGACTAACTTCTCTAAGTCAATTACAGTGGCTATTGGGTCGCCGACGCCAACGAAATCTCCCACTTCAACGAATCGATGGTCCAGAATGCCGTCAAAAGGGGCTCTTACTTTGGTATTTTTAAGTGCAGTTTCAACATTGCTTAAGTTTGCTCGGGCATCGACAAGTGCCGCTTGAGCAGTGGCAAAAGCAACTTCACCTTGCAACCCTCTATTCTTCAAAGATTCCGCGGCTTTAAATTCTTTTTCTTTTACACGCAGCATTGCTTTGGCGCGTTTAAGTTGAATATCTAGATCGCGCTCATCAATGTTGGCAATCACCTGCCCTTGTTTAACACTTTGTCCTTTTTGCACGTTCAAGCTCACAATCTTACCTGCGACTTCTGCCCCTAAACGAGCTTGCCGATTCGGCGCAGTTCGACCGTAAAGTTCAATCGTTTTACTGGTTGGTTGTGCTTCAAAAGAGTTGAACATCACCTTTGCGACAGGCGTATCATCTGATTGAGAGGATGGAGAAGAGACCGATTCGTCTTGTGCATTGAATTGACCCATTGCGAGCCAAGCAGCCAAAGCGATAACAAGCGTTAGAGAGACTAGCCATGGACGTTCGACAAAACGACGTCCGAAAGAAGTTCCAGACATATAAAGTCCTTTTTATTTTTACCCCCACTTCATCATGAAAGCGAGGGGGCGTTTACGTGACTTCCTGCTACGTAAAACTCAGGCAGCCGATTGGCTGCCTGTTGTCGTATTAATTACACACTGAATGATGCACCACAACCACAGGTTGTCGTCGCATTTGGGTTATTAACGAAGAAGCGAGCTCCTTCTAAACCTTCTGTGTAATCAACCACGCCACCGATTAAGTATTGCAGGCTCATTGGGTCTACAACCAGTGTTACGCCACTGTTTTCGATCGTAGTATCACCTTCATTTACGCTCTCATCAAATGTGAAGCCATATTGGAAACCGCTACAGCCGCCGCCAGTAATGTATACGCGTAACTTCAGTGCTGGGTTTTCTTCTTCCGCAATCAGCGCTTTAACGCGTGATGCTGCTGCATCAGAAAAAGACAATGGTACGTTTACTTCGCTCACGAAGACCTCTCTCACTCGTGTAATGCGTCAAGCCTGTAGCGAGACGTCAAATTTGTGCTAATTAGAGCGATTATCCAATACCTGACCAACTCGTTCAAGTATTCACCGACGATTCTTTAGATCAGATGCTGATATGTAAGATTACACCGCCAGACAACACATAAATTACCCAAAACGTTTCTAACTTGAGATTAGCTAGGTACAATGCGCTCCACTTGGTCCGAGCAATCAAAAGAGGATAACCCCATGACCAAATCATCAGAGCTATATCAAAAGGCTCAGCAAACCATTCCTGGCGGTGTGAACTCACCAGTTCGTGCATTCAACGGCGTTGGCGGTTCTCCGCTATTTATCGAACGAGCAGACGGTGCCCTGATTTTTGATGCCGATGGTAAAGCGTACATTGATTACGTTGGCTCTTGGGGTCCTATGATTTTAGGTCACAACCACGCAGTTATCCGTGAAGCAGTTATCGATGCTGCACAACGCGGTCTAAGTTTCGGTGCGCCAACTGAAATGGAAATTGCCATGGCCGAGCTTGTATCTGAGCTAGTGCCATCTATGGAACAAATCCGCATGGTAAGTTCTGGTACGGAAGCAACAATGAGTGCTATCCGTCTTGCTCGTGGCTTTACTGGTCGTGACAAGATCATGAAGTTCGAAGGCTGTTACCATGGTCACGCAGACAGCTTGCTAGTAAAAGCAGGTTCAGGTGCACTAACTCTAGGTCAACCAAGTTCTCCTGGCGTTCCTGCCGATTTTGCGAAGCACACACTAACGGCAACATTCAACGACTTAGATTCAGTACGTGAACTATTCGCCGCAAACAAAGGCGAAATCGCATGTATCATCGTTGAGCCAGTAGCGGGCAACATGAACTGTATCCCTCCAGTAGAAGGCTTCCACGAAGGTCTACGCGAAATCTGTGACCAAGAAGGTGCTCTACTGATTTTTGATGAAGTAATGACAGGCTTCCGTGTAGCTCTAGGTGGCGCGCAAGCACACTACAACATCAAACCAGATCTAACGACACTAGGTAAAGTGATCGGTGGCGGTATGCCTGTGGGTGCTTTTGGTGGTCGTAAAGAAGTCATGCAATATGTTGCGCCAACAGGTCCTGTATACCAAGCGGGCACACTTTCCGGTAACCCAGTAGCAATGGCGGCAGGCTTTGCATGTTTGAACCTGCTAAAAGAAGAAGGTAACGAGAAACGTCTTGCTGCAAAAACCAAACAACTTGCTGAAGGCTTCAAAGCTCTTGCTGAAAAACACGGCATCCCAATGGTAGTAAACCAAGTGGGTGGCATGTTTGGTTTCTTCTTCACTGACCAAGAAACCGTAACGTGCTACGAAGACGTGACTAAGTGCGATGTCGAGCGCTTTAAGCGTTTCTTCCACCTAATGCTAAAACACGGTGTATACCTTGCACCATCAGCATTCGAAGCAAGCTTTACTTCTCTTGCTCACGGTTCAAAAGAAATCGACGCAACACTAGAAGCTGCGGATCGTTGTTTCGCAATTCTGGCAGAAGAATCAAAATAAGCGTTCCTTACCAGAACATAAATTCCAAAAAAAGGACCTTCGAGGTCCTTTTTTATTATTTGAATTATGCTTGCCAATTAAAGATGACTAAGATGGCAAGAATCCCAAGAACAATCCCAAACCAAGGAATGCGTCTGGCCTTCTTTTCGCTCTGGCATTTCTTATCGCTGTTACAACAACCCATTTTTCCATCTCTTGATTGATAACCACCTGATTTGTGGTCATTATAACAAGGTCAACTGCACCTTCCCAATTCAGCTATGTCATAAGCTTGAAAGAATCGTCGGTGCAAAGTAATAAAGATTTTGCGCTGTGGTATAAGGCGTAAACGTAAATATTCCGTAATTTGGATTAATCACATGCCGAATAATGTAAAAATCACGTCGAGTCATCGAGTGCTAGTTGTTGCGCTGCTCGCCGCTGCTTTTGCCTGCTATTTGTTGGTCGAACCTTACATCAACTCGATCGTCATGGCGTTTATCATTTCACTGCTCATGTTCCCAATACATGAATGGTTTGAACGAAAACTACCTAATCACAAAAACTTGGTCTCACTGCTCTCTTGTGTGGTTTTAACCTTTATTATCGTGATTCCATTACTATTTGTTTTTGCCGCTATCGTGCAGCAAGGTTCGGTATTTTCGCAAAATACCTACAAGTGGGTAACCAATGGTGGCATCCAAGATATTTTCCAACATCCTTGGGTAGTCAAAGGTTTAGCGTTGGTTAATGAGTACTTACCTTTCGACAAAATCGAACCACAAGCCATCGCAGAAAAGATCGGGCAATTCGCAACATCATTTGGTTCAAACCTTGTAGCTATAAGCGCAAAAATCCTGGGTGATGCAACGAACTTCCTAATGGATTTTTTCCTAATGTTGTTCGTTTTGTTCTTCCTGTTACGTGACCACGACAAGATCATTTCAGCAATGCGTCATATTCTGCCCCTCTCACGCAGCCAAGAAGACAAAATTCTGACCGAGATTGAACAAGTCTCGAAATCCGCTGTAATGGGGTCATTCTTAACCGCGATTGCTCAAGGCTTTGCTGGTGGTATCGGTATGTGGCTTGCAGGCTTCCCTGGTTTATTCTGGGGAACCATGATGGGCTTTGCATCATTTATCCCTGTAGTTGGCACAGCACTAATTTGGATTCCAGCCGCAGCGTACTTGTTCTTAACCGGTGACACCACTTGGGCAATCTTCTTGACGGTATGGAGTGTCGTGGTAGTCGGCTCTATCGACAACCTATTACGCCCTCTGCTAATGCAAGGCAGCGCAGGTATGAACACGCTAATGATATTTTTCTCTCTATTGGGTGGTTTGCATCTATTTGGTTTGATCGGTCTTATCTACGGTCCACTGATTTTTGCCGTCACCATGGTGTTGTTTAACATCTACGAAGAAGAGTTTAAGGATTTCCTCAACCAACAAGACAACAGTTAGTCGCTGCTTAATCACTTCAAGCTTGGGGCAGATTGTGCGAAAATCTGCCCCTAATTATTTCTGATGAACCAAATTTATGTCTGCTTATATTGCTCCTAGCCAAATAGCTCAGCGCCAACTTGAGTACTTTAACGGAAAACACGTTTTAGTCGCTGGTGAAGTTGAAGATCTATTTCCTCTCGAGTTAGTGGCTCATTGTGAGTCAGTGGAGGTTTTTACTTCTAACTACAGCTACTACCGTCAAATTCGCACATCGAACAAGGTGAAGAGCCACTTTGGCTCAGAGTTTGATATTGAGACACAAGCAGACATGGTGCTTCTGTACTGGCCAAAAGCTAAATCTGAGGCAGAATACTTGCTGGCAATGTTGATGGCGAAACTTGGCATCAATACAGAAATCGTCGTCGTTGGTGAGAACCGTTCAGGTATCAAGAGCATTGAGAAAATGTTCAAAGAGTACGGTCCAGTGAACAAGTACGACTCAGCTCGCCGTTGCTCATTCTACTGGGGTACTTGCCTTAACCAGCCAAAGCCTTTCAATCAAGCAGATTGGTTTAAATCCTACACCGTCACTTTGGGTGAGCAATCACTTACGGTTAAGAGCCTTCCTGGTGTATTTAGCCATGGTGAGTTTGATTTAGGCAGTCGATTACTGCTTGAGACTTTACCTAAACTATCTGGCAAGGTGCTCGATTTTGGCTGTGGTGCAGGAGTGCTGGGTGCATTCATGGCAAAAGCCAACCCAGATATCGCGATTGAGATGTGTGATATTAACGCTTATGCCATCACATCAAGCCAAGCAACATTAGAAGCGAATGGCATAACTGGACGTGTGTTTGCTTCAGACATCTATTCCGATACGGCAAAAGATTATCGCTTTATCGTCAGTAATCCGCCATTTCACAGTGGTCTAGATACAAACTACAACGCGGCGGAAACACTCTTGGGTCAAGCACCACAATACATGACTAAACAGGGTGAAATGGTGATTGTGGCAAACAGCTTCTTAAAATACCCACCAATTATTGAGCAAGCATTCAATAATTGCGAGACGCTAAATAAGACCAATAAATTCTCGATATACTACGCGAAAAAATCCTAATCTCTCTTTGCGCAGGTGAAATCCTGCGCAAACCTTTGCCAAAATTCATTCAACTCAACGAAAAACTGCGTCTCTCCCCACGCTTTCCAATCAACTTTCTTGTCAAAGAAAAAAAACTCGTTAATTTTGTTAATTCTATCGAATTTAACTTCTTGTCCGTTTTTAACGAGAACCTTGGCAAGCCCCAGTAAATTGGTCGCTGCCCTTTTATGAGTTGTAATCTTATCCATGTTTAAATTCTACAAAAAGCAGAAATTTAAGCGCCTGCAAAGCACGCTAATGACCGCGTTTTTGGTTCTTAGTATCACGCCACTGACGATAACTGCGATTTTCTTCCTGCAATCACACAGTAAAGATCTTCAAGAACAAAGCACATCGCACCTTCTTTCAGTTCGTGATACCAAACAACAACAAATCATCGACTACTTTGCAGCTCAAGAGACTGAAGTCATGGGCTTCGTACGCTCCGAACTTGCTTACGCCAGCGGCGGACGATTCTACGGTTTGGTCAATGCGTTTAGTCGCTTGGGTCACGATATTGATGAAGCCAGAGAAAACGCACAGCAGCGCTATATCAAAGGCAGTGGCGATCAAATCAAAACCTCGATTTTACCAGAATCATCTAACTACGTTGGCAGCGAACGTTACCGCCTATTGCACAAACGTTACCACTGGGCATACCTAGAGCTGTTAAAGCGATCTGATTTTAATGACATTTTATTGGTTGATATCGATGGTAATGTCACTTACTCAATCAATAAAGACGACAACTATGGCACTAACCTACTGACAGGACGCTACAAAGATACGGCGCTAGGGCGCACCTTTAAACGTTTGTCTGAAGATGTGAGTGCACGTCGTAAGGTTAATGAAGATTACACGCCAGTTGTCGTGTCTGACTTTGATATCGAAAACGGTAAACAAGTCGCTTGGCTCGGCGCACCGATTGTCCAACAAGGCTACCTGCACAGCTATGCGATGTTCCGCTTACCAAACAACGGCATAACTAAGCTTATTGCTGAAATCAACCGCGATTCCTCGATTGAAACCTTACTAGTGGGCAGCGATCATAAACCTCGAACCATTAACACCAAACAGGAAGAAATCCAAAACAGCTTAGAGATTGTCGATAAAGCACTCGCAGGCGACACAGAAGTAGGTACTTACAGCAACCGCTTGGGCGAAGAGATGATTGCGGCATTTGCGCCAATTGAAACTCGCGGTCTAACTTGGGCGATTGTCGTACAACTTCCAGAAAAAGAAGCCTTTGCTCGAGTCCACCAGCTCGAGAAGCTGTTTGTTATTGCGATGCTGATTGCGATCATCTTGGTTGTGATCGCCTCACACTACTTATCTAATTTCATCACCTCCCCGCTTCTTAAGCTGACTTGGGCAGCAGAGAAAGTATCTGCTGGTGATCTGGACGAAACGACCTTTAATACAGAGCGTAAAGATGAAATCGGTCGACTCGCGATCAGCTTTGAGCGCATGCAACGCTCAATTCGAGAAAAGATCCAAACCATTAAGCAGCAAAACGAAGAGCTAGAAAGCAACATCAAATTGATCCAAAAGCAAAACGAAGAATTGCAGTTGGCAGATAAGCTGAAAGATGAATTCCTAGCGACAACCTCTCACGAGTTACGTACACCATTACACGGTATGGTCGGCATTGCAGAGACTTTAGTATCTGGTGCTAATGGTGCAATTCCTGCGAGTCAAAAATACCAATTGGATATCATCATCAAAAGTGGTCAACGTTTGGCAAATCTTGTTGACGATTTATTGGATTACCACAAGATGCGCTATGGCAGCATGGATATCCAAAAATCGGCAGTGAGCCTAGCAAGTGCGACTCGCTTAGTGCTTGAGCTTTCAAGTCATCTACTAGGTAACAAGACGATTCGTATCATTAATCAGGTCCCTGCCGATCTAAAAGCGGTGTCTGCCGATCCACAACGCTTGGAACAAGTACTGTACAACCTAATTGGTAATGCAATTAAATATACTTCTGAAGGTAAGATCGTAATTTCTGCCACCGTCGTGGACGATCAAGTCCGCGTACAAGTGGTTGATACTGGTCAGGGGATCCCGGCTGAACATCTTGAACATATCTTTGAACCTTTAATTCAAGCCGGCCAAGACGCTAGTCGCTACCGTCAAGGCGCTGGTTTGGGTTTATCAATCAGCCGTCAACTAATCGAATTGATGGGTGGATCGTTATATGTAAGTAGTCAACCAATGGTCGGCACTACATTTAGCTTTACTCTGCCACTTGCTAATGAAGAAGAGATTCAAGCAACACAGAGCCTTGCGGCGCGTGGACACTTCCAAATTCCAGAAGCGAACTTTGAAAACAACGACGACTTATCATTACCAGAGAACCCTGATGGTCCGCTGTTGTATGTTGCTGATGACGAACCGGTTAACTTACGCGTTCTTGAAAGCTTCCTAAGGCTTGAAGGCTACCGCGTACGCACTATTTCTGATGGTCCTGAAACACTTGCTTTAATCGAGCAAGAAAAACCAGAGTTGCTTCTACTCGATATCATGATGCCAGGCATGAGCGGCTATCAAGTATGTAGTGAGCTTCGAGAGACCTATGATCACGCAGAGCTTCCGATCATTATGTTGACGGCCTTAAGTCAGACAGAAGATCGAGTAAGAGGCTTCGAAGCAGGTGCGAATGACTACTTAACCAAGCCATTCAATAAGCAGGAACTCGCCGCACGTATTCAAGCGCACTTGACTGCAAGTAAAGCAGAAATGCGCCACATCGAGAACAAGTTACTGGAATCGGAGCTGCGCCAGCGTGCTGAAGTAGAAGCTAGCTTGCTTGAGACTCAAGGTCGATTATTAGAACAGCTAGAATCAGCACCTGAAGCCATTATTTGCCTTCGCGAGGATCAACGTATTCGCTTTGCAAATGAAGCGGCATGTAAGCTATTTAAACGCAGCTTAGAGCAGTTAAAACGCTCTTCGGCAGATGAACTTATTGCACCTAAATTCCTGACAGTTAAACAACCACATTACTGTGGCAAGATTGATATTTACATCGAAGATATTCGTCAAAACATTGAAGCAGACATTCTCAAATTACCTGAAGGCTCTGGTCTAGATGTTATGTACATCTTTAACGTAGGCGGTGGTGCAAACGCAGCTCGTATCCATAATCTAGAAACCGCGGTTGAAGTTCTATCAAGTTATGCGTTTGATGGTGATAAAGACCAATTGCAGAAGCTGAAAGAACTTGGCGGTGAGTTTACTCGCCTTGCAGATAAAGCATTGGGGAACAAGAAAGATAAACAAGAGCTGATGCGCGAAGTGTTGGTCGATACGATGACTCATGCATTGGAATACTGGGAATCAGTGACTGGAGAAACTAAGTTTGCTTTTGCGGAGCAAAGTGGTTTATGGCGTGTCTACCTCGACCGCAGTACGTTGCAAACTCGGACACTCGATAAATACATGCGCATTGAGACATTACCAAAAACACCGCGCTGGAGAACGGTTCTAAGCTCAATCGAGTTCATTCTTGAGCACTGTAAAGAACAAAGCCCTGAACGAGCTTACATTGAAGCGCAACGCGATAAAATGCAAAGGCTCCTTACAAGTTAATACCAAACAGCAAATACTAGCCCAGCCACTTAGGCGGGGCTTTTTTATCCCTGCCATTATCCATTGCGCAGTAATGCTTCTCCATACTCACCGTAAGAAGCAAGCAATGGAGCTTACAGAGCAGCGATGGGACTGAGCAATTAACGTATAAGAAGCTGGAAGCAAGCTATCAAAACCAAAAGCAACGGCATTTGTAGAAACAATTCAAGTCATGTTATTCCTTGCTCATTCCTTACCGTAAATTTTCTTAAAAAGTACCTTTAAAACACTTCCTTTCCTGAATAAAAAAAGCATAATCAGCAGCCCATTTTTGCTGTTAAAACGCACTTATTTTTCCTCAACAAGGGAAAATTGAGCAACATTTGATACAGATTGCGAAGTCAATCACAACAGAACGGCAGATTAAATTTCACCTAGTTAATTAACAAAAATTTCAGGTGTGAGCCAGATCCCCAATGCAATACAACCGCAGAAAAGCCTCTACATGACTACACAATTAAGTAAGTGAACACTAACACACAATATTAAAGCGGATATAAACTGCGACGCATATCAACGTTTATTTTTTAGCCTTGGATGACTTAAAAACGAGCAAAATGACGTTTATGACGGAGTTGGTATGGTTTTTAACGTTTTTAACGGGAATCGAGTTTGATTATTTTGTGGATAAGGTGTTTTCTTACTCCTGCCTAAGGCCTACAGGCCACTCTTAGAGCGACGCAAATTACAGTGAAGCGAAGAGGTGGGCCTTGGAGAGTGTTTATCAATTGATGACATTCAATTCCATTAGTGAAATGAAAGCAAATAGTAAGGAACAGCTATGCTTGCCAATATTAAAAAAACAGCACTAGCAACAGCAATTATTGCAACGGCTACTACAGGTTTCGCATCAGTAGCTACAGCCGCTGAGCGCAGTGAACTGACTATCCACCCTAAAGAGTTTACAACTTTTGTTCGTAACTTTAACCCTTTCTTGGGTGCAACAAACCTGCACACAACTACTGACTTTATCTACGAGCCACTAGTTGTTTTCAACGAAATGCACGGCAACACGCCAGTATTCCGTCTAGCAGAAAACTTCCAAATGTCTGACGACCTAATGAGCGTAACTTTCGACATTCGTAAAGGCGTGAAATGGTCTGACGGTCAAGCGTTTACCGCTGATGACGTTGTTTACTCTTTCAACCTAGTAAAAGAGAAGCCAGAACTAGACCAATCTGGTATCAACTCTTGGGTTACTGGCGTAGAGAAAGTTAACGATTACAAAGTTAAGTTCCGTCTAAGCGAAGCAAACTCAAACGTTCCTTACGAAATTGCTAAAGTACCAGTCGTACCTAAGCACGTATGGAGCAAAGTAAAAGATCCTTCAACGTTCACGAACGAGAACCCAGTAGGTACTGGTCCGTTTACAGAGATCGACACTTTCACTCCGCAACTATACATCCAGTGTGAAAACCCGAACTACTGGGATGCAGCTAACCTAGACGTTGACTGTTTGCGTGTTCCTCAAATCGCGAACAACGACCAGTTCCTAGGTAAGATTGTTAACGGCGAAATGGACTGGACTTCTTCATTCGTTCCAGACATCGACCGCACTTACGCAGCAGCAAGTCCTAAACACCACTACTGGTACCCGCCAGCAGGTACTCAAGCGTTCGTAGTTAACTTCAAGAACCCAGATGCAGCGAAGCACGAAGCACTAACTAACGTTGACTTCCGTCGCGCATTCTCTATGGCTCTTGATCGTCAAACTATCATTGATATCGCATTCTACGGCGGCGGTACAGTGAACGACTTCGCATCAGGTCTTGGCTATGCATTCGAAGCTTGGTCTGACGAGAAGACTCACGACAAGTACAAAGGTTACAACTCGTACAACGCTGAAGGTGCTAAGAAGCTTCTAGCGAAAGCTGGCTTTAAAGATGTAAACAAAGACGGTTTCGTTGATACGCCATCTGGTAAGTCTTTCGAGCTACTGATCCAATCTCCAAACGGTTGGACTGACTTCAACAACACTGTACAGCTTGCTGTTGAGCAACTTGCAGAAGTAGGCATCAAAGCACGTGCTCGTACACCAGACTTCTCTGTGTACAACCAAGCAATGCTTGAAGGTACTTACGACGTTGCGTACACCAACTACTTCCACGGTGCAGACCCATACACTTACTGGAACAGTGCTTACAACTCAGCACTACAATCTGGTGACGGTATGCCTCGCTTCGCGATGCACTTCTACAAGAACGACAAGCTAGATGGTCTTCTAAACAGCTTCTACAAGACAGCTGACAAGCAAGAGCAGCTAGAAATCGCTCACGGTATTCAGCAAATCATCGCTCAAGACCAAGTTACTATCCCTGTGATGTCTGGTGCTTACATGTACCAATACAACACAACTCGCTTCACTGGTTGGTGGAACGAAGAAAATCCTAAGGGCCGTCCAAACATTTGGGCTGGTATCCCAGAGCGTCTACTTCACGTACTGGACCTAAAACCAGTTAAATAAGTAGAAGTTCATTTCTAGCGGCACACATCCCGTGTGCCGCCTATAAAAATCCCTTTGTGACCAAACCAACATATGGCGCTCGTCGTCAGGGGATTTTTCGCTCTAAATTTAGCTAGGAGCGACCTGAAACCAGAAACAGGGAAAAAATCTGGGTGAGTAAGGTGTGAGTTATGGGTTATTTTTTAAGACGTTTGTCGTTCTATCTTGTCGCGCTCTTGGTTGCAGCGACGTTAAACTTCATTATTCCGCGAGCAATGCCTGGTGACCCAGTTACCATGATGTTTGCTAACGCATCAGTACAGGTAACGCCAGAGCGAATCGCAGCAATGAAAGAGCTGCTAGGTTTCGTAGATGGTCCAATTTACATTCAGTACCTGTCATACATCAAAAACATTCTAAGCTGGGAGCTAGGTACTTCTATCCAGTTCTACCCGCTTTCAGTTAACTCTCTACTAGGTGGTGCATTCGGTTGGTCATTGTTCCTAGCAGGTACTGCAGTAGTGCTATCGTTCTCGATTGCTTCTGTACTAGGTATCTTCGCAGCTTGGAAACGTGGTAGCCGATACGACGCATTCGTAACACCGGGCACACTTATTGTTCAGGCGATTCCACAAATGGTAATCGCGATGCTAGCACTGTTCATCTTTGCCATCGGTCTTAAGTGGTTCCCATCAGGCTACGCATACACCCCGGGTACTGTGCCAGATTGGACAAGCTGGGAGTTCCTAAAAGACGTTGGTTACCACGCTATTCTTCCATTGTTCTGTGCGACGATTGTTCAGATCGGTGGCTTCCTAGTAAACATGCGTAACAACATGATCAACCTTCTTGCTGAAGACTACATCACGATGGCAAAAGGTAAGGGTCTGAGTGAAAACCGTGTGGTATTCAACTACGCAGCTCGTAACGCACTACTACCAAGTGTAACCGCACTTTCAATGTCTCTAGGTATGGCAATCGGTGGTCAGCTAATCATCGAAATGATCTTCAACTACCCAGGTCTAGGTACGGTTCTTCTTAACGCAATTCACGCACGTGACTACCAAGTACTTCAAGGTCAGCTAATCATCATGACGATGTTCATGCTTTGCTTCAACCTAATGGCTGACATGCTGTACATGATTCTAGACCCTCGCCTACGTAAGGGAGGCAAATAATCATGAAAGAACTATTTAAACTGATTTTAGGTAACGCGTTCGCACGTGTTGGTTTGGCAATTATCTCGGTATTCATCTTTGTAGCAGTAGCTGCACCTTTGATTACTCAACATGCGCCAGATAAGCGCACTGGTAACCCACATGAATACCCTGGTTTTGTTGTAAAACAAGCACAAAATAACCCTGATGGCTGGGTTGCAAAAAACCTAGCAGATGATCGTCGCACGCTGCTGATGTCGAAAAAAGCAGACCACGTTCTAGGTACATCTCGTATGGGGCGTGATATCTGGTCTCAAGTTGCTTACGGCGCTCGAGTATCGCTGGGTGTTGGTTTCGGCGCGGGTATTATCGTGTGTTTCTTAGCAACAGTTATTGGTATCTCAGCGGGTTACTTCGGCGGTCGTGTCGATGACGTATTGAGTGCTGCAATGAACATTATGCTGGTAATCCCACAATTACCATTGCTCTTTGTACTCGCAGCCTTCATCGGAGAGGCTGGACCGCTCACCATTGCATTGATTATCGCCGGTACCTCCTGGGCTTGGGGTGCACGTGTTGTGCGAGCTCAAACCATGGCACTACGCGAGAAAGAGTTCGTTAAAGCAGCAGAGGTTCTTGGTGAATCATCCATTCGCATCATCTTCGTTGAGATTTTGCCAAACCTTATCCCAATCGTAGGCGCAAGCTTCATCGGTTCGGTAATGCTAGCAATCAACACAGAAGCCGTCATCTCGTTCCTAGGTCTAGGCGATGCCAATACCATCAGTTGGGGCATCATGCTGTACAACGTACAAACTTCATCAGCAATGCTTATCGGAGCATGGTGGGAAGTGCTAGCTCCTTGTATTGCACTGACTCTATTGGTTACTGGTCTTGCTCTACTGAACTTTGCAGTAGATGAAATTGCTAACCCACAACTTCGTTCTCACAAAGGCATGAAGCGCTGGAAGAAAATGGCAGCACAAGACAAGAAAGAGCGTGAGCCAGAATTGGCACCACAAAATGCACTATGGAGCGGAGATAAATAATCATGACTGCACCACTAATTTCTATCCGTAACCTATGCGTAGACTACATTACAGACGCGGGCGATGTCCGCGCATGTAACAACGTTAGCTTCGACATTGCACCAGGCGAAGTATTCGGTCTGGCTGGTGAATCTGGCTGTGGTAAATCCACTGTTGCTTTCTCGCTAATGCGCCTTCATAAGCCGCCAGCGTTTATCACAGGTGGTGAGGTTATTTTCAATGGTGAAGATATCCTCAAATACAGCGATGAACGCATGCAAGCGTTCCGCTGGAGCGAAATGTCGATGGTATTCCAAAGTGCGATGAACGCTTTGAACCCAGTACTAACGATGGAAGAGCAGTTCTGTGACGTCATTATGCGCCACACCAACATGACTCGCGCTCAAGCAAAAGTACGTGCAGAAGGTCTGTTGGAAATCGTAGATATCCACCCTAGTCGTCTGAGCGATTACCCGCACCAGTTCTCTGGTGGTATGCGTCAGCGTCTGGTTATCGCTATCGCTTTGGCTCTGAATCCAAAAATGATCATCATGGATGAACCAACAACAGCGCTAGACGTTGTGGTTCAACGCGAAATCCTGCAAAAGATTTACGCACTTAAAGAAGAATTTGGCTTCTCGATTCTGTTCATCACCCATGACTTGTCATTGATGGTCGAGTTCTCTGACCGCATCGGCATCATGTACTCGGGCGAGTTGATTGAAGTCGCGCCTTCTAAGCAAATTTTGGAAAGTCCTTACCACCCTTACACCAAAGGTTTGGGTAGCTCTTTCCCTCCACTAACTGGTCCTAAGACCAAATTAACTGGTATTCCGGGCAACCCTCTGAACTTATTAGAAGTTCCACAAGGCTGCCGTTTCCAAGCTCGCTGTGACCGCGTCCATGAAGCTTGTACAAGAGTACCAACTCAGCTACGTCAAATAGAACCTGGTCGTCTCTCAAACTGCCACTTGTACGGCGACACCATTGCTCAAGCTAAGGTTTAACAACAAAAAATAACGCTAGCTAAGAAGAAAATTACACTGGAGAGAATTATGAGCAAACAATTCGGCGAACTGCTGATTGAAGGTAAAAATGTCGTTAAAGACTTCCCTTTAAACAGTAACTCAATCAAACAATCTAAGATGCGTGCAATCAACGACGTATCTTTCAAAATGTACAAAAGCCGCGGTTTGTCAGTAGTAGGTGAATCTGGTTCAGGTAAATCTACTACCGCAAAAATGATTGCGAAAATGTATGCACCAACGGATGGCATCATCGAATACAAAGGGCGTGACATCCAAGACATCACCTCTCGACACGATTTGATGACCTACCGTGAAGGCGTACAAATGGTATGGCAAGACCCATTTGGCTCGCTAAACCCAACACACAACATCTTCCACCATATTGCTCGCCCACTGCTGATCCACAAAAAGATCGCACCGGGCAACAAGAAAGAGTTGGAAGAGCGCGTGTATGATTTGTTGGAACAAGTTGGTCTGATTCCACCAAAAGAGACGGCACAAAAGTTCCCGCACCAGCTTTCTGGTGGTCAGCGTCAACGCGTGAACTTGGCTCGCAACATTGCGGTTGGTGCAGAAGTGGTATTGGCTGACGAACCAACATCAATGCTTGATGTATCGATCCGTGCTGGTGTTCTCAACCTAATGGAAGAGATGAAGTTTGAGAAGCAAATGTCTCTGCTTTATATCACTCACGATATCGCGACAGCACGTTACATTGCTGAAGATCTTGCAGTTATGTACGTGGGTCACATGGTTGAATGGGGAGACACTGAAGAAATCATCCACGATCCGCAACACCCATACACACAACTACTGGTTTCAGCGGTGCCCGATCCATCGAAGTCAATTCACGAGAAGTTGAAAGGTAACAAAGGTGAAATCCCACTGTGGACACCAGAATCAGTCGGTTGCCCATTTGCAGGACGCTGCGTTCATGCCACAGAAAAATGTCGTGAGCGACTGCCAGGTGTGACTCAATTGTCCGATAACCATTTTGTTCGTTGTTACTTATTCGAAGATTAATCATAACGAGGGTCAGGTATCAATCTGACCCCTTTTTCCCTTTGTATTTTATTGTTTCCCGGAGAAATTGAATGCTGCTACTGACTAACCATATTGGTTACGAGCGTCTGGGTCCTAAGAAAGCGATCATCCAGACGAGTCAACCACGTCTGTCTTCTTATACTGCTTTATTGGTTTGTGCCGACAGCCACCAAACTGTTGCGACACTGACAGTAGAAAAGCAAGGCAAAGTGGCAAACTGGCATCAAGGTCATTTTTACCTTGTCGACTTTTCTTCATTTAACACTCCCGGTAACTACTACCTTCGCTTCGATCATTTGCGCTCATCTCACTTTGAGATTGGAGAGCATGTTCTTCTCGATCGTACGCTGTCTGATGTGATCCATTATTTTAAATCTCAACGCTGCGGCGGCATTTTCGATCAACAAGATCGCCAAGCACCGCTACTTAACTCTAGCGAAACCGCAGATGTTCACGGCGGTTGGTATGACGCATCAGGCGACGTCAGTAAATATCTAAGCCATTTGTCATACGCAAACTACCTAAATCCACAACAGACACCGATGGTAGTTTGGAACATGTTGAAAGGATTATCTCTGCTCGAAGGTAACGACAAACTGGCTAAGTTCACGGCCACTCGTCTTGTTGAAGAAGCGTTATTTGGCGCAGACTTCCTTGTTCGTATGCAAAATGAAAAAGGCTTCTTCTACATGACCGTGTTCGACAAGTGGAGTAAAGATACAGCGCAACGCGAGATTTGCGCGTACGAAACTCAACTTGGTCATAAGTTCGATGACTATCAAGCAGGCTATCGACAAGGTGCAGGCATCAGCATTGCAGCATTAGCTTCAGCAGCACGACTAGATGTTCATGGCGAATTCGACCAACAAAAATACCGTAATGCGGCAGAAAACGGTTACTGGCACCTAAAAGAACACAACACCCAATACTTGAACGATGGTGAAGAGAACATCATCGATGAATACTGTGCGCTTCTTGCCGCTGTAGAGCTATTTAAGACCACCAAAGAGGTACGCTACCTAGAAGAAAGCCGCGTATGGGCAAAACGTCTTTCAACTCGCCAAACAAGTGATGAGTACATTCAACACTTTTGGAGTGCTAATCAAGATGGCAGTCGACCTTACTTCCATGCAGCAGAAGCAGGACTTCCAGTGATCGCACTATGTGAATACTTAACCATCGAAGACGACTCTGAGCGCGCATCGGTAGCAAAGCAAATCATCACTCAAGCGTGTGAATTTGAAGTCTCTATCACCAACAAAGTTAAGAACCCATTTGGGTACCCACGCCAGTACGTTAAAGGCGTAGATGAAGCGAAACGTGATGCGTTCTTTGTCGCACACAACAACGAATCAGGTTACTGGTGGCAAGGTGAAAATGCTCGCTTAGGTTCACTGGCAACCATGGCTTATGGGGCACTCCCTTTCATTGAGTCAAAAGCACTAAAACAGCAGCTTTCTAAACTCGCACAAGATTCTATTAACTGGATTGTGGGGCTGAACCCATACGACATGTGTATGTTGGATGGTCATGGTCGTAACAATCCGGACTATCTTCCTCAATACGGTTTCTTCAATGCAAAAGGTGGCGTGTGTAATGGCATTACCGGCGGTTTCGAAGATGAGGAAGACATTGCATTTAATCCACCAGCGCAGAAAGACGACATGCTTCAGAACTGGCGCTGGGGTGAACAATGGATCCCACATGGTGCTTGGTTCCTACTCGCGGTGATGAGTCAGGCTCAGCACATCTCGACTTTAGCCAACTCTCAAGCCTTCAAGGAGCAATAAACATGGGGATGTATTTTGTAGGTATTGATGGAGGCGGTACGTCATGCCGCGCTCGAATCAAAGATGCACAAGGCAACTTCATTGGTGAAGCCAAAAGCGGCAGTGCAAACATCATGCTGGGCGCAGACATCGCGATGGCGTCGATTCTTGAATCTATTGCTTCAGCGGCAGCACAAGGCGGGCTAACTCAACAAGATTTCGCTTCTATGCACGTAGGTCTGGCTCTAGCAGGTGCGGAACATAAAACCTCTTGGCAAGCATTCATGGCTTTGGAACACCCATTTGCCAGTATGACACTCAATACCGATGCTTACGGAGCATGTATTGGTGCGCATAACGGTGAAGATGGCGCAATCATGATCGCAGGAACAGGTTCATGCGGCATTTTCCTCAAAGGTCTCGAGCAACATGTCGTTGGCGGTCGTGAGTTCCCAATCTCCGATCAAGGTGGCGGCGCAGTCATGGGGTTGCGTCTGATCCAACAAGTCTTGCTGGCAGAAGACGGCATTCGCGAAAAAACACCTCTAGCAGCACACGTAATGGCACATTTTGAAAATGATATCGACAACGTAGTGGCATGGTCTAAGCAGGCTCTACCTCGCGATTACGGTCAATTCTCTCCAGCAATTTTCCAACATGCTGAACAAGGTGATGCACTGGCGATTGAAATGCTAAAGCAAACCGCAGCCGATATAGAAATGTTCTTAGTCGCGCTGAATAAGCGTGGGGCTACTCGTATCTGCCTAATGGGCAGTATCGCAGAGCGAATCCTGAACTGGTTATCTCCACCAGTTCAACAGTGGGTGGTTGAACCTCAGTTTGATGCGATTGAAGGGGCCATTATGTTTGCTGGTAAGCCAGAACATAACCTTTACTCGGTGAGTGTTGAGTAGGAGTGAACATGGAATATCGTGTTGATTTAGTGGTCCTTTCTGAACAAAAACAAAACTGTCGCTTTGGACTCACCTTTCATAATTTGAGCGACCAAGACCTAAACAGCTGGGGCTTAACTTTTGCTTTCGATCGTTACATTCTTCCAGATAGCGTTTCAAATGGTCAACTTACTCAGATTGGTAGTTTTTGCACACTCAAACCAGAAGGTATAGTGCTGGCTGCCAACCACCACTATTACTGTGAATTCAGCATTGGCTCTAACCCATTCCGTTATTATTCGGATGGCTTTAATGAAGCAATGATCGACTTTGTCGTTGATGGTCAACCTCAACGTGCTCAGGTCGACGTCACCCCTATTGTTTTGGCTTCACCATATCGGGAACGCAGCGATATTCCAGCAAGCTTAACGCACGCTCAACCGTTACTGCCAAAACCAAACCATATTGAAGTCAGCGACCACTCGTTCACTTTTGACGAACAAGCTGGCGTTGCAATTTATACCGACTTAGCTAACTCAGCCAAAGCGTGGTTACTAGAAGAGCTCCAGCGTATTCACCAATTTACACTTTCTTCTTCTAACAGCGGCAAAATCATTTTCAAAAGCAACCCAACACTGGATGAAGGGGCATATAAGCTCAAAGTATCAGAAGAGTCGATCAAGATTGAAGCAGGCTCTTCATCTGGCTTTACCCATGCTTGTGCAACTTTATTGCAGCTACTAAAACGAGATGAAGCAACCAAAACCATGGAAGCAGTGTGCTGTTCGATTATAGATAGCCCACGCTTTCGTTATCGCGGCATGATGTTGGACTGTGCTCGCCATTTCCATTCCGTAGAGCAAGTAAAACGCCTGATCAACTTGTTGGCGCATTACAAGTTCAACACGTTCCATTGGCATCTCACTGACGATGAAGGCTGGCGTGTCGAGATCAAATCACTGCCTCAGCTTACGGAAATTGGCGCATGGCGTGGTATCGATGAAACCATCGAGCCACAATACACCCATTTATCTCAACGCTACGGCGGCTTCTACACGCAAGAAGAAATCCGAGACGTTATCGCATTTGCAGAGCAACGTGGTATCACCATCATTCCTGAAATTGATGTACCTGGTCATTGCCGCGCCGCAATTAAGTCTCTGCCTCACCTCTTAATTGAAGCAGAAGACACCACTGAGTACCGCAGCATTCAGCATTACAACGATAACGTCATTAACCCAGCTCTTCCGGGCAGTTACGAGTTTATCGACAAAGTACTTGAAGAGATCGCTGCTCTATTCCCTGCTCCTTATGTTCACATTGGCGCGGACGAAGTGCCTAACGGCGTGTGGTCGAAAAGTCCTGCTTGCCAAGCCCTAATGGAGCAATTGGGTTACACCGATTACAAAGAGCTGCAAGGTCACTTCCTGCGTCATGCAGAAGACAAACTGCGCAAACTGGGTAAACGCATGCTGGGTTGGGAAGAAGCTCAACACGGCAACAAGGTCAGCAAAGATACCGTGATTTACTCATGGTTGAGCGAAGAAGCAGCATTGAACTGTGCTCGCCAAGGCTTTGATGTGGTGCTGCAACCTGCACAAACTACTTATTTGGATATGACCCAAGACTACGCACCAGAAGAGCCTGGAGTAGACTGGGCTAACCCGCTGCCATTAGAGAAAGCTTACAACTACGAGCCGTTAGCAGAAGTGCCTGCTGACGATCCAATCAGAAAACGCATTTGGGGCATTCAAACCGCTCTATGGTGCGAAATCATCAACAACCCATCGCGCATGGACTACATGATTTTCCCTCGCCTGACTGCCATGGCAGAAGCATGTTGGACAGAAAAACAACACCGCGATTGGACCGACTATTTATCACGGTTGAAAGGACACCTACCTCTGCTTGACTTGCAGGGAGTGAATTACCGTAAACCGTGGAAGTAATACCAAGCCAGATGCCAACGCATCACGCTTAAAGAGTTTTTAAATTTTTGGCTGCAGGCGCAGCTTAGTAAAAAGGAAATACACAAATGAAATACGGCTATTTCGATAACGAGAATCGCGAATACGTCATCACTCGCCCTGACGTACCAGCACCATGGACAAACTACCTAGGTACTGAGAAGTTCTGTACAGTTATCTCGCACAACGCGGGTGGCTACTCGTTCTACAACTCTCCAGAATACAACCGTGTTACTAAATTCCGTCCAAACGCGACATTCGATCGCCCAGGACACTACGTTTACCTGCGTGATGATGAGACAGGTGATTACTGGTCAATCTCTTGGCAACCTGTTGCGAAAAGCCTAGATGAAGCAAACTACGAAGTTCGTCACGGCTTGTCTTACTCTAAGTTCAAATGTGAATACAGCGGTATTACCGCGACGAAAACATTGTTCGTTCCAAAAGGTGAAGACGCTGAAATCTGGGATGTAGTGATTAAAAACACCTCTGACAAACCACGCACGATCAGCGCATTCTCATTTGTTGAGTTCTCATTCAGCCACATTCAATCTGATAACCAAAACCATCAGATGTCTCTTTACTCAGCAGGTACGGCTTACAACGAAGGCGTGATTGAGTACGACCTGTACTACAACACGAACGATTTCGAAGGTTTCTACTACCTAGCTTCAACATTTGACCCAGATTCATACGACGGTCAACGTGACAGCTTCCTTGGTCTATACCGTGACGAAGCAAATCCGTTAGCAGTGGAACAAGGTAAGTGTTTCAACACCGCACAAACTTGTTACAACCACTGTGGCTCTCTGCACAAGCAATTTACCATCCAACCAGGTGAGGAAGTTCGCTTTGCTTACATTCTAGGTATCGGTAAAGGCAACGGTGAGCGTCTGCGTGCTAAGTACCAAGATCTTGCAGAAGTTGACAACGCATTTGCTGGTATCAAAGCACACTGGGATGAGCGTTGTGGCAAGTTCCAAGTGAAATCACCAAACGAAGGTCTAGACACCATGATCAACGCTTGGACGCTATACCAAGCGGAAACTTGTGTCGTTTGGTCTCGCTTTGCTTCATTCATCGAAGTGGGTGGTCGTACTGGTCTGGGTTACCGCGATACAGCGCAAGATGCGATCTCAGTTCCTCATGCTAACCCTGCAATGACGCGTAAACGTATCGTTGACCTGCTACGCGGTCAGGTGAAAGCGGGTTATGGTCTACACCTATTTGATCCAGATTGGTTCGATCCAGAAAAAACTGACGTTAAACCATCGAAATCACCGACAGTTGTTCCTACTCCGTCTGATGAAGACAAGATTCACGGTATCGAAGACACATGTTCGGATGACCATCTATGGTTAGTCCCAACCATCTGTAAGTACGTGATGGAAACGGGTGAACATAGCTTCTTCGACGAAGTGATCCCTTATGCTGACGGTGGTGATGCCACGGTTTATGACCACATGAAGGCAGCACTAGACTTCTCGGCTGAATACGTAGGTCAAACCGGTATCTGTAAAGGTCTGCGTGCAGACTGGAACGACTGTCTAAACCTCGGTGGTGGTGAATCTTCAATGGTGTCGTTCTTACACTTCTGGGCACTGCAAGAGTTCATCGACCTAGCGAAATACTTAGGTAAACAAGCTGACGTTGAAAAATACACGGAAATGGCAGCAAACGTTCGTGAAGCATGTGAAACACACCTTTGGGATGACGAAGGTGGTTGGTACATCCGTGGTCTAACGAAAAATGGTGACAAGATCGGTACAGCGCAACAAGCGGAAGGTCGAGTACACCTTGAGTCAAACACGCTTGCGGTACTTTCAGGTGCGGTATCTCAAGAGCGCGGTGAAAAAGCGATGGACGCAGTCGATGAGAACCTGTTCTCTGAATATGGCTTACACCTAAATTCACCATCATTCGCAACACCAAACGATGACATCGGCTTTGTTACTCGCGTTTATCAAGGCGTAAAAGAAAACGGGGCAATCTTCTCACATCCAAACCCATGGGCTTGGGTAGCTGAGGCTAAATTAGGTCGTGGTGACCGTGCAATGAAGTTCTACGATGCACTAAACCCATACAACCAGAACGACATCATCGAAAAACGTATTGCAGAACCTTACTCGTACGTACAGTTCATCATGGGTCGTGACCACCAAGACCACGGTCGTGCAAACCACCCATGGTTAACAGGTACATCTGGTTGGGCTTACTTCGCCGTAACCAACTTTATCCTCGGTGTGCGTACAGGCTTCGATGGCCTGACCATCGATCCTTGTATCCCAACGAACTGGCCAGGTTTCGAAGTGACTCGTCAATGGTTAGGTGCAACGTACAACATCAAAGTCGTTAACCCTGATTCAGTGAGCAAAGGCGTTAAGTCGATTACCGTAAACGGTGAAGCGGTAAGTGGCGCATCAGTGCCAGTTCAAGCACAAGGTTCAGTAAACGAAGTTATCGTTACTCTAGGTTAATCATCTTTTAGGGGAGTCCTTCTCCCCTTTTGGGTTATCCGGTGCACTTGAGTTTGATAAGCGCATCGGTTCGCTAGCAAAGATTTAAGAAGCGGTGGGATGCCGCTCTTATCGAGGATCGAATTATGATCAAATTTGGTACAGGTGGTTGGCGTGCATTTATCGGTGAGGAGTTCACCAAAGATAATGTACGTTTGGTTGCTCAGGCAGTCGCAAACATTACGAATAACGAATCCGTGGCTGATCGTGGTTTTGTCATTGGTTATGACCGCCGCTTTCTTTCTGATAAAGCTGGTCGTTGGTTCGCTGAAGTATTAGCGGCAAACGGCATTGTGGTTAGCTTTATCGACAAGTTTGTTCCAACGCCTATCGTGATGTTCAAAGCGAAGGAAATGGGTTGTGCTTACTCAGCATGTATTACCGCATCACACAACCCTGCCGATTACAACGGCATCAAAGTCTTCATTGAAGGCGGTCGCGACGCTGATGAAATCATCACACAAAAAATCGAATCACAAATATCAACGCTAACGACACAAGATGTAAAAAGCGTCGACTTTGAACAAGCGGTTGAAGATAAGCTGATTCAAATCATCAACCCGATGAACGAGTTTGTTGACTCAATCATTGACTTTATCGACATCGAGGCGATCAAAAAGGCAAATCTACGCGTATTGATCGACCCTATGTTTGGTGTTGCAAAAAACGCACTTCAAACGGTACTGATTAATGGTCGCTGTGAAGTCGACGTGATCAACGATGGCAAGAACCCAGACTTTGGCGGATTGATGCCATCGCCAAGTGCAGCAACGCTTTATCGCTTGATGCACCTTGTTGAGCAGGAAGGCTATGACATTGGTATCGGTACCGATGGCGATGCAGACCGTCTTGGCATTATCGACGAGAAAGGTAATTTCATTCATCCAAATGAAGTGTTACTACTGCTTTACTACTACTTGCTTGAATACAAAGGCTGGACAGGCTCAGTGGTGCGTAATATTGCAACTACACACTTACTCGACAAAGTCGCGGAAGACCATGGAGAAAAGTGCTTTGAGGTTCCTGTAGGCTTTAAGCATATCAGCTCTCAAATGGAAGCTGACGATTCACTGATTGGCGGTGAAAGTTCTGGCGGTCTAACTATTCGCGGTCACATCAAAGGTAAGGATGGCGTATTCGCATCAAGCCTATTGGTGGAAATGATTTCAGTAACCGGTAAAAAACTGTCTGAGTTACTCGATGAAATCTACGGTAAGTACGGCTATGCGTATATGGCTGAAGGCGATTGCAAATTCAAACCTGCGCAAAAAGACGCGTTGTTCAACAAGATTTATATTGAGAAGCAGTTACCTGAGTTTGAGTTTGAGATCGAAAAAGTCAGCTACGAAGATGGTGCGAAAGTTTACTTCAAAAACGGTGGTTGGATTATCGCTCGTTTCTCTGGTACCGAACCGTTGCTACGTATTTTTGCAGAGATGCAAGATAAGGACACTGCGGAACGTGTTCTTCAACAGTTTAAAGACTTCTTGTCTTTATAACTGACACCTTGTGCCCGCTTCGAGCACATAACCTATAGGTGAAGAACACTTGCCCGGCTTTAGCGCCGGGCTTTTTTATGGTGCTGAATTTGGGCTTAACTGATTACGCAAAAGCCAACACGCCTTGTGTTTCCACTTTCACTGCGACGCTATCACCGACATTCAACGCTTGCGTTGACGTCGCTAATAAACGGTCGCCGTTAACATCAATCACATAACGGCAGTGATCACCCATAAAGTGTTGCTCAAGCACTTTGACCGCACTTTCTTCATCAGCGGCAATCTGTACATGCTGAGGACGAAGTAACAGCGCACAGTCTCCATCCATCTTAATGTCTTGCTGAGCGTTCGCTTCCACCACGCCAAGGTGTGTATCAAATTCGCTCTCAGAGATTCGCTTTGCAGCAAGGTAGCTACCACCACCTAGGAAGTCAGCAACAAACTTACTCGACGGTTGGTAGTAAAGTTCAGAGGCAGTACCGTACTGTTCAATCACACCATGGTTCATCACAGCCATCTTATCGGCAAAAGCAAAAGCTTCTTCACGACTGTGAGTTACAAAGATCGCAGTAACTCCCTGCTCCTTAAAAATCTTGCGAATTTCACGGATCAGCTCGTGACGCACCTGAGTATCGATGTTAGAAAATGGTTCATCAAGCAACAGAAGATCCGGCTTATAAGCCAGTGAACGAGCAATCGCAACACGCTGTTGCTGACCACCTGACAGCTGATGCGGGTAACGATCACCAAAGCCTTTAAGATGAACTAAGCCCAACATTTCCTCTACTTTCAGCAGCTTTTGTTGCGCTGTTTCATTCTTTAAACCAAACGCAATGTTCTCGGCAACCGTCAGGTGCGGAAACAAGGCGTAATCTTGAAAGATCATGCCAATATTACGCTGCTCTGGTGGTAACCAATTTTTACCGTCATCAATAGTGAGGCAGTTCAGGCTCATTTGACCTGAACTTAGCGGAAGGAGACCTGCAATGGCTTTCAGAAGCGTTGTCTTACCACAACCACTTGCGCCTAATAGACAAACAATTTGCCCCTGTTCCACTTCTAAGGACAAAGACTCAAGAACAGTTTGTGACTCATACTGGCAAGTAAGATTTTGAATGGATAATGCACAGCTCATTAATGACTTTGCTCCAGTGAACGGTTAACAACAACAAGCGGGATTAACCCAACAAGAACCAGTAATACTGCGGGTAATGCAGCAAGTTCTAAATGCTCATCCGAGGCAAAGTTATACACGTACGTCGCCAAGGTTTCGAAGTTAAATGGGCGCAGCAATAACGCGGCATTGAGTTCTTTCATCGACTCAATGAACACCAACAGACCAGCAATTAAGGCACCACGCTTAACCAATGGAAAATGCACACGCCACAACATAGTGTTTGGTGTACAACCCATCGTACGCGAAGCCATATCCAACGATGGCGAAATCTTATTTAGGTTACTCTCAACGCTACCGATCGCGACAGCAGAGAAACGAACAACCATCGCGAAAATCAGAGCAAACATAGATCCTGAGAAGATCAGTCCCGGTCTACCCCACTCCATCGCTTTAGCAATATCGTTCACGCGATGATCCATAAACAGCACCGCCACCATCACACCTATGGCGAGCACAGTACCAGGTACCGCATATCCCATTGAAGATAGGCGCATAAAGGCTAAACTTGAACGTCCACCATTGACTCGCTGACTAAAGTTTACCGTTAAAGCAATCGCAACACCGATGATTGCAGCCACGACTGACACCACCAAACTATTCCATGCATATTCACGAAACTCCGGTGTCCAGCTTTGCGCAAAGTAAGTAATAGCGTAATCAATCAACTGTAGCAGAGGGAAAATAAATGCGATCGCAACCAAGCCCCAACACCAAACTAATGCGCCCCACTTTTGCCAACCTTGAAGTTCATAGCGAAAATCTTCATGACTATTAAACTGGCTTTGGAACAGCTTCTGCTTGCGGCGACTGTAGCGCTCAGCACTTAACAGCAACACAACTATCACCAACATCATGGCTGAAATTTTCGCTGCGGCATTCAGGTTCGAATACCCAAGCCAAGTATCATAAACCGCAGTGGTAAGTGTGTTCACTGCAAAATAGCTGACGGTGCCGAAGTCACCAATGGTTTCCATCGCGACCAGAGACAAACCAACGGCGATAGAAGGTCTAACAAGCGGTAAAGAGATACGCCAAAAGCTCTCCCAAGGAGAACACTTCAGTAAGCGTGCACTTTGTAACAAAGAGACGTTCTGTTCCATAAATGCCGCTCGGCAGAGTAAGTAAACATATGGATAAAGAACCAGAGAAAGAACAAAGGTCGCACCACTCAAGGTACGAATATCAGGAAACCAGTACTCACCAGGTCCCCATCCGGTTATATCACGTAAGAAGATCTGGATCGGTCCGGCAAAATCAAACCAATCCGTAAAAATGTAACCAATGATATAACCCGGCATAGCAAGAGGCAGAACCAATGCCCATTGTAACCATTTCTCGGTTGGCAGTTTGCACATAGCCATAAACCAAGCGCTTGGGATACCGAGAATCAAAGAAAGAATCATCACACCAGAGGTCAGAGCAACGGTGTTATAGATGTAGGTTGGCATGACCGTCGACATCAAATGCGTAAACAAGTCATCCGTCTCACCAATGGCGGTATAGAAGATCGCTAAGATCGGCAAAACCAGTAACAGGGTGATCACCCCACTACTGGTTTTCCATAGAGAATGTTTATTCTTCATTGCCTAAATACTGCAAGGCTTTATGAAATACAAATGCAGTTGCAAATACATCTCATATCCTTTAATCAAATGGAGGTATAGTTATACCCCCACATGGAATTAAAGGTCAAATTTCACTTCATCTAGTAGCTTAATTGCAGCTTCGTGGTGAGAAGCAATGTCATCTAGAGAGATAGTATCTGCTTTGAAGTCACCCCAAGATTCCACAAGTTCAGAACGCTTAACGCCTTCTTTTACTGGGTACTCGTAGTTTACTTCTGCATACATTTGCTGCGCTTTGTCACCCGTTAGGAATTCCATTAGCTTCACAGCGTTGTCTTTGTTTGGAGAGAACTTCGCCATTGCCATACCAGAGATATTTACGTGAGTACCTGTTGTCTCTTGGTTAGGGAAGTTGATGTATACCGCGTCAGCCCAAGCTTTTTGCTCTTTGTCGTTAACCATCTTACCTAGGTAGTAGCTGTTACCTAGAGAAACGTCACATAGACCTTCTTTGATTGCTTTAACTTGAGCACGGTCGTTACCTTGAGGCTTACGAGCTAGGTTCGCTTTAACGCCTTCTAGCCACTCTTTTGTTTCAGCTTCACCGTGGTGCGCGATCATAGAAGACACTAGAGATACGTTGTAAGGGTGCTTACCGCTGCGTGTACAGATTTTGCCTTTGAATTCAGGCTTTGCTAGGTCTGCATAGTTGAAATCGTTACCTAGCTTACCAACACGGTCACGTGAAGAGTAAACGTTACGAGTACGTAGAGTTAGAGCAAACCACTCGTTTTCTTTATCTTGGTACTGTGCAGGTACGTTTTCTTCGATGATTTTGCTGTCTACCTTTTGAACCAGACCTTTGTTTGTCAGTTCAGCTAGACGGCTGATATCTGTAGTAAGGATTACGTCAGCAGGGCTGTATTCGCCTTCCTGAGCCAACTTCTCTGCTAGACCTTTTTTCGCAAACTTAACGTTTACTTTGATACCAGTTTCTTTAGTGAACTCGTTGAACATAGGTTCAACTAGGAAAGGTTGACGGTAAGAGTAGACGTTCACTTCTTCAGCAGCCATTGCTGTTGGAGCTAGAGTTGCGCAAGTAATCGCTGAAAGAGTTAGCAGTTTTTTCATTGTTTAATCCTTTACCATGCTAATGATAACGTTTATCAGTTGCGTTATTATATGCATGTTCAATAAGAAAACAATTAATCCATAAAAAAAACCTACTCGTCAGAGCAGGTTTTTGATGATTAACTTTGTAACGAATTGTGTCGTTATGACTGTTATTTCACAGTCACGAATTCTGGGTAAGCGCCAACACCACAGTCGTGCATATCCATACCTTCCAACTCTTCGTCTTCCGACACTCGGATACCAATTGTTGCCTTCAGAATTGCCCATACCACAAGGCTTGCACCGAATACCCAAGCGAAGATAACAGCAGCACCTAGAAGCTGTGCACCAAATGTGGCATCACCATTACTTAGCGGCACAACCATAAGACCAAAGAAGCCACACACACCATGAACTGAGATAGCACCTACAGGATCATCAATCTTCACTTTATCCAGACCAATGATACTGAACACAACTAGCGCACCAGATACCGCACCGATAGCCACAGCATAAAGTGGTGATGGTGATAGAGGATCGGCAGTGATTGCTACAAGACCTGCCAAGGCACCGTTCAGAATCATCGTTAGGTCAGCTTTACCCCAAGTGGTTTTACACACTAGTAGAGCTGCAATTGCGCCTGCCGCTGCCGCTGCGTTAGTGTTCAAGAAAATTTGACCTACCGCTGTCGCGTTCTCAAAGTCAGAAACCATTAGTTGAGAACCGCCGTTGAAACCGAACCAACCAAACCAAAGGATGAATGTACCTAATGTCGCTAGAGGCATGTTTGAACCTGGAATTGGGTAGATTTCACCATTTTTGCCATATTTACCTTTACGAGCACCCAGTAGTAATACGCCAGCTAACGCTGCTGCTGCACCCGCCATGTGTACAATGCCTGAACCAGCAAAGTCACTAAAGCCAGCTTCTGATAAGAAACCACCGCCCCAAGTCCAGTAACCTTCCATAGGGTAGATAAATGCCGTCAGTACCGCAGAGAAGATAAGGAAAGACCAAAGCTTCATGCGCTCAGCAACTGCACCAGATACGACTGACATTGCTGTAGCTACGAATACAACTTGGAAGAAGAAGTCCGACTCTAGAGAATGATCTGCCCCTTCACCTTGTGTGCCAATTAGCGCACCAAATGATGGTAGCCAGCCGCCTTCGCCATTATCAACATACATAATGTTGTAGCCGACCAATAAGAACATGGTACAGGCAATCGCATATAGACAGATATTTTTGGTTAGAATTTCGGTGGTGTTTTTAGAGCGAACTAAGCCCGCTTCCAGCATGGCAAAGCCTGCTGCCATCCACATTACCAACGCACCGGAAATGAGGAAGAAAAAGGTGTCGAGTGCGTAACGTAATTCCGTTACCGTTGTTGTTAATTCCATGATAGTTCTCCAATCCCTTGAATTCTTAAAGTGCTTCTGCGTCCATTTCACCAGTACGAATACGCACGGCTTGGTTTAGGTCGTAGACAAAAATCTTGCCGTCACCAATTTTTCCGGTTTGAGCCGCTTTAGTGATGGCTTCTACCACGCGTTCCACATTGTCTGCATGGGTCGCGATTTCTAGTTTTACTTTTGGTAGAAAGTCGACTTGGTATTCAGCACCACGATATAGTTCCGTGTGCCCTTTTTGGCGACCAAAACCTTTAACCTCTGATACTGTCATCCCTTCAATACCGACATCAGCCAATGCTTCGCGCACATCGTCTAATTTAAAAGGCTTTATAATGGCATTAATGATTTTCATTGAATCTTCTCCGCAGCTTTCATCCTGAAACACTTGTATTAATCCAAGCTGCGTGCCAACTTTTTATCTACTTGATTTATATGAACTTATTAAAAATAACAATCTTATAAACAAAAAGGGCGCACCACATCGGTGCGCCCTTTTCACAAATATAAGGCAACTCTAATTAGACTACCCAAAATTGTGCATTAAATGTTCAAAAAGTCTTTCCACTGCTCTATCAAGGCACAAAAGTCCTCAATACCACAACTCGCAGTACTCTCAGCATCATAGAAATCGAACTCACTTTCCATCTCGACTTCATAGTCGTGACCCAGTACGTTTTCTTGAACCAGAACTTCATCGCCGACGATCATTAAACTTATCTCAGATCCAGTTAATCTATGCTCTTGAGATGGCGAAGAAAATGCCTGTTCAACCAAGCTTTCAACTTGCGCAATCTTAGCCGGATCTTTGCCAATTTCTTCTTGTAGCCAGCGACCTACAATCTCATGCCCCATACTGCATTTGACATAATATTCGCCCATCAATGTATTGCGGATGAATTCAAACTCCATCGAGATCGCCTTTTCGTATCAATTTGGTGCGGAGTATACAGGGAGATATGGGATGGGAGAAGCGCGAGACGCGGAGCTCTCTCAATCGCTTGTTTAAAAGAGATTCCCGACAGCACTCCTTTGTCGTTTTCGGGAATGACATCGTTTTTACTCTTGGCTATTTAATCGTCATCCTCAAGAGCGAGGTACGAGCGAGCTGGGGATCTCTCGCAATGCGTTATCTAAAAAAACGCCCACCAAATGGTGGGCGCTTATCAAGTATTAGCAAAGCTCACTAAGAATTATGCAGGCTCTTGGAAAATCACTTCTGCCGCTTTCTTGGTGTACTGATCCATCTTGTGGAAGTTCAAGTAGCGGTATGTGTCTGCTGCTGTCGCATCAATTTGCTTCGCGTATTCTAAGTACTCTTCTTTGGTTGGAATCTTACCTAGAATTGCACCTACCGCTGCTAGCTCCGCAGACGCAAGGTAAACATTAGCACCCGTACCAAGACGGTTCGGGAAGTTACGCGTTGAAGTCGACATTACCGTCGCTTTATCTGCTACGCGTGCTTGGTTACCCATACATAGAGAACACCCTGGCGTTTCAATACGTACACCAGCACGACCATAGATACCGTAGTAACCTTCCTCTGTCAGTTGGTCACGGTCCATCTTGGTTGGCGGTGCCACCCATAGACGAGTATCTAATTGACCACCGTATTGCTCTAGCAATTTACCTGCTGCACGGAAGTGACCAATGTTAGTCATACAAGAACCGATAAACACTTCATCAATCTGTGTACCTTGAACTTCAGATAGAAGACGAGCGTCATCTGGATCGTTCGGTGCACATAGGATTGGCTCGTGAATATCTGCTAGGTCGATTTCAATGATGTGCGCATATTCCGCATCCGCATCTGCTTCCATCAACTCTGGGTTTGCTAACCACTCTTCCATCGCTGTGATACGACGCTCGATAGTACGACGATCGCCGTAACCTTCCGAGATCATCCACTTAAGCATAGTGATGTTTGAGTTTAGGTATTCCTCGATAGACTCTTGAGATAGCTTAACTGTACAACCTGCCGCAGAACGCTCTGCTGATGCATCAGACAGCTCGAATGCCTGCTCTACAGTTAGGTGCTCAACGCCTTCAATTTCTAGTACACGACCAGAGAATTCGTTGATCTTACCTGCTTTCTCAACCGTCAGTAAACCTTGTTGGATTGCGTAGTAAGGAATGGCATGTACCAAGTCACGTAGCGTGATACCTGGCTGCATTTCACCTTTAAAGCGTACCAAGATTGACTCTGGCATATCCAGTGGCATGACACCTGTCGCAGCTGCGAATGCTACGAGACCTGAACCTGCTGGGAATGAAATACCAAGAGGGAAACGTGTATGTGAATCACCACCCGTACCAACGGTATCAGGTAGAAGCATACGGTTTAACCATGAGTGAATTACACCATCACCAGGACGAAGCGATACACCGCCACGGTTCATAATGAAGTCAGGTAGTGTATGGTGCGTATTTACATCGACTGGTTTTGGATAAGCAGACGTGTGACAAAATGACTGCATCACGAGATCAGCAGAGAAGCCTAGACACGCAAGGTCTTTTAGTTCGTCACGTGTCATTGGACCGGTAGTATCCTGAGAACCTACCGTTGTCATCTTCGGTTCACAGTATTGACCTGCACGTACACCTTCTACGCCACATGCTTTACCCACCATCTTCTGAGCTAGGGTGTAACCTTTATCAGAAGCTGAAGGGTCAACAGGCTTAGCAAAAAGATCGGTTTCTTCTAGACCAAGTGATGCACGAGCACGGCTTGTTAAGCCACGACCGATAATCAGTGGAATACGACCACCAGCACGAACTTCATCAAGCAACACTTTGCTCAGTTCAAAGCTAGAGATCTCTTCACCGTTTTTACGCACAACACCTTCGTATGGGAAGATATCAATCACATCACCCATGTTCATGTTTTGCACGTCTAGTTCAATTGGTAGTGCACCAGAATCTTCCATCGTGTTGTAGAAAATTGGGGCGATCTTACCACCTAGACAGATACCACCCGTGCGCTTATTTGGTACAAATGGGATATCTTCACCCATAAACCAAAGCACTGAGTTAGTTGCTGATTTACGCGAAGAACCGGTACCAACAACATCACCTACGTATGCTAGTGGAATGCCGTCTTTTTGCAGTTCTTCAATTTGATTGATAGGACCAACGCTGCCTGGTTGATCCGGTACAATGCCATCACGTTCCATTTTCAGCATCGCTTTTGCGTGTACTGGAATATCTGGACGAGACCAAGCATCTGGAGCTGGAGACAAGTCATCGGTGTTGGTTTCACCGGTTACTTTAAATACTTTAACAGTAATCTGATCCGCGACTTTCTTCTTCGATGTGAACCATTCAGCATCAGCCCACGATTGTAGAACTTGTTTCGCGAATGCATTACCTGCTTTAGCCTTCTCTTCAACATCATAGAAAGCGTCAAACATCAGTAGAGTATGAGACAGCGCTTTTACAGCAATAGGCGCTAGTAGGTCATCTTCTAGGAATTCAACTAGAGGAGCGATGTTGTAACCGCCTTGCATTGTACCTAGTAGCTCAGCTGCCTTTTCACGGCTCACAAGTGGTGATTCCACTTCACCTTTTGCTACCGCCGTCAGGAAACCCGCTTTTACATAAGCAGCTTCATCTACACCTGGTGGGATACGGTTCTCTAGTAGGTCAAGAATAAAAGCTTCTTCACCTTGCGGGGGATTTTTCAGAAGTTCAACAAGTCCAGCAACTTGTTCAGCGTCTAGCGGTTTAGGAACAACTCCTTCGGCAGCACGCTCTTCGACGTGTTTACGGTAGGCTTCAAGCACGACTTTTTTCCTCTCATTGCGGTTCCTCCTTTTTAATTACTATTTTTCAAAGTAAAGGAGTGAACATCCTTGGAAACTTGGCTCTCCATTGCCCTTGTTTTCATTCAATTCTGATTGAGAAACAGCGCCGTAGAGGCCAAACTGTGGGCGAAAGGATAGCAAATTTAACGTTAAATTAAAATCTCATCATTTTGACCAACATAGCAACTTACGACTAAAGTCCTGTGAATTTCGGCTAAATATGCGGAGATTTTGCTGTCCTATTCCCGGTTATTTAAATGATGTTCCAACGATCAAGTACACAGCATCTAAATTCTGCTCTGTACGACCGTATGCCAACATAACGGGTCCTATTGGCGAATCAACACCAAAGAAAATTGATGCGGCATTGTACAGCGGTGCCTCATTCAGCTTGAGATCGTTATCCGACCAAACACCACCATGTTCAAGGGATGCACCAAGGTAAACTGGCGCTTCAAACAGCCCAAAATCGTTATCCATCCATTTATAACGATACACCAAACTGGTATAGAATAAGTTTTGTCCAATCAGACTGTTACGAGGGATACCAGACAAATTTAAGAAACCACCTAGCTCTCTAGGGTCCAAAGGTACAAAAGAGTTTTTACTCTCAACAAAGCTGTATTCCGCTTGACCGACTAAAGTATGACGGCTGTGAGTCACCGCCCCCTTAAAACGAGCGGTAATTTCATAAACCGTATCTTCAATACTGTTTTTTGCGTTTTCACCTCGGAGACCTTCTGGGGTTTTGTCATGAGAAACAAGGTAGTCCAAGTCAATCAGCATGCCACGAGTCGGAAATGCAAAATCATCCAGTGTATCTAAGCGATAGTTGGCAAATAACCCCAGTCGCTCGTAATCTAAATTGCCCGCAGACTGAATGGTGGAGGCTTCTATCGTCCCTTTGGTATAACGACCACCAACTCGGAACTCTTGCCACAAGGTTGGTTGCACACCCGCTGCTAGCTCAGTAATAAACTCGGTGTAAGAAAATGGTAGGTAATCGTAAACTGAGCCGATATCCGGATTTTCAAACTCGTCATCGAGAGGTAAGTTCCGGTTTTCAGTGTTGTAATTGAGTTTTCCAGAAACAAACAATTCCTGACTCGAAAGCACTGGAGAGTACAACTCCGCTTCAATCAGTTTATCAGTGCCCATATCAACATTTAGAGTCAGTTCCGCACCGTGAGAGTTCAGATTGGTGAAGTTTGCTGACACGCCGATTCCGTACTGGCTGTCAGTGTTAAAGTCATCTTCTAGGAAGAAGCGAAAATTGAGGTAGTTCGGTCCCCATGACTTTTCGTTTACCTCAAAGACCAATAGATTAACGTCATCGATCTCTTCGAAGTGGTAAGTGATCAATTCAAAGCGATCCAGCGCATAAAGGTTTTCGACCGCTTTTTCGATTTCGTCTGTTTTTAATGGTCGCCCAGTATCAAGCTCTAGACGGTTAGTCAGCAACACATCGCTATAGTGCGTATTGTTCACCAATACAATCTGATCAACCACGCGCTGATCACCATATTCCAGATTTTTACGCGCATCTTGCTTGTGCTCAATGTACTTTTGGTACTCGGCATTCGACACACTCAAGCCTTTCAATTTGGACTCAAGACTCTTGGTGATCTCATAACCAGCCTGAAACGCATCGGGCATTTTATTGAACTCAACCGTCTCCATTTGCCCTACATTAGGACGAATATAAACATCATCTCCGCTTAGTGTTTCGGCTTGCTCTTGGGTACTACGACGAACAAGATAGTTAGAAAGCTGATCAGCAACGGTAAACAAACCGGTAAAGTCTTCTTTGCTTTTGTAGTCAGTACTGATATCCACCGCAATAACGATGTCGGCCCCCATAGCACGAGCGACATCTACGGGCATGTTATTGACCACACCGCCATCCACCAGCATATGACCATTTAGTTCATAAGGAGGGAGTGCGCCTGGAACAGACATACTTGCCATCATTGCATCAACAAGATAGCCGTTATCAAGCACCACTTCTTCCAATTCAACAATGTCAGTGGCGACTGAGCGGTATGGGATAGCAAGGTCATCGAAAGAGTCAAAACGACCAAGGTTACCTGTCGTTTCACGCAAAATACGAAGCATATTCTGCCCTTGAACGACACCAGTCGGTGAACGAACTTCACCAAACCTTAAGCCTAGATCTGTCGTGATTTGATAACGGTCTTCATATTCTTTGTCGCGGACGCGACGTTGGCTGCGGTCAACACGGTCTCGATAGCCGCTGTTCCAATCCACACTGTAGATAAAGCTTTCAATTTCATCCGCGCTCATGCCAGTTGCATATAAACCACCGACATAAGCGCCCATGCTAGTGCCGGTAATGATATCAACCGGAATATGCATCTCTTCAAGCGCCTTTAAAACCCCGATATGGGCGGCACCTTTTGCACCACCACCAGCAAGCACGACGGCAATTTTAGGGCGAGGATGATCATCACTGATGTGTTTGGCAAAGGAAGGAGTGGCAATCAAAAAGGAGCAGACCCACAGTGCAATAAAACGCAACCATGAGCTTGAGATCGACTTTTTGAACATTCACTTCTTCCTTTATTGAATATTTAACACCTACTTGTACTAAGAATTGAACAACTGCACAAGTCAGTGATGGTGTTTTTGATGGTCTTACCAATCAAATAAATTATTCAACCAGTTCGACTTTTTCTCGCATTGTTGTTTGATTTGCCCAGTTTTGTCCCACACTGGCAATTTGTACTCACTACGACAATTGATTTCTAACGCGCCGTTCGCTGCTTTTTGGAAGCCAAGTGTCGTCACCTCTTTTGGCCAAGGTAGCTCCAACCTTTCAGGAATACGCTGTTTCAAGTATTCCGCGTAAACACGCAATGCACCGCTTGAACCTGTCAACTTGGTAGACATATTGTCATCGCGCCCAAGCCAAATCGTGGTAACTTCACGCCCATCAATACCCACAAACCAACTGTCACGACTGTCGTTACTCGTACCCGTTTTTCCTGCTAGTGCTGCCCAAGCAAACTGACTTTGTAGGAATCGTCCTGTCCCTTGTGCGACACCTTGCTTCATAGCATAGGTCGTTAACCAAGCCGCTTGTTCATCTACTGCTGGGGCTGACCGAGGGAGAGATTGATAAAGCACATTGCCGTCCATATCGACAACCGAACGCAGCGCCGACAGCTTGGCACGCTTACCAGAGTTAGTCAGCGTTTGATACATTTGCGCTACTTCAAACGGTGTTAATGAAAATGAGCCCAAGAACATGGATGGCACAGGGCGAATTTCATTCTTATCAACACCAAGGCGTTCTAAGGTATTAGACACCTCTGGGATACCAAGCTGCATCCCCAAACGAACGGTTGGTACATTCAATGATTTTGCCAAGGCTAAATACAACGGAACATCACCACGAAACTTACGGTCAAAGTTGCGTGGCGACCAAACGGAGCCTTTGCTCCCTTTCAAACTCAGAGGCGTATCATGAAGCGTTGTCCCAAGGTTGTATTTTTCAGGTTGCTCCAATGCCGTCAGATAGATAGCAGGTTTAACCAATGACCCAATTGGACGACTGGCATTCAGTGCACGGTTAAAGCCTTCATACCCGACACGTTTACCGCCAACCATTGCGCGAATTTCACCGCTATGACGATCCACGGCAACAGCAGCCGCTTCAAGCTCCTTACCCGCACGTTTTGCCAGTTCAGGGACTTTCTTCGCAATGGCTTTTTCGAGTTTACTTTGCGATACAGGATCAAGAGAGGTAAATAAGCGTAATCCGGTTTCTGCTTTGAAGTTGTCACCCACCTTCTCTTTCAGTTCGATATTCAGTTGTTGGAAATACGCAGGCTGTCGACTAGCGATACGTGGCTTGCTTTGTGTATCAAGTGGACGACTCACCGCTTGTTCGTATTGCTGCGCAGTCAGCATGTCTTGTTGCATCAGTAGACGCAGTACTAAGTCACGACGCGTCTTAGTACGTTCTGGGTAGCGAATAGGGTTGTAGTAAGATGGTCCTTTTACCATTCCCACTAGCATTGCAAGCTGATCGATACGTAGCTCTTGGATAGGCTGACCGAAGTAATAGCGTGATGCCAAAGCGAAACCATGAATCGCATCACCGCCGCTCTGACCCAAATATACCTCGTTGAGGTAAGCTTCCAGAATACGGTCTTTGCTGTAACGATAATCGAGAATTAATGCGATATACGCTTCACGTACCTTACGCCACAAGGTTTTATCACGAGTCAGGAACAAGTTTTTCGCCAACTGTTGAGTTAGCGTACTGCCGCCTTGTACGGTACGACCCGCTTTGATGTTCGCCACTAAAGCACGTGCAATGGCAAGTGGTGATACACCATCGTGTTGATAAAAGTCGCGATCTTCCGTCGCTAATAATGCATCAACTAAGATCTCCGGGAATTGATCGCGGCGTAAGAACAAACGTTGCTCATTTTGGTCTTTTTCCAGCATTCCCAACATCTTAGGTTCAATGCGTAAGTAGCCAAGATCACCTTTCGACTCTAAAGATTGAATACGTTGTAAGCCGCTGCTTGAGAAATGCAACATCACATGACGATCAGGCTCTGGCCCGTCAGCAAATTCAAACGGACGACGAATCAGTTCAATACGCGTTGAAGAAGATGAATACTCACCTGGGTAACGAGGCTGGCTGACTTTACGGTAGTTCAGCACATCGAGTTCATTACGCATCTCTTTAATCGTAATGTTCTGTCCTGGGCTTAAATTGAGAATGCGGGCATAAACCACCGTAGGCAGATCAAACAACTGACCATCAAAGCGATCTTTAACCACACTATCTAGGTAAATACCGACAAACAATAACACCGCAGCCAAGGCAACGCCGGCTTTCCAACTGAACGACCAAATGACTTTAAGCCAAGAACGTTTACCATTGTTTGTTTTTTTCGCTGGTGATTTTCTTGGGCGTTTTGCGCCACTTTTCTTAGTCGTCGTTTTACTTGACGCGGTCTTCTTGGCTGGCGCTCGCTTTGCACCGGGCTTTTTAGTATCAGTCATTGTTCAATTGTCTTTTTGTTTTGGTTGTCGCTACATGCGTCGCTGGATCGTCAGGCCAAACATGCTTAGGGTAACGACCTTTCATTTCTTTCTGTACTTCTTTGTAGCTTCCCACCCAGAATGCGGCGAGATCTGTCGTCACCTGAAGAGGGCGTTGTGCTGGAGAGAGTAATTCAAGCACCAGGCGCTTACGTCCCTGTGCCACAGTTGGTGAAGTACTTTCACCAAACACCTCTTGCATACGGACAGAAAGCACAGGCTCATGACCACACTGATAACGAATTCGCTTTTTCGAACCAGTTGGCAGGCGGTACTCTTCAGGCAACCACTCATCAATATGCTGATTCAACGGCCATCCCAATCGAGCATTTAGTGCTTCCACTAAATTTACCTTTGCCAAGTCTTTCACTGAGGCAACCGTACTCATGTATGGCTCTAACCACTCTTCTAAGCTCGCCAGCAAATCAACGTCATCAAAACTTGGCCAAGCCTGCTCTGGTAACCATTCCACTGCGCAGCGAATACGTTCTAGTAAATTCTCCGCTGCTGGTGTCCAGTTTAGACTTTGTAAGCCCTGACGGCGGACATAGGTGAGTAAAGCTTGTGTCATTTTTTCTTTGCCTGGGCTTGGCAAGGCATCCCGCTTGATAATCAAACGCCCGAGCTTAACTTGACGCTCAGCCATCAATCGACCTTTTTTCTCATCCCAATCAACCACATCACCTGTTGTAAAGAGATGCTCAAACACTTCTTCTAACTCATTGATATCTAGTTCACAAGCCAGATTAATTTGACTAGAGTTGGAATGCGATCGCATTAAATCAATCGCGATTAAGTAGTCACAATCGCCTAAAGTTTCTTCTGGTCGGCACTCAGCACCATGTCCGTTGGACAATGTAAAACGCCCATGTTGATTCGAACGTTGCTGCGCGACACGATCAGGAAATGCAAGGCTTAATACTAGCGGCAGTGCTCGCTCATCAACCTCTGATAGACTGAACATCGTATCCAGTTTAAGGGCGACGGTTTGAGATCGCTTATGCAATATCGATTTTTTCGGATGTGTACCACTCACCCAACGATGTAAGCTGTGTGCGATATTCGTGATATTACGCTCTGGCTCTTCAATAAGAGCGACCGCAGCCAGTGCAGTGTTTAGCATTTTTACGTCATGTTGCTGTGCTTGAATTAGCATAGCTGCCGAGCGAGGTTCTACGCCAAGCTCATGAGCAATTTTGCCCTCAGGAGTCAGTTGACCTTGCTCAGAAAGCAGCCCTAACACAATTAACAACTGCTTAGCTTGAGCAAGAGATGCCGCCGAAGGAGTGTTGAGCCATTTGAGCTCGGAAATATCTCCCGCTCCCCAAAAGGCTAACTCCATCACTAGGCTCGCTAAGTCTGAGTGCAGTATTTCTGGCTGTGGCACTTGTGGTTGCTGCTTAAATTGGCTTTCAGAGTAAAGGCGAACGCAAATCCCCTCTTCAATACGCCCTGCACGACCAGAACGTTGAATCGCAGACGATTGTGCCACTCGTACTTGCTCTAATCGCGTAAGCCCATTCTTCAAATCAAAACGCGCCACACGCTCTAATCCAGAATCAACAACTAGTCGAATACCTTCAATGGTCAAAGAAGTTTCGGCAATGTTAGTCGCGAGCACGACTTTGCGTTTATCTCCAGAAGCAGGAGCGATGGCTTTTTGCTGCTCGGCAAAGCTAAGTTGACCGTATAACGGACACACTTCTACGTTATCAGGTAGGTGTACTAAACGCTCTTGCACTTGCTTGATGGCACCAACACCCGGAAGAAAAGCAAGCAAAGAACCAGACTCTTTCTGAATTAAACTTTCTATTGTTTTTGCCATTGATGTCGGTAGGTGATCGTTGACTCCTAGCGGCAAGTAACGAGTCTCTACCTCAAAACTGCGACCTTGAGACTCTATATATGCCGCCTCTGGCAGCAAGGTTTGCAACGCACCTTGATCGAGCGTTGCCGACATCACAACAAGCTTTAAATCATCTCGTAATGCCTCTTGAACCTCCAAACTGAAAGCCAACGCGGTGTCTGCGTGAATGCTGCGCTCATGAAATTCATCAAAGATCAGTAAATCGATGCCGTTTAATTCAGGGTCACTTTGGATCATACGGGTCATGATCCCTTCAGTCACAATTTCAAGTTGCGTGTTTTTACTCACCTTCGTTTCACCGCGAACTCGGTACCCAACACGTTCTCCGACTTGTTCACCTAACTGCTGCGCGAGATAACGAGCGATATTACGCGCCGCCAGACGTCTAGGCTCCAGCATCACGATTTTGCCTGTCACAGATTGTTTTTGTAGAAGTTGCAGTGGGAAGTACGTGGATTTACCAGCACCTGGTGCGGCTTTGAGGATCACTTGATGTTGATTTTTGACCGCCGTAAGTAATTGTGGCATCACGGCTTCAATCGGCAATTGTGACAAAGGAAATACCCTGTGGTGTAATGTTGGCAACATTGTACATAAAAACACTCTTGGCTAAATAAGCAAATGCAATTCGAACCCGCTCTAGAGTCAGCGACTCTGCTCAAACGCTACAAACGCTTTCTTGCCGATATCGAACTGGATAACGGTGAGATTCGAACAATTCACTGTGCGAACACTGGCGCAATGACCGGCTGTGCCACTCCGGGCAACAAAGTTTGGTACTCCACTTCCGATAACCCAAAGCGCAAATATCCGAACAGCTGGGAACTCAGTGAAACCGCACAAGGGCATCGGATCTGCATTAATACCGCTCGCGCAAACCAATTAGCCGTAGAAGCAATTGAAAATAATGTCATTTCAGAATTGTTGGGATATGACCAACTTCAAACTGAGGTGAAATATGGCAATGAAAATAGCCGAATTGATATCTTGCTCAGCGCAAGTGACAAATCAAAGTGTTATATAGAAGTGAAGAGCGTCACCCTACTTGATGAAGAAAGCTCATCAGGACAAGGTTATTTCCCTGATGCCGTGACTACCAGAGGGCAAAAGCACCTGAGAGAGCTCACAGAAATGGCACAAAATGGAAGTAGAGCCATACTTTTATTCACTGTTTTACATTCAGGTATTGAAAAAGTATCCGCGGCGCACCATATAGACGCGAAATATTCAACGTTACTAAAACAAGCACAAGACGCTGGAGTGGAAGTTCTCTGCTATAAAGCTGAGTTAAGCAACACTGAAATCAAACTAATCTCGGCGATTGAATTTATCAATTAAGAGAAAAAATGATGTCATCTTCACAATGATGATAAGTTTGCAATTCAGTAATTGCCTGCACCGCCTCTTTTTGCTATAGATACCCGCCTTAAATTGACTGCAAAGCAGTTGACTAGGTGTAAGTAGGAGATGCTGTATGCCAGAATCAAAGAAGAAAACGATAGGCATCCTAGCCATTGCCGGTGTGGAGCCATATCAGGAAAAGCCTGGTGAAGAATACATGTCACCAGAGCAGGTTGAACACTTTACAAAGATCTTAACAGCTTGGCGTAATCAGCTCAGGGAAGAAGTCGATCGCACTGTACACCACATGCAGGACGAAGCAGCAAACTTCCCAGATCCAGTTGACCGTGCTTCTCAAGAGGAAGAGTTCAGCTTAGAACTGCGTAACCGTGACCGTGAGCGTCGTCTGATCAAGAAGATCGAAAAGACTCTAGATAAAATCACTGAAGACGACTTTGGCTTCTGTGAATCTTGTGGCGTAGAGATCGGCGTTCGTCGCCTAGAAGCGCGTCCAACTGCAGACCTTTGTATTGACTGTAAAACACTTGCAGAGATCAAAGAGAAACAGATGCAAGGTTAATCAATCTGGCATTATGATTATTGAAAGGGAGCTCAGGCTCCCTTTTTGTTTTAGCTAACTTCGCAACGTCGAGTTTGTCGCTTTTTATACCCGTATAATTTCGAGATATACGCATGACACGCTATGTAGGTCGATTCGCCCCATCCCCTTCTGGTCCATTACATTTTGGTTCCCTCGTTGCTGCATTGGGCAGCTATTTCCAAGCGAAAGCTAACCAGGGTACTTGGCTCGTTCGTATTGAAGACCTTGATCCACCAAGAGAGATGCCAGGAGCGGCTGAGGCTATATTAAATGCGCTAAAAGCATATCAACTGCATTGGGATGGCGAAGTGGTCTATCAAAGTGACCGTCACGACCTTTATCAGACGCAAATTGATACTTGGTTAGAGAATGGTGACGCTTACTATTGCCAATGCACGCGCAAGCAAATCAAAGAGCATGGTGGTTATTATCCCGGCACTTGTCGCGACAAAGGCTTGAAAGAAGGCGCGATTCGCCTAAAAATGACCAAGCCCATCGCTAATTTTCTCGATCAGAAGCATGGCTTGATGACCATGCCTCCTGCGTTAGTAAATGAAGATTTCATTATTAAACGTCGAGATGGATTATTTGCCTATAATCTTGCGGTAGTATTAGATGACATTGACCAAGGGGTGACTGAAGTCGTCCGTGGAGCCGATTTAATTGAACCTACAGGTCGTCAAATCAGCTTGTACCAAATCCTTGGAAAACCAGAAGTTAGCTACTTACATTTGCCATTAGCGATGGATACTAATGGCAACAAGCTGTCGAAACAAAATCATGCGACAGCGATTGATGTCGATAATCCGAAGCCTGCTCTGCTGCACGCCATGACGTTTTTAGGCTTCCATATTCCAGAAGCCATTCAAGCCGCTAATGTAGATGAAATACTGCGTTGGGGATGTAAAAATTGGTGTTTAGAGCAGCTTCCAGCAGAGATCGAGATCACACCGAGATTCTCAAACGGCACTGCGTAGGCTATTATTAGCCGCAAAATTGGCCCTAGAGGCGTAAAAAACTAACCAAAGCAAGATTGGATTAAACCCAGTTATTGCCAGATGCACATGAATACAAACGACTATACAACAAGCGAATCTGCCATGATCCCAGAACTCGCTCTCAATGTAATTACTCGTGAAGAGCACAACATTTCGCGTAAGCAGATCAGTGACAATGCACTGAAGGTGCTATACCGACTAAACGGTGCCGGTTTCGATGCTTTTCTTGTGGGTGGCGGGGTTCGAGACTTACTGCTTGGACAGAAACCAAAAGACTTTGATATCGCAACCAACGCGACTCCAGAACAAATCAAGCAACTGTTTAGAAACTGCCGTTTGATTGGTCGTCGCTTCCGTCTCGCCCACATTATGTTTGGACGTGACATCATCGAAGTTGCGACTTTCCGCGGTCACCACCAAGAGCAAAAAAACAAGAACGTTTCACAGCAGTCTAAAGAGGGCATGCTGCTTCGTGACAATGTTTACGGCACGATTGATGAAGATGCAGAGCGCCGTGACTTCACGATTAACTCGATGTACTACAACATCGCAGACTACTCAATTCACGACTACGCGCGTGGTATTGAAGACCTAGAAGACTGCCTTGTTCGCCTGATCGGTGATCCAGAAACCCGCTATCGCGAAGACCCTGTGCGTATGCTGCGTGCAATTCGCTTTGCCGTGAAACTCGACTTCGACATCGAAGAAGACACCGCCGCACCAATTGAAGAGATGTCAACGCTACTACGCGACATCCCATCTGCGCGCCTGTTCGAAGAATCGTTAAAGCTGCTTCAATCAGGTCATGGTCTAGAAACCTATCACCTCCTGCGTGAGTACAACCTATTCCAACAGTTGTTCCCAGCAATTGCTGAGCACTTCACGGAAGAATACGAATCTCACACCGAGCAAATGCTCGATTTAGTGCTTGATTCAACCGACATGCGTATTGAAGAAGGCAAGCGCATTAACCCAGCATTCATGTTTGCTGCAATGCTGTGGTACCCGCTATGTGCGATGGCAGATAAGTTAATGGAACAGCGTAATCTGTGCCATTACGATGCCATCATGGAAGCGAGCAATATCATTCTTGATGACCAAGTTCGTACGATTGCTATTCCACGCCGTCATACCGCCACTATCCGTGAAATTTGGCAACTGCAATTACGTCTTCCTCGACGTAATGGTAAGCGTGCATTCCGCCTAATGGAGCTCAACAAATTTAGAGCTGGCTTTGATTTTCTTGAAATGCGCGGTGAAATTGAGGGTGGCGAGACTCAGAAGCTTGCCAAGTGGTGGGAAACTTTCCAAAATGCAGGCCGAGAAATGCGCCAAGCAATGGCAGGTGACCTTGATAGCCAAGCACCTAAAACCGGTCAACGCCGCCGCAAAACCTATCGCAAGAAAAAGAGTAAGCCAAAATCATGATCACAGCATACATTGCGGTAGGCAGTAACTTGGCTGATCCCGTCAGCCAAGCGAAACAAGCGATTGAGGCTCTAAAATCAATCCCAAACTCTGAGTTTGTGCAAGCCTCTTCGCTCTACAGCAGTACGCCGATGGGACCACAAAACCAACCGGATTACATCAATGCGGTTGTGGCGATAAAAACCAATTTGACGCCTCTTGAGCTACTCGATTGCACCCAAGCGATTGAGCAAGAACAAGGGCGTGTCCGTAAAGATGAACGTTGGGGACCAAGAACCTTGGATCTCGATATAATTCTTTACGGCAATGAGGTGATTGATTCCGAAAGACTGACAGTTCCACACTATGGAATGAGAGAGCGCGAGTTCGTACTCTACCCTCTTGCGGAAATTGCACCAAGTTTACAACTCCCAGACGGGACCGAGGTATCGTCACTACTTGAGCAAGTAGATCGTAACGGCCTCAGCATTTGGCAGTCATAGCCAACTCCTAGTGAGGAAAAAACAATGAAAAAAATGACCATTAACGACCTGATTAAGTGGAAGCAAGAAGGTCGTAAATTTGCTACTTCAACTGCATACGATGCGAGCTTTGCCCAACTTTTTGAAAGCCAAGACATGCCTGTTTTATTGGTAGGTGACTCTCTAGGTATGGTTCTGCAAGGTAAATCAGACACGTTACCAGTTACTGTTGAAGATATCGCTTATCACACCCGCTGTGTACGCGCAGGCAGCCCAAACTGTCTATTGATGGCTGATATGCCATTCATGAGCTACGCAACGCCAGAGCAAGCGTGTGAGAACGCAGCAACGCTAATGCGTGCTGGTGCAAATATGGTAAAAATCGAGGGCGGCGACTGGTTAGTTGATACCGTTAAGATGCTAACTGAACGTGCTGTACCAGTATGTGCTCACCTTGGTCTAACCCCTCAATCAGTCAATATCTTTGGTGGTTACAAGGTGCAAGGCCGCGATCAAGAAAAAGCCGATCGTATGGTAAAAGACGCACTGGCACTGCAAGAAGCTGGTGCTCAAATTGTTTTACTAGAGTGTGTTCCTGCTGAATTAGCGGCTCGTATTACGCAAGTTCTTGATGTTCCAGTAATTGGTATTGGTGCAGGTAATGTGACAGATGGTCAAATTCTTGTAATGCACGATATGTTTGGAATTTCGGCGAACTACATGCCAAAATTCTCGAAAAACTTCCTTGCTGAAACAGGCGATATGCGCAAAGCCGTGGCTCAATATATGGCTGATGTTGAAAGCGGTGCATTCCCAGACGAAGCTCATACCATTGCCTAGAGGATAAATGCATGCAAACTTTTGCGGAAATCTCAGCGATTCGTGAACAAGTAAAAACCTTTAAGCGTGAAGGTCGTAAAGTGGCGTTTGTTCCAACTATGGGCAACCTCCATGAAGGTCACTTAACACTTGTTCGTAAAGCTCGCGAATACGCGGATGTCGTTGTTGTAAGCATCTTTGTAAACCCGATGCAGTTTGACCGTGCAGATGATTTAAACAACTACCCTCGAACTCTAGAAGAAGATTTGAGCAAGCTAGGTGGTGAAGGCGTAGAAATCGTGTTCACACCAACACCTGAAATCATCTACCCAGAAGGCTTGGATAAACAAACGTTTGTTGATGTTCCTGGTCTGTCTACCATTCTTGAAGGTGCTTCTCGCCCAGGTCATTTCCGTGGCGTTACTACCATCGTAAACAAGCTTTTCAACATCGTTCAACCTGATGTTGCGTGCTTTGGTGAAAAAGACTTCCAACAACTTGCCGTGATTCGCAAGATGGTTGAAGACTTGGCAATGGACATCGAGATTATTGGCGTACCAACAGTACGTGAGATGGACGGTCTTGCAATGAGCTCACGCAATGGTCTTTTGACGATTGATGAGCGTCAACGTGCACCAGTGCTAGCTCGTACAATGCGTTGGATTAGCAGCGCAATGCGTGGCGGTCGTGATGATTACGCATCAGTGATTGAAGACGCAAGCGATCAGCTTCGTGCCGCAGGTCTTCAACCAGATGAAATCTTCATCCGTGATGCTCGTACACTTCAAGCAATCACTGCAGAGACAACCCAAGCGGTAATCTTGATGTCAGCATTCTTAGGTAAAGCCCGCCTAATCGACAACCAAACGGTTGATATGGCAGTAGAAACCAAAGAAGATGAATCAAGCGAAGAAAGCTCAGCAAGCGCAGAGTAAATCTAAATCTTAAATAAAAAAGGTCGGCACTAAGCCGACCTTTTTTGTATCTAGTAATGAGATTTATGAATAGACGCATTGAAGTCCTTCAGGGCGAGTCTTAAATCGCTTGTGCAACCACATCCACGCGGGAATATCTCGTTTTATCATCCCTTCAATCTCTTGATTCAAAATACTCGCGGCTTTAACTGGATTTCGTCGTTCAAACTGCCCACTCAGATCCTCACCAATGTAAAGCGTATATCGGTTATCGTTCATGACCGTCACTCCGGACATCACCGCACACTTGGTTGCATCAATTAATACACTCGATCCCGCCGTACTTGCCGCCTGTTCAACAGCAAAGAAAGGAGCAAATACCGAATTGTTCACCCCATAATCGTGATCTGGTAGGTACCACAGCCGCTGACCATTTTTCAGAACTTTAAGCATCGACTTTACGTCTTTTCGGTCTATCATTTGATGCCCACAGCGCGTTCGACCACGATGCTGAATAAACTCATAAGCAGGGTTTGAGTTCGGGCGATACACACCGTACCCTTTCGCAAATTGGCTAAAAATACGCGCCGTCATCTCTAAGTTAAGATGGTGGCTGCATATCACCAGCACACCACGTCCATTTCTTTCTTGTTCAAGAATGCGCTCTTTACCAACCACCGTCACCAAACGTTTTACCCGCCAATCGGGCCAAAACCAAGCCATGCCCGTTTCAATCAGTGCCATGCCGGTGTATTTAAAGTTTGCCTTCACCAACTCCTCACACTGTTGTTCATTATATTCAGGGAAACAGAGCTTGAGATTACGCTTAGCAATTTTCCGGCGGCGCTTCATTGGCAGCATTGCAAGGGAGCCAATACCTCTTCCCAGTACTCGCAGCAGCGGATACGGTAGCGCATTAACAACAAACGCGAGCAAGCCAAATGCAAACCAGACAGACCAGTATTTAGGGAGAAGCAATTTCAAGGTGAAAGGTGGGGACGGAACGGTATTCATGGCTTGACTCATTTACAACAAATGCATTTACAGAAATGAGTAAAACCTAGCATGTAAAAAGTCGAAAAATTGTATGGGAATGTATAGAAATGCATAAAGAAAGAGCAGCTCTCATTGCTGCTCTTTCAACATCTGTTTATGTTAGCTTCTCAAGCCAATTCCTTTGGTCACGAGGTAATGTGCCACGGCATAAAGCGCAACAACGAATACCGTCAGCACGCTAAATGACGTTACAATGCCAACATCAGAAACCCCGAGAAAACCGTAACGGAATGCGTTCACCATGTAGACGATAGGGTTCAGCTTCGACACACCTTGCCAGAACTCAGGCAACAGGCTGATAGAGTAGAACACGCCACCTAAGTAGGTCAGAGGCGTCAATACAAACGTCGGGATTATAGAGATATCGTCGAACGTTCTTGCATAAACTGCGTTGATTAAGCCACCTAGTGAGAACACAACTGATGTCATAAATACCGTCGCGATAATGATGCCCCAGTGGTCTACTTGCAGATCCACAAAAAACAGAGACACAAACGTCACAATAGTTCCCACCAATAAACCACGCACAACGCCTCCCATGACAAAACCGAGGATGATCACGTAGTTTGGTACCGGTGCAACCAGAAGCTCTTCAATATTGCGCTGAAATTTCGAGCTAAAGAACGATGAGGCCACATTGGAATACGAGTTGGTGATCACCGACATCATGATCAAACCAGGCACAATGTACTCCATGTAACTAAAACCGTTCATGTCGCCAATACGAGAGCCAATCAAACTACCAAAAATGATGAAGTACAGCGTCATTGTAATCGCTGGCGGAACTAGCGTTTGTACCCAAATACGAGTAAAGCGATTGATTTCTTTGGTGAGCAGGCTGCAAAAAGCCGTCCAATATAACTTGTACATTATTGGTTACCTCCGCGAACGATGCTGACAAACAACTCTTCCAAGCGGTTCGCTTTGTTACGCATAGACAGCACTTTTACGCCATGTTCGGAAAGCTGACTGAATACTGAGTTCAACCCCTGGCTCTTATCCAGTTCAATTTCTAGCGAGCCATTTATCATAACCTGACTATTCACCCCTTTAAGCTCTGGCATCTCACCGTCAAACTCAACATCGAGAATGAAGGTTTCAACACGAAGCTTACCAAGCAGCGCTTTCATCGTCGTATTCTCAATAAGCTCACCTTTGTTGATGATACCGATATTGCGACACAACATTTCTGCTTCTTCAAGGTAGTGAGTCGTTAGAATGATAGTAATACCCTGCTCTTGGTTAATCTCTTTTAAGAAATCCCACATCGAGCGACGCAATTCGATATCGACACCAGCGGTTGGTTCATCAAGGATCAACAACTGTGGCTCATGCATTAAAGCGCGAGCAATCATAAGACGGCGCTTCATACCACCAGATAGATTACGCGCACGTTCTTTGCGTTTTTCCCACAAATCGAGCTTTGTCAGATACTTCTCGGCACGTTCTTTCGCCTGAATCTTTGACACGCCATAGTAGCCTGCTTGCTGCATCACAATCTGTTCAACCGTCTCAAATTGGTTGAAGTTGAATTCTTGTGGCACCAAACCTAGGTTTTGCTTTGCTAATTCAAGATGCGTATCAATGTCGTAACCAAAGACCTTGGTCGTGCCTGAAGTTTTGTTTACCAAAGAAGAGATAATGCCAATCGTAGTGGATTTACCTGCACCATTTGGTCCTAGAAGCGCGTAGAAGTCACCTTTTTCTACTGTTAGACTAATACCCTTCAACGCTTCAAATCCGCCCGCATAGGTCTTGCGAAGCTGTTCAATTTCTAATGCGTACATTGCGTAATAATTGCCATCTGTTGATGAATCGTGAATGCCAATACCGATAGAGAGTTGATATGACTCAGCGGTCAAAGCGGTATTGCACTGAAGTTGAATTAGTTTATCGTTGAATAACGATGAATACAAATAAACCTTTCTATAAAATTAGAAATAACTATAAATCCCCGACTCCGTATACTAAAAAGCGCCGCCAAACAACTTTGGCAGCGCTTTTAAAAAACAAAACAAGATTACATTGTTAGCATTTGATGCTCATCTGTTTCTACATGCTTTATCGCAGCATTCAATGCCTCATAACGGAACTTGTAAGTGTTCTCATCAGGGACTAAATCAATCACGTGGAACTTCTCTAATTGCTCACGTGTGCGTTGGTTTGGACACAGCAAGTAAACTTCACACTCCGCATCCAACGCATCTTTGATCGCATTCTCAAGCGCTAAGCCTACCGTAACATCAATCATCGGCACATCAGTCAGATCGAGGATCATCACTTCGTAATCCGAAATACTGGAGTGTTGACGAGAAATGGCTTTCGAAACACTGAAGATCATTGGTCCAGACAAGTAGAAGAACAAGACTTTACCATTGGCTCGATCAAGCAGTCCTCGTTCACTGTCCGTAAGCGGAACATCATCTTCATCGGCATCACTGATGGCCTTAACTTGGCGTGCTTGCTCACGACTCAAACGCTCAATGATGATGATATTAGAAATAAATACCCCTAACCCCACAGCAACAATCAAATCAACAAAGACCGTCAGCAGCATGACGCCATACATAACCGCCATACCTGGGAAGCTCACCTTATGAGCACGTTGGATAAAACTCCAATCAAGAATATTGAAGCCAACATACACTGCAATACCCGCCAGCACAGCCATCGGGATAGGTTCGGTCAAGCCACTTGCAACCAAAACCACCAGCGCGAGAATCAGCGCACGAATAACACCAGACAAAGGGGAACGAGCCCCTACTTGGATATTGGTTACTGTACCCATTGTGGCACCAGCACCTGGTAAAGCACCAAACAAACCAGAAATCATGTTTGCCAAGCCTTGACCACGTAGCTCCTTGTCTGAATCATGCTCTTTACGTGTTAATGAATCACCGATTACCGCGGTTAATAGCGTATCAATACAACCCAACGTACCCAGAACTAATGCATCAATGACCATCTCGGTGAACATCGCAGGATCGATATGTGGCACGACCAAAGAAGGTAAGCCTGCGGGGATTTCACCAATTCGACGAATGTCTTCTGCATCAAACAATATCACCGATAACAACGTAACCGCTACTAGCGCAACAAGTTGGGCGGGTACGTACTTACGATACTGCTTCGGAAAGAAGAATAAGATGCCTAACGTCAGCAAGCCCAAAAACAACTCGCTAAACTTCAGGTTAGAAATGGTATCAGGCAATGCCGATAACGTGCCTATAACCCCACCAGAAGGTGCAGCATGACCGAGTAAAGGCGACAACTGCAAGATAATCAGAATCACGCCAATCCCTGACATGAATCCCGAGATGACACTATAAGGCATGAGTGTCACGTATTTACCGAGTTTCAATGTACCAAGCACAATTTGAAACGCCCCGGCCATCATCACAACGGTGAATGTCATTGCCATCCCCGTCTCTGGGTACTTCGCCATCATGCTAGTCAACACGGCGGTCATGATCACTGTCATAGGACCGGTAGGCTCAGAAATCAGAGTATTGGAACCACCAAATAGTGACGCGAAAAGCCCCACCATGATCGCCCCCCATAAACCTGCTTCTGCGCCAGCGCCAGATGCGACACCAAAGGCTAACGCAAGAGGAAGTGAAATAATGGCAGTGGTGACGCCACCAAACAGATCCCCTTTCAAGTTGATATCCTTAAAGCGACTACCGAACATTGAATTTGCTCCCTGCATTAAAAAGACAAAATGCCATCAATCTAACAAATATTTCGTCAAAGAAAAAAACACAATAAAACCACGAATTCGCTAGGCTTATTCGCATACTGAATGATGTCTGCATATTTTATGATTTTCACAGCGAGAACTAGTCAGATGAGTCATCTTGAATGAATATTTAACGGGATCGAAATTGTAACATTGTGTATAGTTACAGCGCTGATCGCTTTATAAGCACTGGTGAGTGGTTGGTTTTTTTAATTTTTAGGGAAGTAGATGTCAGATGCCGGAAATTAAACAATTATTCGAAAATAACTCTAAGTGGTCAGAAGAAATTAAATCTGATCGTCCAGAATACTTTGCAAAGCTTGCAGAAGGTCAGAAACCAGACTTTCTTTGGATTGGATGCTCAGACAGTCGCGTTCCTGCAGAGCGATTGACCGGTCTTTTCTCTGGCGAGTTATTTGTTCACCGAAACGTTGCGAACCAGGTCATCCACACTGACCTAAACTGCCTCTCTGTGGTGCAATACGCCGTGGACGTATTGAAAGTAAAACACATCATCGTATGTGGTCACTATGGCTGTGGTGGCGTTAACGCCGCTATTGATAATCCTCAACTAGGTCTTATCAATAACTGGTTACTTCATATCCGTGACCTTTACTTTAAACATCGCCCCTACCTAGACCAGATGCCTCTTGAAGACCGCGCTGACAAACTGGGTGAAATCAACGTAGCTGAGCAAGTCTATAACTTAGGCAACTCCACCATCATGCAAAATGCGTGGGAGCGTGGTCAGGACGTTGAGATCCATGGCGTAGTTTACGGGATTGAAGATGGTCGCCTTGAATACTTGGGCATTCGTTCAAACTCAAAAGAGACCGTGGAAGCCTCTTACCAAAAAGCGCTCTCAACCATTCTTAACTCAGACAACAAATTGCTTTGTCGCTGAGTTAAAAACATAAGCCGAACCAAATAAAAGAAAACGCCCGTTAATTGCTTAACGGGCGTTTTTTGTATTCTTCTATCAAGACTAATGACTACTCTTGAGGCACCACTTTACCAATGAACGGTAGATGACGGTATTTTTGAGCGTAGTCGATACCCACACCAACTACGAATTCATCAGGAATAGCAAAACCAACATAATCAACTGGCACTTCAACTTCACGACGTGATGGCTTGTCTAGCAGCGTACAAATCGCAATAGACTTCGGCTCACGTAGAGACAGGATTTCACGGATCTTGTTCAGTGTGTTACCTGTATCAATGATGTCTTCCACGATCAGTACGTCTTTGCCTTTGATGTCGTCATCAAGGTCTTTCAGGATACGTACGTCACGAGAGCTTTCCATCGTGTTACCGTAGCTAGAAGCGGTCATAAAGTCGACTTGGTGAGTCAGTTCGATTGCACGAGCCAAATCGGCCATAAATACAAATGAACCGCGTAGCAAACCAACCAGAACCAGATCTTCGCTACCTTGGTAACGTTCTGTAATTTGCTTGCCTAATTCACGAATACGTTCCTGAACTTCTTGCTCAGAAATCATGACTTCTACTGTATGTTTCATACTGTGCTCAATTTTCTTTGTGGGTTGAGGTAGGTCGTACGCAAACGATCACCTTATCTTGCGGCGTGTAGTGTAACACCCCACTCAATAGGTGGAAAGTCGCATCCCATTTCGTTGAATTCTTGGATGAAAGTCTTAATTTTAGAACTTATATCATTGAATGAAACATCAATAATGACATTACTGTCTATAAATTACGCATCAGATGTTGACCTTGCACATATGCACCATTACACTCATCAATGCTTTAAGCAACTATTAAAATAATCAATTAGGGGACTATCCCCAAAATATCAACTCAAATGGCAAGGAAAATGGATTATGGACTCAATTGCAAAGAGACCTCGTACTAGGCTTTCCCCTCTAAAACGTAAACAGCAACTAATGGAAATCGCTCTTGAAGTGTTTGCTCGTCGCGGCATTGGTCGTGGTGGTCACGCTGATATTGCAGAAATTGCTCAAGTTTCTGTTGCGACAGTATTTAACTACTTCCCAACTCGCGAAGACTTGGTGGATGAAGTTCTGAATCACGTGGTTCGTCAATTCTCGAACTTCTTATCAGATAACATCGACTTAGACATTCATGCACGCGAGAACATCGCTAACATCACTAACGCAATGATTGAACTAGTAAGCCAAGATTGCCATTGGTTGAAAGTTTGGTTCGAGTGGAGTGCATCAACACGTGATGAAGTGTGGCCACTATTCGTAACGACAAACCGCACCAACCAACTGCTGGTGCAAAACATGTTCATCAAAGCTATCGAACGTGGGGAAGTTTGTGACCAACATGAACCGGAACACTTGGCGAATCTGTTCCATGGTATTTGTTACTCTATCTTCGTACAAGCAAATCGCTCTAAGAGCGAAGCCGAGCTATCAACACTCGTTAGTGCTTACCTAGATATGTTGTGCATCTACAACCGCGATCACTAAGCTAAAACGCGAGTTTAACTAAATGAAAGGCTGACACTGGAGTGTTGGCCTTTTTCGTTTTAGACAGCTGCGAAGCTGGATTTTATTTTGCCTTTCTAGGAACAAGTTCAGCCAACCCCTTCTTAATCGAAACTCCTTTCATGATTATCCAAATACATACCTCTCGATTCCTTGGTGTTAAACCAAGAGATTTCCAACTATCAAGCACAATCGCCTAAAAGGAGACCTCATTCCCTCTTCAAGTTCCGCGCATAAAAAAACCGCTGACGAATCAGCGGTTTTTATCATTCAAGTTTTAAGACTCTCGGTCTTCAAAAGAAATTATTTTTTCTTTTTAACTGCTTTTTTGTTTGGAAGGTCAGTGATTGAACCTTCAAATACTTCAGCAGCTAGACCCACTGACTCGTGTAGAGTTGGGTGAGCATGGATAGTTAATGCGATATCTTCAGCATCACAACCCATCTCAATAGCTAGACCGATTTCACCAAGCAGTTCGCCACCGTTAGTACCAACGATTGCACCACCAATAACACGGTGAGTCTCTTTATCGAAGATTAGCTTAGTCATACCGTCTGCACAGTCAGATGCGATTGCACGACCTGATGCAGCCCATGGGAATGTTGCCACTTCGTAGTTGATGCCTTCAGCTTTCGCTTCTTTCTCAGTCTTACCAACCCATGCCACTTCTGGCTCAGTGTAAGCAATTGAAGGAATAACTTTAGGGTCGAAGTAGTGCTTCTTGCCAGAGATAACTTCTGCAGCAACGTGACCTTCATGCACACCTTTGTGAGCAAGCATTGGTTGACCAACTACGTCACCGATCGCGTGGATGTGAGGAACGTTAGTGCGCATTTGCTTATCAACGTTGATAAAGCCACGCTCGTCCACTTCAATGCCCGCTTTTTCAGCGTCGATAAGCGCACCGTTTGGTACACGACCGATAGCAACAAGAACCGCATCGTAGCGCTCAGCTTCTGCTGGTGCTTTTTTGCCTTCCATTGAAACGTAGATACCATCTTCTTTCGCTTCAACTGCTGTTACTTTCGTCTCAAGCATTAGCTTGAACTTATCTTTAATACGCTTAGTGAAGACTTTAACGATGTCTTTGTCCGCAGCAGGGATAACTTGGTCAAACATCTCAACTACGTCTACTTTAGAACCTAGTGAGTGGTAAACCGTACCCATTTCTAGACCGATGATACCACCGCCCATAATAAGCAGCTTTTCAGGTACTTCTTTCAGTTCTAGAGCATCCGTTGAATCCCAAATACGTGGGTCTTCATGCGGGATGAATGGCAGTTTGATTGGGCGAGAACCCGCAGCAATGATAGCGTTGTCGAAGTTAACCGTTGTTGACTCGCCTTCGCCTTCTACAAGGATAGAGTTAGGACTTGTGAACTTACCGTAGCCGTTTACTACAGTAACATTACGCATCTTAGCCATACCGCTAAGACCGCCAGTCAGTTGATTTACAACTTTCTCTTTCCAGATACGGATTTTGCTGATGTCTGTTTGCGGTTCGCCAAACACAACACCGTGCTCAGCCATCGCTTTCGCTTCTTCGATAACTTTTGAAACGTGAAGAAGTGCTTTAGATGGAATACAACCAACGTTTAGACATACACCACCAAGAGTGCTGTAACGTTCAACTAGTACTGTTTCTAGACCTAAGTCCGCACAACGGAATGCAGCTGAGTAACCAGCAGGACCAGAACCAAGTACAACAACTTGGGCTTTAATTTCTTTGCTCATTGTGACCTCTTGTAGTCATTATCCCTAACAGGCTGAGTAGATGTTCTTAAATTATTAGGCTTTCAAACGATCAATATTTTACAGAGATGTTAACAGTGTGAAAGCAGCTTTAAGTTAGCCTGTGAGCTAGACAACAATTCATCTTTCAGATTCTGAACGATGTGAGAAATTGTCGTCTAAAAATAGTCTTTTATATAAAGAAGTAAGGTGACCCGAAAGCCACCTTAACTATTACTTTCTATATTACAGTACTAGGCGACGAATGTCTGATAGTGCACCGTTTAGGAAAGTAATGAAGCGTGCACCTTCTGCACCATCAATCACACGGTGGTCGTATGATAGAGACAGTGGAAGCTGTAGACGTGGTTCGAACTCTTTGCCGTTCCACACTGGCTTCATTTCAGATTTAGATACACCTAGGATACCTACTTCTGGCGCATTTACGATTGGCGTAAACGCTGTACCGCCGATACCGCCAAGGCTAGAGATTGTGAAACAACCGCCTTGCATGTCAGCTGCCGTTAGCTTACCTGCACGTGCTTTCTTAGAAACTGCCATTAGCTCTTCAGATAGCTCGTAAATGCCTTTCTTGTTCACGTCTTTAAATACAGGAACAACAAGACCGTTTGGCGTATCTACTGCGATACCTACGTTCACGTACTTCTTAAGAATGATGCTTTCGCCATCTTCAGAAAGTGAAGAGTTAAACGCTGGGAACGCTTCTAGTGCTTTCGCTACTGCTTTCATGATGAACACAAGAGGAGTGATCTTCATGCCAGTGTCTTTCTTCGCTTCGATTGCATTCTGCTCTTTACGGAACGCTTCTAGCTCAGTGATGTCAGCATTGTCCCACTGTGTAACGTGAGGGATCATTACCCAGTTACGGTGTAGGTTTGCACCAGAAATCTTCTTGATCTTAGAAAGCTTCTGAACTTCCGTCTCACCGAATTTGCTGAAGTCAACTTTTGGCCAAGGTAGTAGACCAAGCGCTGCGCCGTCGCCCTTACCAGATGCTGCCGCACCAGCGCCAGACTCAAGACGCTTAAGCGCATCTTTAACGTAAGCTTGAACGTCTTCTTTTAGGATACGGCTCTTACGACCAGTACCTTTAACCTTAGATAGGTTAACACCGAATTCGCGAGCAAGACGACGGACAACTGGAGACGCGTGTGCGTAGTCGTTGTTCTCTTGGAAATCGTTCGCTGCAGGTGCCGCTTCAACTTTTGCTGCTGGAGCAGGAGCCGCTGCAGGTGCTGGAGCTGCTGCTTGTGCAGGTGCTGCAACAGGAGCTGGAGCTGCGCCAGCTACTTCGAATACCATGATTAGAGAGCCAGTCGTTACTTTATCGCCAGCTGCAATCTTGATTTCTTTTACCGTACCAGCGAATGGAGCTGGAACTTCCATTGAAGCTTTGTCACCTTCAACAGTGATTAGAGATTGCTCTTCTTCTACTGTGTCGCCAACTTTAACCATGATCTCAGTAACTTCAACTTCGTCACCGCCGATATCTGGAACATTCACTTCTTTGTCAGCTGCTGCCGCTGGAGCTGCTGGAGCTTCTACTCGGTCCGACGCCTCGGCTGCTGGAGCCGCTGCTGCGCCTGAACCGGCAGTTTCGAATACCATGATTAGAGAACCAGTTGTTACTTTATCACCAGCAGCAACTTTGATCTCTTTTAGAGTACCAGCGAATGGTGCTGGAACTTCCATTGATGCTTTGTCGCCTTCTACCGTTAGAAGAGATTGCTCTTCTTCGATGCTGTCGCCAACTGCAACCATGATTTCAGTAACTTCTACTTCGTCGCCACCGATATCTGGAACGTGAACTTCTTTTAGTTCTGCCGCTGCTGCTGGAGCTGGAGCCGCTGCTGGAGCCGCTTCTGCTGCAGGAGCAGGTGCAGCAGCTGCTGCACCCTCGGCTTCGAAAATCATGATTAGAGAACCAGTCGTAACAGAATCACCTTCCGCTACTTTGATTTCTTTAACGATACCTGCTTGAGACGCTGGAACTTCCATAGAAGCTTTGTCGCCTTCAACAGTGATAAGAGACTGCTCTTCTTCAACCTTGTCGCCAACGCTTACAAGAATCTCAGTAACTTCAACCTCATCCGCACCGATGTCAGGTACATTAATTTCGATTGCCATTGCTTATTTACCTTCTAGTTAAGCGCTGTATTAAGCGTAAAGTGGGTTTGTTTTTTCAGTGTCGATGTTGAACTTAGCAATCGCTTCAACGACGACTGACTTCTCAACATCACCACGTTTCGCTAGTTCAGTAAGAGCTGCAACAACTACGTAGCCTGCGTTAACTTCGAAGTGACGACGTAGGTTCTCACGGCTGTCAGAACGACCGTAACCATCAGTACCAAGTACTTTGTAAGACTCAGAAGGCATGAACGCACGAACTTGCTCAGAGTAGTTCTTCATGTAGTCAGTCGCTGCGATTGCTGGCTCAGTACCCATTACTTGTGCAATGTAAGGTACTTTTGCTTCTGCTTCTGGGTGAAGCATGTTGTAACGCTCTGCGTCTTGACCGTCACGAGTTAGCTCGTTGAACGATGTTACAGAGAACACGTCAGATGCGATGCCGTATTCTTCGCTTAGGATAGTCGCTGCTTTACGTACTTCGTTCATGATAGTACCAGAGCCCATTAGCTGAACTTTAGACTTGTCACCTGCGTAAGACTCAAGCTTGTAGATACCCTTACGGATACCTTCTTCAGCGCCTTCTGGCATTGCTGGCATTGCGTAGTTTTCGTTCATTACCGTTAGGTAGTAGAACACGTTCTCTTGGTTCTCACCGTACATGCGACGGATACCGTCTTGCATGATTACTGCAACTTCGTAAGCGAATGTTGGGTCGTAAGAGATACAGTTAGGAACTGTATTCGCCATGATGTGCGAGTGACCATCTTCGTGCTGTAGACCTTCACCGTTTAGCGTTGTACGACCAGCAGTAGCACCTAGTAGGAAACCACGAGCTTGTTGGTCACCAGCCATCCACGCCATATCACCTACACGTTGGAAACCAAACATTGAGTAGTAGATGTAGAACGGGATCATTGGTAGATCGTTCGTGCTGTATGACGTTGCTGCTGCAACCCATGAAGCCATTGAACCTAGTTCGTTGATACCTTCTTGTAGAACCTGACCTGAAGTTGCTTCTTTGTAGTAAGAAACGATGTCGCGATCTTGAGGTGTGTAGTTCTGACCGTGCGGGTTGTAAATACCGATCTGACGGAATAAACCTTCCATACCGAACGTACGAGCTTCGTCACAGATGATAGGAACGATGTTCTTACCAATGTTCTTGTTCTTAAGCAGGATATTAAGAGTACGAACGTAAGCCATTGTTGTAGAGATATCACGCTTCTGCTCACTTAGTAGCGGAGCGAACTCTTCTAGCTCAGGTGTTTTGAATTCTTGAGTGAACTTAGGTAGACGCTGTGGCGTGTAACCTTTTAGTTCTTTACGACGAGCGTGTAGGTATTCGTACTCCGCTGTACCTTCTTCAAGTTTCAGGTATGGAAGTTCTTTCACTGCTTCGTCAGTTAGGATGTCTTGAAGACCTAGACGATCACGTAGGTGTAGTACGTGAGTCATATCCATCTTCTTAACTTGGTGCGCGATGTTCTTACCTTCAGCCGCTTCACCCATACCGTAACCTTTAACAGTCTTCGCTAGGATTACTGTTGGACGACCTTTAGTTTCTGCCGCGTTTTTGTAAGCTGCGTACAGTTTAGAAGACTCGTGACCACCGCGCTTAAGTGCGAAGATTTCGTCATCAGTCATGTCTGCAACTAGTGCTGCAGTCTCTGGGTACTTACCAAAGAAGTGTTCACGTACGTAAGCACCGTCTTTAGATTTAAATGTTTGGTAGTCACCATCTACAGTTTCGTTCATCAACTGTAGAAGCTTGCCTGTTGTATCTTTAGCAAGTAGAGCATCCCAGTTGCTACCCCAGATAACTTTAACAACGTTCCAGCCAGCGCCTTTGAATAGACCTTCTAGCTCTTGGATGATGCTACCGTTACCCATTACAGGACCGTCTAGACGCTGTAGGTTACAGTTGATTAGGAATGTTAGGTTGTCTAGTTTCTCACGCGCAGCGAAAGAAAGTGAACCACGTGATTCTGGCTCATCCATTTCACCGTCACCTAGGAACGCGTATACACGCTGTGCAGACGTGTCTTTCAGACCACGACCGTCTAGGTACTTAAGGAAACGCGCTTGGTAGATCGCAGAAATTGGACCAAGACCCATAGATACTGTTGGGAACTGCCAGAACTCAGGCATCAATTTAGGGTGCGGGTATGATGGGATACCTTTACCGTCTACTTCTTGACGGAAGTTGTCTAGCTGCTCTTCAGTTAGACGACCTTCAACGAATGCACGAGCGTAGATGCCCGGAGAGATGTGACCTTGGTAGTAAACTAGATCGCCACCGTCCGTCTCGTTTGGAGCACGGAAGAAGTGGTTGAAACAAACTTCGTAGAACGCCGCTGCTGACTGGTAAGAAGCCATGTGACCACCTAGGTCTAGGTCTTTCTTAGAAGCACGCAATACGATCATGATTGCGTTCCAGCGAATAATCGAACGAATACGACGCTCAAGAGTTACGTCACCAGGGTAAGCTGGTTCTTGTGCTGCTGGAATAGTGTTGATGTAGTTTGTGTTGATGCCAGTTGGCATATCAACGCCGTCTAGACGTGCTTTTTCTAGAACGGTTTCTAGTAGAAACTGTGCACGTTCTACACCTTCTTCACGAACAACTGATTCAAGGGCTTGTAGCCAATCTTGAGTTTCCAGTGCATCTACGTCATGCTTCATGTCAGACATGGCGATCTATCCTTCTGTTGGTTGGATCTACTTATTTAAGTAAGCGGTTCTTGTATTAAGAATCGTTACCTTGCTGAATTCGACGCAGAGAACGCTCTCGTCGAGACTCTTCTCGAGTCAAATCCAACAATGTTTCTTCAATATAAGCTAAATGTGAGTGAGACATTTCACGTGCCTTTTCAGGCTGACCAGAAACAATCGCATCCACGATATTAGCTCTGTGTTTACTTACTTTATCGACCACTTCATCGCGGCGATGTAAGAGCTTTAGATTCTGTAGAACATTTTGCTCAAGCAAAGGCGCAAGACTGCGAACAATATGAAGCAGGACGACATTGTGTGCCGCTTCGGTCAAAGCAATCAGAAACTGCATCACTGCAGCGGCTTCTGCCTCAACGTTATCGCCTTTTTGCTCTTCGCTAATTTGATTCAAACAAGCTTGAATGCGTGCAAAATCTTCATCGGTACCACGCAAAGCTGCAAAGTACGCTGAAATCCCCTCCATCGCATGGCGCGATTCAAGTAGGTCTAACTGCGTTTCTGAGTGAGTCGACAACAAGTTCAACAACGGATCTGAAAAGCTTTTCCAGATGTTTTCACTAACGAATGTGCCACCGCCTTGACGACGAGTAAGCAAACGCTTTGCTTCTAAGCGTTGAATGGCTTCACGGACAGATGGACGAGACACATCGAACTGCTTAGCGAGTTCGCGCTCTGGTGGCAACTGCTGCCCCGGAGACAATGTTCCTTCCACAATCAACCTTTCTAGCTCTTGTTCAATAACATCAGAGAGCTTTGGCTGACGAATCCTTTGATAAGCCATAATTTATTGTTCTTCTACTCTTGCAGGTAATTGGTAATACCAATTTTAAGATGGTGCAGAAATTAACATAATTAAAACGCCACTGTCCAGCCAAAAATTGACCTAAATCATAGAATGGACTTACAACCAACACTCTGATAACAATCGACTATTAAAACAGCAATAAAATTGGTCTTACCAATTACATAAACAAAACAGATGGGAGCTCTGCGTGCTAGTAATTTTGATCAACAAAAACAAAAAATGACAAAATTATCCGTACATTTTTTCACCAACCGCTGTTTTGAGCGTTCAAAATGTAGTTAACTTTTAACAAGCATTCATATTTCTCGTATCAAAAAAAGGCATACTTGAGTGTATGCCTTATTTATTTCTGTTTTTTGAATTTACACTTTCGCTACAAGTTAGCGTTGTATTTGTTGCCTGAACTTGACCCAGTCAAAGCTTAGACCAGGATCGGCTTTTCTCAAGGGAGCGATATACTGATGCCCCGTGATTCGGGGTAAGGTGATTTTGGGGTAAGAATGCATGACCGCATGAGCCAAAGCTGTAAGTGATTGATATTGCTCTTCTGTATAAGCCACAAACTCAGTGCCTTCTAACTCAATACCAATCGAATAGTCATTGCAACGTTCACGACCAGCAAAGCTAGATTGCCCTGCATGCCAAGCTCTATCTAAAAACGAAACAAACTGAACAATTTCACCATTACGCTTTATTAAGCAATGTGCCGAAACGCCCATTTTGTGAATTACTTCAAAAAATGGATGTGCTTTAGGATCGAGATTGCCAGTAAAAAAGTCCTCTATATATGAACCACCAAACTGCCCTGGCGGCAAACTGATGTTGTGAACCACCAGCAGAGAGATGTCATCTTTGTCTGAACGAGCATCAAAGAATGGCGATGGAACATGCTTTGCTTGCGTCAACCAACCATTCTCGATTTTTAGGCACATATCAACCTCTCTACTTTGCAAATTAACTGCTGAAATTATTGACACCGGAGAGTATCATTCGTTGCCATCTCCCTTTCAAGACAAGATTTGCGATGAAGAACACACACAACAGCCAAGAACGCCTAGAATACCTTAAGCAACAGCTTCCATTAGAAATCACTCGTGCCGTAGCCGATACCCTAAAAGAAGACCTAGGTGGCACATTGGATGCAGACAGAGACATCACCGCATCGCTTATCCCAGCAGACGCTATTAACACAGCAACCATCATTACTCGTGAACACGGTGTATTTTGTGGTCAAGCATGGGCAGATGAAGTATTTAAACAACTGGGTGGCAAAGTCGCGATCGAATGGCATGTAAAAGATGGTGACAAGGTTGAACCAAACCAAACACTTTGCACACTGACTGGTCCTGCTCGTGATTTGCTCACTGGCGAGCGCAACGCGATGAACTTTATTCAAACCCTTTCAGGTTGCGCGACCATTACCGCTGAGTACGCAGAGAAAATTGCTCACACAGAGTGCCGCCTATTAGATACTCGTAAAACCATTCCGGGCTTACGCAGTGCGCTAAAATACGCAGTAGCCTGTGGCGGTGGTTTCAATCATCGTATCGGTGTATTCGATGCCTACCTTATTAAAGAAAACCACATCATTGCATGTGGCGGGATCACTCAAGCGATTACCACAGCAAAATCGTTGAACCCAGGTAAACCAGTTGAAGTGGAAACGGAAAGCTTGGACGAGCTAAAAGAAGCGATTGAAGCAGGTGCAGATATCATCATGCTCGATAACTTCACTACAGATATGATGCGTGAAGCCGTCGCTATCAATGCAGGACGCGCTGCGTTAGAAAACTCTGGCAATGTGACTCTAGAAACCATCGCTGAATACGCAGAAACAGGCGTAGATTACATCTCGGTGGGCGCTTTAACTAAGCACCTAAAAGCGATGGATCTTTCGATGCGCTTCAAGTAATCCAAACTAAATAAGCAAAAGTAATTCTCGTTAACTCATAGAGTTACTGCCATTAAACACCAATAAAGAGCCGCACGGCTCTTTATTTTTATCCGCATAAAAAATAACACCACTCGCAAAACCTTGCATGCAATATGCAACTTGAGTGTAAAGATTTTTATCTCAGTCGAGAGCTTCTCCCTTCCCAGTTTTCTCTTTCCTCTACTCTTTTTAATCTTCTGCCCCATGCATAAGCATTAACTAAATTTATCTTAAGGAAACAAGATGAAAACGAATAAACAGAAGAAGCAGCAGGGTTTTACTCTAATTGAATTGATGATCGTGGTAGCAGTTATTGGTGTTTTAGCAGCGATTGCAATGCCACAATACCAAAAGTATGTAGCTAAAAGTGAAGTTGCATCTGTTTTAGCAACATTGACAGGAGCTAAAACTAATGTAGAAGCTTACACGGTAGAGAACGGTTTATTTCCAGATGGCTCAGCTTCTGATGCAACACCAACGGCCCTAGGGGTTCCATCAATGCATTTAGGAACTGTAGCTTTTACAGACCAAAGTACTGATGGAGGCAAAATTTCTTTTACATTTGCAACAACAGCTAGTGCGGGTGTTAGTGCTTTAGTTTCAGGGAAAAAACTGACTCTTACGCGAACGGCAACATATGGAGGATGGGATTGCTCATCATCTGATTTGGATAGCGAATTGCTTCCTAAAACTTGTAAATAATGCTAACCAACCTTTCAACGGTTCTTCGCCAAGCTGGAATACTGACCTTTTCCCAAGAAGAATCGTTACTTGAGCAAGCAAAAGCTTCTGGCATTTCGATGCCGGAGGCTTTACTCAGTTCTGGCTTTTTCCAATCACATGAATTGACTGAGCACCTTAGCTCCATCTTTGGGCTTTCCTGCACATCACTCAGTCAGTATGAGTACTCGTCGCTGTGCCAAAAGCTTGGCTTACGCGATCTGATCACTCGACATAATGCCTTGCCACTCAATCGCACATCTTCCACATTAATACTCGCAGTTGCAGACCCAACTAACTTACAAGCGGAAGATGACTTTCGTTTTGCTACCGGTTTACAAGTCGAGCTTGTTCTGGCGGATTTTAAAGAACTCACCGCAGCCATTCGTCGTTTATATGGTCGTGCACTCGGTCAAGAAAAGTCCGGTCTTAAAGAAATCAACCAAGATGAACTGGCAGGTCTCGTTGATATTGGTGAGGACGAAATTGAGAACATTGAAGATCTCAGCCAAGATGAATCGCCTGTTAGTCGTTATATTAACCAAATTCTGCTCGATGCCGTTCGTAAAGGGGCTTCTGATATTCACTTCGAGCCCTATGAAAACATGTATCGAGTGCGTTTGCGTTGCGATGGCATCTTGATCGAAATTCAACAGCCTCCGAGCCATTTAAGCCGTCGCCTCTCAGCCCGAATAAAGATCCTATCTAAGCTTGATATCGCTGAGCGCCGTTTACCACAGGATGGTCGCATCAAGCTCAAATTAAACCAAGACACCGCGATTGATATGCGCGTTTCTACACTACCAACTCTGTTTGGGGAGAAAATCGTACTGCGTTTGCTCGACAGCAGTTCTGCAGCATTAGATATCAATAAACTCGGATACAGCGATCATCAAAAGCAATTGTATTTAGAAGCACTGCGCCGCCCACAAGGCATGATCCTAATGACAGGACCAACGGGCAGCGGCAAAACGGTTTCTCTTTACACTGGTTTGAGCATTCTCAATAAAACCGAGATCAATATTTCCACCGCTGAAGACCCCGTTGAGATCAACTTACCTGGCATTAACCAAGTTCAAGTTCAACCTAAGATCGGCTTTGGCTTTGCAGAAGCGCTTCGCTCTTTCTTACGTCAAGATCCCGATGTAGTCATGGTGGGTGAGATCCGAGATCTCGACACGGCAGAAATCGCGATCAAAGCGTCACAAACCGGGCACTTAGTCCTTTCTACCCTGCATACCAACTCCGCCGCCGAGACGGTTATTCGCTTATCAAATATGGGGGTAGAAAGCTTTAACCTCGCATCCTCTCTTAGTTTGATCATCGCTCAGCGTTTAGCTCGAAAACTTTGTCCACATTGCAGACTACCTCAAGAACCAAACAGCCAACTTCAACATATTGGAATTACCAGCACTGAAGATATCTTCCAAGCGAACCCTAACGGCTGTAACGAATGCACCCAAGGATACTCTGGTCGTACAGGCATTTACGAAGTGATGAAGTTTGATGAATCCCTATCAAATGCGCTCATCAAAGGCGCTTCAGTACATGAATTAGAAAAGCTAGCGATTGCCAATGGTATGCAGACTCTACAAATATCCGGCATTGAAAAGCTCAAACAAGGTGTCACCAGCTTTAGTGAGCTGCAACGTGTTCTCTATTTTTAACTTCTCAGATTTTATTAGGCAGTTACTTACACTATGAAAACCATCGCTCCACAACTTAAGAACTACCGTTGGAAAGGCATTAATAGCTCGGGTAAAAAAACCTCTGGTAATGTGCTCGCAATGACAGAAGTCGAGGTAAGAGAGCGCCTTGATGCTCAGCACATCAAGATAAAAAAACTCAAAAAAGGCAGTATTTCTTTTATCACCAAGATAAGTCATCGAGTAAAAGGCAAAGACATTACGGTGTTTACTCGTCAAATCGCCACCATGTTGATGACTGGCGTCCCTATTGTTCAGGCACTCAAGTTAGTTTCAGAGAACCATAAAAAAGCTGAAATGAAATCGATCCTAATGAGTGTGACGCGAGCGGTAGAAGCAGGGACACCGATGTCGAAAGCCATGCGTACCGCTAGCACGCACTTTGATCCACTTTACACCGACTTAATAGCAACAGGTGAGCAGTCCGGTAACTTATCCCAAGTCTTTGAGCGTCTGGCAACCTACCGAGAAAAAAGCGAGCAGTTGCGTGCAAAGGTTATTAAAGCGCTCATTTACCCGGCGATGGTGGTATTAGTAGCACTTGGGGTTTCTTATTTAATGCTGACAAAGGTTATTCCTGAGTTTGAAAAAATGTTTACAGGTTTTGGTGCCGAATTGCCCGCCTTCACCCAGATGGTACTCAACCTTTCTGCTTGGACCCAAAATTGGGGTCCCTTCATTGGGCTGAGCTTTGTGAGCTTACTCATTTCTGGCAAAATCATGTCACAACGCTCCGACTCATTTCGTCTTTTGACTGCACGGTCGAGTTTAAGAGTACCTATTTTAGGTCCAGTTTTATCCAAAGCTGCCATTGCGAAGTTTAGCCGTACTTTGGCGACCAGTTTTAGCGCAGGTATTCCTATCCTAACCGCCTTGAAAACTACCTCAAAAACCTCTGGTAACATGCATTATCAATTGGCAATCGAAGAGGTATATCGAGATACTGCCGCTGGTATGCCAATGTACATTGCCATGCGTAACTGTAACGTCTTCCCAGAATTGGTATTGCAAATGGTCATGATTGGTGAAGAGTCAGGTCGCTTAGATGACATGCTCAACAAGATAGCCGCTATTTATGAGTTCGAAGTCGATAACACCGTCGACAACCTAAGTAAGATTTTGGAACCGTTGATCATTGTTTTTCTGGGTGTCGTTGTCGGTGGTTTGGTGACAGCAATGTACTTACCAATCTTTAACTTGATGAGCGTATTGGGATAGAATGATCCTTTAGCAAATTAATTCTATCAAAACAGCACCTTGCTCGTTTGATTTACCGCTCAAGAGACTGATATGGAAGTATTCCAGTACTACCCATGGCTATTCGTTGTATTTACCGCTATTTTTGGTTTGATCGTGGGTAGTTTCCTCAACGTAGTTATTTACCGTTTACCTAAGATCATGGAACTAGAATGGCGACGCGAGTGCGCTGAATCATTCCCTGAATACAAGATCGAGCCACCAAAAGAGACATTAACCTTAAGCGTGCCACGTTCATCTTGTCAGCAATGCGGTACACATATCCGCATTAGAGACAATATCCCTGTGATTAGTTGGCTATTACTAAAAGGTAAATGCCACAACTGCCAATCACCTATCAGTGCCCGTTACCCTCTTATCGAACTGCTTACCGCTTTTTGTTCGGGTTTTATCGCTTTTCATTTCGGTTTTAGCTACTTCACTGTGGCGCTGGTTTTCTTTACCTTTGTATTGATTGCTGCCACATTTATCGACCTTGATACCATGTTGCTGCCAGACCAACTCACACTGCCATTGATGTGGGCGGGTATTGCTCTTGCTCTTGCCGGTATCAGCCCTGTGAGTCTTCAAGATTCTATTATTGGAGCAATGGCAGGCTACTTATGTCTTTGGAGTGTTTATTGGTTATTCAAACTCCTCACAGGCAAAGAGGGAATGGGCTATGGCGACTTTAAACTCCTTGCTGCATTAGGAGCTTGGCTGGGCTGGCAATCTCTGCCGATGATCATTTTACTTTCTTCGGTAGTAGGCGTCATTTTTGGTCTTATCCAGCTGCGCTTGCAAAAGCAAGGTATCGAAAAAGCCTTTCCTTTTGGTCCTTACCTTGCAATTGCAGGATGGGTGAGCCTAATTTGGGGCAATCAAATCCTCAACTGGTACTTTACGTCGATTCTAGGAGTGTAAATGGCTTTTGTTATTGGCCTAACCGGCGGTATTGCGAGCGGCAAAACCACCGTGGCAAACCTATTCAAACAGCAGTTCAAAATAGACATCGTTGACGCTGATATTGTGGCTCGTGAAGTCGTAGAGCCAGGCACACCTGGACTTAATGCCATCATTGAGCACTTTGGCACTGATATTGTCCGAGATGATCAAACACTTGATAGAGCCAAATTGAGAGAAAAAATCTTCTCTAACCCAGAGGAGAAAGCATGGGTGAATGGGTTATTGCACCCAATGATTCGCGAAAAGATGATCGAAGACTTGGAGCAAGTCACATCAGACTACGCTCTTTTAGTTGTACCTTTATTGGTAGAAAACAAGCTCGATAGTTTGTGCGATCGTGTACTTGTTGTTGATGTCGAGCCACAAACCCAGATCTCAAGAACGGTGAAACGCGATAACGTCAGCGAAGAACAGGCAAAAGCTATCTTGGCATCTCAAGCATCTCGTGAACAACGACTTGCTCTGGCTGATAATGTGGTTAAGAATAATCCAGATGACCCGGATCTTTTGCTTCAAATCACAGATTTACACGAAAAGTACCTAGCCATGTGTAAGAAAAATCTGCGAAAATAGGAATGAAAATCACCAAGGCTACTGTCGATGACCACGCACAAATTTGAACATCCGCTAAATGAAAAAACTCGTATTTATTTAAGAGTTGAGTCTTTGTTGCGTCAGGCTCATCTAGCCTCTGGTTTTGCTGACAATCATCAGTATCAACTGTTCTTCCGTGCACTCTTCGATATGGTCGAGATCTTTGAGCAAATTCAATTAAAAAGCGAACTGGCAAAAGATCTTGAAAAGCAACGTTTAGCTTATCGCAATTGGCTTAATGTCGATGGTGTCGATCAGCAAGCCCTTAGCGAACTCTTAAAAGAGATCGACGTGGTCCATAGCCAACTGATGACTGCTGAGCGTTTTGGTCAGGCACTTAAAGAAGATCGCTTCTTAAGTTCAATTCGCCAACGCTTTAACTTACCTGGAGGGTCATGTTGTTTTGATCTTCCTGCGTTGCACTACTGGCTTCATTTACCTATTGAGCGTAAAAAACACGATGCAGAACAGTGGCAAGCGAGTTTAAAACCTTTGTCTGATGCCTTAGCACTCTGGCTCAAGCTGACTCGCGAAACAGGACATTTCAAAGCACAAATCGCTCGCACTGGATTCTTCCAAAGCGACGCGGACGAAGCCAACATCCTGCGTTTACACATTCCAATGGAATACGGTGTCTACCCGATGATCTCGGGTCATAAAAACCGTTTTGCCATCAAATTCATGGCTTTTGACAGCGGTCAAGCTTGTACTCAAGACGTTGAGTTTGAACTCGCTGTTTGTAGCTAAGCGCAACTCGCACTACTATTGCCATAACACCTTTGAACACCGAATAAATAGGACGAATGACGATGTCTAAAATTACAGTCGTTCCATGCCCACAATGTGGTGCCGACGTAGAGTGGGGAGAGCAAAGTCCTCACCGCCCTTTCTGTAGCAAACAGTGCCAAATGATTGATTTTGGCGAATGGGCTGACGAAGAAAATACCATTCCTGGCGCACCAGATATGTCGGACAGTGATGGTTGGTCTGAAGACCAATACTAAGAAGCTAGAACTCAGAAACGAGAGCACCACGCTTCGAGAATAAAAAGAAGGGTTGATGTGAGAACATCGGCCCTTTTTGTATTACGCCGAAAGAGAGATTCCGACAATGCGCATTCGTCGCTTTCGGGAATGACACCGTTTGGGTTCATTTGTTTTTTATTCATCATCCTCAAGGGCGAGGAACGAGCGAGTTGGGGATCCCTTTTTCACTCTCTCGTAGGACAAATGCCGCTCACTAACCGAAGCGCTCTACTATATCAGAGCAAGTATTCCTGACTCTCGAAGCATAACGTCCTTTTTCGTGCATAAAAAAACGGAGCCCAAATGGGCTCCGTTTACTATGAGAACGCTAGTTATAGCATTACTTCTTAGCAAGTTTCTCTTTGATACGAGCAGACTTACCAGAACGCTCACGTAGGTAGTACAACTTGGCACGACGTACTGCACCACGGCGTTTAACTTCGATGCTATCAACGATTGGAGAGTGTGTTTGGAACGTACGCTCAACACCTTCACCGTTAGAGATCTTACGTACAGTGAAAGCAGAGTGAAGACCACGGTTACGGATTGCGATTACAACGCCTTCGAAAGCCTGTAGACGCTCACGGTCACCTTCTTTAACTTTAACCTGAACTACAACAGTGTCACCTGGTGCAAATTTAGGTAGGTCTGATTTCATTTGCTCTTCTTCAAGAGCCTTGATGATGTTACTCATTTTTTAAATTCCTAGAATAAACTGATACTAAATAAATTAGGTTACTTTGCACTATGTTCACTAATGAACTCAGCAAGTAATTGTTCCTGTTCGTCAGTCAGAGCTAGGTTTTCCAGGAGCTCTGGTCTTCTAAGCCAAGTTCGGCCCAGCGACTGTTTTAGTCGCCATTGACGAATGTCCTTGTGATTGCCTGACATCAGTACCGCTGGTACTTCTTTGTCATCCAATACTTCTGGACGCGTATAGTGAGGGCAATCTAACAAACCATTTGCAAAAGAATCTTCCTCTGCTGACGCGAAATCCCCTAGTACACCCGGAACAAACCGAGAGACAGAATCGATTAACGTCATGGCAGGTATCTCACCACCCGTCATCACAAAATCTCCAATCGACCATTCTTCGTCGACTTCAGATTGAATGATGCGCTCATCTACCCCTTCGTAACGACCACAAATCAGAAGTAAATTCTCATTCGTTGCCAGTTCTTCAACGCCTTTCTGATCGAGCTTACGACCTTGAGGAGAAAGGTAAATGACTTTCGTCTTACCCGGTGAGGCTGCTTTCGCGGTATGAATGGCATCGCGCAAAGGCTGAACCATCATTAACATACCAGGACCACCACCGTAAGGTCGGTCATCGACAGTGCGATGTTTGTCATGAGTGAAATCACGAGGATTCCAAGTCTCAATCGACAAAAGACCTTTTTTAACCGCTTGACCTGTTACCCCAAAATCAGTAACAGAACGGAACATTTCAGGAAAAAGGCTAATAACGCCAACCCACATGTTTATCTCGCTCTGTAATTTTGGAGATTAGAATCCAGGATCCCAGTCAACTTCGATCCGTTGAGCTTCGCGATCAACTTTGATGATCACTTGCTCTTCAAGGAACGGGATTAATCGTTCCTTTTGCCCGAAAGCATCTTTTAGATTTGCTTTAACAACCAGAACATCGTTTGAGCCAGTTTCTAGAATGTCAGATACGACACCGAGATCGTAACCTTTAGTGGTTACTACTTGCATCCCAAACAATTCACGCCAGTAGAACTCATCTTCTGACAATTCAGGTAGTACCGCAGGGTCAATAGCAATCTCAAAGTTCGTCAGTAAGTGTGCGTCTTCACGAACTTCCAGACCTTCAAGCTTAGCCACCATACCTTTGTTATGGCGCTTCCAGCTTTCTACTTTGAACTCAACCCACGTACCCTTTTGGTTAATAAACCAAGGGCTGTAATCGAAAATGCTTTCAGCATTGTCTGTGTAGGAAAAAACTTTAAGCCAACCACGAATGCCGTAAGTAGCACCAAACTTGCCTACAACAATCTTTTCGTTGCTCATTGTTTCTTTACCTTTCATCGACATAAACTAGTTTCTACTTCTAAAGTAAAAATTAAGCCGCTTTTTGAGCGTCTTTAACTAGCTTAGCAACGCGGTCAGATAGAGACGCGCCTTGACCAACCCAGTGGTTAACGCGGTCTAGGTCTAGACGTAGACCTTCTTCTTGACCTTGTGCAGTTGGGTTAAAGAAACCAACTTTCTCGATGAAACGGCCAGTTGCAGCGTTGCGGCTGTCCGCTACTACGATTTGATAAAATGGACGCTTCTTAGCGCCGTGACGTGCCAAACGAATGGTTACCATGTCGTCCTCTTTGCTTTCTCAAAAATAAAATTAACCCCAACAATCATCCAAAAAACTGAATAATCTGGGGTCTCGTGCCAAAATAAAGCTCCGGAATTTTACTCTTATCCCGGAGCAATGCAAGGGGTTTAGTTACTTTTTCACCAACATAAATTGAAATCCAAGTTTGTGACGTAGCTAACACCCTGAAACTAAAGTCTAGGCAATCGTTTAACGACCAAATGGGTTGAAGCCACCGCCTCCGCCCATGCCACCCATCATGCCTTGCATGTTACGCATCATGCCTTTCATGCCGCCCTTCTGCATTTTCTTCATCATCTTCTGCATTTGGGTGAACTGTTTCAGCAGACGGTTAACGTCTTGAACCTGAACACCAGAACCCGCAGCGATACGTTTCTTGCGCGACCCTTTGATGATTTCTGGGCGTTGACGTTCTTTCATTGTCATTGAGCTGATGATCGCTTCCATTTGCTTGAACATCTTGTCATCAACTTTGTCTTTCACGTCTGATGGTAACTGAGACATGCCTGGAAGCTTGTCTAGCATGCCCATCATGCCACCCATGTTTTGCATTTGACCGAGCTGTTCACGGAAGTCTTCAAGGTCGAAGCCTTTCTTCTCTTTGAACTTCTTCGCTAGCTTCTCTGCTTTGTCTTGGTCAACATTGCGTTGTAGGTCTTCAATCAGTGACAGTACATCACCCATGCCTAGAATACGCGATGCAACACGATCAGGGTGGAATGGTTCTAGTGCGTCGGTTTTCTCACCCACACCGAGGAATTTGATTGGCTTACCCGTAATGTGACGAACTGATAGCGCCGCACCACCACGTGCATCACCATCCACTTTAGTCAGAATCACACCAGTTAGTGGTAGTGCATCACCGAATGCTTTTGCTGTGTTCGCCGCATCTTGACCTGTCATTGCATCAACAACGAACAGTGTTTCAACCGGGTTAATCGCTGAGTGAAGATCTTTAATCTCACCCATCATTTCTTCATCGATAGCCAAACGACCAGCGGTATCGACAATTAATACGTCGTAGAATTTCTTCTTTGCGTAGTCAATTGCTGCATTAGCAATATCAAGTGGCTTTTGATCTGGTGAAGATGGGAAGAAATCGACACCGATGTCTGATGCTAGGGTTTCTAGCTGCTTGATCGCTGCAGGACGGTAAACGTCGGCAGACACAACCAAAACTTTCTTCTTATCACGCTCTTTTAGAAGCTTAGATAGCTTACCTACCGATGTAGTTTTACCCGCACCTTGTAGACCCGCCATCAAAAGCACTGCTGGCGGCTGCGCTGCTAGGTTCAGTGCTTCATTAGATTCACCCATTACCGCTTCAAGCTCAGCTTGAACGATCTTGATGAACTCTTGACCCGGCGTTAGGGATTTAGAAACTTCTACACCTACCGCTTTTTCTTTAACGCGGTTTACAAATTCACGTACAACAGGAAGCGCAACGTCCGCTTCCAATAGTGCCATGCGTACTTCACGTAGGGTTTCTTTAATGTTGTCTTCGGTCAGACGACCTTTACCACTGATATTCTTCAGCGTTTTGGATAATCGATCCGTTAAATTCTCAAACATCTTTGTCTCTTCGCTAAAATGGCGATTAATTAGTGTGAGTATACCTTAGCCAACGTCACAGTCATACCCGAACACGGCTCTTATCCTTAACTTGAGGGCTAACTCGTTAATTTCAATATCTCATCTCTCGTGATTGATGAGGCATAGCCCATAGCCCCAAAGAGTAATGCAAGGTATAATTTTCACCATTGTGCACAATAACTCTTAAGATTCATGGATAGCTTAATTGCCATCGCAGCCGCCATTCTTTACGTTCTGGCAATTGCGACCATCATTCCCGGACTCTCTCAACAGTCAGGAATTAAAGCGAAAACCGTATTTGCCAGCGCGGCATGTGCGTTGGTTTTTCACGCTTGGATTCTGAGTGATCTGATTTTCGACGGTTCAGGGCAAAACCTCAGCATTCTTAATGTCGCCTCTCTTATCAGCTTTATTATCTCGCTGGTGATGAGCGTTGCGATGCTGAAGAACCGCTTGTGGTTCCTTCTTCCTGTGGTTTATAGCTTTGCTGCCATCAATTTAACTGCTGCTACTTTCTTACCAAGCACTTTTATTAAGCATTTAGAGAACGACCCTAAGCTACTTATACACATTTCCTTTGCGCTCTTTTCCTACGCAACTTTAACTATCGGTGCCCTATACGCACTGCAACTTGCGTGGCTCGACCACAAACTAAAAGCCAAGAAGTCGTTAGCAATTAATCCGAATTTGCCACCTTTGATGATGGTAGAGCGTCAACTGTTCAAGATTATTTTGATTGGTAACTTGCTCCTAACGGGAACCTTGATTACTGGTTTTGTTTTTGTACAAGACATGTTTGCTCAAGGAAAAGCTCATAAAGGTATCCTTTCTTTCATCGCTTGGGTTGTGTACTCAATTCTACTTTGGGGGCATTACCAGAAAGGCTGGCGAGGCAAGAAAGTGACATGGTTCGCGGTAGCAGGGGCGACCTTGTTAACCTTAGCGTACTTCGGTAGTCGCTTTGTGAAAGAAATCATCTTAAGTTGATGTTCTCCATCTATAAAATGCAATTAATAAGGAGCCTAGGGCTCCTTATCCTTTATATTAAAGGGCAAATAAAATAGAGTAACCCTTATTGCATTGACTTAATGGCCAAGCTCGGTCATAAATTAACCAAACACATACAAGGAACAGCAGCGTTTTGGACGACATATCTACGGGTATCTTATTTGCGCTACTCGCGTGTCTTATCGTCATATCAGGTTACTTCTCCGGTTCAGAAACAGGGATGATGTCTTTGAACCGATACCGCTTAAAGCACTTAGCCAATAATGGGCATAAAGGGGCGAAGCGAGTCGAAAAACTACTAGACCGCCCAGATCGACTGATTGGTCTTATTCTTATCGGTAACAACCTCGTCAATATTCTCGCGTCTGCCATCGCAACCATTTTAGGTATGCGGTTATACGGAGACTTAGGGGTTGCGATTGCCACTGGCGCACTCACCATGGTTGTCCTTGTGTTTGCAGAAGTCACACCGAAGACCATCGCCTCGCTTTACCCAGAGCGCGTCTCTTACGCGAGCAGCATTCTCCTCACCATTCTAATGAAAATTCTGTCACCTCTGGTGAGGTTAGTTAACTTCATTACTAACGGTTTTATCCGTTTGATTGGTGTGAAAGCCGATCACACCACAGAAGATCATCTAAGCTCAGAAGAACTGCGCACCGTCGTTAATGAAGCAGGCGGTCTTATCCCTCGTCGTCACCAAGACATGCTGGTATCGATTCTGGATCTAGAACACGTCACCGTTAACGACATCATGGTGCCACGCAATGAGATCACAGGGATCGACATCAATGATGATTGGAAATCTATCGTCCGTCAGCTTACTCACTCTCCTCATGGTCGCATTGTGTTGTACCGTGATCAGATTGATGAAGTCGTTGGTATGCTGCGCCTACGTGAAGCATACCGATTAATGCTAGAGAAGAATGAATTCAACAAAGAAACACTACTGCGCGCTGCTGATGAGGTGTACTACATCCCAGAAGGTACGCCACTGAATGTGCAGATGTTGAAATTCCAGCGTAACAAGCAGCGTATCGGTTTGATTGTCGATGAGTATGGTGACATTAATGGTCTCGTCACTTTGGAAGATATCTTAGAAGAGATTGTTGGTGAATTTACGACTTCCATTGCACCAAGCTTGTCAGAAGAGATTACTCCTCAAGGTGACGGCAGCTTCCTGATTGAAGGTAGCGCCAACATTCGTGACATCAACAAAGGCTTGAAATGGAAACTACCAACCGATGGTCCACGCACTTTGAACGGTCTGATTCTAGAGCATTTAGAAGACATTCCTGAAAGCCACTTGAGTGTGCAAGTTGCCGGACATCCAATGGAAATTGTCGATATTGAAGAGAACCGCATCAAGCTGGTGAAGGTGTACCCAAAGCTCAAGAAGAGCAGTTAACTTCACCACTTTGAATATTCTAATCAACAAAAAAATAGCCTGACAGTGTCAGGCTATTTTTTGTTTTCAGAGATCTAAACTCAACGCTAAGTTAGTCGATACGTAACTCTTTCAGCATAGATTCTGGCAGTGCCAAATCATCATTCTTATTGACTGCAACGCCCGCTTCTAGAATGTTTTTCGCGATTTGCTTTGCCTCATCTAAAGAGTGCATTGCAGCTGTACCACATTGGTATTCATTCAGCTCAGGGATCTTGTTTTGACTTTCTACTTTCAATACGTCTTCCATTGCTGCAACCCAAGCATCCGCCACTTGCTGCTCTGAAGGCGTACCAATCAAGCTCATGTAGAAACCGGTACGGCAACCCATTGGTGAGATATCGATGATCTCAACGCTATCACCGTTTAAGTGGTTGCGCATAAAGCCAGCGTACAAATGCTCTAAAGTGTGAATTCCCTTCTCAGAAAGGATGTCTTTGTTCGGTGCAGTAAAACGTAAGTCAAATACTGTGATGGTGTCTCCCTTTGGAGTTTGCATCGTTTTAGCCACACGAACTGCTGGCGCATGCATACGTGTGTGGTCTACGGTAAAACTGTCTAATAAAGGCATTACATCTCTCCTGATTGTAACCTCCAATACTTACACGTATTGGTCATTATTTCTGTTCATTTCCCCTCTGACTATTAGGGGGGAGACTAAAAGAACCAGCTGCTGTTGTCTTCTAATTCCTGACGACATTGCTTCAGCTGCCAGCCATAAGTCTTGGCGGTTTGCTCCACGCGTCTTGCAACTTTAACTAAGCTAGGTTTGCTTTTATAGGTCCCACGCTTATAGCCACCACGTCCTTCATGGTACGCAAGATACTGGTTGTAAGGGTCCCATAACGAAATGCCTAATTGACGACGAGTCTCATGGGTATACCAACCGACAAACATCATTGAATCGTCAAAATTGGTGCGTGAACCACCTTGTCCTGTCGCTTTTTGAAAATCTTCCCAAGCAGGGTCTTGAGCTTGAGCATAACCGTAAGCACTGCTGACACGTCCCCATGGAATAAAACCGAGAATGTAATCTTTTGGCGGTCGAGCATCATGACGAAAGCTACTTTCTTGCTTAATGATCGCCATGGCAACATTTATCGGTGTGCCCCACTCTTCTTCCATGTCTTTGGCATCTTCGTACCAACCGGATTTTTCTCGGAATATTTCACATAGGTTATCTTGTTGCTTTGGGGGCGCAGTTGCACAACCGGCTAACATCACGCTCCCAAGCACAGACACCACTAACGGCTTAATGTCCAATCCCTGCCCTTACTGCTGGTTATTGTTTTAAGTAAGCAAAGTAATCTTCTAGGAAATCATCGAACGATAGAGTATCGCTTTGCTCTGCTTGTTTTTGTTTCTCTACCGATGTTGCAACTTCCGTTTCCATTGCATCGGCTGAATATTGTTCATAGTTGTGTGCTAGGTTTTCTTCGCGGAATTTCATGCCAAGCGCACAACCCACTTTACCTAAACCACCATGCTCTTTTGTCAGCTCAAGCAACTGACCAGAAATGGTTAGCTCTGGCTCATCAATCCAAGACTCAAGTTTGTCACAAACTGCTTGGTACGCATTTCCACCAGCAACCGTGTCCATTTCAACCGCAATCTGACGAAGGTCAGCAAACACACGATGTGCCCAGTCTTGTAGAGACAGGCGCTCACCTTGGCAACCGATTTGTAGCATCAAACCTTTCTCACGACCAGACACAATGACCTTGTTCCAGTTGTCACGCCAGCATTCAAGCTCACAGTTGTCCATTGGGTCAGAATCTGAAAGTGCCGCCCAAGTAAGGAATAGATCAAGGAAGCGAACCTGCTCTTCACTCACACCAACGGCGCTGAACGGGTTCACGTCTAGCGAACGAACTTCAATGTACTCTACACCGCCACGTTTAAGCGCTTCAGAAGGTTTTTCACCGCTCTTAGTTACACGTTTAGGACGAATTGGCGCGTACAGTTCGTTTTCAATTTGCAGAATGTTCGAGTTAAGTTGACGGTATTGACCATCCACTTTTACCCCAATCTGAGCAAACTCTTCCGATGGGTGACGAATTGCATCATCTAGACCATCAAGATACTGCTCGATAGAGTTAAAGCCAATCTTAAGTACGCTTTGTGCGCTGTTGGTGTAACCGAGATCACTTAGGCGCAGCGACGTCGCTTTAGGCAAGTATAGAGTGCCGCCAACTTTCTCAAATGGTAGGTCAGTTTCACGACCTTGAATGAATGAACCACAAAGTGCTGGTGACGCCCCAAAGAAGTACGGAATCATCCAGCCAAAACGGTAGTAATTACGAATCAGCGCAAAGTACGCAGCAGATTTCGTTTCTTGGCGTGCTTCTTCATCTTGTTTGCCATGCAGAGCGTCCCAGAATGATTCAGGAAAAGAGAAGTTAAAATGCACGCCCGAGATAATTTGCATCAGGCTACCGTAGCGGCGTTTTAGACCTTCACGATAAAGCGTTTTCATTTTAGCTGAGTTCGATGAGCCATATTGTGCCAGCTGAATATCATCCTCCGAGCCCACGTAACATGGCATTGAAAGTGGCCACATTTTCTCTTCACCCATTTTGGTTTGAGTGAAGTGATGGATATCTTTCAACTGCCCCATTAATTCAGGGATCTCGTGCGATACAGGAGTGATGAACTCCAGCAGGGATTCTGAAAAGTCGGTCGTAATCCATTTGTTTGTGAACGCTGAGCCCAAACCCTCGGGATGAGGTGTTGTTGCTAGGTGTCCATCCTGACGATAGCGCAAAGTTTCTCGCTCAACACCGCGTCCAAACTGCTTAAATACTTCTGGGTTTGATGCAACTTGTTTTAGTCGCGCAGCAAAATCAGTCAAAATGAGGTTCGCTTATATTGGGAGCAGGACACTCGCCAAGCGTGGCAAGTGAAAGCTAAGTTGTTGATATATAATCCATCTAGATAAATAACCCATCAAAAAGTCATTTATCTAGTTAGAAACGAATAGCGGAGAGTCTCCTCTCCGCTATTAAATGTGTACTCTATCGAATGATTTCAAGCTCTTCCACGTCTTTCCCTAACTTTTCTAGTTGAGGGCGAAGGGATTTCGCGTCCCCGACAACAACTATCTGGTAGTCATTCGGGTCGAACCATTTCTGTGCTAGAGCGTTGAGAGTCTGTTTGTCGACAGTCTCAACAATAGCGTTTCGTTGCTGTAAGTAGTCTTTGTCTAAGTTGTATTTCAAAATATCACTGATGAGTTTGCTTTTCTGTGTAGGCGTCTCATATTTCAGTGCATCTTTTTGACCGACTGCTTGGCGCATAAATTTCAATTCATCTTCAGTCATGCCCGATTGTGAGAACTCATTCAACTCATTCTCCATTTCGACAATAGAGGCAATGGTCGAATCCGCACGCACTTGCGCTGTAAATACAACAGAACCCGTTTCTACATTTCCAGAGAAATAGCCATAGGCACCATAAGTGTAGCCTTTGTCTTCACGAAGGTTTTGGTTGATACGACTGTTAAAGTTACCGGCTAAGTTGAAGTTTGCTAACTGACCCAGATAGAAATCTCCCGTCGCATCATAAGGCATGCCTTGACGGACCATCATGACCACACTTTGCGGAGCTCCTGGCTTATCCACCAAATGAACTTTTTGTGGACCTAGCGGAGCAATGGCTTGAGGGGCATACAAAGGTGCCGCTTCATCTTCCCAATTTGCCCAAAACGACAATTGTTTCTCAACGTCAGCTTTGCTGATATCACCAACCGCAATAATTTGCGCACTTTGAGGTGTGTAGTGCTTCGCATAGAAATCACGCACGTCATCGAGAGTCAGAGCTTGGAGCCCCGCTTTGGTGCCATCTTTTGGACGAGCAAAAATAGAATCTCCGTACAACACTTGACGGCTAGCTTGCGACGCCATCCAACTTGGTTTTTGATGCTCATACACCAAGCCTTCTAACGCTTGCGTCTTAACTCGGTCAAAGTCTTCTTGCTTAAATGCCGGAGACAACAACATCTCTTCGACAATCTTAAGTGTTGGCGCTAGATTTTTCTTCAGGGCGGAAACACTAATGTCTGTTGTGTAACCTGTCGCATCGACAGAAATAACACTGCCCAACTTATCAAGTTCAGCTTGAATCTCTTCTACTGAACGTTTGGTTGTTCCTTCTTGCAGCATAGCGGCAGTCAGTTGAGCCAAACCTTCCTTACCAGCTTCAACGAAACGTGTTCCAGCAGGTAAACTAAACTGCATGGTGACGGTTGGTGTTTCACTGCTTACTGTACCCAACAACTCAGAACCATTGTTGAAGTGGATGTCATACAACTTCGGCATGGTTGCCTCAACAGGCGCCCCCACAGGTGGTTGAATAGAACGGTCAAAGTTGTCAGTTGCTCGGCGGTAAGCCAATTGATCGTCTGAGATTTTTTCATACTCAGGAAGAGTGCGTTTTGGTGTCACGAATGTCGCTGGTTTCACAGCAAGCTCTGTTTTACCTTTTGGCACAACACTCAAGGTGACCTTGTTCTTACCTTGAATAAAATCACTGTATGCTTTTTCTACCGACTCAGGCGTTACAGCACGAAGTTGCTCAAGCTGTTCCTCAATCAAATCTGGCTTGCCGAAGAAAGTTTGATTCGACGCTAGCTGTGTCACTTTACCTTTCACACTTTCTAAAGCGAAAATCGCATCGGCTTCAGATTGACCTTTAAGTTGCTCCAAACGATCTTTCGTCACCCCGTCCTTCGCAAACTTACCCAACGATGTCATCAGCTCATCATATAGCTTGGTGAGGTCGCCTTTATCACCAGAATCACCCATCGCGTAGACGTAAAAATTACAAGAAAGCTCAGCACAGTCATGGAAAGAACCTGCATCTACTGCTTTTTGTGTTTTTACTAGGTCTTGGTAAAGCACGCTGTTAGTACCACTACCTAACACGCTTGATAGAGTATCAAGTGACGCTTGAGTGGCTTCGCCATTGTAGGTTGTCGGCCATGCCACCATAACCATTGGTTGCTGGATACGATCTTCTAAGGTGATGAACTTGCTTTCTGCTAGCTTTGCAGGCTGCTTAGGTGCATTTTCCACTTCAGGTCCGCGAGGGATTGAACCAAAGTACTTATTCACCCACGCTAATGTTTGCTCAACATCGATATCACCACCAATGGTTAGTACTGCGTTGTTTGGACCATACCAACGTAGGAAGAAGGCTTTCAGATCGTTCACATCAACGCGGTCAAGATCTTCAACGTAACCGATCGTTTGCCACGAGTATGGATGACCTTCTGGGTACAGCGCTTCTGCCATGCGTTCCCAAATCAAACCATAAGGACGGTTGTCATAACGCTGCGCGCGTTCGTTTTTAACTGTTGAGCGTTGAATTTCAAACTTATGCTGTGAGACGGCATCGAGCAAAAAGCCCATGCGGTCTGACTCAAGCCACAACATTTTTTCTAACTGATTAGCAGGAACAGTTTCAAAGTAGTTCGTGCGGTCACGGTTAGTCGTGCCGTTTAGTGTACCGCCAGCTTCTGTAATGATCTTAAAGTGCTCTTGGTCACCAACGTTCTCAGAACCTTGGAACATCATATGCTCGAAGAAGTGAGCAAAACCAGATTTGCCAATTTCTTCACGTGCCGAACCAACGTGATATGTGACATCAACGTGTACAAGTGGATCCGACGCTTCAGGTGCCAGAATGACCGTCAAACCATTGTCCAACTGATACTTCTGGTATGGAATTTTCACTTTGCCTTCTTCCGCTTTTGATGACTCTACGAAAGTAACTCCATCAGGCAATGATGATACAGGGGAGTTTGATGCACAGCCCGTGATCACTAATAGTGAACACGCGCTAACCCAAAACATTCTCATGCGCTTTCCTTAAAATAAACCGAGATAGATGGCGGCCAACAAGCTATACCTTGCGGCTTTGCCTAAAAATATAAGAACCAAACACGGCAGAAATTTCATCCTTAACCATCCTGCCGCTAAACATAGCGGGTCGCCAATCACTGGCAACCAACTAAAAAACAATCCCCAATACCCGTATTTGGACAGCCACTTCAATGCGGTATGCCCATGCTTCTCATCCTGAGTTCTATTTGGAATCCACAAACCCAACCAATAGTTGGTGAGACCGCCCAAGGTATTACCAATGGTGGCAACAATAATGATGGAAGAAACCGAGTATTGGTTTAACGATAAGGTGGCAATCAATCCAGCTTCAGAGCCACCTGGCAATAGAGTGGCACTAAGAAAACCAGTAATGAATAGCACCCACAATGCGGAGTCAGAAAACCATAAAGCTAAGTTTTCAAAGGCAGCATTAAATGCTTCTAACATGTCATATCAAGCAAGATCTTGCCTCGCGTCCGCCCCGATTCGACTTGTTTGTGAGCTTCAATAACATCGGTCATCGGATAGACGTGTTGTACTTCAGTTTTTAACAGCCCAACGCCAACCATGTACAACAAAGTGTCAAGTTGTTCACGGTCAGGTTCAACTAACATACCGCTGGCTTCAAAACCAAGTAGCTTGGCTTTTTCACAAATCAGTTCTGCAGTAATCGTTGGAACAGTAATGACTCGAGCGTTATCTGTCAGGCATTTGAGTGCGTCTAAAGCGGCATCGCCACCAACAAGATCAATCAAAACATCCACATCTTCAACACGTTCTGACACTGGTGCAAATTGATAGTTCACTGCGTGTGCACCTAAAGTAGCGAGGTAGTCCAAATTTCGTTCACTACAGGTGGTAAACACTTCTGCTTTGGTCGCAACTGCAATTTGCACGGCTAAGTGACCAACACCACCAGCTCCGGCAAGTATCAATACACGGTCACCTTCGGTCACATTAGCTTTACTCAGCGCTTGAGCCGCAGTTTGACCTGCAAGTGGTAATACTGCCGCTGCCTCTAAGGCGACCGAATTGGGAACGTGACTTAATTCAGATTCAGGAACACAAACGTATTGGCTGTAACCGCCTCCTCGAATAGGGAAACCGATAAAGCCAGCTACCTCATCACCCTCTTGAAAACGAGAGGTATCTTCGCCACATGAAACGACTTTCCCCGAAATATCATAACCGGGTACCCAAGGTAAGTTGTCTTTGTTTTGTGCCGCAGCCCAACCAAGCCCCGCTCGCGTTTTGACATCAATAGGGTTAACGCCAGAGTATGCCACTTTAACTAAGACTTCCCCTGTTTGTGGGGTTGGTGTTGAGGTGGTTTGAATTGCAAGAACTTCTGCGTTGCCGAATTCGGTAATAGCGATCTGTTTGTGTTCCATAACCCATTCCCTGAGAGAAAACAAAAAGGGATGCAAGAGCATCCCTTTGACTATAAACCATTTTGTTTACCGAAGTTAATCGTCAATTTGTAAATTGGTAGATAATTCTATTTCACCAATTTTCCAACAAACAACTCAAGATGGTGTACTACCCCACCAGTGCCAGTAAGATACCAGCGGCAACCGCCGATCCAAGAACACCAGCTACGTTTGGTCCCATTGCGTGCATCAGCAAGAAATTTTGTGGGTTTGCTTCCAAACCGACCTTGTTCACAACACGCGCTGCCATTGGTACTGCAGAAACGCCTGCAGCACCGATAAGTGGGTTGATGTCTTCTTTCGAGAACTTATTGAGAAGCTTCGCCATCAAAACACCTGCCCCAGTACCGATACTGAATGCGACTGCACCGAGTCCCAAGATACCTAGCGTTTCTAGATTCAAGAACTGCTCAGCTTGCAGCTTAGAGCCCACACCAAGACCTAAGAAGATCGTTACGATATTGATCAGCTCGTTCTGAGCGGTTTTCGATAAACGATCCACCACGCCAGCTTCACGCATCAAGTTACCCAGACAGAACATACCAACCAACGGTGTCGCGGAAGGTAAGAACAAAATCGTCATCAGTAACACAGCAAGCGGGAAGATCACTTTCTCCCACTTACCAACGTGACGAAGCTGGGCCATCTTGATCTGGCGTTCTTCCTTCGTGGTTAGGGCTTTCATGATCGGCGGCTGAATGATCGGCACCAGTGCCATGTAGCTGTATGCCGCCACGGCAATCGCACCTAACAGGTCTGGAGAGAGCTTACTCGCTAAGAAGATCGCCGTTGGGCCATCCGCACCACCGATAATCGCGATAGACGACGCATCCGCCATGGAGAACTCCATACCCGGAACATAGTTAAGCAGAATCGCCCCAAACAGCGTCGCGAAAATACCAAACTGCGCCGCAGCACCTAGCCACAAGGTTTTTGGGTTTGCAATCAAAGCACCAAAATCAGTCATCGCCCCCACGCCCATGAAGATCAGCAGCGGGAACACGCCCGATTCGATACCAATGTAATAAACGTAGTAGAGCAAACCACCTGGATCGGTAAAGCCAGCATTGGGAATGTTCGCTAAAATGGCACCAAAACCAATAGGTAATAACAGTAAGGGTTCAAAGCCTTTTTTGATCGCCAAAAACAGCAAGGTGCAACCAACCAGCATCATACAGATTTGGCCGAACTCAAAGTTAGCGATCCCTGTTTCTGACCATAAGGTCATCAATCCGTCCATGATACTCCCTTACGCCAGACTCAGCAGCGGTGAACCAACAGTAACGGCATCACCTTCTTTCACGTTCAGTTCTTGAACCACCCCACCGCGCGCAGCACGAACTTCAGTTTCCATCTTCATTGCTTCTAGGATGAGTAGAACGTCACCTTCCGCTACTTCAACACCGGGCTGAACATTCACTTTAAAGATGTTACCAGCAAGAGGTGCAGGAACCGCTTCAGCAGCACTATTAACAGGAGCATTTGGCGCTGCAGGTTGAACCGGTGCGGCTGCCCCACTTGGCGTTACCGATGTTAATTGCCCCTGCGGACCTACTTCAACTTCATAAACTTGCCCATCAACTCGCACGCTGTATGTTTCAACACCACCACCAGCAGCAGCAGCCTGTGTTACTTGTGCAGCGGCAGGTTTCGCAGCTTCTAACGTTGGTGCTGGCTCAAACGCATCTGGGTTGCCACGGTTTTTCAGGAATTTCAGACCAACTTGAGGGAATAACGCGTAAGTTAATACATCATCGACACGTTCGCTCGCAAGCTTAATGCCTTCAGATTGCGCTTTCTCCATCAAATCAACAGTTAGGGTTTCCATTTCCGCTTCAAGCAAGTCCGCTGGACGACAGGTAATTGCCTCTTTACCATCAAGTACTTTCGCTTGTAATTCAGCATTAACTGGCGCAGGAGCGGCACCGTATTCACCTTTTAAAACACCTGCCGTTTCTTTGGTGATGCTCTTGTAGCGCTCACCTGTCAGAACGTTGATTACCGCTTGAGTACCAACAATCTGAGATGTCGGCGTGACCAGTGGAATAAAGCCAAGATCTTCACGTACACGTGGGATCTCTTCCAATACTTCATCAATTCGGTCCGCAGCGCCTTGCTCTTTTAACTGACCTTCCATGTTGGTCAGCATGCCCCCTGGAACTTGGGCGATTAGAATACGTGAATCCACACCTTTTAGCTGACCTTCCCACTTCGCGTATTTTTTACGTACTTCACGGAAGTAAGCCGCGATAGGCTCGATTTGGTCTAGTTTCAGATTAGTATCTCGCTCAGTGCCTTGCAGCATCGCAACCACGGTCTCAGTAGGCGTATGACCGTATGTACAACTCATCGAAGAAATCGCAGTATCAAGAATATCGATACCCGCTTCTACAGCTTTCACGGCAGTCGCAGTAGATAGACCGGTCGTTGCATGACAGTGAAGCGCTAGTGGCACATCACAAGATGCTTTGATGCGTGTGATCAGCTCTTCCGCTTCATAAGGTTTAAGCAGACCAGACATATCTTTAATACAAAGAGAGTGACAACCTAAGTCTTCAAGACGTTTAGCAAGGTCAACCCATGTGTCTGCGTTATGCACTGGGCTCGTGGTGTAAGACAATGTTCCTTGCGCATGTGCACCAACATCAACAGTGGCTTTCACCGCTTTTTGGAAGTTACGTACGTCATTCATTGCATCAAAGATACGGAATACATCCATACCATTCACGTGCGCACGCTCAACAAACTTCTCTACTACGTCATCGGCATAATGGCGGTATCCTAAAAGGTTTTGACCACGCAGTAGCATTTGCATTGGTGTATTTGGCATTGCTTTTTTCAATTCGCGTAGGCGCTCCCATGGGTCTTCACCCAAGAAACGGATACACGCATCAAATGTTGCGCCACCCCAGGTCTCTAACGACCAGTAACCAACCTTATCTAACTCAGCTGCGATAGGCAGCATATCTTCGATACGCATACGCGTAGCAAACAGGGATTGATGGGCGTCACGAAGGACCACATCAGTGATAGCTAGTGGTTTAGACATGCTCTTAAACTCCTTTTTAATCCTATCTTTCGGCTACTTCGCGACTGAGGCGCGATGTTTATGAATCGCAGCCGAGATCGCCGCCACTACTTGTGGACTAACAGCTGAAGAGGTTGATTGAACGTTGGTATTTGTTTTCGGTGCTGCGATCGGCGCTGGTACTTCTTCTGGCACCAATTTAGACATTAGCCGAACGAGATAAACTAGAATGGTGAGGAAAATAAATACGACCGCCATCCCTGTTAGCATCAGGGTGGCCGCATCTACTAGCAGGCTTCCTATATTCGTCATGTTGCTTCCTTTCTTTGTCATCCTGACAATGCGCAGGACTTTAATAGCGTCAAATCCCGACCAATGGATTATCTCGATTGGTTAAATTTTGTCAATTTTGTTTAAGGAAGCTTTTAAATAATCTCTAACATTGATTATTTATTCACTACTCAGATCACAAATTGCACTAAAATTCACTTCCCTAGTGGGATCGCTCAACATATAACCACACTAAATTAAAGTACTTGCAAAAACTGCGATTGGGATTTCAAAATGAAAAGATGCTTTAAGAATAAAGTGAAATAAAAACAAAAGGATAGAATGAATTAACACACCAAAAACACGACATTAACAATAATAAAACATTAGTTTTATTATCGATGCTTGGATGGGGTTCTCTACCATCGTAAATCAATCAGGCTCGAGAAAGCGCAAGGTGGAGCTTTAAGATGACTATTTAAGCGAAACAAGCGTATTAGCGAAAATAGCTCAGGATCAGGCGCTTGAAGCAGAATCTAGCGCGAAGAAGCGGTGATAAATACGCAAGAGAGACACAATATCTTAGCCAAGCAGCAGATACAAAAAAGCCTCGCATAAGCGAGGCTTTTTTAAAGAGTGGCGCGTCCTGGAGGATTCGAACCTCCGACCGCCTGGTTCGTAGCCAGGTACTCTATCCAGCTGAGCTAAGGACGCACGGTTTTCGATATCAGTATTCCCAATATCAGGAGTTCACAAGGAAACCCTAAAGAGTGGCGCGTCCTGGAGGATTCGAACCTCCGACCGCCTGGTTCGTAGCCAGGTACTCTATCCAGCTGAGCTAAGGACGCGCAGTAATCTTTATTTTACTTTGTATAACCCGTTTATCAAACGAATTATTAAATAGTGGCGCGTCCTGGAGGATTCGAACCTCCGACCGCCTGGTTCGTAGCCAGGTACTCTATCCAGCTGAGCTAAGGACGCGCAGATCTTCTTGCTAAGAAGTTGTGAAGTAAATCACATTCATTTCTTACGAAACAAAAAAAAGGCCGTTGGGCCAGTCAATGAATGGCGGTGAAGGAGGGATTCGAACCCTCGATACGGGATAAACCGTATACTCCCTTAGCAGGGGAGCGCCTTCAGCCTCTCGGCCACCTCACCGTTTTCATTGTTATATCTCAAAAGAGATATGGCGCGTCCTGGAGGATTCGAACCTCCGACCGCCTGGTTCGTAGCCAGGTACTCTATCCAGCTGAGCTAAGGACGCACTTTTTGTTGATTTCTCAACGTTGCAAGAATGGCGGTGAAGGAGGGATTCGAACCCTCGATACGGGATAAACCGTATACTCCCTTAGCAGGGGAGCGCCTTCAGCCTCTCGGCCACCTCACCGTCTTGCGGAGGCACATATTACGTTTTACCGAAAATATGTCAAACACTTTCTTTGAAAAAAAACGCAAAAATCGCTTAACCGATGCGGATTTAATCAAAGTGACTATTAAACAAACTTTACCACCCTATTATGATGAAAAAAAGAGAGTCTTCTCTTAAAAAATGACATTAATCAGAAACTAAAAAGGCTAGCCCTTCGGCTAGCCTTTTTCATTCAAACTAAGCTCTGTAAACAGGAGCAGCTTAGTAGTTACCAGAAGCAACGTTACCATTGCCTTTTTCAGCTTGAATGCGCATGTAGATTTCTTCACGGTGAACAGAAACCTCTTTCGGAGCGTTAACGCCGATACGTACTTGGTTACCTTTAACACCTAGTACAGTTACAGTCACTTCATCACCAATCATAAGTGTTTCGCCTACGCGGCGAGTCAAAATTAGCATTCTTTGCTCCTTGAGTAATCTCTAAATTTTCTTGCTACAAAGCTATTATCCAACAAAAGTTATATTTTCGTAAACTACCTTGTCACTGAAAATTAGCCCAAAAAGGCATGTTTTTGCTGAATGTTCAATGCTTCACTAGATGTAACGTAAGCATCATGAAGAATGTTTGCTGCTGCATCCACACACATAGGTGGTAAGACTAGCATCATAGTGAGTGCATTCGTTGAACAGAAATTGATTGCAATATCTTGCTGTGCCAACAATTCACAGGCATGGTCAACCATTCCATTGGCTTCTAGCCCCACAGCGGTCAACAGGCTTACAGCTTCACTATTACGGATTTTATCGCTGAACACCAGATCCAACTTGGCACATGCATCTTGTTTTATCATGATACCTGTTCGTTCTGTTTCCTCGATCACATTCCAAATGTCGATACCCAACATCTGACATTGCTTTGTAATGCTAGACAAATGTTCGTTGTCGACTTCAATAATGGCAAGGTCACGTTGAATAGCTATACCAGAGACGGCTTTTGAGCCTGCTTCCCCTTTTACCAAACTGCCTTCGTTCAAATCAAATGTCGAAAGCACGCGTAGCGGTACATTGTTCTTCCACGCATACTGCACAGAAGGAAGATGTAATACCTTTGCTCCGCGGCTAGCCATCGCTTCCATCGAAGGAAAATCAATAACTGCCATCTTTTGAGCGTTTTTTACTACACGTGGGTCACAAGTATAAATACCATCAACGTCGGTAAAGATTTGACACTCATCAGCGCTTAACGCGCCAGCCAGTGTCACTGCGCTCGTATCTGAGCCACCTCGACCTAATGTGGTGATATCCCCATTTTCATTCACACCTTGGAATCCTGCTACGATCACGATTTGGTCTTGTTCAAGTAAATCCAGAATCGTAGAAGTATCAATGTGTTTAATCGTCGCGTCATTGTGTTGATTGTCCGTCACAATGTTCGCTTGTGCTCCGGTAAGTGAGCGTGCAGCGTAACCCAATTTATTCAGAGTCATTGCTAGCAGTGCCATCGACACTTGCTCACCAGCAGAGAGCAAAACATCAAGTTCTCGAGCAGTTGGAACGCTATCTACTTGCTTAGCCAGTTCCATTAGTCGGTTTGTTTCGCCTGACATTGCAGACACAACAACGACAACTTGATTACCATCATTCTTCGCCTTAATGATGTGTTCAGCTACCTGGTGGATTCTTTCAATTGAACCCACAGAGGTTCCACCAAACTTTTGCACGATAAGGGGCTTTTTCACCAGTCTTCACCTTCCCAAGACCAAAGTCTCATTAGGACCACTCATACTCCATTGAGATAAATTATATAAGCGGTAGTTACAATAAAAACCAAGCAGCGTAAATGACCTGGTTAAAATACGGTCAATTAAACCACTTGGTTACCATAAAAAAATTACGCCCAATCAAAGAAGCTTGATTGAGCGTAAATCATTTTTTAAAAGCTTATAGGCGTTCTTCTAGCCAAGGCTGTACAGATTGAATCGCCGCAGGTAGCGCTGCAACATCAGTACCACCTGCTTGCGCCATGTCAGGACGACCACCGCCTTTACCGCCAACTTGCTCTGCAACCATCTTAACTAGGTCACCCGCTTTCACTTTGCCGATAAGGTCTTTGGTTACACCTGCAATCAGACCGATCTTGTCATCGTTCACGTTTGCAAGAAGGATAACGCCGCTACCGACTTGGTTTTTGATGTCATCAACCATAGTACGTAGGTTCTTGTTATCTGCGCCTTCTAGAGCAGCAATCAGTACTTTAGTACCGTTGATGTCCTGAACTTTACCCATGATGTTTGCGCTTTCTGCCGCAGCCATCTTGTCTTTCAGTTTCTGGATTTCTTTCTCTAGAGATTTTGCTTTCTGTGCTGATTCAGCCAGTTTCTCTTCGTACTTAGCCGCTTGAGCTTCGATTGCATCTAGTGCACCTTCACCCGTTACCGCTTCGATACGACGGATACCTGCTGCGATACCACCTTCAGATGTGATCTTGAATAGACCGATATCACCTGTGTTTGAAGCGTGGATACCACCACAAAGTTCAGTAGAGAAGTCGCCCATAGACAGTACGCGTACTTCGTCGTCGTACTTCTCGCCGAATAGTGCCATTGCGCCTTTCTTCTTCGCAGACTCAATGTCCATCACGTTAGTTTCAATCGTGTGGTTACGACGAATTTGCGCGTTAACCAGACGCTCAACTTCTTTCAATTCTGCTGCAGTTACGGCTTCTAGGTGTGAGAAGTCGAAACGTAGGCTGTCAGCTTTCACTAGAGAGCCTTTCTGCGTTACGTGCTCACCAAGAACTTGGCGAAGTGCTGCGTGTAGCAAGTGCGTTGCTGAGTGGTTTAGAGAAATAGCTGCACGACGCTCTGCGTCAACGATAGTTGCTACTTCGTCACCTTTCGCTAGAACGCCTTCTGCCATTACACCGTGGTGTGCGATTGCGTTACCTAGTTTTTGAGTGTCTTCAACACGGAATACACCAGACTCAGTGCGGATTTCACCAGCGTCACCACACTGACCGCCTGACTCTGCGTAGAATGGTGTTTCACCAAGCACGATGATTGCTTTGTCGCCTGCAGATAGAGATTCTACTTCGTTGCCTTCAACGAACATCGCCGCTACAGAGCTAGAGCCTTTAGTGCCTGCGTAACCACAGAATTCTGTTTGCGTATCAACTTTGATTGCTGCGTTGTAGTCAGTACCAAAGTTACCAGCTTCACGCGCACGTTGACGCTGCTCTTCCATCGCTTTCTCGAAACCTTCTTCGTCGATTGCAAACTCACGTTCACGTGCAACGTCGTTAGTTAAGTCAGCTGGGAAGCCGTAAGTATCGTAAAGTTTAAATACGGTTTCGCCGTCTAGAACTTTACCGTCTAGGTTGTCTAGCGCTTCGTTTAGAATCGCCATACCGCGCTCAAGTGTACGACCGAAGTTTTCTTCTTCGATACGCAGTACTTTTTCAACCACAGCTTGTTGACGCTTCAGCTCTTCACCAGCCGTACCCATAATTTCCGCTAGTACACCAACCAGTTTGTGGAAGAATGCACCTTGTGCGCCTAGCTTGTTACCGTGACGAACTGCACGACGGATGATACGACGTAGAACGTAACCACGACCTTCGTTTGAAGGCATAACGCCATCAACGATCAGGAATGAACATGAACGGATGTGGTCAGCGATAACGCGTAGCGATTGGTTTGATAGATCTTCGTAACCAATCACTTCAGCAGCAGCTTTGATAAGAGCTTGGAATACATCGATTTCGTAGTTTGAGTGAACGCCTTGCATGATTGCAGAGATACGCTCGATACCCATACCAGTATCTACCGATGGTTTTGGTAGCGGTTCCATAGTGCCGTCTGCGTGACGGTTGAACTGCATGAATACGTTGTTCCAGATCTCGATGAAACGGTCACCATCTTCTTCAGGTGTGCCAGGACGGCCACCCCAGATGTGCTCACCGTGATCGTAGAAGATTTCAGTACATGGACCACAAGGACCTGTGTCACCCATTTGCCAGAAGTTATCTGACTCGTATGGTTTACCACCTTTCTTGTCGCCGATGCGAATAATGCGGTCTGCTGGAACGCCTACTTTTTTGTTCCAGATATCGAATGCTTCGTCGTCTGTCTCGTAAACTGTTACAAGTAGACGGTCTGCTGGCAGCTTAAGGGTTTCTGTTAGGAATTCCCATGCGAAAGAAATTGCGTCTTCCTTGAAGTAGTCACCAAAGCTGAAGTTACCTAGCATTTCAAAGAAAGTGTGGTGACGAGCTGTAAAGCCAACGTTTTCCAGGTCGTTGTGTTTACCACCAGCACGTACACAACGTTGAGCCGTAGTCGCTCGAGTGTAGGCTCGTTTTTCTAAGCCTAAGAAACAATCTTTAAATTGGTTCATACCCGCGTTTGTGAACAGCAGGGTTGGGTCGTTATGTGGAACTAACGATGAACTTTCTACGATTTGGTGTCCTTTGCTCTCAAAGAACTTGAGGAACGCGTTACGAACCTCATCAGTGCTCATGTACATGCAGCTCTTCCTGAAAATAGTCGAGTTAGAATTTTGCCGTATTGTAGATCATGCAATCAGCTACGACTAGTTTTCTTGCGGAAAAGAGGCATTAGAAGAAAAAATTTGAAGCAAAACAAAAAACAGTGCGAACGACTGACCGTTAATCTTCGTCCTCAAAGCTCAGCGCATAGCTAATTTGGTCAAAACTGTAGCCACGATATTGCAGAAATCGCACTTGTTTAGCGTACTCTTTCTGGTCTTTGGCTTTTATTCCTTTGAATTTCTTCTCAGCAGCCATTCTTGCCAGTTCAAACCAGTCTTGTGGCTCTTCTGCCATCGCCATATCGATGATGGATTCTGCAACACGTTTTTGGTTCAGTTCTTGACGAATGCGGCGCTCACCGTGACCTTTGTAAACATGCTGGCGCACTTGGCTTTTGGCGTAACGCAGGTCATCTAAATAGTTGTGGTCGAGACAAAAATTAATCGCAACTTCAATGTCTGCCTCTTCATAACCTTTTAGAGCCAGCTTTTGGTATAACTCGTATTGCCCATGGTCTCGACGGCTCAATAATTGGATAGCCGCTTCTTTGCTAGATAGAGCCGGCGCTTGACGCTTTTGGTACATGGTGATCCTAAAACTGTTTTTGCTGTACAGGGTTTATCTCAATCGTAGTAAATAACCGCTCACTCTAACCTACTAACACGCTAGTTCTGATCGCTTGCCTACCCTAGTTGATATAAGCCCAGCCTTTGTTTTTTCGATTTTTATTTCAGCAGATACAACAAAGCCCCGCATAGCAGGGCCTTGTTCAATATGACTCAGTAAGAAGATTAAAACTCTTCTTCTTGCTCTGATTTTTCACCTGATTCTGGTGCTTCAGGCAGTGCTGGTGAAAGTAGCATTTCACGCAGTTTAGTATCGATAGTCTTACCGATTTCTGGGTTTTCGCGTAGGTAGTTACAAGCGTTTGCTTTACCTTGACCAATCTTGTCGCCTTGGTAGCTGTACCATGCACCTGCTTTTTCAACTAGCTTGTGCTTCACGCCTAGGTCAATCAGCTCACCTTCACGGTTGAAACCTTGGCCGTACATAATTTGCGTGTTCGCTTCTTTAAACGGTGCAGCAATCTTGTTCTTAACAACTTTGATGCGCGTTTCGTTACCTACTACTTCGTCACCTTCTTTGATTGCGCCAGTACGACGGATATCTAGACGAACAGAAGCGTAGAACTTAAGTGCGTTACCACCAGTCGTTGTTTCTGGGTTACCGAACATCACACCAATCTTCATACGGATTTGGTTGATGAAGATACACATACAGTTAGATTGCTTTAGGTTACCCGTTAGCTTACGCATCGCTTGAGAAAGCATACGTGCTTGAAGACCCATGTGGCTGTCACCCATCTCGCCTTCAATTTCTGCTTTTGGTGTTAGTGCTGCAACAGAGTCAACAACCATAACGTCAATAGCACCAGAACGTGCAAGTGCGTCACAGATCTCTAGCGCTTGCTCACCTGTGTCTGGCTGAGAAACCAATAGTGCATCGATATCAACGCCAAGTTTCTTCGCATATACAGGGTCTAGCGCGTGCTCTGCATCGATAAACGCACAAGTTTTGCCTTCACGTTGCGCAGCAGCGATCAGCTCAAGAGTTAGCGTTGTTTTACCTGAAGATTCTGGACCGTAGATTTCTACGATACGACCCATTGGTAGACCACCAGCACCCAAAGCGATATCAAGAGAAAGAGAACCCGTTGAGATGGTTTCTACGTCCATTGCGCGGTTATCACCAAGGCGCATGATAGAGCCTTTACCGAATTGCTTTTCAATTTGACCTAGCGCAGCGGCGAGCGCTTTCTGTTTGTTCTCGTCCATTACTTTCTCCGATTTATTCATCTTGTTTTGGGCGACGAATAGTAATTCATTTTTCTTAAGCAGAAGAACTGCTCAGCAATGAAAGTTATTATACTGTTGATTCATACAGTGTCTATACCTGTATGAAAAAAATTTGACTGACCTAAAGTCATGATTTGCTCTAGCCCTTATCAAATCTGGGCTAAGGCAATTTCACAAATTCTAAATCAGATGTTGATACAATTGAGTCAGTGCGTGTTCGACCGCTTTTTTGCGAACTTGAGCACGGTCACCAGTGAAATACATGGTATCCACTTGCTGCCAGTTTTGGTTATCAGCGAAGGCAAAACAGACCGTACCGACAGGTTTCTCTTCACTGCCTCCTCCTGGTCCAGCAATACCACTGATGGACACGCCGATAGTAGCATTCGAATTACGAATGGCACCTTGTACCATTTCAATCACGACAGGTTCGCTCACCGCACCATGTGCTTCCAACGTTGAAGCTTGTACACCAAGCATCTCCATTTTGGCTTCATTACTGTAAGTGACAAACGCCCGGTCAAGCCACGCAGAACTGCCAGCAATATCAGTAATAGCAGTTACAACACCGCCACCCGTGCATGATTCTGCCGTCGTTAAAACATGTCCATGCTTAGCCAATAATGCACCTAAATCGGCACTCAATTTTGTTGCTCGTTCCATAGCCAAAAATGCCCTTTGTCTCTTTTTACTTGATAGGGATTCACGTATCCTAAGCCGCTACGGAAATAAACAAAAGTACTTACCTGTGAAAGCTGAACAAAAACACACTCCGATGATGCAGCAATATCTCAAGCTAAAGGCTGAGAACCCAGAAATCTTGCTGTTTTACCGCATGGGCGACTTCTACGAACTCTTCTACGACGATGCTAAACGCGCATCTCAATTGCTTGATATTTCGTTGACTAAACGTGGTGCATCGGCAGGTGAACCTATCCCGATGGCTGGCGTTCCATTCCACGCCGTTGAAGGTTATCTAGCCAAACTTGTTCAGCTTGGTGAGTCTGTCGCGATCTGTGAACAGATTGGCGATCCTGCAACAAGCAAAGGTCCAGTTGAACGTAAAGTAGTACGCATTGTTACACCAGGTACAGTAACCGACGAAGCACTGCTGTCAGAGCGTATCGACAACCTGATTGCGTCTATTTACCATCACAATGGTAAGTTCGGTTACGCGACATTGGATGTGACTTCGGGTCGCTTCCAATTAGTTGAGCCTGAAACCGAAGAAGCAATGGCTGCTGAACTGCAACGTACTGCGCCTCGTGAATTACTCTTCCCTGAAGATTTTGAACCCGTACATCTGATGTCAAACCGTAACGGTAACCGTCGTCGTCCTGTCTGGGAATTTGAGCTAGATACCGCTAAGCAGCAGTTGAACCAACAATTTGGTACGCGCGACTTGGTAGGCTTTGGGGTTGAGCACGCTTCGCTGGGTCTGTGTGCTGCAGGTTGTTTGATCCAATACGTAAAAGATACTCAGCGTACTGCCCTACCACACATTCGTTCATTGACGTTTGATCGCCAAGATCACTCAGTCATTCTTGATGCGGCAACACGTCGCAACTTAGAGTTGACGCAAAACCTATCTGGTGGGACCGATAACACGCTAGCCGAAGTACTCGATTACTGTGCGACCCCAATGGGCAGCCGTATGCTGAAGCGCTGGTTACATCAACCAATGCGCTGTGTCGATACTCTTAACAACCGTCTTGATGCAATTGGTGAGATCAAAGATCAGAGCTTGTTCACCGACATTCAACCAATCTTCAAACAAATTGGTGACATCGAGCGTATCCTAGCCCGTTTGGCGCTACGCTCAGCACGTCCGCGCGATATGGCTCGTCTACGCCATGCGATGCAACAGCTGCCAGAGTTGGAAGCAGTCACTTCTTCTCTAGCTCACCCATATCTTAGAAAGTTGGCTCAATTTGCTGCGCCAATGGATGAGGTATGTGACTTACTTGAGCGCGCAATCAAAGAAAACCCACCAGTGGTTATTCGCGAGGGAGGCGTGATTGCAGAAGGCTACAATGCGGAACTTGATGAATGGCGCAAGCTTGCAGACGGTGCAACCGAGTATCTTGAAAAACTCGAAGCAGACGAGCGTGAACGTCATGGTATCGACACCCTAAAAGTTGGCTACAACGCTGTACACGGTTTCTTCATTCAGGTTAGCCGTGGTCAAAGCCACTTGGTTCCACCACACTATGTACGTCGCCAAACACTGAAAAATGCAGAACGCTATATCATTCCAGAGCTGAAAGAGCACGAAGATAAAGTTCTGAATTCAAAATCAAAAGCGCTAGCAGTTGAGAAAAAACTGTGGGAAGAACTATTTGATTTGTTGATGCCAAACCTTGAGAAGATGCAAAACCTTGCTTCGGCGATCTCTCAGTTGGACGTACTACAAAACCTAGCCGAGCGTGCAGATTCACTTGATTACTGTCGCCCAACATTGGACAAAGAAGCGGGCATTAGCATTCAAGCGGGTCGTCATCCTGTCGTGGAGCAAGTAACAAGCGAACCATTTATAGCTAACCCAATTGAACTGAGCTCAGATCGTAAGATGCTGATCATCACCGGTCCAAACATGGGTGGTAAATCGACCTACATGCGCCAGACTGCATTGATTGCTTTGATGGCTCACATTGGTTCATACGTTCCTGCAGAATCAGCTCATATTGGCTCTCTAGACCGTATCTTTACTCGTATCGGCGCATCTGATGATTTGGCATCTGGTCGTTCAACCTTCATGGTAGAAATGACTGAAACCGCCAACATTCTTCACAACGCCACTAAGAACAGCTTGGTGCTGATGGATGAAATTGGTCGCGGTACCAGTACTTACGATGGTCTGTCTTTGGCATGGGCAAGTGCAGAATGGCTTGCAACTCAGATTGGGGCAATGACTCTGTTCGCAACGCACTACTTCGAACTGACTGAGCTGCCAAACTTGCTGCCAAATCTCGCTAACGTTCACCTTGATGCGGTAGAACACGGTGACAGCATTGCTTTTATGCATGCCGTTCAAGAAGGCGCGGCAAGCAAGTCTTATGGTCTAGCGGTTGCTGGTTTAGCGGGCGTTCCAAAACCAGTCATCAAGAATGCACGTCACAAACTGTCGCAGCTTGAACAATTAGGTCAAGGTAATGACTCACCTCGTCCGAGTACCGTTGATGTGGCAAACCAACTCAGCCTGATCCCTGAACCTAGTGATGTTGAACAAGCATTGTCGAATATCGACCCTGATGATTTAACGCCGCGTCAGGCACTGGAAGAGCTATACCGCTTGAAGAAGATGCTCTAGTTATTGGGCTAACTGGTACAGTAAAACGCAAAAAGGCTATGGTCACCCATAGCCTTTTGTTTATTCTGATCTAGCCTCTATCGCTGCCTACGTTTAGTCGTCTTCTACGTTGAACAAGTTTTCCATGTTCAGACCTTGTTTAATCAAGATCTCGCGTAGTCGACGTAAGCCTTCCACTTGGATCTGGCGAACACGTTCGCGTGTTAAACCAATTTCACGTCCCACTTCTTCAAGCGTTGATGGCTCATAACCAAGCAGACCAAAACGACGTGCCAGCACTTCTTTCTGTTTTGGATTCAGCTCTTCTAGCCAATGGATCAATGAAGATTTGATGTCATCGTCTTGAGTGGAAACTTCAGGATCCGAGTTGTTTGCATCAGGAATAATATCCAGTAACGCTTTCTCGCCGTCACCACCGATTGGAGTATCGACAGAGCTAATACGCTCGTTAAGGCGAAGCATTTTACTTACGTCTTCTACTGGGATATCTAACTGTGCAGCAATCTCTTCTGCTGTTGGTTCATGGTCGAGCTTCTGAGAAAGTTCACGCGCTGTACGCAGATAAATGTTCAGCTCTTTAACCACATGAATTGGCAGACGGATTGTACGAGTTTGGTTCATCAACGCACGTTCGATCGTTTGGCGAATCCACCACGTCGCGTAAGTTGAGAAACGGAAGCCTCGTTCTGGATCAAACTTCTCGACCGCACGGATCAAACCTAGGTTACCTTCTTCAATAAGATCAAGAAGCGCAAGACCACGATTGCTGTATCGGCGAGAGATCTTCACTACAAGACGCAAGTTACTTTCGATCATGCGTTTGCGAGCGGCTTCATCGCCACGCAGTGCACGTCGTGCATAAAGTACTTCTTCTTCTGCAGTAAGTAGAGGTGAGAAACCAATTTCACCTAGGTAAAGCTGAGTCGCGTCTAGGCTCTTGCTGCTCGCATCAAACTCTTCGCGTGCTGCTGTTTTGGTTCCGTTAGATGGTTTTTCAAGTCCGTTAGAAATGCCTTCCGATTGTGCATTATCATATTCGAACTCTTCAACTTTGGTTACTGTGTTGCTGATACTCATAACGCCTCCCCCTGGCGAGTTAGCAAGACATGACAACTCAATATGTCGCTAAATGATGTCGCAAGTTGTTATTCAAAGTTCTACGGTAAATAGCGCTTTGGATTCACTGATTTACCTTGATAGCGAATTTCAAAGTGAAGTTTGACGGATTTAGAACCAGAACTACCCATGGTCGCTATTTTTTGTCCGCTCTTAACACTTTGTCCTTCTGAGACCAGCAATCTGTCATTGTGTGCGTATGCGCTTAAATAATTGTCGTTATGCTTCACTATAATTAGGTTGCCATAACCTCGTAGCGCATTACCTGAGTACACGACTGTGCCGGCTGCGGTTGAAACGATTGGCTGACCACGCTGTCCTGCGATGTCTATGCCTTTATTTCCTTGTTCTCCCGCTGAGAAGTTCTTGATTACTCTCCCTTTTGTTGGCCATAACCACTTCGATACTTTATCGTTTTTCGCGGTAGTTACTGGCGGTTTCGGTTTAACATTCTGATTACCTTTTGACCCAACATACTCCTTTGGTTTGGATTGTTCAACCTTCTTTGGAGGCTGTTTTTGTGCAACTTGAGTCTTAGTCGGTTTAGGTTTTTGAGTAGAGCTTTTACTTGAATTTGACGGCTTTGACGCTGTTGATGTTTTAGTCACTGGAACAGGTTTCGCCGTAACTACAGGAGCAACAACGGGTTCCACTTTATGACCATATTTAGGCGCAACATATTTCGGAGCCCAAAGTTTTAACTTCTGCCCAGGGAAAATCGTGTAAGGCGCAGACAATTCATTGTAACGAACAAGATCATTTACATCCTTATCTGTGACGTAGGCAATAAAATAAAGGGTATCACCTTTCTTTACTTCGTAATAACTCCCTCTATAACTACCACGCTCAACCGTCGAGTAATCTTTATTTAGGCTTGAAACAGGTGCAGGTGAATGAGCCGCGCAACCAACCAGTCCCGCAGCCAATAAACAGCTAATACCAAAACGACGTAATAACTTCTTCACCTAGTCTTTAACCCTTAAGCTAAATCACCTGCAACTAATGGCACAAATCTTACCATTTCTACCACGGTCGACAGATATTGTTCACCCTGACGTTCAATTTTTAATAGTTGTTGTTCATCTTCACCAACAGGAATGATCATCTTACCGCCCTCTTTCAGCTGGGATAGAAGTGCTTGGGGAACACTTTCCGCTGCCGCAGTGACAATAATCGCATCGAATGGACCTTTCGCTTCCCATCCAAGCCAACCATCTCCATGTTTGGTAGAGACGTTATAAATATCCAGTTGTTTCAGACGACGCTTAGCATCCCATTGCAAAGACTTAATGCGTTCAACGGAATAGACATGATCGACAATTTGCGCAAGCACTGCAGTTTGGTAACCCGAGCCCGTGCCGATTTCTAAAACATTACTGTCCGATTTTAGATCAAGTAGCTCTGTCATTTTTGCAACGATATAAGGCTGAGAAATAGTTTGTCCCTGACCAATCGGCAGCGCATTGTTGTCGTACGCTTGGTGCATCATTGCTTGTGAGACAAAGCTCTCACGCGGTAGTCGATAAATCGCATCCAACACACGTTGATCACTGATGCCACTGGAGATAAGAAACGCTATCAACCTGTCAGCATGTGGGTTACTCATTAACTCTCTTCCTTTAACCAACTGTCCATTGCGCGCAGCGACTCATGAGCGGTGAGATCGACTTGCAGCGGCGTGATTGAAACAAAACCATGTTCAATGGCATAAAAGTCCGTACCGATGCCAGCATCTTGCTCTTTACCCGGAGGACCAAGCCAATAAATATCATGTCCGCGTGGATCTTTCTGCTTAATCATATTCTCAGCGTGATGACGCGCACCCAAGCGAGTCACTTCTATCTCACCAAGTTCTTCAAACGGAAGATCAGGGACGTTTACATTCAATAGACGGTTGGTTGGAATTGGGCGAATCAGATGCTGCTCAACCAACTGGCGAGCAATTTTAGCAGCAGATTCAAAATGTTGTTTACCGACTAGAGAGAAAGCAATCGCCTGCACGCCAAGGAAGTGTCCTTCCATAGCAGCAGCCACCGTGCCGGAGTACAAAACGTCATCACCTAGATTTGCGCCATGATTGATGCCTGACAGCACAAGGTCTGGCAAATCATCTTTCATCAACTCATTCAGCGCAAAGTGTACACAGTCTGTTGGCGTACCTTGCACAGAGAATGTCTTTGGCGCAATCTCGGTGACACGCAGCGGTTGCTCCAGCGTCAATGAGTTAGATGCACCAGAGCGGTTTCTATCTGGTGCGACAATCGTTACTTCGGCAATGCTTCTCAGCTCATCAGCAAGCGCATGAATTCCTTGAGCATGAACACCATCATCATTGCTGAGCAGTATTCTTAATGGCTTCGCGTTGTGTGAATCCATTTCCATTAATATTCTCTTTCTACCTTTTCTTCGATGACCAGCTCACGCACGATTGAGGTCGCAAATGAACCCGCATCCAGCGAGAATGTCATCGTGATGTTATTACCATCGACCGTCCAAGCTAGGTCTTGTGGCTTGAGTGCGATATCGCGGCGGTCGTGACGCATACGGTTACCGCGAATCAGTGCCATCAAATCTGGTTCTTCATCTAAGAACGGTTGTTCTAAGGTTAGCGCATCCGCTCGAGTTGGTAGTGCGTTATCGCCCGCCATTGCCGCGGTGATCGCCACTTCGCCTTGAGCAAATTGTGCTTGTAACTCGGCGATGTTGCTTGCATCAACTAACTGAGTGCCAGAAGCTGTCTGCGCAACATCACCGTCGATGAACTTGTCAAATACACCATTCTCTAGGCGAGCTGAAACAATGCGGTTGAAGATCCACGAACGAGCCGCTGACAGATACATGCTGCGTTTGTTTTGATTGCGGGTACGAACGTTCTCGCGTCCCCATCGACGTGCTTCTTCAAGGTTGTTGCCATCGTTACCAAAACGCTGACTACCAAAGTAGTTTGGCACACCCACTTGTTTCACTTTTTCAAGACGTTGTTCAACATCCGCTATATCTGTCACTTCAGACAAAGTAACCACGAACTCGTTCCCTACTAAGTCACCAGGGCGCAGTTTTTTATTGTGACGATCCGTTGCTAGGATCTCGATGCTCGGGTATTGCGCCAAAAATGCTGAAAAATCTGGCGTTTCACCTTTTGGTAAATGCACACTTAGCCACTGTTCAGTCACAGCATGACGGTCTTTAAGACCCGCCCAGCTAACGTCTTTCGACTTAACACCACAGGCTTTTGCTAGTTCGTTAGCAACGAAACTGGTGTTCTCACCTGTTTTACGGATACGAACCATTAAATGCTCGCCTTCACCCGTAAAGGCAAAACCTAAATCTTCGCGAACCTGAAAGTGCTCTGGCTGCGCTTTGATTTTTGCAGATGCAACTGGCTTACCTGTTAGGTAAGCCAATGAAGATAAAATGTCTGACATGATGTATTTCCGCTGATATCACAGCTTAGAGGAGCAAATTGCTAATTATTGCTTAAACAGAAGTACAACTGCTTCCGTTGCAATGCCTTCTTTGCGTCCAGTAAAACCAAGACGTTCTGTCGTCGTTGCTTTTACGTTAATGTTGCTAATGTCGGTTTCAAGGTCTTCGGCAATAGCAGCACACATTGCGTCAATGTGCGGTGCCATCTTCGGCGCTTGTGCCATGATAGTGACATCGGCATTACCAAGACGGTAGCCTTGCTCTTTGACTCGGCGATAAACGTCTTTCAGTAGTTCACGACTGTCTGCACCTTTCCATTTGTCGTCCGTATCAGGGAAGTGACGACCAATATCGCCTGCAGCAATAGCGCCAAGCAGTGCATCCGTTAACGCATGCAGCGCTACATCACCATCAGAGTGTGCAATTAAACCTTGTTCGTATGGGATCGCTACGCCCCCAATAATTACCGGACCTTCACCACCGAATTTATGTACGTCGAAACCATGACCAATTCGAATCATTTTCTATCCTTTCTTTATTCGCCGCGCTCACGGCTTAGATAAAACTCGGCTAACGCAAGATCTTCTGGCTGAGTAATTTTAATATTATTCGCATTCCCCTGAACCAAAGCCGGCTTCTCGCCCAACCATTCCAAAGCCGAAGCTTCATCAGTGATGGTTGCACCTTGTTCCAATGCGTCAGCCAGCACTTGGGTAAGCTGCTGAGTTTTAAACATTTGTGGAGTTAATGCATGCCACAATGCTTCTCTATCTACCGTATGATCGATATCTTGTGCTGCGTTTGCTCGCTTCATTGTGTCTCTCACTGGAGATGCGAGGATGCCACCAGTTGGGTGTGCGCTACAAACGTCGATCAAATGGTCAATATCGGATGTTAATACACACGGTCTTGCAGCGTCGTGGACTAATACCCACTCGCTTTCCAGATGTGTACTTACATAGTTTAGCCCTGATAACACAGAGTCTGCCCTTTCTTTACCACCAGCCACGCGAATCACATCAGGGTGCTGAGCAATGGAGAGTTCAGGGTAGTATGGGTCGCCGTCGGTAATAGCCACGACAACCTTAGAAATCTTTGGGTGAGAAAGCAGTTTCTCTACGGTATGTTCCAGTACCGCTTTGCCGTCAATCAACAGGTATTGTTTTGGGCGATCTGCCTTCATGCGGCTGCCAACACCTGCGGCTGGCACGATAGCAATATGGGTTGGAGTGTTAGTATCCAACATATTAATGCTCTTCCTCATCGACAATTCGGTAGAAGGTTTCGCCATCTTTAACCAAACCAAGTTCATGACGTGCACGTTCTTCGATTGCATCAAGACCTTGTCGTAAGTCATCAATCTCAGCGAACATCTCGTTATTACGAGCTTGCAGCTTGCTGTTTACTTGCTGCTGCACTTCAATTTCATCTTCTACTGTGTAGTAGTCAGACACCCCGTTTTTGCCAAACCAGAGGGTATATTGAAGCCAGCCAAACAGTAACGTAAGGGCTATAACAAAGATTCGCATATCGTTGCTAACATTCTGTACCGGAAGGGATTAGATAAGGTGACATATATAGCATAAATGCGTGGTTGGCTCTAGGGTAGAAAAAGAGACTCACACGCTCCTTACAGGAAAAAAGCAGCAAAATGAAACAAAGAGATTCCCTACTCTCTCCTTCGTCGTTCTTGGGAATGACAAATCAACGTGAGCGAAAGACAAAGTCAGTCCTCATATCGCCAAGTGAAGTGCTATCGAAGAGCCAAGTCCGCTCCTACCTTTCGAAGAGAAGCGCTCCCGAAGGGCGAAGCCCGTTCCTGCCTCTCGAAGCATAGCGTTCCCATATGTCAGATACAAAAACGCCCCGCAAGTGCGAGGCGTTTTTAAAAGCTTTAAGTTAAGCAGTTAACTCAGTTAAGAATTAAGCCTGGCCTTTAACTTCTTTGAGACCGCTTCCTTGAAACATGGAGGAGCGCGCTCACTTAGAGCTTCCGTCATATAAAAAAACGCCCCGCAAGTGCGAGGCGTTTTCAAAAGCTTTAAGTTAAGCTGTTAATTCAGTTAAGAATTAAGCCTGGCCTTTAACTTCTTTGAAACCGCTTCCTTGAAACATGGAGGAGCGCGCTCACTTAGAGCTTCCGTCATATAAAAAAACGCCCCGCAAGTGCGAGGCGTTTTCAAAAGCTTTAAGTTAAGCTGTTAATTCAGTTAAGAATAAGC
>NZ_JAMZAM010000006.1:319006-388329 GCF_024181835.1 Vibrio sp. Y29_XK_CS5
TAAGCTTGACCTTTAACTTCTTTGAGGCCGCTTCCTTGAAACATGGAGGAGCGCGCTCACTTAGAGCTTCCGTCATATAAAAAAACGCCCCGCAAGTGCGAGGCGTTTTCAAAAGCTTTAGGTTAAGCTGTTAATTCAGTTAAGAATTAAGCTTGACCTTTAACTTCTTTAAGACCGTTGAAAGGAGCGCGCTCACCTAGAGCTTCCTCGATACGGATTAGTTGGTTGTACTTAGCAACACGGTCAGAACGGCTCATAGAACCAGTTTTGATTTGACCTGCAGCTGTACCTACCGCTAGGTCAGCGATAGTTGCATCTTCAGTTTCGCCAGAACGGTGAGAGATTACTGCTGTGTAACCTGCGTCTTTAGCCATCTTGATTGCAGCTAGAGTCTCAGTTAGAGAACCGATTTGGTTGAACTTGATAAGGATAGAGTTAGCTACGCCTTTCTCGATACCTTCAGCAAGGATCTTAGTGTTAGTAACGAATAGGTCGTCACCTACTAGTTGAAGCTTGTCACCTAGTAGTTCTGTTTGGTGCTTGAAGCCAGCCCAATCAGACTCGTCTAGACCGTCTTCGATAGAAACGATTGGGAATTGGTTAGCTAGCTCAGCTAGGTAGTGGTTGAACTCTTCAGAAGTGAAAGTTTTACCTTCGCCTTTCATGTTGTAGATGCCAGCTTCTTTGTCGAAGAACTCAGATGCTGCACAGTCCATAGCTAGAGTAACGTCTTTACCTAGTTCGTAACCAGCAGCTGCAACAGCTTCTGCGATAACTTCTAGAGCTTCAGCGTTAGACTTAAGGTTTGGAGCGAAACCACCTTCGTCACCAACTGCAGTGCTGTAGCCTTTAGACTTAAGAACTTTAGCTAGGTTGTGGAATACTTCAGCACCGATACGTAGACCTTCTTTAAGAGTCTTAGCACCAACTGGTTGGATCATGAACTCTTGGATGTCAACGTTGTTGTCTGCGTGCTCACCACCGTTGATGATGTTCATCATTGGTAGAGGCATAGAGAACTGACCAGCTGTACCGTTTAGCTCAGCGATGTGCTCGTATAGAGGCATGCCTTTAGCCGCTGCAGCAGCTTTAGCGTTTGCTAGAGAAACAGCTAGGATAGCGTTCGCACCGAACTTAGATTTGTTTTCAGTGCCGTCTAGTTCGATCATTACTGCGTCGATTGCAGCTTGGTCTTTAGCGTCTTTGCCAACTAGAGCTTCAGCGATTGCGCCGTTTACAGCTTCAACAGCTTTAAGAACACCTTTACCTAGGAAACGTGCTTTGTCACCGTCACGTAGCTCAAGAGCTTCGCGAGAACCAGTAGATGCGCCAGATGGAGCTGCCGCCATACCTACGAAACCGCCTTCTAGGTGTACTTCAGCTTCTACAGTTGGGTTACCACGTGAGTCGATGATTTCACGACCTAGAACTTTAACGATCTTAGACATTAATGTTTCCTCTCGTTCAAATATAAATGTCAATTTTAAAGGGCAGCAGCACAACCTTCGCCGCCGCCCGTATCCTTTTACTTCTCGAATTCGCCGCGAGCGTTTTGACCAGCAGCTTTAACGAAACCTGCGAATAGTGGGTGACCATCGCGAGGAGTCGAGGTGAATTCTGGGTGGAATTGAGCCGCTACAAACCATGGGTGAGCTGGGTTCTCAATCATTTCCACTAGTTTCTTGTCCGCTGATAGACCAGATACTTTCAGACCTGCTTTTTCGATTTGCGGACGAAGAACGTTGTTTACTTCGTAACGGTGACGGTGACGTTCGTGAACTGTCGCGCTACCGTATAGTTCACGAGCTTTCGTCCCTTTCTCTAGGTGACATAGCTGTGAACCAAGACGCATCGTACCACCTAGGTCAGACGTTTCAGTACGTTCTTCAACTTTACCTTCGCCGTCTACCCATTCAGTGATCAGACCTACCACAGGGTACTTAGTGTCTTTGTTAAATTCTGTTGAATGTGCACCTTCCATACCCGCTACGTTGCGCGCGTATTCGATCAGTGCGACTTGCATGCCTAGACAGATACCTAGGTAAGGTACTTTGTTTTCACGAGCGTATTGTGCTGCGCGAATCTTACCTTCGATACCACGGTCACCGAAGCCACCAGGTACTAGGATTGCATCTAGACCTTCAAGTACTTCTACGCCTTTCGTCTCAACATCTTGAGAGTCTACGTATTTAATTGTGACGTTTAGACGGTTTTTCAAGCCTGCGTGTTTAAGTGCTTCGTTTACTGACTTGTAAGCATCTGGTAGTTCGATGTATTTACCGACCATACCGATAGTTACTTCGCCAGTTGGGTTCGCTTCTTCATAGATAACCTGTTCCCATTCAGACAGGTCAGCTTCTGGCGCGTTGATACCAAAGCGAGCACAAACTAGGTCATCTAGACCTTGAGACTTAACAAGTTGAGGGATCTTGTAGATTGAATCTACGTCCTTCATTGAGATTACCGCTTTCTCAGGAACGTTACAGAATAGCGCAATTTTCTTACGCTCGTTCGCTGGGATCATACGATCAGAGCGGCAAACAAGAATATCTGGTTGGATACCGATAGATAGCAGCTCTTTAACAGAGTGCTGAGTTGGCTTAGTTTTCACTTCACCAGCAGCGGCTAGGTAAGGAACTAGCGTTAGGTGCATGAACATTGCGCGCTCACGACCTAGTTCTACAGCAAGCTGACGGATAGCTTCCATAAATGGTAGTGATTCGATATCACCTACCGTACCACCGACTTCAACGATAGCAACATCATGACCTTCAGAACCTGCAATTACGCGGTCTTTGATAGCGTTAGTGATGTGAGGGATAACCTGAATGGTTGCACCTAGGTAATCGCCGCGACGTTCTTTACGTAGTACGTCTGCATAAACACGACCAGCAGTGAAGTTGTTACGCTTAGTCATCTTGGTGCGGATGAAACGCTCGTAGTGACCAAGGTCAAGGTCAGTCTCTGCGCCATCTTCCGTAACGAACACTTCACCGTGTTGAGTTGGGCTCATTGTGCCTGGATCAACGTTGATGTAAGGGTCAAGCTTCATCATAGTCACTTTAAGACCACGAGCTTCTAGAATAGCTGCAAGAGATGCTGCTGCAATACCTTTACCTAGAGAGGATACAACCCCGCCAGTAACAAAAATGTAATTTGTCGTCATGTTTAACCTGAAATTGGTTGAATGAGGGAAATGGAGTGCTTCTGGACGGGACGTAAATATACCAGAAGCTCCTAACCGCCACAACGTGAAATCTATCACACCGTAATTTTTTATTTTTTGCTTCAAATCAAAGTCGAGTATTCATGCAATTTCAGCTTCGCTCTTCTCGTTTCACTTCATCCCACATGGAATCGAGTTCATCTAGAGTAAAGTCTGCCAGCTGTTTACCGTGCGCTGCAACTTTAGTTTCCACGCCTTTAAAGCGTTTCGAGAACTTTAAGTTGGCTTTTGCCAGTGCCACTTCAGGGTCTTTCCCTAGGTGACGAGATAGGTTCACGGTAGCAAATAAAAGATCGCCTAATTCGAGTTCAACTTTCTCCTCATCCGGAGTAATTTGAAGCACTTCTTCCATTACCTCTTCAATTTCTTCCTGTACTTTTCCGACAACGGGACCAAGCGAGTCCCAATCAAAGCCGAATTTTGCGCACTTTTTCTGGATCTTTGTAGCACGCGAAAGCGCAGGTAGAGAGTTTGGTATTGAGTCTAGGATACTTTCTTCAGCTTTGCCTAATTGTGCTTTCTCTTTGGCTTTTTCCGCTTCCCAGTTGGCGTTAATCGCTTCTTCAGAATCGAATTCTACTTCTGAAAAAACATGCGGGTGACGACGCGTCAGCTTCTCGTTAACGGTTTCCACCACATCAGAAAACTCGAACAATCCCTGCTCTTTCGCCATTTGGCTGTAGAAAATCACTTGGAACAATAAGTCCCCCAACTCTTCTTGCAAGTTCGACCAATCGCGGTTTTGAATCGCATCCACCACTTCGTAGGTTTCTTCAATAGTGTGAGGAACAATGGTGTCGAAGGTCTGCTTTAAGTCCCAAGGGCAACCGCTTTCTGGGTCACGCAACTTCGCCATGATTTGTTCTAACTGTTCAATTGGATGACTCATTTTCTATTCCTTTAAACCTTTCTATCTAAAGAAAAAGGTGAGCAGCCAAAACCACTCACCTTCTAGATTATTTTATTTTCTCAGCGGCTTTCACTAAGTAATTGTTACTTTGACAAGGCAACAAGTTTTCGCGACTCCTGAGCATAGCTCGCCTATGTGATGGAGCAAGAAAACGCAGTTAACGCAGTAAAAGTGACAAGTACGACGTGAAAGTTAGCCTAAGCGTTTCACCGACATTACATCCTTGATCTGCTCAACACGTTTCGAAACGCGTGAGAACACCTCAAGGTTGGTCACTTCAAGGTCAAAGTCCATGATCGACATTTGCGTGCGGTAATCGACGCGACTCTTCATGCTGGTGACTTTGATTTTCTCGTTCGCAAATAGCGTTGTGATGTCTTTTAGTAGACCACCACGCTCCATCGCTTCAACACGAACCGTCAAGATGTAAGAACCGACAAAGCCGCTCCCCCAGACGGTATCAATGATACGTTCTGGTGCGTGATGACGAAGTTCTTCTAGTTGCTCACAGTCACTACGGTGCACCGAAATACCACGACCTTGAGTGATGTAACCTGAGATCTCATCACCTGGGATCGGCTGACAACAGCGCGCTAGGTGCGTCATTAAGTTATCGACACCTTCTACCACAACCGCATCTTTCTTCGGACGGCTTTGCGCTGGCGCGCGATTTTCTGCTTCTTGCAGTTTTTCCAGCGCTTGCTGGTCTTCCTCTTCCGCGGTTGGCTTATTCACTAACGCATTGATGTGGTTGATGATCTGGTTAATGCGCAAGTCACCACTACCAATACCAACATACAATTCATCGGCGCTATTAACGTTAAAGCGTTTTAGTGCGTAGTGATCTGCGTCTTTCAGTGTCGCGCCGATTTTCGCCAATTCGTGCTCTAGGATTTCACGACCCGCTTCTAGGTTCTTCTCACGACTTTGTTTGCGGAACCATGCGTTGATTTTCGCACGTGCTCGGCTCGACGTCACAAAGCCCAGAGTCGGGTTCAACCAGTCACGTGAAGGGTTTGGTTCTTTCTGGGTGATGATTTCAACCTGATCACCCATTTGCAGTTTATGGGTGAACGGTACAATACGACCCGCAACTTTAGCGCCGATACAACGGTGACCCACTTCGGAGTGAATGTGGTAAGCGAAATCGAGCGGTGTTGCGCCCATTGGTAGGTCGACAACATCGCCACGTGGGGTAAAGGCATACACGCGGTCATCAAATACCTGACTACGTAGCTCGTCCAACATCTCGCCAGAGTCAGACATCTCTTCTTGCCAATCGAGTAGCTTACGTAGCCATGTGATCTTCTCATCGTAACCGCTGCGGCTGCTTGCACCTTCTTTGTATTTCCAGTGCGCAGCAACACCTAGCTCAGAATCTTCGTGCATCTCTTTAGTACGAATCTGGATCTCAATGGTCTTGCCTTCAGGACCAAGAATCACGGTATGGATAGACTGGTAGCCGTTTGGTTTCGGGTTCGCTACGTAATCGTCGAACTCGCTTGGTAGGTGTTTGTATTTGGTGTGAACCACACCTAGAGCGGCATAACAGTCTTGAAGTTTGTCAGCGATGATACGTACTGCTCGTACGTCAAATAATTCATCAAACGCCAGACTCTTCTTCTGCATTTTGCGCCAGATACTGTAGATGTGCTTTGGACGACCACTGACTTCTGCGTTGATGCCGCATACGGTCATTTCTTGGGTAAGGTCGTCGACAAAGTCTTTGATGTATTGTTCACGGACAATACGACGCTCAGCCAATTGCTTCGCGATTTGCTTGTAGGTTTCTGGTTGTTGGTAGCGGAAGGCGTAATCTTCGATTTCCCACTTCAACTGACCAATACCAAGGCGGTTTGCCAGAGGCGCATAGATGTTTGCACACTCTTTTGCCGCAGCACGACGAACTTCGTCCGGCGCTTTTTTTACTTCAATCAGGTTGCAGATACGTTCCGCCAGCTTGATGACCACGCAGCGGAAATCATCCACCATTGCCAACAGCATGCGACGAACGTTATCTACTTGAGACGAGGCAGCACCACCATCCATTGTTACATTTAGTTGACCAATTGCCGCCATTTCGTCGACACCATCGATCAGCTTAATGATTTCTTTGCTGTATTTTTCCTCAAGGAGCTCTCTATCAAAAGCACCACTTGAGACCAAAGGGAACAGTTGCGCCGCGACAAGTGTCGCTTTGTCCATCGACAAGGTGATCAAGATTTCGATCATCTCTCGTCCACGCCACAACAAAAGCTCCGCCCGTTCGTTATCCGCCAACACAGATTGGCAGTCACGATACACTTCGGTTAAGCGTTTCGCTGTGTTCTTCTCTTGACCTAGGCTAGCCACCCAGTTTTCAAGTTCAAACTGTTCATCTTGGTTTAAATGCGCGCTTCTTACCGCAACCATCTCATCATCCTAATTATTATATTTGTGTGGTTTGACTAACACCATCCAGGTTAGTTCTTTCGCCAAGCTTTAAGCGTTGGCTTATTGACCACTCACCACGTGTAAGTGATCAACAAAGTCCCAATTATCAGGACTTTTCAAACAGTGCCATCGATTCTAGATGGCTGGTATGAGGGAACATGTCCAGCATACCTAATTTGGTCAATTGGTAGCCTTGCTCCAGCAAGCTCTGGCTATCCCTTGCAAGGGTAGCAGGATTACACGAAACATAAACTACACGCTGTGCGCCAAGCGCAGAAACTTGATCGATGATCCCACTCGCGCCCGCACGTGCCGGATCAAGCAGCACTTTGTCGAATTGTTCAGCCGCCCAAACTTGCCCTTCAAAATCCTGCTCAAGGTTAGCGTGATAAAATTGCGCGTTATTGATTTGGTTCAAAGATGCATTATTTGCCGCCTTTTCCACCATTTCTGCCACGCCTTCTACGCCAACCACGTGTTTTGCACGTTTTGCGATTGGCAAACTGAAGTTACCTAAACCACAGAACAAATCTAACACTCGTTCATCACTTTGTGGGTCTAACCACTCCACTGCCTGAGCGACCATTTTCTGGTTTACCGCTTGGTTCACTTGAATAAAGTTATTTGGCGTAAATGGTACGGTGACACCTGCTTCTTGATAGAAAGGCACTTCACCTTCAATCAAATCAAGCTGATCCGTTTCTGGCATCAAGTAGAGCGATGCATGGTGACGCTTCGCTAATTCCACCAAGGTGTTGGTTTCTTTTTCAGTCAATTTGCTCAGATGACGCAATGTTACGCATGGACCATTGTCGCCTAGCACCAACTCTACGTGACCAAGTTGCTCTGGCTTCTTAAACGCTTTTAACGTCGAGTAGATTTCTGGCAATAGCACATTCAACTCAGGCGCGAGCACTGGGCAGTCTGTCACTTGCGCGATTTGCTTACTCTGTTTCTTACGGAAACCAAAGTGCAACTGACGAGTCTTTTTATCTACGAACAAGCTCACACGAGCACGGCGACGGTAGCCAAGAGACTCACCCAATACAGGCGCATCCAACTCGATATCACTGCCGGCAAATTTTCTCATCAACTGGCGAAGCGTTTGCTGCTTGTGCGTCAATTGTTGGTCATAGTTCAAATGCTGTAGGTCACAGCCACCGCATTCATGGTAGTGCGGACAAAATGGCTCCACGCGAGCGTCACTCGGTTTAAGGATTTTAATCAACTTACCGCGAGCGAATTTGCTCTTTTCTTCCACCAATTGGGTTACCACTTCCTCACCCGGTAGCACACCATCAATAAACAATGGTTTCTTCTTAAGGTAAGCAATGCCTGCGCCGTGGTGATCCAAACGCTCTACTTGTACCGCTTGGTGACGGGTATTCAGTTGCGTTTTCTTTTTAGGTTGAAAGATACGTGCCATGCTCTGTGCCTGATTTGTGTCTAATTGCTCTACTGCTTCACTATTCTTGATTGCAGCCGTTGTGTGATTCGAGTGACTTGATTATGCTTACCATTTATCCGGTGACGTCACTTCTTTGCTCAAGGCTTTATCGTGCGCTTGAGAAATAATGCGTTATTTTCCCATATCCAGACTCCGATGTAATTAGATAACATGACCAGATATGGCTTAAGAGCACGTGTAATTACACTAACTCTCGCTCCCACTCTCATTATTGGTTTATTACTGAGCGGCTTTTTCTCATTTAACCGCTACCAAGACCTCGAGAAACAAGTTATCACCACAGGCAATAGCATTATCGAACCGCTTGCGATTGCCAGTGAAAATCACCTACTTTCCGAAAGTCGCGAAGCCGTTCGTCGTCTTATCAGTTACGCCCATCGCAAAAACTCGAAACTGGTTCGTAGTATCGCGGTGTTCGATGAAAATCATGAGCTTTTCGTCACTTCTAACTTCCATCCCAATTTTGAAGCTCTGATGTTCCCGAAGGATAAGCCGATCCCTCAGTTAGGGGACTCAGAAATCTTCGATAACTCGCTTATTCTGCGCGTGCCGATTCTATCTGAAGGTCACTATCTTTCGGAGCTCTCAAATGAGAATCAGGGCACAAAAGCCATCGGCTACATCGCAGTGGAAATGGATCTTTCGTCACTTCGATTGCAGCAATACCAAGAAGTGTTCTCTGCGTTCTTGGTGTTGATCCTCGGTCTTGGTCTCGCGAGTGTGTTCGCCTCTCGTCTAATGCATGACGTAACCCAACCGATCACACACATGAAGAACGTTGTTGACCGCATTCGTCGTGGTCACCTTGATGTACGTATCGAAGGTAAAATGCACGGTGAGTTGGACCAGTTGAAAAACGGTATCAACGCCATGGCGGTCTCGCTGTCGGAATACCACGTTGAGATGCAGCACAGTATAGACCAAGCGACATCAGACTTGCGTGAGACTCTGGAACAGCTAGAGATTCAGAACGTGGAGTTGGACATCGCGAAGAAGCGTGCCCAAGAAGCAGCACGTGTGAAATCCGAATTCTTGGCGAACATGTCTCACGAACTTCGTACTCCATTGAATGGCGTAATTGGCTTTACCCGCCAAATGCTGAAAACACAGCTTTCGAACAGCCAAACGGATTACTTGCAGACCATTGAGAAGTCCGCAAACAACCTACTGAACATCATCAACGACATCCTCGACTTCTCGAAACTGGAAGCCGGTAAGTTGGCGCTGGAAAACATTCCATTTGAATTCCGTGAAAGCTTAGAAGAAGTAATCAACCTACAAGCCACCAGCGCGCACGAGAAAGGTTTGGAAATCACCTTGAAAGTGGATCCGAAGATCCCGCAAGGCTTGGTGGGTGACCCGCTTCGTATCCAACAAATCCTTACTAACTTGGTCGGTAACTCCATCAAATTTACTGAGCGCGGTAATATCGACATCAGCGTTGAGATGCGCTCACAATCTGGTGACTCGGTCGAACTGCAATTCATGGTGCGCGATACTGGTATTGGTATCTCTGAGCGTCAGCAAGCGCAGTTGTTCCAAGCGTTTAGCCAAGCGGATGCGAGTATTTCACGTCGCTATGGTGGTACCGGTCTGGGTCTGGTTATAACTCAGAAGCTGGTAAGCCAGATGGGCGGCGAAATCAGCCTAACCAGTCGCCTACACCAAGGTTCAACCTTCTGGTTTACGGTTCGCTTGCACTCAACTGAAATGCCAATGAGCGATCTGATTGAAGTAGAGCTATTGACCGGTAAGCAATTGTTGTTGGTTGAACCAAACATGCAAGCAGCGTCGGTAACACAGCAGATCCTAAGCCAAGAAGGCATTCTGGTGACCTACCGCTCGTCGTTGCCAGAAAACGACGAGAACTACGATTACGTCTTGTTGAACTTGGCTGCCAACCAAACCTACGATGATCAATCGGTAGCAGCTTGGATTGAGCAAGCCAAACGCATGGCGCCGAGTGTGATCATGGGTACACCGAGTACCGAACTGGCACTGGCAGATCAAGTGATGAACGATCATCAGATCCAATGTCTGACCAAGCCATTATCACGTCGCAAGCTTCTACAAAGCCTAATAACAGATCACGTCGAAACGCCTCAAGCGGTGATTGCACCAATTGAGCCAGTGGTGAATGAACGCTTACCACTGACGGTACTTGCGGTCGACGATAACCCAGCTAACTTGAAACTGATCTCTGCGCTATTGAAAGAGCGTGTAGAAACGGTAACAGCGTGCAGCAATGGCCAGCAAGCGGTGAATCTCGCGACTGAGAAGAAATACGATCTGATCTTCATGGACATTCAAATGCCATTGATGGACGGCGTGACGGCTTGTCAGCACATTAAAGAGCTAGAGCTGAACAAAGACACCCCTGTGATTGCGGTGACCGCGCATGCCATGGCAGGCGAGCGTGACCGACTATTAGCTGCGGGGATGGATGACTACCTAACCAAACCAATCGAAGAGCATGTACTGCAACAGGTTTTGGTCCACTGGAACCCAAATACCTGTACTGAGAGTGTCGATAAAATTGCGCCATCCTATGTCGAACCAGTTGTGGAAACTGCGCCATCAGCGCCAGAAAAGCCACAGCAAGATGTCATCATCGACTGGCAAGCGGCATTGAAACAAAGTGCCAACAAGGAAGACTTAGCCAAAGACATGCTGCGCATGCTGATTGATTTTATTCCTGAGGTGGAAGAAGTGGTCGATCAAGCATTAGAACAAGAAGACTTCTCGCGTGATGATCTTATCCATGTGGTACATAAACTTCACGGCAGCAGCTCTTACTGTGGCGTGCCGAGATTAAAGTCTCTGTGTGCAACCTTGGAACAAGCACTGCGCTCGGGCGCTGACATCGAAGACATCGAACCGGAAATGTTCGAACTGCAAGATGAGATGATTAAAGTCACCACGACGGCGAAACTCTATCTTGAACAGTAGAAAATAACGGATTAAATCAGAGACATAAAAAAGCCAGAGCATCGACTCTGGCTTTTTCGTATTCGGTTATTAATCCGTAATCAGGCTAAGTTAGGATTCAAAAATCACCGTCGCGACCGCGTAATGACGTTCATCCGAAATCGACAGATGAACATGATTGACGCCCATCGACTCGGCGATTTGCTTCGCCACACCGGATAAGGTCAATATCGGTTTACCGAACTCATCATTCGAAACTGTAAAATCATGGAAGGTCACGCCTTTTGCGATGCCTGTACCTAGCGCTTTTGAGGCAGCCTCTTTTACTGCGAAACGCTTCGCAAGGTAGCGCCCTTTTTGCTTCAATTCAGCAAACTTTACCATTTCATCTTGCGACAAAATGCGCTTTGCGAAGGGCTCACCCGTTCGACCGAGCGCTTTTTCAATGCGCTCAATCTCTGCGATGTCAGTACCTAATCCTAAAATTGCCATGCTTAAATCTGATTACTTACGAGCCGCAACCATGATGGCTTTCATTTCTGCCACAGATTTTTCTAAACCATCGAAAACCGCACGACCAATGATCGAGTGACCGATGTTAAGCTCGTAGATTTCTGGCAGTGCCGCGATTGGTGCAACGTTGTGGTAAGTCAGACCGTGACCTGCGTTTACGATGATACCTAGGTCATCTGCGTAGCTTGCGCCAGCTGCGATCTTCTTCAGTTCATCTTGCTGATCTTCTTCTGTTGTCGCATCTGCGTAGTGACCTGTGTGAAGCTCAATGTAAGGTGCGCCACAAGCTTTTGCCGCATCGATCTGTTGACGGTCAGCATCGATGAATAGAGAGACTTTAATGCCCGCTTCAGTTAGCTTTTGCGTTGCCGCTTTCACTTTCTCAAGTTGACCGACAACATCCAGACCACCTTCTGTTGTCAACTCTTCACGTTTTTCAGGAACCAGACAAACGAACTCAGGCTTAGTTTGTAGCGCAATCTCAACCATCTCGTCCGTTACCGCCATTTCAAGGTTCATACGAGTTTGAATGGTTTCACGTAGGATACGTACGTCACGATCTAGAATGTGGCGACGGTCTTCACGTAGGTGGATGGTAATACCGTCAGCACCGGCACGCTCTGCGATCTCAGCAGCATGAACTGGATCTGGGTATTTAGTACCACGTGCATTACGTAGAGTGGCAATATGGTCGATATTAACGCCTAAGTAGATTGAGCTCATTTTCCGTTACTCCGTGCTCGATATGTCTGAATGAATAATTCGCGACTTTTTAAAGGTTTGCCGCCAAGATACGGCTTTAATGCCATACGTGTAAAGCGTTTCGCCGCTTTTAATTGCTCTTTAGTGACGAATCGCCGTTCACTAATCGCAATCAATTCATTACCTAAAAATGTCAGATTGTCGCGCCTTACTGAAGCTATGAATCCCTTTTGTTCACGATAACGGTAAGTCATCTCAGGATCGACTGGCTCACCCGTCCCGGCACAATGCAAGAAATCAACGCCATAACCCATTGAAGACAGCAGAGCCAGTTCAAAACGACGCAAGCCCGGTTCAGGGTTATCACTCTGAGCCAATTCCGTTAGTGCATGCAGGTAATCATGAAACAGCGCAGGCATCGGCACTTCCGCCATTAACACGCGCCCGACTAATTCATTTACGTACATTGCGGAGTAAAGGTTTATCCCAAACAACGGCAAACCCAAACTGATTGGCTCAGCCTGACGTAAGGTTTTCATTGAACCTTTGCCGGACCATTTCAACAATAGTGGCGTGAAGGGCTGTAATGCCCCTTTAAGATTGGAGCGTTTGCTGCGCGCACCTTTCGCCATCAACGTGATACGACCATACTCCTCGCTGAATACATCAAGGATCAAGCTCGATTCACTGTAAGGGCGTCGGTGCAATACAAAGCAGCGTTGGAAACCTTCTGAAGACTGGTTGCTCATTTCAATCAGTGTGCCTAAGTCGGTAATAAAAAATAAGGAGCCAAGCGGCTCCTTATTCTAATCGATATTATATTTTAGTCGATGTTGGAACGAAGTGTCTTCGTTACCAAACTTACAAGCAACCAAGCTTATAGATCGTCAATGTAACCTAGTGAGCGCAGTGCACGTTCGTCGTCTGCCCAACCAGATTTCACTTTTACCCAAGTCTCTAGGTAAACCTTACGACCGAATAGCTCTTCCATATCTAGACGCGCTTCACGACCAATTGTCTTGATCTTCTCGCCGCCTTTACCAATCACCATTTTCTTCTGACCATTACGTTCAACAAGAATTAGGGCGTTGATATGGAAACCATCAGTTTCTGGGTTGTAGTCGAAGCGCTCAATCTCAACTGTTACTGAGTATGGCAGCTCATCACCCGTGAAGCGCATTAACTTCTCACGTACGATTTCTGATGCCATGAAACGCTGAGAGCGGTCCGTCACGTATTCTTCTGGGAAGTGGTGCGTTGCTTTCGGTAGGTGATCGCGTACGTGCTTGCGCAGTACTTCAATGTTCTTACCGTGTTTTGCAGAGATTGGCACAACGTCAACGAAGTCCATCTTCTTCGACATGTCCATCATGTGCAGCATCACTTCATTACGATCTTGCACGTTGTCTACTTTGTTCACACAAAGCACAACTGGGAAGTTCGACTTCTGAAGCTTAGTCAACACCATCTCGTCGTCGTTCGTCCAGTGCGTACCATCCACCAAGAAGAACACTAGGTTCACATCACTTAGAGATGAGTTTGCCGCACGGTTCATCAAACGGTTGATGGCACGTTTTTCTTCAATATGAAGTCCCGGTGTATCTACGTAGATCGCTTGGTAATCGCCATCTGTATCCACGCCCATGATGCGGTGACGCGTCGTTTGCGGTTTACGAGACGTGATCGAAATCTTCTGACCCAAGATTTTGTTCAGAAGTGTCGATTTGCCTACGTTTGGACGACCAACAATCGCAATGAAGCCACAGTGTTGGTTCTCTGGTGAACTTACTTCACCGTGTGATGCGAAAAACGCATCGATGTCGAATTCGTTATCAGCCATTCGTTAATTGCTCAAGTGCCGTTTCTGCAGCCGCTTGTTCTGCCTTGCGGCGGCTGGTGCCTTTACCAATTACAGGCTTATCCACACCTGCTACGTCACACTCAACCGTGAACTCTTGGTTGTGCGCTTCACCTTTAATATTAGTCACTGTGTAGACAGGCAGCGGTTTTCTTCTGCCTTGCAGGAACTCTTGTAGGCGAGTTTTTGGATCTTTTTGTGATACACCAGGCTTAATCGCCTCAAGACGCGAGTTGTACCAGCTCAGTACGATACCGCGAACTTGTTCAATATCACTATCAAGGTAAATCGCACCAATAATGGCTTCTACCGCATCGGCTAGAATAGAGTCTCGGCGGAATCCGCCACTCTTCAATTCACCTGGACCTAATTTTAAATAATCTCCTAGATCGAATTCACGACCCAGTTCCGCCAATGTGTGCCCACGAACCAAGGTCGCGCGCATACGGCTCATGTCACCTTCGTTCACTTTCGGGAAACGATGGTACAGATCATCAGCGATGACAAAACTTAAAATTGAATCGCCCAGAAACTCAAGACGTTCATTGTGCTTACTATTGGCGCTGCGGTGAGTCAGCGCCAAGTTGATAAGCCCAGCATCCTTAAATTGGTAGCCGAGCTTTCTCTCTAGTTTCTCAATTGGAGAATTCATACTCTCTCGATATGTAATGGTTAGTGAATGCCACCGACGCGGTTAAAACGCACACCAGTTGGAATCCATGAAGGTAGAACACTATCTGCGCCACGATCAAACTCGAAGCTGATCCAGATCGCAACAGCTTTACCGACTAAGTTTGCTTCTGGAACAAAGCCCCAGTAACGGCTGTCTGCACTGTTGTCACGGTTATCACCCATAACGAAGTACTGACCTTGTGGTACAACCCACTCGTTAACACCTGGACGTGGTTGGTAGTTCTGCACGCGGTCACGAGTTAATGGGTTCACCAAAATTTGGTGCTCAACTTCACCCAGTTTTTCATTCATCTGAATCAGAGGAATACCGTTTTGGATGAATTGACTTTCTTCAACATTGTTCAGCTTAACTGGCTTACAAGATGACTCACCTTTCGATTGAATACATACCTGCTTATCCGCAGAGTAACGAACGGTATCACCAGGCAAACCTACCACACGTTTAATGTAGTCAACGTTTGGCTGTGGTGGGTACTTGAATACCACGATGTCGCCACGCTCAGGCTTGCCAGTTTCCACTAGCTGCGTGCGCCATACCGGATCTTTCAATCCGTACGCGTATTTCTCCACCAAAATGAAGTCACCTACTAGTAGGGTTGGCATCATTGAGCCTGAAGGGATTTGGAACGGTTCATAGATAAAAGAACGTAATACCAATACGAATGCAATCACTGGGAAGATAGAAACGCTGTTCTCTACCCACCACGGTTGGCTTTCTACTTTTTGTAGCGTCACCGCATCCAGACCATTGGTTGTTTGCGCTTGGATCTCCGCTACTTTCGCTTGACGTTTTTTCGCAAACACCAGCTTTTCTAGTAGCCAAACTACGCCAGTTACCAAAGTCACGATAACTAGAATCAGTGAGAATGTATTCGCCATTAAATTCCCTTATCTAAAAATACGAAAGTGAAAGAGCCGAAACCCTTTCACTTATTTTACTATCTAACGTCTTATGACAGACAAGAGCACGAGATAGTTCAACTCTAGTCTTTACCAACGTGAAGAATTGCTAGGAACGCTTCTTGAGGCAGCTCTACGTTACCGATCTGCTTCATACGTTTCTTACCTTCTTTCTGTTTCTTCAGAAGTTTCTTCTTACGGCTCACGTCACCACCGTAACATTTCGCGATTACGTTCTTACGTAGCTGTTTCACTGTAGAGCGTGCGATGATGTGGTTACCGATAGCCGCTTGGATCGCGATGTCAAACATCTGACGAGGAATGAACTCTTTCATTTTCTCAACAAGCTGACGACCACGAGTCTGAGACTGATCTTTGTGCGTAATCAGCGCTAGCGCATCCACTTTGTCGCCGTTCAGTAGTACGTCTACACGTACCATGTTCGATGCTTCAAAGCGTTGGAAGTTGTAATCCAGAGACGCGTAGCCACGTGATGTCGACTTCAAACGGTCGAAGAAGTCCAGCACCACTTCTGCCATTGGGATGTCGTAAGTGATCGCAACTTGGTTACCATGGTAAACCATGTCCACCTGTACGCCACGCTTCTCAACACATAGTGTGATTACGTTACCTAGGTAGTCCGCTGGTACTAGGATGTTACAGCGCGCGATAGGCTCACGGATCTCTTCGATGTCGTTAACCGCTGGCAGTTTTGCAGGGCTATCAACGTACAGAGTCTCACCGTTAGTTTGTTCTACTTCGTAAACTACCGTTGGTGCCGTTGTAATCAGGTCGAGGTCGTATTCACGCTCTAGACGCTCTTGGATGATTTCCATGTGCAGCATGCCTAGGAAACCACAACGGAAACCAAAGCCTAGTGCTGCTGAGTTTTCTGGCTCGTAGAATAGCGATGCATCGTTTAGGCTAAGTTTACCTAGTGCGTCACGGAAGTTTTCGTAATCATCAGAAGATACTGGGAACAGACCCGCGTATACCTGAGGTTTTACTTTCTTAAAGCCTGGAAGTGGCTTCTCGCTGCCGTTTTTCGCTAGCGTCAGCGTATCACCTACTGGTGCGCCTAGGATGTCTTTGATCCCACAAACTACCCAGCCTACTTCGCCAGTACGCAGAACATCAGTGTCCACTTGCTTAGGCGTGAAGATACCTAGACGATCCACACCCCAAGTTTGACCTGTGCTCATTACTTTGATCTTGTCGTTTTTCTTCAGTGAACCGTTTTTAATACGAACCAAAGAAACAACGCCAAGGTAGTTATCGAACCATGAGTCGATGATCAGCGCTTGAAGTGGCGCCTCTGGATCACCTTCTGGTGCTGGAATTGCTGATACGATGTTTTCTAGAACGTCGTCAACACCTAGACCTGTCTTCGCAGAACAGCGGGTTGCTTCCATTGCATCGATACCAACGATCTCTTCAATTTCTTCCGCTACACGCTCGGGATCGGCAGCTGGTAGGTCAATCTTGTTCAGGATTGGCACAACCTCTAGATCCATTTCGATTGCGGTGTAACAGTTAGCTAGGGTTTGAGCCTCTACACCCTGACCTGCGTCAACCACCAGTAGCGCGCCTTCACAAGCAGCTAGAGAACGTGATACTTCGTACGCAAAGTCAACGTGTCCCGGAGTATCGATGAAGTTCAACTGGTACGTTTCGCCGTCTTTAGCGGTGTAGTTCAGCGTCACACTCTGAGATTTGATGGTGATACCACGCTCACGTTCAAGATCCATGGAATCCAGAACCTGTGCGGCCATTTCACGATCGCTTAATCCACCACAAACTTGGATTAGACGGTCAGATAGGGTCGACTTACCATGGTCGATGTGGGCGATAATCGAAAAGTTACGAATGTGCTTCATAGATTTAGGGTGACTAACTCTTTACAAATAGGGACAGTAAGAAAGCCGTCTGTTGACGGCATTTCAATCAAGTTGGCAGATTCTACCCAATTTCGTTAACGGGCGCACCTTATTTAAAGTCTAGAACTTATTGAATAGGTTCACCGAGAACTCGAATGAGGGTGACTTGGCGTTTTGACTCATCTTCTAGTGGGCGTGACACACGTTTTGCGAGCCACATACCACCTGCTGCGAACAATACCGAAGCTAGGATGGTAATGCCCTCACCGCCTGCGGTTAAAGGTACTAGCAGGAAGTTGCCAATTACAGCACCGAGAATCAAACCAAACAAAGGAAGAAGGTAGACCGCCATAGCTGATTTGATAAGGCTTGCTTCGGGGAAACCAATTTCCACGACCTGACCAACTTTGACGGATTTTGGGGTACGCAAATGCCACGACAGCGTTTTGTTACCGATCGCTTTGGTAACCACGCCTGTGCCGCAGCTTTTTTGCGATGAACAGCTGCTGCAACTGGTCTGTTGCTCGCAGCTGATATCGACATCATATTGCTGACCGTGACGGTGAACGCCCGTCACGGTAGCCAATGCAGTCATCATTGCACTTCACTCTTTGTTACATTAAAAGTGACCGATTGTGCGATACGCTGAGCCGTTGCCGGCGGAATATCACCAACAACTGAGATTTCATGGTTTCCGCTGACAAAGCTGTGCAATGTACGGCGACCTTGACGAACCAGTTGACCTTTCAACGAGTGCTCGTCTTTGTCAGCTACATACACTGAAAAGCTAAATAGTCCATCAGAGTAAAGTTGGCTTTCTACCATTTGGTCAGTCACTGCCATGCGGTAACGGTTCAGTTCATTTGGATGGAACCCTTCCGGTGTCCAACCCACGGTCCAGTTACTGGTACCGATATCGCCTTTTGGCATTGTCAGAACCGCGGGTAATTGAACCTCTTCCAAACCACTCATCAGTTCACCAATCTTAGGGTTCACTGAGTAAGAAATAGTACGGTACTGCTCAAGCATTTCACCATCACGATCAACGAGATCAGCACGCAGTGGTAGTTTACTCTTCTCATCAATCCACAATACGTAAGAGTAACGTAGCCCATCTTTTGGCACGATGCGCAGCACTTGTGTTGGAACACCCGCTTCACGGGCACGACCTACTTTTACGTAGTCGTAGTACAAGTTTAGCTCGTCGATGTTAGCGTTCAGCATCGGCATGATTGGAGCAACCATTTTACCCGATTCGATGGTAAACGGTTCTGCGCCAGTTTCGATATAGCTTACTTCTGTGCCGCGACGGATCACTTCACGTACAGGACCACTCAAATACACAAGATGTGCGTACTGGTCTTTGTCGTGAGTCGCGTGACGATACAGCAAAGGTTCAATGCTGTTCTTTTTGATAAGGATATAAGAGAGTTCGTAGCTTAAATTCTTGCTCGCCTCGCTCATTTGATGCAATAAAGCCTCCGCTGGCTTATCACCAGCAAAGGCTTGCGAAGACATCAGACTGAACAGAGCGCAAGCGCTGATCAGAAATTTTTTCATTCAATATCCGGTGTCAGATGTGCATCTTGCTGAGACGCATCACTGTTAATTCTTAGCTGCAGTTCGTAGTCACGAAGCATAGCATGAACGCGTTTGCGTTGCTCTTGCATATTTGCTTCACCAACGGAACGCTCTACGGATTCACGCGTCAAGCTTACTGGTTCAGCGCTGCCCGCAAATGGCACAGTCTGAAGCACAGGAAGTTGGTCAGCTTGCGGCGACATTGGGTCGCTACCGCCGTACTGTTGAACGCCTAATATCACAACAAGTGACACACACGCAGCAACGGCAACTTGACCAAACTGAGTCAACCATGCAGGCAACTGGCGTTTCGCTTTTTGTGGCTCTGGTTGCGACTCTTTTGGCGCGTCGTTAATTGAAATTACGTTAGCACTGCGCGAATCGATAGCACGATGCACAGGCTCGTCTTCTAACGCTAACGCTACGCTTTCAGCAATATTCCACTCAGGCTTTGCTGGCGCTTCGCCTCGCATCACATCACCAATCAGGTGATAGTTCTGCCAAGCATCACGGCTCTCTTGGTCTTGCTCTAATTCTTGAATTAAAGCCTTATCGACCAATTCTCCATCCATGAGAGCTGAAAGTTTTTCTTTGTCAGCCATTATTTTCACCATAGTTATCACTTGTACTAGCGCTGCAAAAGAGGTTTGATTTTCTTTTCCACCGCCTCACGAGCACGGAAGATACGCGATCGTACCGTTCCCACCGGGCAATCCATTACTTCAGCAATTTCCTCGTAGCTCAAGCCATCAAGCTCGCGCAGAGTCATTGCGGTTTTTAAATCTTCAGGTAAGGCTTCGATTGCACTGAACACTACCCGTTGCAATTCTTTGGACAACGTTAAGTTCTCAGGGTTCGAAATTTCTTTAAGTGCATTACCTGTTTCGTAAAATTCAGCTTCTTCAGCATCAACGTCTGTTGCAGGTGGTCTACGACCTTGAGCAACGATGTGATTTTTCGCAGTATTCACTGCAATGCGATACAGCCACGTGTAAAACGCACTCTCCCCACGAAAACTAGGGATAGCTCGGTAAGCCTTGATAAACGCTTCTTGTGCTACATCTGGAACATCGCCAGGATTACTTACGTATCTGGAGATAAGGTTACATACCTTGTTCTGGTACTTTGTTACCAGCAGGTTGAATGCTTGCTTATCGCCATTCTGAACTCGCTCAATCAATACTTGATCGGTCAGCTGCTCGTTCATTCGAGCGGATACTCCTATTTGTTATGCCCCTACTCTTCTCAGATATGGGTACTAATTATGCAAAACGTAGTATTGACACCACTGCTTACTTGAGCACTATTGTGACCCTGACGTGAATGAGAAAGTTCCATGGTTTCTCAAATTTTTTGTCATTGTTTTTTCACAGTGTGATGTCACTAGCCAAATCCCGCTCCTCGTCCGACTTAAGTCTCGTTTTGACAAGCGAGCATACTGGTGGGGAAATGGGTATAATGGATGATCTCTGTCCCAGATTGTGCTGGGTAGAGCATAGAAAAGCAATGGCATTGACAAACTATTACTTTTCATTTGCATGGCTAATGGCTATCAGAACATCGCGTTACAAACAAAACTCAGGAAGCATCTGCATGCCCAAGGCATGGCAAAATAAGAGTGGCTGAAGTCACCAAGGTAACGCCGATTTCGATACGTCTCCCAACTTAGCCCTTAGCGACGGATGTCGCGTTAATGGAATGCACATGGTGTGCAAAATATACACAAGGTAGCCTTGTTACCTTAGCTTGGGATTGTAAAAGTAATATGAACACAAATCGTGAACATGAATGTGATGTGTTAGTGGTAGGGAGTGGCGCCGCGGGCTTGTCGTTGGCTTTGCGTGTCGCAAACCACTGTAAGGTAATGGTTCTAAGTAAAGGACCGCGCAGCGAAGGCGCAACGTATTACGCGCAAGGTGGTATCGCTGCCGTATTTGATGAGTCGGACACCATTGAGTCTCACGTTGAAGATACGCAAATTGCTGGGGATGGAATCTGTGATGAAGAGACTGTTAAGTTCATCGCGGAAAACTCAAAAGAGTGTGTACAGTGGTTGATTGATGGTGGTGTACCATTCGATCGTGAAGATGATGATTCTGACGATGAGCCACGTTATCACTTAACTCGCGAAGGCGGTCACAGCCGTCGACGTATTTTGCACGCTGCTGATGCCACTGGCATGGCAATGCAAACCTCTCTACAAGACAATGCACACAGCCACCCAAACATTCATGTTCTTGAGCGCCATAATGCTCTGGATTTGATCACCGAAGATAAAATCGGCGGCGACAAAAACAAGATCATTGGCGCTTATATTTGGAACCGCAACGAAGAACAAGTTGAAACTGTTCGCGCTAAATTTGTTGTTCTCGCAACGGGCGGCGCTTCCAAAGTTTACCAATACACTTCTAACCCAGACGTGTCATCTGGTGATGGTATCGCAATCGCGTGGCGTGCAGGTTGTCGTGTTGCGAACCTAGAGTTCAACCAATTCCACCCAACCTGTCTTTACCACCCAGAAGCACGTAACTTCTTGTTGACTGAAGCATTGCGTGGTGAGGGGGCGTATTTACGTCGTCCAGACGGTTCGCGTTTTATGCCGGATTTCGACGAGCGTAAAGAGCTTGCTCCACGTGATGTCGTGGCTCGCGCGATCGACTTCGAAATGAAGCGCTTAGGTGCTGATTGCATGTATCTCGATATCAGCCATAAGCCTGCGGATTTCATTACTAAGCATTTCCCAACTATCTACTCTCGTTTGATGGATTTGGGTATCGACATGACTAAAGAGCCGATCCCAATTGTACCTGCGGCGCACTACACATGCGGCGGCGTCATGGTCGATCAAAATGGTCATACCGACCTGAAGAACCTCTATGCGATTGGTGAAGTGAGCTATACAGGCTTGCACGGCGCGAACCGTATGGCATCGAACTCACTACTTGAGTGTGTGGTTTACGCATGGTCGGCAGCCAAAGACATTCTTAAACATCACAGCGAAGTAGAACTAGCATCGCAGGTTCCATGTTGGGATGAAAGCCAAGTGACCAACAGTGATGAAGAAGTGATCATCCAACATAACTGGCATGAGCTGCGCCTATTTATGTGGGATTACATGGGTATCGTTCGTACCGATAAACGTCTTGAACGCGCACTGCGTCGTATTCAGATGCTGCAACAAGAGACGCATGAGTACTACAGTCACTTCCGCGTATCAAACAACTTGCTAGAGCTACGTAACCTGCTGCAAGTCGCAGAGCTAATGGTGCGTTGCGCGATGCAGCGTAAAGAGAGTCGTGGTCTGCACTACACCTTGGATTATCCAAATCAGCTAGAAAATAGTGGTCCAACAATTCTTACGCCAAACAAATAGCACTGACACTAAAAAGTAAGAGTCAGATATAAGATCAAATGGGAGCTTCGGCTCCCATTTTCCATTGTCGTAATATCAAACACAGTTGACGATATGCCACGTCTTCACAACTGTCTCGCCAAATCGTGACGTTTTCACCCGACGTTAATTCAAACGTGACTTTGAACATCGCCGCCGACACATCAACGCTCGATAATGTAGAGGTTTGCTTGTCATTACGTACCGTGCCATCACGATGTAAATACCAGCCACCACGAGCAGAAGGCACGACAAAACCGCCCTGCATTTGGCAGCGAAGAATCAGTAATAACAGATAAGTTGATAAGACGAGTGGGATAGCAGAGCAGATAAGCGCCCAAACGCAACCTAGGAGAAGAAGTTGGTTGGCAATTTGGGCGTACAGAGAAGTGTTAACCTTGAGATTAACGAACCTTGCTGAGGTTGTGCGCGACAATTTTATCAACCATCGATGCATGACCTAGGTTTTCGCTGCGACCGTGTCCCATCACCCAAGTAAACAGATCTGGGTCATCACATTCTAATAATGAGACAAAATCACGCTGCTCTTGTTCATTCAGTGCTTCAAAGCACTCTTCAAAAAACGGCATAATCACCACGTCAAGCTCAAGCATGCCACGACGACAAGCCCATTTAATACGCGCCTTTTCTTCCGCAGTGTACATTCAGTATTCCTTCATAGATGTCTTGTTCTTAGTGCGGAGTGTAACAAGGGATGTGCAACGTCACTAGTGTGCGGGTCACAATATGTAGCCAAGTCGCTGCAAATCCTGAACGCATTTAATAAACAAACGTTCAGCAAAGCCAAACACCTTAAAATTGAGTGGATATATTGAGTGCTGACAAATGCCGATTCTGCATTTAACATAGCTGAAAAATATCTTCAAAAGGCATTGTAATCATGGAATGGCAAACTCGCTTTTCACCGCTGAACCTATCGACACAAGACGCACTACCTGAGCTGTCTATCTCGCTATTGGATAACCTAGGCATGATCACCATGGTTGGAGACGACAAAAAGTCGTACCTACACGGTCAAGTTACCTGCGATGTGGTTTCTCTTGAGAAAGACCAATCAGTGTTGGGGGCACATTGTGATGCGAAAGGTAAAGTGTGGAGTGTCTTCCGCCTATTCCACCATAACGATGGCTATGCAATGGTTCAGCCGAAATCAGCGATTGAAGTGGAACTAAAAGAAATCAAAAAATACGCGGTGTTCTCGAAAGTGACCATCGAAGAGTCTAGCGACGTCGTGCTGGGTGTTGCTGGTGAGAATGCAGATGCGTTCATCTCAACATTAAATGCTGATTCTGGCGACGTACGTACAGTTGAAGGTGGCACGGCAGTCAAAGTGACTCCAAACCGCTGGTTGCTTGCGCTTACAGCAGAAGCAGCACAATCGTTATTAGAAGACAGCAAAGCAACGCTGACTACTCACGAGCTTTGGACTCGTTTCGATATTGAAGCAGCACTACCATACGTGGCAGCTGATGCGCAAAACGAGCACATTCCACAAGCACTAAACGTACAAGCGCTGGGGGGCATCAGCTTTACGAAAGGCTGCTACACAGGTCAAGAAACCGTAGCGCGCGCGAAATACCGCGGCACCAACAAACGTGCAATGTACATTGTTAAAGGTGCAACTGCTGAAGCCTTAGGTGAAGGTGCGATTGAACTGGAGCGTAGCGTTGGTGAAAACTGGCGTTCAGTAGGCGCATTGCTCACGCATTACCAATTCAGCAACAACCAAGCGATAGGACTCATTGTATTGCCAAACAACCTAGACGATGACACTCGTCTGCGCTTGGTTGCTCAACCAGAGTGTGAATGGGAAATCGCAGCACTGCCGTACAGCCTTGACGATGAGTAATACCATTCATACCCCTTTGATGCAGTTTTTGGCGGACCAGAACATCGAGTTCCGTCTTCTTCCTCATCAAAGACCAGCAACAACTATTGAGGATGCCGCGCAACAACGCGGCATTCGCCCTTCTCAAATGGTCAAAGCGATTCTTTTGCGCGATATGGGGAATCAATATGCGCTTGCTTGTGCACCAGGTGATCGTAGTGTTGATCCAAAGAAGGTGCGCGCATTACTGCAGTGCCGTCGTATGACGTGTGTTGATCAAGCAGACGTAGAAGCGATTACCGGATACAAGATTGGAACTGTCACACCACTACTCTTAAAACGCTACATGCCGATCGTATTTGACCCAAGTTTGCTTGAAGAAAAAGAAATCACTATAAGCAGTGGAGATCACATGGCAGGCTTAGCGCTATCCATCGATGATCTAATCCAATTGTGCCAACCAACCGTGGCTGATATCTGCCGCTAACATGTAATCAAGCGCAGGATTCTCACTCCTGCGTGATCTCACTCATATCTCTCCGATTACACGTAAGGATTTTTAATCATTTTTAAAACATAAATAGTCACAAATGAAAAACTCATATATGCTGAATTCGTTGGTTAAGTTTTCAACAACGACTCAGCCAACGTAAAGTGAATCTGCTGACTTGTATGACAGCGTTCATTAAGTCAGTCGTCCACTTTTGTGTAATGCATCTGTGACTATTCGCCCGCCGAAGCGGGCTTTTTTTTGCGTGGAACTTTTTTCCTTTTCCTTCCTCTAACTCAATGAAAGCAATGCATTTGAGGTTTCAACCTCGTCAAAACGAACAAAATGCAACCCATTGAGTAAAAACATTTAGCAAACAATCATTTTCCTTCTATTCTTATTTCTGTAACAAAACTGTTGCTTAATGCACCACGTAAGAACAGGAGAGCTCAAGGACTGGTTCCTTCGACAATGATTTTTTGAGGTAATCCTCACGCTATTTGAGATATGACTCTGTCAATTTGTCTAAGGCAGCACAAATCTCTAAAGCCAAGTACCTCAACTGCACTTAATACTATTGCTGTCACAATAATTTTTACGCGAAAAACGTAGAATAACTGGGCTAGGTAAGAGATAAGGAAGAGTAAATATGAGACTGTTTAAGCGCTATACACCAGGTATGATTGCTAAACACATAAGTCGTCTTTTTAAAGGAAGAATCTATATTTACGGAGTCGGTAAGTTCGAGTTTGATAACGGAAAATTGATGTTGCCAGAGAAAGCTGAGAAACGTCACTTTCAGGCAGTAAAAGAGATTAACCAAGAGATTATGAAGCTCAGATGCGCATACGCTTAGCTTAAACATCGATGTAAAAAGAAAGGCTGGATTAACCAGCCTTTTTTGTATCTTTTGTTTGCGAAGCGAAGAACGTATTTATTGACGCGCTAGTTCCGGCAGGTTGCCTTTCAAACCTAATGCACGCTTCATGATTTCATCTTTCGCACCCGGCAGTTGTCCTGCTAGGCTCAAACCAATACCACGAACCAACTTCTTGGCAGGATTCTCACCAGAGAACAGATCACGGAAGCCTTGCATTGCCGCTATCATCTTCGCCGCTTCGGCTTTACGCCAACGCTCGTAACCACGTAGATTACGTTTGGTGCCAATGTCTTGCCCTTGCTTCCACAGTGCCAACACTTCTTGCGCTAAGCTTGCTGCATCTAATAAGCCAAGATTCACACCCTGCCCTGCCAGCGGATGAATGGTATGGGCTGCATCGCCAACTAACGCCACGCGTTCAACCACAAAGTCACGCGCATAACGCATCTTAAGTGGGAATGCTGCACGTTCGCCAACTACTTCACACAAGCCTAAACGTGCATCGAATTCGCTAGTCAGTGCTTTATTAAACTCTTGCTCGTTCATCGCCAGCAGTTGCTCTGCGCGATTTGGATCGGTAGACCAAACAATCGAACACATGTGAGGATCAGACATTGGAAGGAAAGCTAATGGACCTTGCGGTGTAAAGATCTGACGCGCAACACTGTTGTGTGGGTCAGCGGTTTTCACGTTCGCAACAAGCGCGCTATGACCGTAATCCCAATGCGTTAGTGGGATATCCATTTGGTTACGCAGCCAAGAATTTGCACCATCAGCGCCAACCACTAACTTCGCTGTCATAGCTTGACCATTATCGAGCGTTAGCCAGCTTTCTTGCTCACCCACCGCAAGCGTTGCACAACGAGCAGGCATAAACAGCGTCACGTTATCAAGCTTTTGAACTTGCTCTAGCAGCGCCAATTGAATTACGCGGTTTTCAACGATATGACCAAGATCCGGTTGAGCCATGCTCTGCGCATCAAATGCGATATTCGCGAAGCTGTCTTGCTCCCACACTTCCATCGCATGGTATGGTGAAGCGCGACGCTGCTCGATACCTTGCCAAGCACCAAGCTTGCGAAGGATGGTTTCACTTGAACGGCTCAACGCCGACACACGTACATCTGGCAGTTCATTTAGGGTGTCGTTTGGCACTGCACCTTCGATAACGGCAACTCGCAGGTCACTGTCCTTAAAAGCGGCAGCTAATGCTAAACCCACCATTCCACCACCGATGATGGCGATATCTACACTTTGCATCATTGCTTTTGTTACCTAATTCGTTGCCGTTTATCGTTTCACTAGACCAAGTGTATGGCGTAGCAGCGGCTGCTTAAAAGTAGAAAGGTTATCCATCGTTGCGAGAGCAAGGTTACGCCCAATTCGCATCGCCGGTAAATCATTTGAGAAAATATGCACGAGAGAGCTAGTTAACCAAATCGTTTCGCTGCGATCATCTTCACGGCGCTGGCTAAATCGCCTCAAACCTTGGTAGCGACCGGCATCTTCAGCTTGCTTAACCACCTCTTCCGCTAATGATGCCACATCACGAATACCAAGGTTGAAGCCTTGCCCAGCAATTGGGTGAAGCGTTTGTGCAGCATTGCCGACAATAGCAAAGCGGTGTGAAATGTTCTGCTTACGATGACGCAGAAGAAGCGGATAGCTCGCGCGTTGTCCGACTTTCTGCATCGCACCTAGTCGCCAACCAAAATCGTTCTGCAAGCGCTCAAGAAACTCTGCGTCAGACAAGTTCACGACGCTTTGCGCCTCTTCAGGACGCAGACACCATACTAACGACATACGGTTATCACTCATCGGCAACAGTGCGACTGGACCATTCTCTGTAAAGCGTTCAAAAGCGCGACCTTGATGAGGCTCTTGCGTCACAATATTCGCGATCACTGCCACTTGGTCGAAATCATGCTCAGACAGCTCTAAACCGATTTGCTGGCAACATTGCGACACAGCGCCATCAGCAGCCACTAGCAACTTAGCTTCCAGCTTCTCACCGCTGCTCAACTCAATGTGTGCTTTGTCTTGCTCACGCTCGATGTTCGCAACCGAATCAGGGCAAAACAGAGTGATTGCTTTGCTCTTATCCAAGAGCTCTTGGTAGACACGACCTACATCGGCAAGTTCCACTACGTAGCCAAGGGCTTCAACGCCAACTTCGTGCTTGGTAATCTCAGTCATGCCCGCATGAGAGCGGTCAGAAACATGAATATGTTCAATTGGAGTTGCACAAGGCTCGATAGCAGACCACAACTGCAAGTGACGCAGAATGTTAACGGTACCGTAGGACAAAGCAATCGAGCGCGAATCAAAGCCCGGATGTTGATCCGATTGAGCTTTAAAAGGCTCAACAACCGCAATTTGCAGCGCGCCTTTAGATAAACGGTCGATTGCCAACGCAAGTGTGGCACCTGCCATGGCTCCACCAGCAATTACAACGTCATATTGCCTCATGCTAACCTCTAGAAGCTATTCGATAATGGGAAACAAGTGATTAATGAATCGTTGGTTTGTTTTCGTTGCTTTCAGGACGAGCACCAAACTCTGCATGAATAGTTAATACGCAGGCTTTAACGTGTTCGATTACTTGCTCTAACAATAGTGCTTGCTCGCCTAGATCATCATCTTCATCAATGCCCAGTTTGGCAATTTCTTCTAGATCCGCTAAGGCTTCTTTTGCATCGTCTGACGCTTTATCAATCGCAATACCCGCTAAACCCATTCCTGAGATAAAGTGGTTCACAAAATCAGACACACCATCTGCTAGTGCGAACAAACCTTCTTCACCCGTTTCATCAGGAAGCAGCAAAGATAACTCCATAGAAGTGCCAGTTAGCTCGTTAACGGTTACTTGGTACACGCTTTGTGCCAGTGCTAATGCGCTTGATGGCCAGCCCATACCTTCGTTGGTGTAATCAAACAGAATTGGTTGCCAGGTTTGGTCGTTAATCGCCAATCCACCACTGAGCATGCCAACAAGTAGACCATGCAATTCTGCTGGTGTCACAGCAAGGCTTGCAGATTTCAATTCGGCAGCAATAGATTGGTATTCAGGAAGGGTGATTTCACTCATAATCTTGGCTCATTCTTGCGTAATAATGTATCGACATATCCTACCATCAAGCCTAGTCGGCTGAAACGGCTATCAAATTCAATTTTGGACACCATTTGAGCAATTTGCCCAATTCCTGTGTGATCACTTCACCATTTTTCTTTCTGTGAAGGGAAATGCTTGAATCTTAATAGCGGTTTTCCTATAGTTTCCTCCTCGGTAGTTGTATAACGCAACGCCTTAGATAGCGCGAATATAGAGTTTATTCATCATGAGCAATCAAGCGATCGACGTTGAAATCCTTGGCAAAATGACACGAGTGAATTGTCCTGCGGGGCAAGAAGAGTCACTAATTACAGCGGCTAAAGATCTTGATCGTCGATTGAAAGAGATGAGCGAGCGTACTAAGGTAACCAATGAAATTCAGCTACTGACCTTTGCTGCATTGAACATTTGCTATGAATTACATACCAAATCATACGAATCTAACGGTCAGCAACAAGAAATTACTGAGCGAATGGAAAAGCTCACCGCGTCTTTAGAAAGCGCGCTTAGTAAAGTGAAGCAAGGATAGCAGTAGATACCAAATTTACCCTGGGGTGTGCGTCAGTTGGATTTAAGTCCCTGAGCCGATAAGCAATACCAAAGGGTTAGTACTTGATAGCTATTGAGCAAGCTTGGCATGCACCGAGAAGCCTACGGTTATCATTGCTGATCCGCCTTGAACCAGCTGGTTCAAGGGCCACAATCCTCAACGGCACCCTGGGGTATCCTCTCTATGTCTGACCTATCTCGACAAGAATTCCGCAAACTTATCCGCGAAAAACGCAACGCACTTTGCAGCGATACTCAGTTTCAAGCTGGACTCGATCTCGTTCACCAGTTTTCGCAGTTACCGGAAATCAAAAGCGCACAGCACATTGCTATCTATTTGTCTGCCGATGGCGAGTTAGACACCAAACCTCTGATTGAATCACTATGGCAGCAAGGTAAGTCGATTTACCTGCCCGTCATTCATCCTTTCTCTAAAGGTCAATTGCTCTTCTTGCAGTACATCAATGATGAACAGTTGATATACAACAAATACGGAATCTTAGAACCTGCGCTTGATATCCGTTTCCTCAAACCAGTTCGTGAGCTTGATGTCATTTGCACGCCACTAGTCGGATTTGACAGCGTTGGGCATCGCCTAGGAATGGGCGGAGGCTACTACGACCGGACGCTTTCACGTTGGTTTAGTACTGGAGAAGGCGCAAAACCTATCGGCATCGCCCATGATTGTCAGCATGTCGAGCATCTTCCCGTCGAAAGTTGGGATATTCCATTACCTAAGATCGTGACTCCAAGCCAAATCTGGCAATGGGAAAAGTAACGCTTAACCGCTATAATCACGCCGCAAACGTTAACGAACATCTATTCAGGAGATTGGCATGACTCAAGATGAAATGAAGAAAGCGGCTGGTTGGGCAGCACTTAAATATGTTGAGAAAGGCAGCATTGTCGGTGTTGGTACTGGCTCTACCGTGAATCACTTCATCGATGCCCTAGGCAGTATCAAAGATGATATCAAAGGCGCAGTGTCTAGCTCTGTTGCTTCTACTGAGCGTCTAAAAGAGCTTGGTATCGAGGTTTACGAGTGTAACGACGTAGCAATGCTAGATATCTACGTTGATGGTGCAGATGAAATCAACGCAGCGCGTGAAATGATCAAAGGTGGCGGTGCTGCACTGACTCGTGAAAAGATCGTTGCGGCTATTTCAGAAAAATTCGTATGTATCGTTGACGGCACAAAAGCCGTTGACGTACTTGGCCAGTTCCCACTTCCTGTAGAAGTTATCCCAATGGCACGCTCTTACGTGGCTCGTGAATTGGTAAAACTAGGTGGTGACCCTGCATACCGTGAAGGTGTAACAACGGACAACGGCAACGTGATCCTAGACGTACACAACATGCAAATCACTAACCCGAAAGAACTTGAAGACAAGATCAACGCCATTGCAGGCGTAGTAACTGTGGGTCTATTCGCTCACCGCGGTGCAGACGTGGTTATCACTGGCACACCAGAAGGTGCGAAAATAGAAGAATAAATCATTAGATGATTTAAATTTTCTGTTATTTCATTACAGACGGCGCCCTAGGGCGCCGTTTTTTCTTCCTTTTTCTAAGAAAAGCATGCCTTATTCCGTAATTTTCTTACCCAAAGCAAAAATTTTTTGTTACTTTATTGAACAGAAGACGCACAAGGAAACGTTTGTCTTCCGACAAAACTGTTAATTATCCCCTTTTTAATAGTTTTGCTTTATGTGCGCCACATTAGCCCACCTTTCCATTTTAAGGACGAGAAAAATGGCCAAAGTTTCACTGGAAAAAGAAAAGATTAAGATCCTCTTGCTAGAGGGACTCCACCCTTCTTCAGTTGAAGTTCTTCAAGCAGCTGGCTACAGCAACATTGAATATCACAAAGGTTCCCTTCCGGAAGAAGAACTGATTGAAGCAGTAAAAGACGTGCACTTCATCGGTATCCGTTCTCGAACGAACTTATCGGAAGAAGTGATCAATGCAGCGAACAAGCTAGTTGCAATTGGCTGTTTTTGTATTGGTACCAACCAAGTTGATTTAGGCGCGGCAGCAAGCCGTGGTATTCCTGTTTTTAATGCACCATTCTCAAACACGCGCAGTGTTGCTGAACTAGTATTAGGTCAGATCCTACTCCTTCTTCGTGGTATTCCGGAAAAGAACGCGCTAGCGCACCGTGGTATTTGGAAGAAGAGTGCAGACAGTTCTTACGAAGCACGTGGTAAGCGTCTGGGCATCATCGGTTACGGTCACATCGGTACTCAGTTGGGTATCATTGCAGAAAACTTGGGGATGCGCGTTTACTACTACGACATTGAAAACAAATTGTCGCTAGGTAACGCTACGCAAGTGTTCACTATGAGTGAGCTTTTGAACAAGTGTGACGTGATTTCTCTACATGTACCAGAAACACCAGAAACCAAGAACATGATGGGCGAAGAAGAGTTTGCTCGCATGAAGCCGGGCGCTATCTTTATCAACGCCGCGCGCGGTACCGTGGTAGACATCCCTGCTCTATGTCATAGCTTAGAATCTGGTCATATTTCAGGAGCAGCGATTGACGTGTTCCCTGTAGAGCCGAAAACTAACGCCGATGCGTTTGAGTCTCCACTGCAGAAGTTCGACAACGTAATCTTAACTCCGCACGTCGGTGGTTCAACGCAAGAAGCGCAAGAAAACATTGGTGTTGAAGTTGCTGGTAAACTAGCGAAATACTCTGACAACGGTTCAACCTTATCAAGTGTGAACTTCCCAGAGGTATCATTGCCTGAGCATCGTGAATGTTCACGTCTATTACACATCCACAAAAACCGCCCTGGTATCCTGACGCAAATCAACACCATCTTTGCTGAAGACGGCATCAACATCGCAGGTCAGTACCTACAAACTGCCGCTGAGATCGGTTACGTAGTTATCGACGTTGAGACTTCTCGCGCAGAAGAAGCACTAGTGAAACTAAAAGGCATCGAAGGCACAATCCGTGCTCGTATCCTTCACTAATCTATTTGAACAAACACAAAAGGCAGGGATTCCCTGCCTTTTTTCGTTTTATTCGTCCGTATTTACTTAAGCATTATTTCAGCCTGTAAACCACATCCACTTGGTCACGAATCACGAGTGTAGAGTCTTGGTAACTGTTTGTACTTTCTCTTGCATCCATTGCCATTGAACGCATCAATACCGGGCGAGCATGCATTTGGTTATAGTTGATCTGCCAAACGTCTCCTAACTTCTTATCAAATCCGGTCGCTAATGAGGCAGCTTTATTCTGCGCGTCTTTAATCGCTGCCATGCGTGCCTTTTGCTGATATTCAAACTGGTTGCTCACTTTTAACTGAATATTGTCGACTTGGTTGATGCCGGCTTTCAGCGCCATGTCCAAGTACTCATTCAAGTTCGCAAGATCATTGACCGTCACGTCAATGCTACGTGATGCACGGTAACCCACAAGTTCCGCCTTGCCCGATTTTGGGTAGTGATATTGTGGAGCCAAGTATAAGTTTGAGCTAGTAATGTTATCTTTTGATAAACCTGCATCTGCAAGGCTCTTAAGAAACGCATCAACTGTATTGTCGACCGATTGCTTCGCTTGCTCTGCTGTCATTGTCGTATCAACTACCTTCACAGAAAAAGTAGCCATATCTGGTGTTGCAACTACCTCACCGTAACCAGTGGTTGATACATGGGCAAAACTTGGTACATCGCTCGCAAACACAGAAATACTGGTAAGGCTCAATGCAGACGCCAATAAACATGAAGACAGTTTCATTCGACAAATCCATCCGTTTTGAAAGATTAAGGTCACTCCAGTGCCAGATTTCATCTCGAGAGATTCGGTGAACACTGTAGCAACTGAGTTGGTATCCTAGCTTCAACGAGGAGAGACACCAATGAACTGGAGTGTATATAGACTCATCATAGAAACTTCTGTCAATTATCCAAGCGCCCTACGCGACTTCTAACACAACTTTGACTGTGTTACTTCGCAGTAATTTCAACTTAAAACGCGAGCCAACTGGGAACTTATTGCGGTAAATGTTGTTGAGCGTAACCAATAATCGCTTGTGAGATTTCTTGAAGAACGCCCGTTTCTAACTGCCAGTGGTGCCAGTAAATTCGATAGGACATCAAAAAACCCGGCGTAATATCAATCAACTTACCATTTTCTAATTCATCGGTGATCTGTAATCGAGGAATCAAACAATAAGCCACACCTGCTAACGCCATCTTGAGGAAAGCTTCTGAGCTACTAATGTTGTGATGAATGACACTGTCAGGTCTTACGTTGAAATGTTCAGTCAAAAACTTCTTATGCAGATCATCATATTGGTCGTAAGACACCGCCGGCGCTTTCGCGAGTGTTTGATTGTTAACCCCTTCAGAGAAATAGCGTTGATAAAATTCTGGGTTGGCGACACAGACATAATCGATGCGACCGAGATAGTCTGCACGACAGCCCGGGATGGCTTGAGATTCCAAACTGATAGCCCCTGCAACCTCACCACTTCTTAGCTTTTCAATTGAGCGCGATTCACCGTAGATGGTTAACTTAAGCTCCACTTGGCGATGCTTCATTACATCCTGCAGCGCAGGTAACAACCATGTTGCGAGGCTATCTGCATTCGTCGCCAAGGAGAGTTGTACAGGGCGAGTGGTAGTGTCGTTCTTCAGTTCAGGGAGGATTTCATGCTCAAGAAGTCTAACGCGGCGATATAGTCCAAGTAACTTCTTACCAATCGGTGTCGGCTTTGGTGGTTGCTCACGGATAAGCACAGGTTGAGCAAGATACTTTTCGAGCTGTTTAATTCGCTGGGAAATAGCTGATTGTGAAACAAATAAGTGTTCTGCTGCTCTGTCAAAACTGCCTTGATGCACGACGGCATCTAAAGCTTCTATCCATTTATAATCCAATCCTCGCACGTGCTTTTCCTCCCTAACAAACGCCAAACACACAAGATAAGTAACACTAATAATATATTAAAATCATTAATTATACTTATTTCAATAAAAGCTATATCTTCCATTTCTCTGTTGTTCTATTGCTAATTTTTGAGGTGTGTTGTGAGCTTTTGGGTGTTATTACAAGGATTCGGTTTAGGTGCGACGATGATCATTCCAATCGGTGCGCAGAATGCGTACGTCCTTAACCAAGGTATTAAGCGTCAACATCACCTGACAACTGCGACTATCTGTAGCATCCTAGATATGATCTTCATTTCGCTCGGTATTTTCGGCGGCGGTGCGATCCTGTCGCAAAATGAAATCCTACTGACATCGGTGACATTAGGTGGTATCGCTTTCTTGAGCGTTTACGGTTTGTTGTCACTAAAGAGCGCATTCAAACCATCTGATGCATCGGAGTCAAAAAGTGAAGTGGTCGCACGCGGTCGTCGCACTGTAATTCTTGGCGCACTTGCCGTCACCGTTTTGAACCCACACCTATACTTGGATACTGTGGTGATCTTGGGATCCATCGGTGGTCAGTTCGAAGGCAACGATCGCATCGCATTTGCAATGGGAACCATCATGGCATCATTTGCGTGGTTCTACACGCTGTCATTAGGTGCGGCGAAATTAGGTCCGACGCTCTCAAAACCAAAAGTGAAAAAAGGCATCGATATTGCGGTTGCCGTTATGATGTTTACTATCGCTTTTGCTCTCGCAAATGAGCTAATCACCCAATACTGGTAAAGAAAAAATAGGAAAGAAATACGACATGGAGTCACTGCAGAAAATCTACCAACTCAATCGAGAGCGGTTTAGTGCGCTCTCCATCCCCTTTCGAGAATGGCAGCATGAAGCCATTCTCGACTTTGAAACCGATATCAAAGTTGCCGCTGAACTCGGCTGGACAGGCACTCACACCAAGAGCCTTTTTCTCAAACTGAAAGGGTTAGGTTACGCCATATACTTGACCGACAAAGACTCGCGTTTAGACTCTAAACAAATCAAAACCATTACCGGCAAACGACCTTCAATTTGTAGTGATGATGAAATGATCGAACAACTAGGCTGCGTACCCGGTGCGGTTTGTCCGATAGGGTTACCAGAGCATGTCACTATCATTGTGGATACTGCACTTTATCAACATGAAGAATTGCTCTATACCCCGGGTTTACCCGAATCGACTTTCGGTTTTGCAGGCAAAGAACTCAAGCGACTACTCCTAGCCGGCAGTAATACTTTATTAGAAATATAAAAGCCCTAGAGATAAAAAAAGCGAGGCAAACGCCTCGCTTTTTATGTTCTCAATCGAAGTGATTAAGCTTCTACTTTGTTCAAGTGAACATCCATTTGTGGGAATGGAATTTCGATGCCTGCTTCGTCTAACGCTTCTTTGATTGCTTGAGTAGAATCGAAGTAAACGTCCCAGTAATCCGCTGTTTTACACCATGGGCGAACCACAAAGTTTACTGAAGAGTCAGCTAGAGCCAGCACACCAATTTGGATTGCTGGATCTTTAAGGATACGCTCATCTTTTTCTAGCACATCACGGATAACTTGCTTAGTTTGTTTAAGGTCAGCGCTGTAAGAAACACCGATAACTAGGTCTACACGACGCGTAGCGTGGCGAGAGTAGTTAGTGATTGCACCACCGATAACTGATGAGTTCGGTACAACAACCATCTTGTTGTCAGGTGTTTTTAGTACAGTTTGGAAGATTTGAATTGCTTCAACACTACCCGCTACACCGCCAATTTCTACGTAGTCACCAGACTTGAATGGACGGAATGCAACAATCAGTACGCCCGCAGCGAAGTTAGATAGTGAACCTTGTAGAGCAAGACCAACAGCAAGACCTGCCGCACCGATTACCGCAACTACAGATGCAGTTTGAACACCGACACGACCTAGTGCCGCGATAAGTACGATAACGAATAGAAGGTAACGAACTAAACCATTGACGAATTCAACAACAGCTTTGTCCATCTTTTTCTTTTCAAGCACTTTTGAAACGCTGTTTGCTACCGCTTTAACGATAATGTTACCGATAAATAGGATCAGCAATGCAGAAATGATGTTCACACCGTATTGAATAAGAAGATCTGAGTTGTTATTTAGCCATGTTTCAGCTTTGCTCAAACCATCTGTTAAAGAGGTATCGATACCCATCGATTCACCTGCCATAATTCGTATCCTCAAAATAAAGATATTAAATCTAATTGCCGTTAATTTATGAACCTTGTTTTTTATAGGTTCTTATTCACAACAACATCCCTATTGTTTTCCTGAACAGTGTCAGATTTTTGGCACAATATCTCAAAACTGAAATTTTGCAAAGTCAGAGTTTAGCAAAGACCTACAAAACAAAGCTTTATCAGAATTTTCTGATACCGGCATGTTACAGAGTACGCAATGGATTTACATTCCGCCACACTTTTTACTTGGTTTTCTGCCACTTGATGCGGAAATGCGCTGAGTTTCGAAATTTGTACCAACATGAAGGGATATGAAGTGAGGCGATCATATAGCAGCTGACTAAGTTATCAATTGCACGCAGAGGAAGAATAGGATTGGTCTCATTGTTTAGACATAAAAAAACCCGCTCTAAGAGCGGGTTTTTAGAAACTCAGTTGAGACGAATTATAGTACGTCTACTGCGTTTAGGTCAGCAAATGCTTTCTCTAGGCGAGCTACCATTGAAGCTTGACCAGCACGTAGCCATACGCGTGGATCGTAGTACTTCTTGTTTGGAGCGTCTTCGCCAGTTGGGTTACCGATTTGACCTTGTAGGTAATCGTGGTTGTCAGCTTCGTACTGACGGATACCATCCCAAGTTGCCCACTGTGTATCAGTATCGATGTTCATTTTGATAACACCGTAGCCGATAGACTCTTGGATTTCTGCTTCAGTAGAACCAGAACCACCGTGGAATACGAAGTTTAGAGCGTTTGGTGCGATACCGAACTTCTCTGCACAGTATGCTTGAGAGTCACGTAGGATAGTTGGAGTTAGAACAACGTTACCTGGCTTGTAAACGCCGTGTACGTTACCGAAAGAAGCTGCGATAGTGAAGCGGTGTGAAACAGCGCTTAGTTTCTCGTATGCGTAAGCAACGTCTTCTGGAGAAGTGTATAGCTCAGATGCGTCCATGTGAGAGTTATCAACGCCATCTTCTTCACCACCAGTACAACCAAGTTCGATCTCGATTGTCATGTTCATCTTAGCCATGCGCTCTAGGTACTTAGCACATGTTTCGATGTTTTCTTCTAGAGACTCTTCAGAAAGGTCTAGCATGTGAGAAGAGAATAGAGGTTTACCAGTTTGAGCGAAGAACTCTTCACCAGCGTCTAGTAGACCGTCGATCCATGGAAGAAGTTTCTTAGCAGCGTGGTCAGTGTGTAGGATTACTGGCACACCGTAAGCTTCAGCTACAGTGTGAACGTATTTAGCACCAGCTACAGCACCAAGGATTTGAGCACCTTGACCTTCAAGTTTCACGCCTTTACCAGCGAAGAAACCAGCACCGCCGTTAGAGAACTGAACAACAACTGGAGCTTTAACTTTTGCAGCTGCTTCTAGTACTGCGTTTACAGAATCAGTACCAACAACGTTTACTGCAGGAAGAGCAAATTTGTTTTCTTTTGCTACTTCAAATACTTTCTGAACGTCATCGCCAGAGATAACACCTGGTTTTACGAAGTCGAAGATCTTAGACATGGATGTAATCCTATTTATCTGTCGTTTTTTAAACAAAACTTGTTAAATTGAAAAATCTTGCAAACGTTTGCTCACAACTGAGGCTATTCTAGCAGAGTTCCACTCTCGTTGCAGCAAACAAGAAAGCGGGAGATGACTCCCCCGCTTTGCGATTATTACTTAGCGCGTGCTTCTAGCATTTCAACTGCTGGAAGTACTTTACCTTCTACAAACTCAAGGAAAGCGCCGCCGCCAGTAGAGATGTAAGATACGTCAGCTTTGATACCGAACTTGTCGATAGCTGCTAGCGTGTCACCACCACCTGCAACAGAGAAACCTTCAGAAGCTGCGATAGCTTCAGAGATACCTTTAGTACCTGCTTCGAAGTTCTTGAATTCGAATACGCCTACTGGACCGTTCCAAAGGATAGTCTTAGCGTTCTTAAGGATTTCTGCTAGTTCAGCAGTTGAATCTGGACCAAGGTCGAAGATCATGTCGTCGTCTTGTACTTCAGAAACGTGCTTGATTTCAGCTTCTGCGTTCTCATCGAATGCTTTCGCACATGCAACGTCAGTTGCTACTGGAATTGCACACTCGTCCATTAGCTTCTTCGCTGTTTCAACTAGGTCTGCTTCGTATAGCGACTTACCAACGTTGTGACCAGCAGCTGCGATGAATGTGTTAGCAATACCACCGCCAACAACTAGTTGGTCAGCGATTTTAGATAGAGACTCAAGAACAGTTAGCTTAGTAGAAACTTTTGAACCACCTACGATAGCAACCATTGGACGAGCAGGCTTGTCCATTGCTTTACCTAGTGCTTCTAGTTCGTTTGCTAGTAGAGGACCAGCACATGCTACGTCTGCGTGCATACCAACACCGTGAGTAGATGCTTGTGCACGGTGAGCTGTACCGAATGCGTCCATTACGAAGATGTCACATAGAGAAGCGTACTGCTTAGATAGTTCTTCTTCGTTTTTCTTCTCGCCTTTGTTAAAGCGAACGTTTTCAAGAACGACTAGTTCACCAGCGTTTAGTTCTAGACCGTTTAGGTAGTCTTTCGCTAGTTTAACTTCGCAGTCTAGTGCGTCGTTTAGGTAGTTAACTACTGGTTGTAGAGAGAACTCTTCAGCGTATTCACCTTCAGTTGGGCGACCTAGGTGAGAAGTAACCATAACTTTAGCACCAGCTTCTAGACAGTGCTTGATAGTTGGAAGAGATGCGATGATACGTGCATCTGAAGTTACTTTACCGTCTTTTACTGGCACGTTTAGGTCAGCACGGATAAATACACGTTTACCTGCAAGATCCAGGTCAGTCATCTTGATTACAGACATGATGTGTCCTCTCAAATATTAAATAATTAAAGTTTTTAAAAACTCGGCAATCCTGCCAAGCCCGTTAATTCTTCAAACTGGTTATTGATATGGAGATACGTCAGATTTATTTCAAGGCTTGAAATAAAAATTTTCTCCATCGCTTATTCACTCTTATTGCTCCACCTGTGAAGAAGCTTGCATTGCTAAAGCGGTATCCAGCATCCGGTTAGCAAAGCCCCATTCGTTATCGCACCAAACGAGCATTTTTACGAGTTGCCCGTTACTCACTCTTGTCTGAGTTCCATCCACAATTGCACTATGGGGATCGTGATTAAAGTCGATGGAAACGAGTGGCGATTCAGTATAGTCAACAATGTCACGTAATGTACACTGAGATGCGTTAACAATGGTTTGATTTACGTCATTAACTTTCACATTTGTACTAATTGTGACACTTAAATCCATCGCAGTGACGTTAACTGTTGGAACTCGAACCGAAATTGCTTCAAATTTGTTAGAAAATTTCGGGAAGATTCTTTCAATTCCTTTATGCAACTTAGTGTCCACCGGAATAATCGATTGACTGGCAGCACGAGTGCGACGTAAATCATTGTGATAAGCGTCGATAACCTGCTGATCGTTCATTGAAGAGTGAATCGTTGTGATAGTACCCGACTCTATGCCGAACGCCTCATCCAAAACTTTGATGATAGGGACAATACAGTTGGTGGTGCATGAGCCATTCGACACCACGCGGTGTTCGTCTTTGAGAGTTTCGTGGTTCACACCATAGATAATGGTGTTATCGAGATCGCTTGCGCCAGGGTGTGAGAACAGAACTTTATGAGCCCCCGCTTCAATATGGGCTTGTCCGTCAGCTTGTGAGCCGAAGACACCAGTACAATCCAGTATGATATCGACTTCTAAGTCACGCCATGGCAAAAGTTCGATTTCAGCAAGGTGGAGGATTCTAATTGGATCGTATTCGCCACTGTCGTGGTGAACGTAGAGGTGTTCTTGGTCATGCGAGATTTTCTTTCCGAAGCGACCATGACTAGTATCATACTGAAGAAGATGTGCCATCGCTTCTGGTTGAGCCAGTTCATTAACTGCAACAACCTTGATCTGCTGGTGCTTACCGCTCTCGTATACTGCTCGCAGTACATTACGACCGATACGTCCAAATCCATTGATCGCAACTTTTAGCATTTATCCTTCGCCTCACCAAAAATTCGTGTCACAGATAGTACCTGATACGAAGACTGAACGCATTAAGTAAGTGATCTCCCTCGCGGTAAACTATCTTTTCACTTCCCGAAATATTCATTTCACTAATATATTGATTTCTGACATCGCATGTTTCGCTTGGCATTTTAACTCCTTGTTTGACCACCAAAAGGAAATGCGTATGTCAGGTTTTCCCACTGCTCACTTTTGCAAGCGATGCAATAGAGAAACACCACACTCAGAGATGCTGGTCCGTAAACCAAGCAGTTACGATACGGATAAATCGATTCTTGGAACCTTAAAACTTTGGGCTCATACCCTGATAAACGGCGGTCACTATTACGATATGGATCGTTATGTCACTTGTAAGGAATGTGGACACAAAGAGAAGGATAACTGGGGAAACGAATTTGAATAGGCACAAAAAAACCGAGCACTAATGCTCGGTTTTTCATTTCTAGCGCTAAATTACGCTAATAGTTCTTTTGCTGTGTTCACTACGTTTTCTACAGTGAAACCAAACATTTCGAACAGTTGGTCAGCCGGTGCAGACTCACCGAATGTTGTCATACCGATGATACGACCGTCGAAACCAACGTACTTGTACCAGAAGTCTGCAATGCCCGCTTCTACAGCGATACGTGCAGTTACGTCAGATGGCAGTACTGATTCACGGTAAGCTGCGTCTTGCTTGTCGAATGCATCTGTTGATGGCATTGAAACAACGCGCACTTTCTTACCTTCAGCGGTTAGTTGCTCAGCCGCTTTCACTGCTAGTTCAACTTCAGAACCAGTTGCAATTAGGATTAGCTCAGGCTTGCCATCGCTGTCTTTCAGGATGTAAGCACCTTTCGCGATGTCCGCTACTTGCTCAGCCGTACGCTCTTGTTGTGCAAGGTTTTGACGAGAGAAGATAAGTGCAGATGGTGCATCTTTACGTTCAATCGCCAGTTTCCATGCAACTGCAGACTCAACTTGGTCACATGGACGCCATGTGCTCATGTTTGGAGTCAGACGTAGAGACGCGATTTGCTCAACTGGTTGGTGAGTTGGACCATCTTCACCAAGACCGATAGAGTCATGCGTGTAAACTTGGATGTTCTGAACTTTCATCAGAGCAGCCATACGCATAGCGTTACGAGCGTATTCCATAAACATTAGGAATGTTGCACCGTAAGGAACAAAACCGCCGTGTAGTGCGATACCGTTCATGATCGCTGTCATACCGAATTCACGTACACCGTAGTGGATGTAGTTACCAGAGAAGTCGTTCGCTTCTAGAGACTTAGAACCAGACCACATAGTTAGGTTAGAAGGCGCTAGGTCAGCAGAGCCGCCCATGAATTCTGGAAGCATTTGACCAAACGCTTCTAGTGCGTTTTGAGATGCTTTACGTGATGCGATGTTCGCAGGGTTTGCTTGAAGGTCTGCAATGATTTGATTTGCTTTCTCTTCCCACTGCGCAGGAAGTTCGCCATTTAGACGACGCTTAAGCTCTGCTGCTTCTGCAGGGTAAGCCGCTGCATATGCTTCGAACTTCGCGTTCCAAGCCGCTTCTTTCTCAGAACCTGCCGCTTTAGCATCCCACTCAGCGTATACGTCCGCAGGGATTTCAAATGCTGGGTGTTCCCAACCTAGGAATTCACGCGCTGCTGCGATTTCTTCAGCACCTAGTGGCGCACCGTGACAGTCGTGAGAACCAGATTTGTTTGGAGAACCAAAACCGATGATAGTTTTAGTACAGATAAGTGTAGGGCGTGGATCTGCTTTCGCAGCGATGATTGCTGCGTTAATCGCTTCAGAGTCATGACCATCTACAGCAGGGATTACGTGCCACCCGTAAGATTCAAAACGCTTAGGCGTGTCGTCAGAGAACCAACCTTCAACGTGACCATCGATAGAGATGCCGTTGTCATCCCAGAATGCGATCAGTTTGCCAAGACCTAGCGTACCAGCAAGAGAACATGCCTCGTGCGAGATACCTTCCATCAGACAGCCGTCGCCCATAAACACGTAAGTGAAGTGGTCAACGATGTCGTGGCCTTCTTTGTTGAACTGAGCCGCTAGTGCTTTCTCAGCCATCGCCATACCAACAGCGTTAGTGATGCCTTGACCTAGAGGACCCGTTGTAGTCTCGATACCAGGTGCGTAGCCGTACTCTGGGTGACCAGGAGTCTTAGAGTGAAGCTGACGGAAGTTCTTAAGATCGTCGATAGATAGCTCGTAACCGCTCAGGTGCAGTAGAGAGTAAATCAGCATAGAGCCGTGACCGTTAGACAGTACGAAACGGTCGCGGTCAGCCCACTCTGGGTTAGCTGGGTTGTGGTTTAGGTGAGAACGCCAAAGAACTTCAGCGATATCAGCCATACCCATAGGTGCGCCTGGGTGGCCAGAGTTAGCTTGTTGAACACCATCCATGCTAAGAGCGCGGATTGCATTTGCGAGCTCTTTGTTTGAAAGAACGTTACGAGAAGACATGTCTGCTCCTGAGTGCATTAAGCGAATTGATAAAGGAATGTGGGCACATTAACCGAGTAAACTGGGCATAAAAAGTGCGGACAACATTCTCTCAAAGCCAAAATCCGACTGCAAACGTTTTACTCACCATTTTTGCGGTTTTAACTCAATCTTTTCGCACTTAATAGGTAATTTATTAGAAATTCACCCCATCAAAAGCAAACGATTGGGAAATAAGCTAGGCGAATTCAAATCGAAAAAGAGCTTGTAATTCGACTGTGGGAAATTAAAATAGACGTCTAGATGTAGAAACACCTACAAACTGTATTGTATTTTTCGTGGCAAGCTTGCGTTAGTTAGCCATGAGTAAACCTTAAGATTGGAGCTATCATGGCTAAGCACCTGTTCACTTCTGAGTCGGTATCAGAAGGTCATCCAGATAAAATCGCAGACCAAATCTCTGACGCAGTTCTTGATGCAATTCTTGAGCAAGACCCGAAAGCACGTGTTGCTTGTGAGACTTACGTTAAAACCGGCATGGTTATGGTTGGTGGTGAAGTAACGACTTCTGCATGGGTTGATATCGAAGAAATCACTCGTGAAACTGTTCGTGAAATTGGTTACGTTCACTCTGATATGGGCTTTGATGCGAACTCGTGTGCGGTTCTAAACACCATCGGTAAGCAGTCTCCAGACATCAACCAAGGTGTTGATAAAGCAGACCCTAAAGAGCAAGGCGCAGGCGACCAAGGCATCATGTTTGGTTACGCTACAAACGAAACTGAAATTCTAATGCCAGCTCCAATTACTTACTCTCACCGCCTTGTTCAAAAACAAGCTGAAGTTCGTAAGAGCGGTAAACTAGATTTCCTTCGCCCAGATGCGAAATCTCAAGTAACTTTCCAATACGACCAAGGTAAGATTGTTGGTATCGATGCTGTTGTTCTTTCAACTCAACACTGTGATTCAGTAACAACACCTGACCTACGTGAAGCGGTAATGGAAGAGATTATCAAGCCAGTATTGCCTTCAGAGTGGATCACTAAAGACACGAACTTCTTCATCAACCCAACCGGTCGTTTCGTTATCGGTGGTCCAATGGGTGACTGTGGTCTAACTGGTCGTAAAATCATCGTAGATACTTACGGCGGCGCAGCTCGTCACGGTGGTGGTGCGTTCTCTGGTAAAGATCCATCGAAAGTAGACCGCAGCGCAGCTTACGCAGCACGTTATGTAGCGAAAAACATCGTAGCAGCTGGCATGGCTGACCGTTGTGAAATCCAACTTTCATACGCTATCGGTGTTGCTGATCCAACGTCTATCATGGTTGAAACGTTCGGTACTGAGAAAGTATCACACGAAATCATTATTGAAGCGGTTCGTCAACACTTCGACCTACGTCCATACGGTCTACAAGAAATGCTTAACCTGCTTCAACCTATCTACAAGCAGACGGCAGCATACGGTCACTTCGGTCGCGAAGAGTTCCCATGGGAAGCAACGGATAAAGCAGCTATCCTACGCGATTTCGCAGGCATCAAGTAATCGAGCCACGCAAGAATCGATAAAGCCCTCGCCTCTGGCGGGGGCTTTTTGTTTCTGCCCCTTCTTCTCCTTCTCATGTCTTCTCTTGAACAAAAATTCAGCAATTATTTGTAAATTGCCCCATCTCTGCCAATAGTTAACATAATGTTAAATGCACTTTTCGATGTATATAACGTAAAGAACTATGATGCAGGCTCACGTGGCTAATAGAGTCATGAAAAACGTCAGCCAAACATCTTTATATGGCCTAGGTGCCACCGTGGGAATAAATCAAGGAGGAGTTATGCCTCGTACCGTGAACCCATCTGACTTCCAAGGTAAACGAAAGGAAGTTCCAGATAATGAATACGCCAGAACCATTCCGTGCAATACCATTAGCTTATCGGCACCATTCCATTGGCTCGCGTTGGGTCTGCATGACTTTGTCCGCATGCCGCTCATCAGCGCCTTCTACGGCATCTGCTTTATGGCAGCTGCGATTGGTATCGTGCTTCTGGTTCAATGGCAAGGCACGCATCTTGTCGTGATGCCAAGCCTGATTGTTTACATGTTAATCGGGCCATTCTTAGCCCTCGGCTTATATGATGCAAGTTGGGAGAGAGAACGCGGACACAAACCAAGCTTATTCCATTCAATGAAAGCCATTGGACGCAACTCTAGCTCTCAGTGGGCATTTGCTGTGATGCTCGCGGTATGTATGATTTTCTGGATGCGAATTGCTGCCCTGCTCCATGCTCTATACCCTTCTGTACAAGGCGCTCCACTGACTGAGTTCTTGCCTTTCTTAGTTATTGGTTCGCTAGTAGGTTTTGTCTTGGCTTGCGTGGTATTTAGCATTTCAGCTTTCTCAATTCCACTCATGATGGAACGTCGCGTCGATATGATGACTGCCGTTTTCACCAGCTTTAACGCCGTGAAATCCAACATCCCTGCGATGATCGTATGGGCAGCCATAATTTGTGGTGGTATCTTAATCGGCTTCGCGACGTACGGTATTGGTATGCTCTTCACCATGCCAATCCTAGGTTACGGCACATGGCATGCGTACCACGCGACAATTAAGAAAAAACACACACCTTAGAAAACTGATGCTATGATCCAGCCCTCGCAAACGCGGGGGCTTTTTTATTGAATAAACGGAGTGAGTTGTGGATATAGAACTGAGCTACAAAGCCAAACAAGTGATGGCAGATTGCATCGCGATGGCAGAGCAAGCATTCAAACGTTCTTTTATCATCCCTTCTCTGGCTTTCAATGTTCGTGGTAAAGCAGCCGGCAAAGCCTACTTGCAGTCGAATGAAGTTAGATTGAATCCGAAGCTCTTTAAAGAAAATCCTCAAGCTTTTCTTGAAGAAGTGATTCCACATGAAGTCGCGCATCTCATTACTTATCAAGTGTACGGTCGCGTTCGACCTCACGGAAAAGAGTGGCAAGGCGTGATGGAAGCGGTATTTAAAGTTCCAGCTAAAACCACTCACAGCTTTGATGTGGCTTCTGTGCAAGGTAAAACTTTTGAATACTGCTGTGCTTGTATGACTTACCCACTTTCAATTCGTCGTCACAACAAAGTGCAGCGCAAAGAAGCGATGTATTCTTGCCAAAAATGTCGCCAACCGCTGAACTTTACTGGTATTCAGCTCTCGTAACGCCCATCCTTTTACTCCTTTAGCCTTCAAAAAATAGAGACATACGCACTCAAATTGCTGCTTTTTACTCACTATTGTCAGGTTACTCATCACTAAAGCTAATTTATGCGTGTTAGAATGAATAAAGTCATACTTTATAAAGACTTTAATCATGAAATACCTGTTCTCTCTATTCCTATTTGCGCTTTCTAGTACAGCGATTGCTGCGCCTCCAAGCTCTTTTTCCGCCGCTAAGCGTGAAGCGGTAAAAATCTACGCCGATCACCCAACCAGCTTCTACTGTGGTTGTGACATTAAATGGCAAGGCAAAAAGGGCGTGCCGGATCTCTCTTCTTGTGGCTATCAAGTTCGCAAGCAAGAAAAACGCGCATCTCGCATCGAGTGGGAGCACGTGGTTCCTGCATGGCAGTTCGGCCACCAGCGTCAATGTTGGCAAAATGGTGGACGCAAAAACTGCACAAGAAACGACAAAGTCTTCAAATCTATGGAAGCCGATCTCCACAACCTAACTCCGGCTATCGGAGAGGTAAACGGTGACCGCTCTAACTACAACTTCAGTCAGTGGAATGGCATGGATGGCGTCAGCTACGGTCGTTGTGAAATGCAAGTGAACTTTAAGCAGCGTAAAGTCATGCCACCCGATCGCGCACGCGGCTCAATTGCGCGTACTTACCTGTACATGAGCAAAGAATACGGTTTTAAACTTTCGAAGCAGCAGACTCAATTGATGAGTGCTTGGAACAAAACCTACCCTGTAGATAAGTGGGAATGTGAGCGTGATGAACGCATTGCTAAGATTCAAGGCAACCACAACCCATTCGTTCAAGAGGCTTGTCGCGCACTGTAATTCTTCCCGTAATTACCGCAGTACACCTCCACTATTCGAGGCGTTGTCATTTACTGGAATGGAAACGCCTCTTGCCCCTTGTTTTTTCGGTAGAAAGCATCCATGTTAGTGTCTAAACACTCGCGTATGCAGGAAATCGAAACACTATGCGTATCCCTCGAATTTATCATCCAGAAACCATTCAACAACTTGGCATCATTGCTCTAAGCGACGATGCAGCAGGTCACATTGGTCGTGTGCTTCGCATGAAAGAAGGTCAAGAAGTCCTATTATTTGACGGCAGCGGTGCTGAATTCCCAGCTGTCATCAGCGAAGTTAGCAAAAAGAATGTGATGGTTGAGATCTCTGAACGCGTAGAAAGCAGCATTGAGTCACCGCTTGATCTTCACCTTGGTCAGGTCATTTCGCGTGGCGATAAGATGGAGTTCACCATCCAAAAATCAGTAGAACTTGGCGTGAATACAATTACACCGCTGATCTCTGAGCGTTGTGGCGTGAAATTAGACCAAAAACGTTTCGAGAAGAAGCTAGCTCAGTGGCAGAAGATTGCGATCAGTGCGTGTGAACAGTGCGGTCGCAACGTAGTACCTGAAATTCGCCCTATCATGAGCTTAGAAGAGTGGTGCCAAGAAGAGTACGACGGCTTGAAGCTTAACCTGCATCCACGTGCGAAGTACTCAATCAACACCTTGCCAACACCTGTTGAAAAAGTTCGCCTATTAATTGGTCCTGAAGGCGGTCTATCTTCTGACGAGATCGGCATGACTCGCGAATATCAATTTGAAGAGACGCTACTCGGCCCTCGTGTTCTGCGTACCGAAACAGCGGCTCTGACAGCAATTACAGCCTTACAAGTTCGTTTCGGCGATCTTGGTTAAAACGGAGAAAAATAATGATCAAACTCGGTATCGTAATGGACCCAATCTCGTCCATTAACATCAAGAAAGACTCTAGCTTTGCCATGATGCTTGAAGCGCAACGCCGCGGCTACGAAATCCACTACATGGAAATGAATGATCTGCACCTAGACCAAGGTAAAGCAATCGCAGACACCAAAGTGGTTGAGTTAAAAGAAGATCCAACGGGTTGGTACGAATTCAAATCAGAGCAGACCATTGAACTGTCTGAACTTGATGCTGTGCTAATGCGTAAGGATCCTCCGTTCGACACAGAGTACATCTACGCAACTTACATCCTTGAGCGCGCTGAAGAGCAAGGCGCACTGATCGTTAACAAGCCACAAAGCCTACGTGACTGTAACGAGAAACTGTTCACAGCTTGGTTCCCAGAGCTAACACCAACCACTATTGTGACGCGTAAAGCTGAGAAGATTAAAGCCTTCCGTGAAGAACACGGTGATGTGATCCTAAAACCACTTGATGGCATGGGCGGCGCATCTATCTTCCGCGTGAAAGAGAACGATCCAAACGTATCAGTTATCATCGAGACACTAACAAACCATGGTCAAAACTACGCGATGGCGCAAACCTTCGTGCCAGATATCAGCAATGGTGACAAGCGCATCCTAGTGGTTGATGGTGAGCCAATGCCTTACTGCCTTGCTCGTATCCCTGCAAAAGGTGAAACACGTGGTAACCTAGCGGCAGGCGGCACAGGTGAAGCTCGCCCACTTAGCGAAACTGATATGAAGATCGCTCAAGCGGTTGCACCGACCCTAAAAGAAAAAGGTCTTATCTTTGTGGGTCTTGATGTGATTGGCGACAAGCTAACGGAAATCAACGTAACGAGCCCAACCTGTATTCGTGAAATTGAAGCGGCTTTTGATATTTCAATCACAGGCAAGCTAATGGACGCGATTGAGCGCCGAGTGAAAGGCGAATAACTCAAACTGTATTACAGTTAAATAAGAGCGTTGTGGATTAACTTAAGCAAACTCATGCACATACCCGTACAGGTGAAAACATGGGGTTTGCTTAAGTATTTTTAATAGCCTTATAAGGTCGAGATGAGAATGAACCTCACAAACCATTTCTTAGTTGCCATGCCGGGAATGAAAGATCCCTACTTCCAGAATAGCGTTATCTACGTCTGTGAACACAACGAAGAAGGCGCTATGGGGTTGATGATCAACGCACCTGTCGATATCACGGTTGGTAGTATGCTCAATCAAGTCGAAGTGCAACCTGTGCACCCTCGCCTGTTTGAAGCAAGCTTAGATAGACCAGTGTACAACGGCGGCCCTGTTTCTGAAGATCGTGGTTTTATCCTGCACAAACCAAAAGACTACTACGAATCAAGCATTCAAATGACTGACGAACTGGCAGTTACCACGTCTAAAGACATCTTGTCAGTACTTGGTACAGAAGCGGAACCAAGCGACTATTTAGTGGCACTTGGATATTCCGGCTGGAGTGCAGGTCAATTAGAAACTGAGTTGGCAGAGAACTCTTGGCTGACCATCGAAGCGACGCCAGAGATCATTTTCGATACTCCAATTATCGATCGTTGGAAAAAAGCAGTCGAGAAATTAGGCATCGATCCAAGCCAGTTATCTTCGGATGCAGGGCACGCTTAACGCGCTTCCACACTCAACCTATTTTATTTAGTTAGATTCGAGACACATTATGTCACGCACAATCATGGCCTTCGATTTCGGTACCAAGAGCATTGGTAGTGCTATCGGGCAAGAAATCACCGGCACGGCTTCCCCACTTAAAGCATTCAAAGCGAATGACGGCATTCCAAACTGGGACGACATCGAGAAACAAATTAAAGAGTGGCAACCAGACCTATTGGTGGTGGGTTTGCCAACAGACTTGCACGGTAAAGACTTAGAAACCATCACGCCACGAGCGAAGAAGTTCGCCAATCGCCTGCACGGTCGTTACGGCTTACCCGTTGAATTGCATGATGAACGCCTATCAACAGCAGAAGCACGCGCAGAGTTGTTCAGTATGGGTGGCTACAAAGCGCTATCGAAAGGCAATATCGACTGCCAATCAGCGGTCGTGATTCTTGAGAGTTGGTTTGAAAACCTTTGGGGTGAGTAAACACTTCAAGCACAATGAAAAAGGTTGGTTTCGCCAACCTTTTTCGTTTCTGAATTGGATTAATCCATATCGATCTTAACGTTCGCCAAACTGCCCGTAGAGAATGCTTCACCACGTTGCGTCTTCAACATCAAACGCAGATCGTTGGCAGAGTCCGCACTGTGCAATGCATCTTCTTCACTGATCTTACCTTGCATCACTAACTTGTAGAGCGATTGGTCGAAGGTCAACATCCCAAATTCATTGGATCGAGCCATGGTTGCTTTCAACTCATGAAGATCGCCTCGACGGATCAGATCGGATACACGCGGGCTATTTAATAAGATCTCAAACACGCCATGACGCCCCTGACCGTTCTTATCACGGATCAACTGCTGACCTACTACGCCTTTTAAGTTCATCGACAGATCAAACAAGAACTGATCTTTCTGGTCTTTCGGCACCAAGTGCAAAATACGTTCAAGCGCTTGGTTTGCGTTGTTGGCGTGCAATGTAGCCATGCACAAGTGACCAGTTTCAGCAAAGGTCATTGCGTATTCCATCGTTTCTCGGCTTCGGATCTCACCAATCAAAATCATGTCTGGTGCCTGACGCAACGAGTTCTTCAACGCCACTTCATAGCTGTCAGTATCCAAGCCCACTTCACGCTGAGTCACAATACAACGTTTATGCTCATGCACAAATTCAATTGGGTCTTCTACCGTAAGAATATGACCAGTCTTGTTGTTGTTGCGATAACCCGTCATCGCAGCCATGGTGGTCGACTTACCAGAGCCTGTCGCACCAACCACCAGCACCAAACCACGCTTGGCAATTGCAAGATCTTGCAGCACCAAAGGCAACTTAAGCTGCTCAAACGTTGGAATATTGGTTTCAATACGACGAATGACGGCTCCCGGTAATTCACGTTGGAAGAAGGCACTGACACGGAAGCGACCGCAATCACGGACAATGGCAAAGTTCGACTCACGGCTTTTGCGAAACTCCTGTCGTCGATCCGGGTCCATCGCACTATCAAGCAACAAGGCTACGTCATTTTCGCTCAGCTTATCGCCTTGCGGACGCAATTCGCCATCCACACGAAACAAGATCGGGGCACCGACAGTGATGTATAGATCCGACGCTTTTAACGCCAGCATGCCTTCGAGAAATTTATTCAGATCCATCGTCCGTATTCGCTATTTCCTAAGTAATTCGTTACGAGAATTGCTGCGCTTCAATTTCAACTTTCTTATCCACTTCTTCACGCGATACCATGCCTTGCGCCATCAATTGACGAGCATTCTGCTCCATGGTCTGCATGCCATGCGCCGCACCGGTCTGAATGATCGAATACATCTGCGCGACTTTGTCTTCACGAATAAGGTTACGGATCGCAGGTGTCGCCATCATGATTTCATGACAAGCAATACGACCACCACCATTACGTTTTAACAGTTTTTGTGCAATAACCGAACGCAGCGACTCCGACAGCATCGAACGCACCATGTCTTTGTCACTACCTGGGAATACGTCGATAATACGGTCGATGGTTTTCGCTGCTGAGCTAGTGTGCAGCGTACCAAAAACAAGGTGACCCGTTTCAGCAGCCGTCAGCGCCAAACTGATGGTTTCTTTATCACGCATCTCACCAACTAGAATCACATCCGGGTCTTCACGTAATGCGCTGCGCAGTGCGTTTTGGAAGCTGTGTGTATCACGGTGTACTTCACGTTGGTTGATCAGACACTTATTGTTGGTGTGAACAAATTCAATCGGATCTTCAATTGTTAGGACGTGCTTATTGTGATTACGGTTAATGTAGTCAACAATGGCTGCCAAGGTAGTCGATTTACCAGAACCCGTTGGACCGGTAACCAATACCAGGCCTTTTTCAGCATTGGCAATCTTTCTGAAGATCTCTGGGGCTTCTAGCTCTTCCAGTGTTGGAATGCTACTTGGGATGGTACGGAACACAGCCGCACAACCGCGAGATTGGTTGAAAGCGTTGACACGAAAACGGCCAACGTTATGCAATTCAAATGAAAAATCGACTTCGAGTTTTTCTTCGAACTCACTGCGCTGCGCATCGTTCATGATTTCAAAAACCAAACGATGCACTTCTTGGTGTGTAAACGCTGGAATGCCCAGCTTTCTTACATCACCATCAATACGAACCATTGGTGGTACACCTGCAGAAAGATGTAGATCCGAAGCATTATGTTTTACACTAAAATCCAGTAACTCAGTGATATCCATTTAAAATCCTTAAGTCTAAAGTACAGCTATGAGTAGTATTCAACAAAACATTGAACATATCACCTCTCAAATTCGACACGACGAACAAAAATGCGGTCGTGCTCCAGAGTCAGTGCAACTTCTAGCAGTAAGCAAAACTAAACCTGTCGAGGCAATTCTCGAAGCTTACCAAGCTGGCCAAGAGGCGTTTGGTGAAAACTACGTCCAAGAGGGCGTCAGTAAAGTTCAGCACTTTGCCGAGCATTATCCAGATAATCGAATCGAATGGCACTTCATTGGTCCAATTCAATCCAATAAATCACGCCCTGTTGCTGAACATTTCGATTGGGTTCACACCATTGATCGCGCTAAGATCGCTCAACGCCTCAATGACCAGCGTCCAAGCGAGCTAAAACCACTGCAAGTTCTGATTCAAGTTAACACCAGTGGTGAAGAGTCAAAATCTGGCGTTGCTGATGCAGAAATATTCGAACTGGCTGAGTTGATTTCTCGCCTTCCAAACCTCACGTTAAGAGGGTTGATGTCGATTCCTGCCAACGTGCCAGATTACGAATCGCAACTTCGCGCATTTAAGCAACTTGAAGAGCTAAAGCAAAAGCTAGCCCAGCAGTACCCGGATGTCGACACGCTATCCATGGGTATGAGCGGAGACATGGATGCGGCAATCGAAGCAGGTAGCACTATGGTGCGAATTGGCACAGCGATTTTTGGCGCGCGCGACTACAGCAAACAGCAATAAAAGCGACTCGTTGTTAGACACTGCGAATTTGAGTCTGAGTGCCTTCTATTTCGGCACTCAGAGCAAAGTGGTGCAATTATACACCTGAGCGCACAACAAATTGTAAGAATTTATATTTGGAAATCAGACATATGGAACATAAAAAGATTGCCTTTATCGGCGCGGGAAACATGGTGCGTGCGATTGTTTCTGGTCTCGTAGCAAATGGCTACCCAGCACAGAACATCATTGCGACCGCCCCATCGGAGACACGTCGCCAACCTCTTGAGCAAAACTTTGGTATCCGTACCACCAGCGATAACATCGCAGCCGCGACAGAAGCGGATGTTGTGGTATTGTCTGTGAAGCCACAAATGATGGAAGAAGTGTGTAAACCACTGCAATCTATCGACTTCAGCAATAAACTGGTTATCTCTATTGCGGCTGGCATCAACTGTTCACACTTGGATGACATGCTAGCGACTAAGCTCAACTTGGTTCGCGTGATGCCAAATACACCATCGCAACTTGGTATGGGCATGAGTGGTCTTTACGCGCCTGAACATGTGCAAGAACAAGATAAAGCCTTCGCGGCAGAGCTAATGCAAGCCTGCGGTAAGGTATGCTGGGTCGAACAAGAATCTGGCATCAACAATGTGATTGCCGCGGCAGGTAGCGCACCAGCTTACTTCTTCCTGTTTATGGAAGCGATGCAAGCAGAAGCAATTGCTCAAGGTTTCGATAAAGACACGGCTCGCACGTTGGTTCAGCAAGCAGCACTTGGCGCAGCAAGCATGGTAGTGGAAAATCCAGAAACTGAGCTTTCAACGCTACGCGAGAACGTGACATCAAAAGGTGGCACAACGGCAGAAGCGCTACGTACGTTCAACGAGCACCAACTGTCTGATATTGTGGCGAAAGCAATGCAAGCTGCGGTTGCTCGCGCTGAAGAAATGGAAAAACTGTTTTAATGACTTGAGTGATACCCACTCTGTGTCACTCACTTACTTGTTAAGGGTACCTTATGAATTCAATGAGTTTTCTCATCTCAACCCTATTTGACCTGTACATCATGGTCGTCATTTTGCGTATATGGTTGCAAGCTGCTCGTGCAGATTTCTACAACCCATTCTCGCAGTTCATCGTCAAAGCAACCCAACCGGTTGTGGGACCGCTGCGCCGTTTGATCCCATCCATCGGCAGCATCGACCTAGCGACAGTACTGTTCGCTTACGTACTGTGTGTGCTTAAGTTTGTTGCGCTGATCCTGATCGCTTCTAGCGGTTCGGTTTCATTCAGCATGGATTTCCTATTCCTAGGCTTATTGTCTCTGATTAAAGCCGCTGGCGGCTTGTTGTTCTGGGTACTATTGATCCGTGCAATCCTGAGCTGGGTTAGCCAAGGTCGCAGCCCTATCGAGTACGTATTCCACCAGCTAACTGAGCCAATGCTAGCGCCAATCCGTCGCATCATCCCAGCAATGGGTGGCTTCGACTTGAGCGTGCTTGTGCTGTTCATTGGTCTACAATTTGCCAACTTCCTGATGGGCGACATGATTGGTCCTATCTGGTACCAACTATAATGTCAGAAGCAGTTTGGCATGACGGCGAGGATGTGGTGCTTCGGCTCTACATCCAACCAAAAGCAAGCCGCGATAAGATCGTCGGCTTGCATGGTGAAGAGCTCAAAATTGCCATCACCGCACCGCCTGTCGATGGTAAAGCGAATGCACACCTAACCAAGTTTTTAGCCAAACAATTTAAAGTTGCTAAAGGTTTGGTTCACATAGAAAAAGGTGAACTGGGACGTCATAAACAAATTCGGATAGAATCCCCAGTACAAATACCTACAGAAATTAAAGCCATCATTTGATGGCTTTTTATTTACGAAATTCGTACCAATAATAAAACGCCCGATTCCGAGGAAGTGATAATGAGCAAATGGATTACCGCCCTACTGATCAGCCTGTTGTCTTTACCAAGCATGGCAGGTCAGTTCAAAACCATGAAAGACATCGAGGTCCACTACATCGCGTTTAACTCGACCTTTTTAACCCCAAAGATCGCCCGTAGCTACGACATCAAGCGCAACGGCTACAATGCAGTACTGAACATCAGTGTGCTAGACAGTGCCTCTCTGGGTAAGCCAGCCGTTGAAGCTAAAATCAGTGGTCAGGCGAAGAACCTTATCGGTCAAACGCAAAAGCTCACCTTCCGTGAAGTGAAAGAAGGCGATGCGATTTACTACCTAGCAGAGCTCGGTATTACTAACGAAGAAACTTTTACCTTCGATATTGACGTTAAAGCTGGAAACAAAGGCTCAGGTAAGCTTAAATTCACCCAGAAATTTTATGTCGAAGAGTAATTGGGTTGTGATGATCTAAAAGCTTTTAGAACATCATAACTCTAGAACCAATTTAATCAGGGAGAACACTGCGTTCTCCCTTTATCGCTACAGAAAGAGACGACCATGAAAAAGATAGTGCTAGCAACAGGCAACCAAGGCAAAGTTCGTGAGATGGCAGATCTGCTGTCTGACTTCGGTTTTGAAGTATTGGCGCAAAGTGAATTCAACGTATCTGAAGTAGCAGAAACTGGCACGACTTTCATCGAAAACGCGATCATCAAAGCTCGCCATGCAGCACAAGAAACGGGTCTTCCTGCGATTGCGGACGACTCTGGCTTAGAAGTCGATTTCTTGAAAGGCGCTCCGGGCATTTACTCTGCGCGTTATGCAGGTGAAAAAGCCTCTGACCAAGAGAACCTAGAGAAGCTGCTTAAAGCAATGGAAGGCGTACCAGAAGCAGAGCGCACCGCTCGTTTCCACTGCGTATTGGTTTTGATGCGTCACGAGAACGATCCAACCCCTATCGTTTGTCACGGTAAATGGGAAGGTCGCATTCTAACTGAAGCACACGGTGAAAATGGCTTTGGCTACGACCCAATCTTCTTCGTACCTGAAGACAACTGCGCGTCAGCCGAACTTGAGCCAGCACGTAAGAAGCAACTGTCTCACCGTGGTAAAGCGCTCAAGTCGTTGTTTGCTCAACTTTCTGAGCAAGTGTCTCAGTAATCACGAGCGAATTAGACCATGTTAACGCCCCCAGCACTGAGCTTGTATGTACACATCCCGTGGTGTGTACAAAAGTGCCCATATTGCGACTTTAACTCTCACGCTCTCAAAGCCGAGATCCCAGAAGAAGAGTACATCAATGCCCTTCTTGAAGACTTGGATACCGACATTGAGAAATACCACCTCAACGAAGCGCCACGTCCACTGCATTCAATCTTCATTGGTGGTGGTACGCCGAGTTTGATTTCGGCAGAAGGCATCGAGCGTCTGCTTAAGGGCATTGAAGCGCGTATTCCGTTCAAGCCTGAAATCGAAATCACCATGGAAGCTAACCCAGGCACCATTGAAGCTGAGCGTTTTGTTGGCTACCGCAAGGCTGGTGTAACGCGCATCTCTATCGGTGTGCAAAGCTTTGAGCAACAGAAGCTTGAGCGTTTGGGGCGCATTCACGGTCAAGACGAAGCCGTCAATGCCGCTAAGCTGGCGCACCAAATCGGCTTGAATAGCTTTAACCTCGATCTCATGCACGGCTTACCAGATCAAAGCATCGAACAAGCCTTGGCTGATTTGGACAAGGCGATTGAGTTGGCGCCACCGCACCTGTCTTGGTATCAGCTGACCATCGAACCAAATACCATGTTCTACTACAAGCCACCGACTCTGCCAGATGACGATGACTTGTGGGATATCTTCGAACAAGGACATGAGAAACTCGCAGCGGCGGATTATGTTCAATACGAGATTTCTGGTTACAGCAAGCCGGGCTATCAGTGTCAGCATAACCTGAACTACTGGCGCTTTGGTGACTACCTTGGCATTGGCTGCGGCTCACACGGCAAGCTGAGCTTTGCTGATGGTCGCATTGTTCGTACCACTAAGGTCAAGCACCCACGTGGCTACCTGATGGCATATCAAAACATGGTGAAGCCATATCTGGATAGTGAACAGCTTGTGGCTGATGAAGATCGCCCGTTTGAGTTCTTTATGAACCGTTTCCGCTTAATGGAAGCGTGCCCGAAACAAGACTACATCGATACAACAGGTCTGCCGTTGAGCTCAATTCAAGAGACTATCGATTGGGCACTTGAGATGGGTTATCTGAGTGAAACAGAGACTCACTGGCAAATTACCGAGAAAGGTAAGCTGTTCCTCAATGATTTGCTTGAAGCCTTTATGGTGGAAGAGGAATAAGAAAGGGAATCGAGATTCGGGAACGGGCTGGGTCCTTCGAGAAACGAAATGTATGACTACATTTACCTAGACAGAAACAAAAAGGGTTGGCGCTCAAACGCCAACCTTTTCTTTTATTCGTAACAACACTTATCTAAAGCGAAGCGTTCCTAAGTCCCTAATCCACAAGGACGAAGTCCGATCTCGCTTCTCGTCTCTTTTCCTTAGAAAATCGAACGACCAATGCGCTCGGCAAGTAGTTCAAGTGCTTTAGTGCCAGCGAGTGAGTTACCAGATGCATCAAGCTCTGGAGACCAAACAGCAATCGTCATTTCACCCGGTACGACAGCGATGATGCCACCACCAACACCTGACTTACCCGGCATACCAACGCGGTAAGCAAATTCTCCAGCACCATCGTACAAACCACATGTTGCTAGTAGTGCATTCAACTGCTTGGTTTGCGTTGGTGATACCACAGGCTTACCCGTTTGCACCGACGTACCTTTATTGGCTAAGTAGCTAAAGGTCTTTGCGAGATCGACACAGCTCATCTTCAATGCACACGCATGGAAGTAGTTTTGCAGAACAGGGATAACCTCGTTCTCGAAGTTACCAAATGAACGCATCAAGTACGCAATCGCAGCGTTACGGTCACCATGCATCATTTCAGACGCTGCAACCACTTTGTCGTATACGATATGAGTATCACCAGATAGCTGACGAGCAAATTCCAATAAACGCTGACGAGGCGCAGAGAGACGGCTTTGCAGCAAATCAGCAACCACAATAGCACCAGCGTTAATGAACGGGTTACGTGGAATGCCCTGCTCCATCTCTAACTGGATCATCGAGTTAAACGCTTGACCAGAAGGCTCTTTACCTACACGACACCAGATCTCTTCTTGCTTGTACAAGCACATTGCCAGAGTCAGGCTCAACGCTTTTGAGATCGACTGAATCGAAAATGACTCTTCTGCATCGCCCGCTTTAATCACTTCACCCTCATTGGTGTATACCGCAATACCCAGTTTGGTATTAGGTACTTTTGCCAATGCGGGAATGTAGTCGGCGACTTTGCCTTGACCAATTAGAGGGCGAACTTCCGCTAGAATGTCTGTCAAAATTTGCGCTGTAGGTTTCATCTTCTACCTTCTTGTCACAAGAACCCAAATGGCTGAGTTCAGAGGTAAAAAAAGCCAACGCGGACGTTGGCTTTTCCATGGAATTGATTCGACTCAAGTCGATTATGGTTTTATTGCCACAATGATGTTGCGGTTGATGGATTGATCAACACGGTGAAGATAACCGATGTAAGGCTCTTCTGAAAGTACCTTCCACCCTTGCTCTTCAAATAATGCCGCCACGTCTTTCCACTTCAAGGTAAATTCGTTGAAAGACAGCACTACAGAACCTTGCTTCTTCAGAACCACTTTCCATGCAGGCAGAGCCTCTTTTAGAAGCTCCAGTGGGCTGCGGTTCAGTTTGCTGTCTTTGGCATTTTTGCTGCCGTGCTGCACGCCGTAAGGCAAGTCAGACACCATCACATCTACCGAGTTTTTCTTCACAACTTGGTCTGCAATACGCGTATCTGCTGAGTACAGCTTCATCGTTTGAAGATTACCTTTGTTGTAATCGTCTTTGTCTGCTGCAGCCTCAACCACGAAGCCATCTGCCACTTTTTTACCACCAGAAGTGCGCTTTTCTTTGCTCACTTTGTGCTTAAAGCGACCGTTCTTCATGAACTTAACGATGAAGGTTTGGATCTCTTGAACCCATTTCTGGTTGATCTCAACACCCACAACATTCAAGCCGTGGATCAAACCTTCAAACAGTGTTGTACCTTTACCACACATAGGATCCATCAGCGTCAATTGCGCACTGCCCGTGTTGGCAGCACTGACGCCTAGGTTCACCATCAAACGCGTAAACTGCTCGTTTGTTTTACCTGTGTAGCGCAGGATCTGACTCATGCTCTCAGGGAAAGTATTGAATGCAGGCGCCTGAATTGGACGTAATAAGCCATCTTCACGCACTTCAAATAGCGCGTAGTAGATAGATGACGCAGCAATCTTGCCTGCCTGTGCTTCACTTAGTTCCGTTTCGCAAGAGAACACAAGTGCTGCAGGCAGACCTACGTCTTTGTTGCCAATTTCAGTTACTTCAACACCTTCCGACGCCAAAATTGCTTTCAGCTCAGAACATGCAATCGTCATTGCGCTATCAAAGTAAATACGGTTATGACCCGGATTCGCTAATATCGCGTAGTGGTACATCTACTGGCTCCTTAAGCAGTACGCTTGAATTTGATATCCCACACACCGTGACCTAGACGGTGACCGCGAGCTTCAAACTTAGTCAGTGGACGTTCTTCTGGGCGAGGAATGAAGTCGCCTTCTTCAGCGATGTTTTCGAAACCAGGTGCTTGGTTCATGATTTCAATCATGTGCTCAGCGTAGTTTTCCCAGTCTGTCGCCATGTGGAAGATACCTTCATTAAGAATAAGCTTCTGACGAACCATTTCAGCGAACTCAAGCTGTACGATACGGCGCTTGTGGTGACGCTTTTTGTGCCATGGGTCTGGGAAGAACAGTTGTAGCGTTGCTAGGCTGCCATTTGGGATCATGTGTTCGAATACTTCTACCGCATCGTGACACATTACACGTAGGTTCGTGATACCGGCTTCGCGAGCATCTGCAAGACAAGCACCAACGCCTGGACTATGAACTTCGATACCGATGAAGTTTTTCTCTGGCGCGTTCTTTGCCATTTCAACCAATGAAGCACCCATACCAAAACCGATTTCAAGCACTACTGGGTTATCGTTGCCAAACACTTCTTTCCAATCAAGAAGTTCTGCTTTGTAGTCGATACCCATTGTTGGCCAGCACTCGTTCATCGCATTTTCTTGGCCCTTAGTTAGACGACCTTCGCGACGCACGAAACTGCGGATTTTACGGATCATTTTACCGTCTTCGTTGTATTCGTTAGTGGTTACTTCACTCATTGATTTTGCCTGCACATTGATTAATCAAAGCGGGGATTATCCAAAGAATTCACTTAGGTGCAAGTATTTGTTGAGCTATCGGACTATGGCAGCCCAAAAGCATACAAACCAAACACAATATCCCCACAGTTTATCTGTTGTACTTACACCACAATCTGTGGTGCAATTTTGCTCTTAACCAATAATAGAATACAGAGCAAGTCGTGACACCTTTCGCCAGTGCCATCTTAGAATGGTATGACGCATATGGAAGAAAAGATCTTCCGTGGCAACAAAACAAGACCGCTTATAGTGTCTGGTTGTCTGAAATCATGCTTCAGCAAACCCAGGTCACTACGGTTATTCCTTATTACCAACGCTTTTTGGAGCGCTTCCCGACCGTGGTCGATCTTGCTAATGCCGAGCAAGATGAAGTGCTGCATCTTTGGACCGGCTTAGGCTATTACGCGCGAGCTCGTAACCTTCATAAAGCTGCGAAAGAGGTCGCCCATAAATACAATGGTGAGTTCCCTCTAGACCTAGAGCAAATGAATGCCCTACCGGGGATTGGTCGCTCCACCGCAGCTGCGGTACTGTCGTCTGTCTATAAACAGCCGCATGCAATATTGGACGGCAACGTAAAACGCACACTTTCACGCTGCTTTGCTGTTGATGGATGGCCAGGACAAAAGAAAGTCGAGAATCAATTATGGGAAATCGCAGAAACGCACACACCACAAACGGATGTCGACAAATATAACCAAGCCATGATGGATATGGGTGCCATGATGTGTACCCGCAGTAAGCCTAAGTGCACCTTGTGTCCGGTCAACGAACTTTGTATAGCAAAAAAACAAGGTAATGTGCTTGATTACCCTGGTAAGAAGCCGAAGAAAGACAAGCCGGTTAAGCAGACACGTTTCGTCATGCTGCACCACAAAAATGGTGATAGTCACGAAGTGTGGCTAGAACAAAGACCGCAGACAGGTATTTGGGGTGGGCTCTTTTGTTTCCCACAAACCGAACATATTGATGTAGAGATCGATATTGAATTACTACTGGAACAACGTGGTATTCAAGCCAACGATATTAAACATCAAGAGACTCTAATTACATTCCGCCACACATTCAGTCATTACCACCTTGATATCACGCCGATTTTGATTGACCTGTCAAAGCAACCTAATGTGGTGATGGAAGGTAACAAAGGTCTTTGGTATAACTTATCTAAACCTGAAGAAGTCGGTTTGGCAGCCCCAGTAAAACTCTTACTGGAAGCTCTGCCCCACGAGCTTCGTTAATTAATTGCAAGGAGTCATTATGAGCCGCACTGTTTTTTGTGCTCGACTAAAGAAAGAAGGCGAAGGTCTAGACTTTCAACTTTACCCAGGTGAACTAGGTAAACGTATTTTCGATAATATCTCGAAAGAAGCTTGGGCTCAGTGGCAACACAAACAAACGATGTTGATCAATGAGAAGAAGCTTAACATGATGGATCCTGAGCATCGTAAACAACTTGAAACAGAGATGGTGAATTTCCTGTTTGAAGGTAAAGATGTACACATCGAAGGCTACACGCCACCAAGCGAATAAAGCAAACTTGTTTTAAAACAATGACATCACAACCAACCTTGTGGTGTCATTTTTGTATTAACGTCTAACAACCCTAATAACTATGAAAAAGATTGCCTTTATCGCTACTGCACTTTTAATGGCTGGTTGTAGCCGTGAATTCGTCGAAAAAATTTACGACGTCGATTACGAGCCAACCAACCGTTTTGCTAACAACCTTGCAGAATTGCCGGGACAGTTTGAAAAAGATACCGATGCACTCGACGTACTGATCAACAGCTTCTCAGGCAACATTAAGAAACGTTGGGGGCAACGTGAAGTGAAGTTTGCCGGTAAAAGCAATTACGTAAAATACATCGATAATTATTTGAGTCGTGCTGAAGTCGACTTCCAAAAAGGTGTTATTACCATCGAAACGGTTTCTCCCACCGAACCGCAAAAACACCTAAAGAACGCCATTATCACCACGTTGTTAACGCCAGATGACCCGGCTAATGTCGACTTATTCTCTTCTAAAGAGATCAAACTTGAGGGGCAACCTTTCCTGTATAAGCAGGTTGTCGACCAAGACAAAAAGCCGATTCAGTGGTCATGGCGAGCAAATCGCTTTGCCGATTACTTGATCGCCAACCAAGTCAAAACTAAAGATGTCGACTTTAAGAAAGCGTATTACGTTGAAATTCCGATGGTAGAAGATCACTTCTCGCAGCGCAGTTACCAATATGCGGACATCGTACGTCGTGCATCAAAGAGATACGATATTCCTGAAGATTTGATTTACGCCATCATCAAAACCGAAAGTAGCTTTAACCCATACGCAGTAAGTTGGGCAAATGCATATGGCTTGATGCAAGTCGTACCTAAAACAGCAGGTCGAGACGTATTTAAGCTAGTGAAGAATCGTTCTGGGCAGCCAAGTCCTGAATACTTATTTAACCCAGAAAACAATATTGATACTGGAACGGCTTACTTTTACATCCTTAAGAACCGTTATTTAAAAGACGTACAGCATCCAACTTCATTAGAATACAGCATGATTTCTGCCTATAATGGCGGAACTGGTGGTGTTTTGAACACTTTCCATCGCACTGATCGCAAACGCGCGATGAGAGATTTAAATTCTTTGCAACCAAACCAAGTTTATTGGGCACTTACCAAGAAACACCCGAACGCAGAAGCGCGTCGTTACCTAGAAAAAGTTACAAATTTCAAAAAGGAATTTAACTCCGGACACACTTTGTAGTGACAGTTGAATAAAAAGCGTTCGAACAACCACTTTTTTGAAATTATTTAAAAAAAGTGGTTGACGCAAAGCGGGAAAATCCGTTTAATAGCGCTCCGTCGCCCGGATAGCTCAGTCGGTAGAGCAGAGGATTGAAAATCCTCGTGTCGGTGGTTCGATTCCGCCTCCGGGCACCACAATTTAAAATTGTTGGTGCTTAGCACGAACAGTTAAAAAAGAAAACGGTACGCCGACTTAGCTCAGTAGGTAGAGCAACTGACTTGTAATCAGTAGGTCACCAGTTCGATTCCGGTAGTCGGCACCATTCTTTTGCCTCGATAGCTCAGTCGGTAGAGCAGAGGATTGAAAATCCTCGTGTCGGTGGTTCGATTCCGCCTCGAGGCACCATATTTGGTGCGCTTGCTTAAAGTAAGACACAAAACAGAATAGTTCCTCCTTAGCTCAGTTGGTAGAGCGACGGACTGTTAATCCGCAGGTCACTGGTTCAAGTCCAGTAGGAGGAGCCAACTTCTAGAGTTTCATGTAAATGAGATTCTAAAAAATGGAGAGTTTACTCTTCAAAAAAGAAAACGGTACGCCGACTTAGCTCAGTAGGTAGAGCAACTGACTTGTAATCAGTAGGTCACCAGTTCGATTCCGGTAGTCGGCACCATTCTTTTGCCTCGATAGCTCAGTCGGTAGAGCAGAGGATTGAAAATCCTCGTGTCGGTGGTTCGATTCCGCCTCGAGGCACCATATTTGGTGCACTTGCTTAAAGCAAGACACAAAACAGAATAGTTCCTCCTTAGCTCAGTTGGTAGAGCGACGGACTGTTAATCCGCAGGTCACTGGTTCAAGTCCAGTAGGAGGAGCCAACTTTGAAAGCCAAGTCTTCGGACTTGGCTTTTTTCTTATCTGCATTATAAAAATACTTATCTACTTTCAGTATCTCCATTTAACTTTAAGACTCCTCCCCTTCAAAAACCCTTATAAACTCAAGATTCATTTGATAAAACACACTTATTTCACGCTAAAAATTTAATCCAAATCATAGTTTCAACATTGATGCATAGGCGCGTGTATACATCTTCAATATGATGAATTTATTATTACGCCCCCTAATAAGCTATGCATTGCATAGTATTAAATACGTCTCGTGAGCTAACTATGAAATTAAAAACTCAAGCCTATTTATTATCTGCAATCATCTTGATTGCGTTACTTGCTCTTACTGCAACAGGTCTTTGGACACTACGCGTCGCAAGTAACCTTGATAACAAAGCTCGAGTGACTGAGCTATTTAAGAGTGCATACAGCATTCTAACTGAAGTTGAGAAAATGGCAGTGGAAGGCAAGATGCCTGAAGATGAAGCCAAAGCATTGGCTACTCGCCTACTTCGCAACAATATCTACAAAGACAACGAATACGTTTATGTTGCCGACGAAAACATGATTTTTGTGGCAGCACCGCTCGACCCTCAATTGCATGGCACCAGTTTCCATGATTTCCGCGATGGCGACGGCAACAGTGTTGGTCAATTAATCTTAGATGTCCTAGGTCGTAAAACAGGTCAAATCGTTGAATACACTTGGACACAAAAACTCCCTGACGGCACGATCGAAGAAAAACACTCCATTGCAGAGAAAACGCCCCATTGGAACTGGGTGGTAGGCACTGGCATCGGGTTTAATGAGGTCAATGCTCGCTTCTGGTCAACAGCTCAATGGCAACTAGCACTGTGTCTAGCAATTGCGGGGGCGATACTAGGTGGGTTGATTATCTCCATCCGTAAGATGCTTAATCTACTCGGCGGTGAGCCAAATGACGTACGTGAAGCGGTTCAAGCCGTTGCTCAAGGAGATATCCAAACCAGCTTTGAATATACCGCACCAAAAGACAGCATCTATGGTGCTGTACAAGAAATGAGTCAATCTCTGGCTAAGATGGTAACTAACCTGGACGAATCAATGCACGCCTTGCGTTCAGAGCTATCAGCGGTAGAGTCTCGCTCTAATTCGATCGCTGATCTAACCATGTCTCAGCAACAATCGACGGCAATGATCGCAACAGCAATGACAGAAATGGCTTCTTCGGCTAACCATGTAGCAAGTTCGGCAAGCGATACAGCACAAAACACCGATGAAGCAGATAAACAGAGTCAGCACACGCAATCATTAATCCATAGCACTGTAGACAACATCCAAGGGTTGGCGACTCAGTTGAATACGGCAAGTAAAGCGGTTGCGGACCTTGATCAAGATGTAAACAGTATCGTGAAAGTTCTCGACGTGATCGGCGATATTGCAGAGCAAACTAACCTACTGGCGCTAAATGCCGCGATTGAAGCAGCCCGTGCAGGAGAACAAGGTCGAGGCTTTGCAGTTGTTGCCGATGAGGTACGCAACCTAGCAGGTCGCACGCAAGACAGTACAAAAGAGATTCAACAGATGATCTCTAACCTTCAAGAGGGTTCGCGCAATGCTATCCATACAATGGAGATCTGTGCCGAGACCAGCGAAAGCACAGTAACTGAATCAATGAACGCCTCAGAGGCACTTCAACAGATAGTAACCGCATTAGAGTCTATTACTGCGATGAGCCAACAAATTGCAACAGCAGCGGCTGAACAAACGCAAGTGAGTGATGACATTGCACACCGCATCAACCTAATTGAAGAAAGCGGCAGCCAGCTAAATACGGTGGTAACAGAAAGCCAATCAAGCACCCAAACATTGGCATCTTTAGCTGATGAACTTGAAGGTTGGGTGAACAAGTTCTCAGTAAAGCACTAGTTTAAAGTCAATTGTTCAATAAAAAGCACGTTTTCAGACGTGCTTTTTTGTTTTTATCGCCTTTATTTTGCGACAGAACGCCCTACTTTTCTTAAAACAGCGCTTAAAGCATGGTGCATTGCTGCTCAAAATGCATAAAAACAGCCCACTCCGAGCACAAATCCATCAAACGATAATTTATTTTAATTTTATTGTTGACCTGAAAGCCGAAAAGCCTTTTAATACACCTCGTCGCCCGGATAGCTCAGTCGGTAGAGCAGAGGATTGAAAATCCTCGTGTCGGTGGTTCGATTCCGCCTCCGGGCACCACAATTTAAAATTGTTGGTGTCTAACACGAACAATAGAAAGAATAACGGTACGCCGACTTAGCTCAGTAGGTAGAGCAACTGACTTGTAATCAGTAGGTCACCAGTTCGATTCCGGTAGTCGGCACCATTTATTCTTAAACAAGATAATTCCTCCTTAGCTCAGTTGGTAGAGCGACGGACTGTTAATCCGCAGGTCACTGGTTCAAGTCCAGTAGGAGGAGCCATCTTTCGGTTAGTAAGTCGATTACTTATTAACGAAAATGTGCCGACTTAGCTCAGTAGGTAGAGCAACTGACTTGTAATCAGTAGGTCACCAGTTCGATTCCGGTAGTCGGCACCACTTATTAAAATTTGTTCCTCCTTAGCTCAGTTGGTAGAGCGACGGACTGTTAATCCGCAGGTCACTGGTTCAAGTCCAGTAGGAGGAGCCATATTAAAAGAAGCCGCATCACTTGATGCGGCTTTTTTGCGTCTGAAGAAAACTCACAACGTCCGCCCTCTTCATCCAACTTTATCTCAACAAACAAAAAGCCAGGTAATATACCCAGCTTTCTCTTGTTGTATCGTATCAGTGAACAACTAGGCAGAAGGCTAGCTCAAACCGCCAAGGCAGATGTACTTCGTCTCTAGATACTCATCCATGCCTTGCTTCGCACCTTCACGACCAATGCCAGATTCTTTGATCCCACCAAACGGCGCAACTTCCGTAGAGATAATTCCTTCATTTACCCCCACCATGCCATATTCCAAACCTTCACTAAATTTGATGATACGCTTCAAGCTATCGGTGTAGAAGTAACAAGCTAAACCATATTCAGTGTCATTCGCCATCGAGAGCACTTGCTCATCATCATCAAAACTAATGACTGGCAGAACCGGGCCAAACAGCTCTTGTTGCACTATCGCCATACCTTGTTCCACATTATCTAAGATAACAGGCTCCATAAAGCGCCCAGAGCGTTTTTGAGGCAGATTAAGCATCGTTGCCCCTTCTTGTACTGCCTGATCGATCACTGCTTCTAGACGATGCTTAGAAGCCATTGTAATCACAGGACCAAGAGTTGTATTTTTCTCAAGACCATTACCGACCGTCAGGCTTGTTACCTTATCTAGAAGCTTAGTTAAGAACGCCTCTTTTACGTTCTGATGCACATACAAGCGGTTGGTACACACACAGGTTTGTCCGGCATTACGAAACTTAGAGGCAATCAAGCCATTCGCCGCAGCTTCTAAATCTGCATCGTCAAAAACAATAAAAGGCGCATTGCCACCTAATTCCATAGAAGCGGCTTTAACCGTATCACTTGCCTGCTTCATCAAGATCTTGCCGACACGTGTCGAACCCGTGAAAGAGATCTTCTTAATTCGCGGATCGGTACTTAATACCAAACCAAACTCTGCCGCTTGCTCAGAAACAACGGTAGACAATAGAGCTTTAGGGATGCCAGCCTGGTGAGCAAGCTCAACCACAGCCAGAGCAGTCAAAGGCGTTAATTCAGAAGGTTTAATGATCATCCCACATCCCGCAGCCAAAGCAGGAGCCGCTTTTCGAGTGATCATTGCAATAGGGAAATTCCATGGTGTAATCGCAGCACACACGCCGACAGGCTGTTTAATGGTAGAGAGTCGTCTATCTACCGCTGGTGCAGGTATAACCTCACCATAGGCGCGCTTAGCCTCTTCTGCGAACCATTCAACAAAAGATGCTCCATATGCGACTTCTCCACGACTTTCAGAAAGCGGTTTGCCTTGTTCTAAGGTAATGATGTTAGCAATATCTTCCGTGTGCTCTACAAGTAATTGAAACCACTTTTTCAGCGAAGCGGAACGTACTTTAGCACTGAGTTTTTCCCACTCAACTTGAGCCGCTTTACACGTTTCTATTTGCACATCTAGCTCGTCCAAAGAGCTAGGTTTTAAGCGAATCAGTTCTTGCTCAGTCGCAGGGTTAATAACTGCAATCCCATCTTGAGAAGACAGGCTTTCGAATAAGACTCTTAGTGTTTCACTTTGTATCTGCTGCATCATTAGGTTGTACTCCCAAAAGAACCTTTACTAGGTTAATCCTTCTGACAAATAAGAGTAAAGCAAACAAAGTTTTCTTCAGCGTAAATATGAGAAGTGATGACCAAGTACAGTTAACCAGTGATACAGAGAAGGGAACACAAACAGAGATTGCTATGATTGAAGAAGATAAGTATTTGGTGGGTCATAAACTTGGTTTTATTAGATAAACCCTGTCTTTGATGTAAGAGAGCAAATAGAGGGTATCTCAGACGTAACCAAATGATAGGTTAGATTTATCAATACTCGTGGAAAGACTGGGGTGCGAATGTAGAGCTTTATCTGAATAAGTGGTTGAGCTTGTAGGCTACAGATAAAACCTTGCGAGACTTATTTTCCCATAAGAGAAAATCATGTTTCCTAAAACGACAAAACCCACTCCGGAGACTGGACTTCTAAATAAATGGCGGACGGCCGGGGTTGCGGGCAACCGGGACTCATTCCCTGAAAGGGAAATTATTATGCTCAAAAACGACAAAACCCACTCCGGAGACTGGGTTTCTAAATAAGTGGCGGACGGCCGGGGTTGCGGGCAACCGGGACTCATTCCCTGAAAAGGAAATTATTATGCTCAAAAACGACAAAACCCAGTCCGGAGACTGGGTTTCTAAATAAGTGGCGGAGCGGACGGGACTCGAACCCGCGACCCCCGGCGTGACAGGCCGGTATTCTAACCAACTGAACTACCGCTCCGCACTGGTTAGACTCTGGAGTCTAAATAAGAACCTGGCGATGTTCTACTCTCACATGGGGAAGCCCCACACTACCATCGACGCTACTTCGTTTCACTTCTGAGTTCGGAATGGAAGTCAGGTGGGTCCAAAGCGCTATGGTCGCCAAGTAAAATTCTGATTGTAATGGTGCTGATACCCAGACTCGAACTGGGGACCTCATCCTTACCAAGGATGCGCTCTACCACCTGAGCTATATCAGCATCAAGATGTCCCTTTAGGACTAAAAAAGCCCGCTTTTTCAAACGGGCTCTCTTAACTTTTGTCTTCACCTTTTTTAAAAAGGCAAAACTAAATTTAAAGCCTGGCGATGTCCTACTCTCACATGGGGAAGCCCCACACTACCATCGGCGCTAATTCGTTTCACTTCTGAGTTCGGAATGGAAATCAGGTGGGTCCAAATCGCTATGGTCG
>NZ_JAMZAM010000007.1:0-258132 GCF_024181835.1 Vibrio sp. Y29_XK_CS5
GAGCGGTCATCGCTGATACGTTAGTGTTTACATTCACTGCCATGGTGATTTCTCCAATTGATTTTCCGATGTAGCGGTTTCCGACGTCTCGGAAAACCAAGTAGTTCTCTCAAAGTTACTTCTATTAACGACTCGGATTTCAGAAGCTTTAGGAAAAAATAAAAAAAAGTGAATTAGCGAGATTTGGCTAGAAAAATTGGAGAAAAGTAGAAAAAAGCGCTCAAGTTTCTTAGATTCACGCCGAGCGGAATGTTTTGTACATAAAACAACCAAAAGCGAATAAAAGCAGTCAGTTAGAGCGGTATCAGTAAGGAGGTTTGCTGGAAGATAGAAAAGAAAAAGCCCCTTTTCCTTTGAGAGAACCGGGGCTAGGTTGGTAGCCAGAGCCTATGTGGAGATCAAGAGAAATGAACACATATCCGACACACCGGGTGCAACCTTACATTGAAAATGATTGGCAGGTGAGAGATGAGAGAGCCGCACATTCTATTATAAAGTTGCTTGCCAAAAGCCTGCATTCCCATCCACGTCTGAATGTATTGAGTACAGGCTAGGTAAACTACTGCAATAGTGACATCGCAGAGTTTGGCAATTGTTTCGCTTGAGCAAGAATCGAAGTACCTGCTTGTTGCAAAATTTGCGCTTTGGTCATTTGCGTTGTTTCTTTCGCAAAGTCCGTATCTTTAATTCGGCTGTTAGACGCATCGACGTTTTCTTGGATGTTTGCCAAGTTGTTGATGCTGTGGCTTAGACGGTTTTGCTTCGCACCTAGGTCTGCACGTTGTGAATCAACATACTTAAGTGCTGAATCCAATACTGAAATCGCGTTTTGAGAACCTTGCACGGTTGTCATATCGATGTCTTGTACTGATGTACGTACTGGCTCGTCACTTAAACCCAAATCAGAAGCTAGACCACCAGAGATTGAAATCTCACCTTGAACGTTCGGGTGCGCTACAAATACTTGCAGCTTGCCGTCTTCACTCACCGATGCGTTAATCATATCAGATTGACCGTTGATGTACGTTGCCAACTCTTCAATATCATCGCCTGCTTTCGCATTGATGCTGATTTCTAGATCATCTGGGTTGCCATCTTCATCTTCACCCATACCTGGTAGTGTGATTTTTAGATCTGCTTTAGCAGGATCAACACCCCAGTCTTTGTCTTTGCCATTCTCAGAGAAGAAAGTCACACCGCCCATACGTTGGTCATCCGCACGGATGCTTGTTAGGGCCATGATCATTGCTTCACCAGAGCTTGAACCAATTTGGAATGCTGCTTCACCAAACGAACCGTTCAATAGACGACGACCACCAAATGATGTCGTTTCTGCGATACGGTTTAGTTCATCCGTCAACGCTGATGACTCTTCGTTGATCGCCTGACGCTCAGCCGGAGAGTTAGTACCGTTTGAAGATTGGATCGCCAAGTCACGCATACGTTGCATTACTGACGTCGCTTCGTTCATCGCACCTTCCGCCGTTTGGGCAATCGAGATACCGTCGTTTGCGTTACGCATTGCCACATCTAGACCACGAGACTGAGCCGTTAGACGGTTAGAGATCTGTAGACCTGCTGCGTCGTCTTTTGCACTGTTAATCTTGTGACCAGATGAAAGACGTTCCATCGAAGTATTAAGTTCGTTGGTCGCCTTGTTTAAATAACGCTGCGCGGTCATCGCGGAGACGTTAGTACTAACTGTTACAGCCATTTTGCTCTCCTTTTGAGTTCGCAAGCTTTTGCGAAGCGGCCAGCTTTACTCTCATTTGGATAAGCACTGACCGTAAAAATTACTTGCTAAATCTGCCTATATGGCAGGGTTTAGAATCTCGTAAGTCTGTTCTGACAACATCAATACAATTTGTGTGCCAACTTGAGTTTAATAACTCACTCTTTTAAAAACGAGCAAATAAACAACAAGTTAGTTCAGCAATGAAAGGGCGTATTCGCCTTTTCCTTCTGCTGAGTTACGTTATCAGCCAGTTGTTGATCTATTGCCGCTTGATTTGCCGCGAACCTCATTGCCGCTTTCGGTAAAATCGTGCCGCTTGGCTCGCATTACTCGGCATTTTCCGTTGATTTCTCGCGCTTAAGGCTTTGCACATAAGGCATTAAAATTACGGATTAAAGGCGTTACTCTTCCATTCAGATGCTATGGGCATCTCGCTAGGTTTCAGCAGCGCTAGATCGAATTAAGTGTCGCTAAATATAGTTAAATAGCGTTAGGTCTTTGGTTTTACCAAAAGCCTGTTGCGAGGCTTGCAGTGCACGTGAGTTCTCGCTGAACTCGATGACCGCCTTGGAATAATCCAAATCCTCAAAATTGCTCTTCGCTTTCGCCAGAGACAAATTAAAATCTTCGTGGTTTTGCTCTTGAATATCGAGCGTGCTCAACTTAGCACCCAAATCGGTTCTTACTTTGTTCATGTGAACAAATGCCGCTTGGAATTCTTCTGTCATTTGATGCAGCTTCGCGGTCGCCGAAGCGTCTGATACTGAGCTCTCCGACCATTGCATGGTTTCTCTAAACGCATCAAAAATACTAAAGGTTTGGCGTGGCTCTAACGTAATGCTGTCGCCAGCCGATACTTGACCTTTAAGCTGAATATTCACGCCTTCGTATTTGATGCCATCAACAGGTGAATAATCATCAACCTGCACGATGCTGCCATCTTTTTCTAACTGATAACCAAACTTGCCGTTACTCATATCCACAAAGGTCACTTTGTAGTTTGAGTTATCTTCTGACGCACTCGTTGCTTGACCAAGCAACAACTCAGAGCCTTCTTGTAAATCGTATTGTGGTTCGAAATCACCAAACGGATTCGGGATCTCTGAAAACAAGTGGTTACCCGGGTAGTTGATGCCTAGCTCAATATTGCTCGCAATCTTCATCTTGCGTTGGTAATCATCGCCGGTGTACACAACGCTGCCATCGTTATCTCTAAAAAACGGCTGAGTTTTCGGCTTAGTACCGGCAAAAACGTAGTTACCTGATTCATCTTGAGTGTTCACTAGCGCCAAGAAGTTATTGGCAATCTCTTCAAGCTCGCGCTTTTTCGCGGCACGGTCTTCTGGAGAGTAAGCACCGTTGATCATTTCCATCGAAATACGCTTCGATTCATCGGTGAACTCCTCAGCATTGGCAATCACGACCTCTTGGTTTTCTAGTCGGTTACGAACCAGAACGATTGCATCAAGGTACTGCTTTAGCTGTTCTTCTTGTTGACCAATACTCTGTATATAGTGCGTCGCCAACGGGTTATCGCTCGGCTTGGTCAACTGCTTACCAGAAGCAAGTTGCTCCTGATTGTGGTGAACTTTGTTTTCCTGACGGCGCAAATCGTTTTGCACCGACTGGTAGTTATGGAAGCTGGAAATTCGAGTTAACATCTACGGCCTCCTGTTATCGCAATTGCAAGATGGTGTTGAAGGTGTCATTTGCCGCCTGCATCACACGAGAAGAGGCCATATACGCCTGTTGGAACTTCATCATGTTTGCCGCTTCTTCATCGAGGTTTACCCCCGAGATCGACGCCACTCGCTCTTGCGCTGCTTCACTTTCTAATTGAGCAACATCGGCTAAGCGACTTGCAGTGGATGTCTTCAAGCCCACATCTGTGTTCAAGTTGTAGTAAAGACTAACCAGAGTCGACTCATTGCCGTTCATCTTCTTGTCGGTTTGAATGTTCAGCATCTTACGTAAGTTGCCGTTATCACCTTCAGAAGGCACAAGGTTAGCCGTAAACTTATCGTTAGGTAGTGCACCACTCGTGAGCTCAAATACCGTCGCGCCACCGTTTTTATAACCAGGATGGTTACTTGGTAGGCTTACCGACACAGGTCCAGTTGGTGGGTATGGCTGCGGAGCCATAAGCACATTGCCTTTGGTGTCCGTAACAGCAAATTGATCGCCGGTAGGAGAAACCACTACCTCAAACTCTCGTAGGTCACCTGCGTCAACGATTTCAAACTTCGCGTTGCCTTGAGCGAATGTGGTTGACGCTTCATAGCTTTGCGCTGCAATGGCTTTTGGATCGTTGGTTTCAACTTTTATTTGTGCCGCACTGCTGCGCGTTGGGCGAAGTAAAATGTGCTCACCGACTTTAGGTTCATTGCGCACTTCCACTCGCATACCATCAAGATAGAACGCATTCCCTGAATCGGTGTTCAGCTTAACGGTTTCACCATTCGGCTTCGTCACACTGTAGCTGTCGCCATCGTAACGAAGCGAATACTCACCGCCTTTCAGCGCACTAATGTCGTTGATGTATACCGCCATATCAGCCGTAGATTGAGGTCCGGCTATCACACGAGATTTCGCTAACGGCTCTGAGTTCACATCGGTAAACAAAGGGTCACCGACATTGCCGTAGTGGTCCAAACCTTGTGATTGCAAGTGGTTCACTTCACTTGAAAAAGCAACCGATAGGCGACCAAGTTCATCCATCACTTGAGGGATGTGCTCGTCGCGCATTTTCAATAGAGCCCCAATTTTGCCGTCAATATCGTCCGATTTGATCGCTTTAATGCCGCCACCTTCAACCATAGCAAGACGACGTTCATGGACGTCAGGAAAGCCATCAATCATCTTCAGCTGGCTAGCTTCCGTGCCTGAAACAAGCGTATGTCCGTTACCAATATGCACATTGAAACCTTCAGCGTTTTTTCGCGGGGTCACGGTAACTTTGGTGTATTCAGACAGCTCTTTAATCAGCTTTTCATGTTGGTCCATCAAATCGTTATGAGGACCTGGGGTTCGCATCATCAATCGATGAACATCGCGGATCTCAACGGCAAGTTGGTTCACGCGTTCAATGCCCATATCCAGTGACTTATTCGTCACATCGGATTGCTGACGTACGGTTTCGTGGAATTCGTTTAAGGTATCGCTAAGCAGTTTGGCTTTTTCCAACACGACTTTACGCGCCCCCATGTCATTGGGAGTGTCCGCCATGGTTTTCACAGCATCAAACCATTCGTTCATGTTCTCTGGGATCTTTTTCGATGCCACAGAAGACAACATGCCAGACAGCAAATCGAGGTTCTTTTCGTTATCTAGCTTATTGGCGTAGTTGGTGGTGGACAAATTAAGCTCTTTAACGGCAAATTCATCCCATGAGCGGCGAACATTTTCCACATGCACGCCCATGCCGTAGGTAGAGCCGCCAAATTGGCGTGGGTCATTGGTGCCTTGGATAACAGACTGACGGCTGTAACCCTCTGTATTAGCATTAGAAATGTTATGACCAGTCGTATTCAACTGTCGCTGAGCAGTAAGCACACTTTGTGTACCCACATTCAACAGATCTGACGCCATACATGCCCCCAAAAACGAAATAAAATCGGTATTGACCGATCACCTAGTTAGCATTTAGCAAAAGATGTGCCAGTTTAGAAAAGAAAGAGAAACCTAGGAAAAAAGAAAGGCTTGCACCATAGCAAGCCTTATCAAGAAGTGTCTTAAGCATTCAAAATCGTTATGAATTACATGCTCTCGATTTTCTGCTTCACCTGCAGTACTTTGTCTGCGTAATTTGGATCGGTTGCGTAACCTGCACTATGGATACCACGAATAAATGATTCCGAATCACCTTTCTGTTGAAGAGCGGTTTCGTAGCGCGGATTTTCATTCAAGAAACGCACATAATCATTAAAGCTGTCTTGGTAGTTAGAGTAAGAGCGGAATGCTGCAGTCTCTTTCACTGGCGTATTGTCATGGAATTCCAAGGTTTGAGTCGTTACCTTATCGCCCTGCCAGCTTCTGTCCGCTTTGATGTTGAATAAGTTGTTGCTGCTACCACGCGCATTCTTCACCACCTTTTGCCCCCAGCCTGTTTCTAGCGCGGCTTGAGCAAGCAGTAATGACGGCTCGACACCCAGTGCTTTTGCTGCGCGATCAGCGTAAGGCTTCATCGAGTTAACGAAGGATTCTGGTGTATCAAAACGTGACGGCTCTGAACCAGGACGAGACAGCTGACCCGATTCAATCAAGCGCTGCTCAATCTCGCGCGCTTTTTTAGGGTCTATACGACGATATTCCACAGCATTGTTTGCCGCATCGCGCATTGCTGTTTCACTCTTGTCATCGCCCTGGCCTACCGTCAACTGCTTAACAATCATGTCAGCTAGCCCCATTGAACCTGAAGCACTCAGTTCACTTGCCATTTGTTCATCAAGCATTTGGCGGTAGAACTTTTCGTTCTGACTATTCATGAAGTTCGATTCGAAGCCTTCATTCGCCTCACGCATTGATTTCAGCATCATCGACGTAAAGATAGATTCAAACTGACGAGCGGCCGCACGCAGTGCTTCATGCTCGCCGTCTTTGCCTTCTTTTACGGCTTTCTGACGCAGCGTATCAAGGGAGCTGATGTCGTGAATAAAGCCGATATCGTTAGGATTGTTCACCATGGTTTGCCTCCTAATCGATTAGATGATGATCAACTGGCCTTCAATGGCACCAGCTTGTTTTAATGCTTGCAGAATCGCCATTAAATCAGAAGGTGCTGCACCAACTTCATTAACCGCACGAACGAGATCATCCAGTGTCAAACCCGGTTCAAACTTGAACATCTTGCCTTTTTCTTCACTCACTTCGATATCAGAATCCGGCACGACAACCGTTTGACCACCAGAGAAGCTGTTCGGCTGACTAACGTTAAGGTTTTCTTTGATTGCGACTGTCATACCACCATGCGTTACGGCCGCTGGTTTAAGACGGACATGCTTACCGACCACGATAGTGCCAGTGCGAGAGTTAACAATGATCTTTGCTGCGCCATCTGCCGGGTCAAACTCTAGGTTCTCAATTGCCGATAGGAATGCAACGCGTTGGCTGATGTCTCGTGGAGCACGAACACGCACAGACGTGGCATCGACAGCACTTGCCATCTGAGGACCAAGGAAGTTGTTTACCGCATCAGCCATACGCTGCGCAGTCGTGAAATCAGAATCCAGTAGGTTAAATGTGATGTAGTCGCCACGCCCAAATGGGTTTGGGATTTCACGCTCTACTGTTGCACCGCTAGAGATAAGACCGACCGTCGGGTTGTTACCAACGATTTTTGAGCCGTCGGCACCTTCTGCACTGAAACCACTGACAACAAGATTACCTTGAGCAACGGCATAAACTTGTCCATCTAGACCTTTTAGGAAAGTTTGTAACAAGGTACCGCCACGTAAACTTTTCGCGCTACCGATTGAAGAAACCGTCACGTCAACTTGCTGACCCGGTTTCGAAAACGCAGGTAGTTCAGCCGTTACCATTACTGCGGCAACGTTTTTGATCTTTGGCTTTGTGCCCGGCGGCATCTGAATGCCGAAGTTTTGCAGCATTGCCGCGAAGCTTTGTTCTGTAAACGGATTGGATTCACCCGTTCCTGGTAAGCCCGAAACCAAGCCATAACCCACGAGTTGGTTACTACGCACACCAGCCACCTGCGCGACGTCTTTGATACGTGCAGCATGGGCTGTGGTTGCGAACAGTGCAACGCTCATCAGTGCTAATAGGATTCTTTTCATGCTTACTTAATCTCTTGCAGTCAAATTGCCGTCAATGCGGCGTTTTATAGGGCTACATTAAAGAATCGTGCCAAGAAACCAGGCTCTTGCATATCTTGTGGTAGACCCGTGCCAGAGTATTGAATTCTTGCGTTAGATACGCGATTTGACGCAATAGTATTGTCGAAGTTGATGTCATCAGGACGAATTGTGCCGCTCAGGCGAATGTACTCGTCACCCGTGTTTAGCGTCATCCACTTTTCGCCACGGATCACTAGGTTGCCGTTTGCCAGCACCTCAATCACTTCCACCGTAATGTAACCGCTGATGCTGTTACTCTGTTTCGCCGAAGAATCGCCAGCAAACGTGTTGGTGTTGTTCAAATCGTAAGAGAAGTTGTACTTACCGCCCACTTGCAGCTCTTGACCACCCACCGACAGCGGTTCCATCTTCGCGTCGTTGGTTTTCGATAGATCCGCATTTGCACTCTTAGTCGCACGAGTCGTCTCATCGAGTGTCACGGTAATGATGTCACCAATGCCACGAGGTTTAGAGTCATCGTACAGGTCAGTAATGTGTTCTGCGCTAAACAAAGAGCCCGTTGCCGCCGCGTAATGCTCTGGCTTTTGCTTAGGATGAATCGGGGCCCATGCCGGATCGCCTGCTACTGGATCGCTTCTGCCACGCAGAGTATCAATGATGCCGCTACTCTCGTCTTTCGACTTATCGCCTTCAACCGCATCAACCACTGTTGTTGCTTGGCTGACTTCATCTGTTTCGATAGGCTCTAGCATCGTACAGCCAGACATCGTAGCGATAAGTGCAAGTAGACAAATACGTTTCATCATTGGCTCCTAAATCCCGATTCTAGCGATTAAAGCTGCTGGTTAACGAAGCTCATCATCTTGTCGACAGATGAGATCACTTTTGAGTTCATTTCATACACACGCTGCGCTTCGATCATGTTGACCAACTCTTCAGTCACGTTCACGTTTGATGCTTCAAGCATGGATTGACGAATTTCGCCCAAACCATCAAGACCTGGGACACCTTCTTGTGGGTCACCGCTTGCGCCTGTTGGTAGGTAAAGGTTTTGACCGATTGGCTCTAGACCACCAGGGTTTACGAAATCGGTAATGGTTAACTGACCAACAACAACGTTGTTTTGCTCACCACGGATACGTACAGAGACTTCACCGTCAGTACCGACAGTAATCGAGATAGCATCTTCAGGAATCACGATCTCTGGCTCAACTGGGTAACCGGAGCCAGAGGTCACTAGCGTACCTTCGCCGTTTAGCGTGAACTGACCGTTACGAGTGTAACCAATGTTGCCGTCTGGCAGTGTCACTTGGAAAAAGCCATCACCCTCTACCATCATATCGAGAGCGTTAGTTGTAGTTTGCGCGTTACCGTGCGTGTGCACTTTTTGTGTCGCAACCACTTTAGAGCCGGCACCCAGCATCAAACCACTTGGCAGTTCAGTGTTTTGAGACGATTGACCGCCAGGCTGGTTAATGTTTTGGTAGAAAAGATCTTCGAATACCGCGCGGCTTTTTTTGTAGCCCACGGTAGAGGCGTTCGCCAAGTTGTTCGAAATCGTTGCGATGTTGGTCTGCTGGGCATCTAGACCCGTTTTACTTACCCATAGTGCTGGATGCATTGTGAACCTCTAACTCTGTTAACTCATACGAAGCAATGAATCTGAAGATTTATCCATCTCTTCAGCGGTGCTCATCATCTTGACTTGCATTTCAAACTGACGCTGAAGGTCAATCAGAGCAGTCATTTCACCCACGGCATTTACGTTACTACCTTCAATTGCACCAGTTTGGATGCTGATAGTGCCGTCTGCTTCGTAAGGCTGGTTTGGAGTTTTATGGCGGAATAAGCCATTGGTATCTTTAAACAAGCTTTGATCGTCTGTGCGTACAAGCTTAATACGATCAACCACTTCTAATTCTTCGGCCGGCGCACCTTGAGGCAGTACAGAGATGGTGCCATCACGACCGATTTCGATTTTGGAGACTGGAATGGGCAACGTAATTGGCGCGTCGTTTTCGCCTAGTACCACATGACCACTAGCGTTTGTCAGCAAGCCATTTTGATCAACTTTTAGGTTACCGTTACGCGTCAAACCTTCTTTACCAGTTTGGTCCATAACCGCAATCCAACCGCTGCCTTCCACTGTAATATCAAGATCGCGACCTGTAGTGATCACACTACCTTGCGCAAAGTTGTGCCCTGGACGTTCCGTCATGCTGAATACACGTGAAGGTAAACCTTCACCATAAGCTTGCATAGAACGAGCTTGTGCCAAGTCAGCACGGAAACCCGTTGTACTCACGTTTGCCAAGTTGTTGGCACGCAATTGCAGGGCCTGCATATTTTGCTTGGCGCCGCTCATTGCGAGAAACAGTGCGCGATCCATAAATTACTCCAAAAATTCTCTGTACGAAGGAGTAAAAGCAATAGTTATGCCAACATTAAAATAATGTTATTAATCAAAAGCTTGAATATGAAATGTAGTCTTTAAGATGGCAATTCAATGAGAATCAACCAAAAGAGAGGCAATGTTTTGATCCGCTTAGCGGCAATAGCGGCAAGCTGGAGATCAAAGCATGCCCAACCTGAATTGAGGTAATTTCAGGTTGAGCATCAGATGAATGTCATGATGTTATCAAACGAAGCGGCAAGCGCACGCAGCGTTTGATTAAACAGATTACCTAGTGAGCTATCAACTAGCGCTCTAGCGAATCTGCAGGATATTTTGTTGTAGCTGGTTATGTACTTCTAGCGCACGAGAGTTCGCTTGGAAGTTACGCTGAGCAGAGATCAGATCCACCAGCTCCTGAGTCATATCAATGTTTGATTGCTCTAGCATACCGTTGTTAATAGTACCGAAAGAGCCCTTGTTAGATTCACCCCAGATCTTGTCACCAGAGAACTGTGTTGAATCCCATTGAGTACCGCCTTTTTTATCCAAACCTTGCTCGTTAGGAACACGAACCAGCGCTACACGACCCAATGTTACGTTTTCACCGTTTGAGTAAGTACCCAACACGCTACCGTTCTCATCAAAGTCGACTTTGGTTAGGAAGCCTGTTGTCGCACCATCTTCATCGAACTTAGTTAGCTCAAATGGAGCGGCAAACTGTGTTGCTGAACCTAGACCAAAGTTAAGTGTTTGCGCAATGTCCGCACCGTTCAGATCAAGTGGTGTCGTGTTTGTCGCAGGATCGCCCAACGCTACCGATGTGATTGGCTGACCATTGTTTAGGCTCGCCAATGTACCGTCGTTGTTGAACTTCATTGTGTGACCAACATGACCCGTTGGCGTTGCCGCATCACCGTTTGCGATGTTCAATGGCTTCTCACCGCCTTTATCTGTCACGGTGTAGTAGGTTTGCCACGTGTTCGGTTGAGTTTGGTCTTTCAAGTAGTACGTTGTTAACTTGTAAGACTGACCCATTGAGTCATAAATCGTCGAAGACGTAGAGCGGTTATATGTATCCGGGTCAGAAAAATCAAACTGAGTTGGATCTTTCAAATCACCGTTAGCAGGTAAGTTCACACCCACTTCAATGTTCGCTGTTTGCTTTGGCTTACCAAATTCTGCAGGAATATTGATTGGTTGTGGCTCGTAAGATGAAACCTCACCAGACTCTGGGTTTACTTGGTAACCAAGTAGGAACTCATCGTTCGCTGTTACCATGTAGTTGTCTTTGTTCAAATGGAATGCACCGTTACGTGTCATTTCATTTTGCTGTGGGATAAGACGATCTTTCGCTACCGCGAAGAAGCCCGTACCCGATACACGCAAATCCATTGGGTTATTGGTGTAAATGCTTGAACCTTCGTGGAACTGTTGCGCCACTTGGTTCGCTTGTGCACCGCCACCCGGAGTGGTTTTTGCGTTAGTGAACAAAGAGTTTGAGTACACATCGCTGAATTCCGCACGAGACTCTTTAAAGCCGTACGTGTTGGCGTTCGCAATGTTGTTACTGGTGGTGTTCAAATCCAGTTGAGCGGAGGACAAACCGCTTAAAGATACATATGACATTCCAAAATCTCCTAACCTGACGTGCTATTGATTACGCTTTGCCAACTTCCAAAACTTCTGCAAGTCGAACTGGCGATTCAAAGCCTGCCAGATTGAGTAATACGTTACCGTCACCCTTGCCTAGCAACACACTGTTCACGTTCGCGTAAGTAGATACTGGGAACTCTTGAGACTCCCCTTCTACCAAGCCAGACGCTTTCACATTGTATTTGCCAGCAGGCATCGGATTACCGTTTTCATCATTACCGTCCCAAAGTACACGAGTATCACCGGCTGGTTTCGCACCTACCTCAAAAGTACGCACCAGTTGGCCCGCTTCGTTTTCTACTCGGACAAATAAGTTGTCGATCGGTTGTGCTAGCTTAACCATTGCCGCCATTGCCGCATTGTCTTGCTTCACACCCGCCGCACCTGGGACCAATACGTCACGACCAACCAAAGAGGAAGCTTGTAACGCTTGGTTTGATGTCATTGACGAGTTTAAGCTCTCGAACTGAGAGTTCATCTTGCCAATACCATCTACGGTCGCAAATGACGCCATTTGCGCAATCATCTGGTCATTACTTACCGGCTTAAAAGGGTCCTGTTGAGACAATTGCTTAGTGAGCAAAGATAGGAAGTCTTCCTGTTTCAGGTCCTGCTTACCTGTACTCTCTTCAGTCTTCTTGTTCTCTTGTAGGCTTTTAAGCTGGTCGATATAGGACAAGCCGCTTTGACCAACGTTGTTAATTCCGGCCATACGCTACCCCCTTATCCTTATTGACCCATCTGCAGCGTACGCAGCAGCATTTGTTTACTAGAATCAGCTACTTGCACATTAGTTTGGTATGCGCGAGAAGCTGAAATCATGTTTGCCATTTCTTCCATTACATTCACGTTAGGCTTGTAGATGTAGCCTTCCTCGTTTGCAAGGGGATGGTCAGGGTTGTACTCCGCACTAAGCGGTTTATCGCTTTCTACAATACCCATCACTTTCACTGGCACAGTATCACCGCCACGCATGGCGTTACTTAACTCAGCACCAAACACAGCATGACGAGCCTTATAAGTGTCTTTCGCAGAACTGCTGACACTGTCGGCATTCGCCAAGTTGCTTGAGGTAGTATTCAGACGAACGGACTCAGCGCTCATTGCGGAACCTGTCACATTGAAAACGTTAAATAAGCTCATCTAAATTATTCCCCTTTGATTGCTTTGGTTAAGTTCTTGAATTTGCTGCCTAGAAAGTCGAGTGATGCTTGGTGTCTAATTTGGTTTTGCATAAACAAGTTACGCTCTAAATCCAAATCAACCGTGTTGCCATCGCCCGTATCTGGTTGCGTAGGTAGACGATATAGCTTGTCCCCGACCAACGTTGTAGTGGCAGGAATGTGCCGACCATCTGTGCGGCTAAGACCAATGCTTGCCCCAGATGTTGCCGCCTGCAATTCCTTGGCAAAGTCTAAACCTCTTGCTTTATAACCAGGCGTGTTTGCTTGCGCGATGTTGGTGGAAATCACCTCCGCGTTGCGCTCACGTACGCCCACCGTGTACTGGTGGATGCCTAGTGCGTTGTCAAAAGATATAGCCATGTTTGCCTCTACATTAAGAACTGACCGTAATTAATAACTAAAAAGCAATTAGCGTGCCAAAAATAGAACATGCCATTTTGCCGCTTCAGTTATCGACGTAGTGGTTTGCAATAAGCAAGCCAATGTTATTGATGGAGTGTCATACGAATCGAGTAATGAGCTCGACTCTTTAAAAAATATACACCCTATGGTCGGGAGCAGGCAAAAATGGCGTGAGCTTTTAGGACAAGGGCGCGAAAAAGCGATGTAAGAATAAGAGACGTGAAAAAAGACAAGGAAAAAGAAAATCGAATAAAAAAGAAAAGCCTGACACAAGGTCAGGCTTTAGAATGGGTTAAAGAGTCCGCTATTTTAACTTGTAAATAATGCCAGGGTTGCAGCGCACCATTTCAAATCGGTCAGTCAAACCTGTTAGCGATTCTGACGCACCAAGCAATAAGTAACCACCGGGGTTAAGGCTGTTTGCCATTTGGTTTAGTACTTTAGACTTCATCTCTGGCGAGAAGTAAATCAGTACATTGCGACAGAAGATGATGTCGAATTTGCCCATAAGTGCATAACTGTCCATCAAGTTCTGAGGACGGAAGTTCACTAGGCGTTTTACGTTGTCTTTCACTTTCATGCGACCGTCTCCCGCATCTTCAAAGAAGGTGCGGCGACGCTCAGGAGAAAGACCACGTCCCAATGCTAGGTTGTCGTACAAACCCGCACGACACATATCCAACATGCTCGATGAGATGTCCGTAGCCGTAATCGATACGTTCGGAAGCAGTCCTGGTTTACGTTGTTGTGTTTCCAGAACAGTCATCGCCATTGAGTAAGGTTCTTGACCTGACGAGCTGGCTGCAGACCAAATTTTGATTGGTCGTTTGTTTGCCGCCATCTCCGGCAATAGTTTATCAGCTAATACCGTGAACGGATAAGTATCTCGGAACCACAATGTTTCGTTAGTCGTCATTGCATCAACAGCAGCAATACGCAGCTCACGATTGCGACCTGTCACGACATCACGCAGCAGATCCGACAAAGAAGCAAGCTTGAACTTAGTCACAAGCGGGCTCAGTCGACTGCGCACTAGGTACTGTTTGCTGTCACCTAATACGATGCCACATTGTGATTCTAGAAAACGGCTAAAGTCACGATACTCTTGATCACTGATTGTAATAGCAGTCATTAATGTCTCTTTTATTGTGTTAAAGCAGATTTAACCGCGTTACCCAATTCGTCTGGGTTAAATTTCGCAATGAAGGTGTTCGCACCTACACGCTCAACCATGGCTTGGTTGAAGACGCCACTCAATGAGGAGTGAAGGATAACATAAAGGTTCTTCAAATCTGCATTTCTGCGAATTTCAGCTGTTAAGGTATAGCCGTCCATCTCTGGCATCTCGATATCCGAAATCACCAAGGAGATCTGATCGTAGATACTACCCTCTTGTGCCATTTCGATCAGCTTATTGTACGCTTCTTTACCATCTTTCACAGAGACAACTTCAAATCCGATAGAAGTAATTGCTCGTTCAACCTGTTTACGCGCAACCGTAGAGTCATCCGCAATCAAAATACGACGTACGATTGGCTTTTCTTGTTCTGCGACTGCAATTTCTTCACCGATGGTTGAATCCATGGTTTCATCTACTGGTGCGATCTCAGCCAAGATCTTCTCAACGTCCAGAATTTCAACTAGCTCGTTGTCGATGTTAGTGACTGCCGTTAGGTAGTGTGCTTTACCTGCGCCATCTGGCGGCGGCAAAATCGCTTCCCAGTGCATGTTAATGATACGCTCAACAGAAGATACCAAGAACGCCTGGATTGTTCGGTTGAACTCAGCGATCACAACAAAACACTTGTCGATATCAGTCGTCGGACGACCACCAATAGCCAAGCTTAAATCGATCACTGACACGGTATGGCCACGGATATGAGCGACACCTTTAACCAGCGGGTGTAGATTTGGCATCGAAGTCAGCTTAGGGCACTGAAGTACTTCTTTTACTTTGAATACGTTAATGCCGTAGCGCTGTCGACCCATCAATCGGAAAGTAAGTAGCTCCAATCGGTTTTGGCCGACGAGTTGCGTACGCTGATTCACCGAGTCAAGAATCCCCGTCATATGCTCATCTCCATCTCAAACTTTTTGTTTTTAAATGATACTCTACCACTGGCAGGCATAATACCAGAGAAACAGTATGGCGTATCATAATATGAATTCGACACCATTTACTATGACAATATGTAGAGCGTTATTTACAAAGTACGCTAAGTTTATCGGCATTTTGCTCAGTATGTTTAGCTTTTTTGTTCATTCAGCAACGGAAAGTCAAATTGAGCAAATCAGAACCGCCGCTGAACAGCACATTCTTAGCACGGTAGAGCAGCCAGCGGGAGGGAAATTAACAGTCAATGCGGCAAATATTGATCCACGTATCAAAGCCACGGATTGCCCAGAGCCACTGGAAACGTCTGCATCATCAACCAGTAGCACACGTAGCAACATCAACGTCTTAGTCGAATGTCTGGCTGACAACTGGAAAGTTTATGTCCCAGTTAGGATCTCAGCGTCAGTGCCAATGATCGTTTCTACCCGCCAATTGGGTCGCGGCGAGATCATTAGCGCTTCAGATGTCACCACATCAATGATCGAGCTTCAGCGTTTTCGCAAAGATGGCTTTACTAGCTTTGAGCAAGTAGTTGGCGCAAAGTTAAAACGCAATGTTCGCTTGGGTGACGTGGTCGAACGTAACGATGTGTGCGTAGTTTGCCGAAATGAAAAAGTGACGATTCGAGCCGTAAAAGGCGGCATGACCATCACCACACAGGGTACGGCATTACAAGATGGATCATCTGGTGATCAAGTAAGAGTGAAAAATGATAAGTCCCAACGTATAATAGAAGGAATTGTGACAGGTATTGCGGAAATCACCATCACCTTCTAAGGTAGGCTGGTGTACGGCAAATCGATCAATAAAAATGCAAAAAATCTCTAAAGTTATTTTGCGCTTGGTCGATAGTCTGGATACCAGTATTACGATACGAGTTTAAGGTTGAGATATGGCAGGTATAGATAATATACGTTCAGGTCAGATGATGACGACGACAAGTCGCGCTCCTGCACGTACTGATTCTAGTGCGACCAGCACAACAGAATCAAAGAAAGCGCCAGCACAACAAGACGCGGTATCATTAAGCCAACAAGGCAAAGCAGTCAGCAAACTCCAAAAGGATATGGCAGCTTCTCCGGCTTATGACAGCGCGAAAGTGGCGGCAATTAAAGAAGCAATTGCAAACGGTTCATACAAAGTTGACCCAGAAAAGCTGGCTGACAATATGATTAAGTTTGAAAATGAATTGCAAGGCAAAAGCTAACTGACTTAGGCCCAAGGTAAGTATTCATGGCAGCATTAGTCGATCTTGTAAACTTCCAACTAGAAAATGCAAAAGCACTTTCTGGTGTGTTACGTCAAGAAACACAGGCGATCAGCGCTCGTGTGTCTACTGAGATCGAAAAACTCGCCAAGGAAAAGATGACACTCATTGGTCAACTAAGAACCACCGACCAGCGAATCGCCTCTCACCCGCACGTCAATCAACTTACCGAAGATGAAAACCTGAGTCAGGTTGTCGCTCAAATCCAATCTATCGTTCTCGATTGTCAGCAAGTAAACCAAATGAATGGTGAATCGCTCAATCGTGCCCAATCGAGTTTCAATAAACTCAACAACATGCTTCAACGCACGCATGGAAAGGTCGGCATGACTTACAACTCCGGCGGTAAAACTCACACCATCTCCACACTAGGCACCAACATCAAAGCCTAGCTCTTTTCTTCTGTCCCTCAGTCTATTTAAACTGCCGTCTAATACAGCAAGCTTATTAGCTTCACTCATTCCCAAAAAGTATCACGCATAAAAAAGCGACCAATTGTTGCCAATCAGCCGCTCAAAAAGATCATCTGTTTAGTGAAGATTGAATTAGAACAAGGTCTGCTGACGCTTCTCAGGCACCTGCTGCACTTCACCGTAGTCGCGCAATTTATCCATCTTACGGATATCCAAACGCAACTCTGTCACATAGCTGTCTTCAACTAAGTAACTACGTACCACTTCTGCACCACGAATCACACCGTCTACAGCACCGCTTGTGCTTTCAATGCCTAAACGTTGGTCTTCCAACTGCGCACGACCACTTACACGCATGCCATATACTTGCTCGGCAAGTTCGCGGTACGCATCGATCTTAGATGCACGCATTGCACGAACGCGCTTCTCTTCCATTGTGCGACCGGTTTGCTCACTAACGCTTGCATAACCCACCGCCACTAAAATTTCGTCTTGACGCATCTGCTGCAGAGGCTGACAACCCACCAGCACTAAGGTCGCGATAATAAATAATAACTTCTTCATGTCTGTTTCCTACGGGCGGAGAATCACTGTGTATGGCTGACGGATAGTTGGGTCAGAACGAATTAACACACCATCTTGAGTACGGATGCTATTAAGCGTATCCAGATCACGACCGATACGGTCCGCAGGTAAGAAGCCTTGCGCCGTAGCAACAACAATGCGGCTCTGCATACCGACAATGCGTGCGTTGACGAGGACACCGCCTTCTTGACGTAGCATTGTGCCCGTCAATACGTACTGGATCTCTTGCTCTTGTGCCAGATCTTGCCAATCTCGGCTCAGAGCGAAATCACCCTGTTGGGTTACTTGGATTGAACCTGTCGTTTTAAAGTCGACAACTTTAAAACCGCGACGTTGGAACTGGTGGATAAACCCTTCCGATACTGAGTTACCCAACCAATTGGTTGAATCCATGTTTTGCAGGTCGACAAAAGAAGTAATCGCAACGGGCGTACGTGACGACACTGCAACGTTTGAAACCATCAACTCTTCAGTCATGCTTTCAATAAAGAAATCCATCGTATGGCGTGGACTGTCCATTAACATGAACTGACTGCCAGAGTACGGTTCTTTACCATTATAAATTGGTGAGTATGCGCACGATGTTAAAAGCGTCATCATCGATGCGGCAACAAGCCATCTTTTCATGGTTTGATTCTCCAGATAATCTTAGGTGTTACTGCTCTTTACTGACTTCATTTCTATAAAGTGCAATCTTGGAACAGTCTTTGCTTTTCTTCTGTTTGTCGAACGAAAGAAAGCTCACCAAACTTCACTGAAATTGGTAAAGCAATATTTATACCCGAACGGTTACAAACAATGAAAAAAATATTTTTTAGCCTTATATCAATCACTTTCATATTGATCCTACCATTTCGTGCGGTGGCATCTTGGTATGAAGTGACAGGCGTTGCCACGATCGTTTCTTCAGATGAAGCGGCAAGGCTACATGCGTTAGAGGACGCACTCTTTAAAGCCGTCAACTTTTCGGGTGCGGATATCGGTAGCATCAGTAACTTGATGCCACTGCTAGAAGAAAGCCGTAAAGAGTACCAATTCACGAACCATGAAGTACGTTACATCTTGGTAGAATCTGAACGTAAACGTGGCGGCAAGATGGAAATGAGGATCCGAGTGGACATCTATCCGTCGGCAACGGGTTGCCACGTGAATCAATACAAGAAGACGGTATTAGTCGGCAATATTGATGTTGCCTCTCCGCAGCAAGCGGTGATGGGACAGATCTACAACGTGGGCAATGATTTTAGTCACGTCGTCAACCGCCAGTTAGATCAAACATCGCGCAGCTTTGTTTCTGTCGGCACCACAGACTATTCGATCTCAGCGAAGTCACCAGAACGCACCCAGATGATTGCTCAAGATAATGGCGCTCAGTACATCATCGGTGGTGTGATTACAGACTTAACGGCAACCATTGATGCCAAACTACTCCAAGATGATGTGATCAACCGTCAGTTTGCACTAGAGATGAAAGTCTTTGATGGCAAAACAGGTCACGAGGTCTACCACAAAAACTATCGTGAAGTGGCACACTGGCCTTTTGCAAAAACCAGTCAAGTAGATACTCGTAGCGCACGTTTCTGGGCATCGACTTACGGTGAGATGATGCTGCGTGTGAGCCGCAATATCATGCTAGACCTAGAATCAGAGCTGTCTTGTAAGATCACGCTTCCTGAAGTCGTTGCAGTATTTGGCAATACCGTAACCATGGATCTTGGTCGTATGCACGGCGTAAAAGAAGGCGACCAGCTACAACTTTGGCACACGGCGTCGTTCATCGATCAAAATGGCTTGCCGCGTAACAAGGTGTCTCAGAGTGAAATTACCCTAACGGTTTCTCGTGTTTACGAACACGAAGCGGAGCTCACGATTGACCAGCCAAACCTTGCGTCTAGCGTGCAAATTGGCGACGTAATGAACAAGATGTTGTAGATGCACATATAAAGCATTGCCATATGCCTACTTTTGAATATCATAGGCAACGCATCTTATTTGATTACGCCCCCATGGCACAGCTGGATAGCGCAGTCCCCTCCTAAGGGACAGGTCGTAGGTTCGAATCCTACTGGGGGCGCCACATAGATCAACGCCTTAGCTATAACTTTAGCTAAGGCGTTTTTGTTTGTATCCACAAAATGGCTACACCTTCCGACTCTTAATCAAACTTTCTAACTGAGTTAACAACTAGTCTTACAAAATTTCTCTTGTTTGAAAAACGAGCAAATCAAGCCCCCCCGAACAGTGAGAACTAACATGTTGTTTAAAAATGACTACTCGACAGGAAGTATCATCCAAGTAACTGAACAAAAAAAGTCCCTCAAATATTCTTTAGCAAGTCGTGACTCTATACCCAACTATCCACAAAAAACGATTTGGTTGGCAATTAAAAAATTAGAGCAGAACACAAATGAACCTTTGTATCCATGCAGATGTAATACTGACACTAAAGCGTTGATTTAAATGAATTTTTTAGGTTGACAGGTAAGAAAAAAGATATATTGTGTAACTGAAAATAAAACGGAGGAGTAGTTTCTTATGCACGTAAACTTTTACTTTGAAGGTACTGATGTTTCATTTGAAGAACTTATCGGTTCCCCTGACTTTGATATTGAAATGGTAAATATCCCATCTGTTGGTGATCGCTTGATGTATGGCAATAAGATTTGTTTGGTTCTTGAACGTTGGTGGACAATTTTTCAAGAGAATACATCTGAAAAAGCGCTGCGAGAATGTGAGATTTTAATCAAACTAGAAAGAGAGATATAACGATGCACAATACATGTCTTAGCTGTCTGTCAATGACCACCCCGCGCTGTACTCAAAATAACGAATGGTATGTTCCTTATCTAAAAATGGGCGAAAGCGAAAAGCGAGTAATCGTAACGACTGCCGTACTGAAATTGATCGAAACTGCTATATCCCCACAAGGTGACAGTAGCTCACAGCTTCAAGAACACTTGGCAAGATTAGATTCATATGTTGAATCAGTTTTAAAAAGCCTAGAAAAATAACCATGCCTGATAAATCCCGACATAACAAAGATAGAGCCCACTTGTTTAATGCGGGCTCTTCTTCATTACTTTGATTGATTCTCTAGTCTAGTAAGCCGCTCATCCATTTTCTCCATCATCAATCGCAGCCACTTCAAATCAGTGTTAAACGTAACGTCTACGTCGACTGAGCCATCCGACTCCATAACTCTTCACCACTTCTAAGGTTATCAGGATAACGATTGTATGATGACGCCTTGCCTTTATCGACTACTCTTAGCAGACAAACTTTTTGCCGGCTTTGAGGGAGTGCCTAACTCAAGAATTCTGTCTTGATTTAGATGTATCAGAAAAGATTCAATACTCATGCTATTTACAGTTTTGTATTTTATTACTTTAATTATCTATGAGTTTTGCTTACCCTTTTAGCTATTAACAAAACTATTAGTTAGCACTATGTCTAAGAGCAATTTAATTACAAACACTGGACACCGCTTCATCTCGAAGGGCAAAACGGCCTTCAAGATTCATATCCACACACCGGATGACACGGTTTTACACCGCTCCGTAGGTTTCGTTCGCATTGGAGAAAAGAAAGGGCTTAAAAAGGCTATCAAGCTGCGTAACGAGCTTGGACGGGAGATGTGGGGTAAATTTTGGCGTCGTCTGCTGAAAGACCCTTATTTAATGACCAGACTGCCGCATAGCGTCGAACCAAAGATTGTCCATAAGCCTAACCCTACCCTGGAGGATCCTGATAATAGAGACACCTGCTACATTGCGAAATGGCGTGAGTTTAACGATGCTGGCGAGTACAAATATAAAACGGTCGTGCGCTCTATTAACAAGTACGGCAAACTGGCCGCCTATATGCAAACAAAGAAAGCGTTGCTGGATGCACACAAAGATAACCTGGAAATCCTGACGTTTATGGGGCGTCTCAACAGCATTGACCTCAAGTGACCTTTATTCCTTCCTTTCATTGAGTGTTCTTCGCTGATAAACAGATATACCCAAGTAACCTCGAGATGCAGGGTTCAGCGAGAATGACTTGTTTTGTAGACGCGGCGACGATTTAAAGGTCTAGTGGACCTAAATCAAGAATCGACAACAAAGTATACAAGCCAAGGTTCTTGCTATTTGCAAAGAGTCCCCTTTGGGAGTGTGTCATTGACTCGCTTTTTTATTAAACCAATGGCTGCGTCAAACAACTTGGAATGAGCAGGTACGCTACGTTGTTTTCCTTGCTTGCTTTCGGTAAATAGGGAATCAATGACAACGCTCTGAATCCGGAATCTTAAAATCACTTGGGTATATAAAAAAACCCCAAAAGAGCGAACTCTTTGGGGCTTTTCGTATCTAGCTTTCTAACGGTTAGTGTTAGATTTCGCGATTATTGTTGAACTTGGTATTCAAACTCAGGAACAACGATTTCTACGCGACGGTTTTGCTCACGACCTTCACGAGTGTCGTTTGAAGCGATTGGGTTGTTTTCACCTTCACCACGAGCGTGAATGCGAGAAGCATCGATACCTTTCTCTACAAGAGCATTTGCTACAGATTCAGCACGCTTCTCAGAAACTTTTAGGTTGTATGCCGCTGGACCAGAAGTATCTGTGTAGCCAATTACATCAACGTTTGCTTGTGGGTACTCGTTTAAGAACGCTACTAGGTCGTCTAGTTTTGCTGCGCTCGCAGGTTTAAGCGTTGTGCTGTTTAGCGCAAAGCTACCTGTACCGATTGTTTGAGTTTCGAAAGTTTTCGTTACAACAACTGGTGCAACAACTTCTTCTACTACTACTTCTTCAACTACTGGCTCTTCTTCAACAACCACTTCGTCTTGACCGCCAAACTTGAATGACACACCTAGAGTTGCTGTGTTACCCATTGCTTTTACTGAATCGTTGTTGATGTCAGTGATTGTTTGGTATTCCGCACGTGCTGTTACGTTTTGGCTAACGTTGAACTCAAGACCAGCCGCACCTAGGTAAGAGTAATCGTCTTTACCGTCGTTCATCATTAGGTATGCGCCACCAACTTTACCGTAAAGAGCGATGTCTTCAGTGATTGGTAGGCTGAATTTAGGAGCAAGAGTGATTGCTTCTACGTGACCGCCGAAAGAAGTTTGGTCAAAATCACCAAGGTTGTCGAAGCCTGCTTCTACTGAGAAGTAGTCATTCATTTCGTAACCAACAAAAGCACCTAGAGTAGAGCCATCTTTGTCACAAGCTTGACCAGCTACACAAGCGTCTTCCATCCAAGACTTACCCATCTTACCGCCCACGTACACTTCTGCGTGTGCTGCTGAAGCCATAAGTAAAGAAGCTGAAATTACCGCTGCTAGTTTTTTCATTATTGATTCCTCTAAAAGAAGTTCTCTTGTTCGTAACGAAATGCGCCGCCTGACTGACGTTGTATTTCAATTCTTTTATTCAAATCCTTTGATTTTGATACCGAAGTAACTTCCGCAATTTTGCATAAAAGTTACTTGGGTATGGATCCTGACCAGTGATGCATATTGCTGCTTCACTGACGGCGAGCACTATAACTCCAAGAAATCCCAAGACAAATCCCAAAACTGTCAATTTAATGTCATCGAAAAGCATGACTTTATGTGATCTAGAGCACTCAAATACGAGTAATAGCAATGACGCAAACGTTTGCGTGTCATTTCAAAATAAAATAAGTAAAGCAAATTAACTTCTCATTAATGAGACGATATTTAAGGAACTTTATGGATTTTGGTGCTAAGTCAGAGAGATATTTTGTATTAAAAGGTCAAAAAAACATTCGTCGAGGATATATTTGGATAAGTAAAACTTATTAACCTTTCGAACTATTGTTGGGAAAACATACAGATTTCGACGTCATTTATGTTGAGTTAAGATGTTTTCTTAACGTCAGGCACAAAAAAGCCGCGAAATATATCGCGGCTTTCTGATTATTTATTCAAGTAATTATGCGTTTGCTTCGCGCTCAGCGATGAACTCAAGAGCCATTTTGATGCGTGCAACACAACGCTCTTTGCCAATCAGTTCCATTACTGCGTCTACAGAAGGAGACTGACCGCCACCTGTTACTGCAACACGCAGTGGCATACCGATTTTGCCCATGCCGATTTCTAGCTCTTCGCACACAGCTGCGATAACACCATCTTTGATGTTCGCTGTCGTCCACTCAGTCAGTGCTTCAGCTTTCGCTAGAGCAAGCTCTAGAGGCTCTTTAGCTACGCCGCGTAGATGCTTCTTCGCTGCGCCCGCTTCAAACTCAGAGAAATCTTCGTAGAAGTAACGAATCTGCTCAGCTAGCTCAACAAGCGTGTTGCAACGCTCACCAACAAGCTTGATCACTTCCGTGATAGCTGGACCATTAGTTACGTCTAGTTTTTGTTGATCTAGGTGCCATTGTAGGTGCTGTGCAACGTACGCTGGATCTGAGTTTTTGATGTAGTGGTTGTTCAACCATTGCAGTTTGTCAGTGTTGAATGCAGACGCTGACTTAGATACTGCGTTTAGGCTAAATAGGTTGATCATCTCTTCTTGAGTGAAGATTTCTTGATCACCATGAGACCAACCAAGACGCACTAGGTAGTTGTTTAGCGCAGCAGGTAGGTAACCCATATCGCGGTACTGCATTACAGATACTGCACCGTGACGCTTAGACAGTTTCGCGCCGTCATCACCTAGGATCATTGCACAGTGCGCAAATGTTGGTACTGGCGCACCTAGCGCTTCGTAGATGTTGATCTGACGAGGCGTGTTGTTGATGTGGTCTTCACCACGAACAACGTGAGTGATACCCATATCCCAGTCGTCAACCACAACACAGAAGTTGTACGTTGGAGAGCCGTCAGTACGACGAATGATCAGATCATCCATTTGGTCGTTGCGGATTTCAATGCGACCACGAATTTGGTCATCAAATACTACGCTGCCTTCTTTCGGGTTACGGAAACGGATAACACATGGATCGCCATCTTTTGCCGCTTCGTTTGCCGCTTTGATTTTTGGATGGTTAGCATCGTAGCGAGGCATTTCTTTGTTTGCTTCTTGCTCTGCACGAACTTCGTCTAGCAGTTCTTTAGACGCGTAACATTTGTATGCTTTGTCTTCTTCTAGAAGCTTATCAACCATCTCGTTGTAACGATCAAAACGTTGAGTTTGGAAATAAGGACCTTCGTTCCACTCAAGACCTAGCCATTCCATGCCTTCTAGGATCGCATCAACCGCTTCCTGAGAGTTACGCTCAAGGTCAGTATCTTCGATACGTAGAACGAATTCACCACCTTGGTTTTTAGCGTATAGCCAAGAGTAAAGTGCAGTACGAGCACCACCAACGTGTAGGTAGCCAGTTGGGCTAGGAGCAAAACGAGTTTTAACCGTCATTTGAGTTCCTTAGGGATAATGAGCAACGAGAAGGCTCTCGTTGTAATGTCAAGGATAAAAGTGGCGACATTTTACCACCGTAAGTCAATACTACAATCCTTCCTTGTGGTTTAACGCCAGAAATAAAAACGGGCAGCCACCGAACACGATGCTGCCCTTTGATTTATCTCTTAAGTACAATTGTTGCTAGATAACTACTATCGCTATAGAAAGCCTATATAAAAGAAGAAAACCAGATTACTTTAGGTTACGCATTGCCCATTGCATGAACTCTTGCTGCTCTTCACGGCTTAGATCGTTGAACGACTCTTTCAGTGTTTTTGTTACCGCTGGAGAAGCTGCAATGCTCGCTTTCGTCGTTTGCTTGTTCATTGCTTGGTTGTAGTCAGCGACTTCACGTTCGTAGTCACGGAAACCTTGTAAACCACCTTTGCGAAGTTGAACCATTGAGAACTCAACGTCTTTGCCGTTCGCATCTTTTAGCGTCAGTTTAGGGTCCATTTCAAAAGCCTTGGCTTCTTCAATAGTGCGGAACTTGTTGTATGTCAGCGTAAGCTCAGCATCTTTCGGTGCATCAAATTCAAGTAAAAGCGGCTGTGAATCAAACTTACGACGCTTGCCATCTTCAAACACAATTTGACCAACATTTACAGCAAGTTGGTTTGCACCATCTTCAACTTTGATGCTGTTGTTGTCAGAGATCCACTCAGGGTAGACGAACTCACTGTTGAGAACGCGAGGAACCAATTCCGCTTGCAGAGTCAGTTGAGCAGCAAATGCAGGCGCAGAAAGGATTGCGCAAAGTCCTAATAGTGTGGTTGTTTTTTTCATCATGGTTTTCTCGTTTTATACCAATTTAGATAAGCCACTGAAACTAACAGGCCAGTCATTCCAATGGCTTATGTGAATAAGTATCAAGACAAAAAGGGCGTTTCCGCCCTTTTAGCTGCTTCTTTATTAGAAGTAGTATTCAACACCTACAGAGTATTCGTTGTAGTCACCGTTAGTACCTGATGTCCAGCGAGCTGCATCATCTAGACCATCTAGACCTTCGTTGAAATCGTTCATACGTGCACGAGCGTATAGCACTGCAGATGGGTCAACAAAGTACATGATCTGTGCTGAAACAACATCATCAGATGTGTTAGATAGTGTCTTACCGTCACGTTCTAGATCGAAGTTAGCTGCGTAACCCAGTTTGTACTGCCAGTCACCTGTTGTGTACATCAGACCTGCTGACATTGCATCTTGCTTCTCGTTTACACCGTTGCTTGCGTCAGCTTCCATGTATTTGTATTGAGCGAAGAAAGAGATACCGTTTTCAAACCAACCTTGAACACCTACTAGGTATGTGTTGTTTTCCCAAGTTTGACCTTCAGCTTCAATGTTGCGGTTACCTTCGTAAGCTGCATCCAATTGTAGTGGACCTAACTTGTAGTGAGCCGCGATGCCGCCCCAGTAGTCATCACCCGCACCTAGACCAGCTTTATCACCAGCACCAACTGCTGCGTCGATAGAGAATTTGTCAGCGTACATTGGAGAGTCCCAACGAATAGTATTTGATTGACGGTCTTGGTATTTAGCACCACCGATCGCACCACCCCAGTCGTAAACATCGCCTAGACCTGGGTTCGATGCTGGCCAGTCAACCAACTCGTACATTGGAGTAAGAACACGACCTAGACGAACTTGACCCCAAGAAGCACTTTCAAAACCGACGAATGTGTCACGTTCACCAAGACCTGCACCTTCACCACCGAAGCTTGGGTCTACGTAACCACCTTCGATTTGCCAAATGAACGTTGGCTCAAAGTTAGCGAATTGCTTTTTACCACGGAAGCCGATACGTGATTCGTTGTTTAGCTGCATACCACCAAGGTTATCATCTTGTTTTGCATCACCAGAATCGTAATCGCGGTACGCGGCCTGCATCGCGATAATGCCGTAAACTTCGTAAGAGAAAGAGTCTTTAGTTAGGTACTCTTTCGCTGCATCACTGTTTGCACCATCAGCAAAAGCTGAACCACTGAACATCATGCCTGTGATTGCAGTAGCAAGTAGGCTTTTCTTTAGGTAAGACATTTTAAACCCCTATATTTTTTAGTTTTTTCCATTTTCAAATTCGCTAACTAGGACATTGCAGGAACTTGAAACAATGTGTGGACGGGGCAAATATGACAAACTTTTTTCGCAGTAAAAAACTTTCCCAGCGGCAATCTGAGCAAGTTCAAAATGAGAAGATCAAAAAGAATATAAACATTTAAATAACAGCCACTTATAGTGACAAATAAAAATATAAAAACGTCAAAATCGTTCTAATCAACTTCGTTTTTATATAAAAAGCTCAAAAATCGTGAGCGACTTCACTCAGGTTTTAGGCGTTTTAACGGAACTTTATATTCAGAGAGAAAAAACTTTGAGATAACTCGCAACAATAGGGGCGTAAGGTCGGCTCAATAAAGTGGATTTTGACGAATTTGTTTCGCGTCGAAAAGCTTGACCTTCCCCTTGCAGGAAGGTTTATGCTCTGCACATTACTATTATTGAGGACAAATTATGTATCAGTTTGTTGTACCTATGTCGGGACTCAACTGCATGGGCTGTGCGAGAAAAGTTGAGAAAGCTTTACATGCCAATCACAGTGTTGAGATCATTAATTTGTCCCCGACGATGGTAGAGGTGAAAACCGAATCTTCACTCTCTTCTATTATTGAATCCATCGAATCGCTGGGCTACCACGCCGGTCACCAATATCAATTCCATTTAACGGGTTTGAGCTGTGGTGGCTGCGTGAAAAAGCTCTCTTCTTTATTAGAATCAAATCAAGACGTCATTACATTCCAAGCCGCTACAACACAACTTGACATCACAACCCTACTCTCTGAGCAGCAAGTGATCGATCTCGTTGCGACATTGGGCTATACCGCTAGCATCGAGACTATCGAGGCTAAAGAAGAAGTCACAGAGCAAATAACGCCCGCAATAAAAGAAGCGCATCTCGATCGTAACCAACCCGAATCTGCCAATGTTCAGCTACAGATGCTGATTCAAGGCATGACATGTGCCAGCTGTGTATCTTCGGTCGAGAAAGCACTCACTAATGTCGAAGGCATAGAGAAAGCACAGGTCAATCTTGCAGAGCAGAGCGCGTTAGTATTTGCAAACCAAGATAGTGAAATGCTTCATCAAGCCATCATCGAGTCGGTAAAACAAGCGGGCTATCAAGCAGAAATCCTTCAAGACGCAGCAACGCAACAAGAAAAACAAGCAGCACAGCAACTTGCTCAACAAAAGCGCTTTAAACTTGATGCTATCGCAGGCTTAGTCGTTGGTGCACCATTGATGCTCTGGGGGGTATTTGGTGGCAACATGGTTATCCGAGATGCCAATGATCAAATGGTTTGGGGTGCGATAGGTATTCTCTGTCTATTATTGCTGGCGACAGCAGGTAAGCACTTCTTTACTAACGCATGGTTAGCAGCCACTCACAAACGTGCCACCATGGACACTTTAGTTGCCCTAGGTACTGGTGCCGCGTGGTTCTATTCAATGCTTGTGGTGATTTTTCCTGATTGGTTCCCACTCGCCTCTCGCCATGTTTACTTTGAAGCAAGTGCGATGATCGTCGGTCTGATTTCTCTTGGTCACTATATAGAAGCGAAAGCAAAGGCAAATACAACACGCTCATTGCAAGCTCTGATTAACCTACAACCTCAGCAAGCCACCGTCATTACTGAAAATGGCGATCAGCAAATTGCGGTTGAGCAAATCACGTTGGGCATGAAGCTACGCATCAAACCGGGTGAGAAAGTGCCCGTTGATGGTATCGTGATTCAGGGGGAATCGTACATTGATGAATCTATGCTAACTGGTGAACCCGTACCCGTGTTAAAAGCGCAAGAGGCTCAAGTCTCTGCGGGCACACTAAATACCGATGGCGCTCTGATTATTGAAGCCACCGGCATCGGTGCAAATACCATGCTAGCGCGTATTATCCGTATGGTGCGCACCGCACAAAGCAGTAAGCCAGCAATTGCCAAATTAGCGGATCAGATTTCTGCTGTATTCGTCCCTGTGGTTGTCGGTATCGCAATCCTTGCTGCTTTGGTTTGGTTCGCAGTAGGTCCAGAACCTAAAGCCAGCTACATGCTTGTGGTAACGACGACTGTACTGATTATTGCCTGTCCTTGTGCGCTGGGCTTAGCAACACCATTGTCGGTCACCGTAGGCGTGGGCAAAGCCGCAGAACTGGGTATCTTGATCAAAGACGCAGACGCACTGCAATTGGCGAGCAAAGTCGACACCGTCGTATTCGACAAAACCGGTACGTTAACTCAGGGCAAACCCAGTGTGCAGCAAGTATTTACTCACGCCACCAGCCAAGAACACTTGTTAGCATTAGCATACGCAGCAGAGCGTCAATCTGAGCACCCATTAGCAAAAGCCGTGTGTGATTACGCTAAGGAAAATGCGGCTGAAGATATCGAGTTGGACGCTTTTGAAAACATTCGCGGTCGCGGCATTCTTGCAACTTACCAAGCACAACCACTGCTGATTGGTTCATTGCAGTTTATGCAAACAGAGCAGGTAGATACTTCCGCGATGGAGCAAGCCATTCAAGATTGTGCCAACAACGCATGGACACCGGTTGCCATTTCCCTCAACAACGAACTGATTGGTTTAATTGCCATCGCTGATCCAATTAAATCTGATGCCAAACAAGCAGTCACTGCACTAAAATTACAGGGTATCAACACAGTGATGCTCACTGGTGATAATCAACACGTAGCGACAGCCATCGGCAACGAATTAGGCATTGATGAAGTCATTGCTCAGGTGATGCCAGATGAGAAAGCGCAACATATAAAACAACTACAATCACAGGGACAAACCGTCGCCATGATTGGTGATGGTATTAATGACGCACCCGCTCTCGCCCTCGCCGATCTCGGCGTTGCAATGGGCAGCGGCAGTGATGTGGCGATCGAAAGTTCACAAATGACGATTCTTAATACATCACCAATGGCAATTGTTCATGCCATCGAACTGTCTCGTGCAACATTGAAGAACATGAAACAAAACCTGTTTGGTGCCTTTGTTTATAACTCGTTGGGTATTCCAATCGCCGCTGGCGTGCTCTACCCAGCATTCGGATTCCTACTCAGTCCTGTTGTTGCTGGCGCAGCAATGGCACTGTCTTCAATCACAGTCGTGAGTAATGCAAATCGACTACGACTGTTTACCATTAAGTAAGCGACACTTCTTATAGAGGATATTATGAAGTTGAAACTATTGACCTTTACAATGCTTGCTGTCACATCGGCGAACGTATTAGCCGCTGATGTCATCAACCACAAATCGCCATACTGTGGCTGCTGTGGAGAATGGACGAAACACATGGAAGAGAACGGCTTTACCGTCGAAGAAAAGCTGCACGATGACATGAACGCGGTTAAACGCGACTTGGGCATCAAGAATGAACAGCTTTACTCGTGCCACACCGCAGAAATTAATGGCTACGTATTTGAAGGTCATATTCCTGCTGACGACATTAAAGCCTTTTTAGAAAACCCACCTCGCAACGCAAAAGGTCTTGCGGTACCCGGCATGCCTATGGGATCACCGGGTATGGAGTATGGCGATAAAAAAGACAGTTACGCCGTCTACGCCTATAACGACAAAGGTCAGGTTTACGAATACCGCTTCCACAAAGGCAACGACCAGTAAAAACAAAGCCCAGCGAGACATACCGCTGGGCTTTTTCTTAATGGACAGTTAAGACAAAACTCTTTAATTAGAAGCCGTAAGACGCACCAAATACGAATGCGTTGTTCACTAGGCTATCACCCGCCGCATTTTCCGCACCGTGTGCTTGGCTACGGAACTCGAAGTAAGGCTGAACGCCCTTACGAGTCCATGTTGCACGTAGCTCGTGGTCCATCGTTTCTGCTTCAATCATGTAAACGTTGTTGTAGCTCAAAGTCACATCTTCGTTCATTACGTAACCAATGCGGTTATCCATACGGTAGTCTGTTTTCGCGTCTGCAGACGTTGCATCGATGTGCGCGCGAGTACGGTTGCTCAATGAGATGCCGTTATCAAAGTTGTAACCGATCTTTACAAGTGGACGGTACTGGATGCTCTCACCAGCAGAGAATAGGTGTTGGTAGCCCGCAGCAACCCATAGATGATCAGTGATGTTGAAAGATTGCTCACCACCTACAGTGATGGCTGGCGTTGTGTTGCCTGCGCCGCCATTTTCAGTTTCTAGTTTGCCTAGCTGAATACCATCAAACTCAGTGTAAACCGTAAGACCGCCGAATTGGTTATCAAACGTATGACCCGCTTCTAGCGTAGATGTCATGTCTGAGCCGTGAATTCGACCGTCATCGTGGAATTGGATGTTACCAGTTACATAAGATGAACCCGCGAAAGCGCTTGAAGCGAAAACAAGAGAAAGTGCACTTAGTGCTAAAACGTTTTTCATAATTACTGCCTTTATTTGTTCACGTTATGCGACGAGTTTTTTGGCTATCACTTGCCTCTCATCACATACTTTGGGATGTGCCTCCCTGGCGACGGCAATACTGCGCAATTTAATTCGCATTGAAAAATAAATCGTTTAAAACAGTGATCAAATTCAAATCGTGATTTTCGAAATTAAAAAAAGTTTATTAAATACAGTGGTTTGATATAAAAACTAAAAATTCGTCAAAAAAATAAAGTGTGAAGTAAGGCATATCTCCCCTTTTATTTGACAGTTAAATACACATCCAGATCACACTATGACAGACACCCTAAATTAGAAACTTAATTATCAATAAAAAATAATTAGACATTGATCACGCTTATTTTCCGAAGAAAAATAAACAAAGCCCCCAACATAAGTTGAGGGCTTTGAGTAAGGAACTATGATTTTAGTGAATACTGAGCGCTATTATTTCACGCTAGTGATACGGCTTACCTTCTCACCTGTCGCAGATACCGAGCGGATGAAGACTTCACCAGTTACATTTGGACGAGCGTTGTCTGCATAAGTCAACCAGTTCTCACCATCCAGAGAGTATTGAAGCGTTACGCCAGGGAACTGAACGTTCATTGCTAGCTTACCATCTTCTACTTTTGCACCTGGTACTGGTAGGCGGTAGTCAATACCTGATTTTTCTAGCTTAGCCAGTTCACGTTGACCAAGTACGTTCGCAAAGCGGTTGTAGTCTTGGTTTAGCGATGCTTTATCAACTAGATTAGAGTTTTGCGAGTACTCAACACCAACTTTGTAGTCGTTTTCCCAGTCAGCACGGTGCCATGCACGCTCAGCAGCAGCGAGGACGCGAGGGAATACCATGTACTCGTATTGCTCATCGTTACGTACTGTCTCAGACCAAAGTTGTGCAGATAGACCGTAGAAAGGTTTCGCTTCGATTTCACCTTTACCAGTAAAGCCATTGCCATCGCGATCTACAGAAGTTTCTGCGTTTTGAGGCATGTTCTCTGGTGCAAAGCCAAACATCTTACGAGTATCCGTTGCACGTGTTGCCCAGTAGTAACCACGCTCTTTCGGGTCAACTTCGTATGGCATATCCATGTACACGTAATCTGGGTTAGAAACAATCACGTCGTAACCTTTCTTAGACCACTCGTACACTGACGAAGTACCGCCCCAGTAAAGAACGTCCCAGAAGTTTACGCGAGTATTTTCTGTAGCGAACGCTTTTTCGCCGTCACTGTATTTCAAACCATCTTGCCAAGCTTGGAAGTTTGGAATGCCTTTCTCAGCAACAATCTTCGACACTTCTTCCGCGAAGTGGCTTGGTAGGTGAGCAAAGTCACTGACTGTGCCATCTGTGATTAGCGTCTGACATTGTGGAGACTGTGCAAACGGCTTGTCTTGTTTAGACAGGTCAATCGTGCCTTTCCAGCTTACTTTATCTTCTGCGTTAACGTCTTGGAAACCAGCACCTAGCTTGATGTTCTTCGCTTCGTCACCACCGAAGTGCCAAGTTGTTAGTGGAGCGCCAGCTTCTTGGTGCATTGCTGCCACTTCTGAAATCACCTTATCAACAAAGCGAGTTGAAGATTCCATACATGGGTTGATGAAGCTTTGCTTATTGTAGAACTGAACCGTCGTTACGTTTGATGTATCTTGAGGATCCATCAGACGGTATTCGTTCGCTTCAGCTTCTTTACCTTCTTCCATTAGGCGGTCGTAACGAGCTTCCATTGATACTACTGCTGCACGAGCGTGAGCTGGCATATCGATTTCTGGAATCACTTCAATGTTACGTGCTTTCGCGTATTTCAAGATTTCCACGTAGTCTGCTTTGCTGAAATAGCCAGAGCCAAAGTTGTCTGTCGTTGGACCAGAGCCAAGCTGAGGCAGTAAACAGCTTTTCTCTTGTGTATCGAAACAACGGTTAGCACCCACTTCTGTCAGCTCAGGCAGACCCGGGATTTCTAAACGCCAGCCTTCATCATCGGTTAGGTGAAGGTGAAGTTTGTTCATCTTGTACGCTGCCATTTGGTCTAGCGTTGCAAGGATTGCGTCCTTAGAGTGGAAGTTACGAGCCACATCCACCATCACACCACGGTAATCAAAACGAGGCGCATCTTTAATAGACAGTTGTGGTAGAGAATCAGCATTTTGGCTATCTACCAGGCCAAAGATAGATTGTACTGCGTAGAAAGCGCCTGCTTGGTCGAACGCTTTAATCACAATACCGTCGCCTTTGATGCTCATTTCGTAAGCACCAGATTTTGCTAATTCACCGGTGAAGTCTGCAGGAACAACAGTGATGCTTACAGGAAGATCACCACGAACGTCCACACCTACCACTTCTGCACGATCTTGAATCGCTGCGAACTGAGTCGCATCGAATGCGTCTTTAGGCAACGCAATACCATCCGCGATATCTACTTTGCCTTTACCCGCTTCAACGTGCATTGGTGTTGGTAGTAACGTGGTTGATACGTCTTGTGTTGCTAGGTCTTCGTTTTTCTCAAAACGAGACACAGCGTTTGCAAATACATTGTTGTCGTCTGGTGTACGTTTTAGGTTATTACCTTCAAGACCCGTCACAAAAGACGCAACATCTTCAGTATTCAGAGAAGCAATCATCTTAGGTTCTGCGTTTGGAGCAGAAACGAATGCACCCGGCATGAAGTCAGTTTCAAATAGTTGCCAGTATTCACCAACCAATGGAAGAACAACCTCTTCACCGGCAGCGAAGCCGTCAAACTTATCTGTTGGTTCTAGCTTATGTAGGTCACCCGTTACACGAGAGATTTTGAACTGCTCGTTGTCAACATCCAGAATCAGACGAATGCTGTGGAAGTAAATAGCCCAATCTTTTGAGTCAACAGCTTCACCTTGGTTAACAAGCGTCATGTTTACTTTGTTACAAGAAGCCCATTCTGCGCCCATATCTTGGCACGCAAGACCTTCGTTAGCACCATGGTTAGTTAACACTTCATATTGGATATCAAGGTTATCAGCCAGTGAGTTTACAACTTGTTGCTCAGAGCTCTGTAGTGAAGAGCAGCCTGCCAATGTAGCGATAACAGAAGCAGCAATCAGACTATGTTTCAACATCTTACTTTCCCCAAAAAGTCAGTGGTTCAAAACGACATTTATTAAAAATGGTGAGCACCTAAATGCGAGGCGCTTAACAGTTGCATTCAACATACAAGCAGTTATTTCTAAGCGTAAAATTAATAAAACTAAGAAGTGATCTGGCTCAAATTAAGCCAAGCATTCAAAAATATAAACATAATAATTTCAACAAGTTAAACTTGACGTTAAAAGCGGCTAACTTTTTTTGACGAGTTTGTTGCGATCTCAATCACGAATATCGATGGGTTTCGACTGATTTTGTAGGATTCTGATCACTATTGGTTATTAAGTGAACCATTAACAACAAACTCAATTGAAACACTTTCGTGAATTACCTCTCATTTCCTAGCCGTTAAAACTCGTCAATTTTTTAAAAAATGACGATTTTGCCGAACCATGTTATAGATAAAGTGCTTATTGAATTCGAGGAGCAAAATATGTTTCGACTCTTGTCCGTGATGTCATCTCTGATCGTCTTTTTTACTTCTTATTCTGTTCAAGCCGAACCACAACACTGGCTGGCAAAGAAGGGCGAGACGGAATACATGATTATCGGGTCTGTACATGTCGGCGATAAAAGCATGTATCCATTACCAGAAGCTGTGACTCGGTTCCTGACAAACAGTAATGGTTTAATCATCGAAGCAGACATTCGAAATACAGAAGGGGTGACTTACCCGGAAACCTCGCTTCACGCTAGAGATGTTTTAGATAAAACACAGCGCAAACATCTTGCTGAAATAGCCAATGACCTAGGTCTACAAGAAGCACAGTTACTCAATGCACCGCCATGGTCTGCGGCTTTGACAATCCAATTAATGTTGGTGAACAAACTTGGTTACGCGTCTGATCAAGGTGTCGACATGCACCTAATTAACTTAGCTGACCAACAAAAAGTACCAGTACTTGCTTTGGAGAGTGTGCAATTCCAATTGGACTTAATCACAGGACAAAAAGATGGCGGTAAAGAGTTTCTGCTCTCTTCTATTGAAGAATATGACGGTGGCGACAAACTGGTACAATGCTTAATCGACAGTTGGAAGAGCGGCGATGGTAGCTCACTTGAAGCAGCATCGGCGAGTGAACAATCAAGTGATGAGTTCAATGAAGCCTTTCTCTATTCCCGTAACCGCGACTGGGCTCAGAAACTCGATACAGGTAGTGTACTACCGAAAAAATCCGGTAAATACACCGTGGTGGTAGGCAGCTTACATCTAGTAGGTAAAGACAATGTAATCGAACTATTAGAAAAACGCGGTTTCAATGTCAAACCACTAGCAAAAACTCACAAAGCAGACTGCGATATTGGATAAAGAAGATAGCTCCATTTGCTGGTATGCTTACATCTACTTATCGTGTTGTATTTGTAGGCAAATGACGCTTACGTCACGCTGACAAATGCGGTCACCTATTGGATACTATCGAGTCAATCCTTAAACAACTTCAAATTTGATAAGAGCCTTTATGACGTTCAAAGCCTCATTATTATGCCTTGCTAGCGCGCTACTATTGCCATCGCTTGCCCATGCAAAATCGTCTTGTACGATTGAAGACTTCCAACCTATTGATATTACGCCGGATACAAAAGGCGGTGTTTTGGATAAAGAAAGTGGGCAGTTTCTCATTAACCAAAAGCCTATGATGCGTTGTGCAAACATCACTTTTTCAACCGCCCATACTCGTAACCGCGTCGCTCATATGATGAACCAGAACTTTGAAGCTACTTACTTTGATGGCAAAACTGGTCAGTCTCATTCCGCTACTTTTGATGAAGATGAGCTAAAAGCTGGGTACATTAAAATCGGTCCAAACCATCCAAAAACGGCTTACGTTTGTTTCACGACGTCCGAAACTCCGATTAAAGACATTAGTTGTGATGTGAACTAGCGAGAAGCGCAGTTTTATCATATCACTCAGAACAATAGAGAGATTCCCGACTGCGCTCCTTCGTCGCTTTCGGGAATGACGCCTTTGAATTCAGTGCTTTTTATTCGTCATCCTCAAGAGCGAGGGACGAGCGAGTTGGGGATCTCTTACGTTTTCATTTACCAGTTGATGAAAGCTGATTTGCCTCAAAGCGTTCCTTCTCTCGCATCTCGAAGAGCAGAGTCTGTTCCCGAAGCGAAGCGTTCTCGATTCAAAAAGCCGTAAAACACAAAAAAGCCGTAGCATTTCTGCTACGGCTTTCTCTAATACGGTCGGTGAAGAGCCATATTCTAACTTCAGGCGAACCCCATTTGGTTCGCTACTATCAAAGCCAAATTTGCGACCGCTGAAACGACGAAAGCCTGCTCATTGAGCAGGCTTTCTGAAAGTGGTCGGTGAAGAGGGATTCGAACCCCCGACCCTCTGGTCCCAAACCAGATGCGCTACCAAGCTGCGCTATTCACCGAGATGTTTAACTGAGGACTTATCCCCGTCAACGGATGCGTATATTACGGATTCTTTAGTTAGACGCAAGCGCTTTTTACAAAAAAACGTAATGTCTTAATTCGTTTGACGATTTACTGAACACTAGCACGTGAAATGTGACTAAGAACCCACAATAAAACACAGTTTATTAACCTTGGCAACATAATTGATCCAGATCAGTGTGCAAAAAAACACCACCCATTAACGTTATCCATGTCGGAAATATCTTGGAGGAAACGTATGGACTTTTGGCTTGATCTCCTATTTGGTAATGCGGTGGGACTATCGTCAATGATAGTAATCTTTGGGGCAATTGGTCTGATGTTGTTTTACGGCGGTTTCTTCATTTACAAGATTATGAACGACAAATCTCCTCACTAGATCTCGCTTAGCTCTAGAAACGCTTTGCACCGGAGTTGGTTACTTGCCTGCTCCGGTTTTTTATTTGATCTCAATGCACTACTCATTGATATAATCTTACTATTCCTACCCTGTTCTTTATGAGATTGCCGTTATGTCTCAAGACGACGATTTTGATCTGTTTCAACAGATGATGGGCGACGTAAAGCCTATCGACCACGATACTGCAGAGCACAAAAAAGTGCACCAAGTGACGGACGCTCAGATGGCGAAACGCGAAGCCGCAATTTGGCTTACTGAAGACGACCCAGAGTACCTGTCGATTGACCATGCAGAAATGCTCAAACCCGATGACTTTATCGAGTTCAAACGGGATGGTGTACAAGATGGTGTATACCGCAAACTACGCCTTGGTAAATACCCAATTCAAGCTCGACTTGATCTGCACCGTAAGACACTGAAAGAAGCACGTGACGAAGTAGTCAAATTCCTCAAGCAATGTATTGAGATGGATATCCGTACCGTCGTGATCGTACATGGTCGTGGCGAGCGCTCTAATCCACCAGCATTAATGAAAAGTTTCGTCAGCAGTTGGTTACAACAGATCCGTGAAGTGCAATGCGTGCATAGTGCACAACGATTCCACGGTGGCAGCGGCGCCGTTTACGTTCTATTAAGAAAGAGTGCTGAAAAGAAAATGGAGACGCGTGAACGTCATCAAAAACGTTTAGGCTAACTCGAATCTCGGTGCTAGAATGCCCGACCTTATCTTGTCTTGCTGCAATTAACTGCGGCAAGACAACCTTTATTAACCGCCGTTGTGAAACGTTAGGAGACCAACATGTCACAAGACAACGCAAAACGCTTAAACAAATACATCAGCGAAACGGGCTTCTGCTCACGTCGTGAAGCCGACCGTCTTATCGAGCAAGGTCGTGTCACCATTAATGGTCAACAACCAGAAATGGGAACAAAAGTACTTCCAGGCGATGACGTTTGTGTCGATGGAAACCCTGTTGCAGCAAAAGAAAAACCGATTTATATCGCGTTGAACAAACCAACGGGCATCACCTGTACAACTGAACGCGACATCCCGGGCAATATCGTTGATTTCATCGGTCATAAAAAGCGTATCTTCCCTATCGGTCGTCTGGATAAGCCCTCAGATGGTTTGATCTTTCTGACTAACGATGGTGATATCGTAAATAAGATTCTGCGTGCAGGTAACAACCACGAAAAAGAATACGTGGTACGTGTTGATAAGCCTATTACTGGCGAATTCCTAAAACAGATGTCGAGCGGTGTGAAGATCCTCGATACAGTCACGCTACCTTGTAAGGTAACAAAAGAAACCAAATTCTCTTTCCGCATCGTGTTAACGCAAGGTTTGAACCGTCAAATCCGTCGTATGTGTGAAGCGCTCGGCTACGAAGTATTTAAACTGCGTCGCGTACGTATCATGAACATCTCACTTGATGGCATTCCAAATGGTAAATGGCGTTACCTGAGTGACGATGAAGTGGCAGAGATCCTAGCAATGTGTGAAGGCTCAGTGGGCACAGAGGAAGCGTCAAAGACAGATTCTAAAGGTCGTAACATTCGTAAAGCGACCGATGCCAAACTATTTGATAGCCGCGAAGAAAACCAAGGTTCAACGGCACGCCGTAACCAAAAAACACGTACCTTCCGTGGTAACAACGCGGATGAATTCCGCCATGCGCCAAATTCTAAAAAAGGTCAGCAAAAACGTCGCCAACGTGATGATGAGAATGCACGCCCTGCAAAAGAGCACTACAAAGCGAAACCACAAGGTGAACGCAGTAAGCCTCAAGGTGATCACAATAAACCTCAATCACCGAGCAAGCCTAAGCAGCATTACATGAATCCAAATGCAGCGAAGCCAAGCAAACCAACGAAACGCACAGGCGGCACGTTGAGCCTGAAGAAATAACCATTCGCTCCATCACAAGATCAAAAAAGGACGCTCATCAGCGTCCTTTTTATTGGTCATGTATTTACAGACAAAGAGGAGCAAATTGACCACGTGTTAGACTCAACAAATCTTTGGGTGCCAATTCAATTTCTAAACCACGCTTACCTGCGCTCACACAGATCGTCTCTTGCTGTGTTGCACTTTCATGCAGAAAAGTAGGCAGCGCTTTCTTCTGCCCCAATGGGCTGATTCCACCCACAACATAACCTGTGGTCTTTTGAGCGATTTCAGGATCTGCCATGTCCGCTTTCTTACCTTTCGCAGCTTTCGCCGCCAATTTTAGGTTCAATTTTTGATCGACAGGAATGATCGCAACGGCAAGGTTCTTAGGCTCGCCGTTTAAGCAAAACAGCAAAGTCTTAAATACTTTCTTTGGATCTTGTCCCAATACTTCTGCTGCTTCTAATCCGTAGCTGTCTGCTCTTGGATCATGCTCATATTGGTGAATGGTGTGTGAAACTTTTTTCTTTTTCGCAAGATTAATGGCCGGAGTCATCAAGATTCTCCTTATAAAACAAAAAACGCTGCCCCTAGTGAGGAGCAGCGCTTTAAGTTAATGGTATCAGCGACTTTGAGTCAATCGCTTTTTACTTATAAACCATCTCACCTGAAGGCGCGTATTCGTTTACGTCAATTGGGCTGTGTGACTCTAGGTACTCTTTCAGTACTTCAGCATCCGTAAAGCCTGTATTTACGTAACCTGGGTGAGTGTTAACTTTCGGGTAGCCGTCACCGCCTGAAGCGTTGTAACTTGGTACAGTAAAGCGGTACTCACCATCAAGTCGAAGCTGTTTGCCACCGATAAATACATTTGCTACTTTGCCATTCTCAACAGTCATTGAAATACCAGCGAACTGAGCGTAAGCGCCAGAATCAACAGGTTTCGTTGCAACAACATTTAGGTAGTCTAGTACTTCTTTACCAGACATATCTACGTAAGAAACCATGTTGCCAAATGGTTGAACGGTCAGCACATCTTTGTACGTGATGTCACCCGCTTCAATTGAATCACGAACACCACCTGAGTTCATTACAGCGAAGTCTGCTTTCGCACGCTCCATGTGTGCTGTTGCGATCAGACGACCAAGGTTCGTTTGTTGGAAACGTACCACATTGCGATCACCTTCCAGTTTGCCATTGGATTCTGCAATCTTAACGTTTAGCTTGCCTTGACCTTTTTCTTGGTAAGGACGTAGGAAATCAAGCATAGCTTCATCTTGCGCGATCTCATCTTGGATAAGCACGCGTTGAGATTTACCATCAACTTTGATCTTCTTCTTCAGGTTCACAGGGATCAGATCGTAGCTCACCATAGACAATTCGCCGTTGCGGAATTCGTAATCAGCTCGACCAACGTACTTACCCCACTCGTACGCTTGTACGATGTAAGTGCCGTTTTGCTCATCTGGTTTACACTCTTCACCCGGCTTGAAGTTCTTCTTAATAACGTTTGGACCTTCCATACATACAGGCTCTTGTGAGTGACCACCCACAATCATGTCCAAATCACCTTCATTTAGGTAGCGAGCCAACGCAACATCACCCGGAGCGTTCACACCACGGTTGCCGTTTTCGTAGTGACCCATATGTGTCACTGCAAAGATAAGGTCTGGCTTCTCAGTTTCTTTTAGCTCAGCGATCAGCTTCTTCGCTTCTTCTTTCGGATCACGGAAGTCAACTTGACCAATGTACTCTGGGTTACCTAGTTTTGCTGTGTCTTCTGTCGTTAGACCGATCACGGCAATCTTGATGCCTTGCTTATTGAACATTGCGTAAGGTTGGAACAAGCGCTCACCGGTTTCCTTATCGTAAATGTTCGCAGACAGCATTGGGAAGTTAGCCCACTCTTGCTGCTTGAATAGCACGTCAAGTGGATTATCGAACTCATGGTTACCCAACGCCATCGCGTCGTAACCAATTTTGCTCATGCCTTTGAAATCTGGTTCCGCATCTTGCAGATCTGATTCAGGAACACCTGTATTGATATCGCCGCCTGACAGTAGAAGAACGCTGCCACCCTCTGCTTGAATTTCTGTACGTAGCTCGTCGATCAATGTCTTGCGAGCTGCCATACCATACTCACCGTATTTGTTTTGCCAGAAGCGACCGTGGTGGTCGTTCGTGTGCAGTACAGTCAGTTTGTATGTTGTATCTTCATTCCATTCATGTGCTGGTTGCGTTGCACATCCGGCAAGAGTTGCCAGAATCGCCGCGCTCAAAGCGGTTTTTACAATCAGGCGTTGCTTCATTGTTTTACCTTTTTATCGTCTGGGGTCCACTGCAGACGCTCTTAACCCTTTAAAGGAGCTCCGTCCATATAATTAAGAGCGCTAAAACTTGACGTAGTTTATAGGAAGAATTGCACGCTAACATATTGATTTCATAATTATGATGCATGGATCACTAATGACTATTTTAACAACTGCAACTCTGACGCTACGTTTCAACAGATTATAGACCCATTCACAGGCAATCGTTTTGCTGTGACATTGGCAGGCATTTCAATGCAATTGGTAAGCGAGAAGCGAGAAGCGAGAAGCGAGAAGCGAGAAGCGAGAAGCGAGAAGCGAGAAGCGAGAAGCGAATAATTTGGCAGAATGAATATGCCAATACAAAAATGGTCAGCACATTGGCTGACCATTTCCCACAAACATTCAGTAAACTGATTATTTGATATCGATGCTGTCGAAGCTCTTAATTAGGTCATCTAGTGACTTCATTTGCGCTAGGAATGGCTCAAGTTTATCTAGAGGCAGTGCAGACGGACCATCACAGCGAGCTTGATCTGGGTTCGGGTGCGCTTCAATAAACAGACCTGCGATGCCTGTTGCTAGACCCGCTTTCGCAAGTTCAACGGTTTGCTCACGACGACCACCAGATGCCGCGCCCGACGGATCGCGCATTTGTAGCGAGTGCGTTACGTCAAAAATGATTGGGCTGCCTTTTGATGCGTTCTTCATGACACCAAAACCAAGCATATCAACCACTAGGTTGTCGTAACCATGGCAAGAGCCGCGCTCACATAAAATGATGTTTTCGTTACCACACTCAGCAAACTTCTCAACGATGTTACCTACTTGACCAGGGCTCATGAACTGAGGTTTTTTAACGTTGATCACCGCGCCTGTTTTCGCCATTGCTTCTACAAGGTCAGTTTGACGAGCTAGGAATGCAGGAAGTTGGATAACATCAACCACATCAGCGACAGGTTGAGCTTGTTCCTCAGTGTGAACATCAGTGATGATCTTCACGCCAAACGTGTCTTTCAGCTCTTGGAAGATTTTCATGCCTTCTTCCAGACCAGGACCACGGTATGAATGAACAGAACTGCGGTTTGCTTTATCGAACGATGCCTTGAACACGTATGGGATGCCAAGTTTGTCGGTTACTTTTACGTAGTGCTCACAGATCTGCATAGCAAGATCACGAGACTCAAGAACGTTCATACCTGCAAATAGGGTGAATGGCTTGTCGTTAGCAACCTGAATGTCGCCAATATTAACGATTTTCTGTTCCATTTTGATTCTCTTTTGTCTGTCTTCAACACGCCGCTTTCAGCATGCCGATAAAATTTAGTGAAGCGTAACGTGCTTTTCGCTCATCGCGTTAACTTGTGATTTTAGTAGCTCTGATGCCGGATCGTCTGGGCATTGGTCAATAAAGTACTGAAAATCTGAAACCGCTACCTGATGGCACTCCAATTGTTGGAAGATAAAGCCTCGGTCACGAATCTCGTATGGGTCGTCCGGTACGAAAGTCAGCGCAAGGTTGGTGCACCGTAGTGCTAACGTATAACGCTCTTCACGCAACATCGCACTTTTAATTAATGCCAACCAACGACCTATTACTGTTGGGTTATCCGCTTCTTCAAAGTGCTCAGGCTTCAAGGTTGCAAGTGGACCTTCTTGACCAATCAGCCAAGCTTGAAGGATTTTCTCACCGACGTATTCACCGTTAAATGGATTAATGTAGTCCGGCGTTTTGTGCATCCAATCTACTTTGATCAAAAATTGCGTCGGAAAGGTCACGCCTTTCATCGGAAAACCAAGTCGGTTCCCCAAGTAAAGTAGGACCGCCCCCAAACTAACGGGAATGCCTTTTTTACGCTCCAACACTTTATCAATGAAACTATTGTCAGAGATAAAGTACTCTTGATCGTCGCCTTTAAAGCCCCATTCATAAAAGAACAAACGGAGAAACGAATCAAAACGTTGTTCTTCGTCCGTCTCGTGAACCAGAATAGCTTCCGCTTCTTTATAAAGACGTTCTAATTCTTGCTTTGCCCAATGCACATTAGTGTCTGGATTGATGGAGTGGTTCAGTTCTAACGCGCCTTCCACCAACGCCATGTTGTCAAAATCTTCGTCAAAAAACTCAAGCATGAAGATTACCCAAATAAGTTTGGATTTTTAGATACGGCAATATTAGCGGCCATCACTAGCCAGCCTAGAGCACCAAAGAAGGCGAAAATTCTCAGCAGCTTGTTCTTTGCCATCTTTAAAGCAAAGAAACCAAGAGCAATGTACGCAAGCACACAAGTGATCTTGTTGGTTAACCAAGGCGCTGCATCCGTAAATGGAATAAAGCCTGTCACCATGATCAAACCAATACCGGAAAGGAGTAACGCGGTATCAACAATATGTGGGAAAACTTTTAGGAATCGGTTGTTGCGCTTTGGAGAATCCATCATCAACAATACGAATCGGATCGATAGTAGCGTCGCGCTCAATGCGATCGTTACTAAGTGAATGTGTTTTAGAGCTACGTACATTTCATTTCTCTTTTATAAGTTACTGCTGACTTGCTCGTTATTATGAAGGCTTGTAACAACCAAGTGTCACTCGGTCGTTACCGCCGTAGTCTTTTTCCGTGACTACTTGTTCAAAACCAAAATGAGTCATGATCTCACGAACAGCTTCGCCTTGGTCATAACCATGTTCAAACGCGAGCCACCCATCTTCTTCCAAATATTGACGAGCGAGATCAGAGATATGGCGAATATCCGCCAAGCCATTCTCATCCGCAACGAGTGCCGATTTTGGCTCAAAACGCACATCACCTTCCGCAAGATGTGGATCTTTTTCGTCGATATACGGTGGGTTGGAGACAATTAAAGCAAACTTTGTTCCGCTGGCAATAGGTTCGAACCAACTACCTTGATCAAACGTCACATTTTTGATGTTTAACTGCGATGCGTTGTACTCTGCGAGGTCTTTCGCTTCATGTTTAAGGTCAACTCCCATCACTTGGCGCTTGGGTAACTCAGACGCCAATGCCAATGCAATCGCCCCAGTGCCAGTGCCTAAATCAAGGATTGGTCCTGTCTGCTCGTAAGTTTTATCCAATGCAACTTCAACCAAACGTTCCGTGTCCGGTCTTGGAATTAATGTGGATGGAGAGACTTTAAGAGGTAAAGACCAAAACTCGCGTTCACCGATAATGTAAGCCACAGGCTCACCCGTGATACGACGAGCCAATAACGCATCAAACTGAGCTTGTTGCTCGGGGTCCAATGCTTTTTCAGGCCAAGTCAGAAGATAGGTTCTTGGTTTGCCAAGGACATGGCAAAGAAGTACGGCTGCATCGAGAGAAGGCGACTCTTTGCCGCCTTCAGTCAATATTGCCGTCGCACTTTTCAGCGCTTGCTCAATAGATTGAACTTGGCTCATCGATTAGTTGTTCTCTGCGAGCGCCGCAAGTTGGTCTGCTTGGTGCTCTTGAACCACAGGATCAATCAAACTTTGCAGGTCACCTTCCATCACTTCGTTCAAACGGTAGATGGTTAGGTTGATGCGGTGGTCAGAAACACGACCTTGTGGGTAGTTGTAAGTACGGATACGGTCACTACGGTCACCAGAACCTAATAAGTTACGACGTGTATCAGAAACTTCTGCTGCACGACGTTCTTCTTCTGCTTGAACGATGCGAGCAGCAAGCACTGCCATCGCTTTTGCTTTGTTCTTATGCTGTGAACGCTCGTCTTGACACTCTACTACTGTACCAGTTGGTAAGTGGGTAATACGGATTGCAGAATCCGTGGTGTTAACGTGCTGACCACCCGCGCCAGATGCACGGAATGTATCGATTTTTAGGTCTGCTGCCTTGATTTCTGGCAGATCCGCTTCTGGGATTTCCGCCATAACCGCTACGGTACACGCAGAAGTATGAACACGACCTTGAGATTCTGTCGCTGGTACACGTTGGACACGGTGACCGCCTGACTCAAACTTCAGCACGCCGTATGCGCCGTCACCGCTCACTTTTGCGATCATCTCTTTGTAACCACCGTGTTCAGCTTCGTTTGAAGACATCACCTCGATACGCCAACCACGCTTTTCTGCGTATTTGCTGTACATACGGAACAGGTCACCAGCGAAGATACCCGCTTCGTCACCACCCGCACCTGCACGGATTTCTAGGAAACAGTTACGGTCATCGTTTGGATCTTTTGGAAGAAGAAGAATTTGTAGCTCATCAGTTAGACGCTCAATCGTTTCTTTTGCTTCTTTGATTTCTTCCTGCGCCATTTCACGCATTTCTTCGTCGTCTTCGTTCGCCATATCTTCAGCAGCGACAAGATCGTCTTGCGCTTGTTGATACGCTTGGAAGCACTTAGTAACTTCTTCTAGCTGAGAGTACTCTTTTGATAGAGCGCGGAATTTATCCTGATTTCCAATTACATCAGGATCACCAAGAAGATGTTGAACTTCTTCGTAACGTTCTACTAGCGTTTCTAGCTTAGTCAGAATAGAGGCTTTCATAGTGTCGTTTTCTTAATAAAAAGCGTGAGTTACAGATCATCCAAACCAAGGGTCTGGCGGATAACCGTTAATTTTGCTGGTTCGCCCTGCTCTGCCGCACTTTGCAGCGCGCGAGTTGGAGCGTGAATCAGTTTGTTGGTGAGTTTATTACTAAGTTCGCGCAGCACTTTCTCTGGGTCTGCACCGGTTGCCAATGATTGCAGGCTTTTACTTAGTAAGTCTTCACGAATTTCGTTGGCCGATTTGCGATAATCACGAATGCTATCCACTGCTTGAAGTGAACGCAGCCACGTCATAAATGCCGCGCTTTCTTCGCTAACGATCGCTTCTGCTTGAATGGCTTCTACTTTACGTTGTTCGATGTTGCTATCAATGATCGACTGTAAGTCATCCACCGAGTACAAGTAAGCGTCACTCAATTCCCCAACCTGAGCTTCCACATCGCGAGGTACTGCGATATCGACCAATAACATCGGTTGATGACGACGTTTCTTCAACGCGGTCTCAACCATACCTTTACCAATGATAGGTAGAGGACTCGCCGTTGAGCTGATGACGATGTCTGCTCTTGGTAAATGGTCAGGAATTTCATTCAAGCTGATCACTTCTGCTCCAAATTGTTCTGCTAGACCAAGAGCTCGCTCTCGAGTTCGGTTTGCAACAATCATCTTAGTACAGCCGTTCGACGCTAAGTGTTTTGCCACCAATTCGATGGTTTCACCTGCACCAACCAACAGTACCGTTGAGTCAGACAGTGATTCAAAGATGTGTTTCGCCAATGTACAGGCAGCATAAGCCACCGACACGGCGTTACCACCAATATCAGTTTCTGTTCGAACACGTTTTGCGACTGAGAAAGTCTTTTGGAACAACTTATCAATCGACGCATCCACCGCCTGATGATCTCGGGAATCAGAAAACGCTTGTTTTACCTGACCCAAAATCTGAGGCTCACCTAGTACCAGTGAATCAAGGCCGCAAGAAACACGCATCAAGTGCTTAATCGCCGCTTGCTCTTCATGGACATAAAGGCTCGGCATCAAGTCTTCTTGACTAACTTGATGGAACTGGGCTAACCAGTCGATAAGCTTATTTCGCGCTCCTTGCTTCACGTCGCAGTACACTTCGGTACGGTTACAGGTAGAAACAATCACACTGCCATTGACGGCTTCATGGTCTCTGAGTTGCTCAAGTGCTGGTCCCAATTTATCGGGTCCGAACGCCACTTTCTCTCGCAAGTCAACAGACGCTGTATTGTGATTGATTCCAATAGCAAGCAAGGACATCTAACGTGGTATCTCTGAGATCGGTTATAAAATAGGTTCAGAATTTTACTGTAAGCACGCATTTATTGAAAGGGTAAGCCGGATTTGTTTTCCTTCACTCGGCTTTTCAATGCTATAGTTGTGAGCGATTACCGATGAAACTGATTAATAAGCCATCAAACATGACCTTACGCTCCTTTCTCATCTTGCTCATGTCGAGCATTGTTCTCGCAGGTTGTAGTTCTGTTCCTGAAAGTGTCACCAGCGTAGAGTGGCAGGCACACGAGCAGCGACTTGAAACCATTAAAAATTTTCAAGCCACAGGTAAACTTGGCTACATTGGTCCCGATCAAAGACAAAGCCTGAATTTCTTCTGGAAGCACTCTTCGTCATTAAGCCAGTTACGCTTAACGACCTTACTTGGTCAAACCGCATTAAAGCTCACTATTACGCCACAAGGCGCAACCGTCGAAACCTATGATGACCAAGTACTCTCCGCTCGTGATGCTAACCAACTGATTTACCGATTAACCGGCTTAATGATGCCAGTTGACCATTTACCTGATTGGCTACTTGGCTTACCAACAGATGCCGACTCTTTCCAACTATCACCGACCAATACTCTCCAAGCACTGGACAAACAGATCGGTTTGAACGACTGGAATATTGCTTACCAGCGTTACGGTGATATTGAGTGGCATAACCAGACGTTACCTCTCCCAAACAAGCTAAAACTAAGTACGTCTGACGTAAAAATTAATTTAGTGATCACAAAATGGAACATCACCCAATGATCGATCTTTCAACCCGTTGGCCATCACCAGCGAAATTGAATCTCTTTCTTTATATCAATGGTCGGACCGAAAACGGTTACCACGAGTTACAAACTCTATTCCAGTTCGTCGATCACGGCGATGAACTAACCATTCAAGCGAACGATTCAGGTGAGATCACGATTTCGCCAGAGATCGAAGGTGTTCCTCTGCAAGACAATTTGATCTGGAAAGCGGCGACCGCACTTCAACGTTATGCGAAATACTCTTATGGAGCACATATCGATCTTCATAAGATCTTACCTATGGGCGGTGGCATTGGCGGCGGCTCATCCAACGCAGCAACTACTTTGGTTGCGCTCAATTACCTATGGCAAACCCATCTTAGTGATGATGAATTAGCCGAAATTGGTCTTGCACTTGGTGCAGATGTGCCTGTATTTGTGCGTGGTTTTGCCGCATTTGCTGAAGGCGTTGGTGAGAAACTTTCTCCTGCTCATCCAGATGAGAAATGGTATTTAGTTGTTCGTCCAAATGTTTCTATTGCAACCGCCGACATATTCGGACATCCGGACTTGACTCGAAACACGCCAAAACGCGATTTAGAAACGCTTTTGAACACGCCAAGCGTAAACGATTGCGAAAAAATTGTACGAATGCTCTACCCAGAGGTTGATAAGCAACTTTCATGGCTGCTACAATACGCGCCGTCAAGATTGACGGGGACAGGATCTTGCGTTTTTGCTGAATTTTCGAGCAAATCCGAAGCAGAAACTATCCTTGCACAACTCTCTGATAAAGTCTCGGCATTTGTCGCTCAAGGGCGAAATATTTCGCCACTAAAAGAGACTTTGGCTGAATACCAATCAGCCTCACACCGACCTATTTAAACTGGACGCAAACCCGAGGTTTCCACCGTGCCTGATATGAAGCTATTTGCTGGTAACGCAACACCTGAACTAGCCCAACGTATTGCTGATCGTCTTTACATCTCTCTTGGTGATGCATCTGTTTCTCGCTTTTCTGATGGCGAAGTTGCAGTTCAAATCAATGAGAACGTTCGTGGTAGTGATGTTTTCATCATTCAATCCACTTGTGCACCGACTAACGACAACCTAATGGAATTGGTTGTTATGATTGATGCAATGCGCCGCGCTTCAGCAGGTCGTATCACTGCAGTAATTCCTTACTTCGGCTACGCTCGCCAAGACCGTCGTGTACGTTCTGCGCGTGTACCAATCACTGCAAAAGTTGTTGCTGATTTCCTATCTAACGTTGGCGTAGACCGCGTTCTAACTATCGACCTACATGCTGAGCAAATTCAAGGCTTCTTCGATGTACCAGTTGATAACATCTTCGGTACACCAGTACTTCTAGAAGACATGCAATCTCGTGGTCTAGAAAACCCAGTAGTGGTTTCTCCTGATCTAGGTGGCGTTGTTCGTGCTCGTGCAACTGCAAAAGCGCTAGGCGACATCGACATCGCTATCGTTGATAAGCGTCGTCCACGTGCAAACGTTTCTGAAGTAATGAACCTAATCGGTGACGTTGAAGGTCGTGACTGTGTGATCGTTGATGACATGATCGATACAGGTGGCACTCTATGTAAAGCAGCTGAAGCGCTAAAAGAGCGCGGTGCTAAGCGTGTATTCGCTTACGCAACTCACGCTGTATTCTCTGGTAACGCTGCGGACAACATTAAGAACTCTGTTCTTGACCAAGTTATCGTGACTGACTCTATCTCTCTATCTAAAGAGATGGCTGCAACTGGCAAAGTAACCACACTAAGCCTATCTCGCATGCTAGCTGAAGCGATTCGTCGTATCAGCAACGAAGAGTCAATCTCTGCAATGTTCAACTAATACGAACATTTCAGTTAAACTGATTTCAAAAGCACCCCTCTTTGGGGTGTTTTTTTATTTGTATCGATAGGCAGAAAATCCCTTGGTCGCCCACTGCGAGAATTCTGTGCTATCATACTGCGCTTTTTGAGATTCCAGAGAGATCCTAACCTTGACTCAACCAATCAAACTTCTTGTTGGTCTTGCTAACCCGGGACCAGAATACGCCAAAACTCGCCACAATGCGGGCGCTTGGGTTGTAGAAGAATTAGCACGCGTTCACAACGTTACCCTGAAGAATGAACCAAAATTCTTTGGCCTAACAGGACGCATTATGGTCAATGGCCAGGATCTCCGTTTGCTAATCCCAACCACTTTCATGAACCTCTCTGGCAAAGCAATCGCAGCACTTGCGAAGTTTTACCAAATTAAGCCAGAAGAGATCATGGTTGCTCATGACGAGCTAGACTTACCGCCAGGTGTCGCTAAGTTTAAGAAAGGTGGTGGTCACGGTGGTCACAATGGTCTGCGTGACACCATTAGCAAACTGGGCAATAACAAAGATTTTTATCGTCTTCGTATCGGCATTGGCCATCCGGGACACAAAGATAAAGTGGCGGGTTTTGTACTAGGCAAAGCTCCAGCGAAAGAGCAAGAGCTACTAGACGCCGCAGCTGACGAATCAGTGCGCTGTCTAGATATCCTAATTAAGGATGGTCTATCAAAAGCACAAAATCGCCTCCACACGTTCAAAGCTGAATAAGGTTACTATCATGGGTTTTAAATGTGGCATCGTTGGTCTACCTAACGTTGGTAAATCAACTCTGTTTAACGCACTAACTAAAGCGGGTATTGAAGCAGCAAACTTCCCGTTCTGTACCATTGAACCAAACACTGGTGTGGTTCCTGTGCCAGATCTACGTCTAGATGCTCTAGCAAAGATCGTTAACCCACAGAAAGTTCTACCTACCACAATGGAATTCGTAGACATCGCTGGTCTAGTTGCGGGCGCATCTCGTGGTGAAGGTCTAGGTAACAAATTCCTAGCGAACATCCGTGAAACTGACGCAATCGGCCACGTTGTACGTTGTTTCGAAAACGACAACATCGTTCACGTTGCAGGTAAAGTATCTCCAATCGAAGATATTGAAGTTATCAACCTTGAACTAGCAATGGCTGACCTTGATTCTTGTGAACGCGCTATCCAGCGTAACGCTAAGAAAGCAAAAGGCGGTGACAAGGACGCGAAATTCGAACTGACGGTTCTAGAAAAACTGCTTCCTGTACTAACAGAAGGTGGCATGGCGCGTACTGTTGATCTTGCAAAAGAAGAGCTAGCAGCAATTGGTTACCTAAACTTCCTAACGCTAAAACCAACAATGTACATCGCTAACGTGAACGAAGATGGTTTTGAAGACAACGCATACCTAGATGCAGTACGTGAGTTTGCAGCGAAAGAAAACAACGTTGTTGTTCCTGTATGTGCAGCTATCGAATCAGAAATGGCTGAACTAGAAGACGACGAGCGTGAAGAGTTCCTAGCAGACCTAGGTATCGAAGAACCAGGTCTAAACCGCGTTATCCGCGCAGGTTACGAACTACTGAACCTACAAACTTACTTCACAGCTGGCGTGAAAGAAGTTCGTGCATGGACTATCCCTGTTGGCGCTACGGCACCAAAAGCGGCAGCGAAGATCCACACAGACTTCGAAAAAGGCTTTATCCGTGCTGAAGTTGTTGGTTACGACGATTTCATCCAATTCAACGGTGAAAGCGGCGCGAAAGACGCAGGTAAATGGCGTCTAGAAGGTAAAGAATACATCGTTAAAGATGGTGATGTTGTACACTTCCGCTTCAACGTATAATTAAGTGAATGAATTCTAAACACTTCATTTACATAAAAAGCCGGCCATAGCGCTGGCTTTTTTTATACCTTTCTAAAACAACAAGAAATTAAGTCCCTTAATGCAAGCCATTTTATTTCCAGTTTTAGATCATAAACGCGCCTCTTTGTTTAAAAAGGAAGCGAACGATGGATTTTGCAGGATTTATTGAAAAAAACTGTTGACGGATCTCACTCAACTTCGCATAATGCGCGCCGTTCCCGACGACAAGGCAACTTAGCGACGAGAACGAGAAAACATGGTTTTGGCTACGTAGCTCAGCTGGTTAGAGCACATCACTCATAATGATGGGGTCACAGGTTCGAATCCCGTCGTAGCCACCATTCCTAAAGGTTCTTTTTTAAGAGCAATTAGGAATAGATGCGGAAGTGGCGGAATTGGTAGACGCACCAGATTTAGGTTCTGGCGCCGCAAGGTGTGAGAGTTCAAGTCTCTCCTTCCGCACCATGTTTTAAGTAGTTTTACGACTACTGTCTGCAGGTCTATCGCCAAGCGGTAAGGCAGCGGCTTTTGATGCCGCCATTCCCTGGTTCGAATCCAGGTAGACCTGCCATTATTTAAAGTGGAATTCCTTTGACAAAAAGGGTTGTCACTTAGAGCGTGAAGGTTTATATTGTCTCGCTCAAAAAGATGGCTACGTAGCTCAGCTGGTTAGAGCACATCACTCATAATGATGGGGTCACAGGTTCGAATCCCGTCGTAGCCACCATTCTTTCTTTTGAAAGACAAAATTTAGTTGTTAGTTTTTACCAATTAACTGATAGCTTATAGAGTTCAAGATGCGGAAGTGGCGGAATTGGTAGACGCACCAGATTTAGGTTCTGGCGCCGCAAGGTGTGAGAGTTCAAGTCTCTCCTTCCGCACCATCTTGAAATGCTATAAACAATATATGCGGAAATGGCGGAATTGGTAGACGCACCAGATTTAGGTTCTGGCGCCGCAAGGTGTGAGAGTTCAAGTCTCTCTTTCCGCACCATATATTGAATAGTCTTTTGACTATTGCCTGCAGGTCTATCGCCAAGCGGTAAGGCAGCGGCTTTTGATGCCGCCATTCCCTGGTTCGAATCCAGGTAGACCTGCCACTATTTTGATTATTGAGTTTACTCAGTAATTATGCGGAAGTGGCGGAATTGGTAGACGCACCAGATTTAGGTTCTGGCGCCGCAAGGTGTGAGAGTTCAAGTCTCTCCTTCCGCACCATTATTAAAGTCTCTTTTATTAGAGCGCTGTAGGTCTATCGCCAAGCGGTAAGGCAGCGGCTTTTGATGCCGCCATTCCCTGGTTCGAATCCAGGTAGACCTGCCATTATTCTTCCTTGAAACATAGGAATGTTATTGATGTTTTACCAATTATATCAGTAACGACAAATCAAGTTGCGGAAGTGGCGGAATTGGTAGACGCACCAGATTTAGGTTCTGGCGCCGCAAGGTGTGAGAGTTCAAGTCTCTCCTTCCGCACCATCTTGATTTAAAGAATATTGTGTTGGCTACGTAGCTCAGCTGGTTAGAGCACATCACTCATAATGATGGGGTCACAGGTTCGAATCCCGTCGTAGCCACCATTTATTTCGTTGTTTAGGTTTTACCAATTACCTTTATGACGACAGAAAAGTTGCGGAAGTGGCGGAATTGGTAGACGCACCAGATTTAGGTTCTGGCGCCGCAAGGTGTGAGAGTTCAAGTCTCTCCTTCCGCACCATACTTTTCTAACTTGATTAGTCTTTATGACTATCGCCTGCAGGTCTATCGCCAAGCGGTAAGGCAGCGGCTTTTGATGCCGCCATTCCCTGGTTCGAATCCAGGTAGACCTGCCACTATTTTGATTGTTGAGTTTACTCAGTAATTATGCGGAAGTGGCGGAATTGGTAGACGCACCAGATTTAGGTTCTGGCGCCGCAAGGTGTGAGAGTTCAAGTCTCTCCTTCCGCACCATTATTTGATATGTCTTAGGACTATCGCCCGTAGGTCTATCGCCAAGCGGTAAGGCAGCGGCTTTTGATGCCGCCATTCCCTGGTTCGAATCCAGGTAGACCTGCCATATTCAATGCTATTGATGTTTTACCAATTACATCAATAACTACAGATCAAGTTGCGGAAGTGGCGGAATTGGTAGACGCACCAGATTTAGGTTCTGGCGCCGCAAGGTGTGAGAGTTCAAGTCTCTCCTTCCGCACCATACTTGATTAAAGAATATAGAATGGCTACGTAGCTCAGCTGGTTAGAGCACATCACTCATAATGATGGGGTCACAGGTTCGAATCCCGTCGTAGCCACCATTAATATAGATTTTAGATGCGGAAGTGGCGGAATTGGTAGACGCACCAGATTTAGGTTCTGGCGCCGCAAGGTGTGAGAGTTCAAGTCTCTCCTTCCGCACCATCTAAAAATAATCTATACTTTGCGGAAATGGCGGAATTGGTAGACGCACCAGATTTAGGTTCTGGCGCCGCAAGGTGTGAGAGTTCAAGTCTCTCTTTCCGCACCATACTTTCCTTTATCGGAAAGCACTTAGTTGAAAGGCTAAGACTAGTAGGGCTATCGCCAAGCGGTAAGGCAGCGGCTTTTGATGCCGCCATTCCCTGGTTCGAATCCAGGTAGCCCTGCCATTACACAATGTTGTTGAGGTTTTACCAATTACCTTGATAACTACAGAATAAGTTGCGGAAGTGGCGGAATTGGTAGACGCACCAGATTTAGGTTCTGGCGCCGCAAGGTGTGAGAGTTCAAGTCTCTCCTTCCGCACCATTCTTAAGAAACCCAGCATTAGTTTGCTGGGTTTTTTCTTTTTTCTGATTCTGGACTCGGTAGATCTCTGATTTATCGAATTAAAAAAGCGAGCTCATGGCTCGCTTTTTTTCTATCTATTGCTTTCCTATCGACCGCTTTCTATGTGATCAGAAGTCTTTTACATACCTAGCGCATACTTCAATACTTGCGCTTTGATCGGTCCTGAGTTTTCCGCCAGCTTCAATGCTGCATTACGAGCGAACTTCAATGGACCTAAATCATTACTAAAGCCTTTGTAGAACACATCCATGCCCGTTTGCATTAATAAGTTATCTGGTCGACGGGCGCGCTCATACTTGGCGAGCAAAGCATCATTAAGTTGCTCTTGCTGATTGGTAACCGAAAGCAGAACATCAACATCTTTGAAGCCGAGATTCACACCTTGCCCAGCAAGTGGGTTGATTGTATGGGCAGAATCCCCCACTAACACGCAATTCTTGTTTGAATAGCTTTGGGCATGGCGACGAGTGAGTGGGAATGAGCCAAATTGTAAAACTTCAATATCGCCTAACTCAGCAGGGAAATGACGTAGGATCTCCTCTTTTAACTGAGGTTTCGTCATCGCACACAATTGTTTAATGCGTTTTGGCGAGTCATACCACACCAGCGACCCCTGCCCGACTTCTTTACCATCCTCAGTTAGTGAACATAACGGCAAGAACGAACGTGGACCTGAGGGAGTAAATTGCTGCCAAGTGATGTCTTGTTGAGGGAGTTCGGTTTTTACGTTGATCAACATGCAGTGTTGACGGTAATCCCATGCGGTTACACCAATACCCGCCAATTGACGAACTTTTGAGTTCGCGCCATCGGCACCAATCACCCAATTAGCTTCAAACTGCTCGCCGCTTTCTAGCGTTACACAGTTTACTTCGGCAAATTGAATATCTTTCAATCGCTCTGGGCACATCACCGTTAAGTTGTCGTATTGTGCGAAAGTTTGCCAAAGCCCCAGTTGGATTAGACGGTTTTCAACAATGTATCCTAACTGCTCCAATGACAGTTCATCAGAGTGAAAACGAGTACGGCACTCAGGATGTTCCCACGTTTCCAAACGACGATAAGGGCACACACGCATGCTTTCAATCGCGGACCATGCACCTAATGAATCAAGTAGCTTCACCGACTGATGAGAAATCGCGGAAACGCGAATATCCAACGCTTGAGAAGCCTCAAACGCCTTTGGCTCTGCGCCTTCTACCATTACAACGCTTCTGCCTTGCTTGGCAAACCCAACAGCCACCGCTGCCCCGACCATGCCGCCACCGATTACGGCGATGTCATACTTGTTCATTTTTTGCTCTTCATCATATTGATTAATTGGCGTTTTTTAATTGTACGTTCCATGGCTATTTTTACAAAATTGTTTAACAAAAAACCTTGCTGTATATAGGGCAAAAAACTAGATTTCATCAGGGTTTGCAGAGAATTCGTCAGATCACTAGTCAGGTGCTTTTTAAAGCAGTACAATACGCCGCTTACCGCCGAGATGGCGGCTATAATTTGAGCAATAGCTCTCCGATTTAAGTACAACTGAACGAGCGAAAGTGAGATGAGTAAGAAACTGCTAATTAAAACCTGGGGCTGCCAGATGAACGAATACGATTCATCAAAAATGGCCGACCTGCTTAATGCTGCAAACGGCTATGAGCTGACCGAAGAGCCAGAGGAAGCAGACGTACTTCTACTTAACACCTGTTCGATCCGTGAAAAAGCGCAAGAGAAAGTTTTCCACCAGCTTGGTCGTTGGAAGACACTAAAAGATAAAAAACCTGGCGTAGTTATCGGCGTAGGTGGTTGTGTAGCAACTCAAGAAGGTGATCACATCCGTCAGCGTGCTCCATACGTTGACGTAATTTTTGGTCCACAAACTCTTCACCGTCTTCCTGAGATGATTAAACAATCTCAATCGGATGAAGCACCAGTAATGGACATTTCATTCCCAGAAATCGAAAAGTTTGACCGTCTACCAGAGCCTCGTGCTGAAGGTGCAACGGCATTCGTTTCTATTATGGAAGGCTGTTCTAAGTACTGTACTTACTGTGTAGTACCGTACACTCGTGGTGAAGAAGTAAGCCGTCCAATGGATGACGTACTGTTCGAAATCGCACAGCTAGCAGATCAAGGCGTACGTGAAGTAAACCTACTGGGTCAAAACGTAAACGCATACCGTGGTCCTATGCACGACGGCGAAATCTGTTCATTTGCAGAACTGCTTCGTTTGGTTGCATCTATCGATGGTATTGATCGTATCCGCTTTACAACAAGCCACCCATTAGAGTTTACTGATGACATCATCGCAGTATACGAAGACACACCTGAGCTAGTAAGCTTCCTTCACCTACCGGTACAAAGTGGTAGTGACCGAGTGCTGACTATGATGAAACGTCCTCACACTGGGATTGAGTACAAGTCGATTATCCGTAAACTGCGTAAAGCACGTCCTGATATCCAAATCAGTTCAGACTTTATCGTTGGTTTCCCTGGTGAAACAGACAAAGATTTCCAAGACACAATGAAGCTAATCAAAGACGTAGACTTTGACATGAGCTTCAGCTTCATCTTCTCTCCACGTCCAGGTACGCCAGCGGCAGACTACCCTTGTGACCTATCAGAGCAAGTGAAGAAAGAGCGTCTATACGAGCTACAACAAACCGTAAACGCACAAGCAATGCGCTACTCTCGTCTAATGCTAGGCACTGAGCAACGCGTTCTGGTTGAAGGTCCTTCTAAGAAGAACCTAATGGAGCTTCGTGCTCGTACAGAAAACAACCGTGTAGTAAACTTTGAAGGTAGCGCAGACCTGATCGGTCAGTTCGTTGACGTGAAGATTACGGATGTATTTGCTAACTCACTACGTGGTGAGCTAGTACGTACAGAAAAAGACATGGACCTTCGTAGCGTGATTTCACCAACGCAAATGATGGCGAAAACGCGTCGCGAAGATGAGCTAGGTGTAGCTACTTTTACGCCATAAGCTCGTACAAATAGCCATTGAGAGCCTGGTCGTTATCAGGCTCTCGTTAAATGGCATAAAATGAGAGGCAACATTGAGCAATAAAATCGTAACGCTAGAAATCAATCTAGAACCTTCAGACAACCGCCGACTAGCAAGCCTGTGCGGTCCATTCGATGACAACATCAAGCATTTAGAACGTCGTCTAGGCGTTGAAATTAACCACCGTAGCGACCTTTTCACCATTGTCGGTAAACCTCATACCGCAGCTGCTGCGCTGGATATCCTGAAAACCCTTTACGTAGACACCGCTCCTGTCCGCGGCGAAACGCCTGATATCGAACCAGAGCAGATCCATCTGGCAATCAAAGAATCAGGTGTACTGGAGCAAAACACCGAGTCACATTTCGAACACGGTAAAGAAGTCTTCGTTAAAACGAAAAAAGGCGTGATCAAGCCTCGTACACCAAATCAGGGTCAATACCTGATGAACATGGTGACGCATGATATCACTTTCGGTATCGGCCCTGCTGGTACAGGTAAAACTTACCTCGCGGTTGCAGCAGCCGTCGACGCACTAGAGCGCCAAGAGATCCGCCGTATTTTACTTACTCGTCCAGCGGTTGAAGCGGGCGAGAAACTGGGCTTCCTACCTGGTGATTTGAGCCAGAAAGTCGACCCATACCTACGCCCTCTCTACGATGCCCTATTTGAAATGCTGGGCTTTGAGCGCGTAGAAAAGCTGATTGAACGTAACGTGATTGAGGTAGCACCTCTTGCTTACATGCGTGGTCGTACTCTAAACGACGCCTTCATCATTCTTGATGAGAGCCAAAACACCACTGTAGAGCAGATGAAGATGTTCCTTACGCGTATCGGCTTCAACTCTCGTGCGGTTATCACCGGTGACGTCACTCAAATTGACTTACCTCGCGGTGCAAAATCGGGGCTTCGTCATGCAATTGAAGTACTGAGCGAAGTCGACGACATCAGCTTTAACTTCTTCCAAGCTGACGACGTAGTGCGCCACCCAGTGGTTGCTCGTATCGTTAACGCTTATGAGAAGTGGGAGGCGCAAGATCAAAAAGAACGTAAAGAGTTCGAAAAACGCCGTCGTGAAGAGCGTGATGCCAAATTGCTAGAAGCAGCGAAAGCAGAACTGAGCGCACAAGTCGCGGCGACTAAGGAATAACCATGGCAATTGAACTTGATTTGCAACTGGCAGTCGAAAATGAAGAGGGCTTACCTTCTGAGCAAGATTTCCAATTGTGGCTAGATAAGACCATTCCTCTATTTCAGCCTCAGGCGGAACTGACGATTCGTATTGTCGACGAGCAAGAAAGTCACGAGCTAAACCACGAATACCGTGGTAAAGATAAGCCGACCAATGTGCTGTCTTTCCCATTCGAAGTACCACCGGGTATGGAAATGGACCTACTGGGCGATTTAATAATCTGTCGCCAAGTCGTTGAAAAAGAGGCAGTAGAGCAGAACAAGCCTCTACTAGCACATTGGGCGCATATGGTTGTACATGGCAGCTTGCATCTGCTAGGTTATGACCATATCGAGGATGATGAAGCTGAAGAGATGGAATCCCTCGAGACAGAAATCATGCAAGGTATGGGTTACGAAGACCCGTATATTGCTGAAAAAGAGTAACTTTGGTTGCTCGACAGGGAAAGGCGAACCACCCAGATAACCATCTCGTGCTCGCCTTTCTATGTGAGCTATCACACATCTGATAGCGTTACTTAATTGAGAAACAATGAACGAAGATAATTCTCCCTCTTCTAATGAAGGCAAGAAAGAAAAGGCAGAAGGTCCGAGTAGAAAGTCCTTCTTTGAACGTCTAGGTCAACTATTTCAAGGCGAACCAAAAGACCGCCAAGAGCTTGTAGATGTAATCCGCGACTCTGAAATTAATGACCTGATTGACCACGACACCCGCGACATGCTTGAAGGTGTTATGGAAATCTCCGAAATGCGCGTGCGTGACATCATGATCCCGCGTTCGCAAATGGTTACTGTTGAGCGCACAGACGATCTTGATACTTTGATCGCACTGATCACTGATGCTCAACACTCTCGCTACCCTGTGATCAGCGAAGATAAAGACCATGTGGAAGGCATTCTACTAGCGAAGGACTTACTCAAATACTTGGGCTCAGGCAGTAACCCATTTGATATCGAAGAAGTGATTCGACCAGCAGTCGTAGTACCGGAAAGTAAACGTGTAGACCGCCTGCTAAAAGAATTCCGTGAAGAACGTTATCACATGGCGATTGTTGTCGATGAATTCGGCGGTGTTTCTGGTCTTGTAACTATCGAAGATATCCTTGAAGAAATCGTAGGGGATATTGAAGATGAGTTCGATGATGATGAAGAAACCGATATCCGTAAGCTGAGCAAACATACGTTTGCTGTCAGAGCTCTGACAACCATTGAAGAGTTTAATGAGACATTCGGTACCAACTTCAGTGATGAAGAAGTGGATACCGTTGGCGGCATGGTAATGACTGCTTTTGGTCACCTACCATCGCGTGGCGAAGTCGTGGATATTGATGCATACAGCTTCAAAGTAACGGCAGCCGACAACCGTCGTGTCATTCAACTTCAAGTGACGATTCCAGACGAAGAAAAGCTGGTTGAAGCCACTCAAGAGTAACGCGATACCCTAACATCGGGAATATCAGAAAAATAAAATGATGAATGTACTCTTTCATCGCCTCAAGCGGCCCTTAGTGGCCGCTTTTGTTGGCGCCTCCACTACCCTAGCATTTGCTCCTTATCAGCTATGGCCACTTGCCATACTTAGCCCTGCTATCCTACTTATTCTTCTTGCAGACCAATCACCTAGGCGTGCGCTTTGGATCGGTTATTCATGGGGTTTAGGGCAATTTGCGACAGGAGTAAGCTGGGTTTACGTTAGCATTGCAGGCTTTGGCGGCATGCCGCTGATTGCAAACCTATTCCTCATGGGCTTGTTAATCGCCTACCTATCCATATACACCGGCTTATTTGCGTGGCTCGCTAACAAGTTTTTCCCTGAATTTACCCTGAGCAAAGCATTGCTTGCTGCTCCTGCATTATGGCTAGTGACCGACTGGCTACGTGGCTGGGTTATGACAGGTTTCCCTTGGCTATGGCTTGGCTATAGTCAAATTGACGCACCATTTGCCAGCTTTGCACCCATCGGTGGTGTAGAACTACTAACACTGTTCATCATGATCAGTGCTGGTGCATTGGCGTATGCTTGGATTCACAAGCAATGGTTAATGATCATCATCCCTGCGGTACTGTTAAGTGCAGGCTTTGGTATTCGCCAATACGATTGGGTAACTCCTCGCATTGAAGACACAACCAAAGTAGCGCTGATCCAAGGTAACGTTGACCAGAACCTAAAATGGCTACCGAGCCAACGCTGGCCAACCATCATGAAATACGCAGACCTCACTCGTGAGAACTGGGATGCTGACATCATCGTATGGCCAGAGGCTGCCATTCCTGCATTTGAAATTGAAGTCCCGTCGTTCTTGAGAAACATCGATACTGCGGCGAAAATGAACAACAGCGCCATTATTACGGGTGTGGTAAACCAAGGAAAAGACGGTCAATTCTACAACAGCATTTTATCGCTGGGTGTAAATCCATACGGTGATTACAGCTTTGATATGGACAAGCGCTACCACAAGCACCACTTACTTCCGTTTGGTGAGTTCGTGCCGTTTGAAGACGTATTGCGCCCACTTGCACCATTCTTCAACTTGCCAATGTCTTCCTTCAGCCGTGGCGATTTCATTCAGCCAAACATCGTGGCGAATGGAAAGCACATGGATCCTGCACTGTGTTATGAAATCATCTTTAGCGAACAAGTTCGTCAGAACGTGACCGACGATACTGATTTCATTCTAACGCTTTCTAATGACGCTTGGTTCGGTCATTCAATTGGTCCACTACAGCACATGGAAATCGCTCGAATGCGTGCTCTAGAGCTGGGTAAGCCACTTATTCGTTCGACCAACAATGGCGTAACCGCAGTGACCGACCATAAAGGTAAGGTGATTGAACAAATCCCTCAATTTGAAACCGCAGTGCTTCGCGCAGAACTTGTTCCTACCGATGGTCAAACTCCGTATCGCATCGTCGGCACTTGGCCTCTGTATATTTGGGCTGGATTAAGTTTGATGTTGGCTTGGTGGTTATCAAGGAAGAAAAAGTCATAAGTGAAAAAGAGGCTCTTAGGCCTCTTTTTTTTACGTTTGTTAATGCTGTTCTTATGGCTTGAGAGACTGACGACTAAAGCCAGTATGATTGCACTTAATGCATGGAATGATCACAGTTGGATGGTTATATGTCGTCTTATGACCACATTCATCGCAGACCAATGTGCCAAGTCCAATCACCTCTCCCGCCTCATAAAGACCTTGATGTTCTAAATCATCAAACAGTTCAACCCACTCCACTTTGGTTCGGTCTGTAATTTCGAGCAAACCTTGCCAAACGGAATCGGCAATTGTGAGATAGAAGGGTCCACTCTTACCTTCTTCATAGCTATCAGAAAACTCTTTTAAATCGGCTTTGACATAAGCTGATATCAGTGAGAGTTCGTCTTTGGTCATGTCGTTGGCAGCATCCACCACTTTGCCCGACGTTTCGAATACTTTGTTAACTTCATCCGGACTGTGCTTCAAGGTTTCAATCACATCCTCGAGCATTTCCTCATAACCTGCTTTACGTTTAGGCATAACTGACCTCCATCTTTCTACTACCAAGCACCATTTCAAGGCGTATGGGTACAGATTGGCTATTGTTGTGATCCCTAGCTTTAGGTATTCTATGACGATCTATTTAAGTCTGTTCTAACCGAACTCACAAATTCCAAGATAACCGGATACCATCGATGCAAGAACAATACAATCCACAAGACCTTGAACAGAAAGTTCAAAAGCACTGGGATGACAACAAGACCTTTGTTGTAAGTGAAGACCCAAATAAAGAAAAATTCTACTGTCTATCCATGTTCCCATACCCAAGTGGTCGACTGCACATGGGTCACGTGCGCAACTACACCATCGGTGACGTAGTATCTCGTTTCCAACGCCTACAAGGCAAAAACGTAATGCAACCAATCGGTTGGGATGCATTTGGTCTACCTGCAGAAAACGCAGCAGTGAAAAACAACACGGCGCCTGCACCATGGACTTACGAAAACATCGAATACATGAAGAACCAACTTAAGCTTCTTGGCTTTGGTTACGATTGGAACCGTGAATTCGCAACATGTACACCTGAGTACTACCGTTGGGAACAAGAGTTCTTCACTAAGCTTTACGAGAAAGGTTTGGTTTACAAAAAGACTTCTTCTGTTAACTGGTGTCCAAACGACCAAACTGTTCTTGCGAACGAGCAGGTTGAAGATGGCTGCTGCTGGCGTTGTGACACTCCAGTAGAGCAAAAAGAAATTCCTCAGTGGTTCATCAAGATCACAGAATACGCTCAAGAGTTGCTGGACGATCTAGACAAACTTGAAGGTTGGCCAGAAATGGTGAAAACCATGCAGCGCAACTGGATCGGCCGTTCTGAAGGTGTTGAGCTCAAGTTTGAAGTCAAGGGTCAACAAGACCTAGAAGTTTACACAACACGTCCGGACACGCTAATGGGCGTCACTTACGTTGGTATCGCTGCAGGTCACCCTCTAGCGACTATCGCGGCTGAGAACAACCCAGAACTTGCTGCGTTCATCGAAGAGTGTAAGAACACCAAAGTAGCAGAAGCTGAACTGGCGACAATGGAGAAGAAAGGTATGGCGACTGGCCTTACTGCTATTCACCCATTGAACGGTCGTGAAGTTCCTGTTTACGTAGCAAACTTCGTACTGATGGACTACGGTACAGGCGCTGTAATGGCAGTACCTGCACACGACCAACGTGACTTCGAGTTCGCAACTAAGTACGGTCTAGACATCGTGCCTGTTATCAAGCCGGTTGATGGCAGCGAGCTAGACATCTCTGAAGCGGCATACACTGAGAAAGGTGCACTGTTCGATTCAGGTGAATTCGACGGTCTAGAATTCCAAGCGGCATTCGATGCAATCGCAGCGAAGCTAGAAGCAGAAGGCAAAGGCACTAAGACAGTTAACTTCCGTCTACGTGACTGGGGTGTATCTCGCCAACGTTACTGGGGTGCACCAATCCCAATGGTAACCACTGAAGACGGTGAAGTTCACCCAGTACCCGCTGACCAGCTACCTGTTATTCTTCCAGAAGACGTAGTAATGGATGGCGTTACTAGCCCAATTAAAGCAGACAAAGAGTGGGCAAAGACAACCTTTAACGGCGAACCTGCTCTACGTGAGACAGATACATTCGATACGTTTATGGAGTCTTCTTGGTACTACGCTCGTTACTGTTCACCACAAGCTGATGACATCCTAGATCCAGAAAAAGCAAACTACTGGCTACCGGTAGACCAGTACATCGGTGGTATCGAGCACGCTTGTATGCACCTACTGTACTCTCGCTTCTTCCACAAACTGCTGCGTGATGCAGGCTACGTAACGTCTGACGAGCCGTTCAAGCAACTACTGTGTCAAGGCATGGTACTAGCGGACGCGTTCTACTTCGAGAACGAGAAAGGCGGTAAAGAGTGGGTTGCACCAACTGACGTTAAAGTTGAACGTGACGGTAAAGGTCGCATCACTTCTGCAACGGATAACGAAGGTCGCAACGTTGAACACTCAGGCATGATCAAAATGTCTAAGTCCAAGAACAACGGTATTGACCCTCAAGAGATGGTAGACAAGTACGGCGCAGACACAGTACGTCTATTCATGATGTTCGCGTCTCCAGCAGACATGACACTTGAGTGGCAAGAGTCTGGCGTAGAAGGTGCTAACCGCTTCCTGAAACGTGTTTGGAAACTAGTAAACGAACACACATCAAAAGGTGCAGCAGAAGCAGTAGATGCAGCAGCACTTTCTGGTGACCAAAAAGCTCTTCGTCGTGACGTTCACAAAACTATCGCGAAAGTGACTGATGATATTGCTCGTCGTCAAACGTTCAACACAGCAATCGCTGCAATCATGGAACTGATGAACAAGCTAGCGAAAGCGCCTCAAGAATCTGCGCAAGATCGTGCAATCCTTGATGAGGCTCTAAAAGCTGTTGTTGCAATGCTTTACCCAATCACTCCGCACATCTCATACGAACTATGGGCTGCGCTAGGTGAAGCAGACATCGACAATGCTGTATGGCCAACGTTCGACGAGAAAGCACTTGTTGAAGACGAGAAGACTATCGTTGTTCAAGTTAACGGTAAACTGCGTGCGAAACTGACTGTAGCGGCTGACGCAACGAAAGAACAAGTTGAAGAGCTTGGTCTAAATGACGAAAACGTTACTAAGTTCACAGATGGTCTAACAATCCGTAAAGTAATTTACGTACCAGGTAAACTGTTGAACATCGTTGCTAACTAGTCTTTCACGACAAACGATACGTAGTTAGCAATAACTCAAAGCAGAGCGAACTTATTCGCCTGTAAAGAGTCATTAAACAGGGTAGTTCGCTACCCTGTTTATTTACCTCAAGCCATTCATGCTGAGTGGTTTAAGGTAAATAACCCCTTCAATTTAGGATGAATACAATCAATGCGCTTTTTCTCTTTGATTAAACTACCAGTGGTTTTGGTATTAGCGGGGCTTCTTTCTGCCTGTGGTTTCCACCTTCGTGGCGAATACTCGGTTCCGGAAGAACTGCATACCATGTCTTTCACTAGCTACGATGAATACAGCCCATTGACGCGTTATATTCGCGCTCAACTTGAATTGAACAAAGTAGATTTAGTACAACCATCTTCAAGTACACCAAACCTGCACCTGATCGAAGCGACTATCGACGAACGTACACTATCGCTGTACCAAAACAGTCGTGCGGCAGAGAAAGAACTGACTTACGTAGTGAAGTACCGTGTGACTATTCCTGGTTTCGGTGCAAAAGACTTCAAAACAACCGTAAACCGCAACTACCTTGATAACCCATTAACAGCATTGGCGAAGTCGGTAGAACGTGACGTTATCGAAGACGAAATGCGTCAACAAGCGGCGAGTCAAATGATGCGTCAGCTAGGTCGAGTTCGTGCGGAATACGAACAAGGTCAACCTACCCCTGATGTGATGAAGACTAACTCTACGAACACTAACTCTTAATCAGAATGCGAATTTTTGCCGACAAGCTGGCTGACCATCTAGCGAAACACATCAAACAGGTTTACCTGATTTTTGGTAATGAACCTCTGCTGATTCAAGAAAGTCGCCAAGCGATCCAAACAATGGCGCACCAGCAAGGTTTTGAAGAAAGACACCGTTTCGCGGTTGACGCTAGTTTAGATTGGAACCAAGTATATGATTGTTTCCAAGCACTAAGCCTATTTTCCAGTCGCCAACTAATTGAACTTGAGCTACCAGAAAGCGGCGTAACGACAACAGTTAGTAAAGAACTGCAAACCCTATGTGAAATGCTACACGACGACATTATGCTGGTGATCGTGGGCAGTAAACTGACAAAAGCCCAAGAAAACGCAAAATGGTTTAAAGCGCTGAGTGCAAAAGGTGATTGGGTAAGCTGCCAAACACCAGATCTGCAACGTTTGCCGATGTTCGTACAGGCTCGTTGCCGCACATTAGGGCTAAAAGCAGATCAGCAATCACTGCAAATGTTGGCACAGTGGCATGAAGGGAACTTGTTCGCGCTCTCACAAAGCTTAGAGAAGCTCGCTTTACTCTACCCAGATGGCGAACTGACGGTTGTGCGTCTTGAAGAAGCCTTGAGCCGACACAACCACTTTACGACTTTCCATTGGATTGACGCTCTCCTTGCTGGGAAAGCCAACCGAGCACAACGCATTTTGCGCCAGCTTGAAGCCGAAGGCACAGAGACAGTCATCCTTATCCGTAGTGTACAGAAAGAGTTCAACCAATTACTTAACATGCATCGAGACCTTACCCAAATGGGCATGAGTCAGGTGTTTGAAAAGCATCGAGTGTGGCAAAATAAACGCCCATTCTATAATGCTGCGCTGACTCGCCTGTCAGCCTCAAGAATTTGTGCCCTTTTATCCTTGCTCACGCATGCTGAGATAAAAGCCAAAACCCAATACGATGAATCTGTGTGGCCAACTATCCATCAATTGAGCCTAGAAACCTGCTCTCCTGATATTAAGCTGGCAATTTAGCTTTCAAAGCGTGATATAGTGCGCGACCAGTTTTAACTCAACGAGATTAAAACGCCCACAGACAAAAAAGAAAATACCGAGGAAAACCGAGTGCTTCGCGAAGAACTTAAAGACTTTTTAGCCGATAAAGCCGACGACATGAAAGCGGAAGAGGTTGTTATTCTGAATGTAGAAGGCAAATCAAGCGTGACAGATTACATGATCATTTGTACTGGCACGTCGAAGCGTCACGTTTCATCTATCGCTGATCACGTCGCATCTGAAGTGAAGAAAGCTGGTCTAGAGCCACTAGGTATGGAAGGCGAAAATGAAGGTGAATGGGTTGTCCTAGACATGGGCGACGCAATGCTTCACGTGATGCAAGAAGAGCATCGCGAGCTATACCAACTAGAAAAACTCTGGGGTTAATCTTTTGAAAATTCAACTAATTGCCGTTGGCACCAAAATGCCAAAATGGGTCGAAGAAGGTTTTCAAGAATACCGTCGTCGCTTCCCACATGATATGCCACTTGAGTTGGTTGAAATCCCTGCGGGTAAACGTGGCAAAAATGCAGACATCGCACGCATCTTACAAAAAGAAGGCGAAGCGATGTTGGCTGCGGTACCTAAAGGTGCGCGTATCGTCACTCTCGATATTCCAGGGAAAAAGTGGGATACCCCACAGCTAGCAGAACAGCTAGAAGCATGGAAACTAGATGGTCGTGACGTGTCGATCCTAATCGGTGGTCCTGAAGGCTTAGCGCCAGCTTGTAAAGCCGCAGCAGATCAAAGTTGGTCACTGTCAGCACTGACACTACCACACCCACTTGTGCGTATCGTGATGGCAGAGAGTTTATACCGAGCGTGGAGCATTACTGCTAACCACCCTTACCACCGCGAATAATCGCTACTTAGCTGTAGAGACAAGCGTTAATGATTCGTAAACGCCGCAGTCAAATTCGAGATTACCAAGCAGAAGCGCGTCTATTTTCTAGTCGCGCTATTGTTGCATTTATAGGTATCGTAATTTTGATGGGCTTGCTGGTTGCCAACATGTACAACATTCAGGTGAACCAGTTCCAAGACTATAAAACCCGTTCTAATGACAACCGCATTAAAGTGGTTCCTATTGCACCAAACCGTGGTTTGATCTACGACCGCAATGGTGTTCTGCTCGCTGAAAACCGCCCCGTCTTTAACCTGGAACTGACCCCAGAAAAAATCAAAGACATTGACGGCACCATCAAAGAGCTACAAACCATCCTTGAAATCACACCAGAGCAAATCGAACGCTTCCAACGTGAGCGTAAGCGTACTCGTCGCTTCAAGTCAGTTCCGTTGTTGACTCAATTGGATGAAAACCAAGTTGCGGTTTTCTCTGTCAATCAATACCGTTTCCCGGGCGTTGAGATTAGCGCTACGCTAAAGCGTTACTACCCATTCAGCGAAGTACTGACCCATGTGATTGGCTATGTTTCTCGTATTAACGACCGCGACATGCAGCGCTTAGTGCGCGAAGAAAAAGACGCCAACTACCAAGCAACTCGTGACATCGGTAAGTTAGGTATCGAGAAGTACTACGAGGACCTATTGCACGGTACGGCGGGTTACCAAGAAGTGGAAGTAAACAGCCGCGGACGTGTCATTCGTACTTTGAAATACGTTCCACCTGTGCCAGGTAAAGACATCGTCTTAAACCTCGATATCAACCTACAGCTCTATGTGCATCAGTTATTAGATGGACGTCGTGGTAGCGCGGTAGTGCTCGACCCTCGAGACAATGGTGTATTGGCTATGGTTTCTAGCCCAAGCTACGATCCAAATGCGTTCGTACACGGGATCTCAGGTAAAGCATACCGAGCACTATTAAACGATAAAAACCGTCCATTGGTGAACCGCACAACGCTTGGCATTTACCCACCAGCTTCAACCATCAAACCCTTCATTGCTGTAGCGGCTCTGGAAGAAGGTGTTGTGACACCGAAAACCACCCGAAACGATCCTGGTTACTGGCGAATTCCAAATTCAGATACTCGTCCATTCCGTGACTGGCTACGTTGGGGTCATGGTCGCGTCGACATCATCAAATCAATTGAAGAATCCGTCGATACCTTCTTCTACCAAATTGCCTACGACATGGGCATTGATCGCCTATCGAATTGGATGATGATGTTTGGTTTTGGCGATTATACGGGCATCGACATTTACGAAGAAAGTAAGGCAAACATGCCAACTCGTGAATGGAAAATGGCTCGTCATAAAACACCTTGGTACAAGGGCGACACTATTCCTGTTGGTATTGGGCAAGGTTACTGGACAGCAACACCAATGCAGATAGCGAAAGCGACCTCAGTATTGGTTAACGAAGGCGCTGTAACAGCACCTCACTTGCTAAAAGCAACCATCGACAACGGTGGCGACTTTGAGGAGCAAGAAAGCTCTGAATACGAAACCTACCCTCCTATCCAAAATGTGCCAGACAAATACTGGAATATGGCGAAGGAAGGCATGCGTTTGGTTAACCACGGTCCAAAAGGTACTGCTCGTCGCTCTTTCTATAATATGGATTACCAAACTGGTGGTAAGTCAGGGACCGCTCAGGTATTTGGTCTTGCAGAAGACGAAGAGTACAACGCAGATGAAGTCGCAGAACACTTACGTGACCACGCGTTGTTTACCGGTTTTGCGCCATTCGATGATCCAAAAGTCGTCGTATCAGTGGTACTGGAAAACGCAGGTGGTGGTTCGAGTAACGGCGCGCCTGTTGTGAGAAAGATCTTCGACCGTGTCATCCTTGGTCCTGAAAAAATCGAGTCAGATGAAGAACAAAACAATGCGAAGAAAGAGGTAGCGCAGTGATGAAAATGGATCCCTCTACAGGCAAAAACCGTGCTCTGTTTGAACGCTTCCATATCGACTTGCCGTTGTTACTCGGCATCTTTGCTTTGATGGGCTTTGGTCTTGTCATCATGTACAGTGCCAGTGGTCAAAGTTTGGCGATGATGGATCGTCAAGCAATGCGCATGGTGCTGTCACTGGTTGTCATGATCGTATTGGCACAAATCTCGCCCAGAACCTATGAGAGCCTTGCTCCATTAATGTTTGTTGGTGGCGTTATTCTGTTGTTTGGCGTGCTCTTCTTTGGTGAAGCCTCCAAAGGCGCCCAACGCTGGCTCAATCTTGGCTTTGTTCGTTTCCAGCCCTCAGAGCTCCTTAAGCTTGCCGTACCTTTAATGGTGGCGCGCTACATCGGTCGTCAACCACTTCCTCCGACGTTCAAAACGCTCATTGTTGCACTAATCATGGTTTGTCTACCAACCATTCTTATTGCAAAACAGCCAGACCTTGGTACTTCAATTCTGATCGCCGCTTCTGGTATTTTCGTTATCTTCCTTGCGGGTATTAGTTGGAAAATCATTGCCGCAGCCGCCATTGCTCTAGGTGGTTTTATTCCTATTTTATGGTTCTTCCTGATGCGCGAATACCAAAAGGTACGTGTGCGCACTCTATTTAATCCAGAGTCAGACCCTCTTGGTGCCGGCTATCACATTATCCAAAGTAAGATTGCAATCGGCTCTGGTGGTATTTCAGGCAAAGGTTGGCTGCAAGGTACACAATCTCAATTAGAATTTCTTCCAGAGCGACACACTGACTTTATCTTTGCAGTAATCGCTGAGGAATGGGGTATGATTGGCTTCCTTTGCCTATTAGCCATCTACCTATTTATTATCGGTCGAGGTCTCTACCTCGCAAGCCAAGCACAAACAGCGTTTGGTCGAATGATGGCGGGCAGTATTGTACTCAGCTTCTTCGTGTATATTTTTGTAAATATCGGCATGGTAAGTGGCATCCTACCTGTAGTAGGCGTACCTTTACCGTTGATCAGTTATGGTGGTACTTCAATGGTGACACTGATGGCTGGTTTTGGCATTCTTATGTCGATCCATACACACCGAAAAGCATTCTCTAAGGCGACCTAGACCATGCAAAAACGCGCTTTATATTCCTTAGTTTTTTCTGCTTTGATTTTGGCGGGTTGTTCATCCACCGATCAAAAAACGCAGGAAGGACGTTATGAACTTGAATCTGATGTAGCTCCAGAAAAGCCATTATCAGTCGAGCACATTGAGGATGCGCACCCAAAATACGAACCATACAGCTTAGGTGGTAACAGCGATTACAACCTTCGAGGTTCAGACTACAAAATCGTTCGTGATGCAAAAGGCTTTACGGAAAAAGGTCGTGCCTCTTGGTACGGCAAGAAATTCCAAGGTCATTTAACTTCGAATGGCGAGATTTACGACATGTACTCGATGACTGCTGCGCACAAAACGCTGCCATTACCGAGCTACGTGAAAGTCACCAATACCGACAATGGTAAATCCACGGTTGTGCGAGTTAACGACCGAGGTCCTTTCCATGAGGGTCGCATCATTGATTTGAGCTACGCGGCAGCTTACAAGCTTGACGTAGTGAAAACTGGGACGGCGAACGTAGAGATCGAAGTCATCATGGTGGATAAACCGACCGATGAAAAGTCGTTAGCGGCCCATCCTAAGTACGTCATTCAGGTTGCTTCTTCAAAATATGAAGATCGAGCGCGAACTTTAGGCCAAGAGCTTGGTCAAAAGCTGGATACGGAAACTTTCTTGGAGTCCACGGAAGGTTCGTATCGCTTGTTGTTAGGCCCATATACTGACTATTCTCTGACGCAAGCCACACTGGATAAAGTAAAGTTGCTCGGCTATTCGTCCGCATTTATTAAAAAACACAAAACTGGCAAATGACCTTGGTGTCATGATTTTCTATGCAGAGCCCCTCTTACATAAGTGGGGATTCTGTTAAGATGTCGACAGTTAACCAAAAAATTTGAATTACCATGAATAAAAATAAGTTTGTGAAATCTATTCTCGTTTCTTCGGTTGCACTATCAGCAACCATCGCTCAATCTGCTTTTGCTTCACCAGTTGTTGTCCCAGATGCTCCTCAAATCGCAGCCAAAGGCTACGTACTTATGGATTACAACTCAGGTAAAGTTCTGGCTGAGAAAGAGATGAACACAAAATTGTCTCCTGCTAGTCTGACAAAAATGATGACCAGCTACGTAATTGGCCAAGAGCTAGCGCGTGGTAATATTTCAGAAGACGATGATGTAACTATCAGTAAGAATGCTTGGGCGAAAAACTTCCCTGACTCTTCAAAAATGTTCATTGAAGTTGGCACGACGGTAAAAGTAAAAGACCTGAACCGTGGCATCATCATCCAATCTGGTAACGATGCGTGTGTGGCAATGGCTGAACACATTGCTGGTTCAGAAGACGCATTCGTTGATCTAATGAATGCTTGGGCGGATACGATCGGTATGACGAACACGCACTTTGCGAACGTTCACGGTCTAGACAACCCTAACCTATACTCAACACCTTACGATATGGCACTGCTTGGTAAAGCACTGATCCGTGACGTACCAGACGAGTACCGTATCTACTCTCAAAAGAAATTCACTTACAACGGCATCACTCAGTACAACCGTAACGGTCTACTGTGGGATAAGAGCATGAATGTTGACGGTATCAAAACGGGTCACACAAGCAATGCTGGTTACAGCCTAGTAAGCTCTGCAACAGAAGGTCAAATGCGCCTAGTTGCGGTTGTAATGGGAACAAAAGATGCGAATGCACGTAAATCAGAAAGTAAAAAGCTTCTGAGCTACGGTTTCCGTTTCTTCGAAACAGTGGCACCTCATAAAGCGGGTGAAACTTTCGTAGAAGAAAAAATCTGGATGGGTAACAAAGACACCATTGCTCTGGGTCTTGACCAAGATACCTACGTAACCCTACCTCGGGGCGAAGCAAAGAACCTAAAAGCAAGCTTCGTACTTGAAAAAGAACTTGAAGCCCCAATTAAGAAAGGTGATGTAGTTGGTAAGCTATACTATCAAATTGATGGTGAAGATATTGCTGAGTACCCACTAATGGCACTGGAAACAGTAGACCAAGGCAGCCTATTTAGCCGCATGTGGGACTACATCGTATTGTTGTTTAAGAGCTTCTTCTAACAGTCGCTTCTGACCAACAAACAAGTCTACAAAGCCGCCAACTAGGGCGGCTTTGTTAATCTTGAGTTCACCCTAATTTGACTGTACTATTTCGCACCGCAACGAATACCAACTGGAGTTACCGATATGCTAACCATCAACTCTGATGCAAAATTGAAAGACCTGCTTGAGTTCCCTTGTTCATTTACTTACAAGGTAATGGGTCATGCAAAGCCTGAGCTTCCAGAGCTAGTTCTAGAAGTTATCCAGCGCCATGCTCCAGGTGACTACAGCCCAACAGTAAAACCAAGTGCTAAGGGCAACTACCACTCGGTGTCTATCAACATCACTGCAACGTCTATCGAGCAGGTTGAAACCCTATACAAAGAACTGGGTGAAATCGACATCGTACGCATGGTTCTATAATTTTTTGATAAATTAAATTTTTTTTGAAAGCAGCTTCGGCTGCTTTCTTTTTATTTATCATACAGATAATACAAACCACTCGAACTTTCAGTTAAAAATCTGTTACTCAGCTGTAGAGCATCAGGGTCATCCGGTTTATAATCCAAAAACTTTATATATTATCGACAGGAATTCCCATGCAACACCAACTTGTTGTGAAACGACTTGGACGCCAAGATTATGAGCCTGTATGGAAGGCGATGCATGAGTTTACTGACCAACGCACAGACGACACGCCTGATGAAGTTTGGTTGGTAGAACATAACCCAGTATTCACTCAAGGTCAGGCAGGTAAAGCCGAGCACCTGATTAATACCGGAGATATTCCTGTTGTTCAAAGCGATCGTGGCGGTCAGGTGACTTATCATGGTCCGGGTCAATTAGTCGCGTACTTCTTGATCAACCTACGTCGCAAAAAATTAGGAGTGCGAGATCTCGTTACGCACATCGAGAACCTCGTTATTAACACTCTTAAGGCATACAATATCGATTCTGCTGCACGACCTGATGCCCCTGGCGTTTATGTCGGCGGTAAAAAAATATGTTCTCTCGGACTTCGCATTCGAAAAGGGTGCTCATTCCACGGTCTAGCGTTGAACGTTAATATGGACTTAGGTCCTTTTTTACGTATTAACCCATGTGGCTACGAAGGAATGGAGATGGTTCAAGTCAGCCAAGTTGGCGGTCCTGAAGACATCGAAGCCGTGGAAAAACAACTAATACAAGAACTCGTTACTTTGCTTGATTACGAGCAAGTAGATTTCAGCACAGAAGCACCTTCTCAAGGTAACAAAGCATGAGCAAACCAATCCAGATGGAAAAAGGCGTTAAATACCGCGACGCCGACAAGATGGCATTGATTCCCGTAAAGAACATGCCAACAGAGCAGAAAGAAGTGCTACGTAAGCCTGATTGGATGAAGATCAAGCTACCAGCCGACAGCCAACGTATTCAAGACATCAAATCAGCAATGCGTAAGAACAACCTTCACTCTGTATGTGAAGAAGCGTCTTGCCCTAACCTAGCTGAGTGTTTTAACCACGGTACGGCAACTTTCATGATCCTTGGTGCGATCTGTACTCGCCGTTGTCCTTTCTGTGACGTTGCCCATGGTCGTCCTCTTGCTGTTGAAGCTGAAGAACCAAAGAAACTTGCGAAAACCATCGCAGACATGAAACTGAAGTACGTTGTAATCACTTCTGTTGACCGTGATGATTTGCGTGATGGTGGTGCAGAGCATTTTGCTAACTGTAACCGCGAAATTCGCGAACTAAATCCGCACATCAAGATTGAAACTCTGGTTCCTGACTTCCGTGGTCGTATGGACGTGGCACTTGATCTTATGAAAGACAACCCGCCAGATGTCTTCAACCACAACCTAGAAACCGCCCCTCGTCTTTACCGTAAAGCTCGCCCAGGCGCAAACTACAAGTGGTCACTGCAATTGCTGCAAAAATTCAAAGAGCAGCATCCAAATGTACCGACGAAATCAGGTCTAATGATGGGTCTTGGTGAAACCAAAGAAGAGATCGTCGAAGTACTAAAAGATCTTCGTGCACATGGCGTAACTATGCTGACACTTGGTCAGTACCTAGCACCAAGCCGTCACCACTTGCCAGTAGAACGTTACGTTCCACCTTCAGAGTTTGATGAGCTAAAAGAGATTGCACTAGAACTTGGCTTCACCCACGCGGCGTGTGGTCCATTTGTTCGCTCTTCTTACCATGCTGATATGCAGGCTCAAGGTATTGAAGTGAAATAAGCTCTCGCTTGTTTTGATAAGAAAAGGTTGGCTCTGTGCCAACCTTTTTTGTCTCCATAGAACATAAAGCATCGTCGTTCGAACAATAACCCTACTGGTTAAAACCAAACTCGCTATTTCGAAGAACCTACGAGATATCAGGATATCTTGTTTCAACACTCTCTAAGTAACAACGATAATTAGAAATTCCCTATCCCGCTCGTTCTTCACTTGTAGGGAATGACGACGTTGGGCTCTTGAGCAAATCAAAAGTATATTCAGAACCTAATAACCTCTTTCGTTTTCCACGCAAATACTCCCAAGTTTCCACATAACAACCTGTCTCTCAGAAACCAAAGCACGTCATTCCGAAGAGCCTAGGCGATATCAGGAATCTCATTTCAACACTCTCTAAGTAACAACGATAATTAGAAATTCCCTATCCCGCTCGTTCCTCACTTGTAGGGAATGACGACGTTGGGCTCTTGAGTAAATCAAAAGTATATTCAGAGTCTAATAACCTTTTTCGTTTTCCACTCAAATACTCCCAAGCCTCCACATAGCAAACTGTCTCTCAGAAACCAAAGCACGTCATTTAGAAGAGCCTAGGCGATATCAGGAATCTCGTTTCAACGCACTCTCTAAGCTGATATTTCCATACGCTAGAAAAACAAAAAGGTCCTCAAACGAGGACCTTTCATCAATCAAATTATCACACTGAATCGCAGAAATAGAACGAGTCAGCCTGTACTACTTTGCAAAGAAAGCGAATTTACACAGAGAACTATGCGTAAACTGGTAGACGCTTACAGATCTCTAGAACTTTCTGCTTCGTCGCTTCGATAACTTCCTCGTTGCCGATGTTATCTAGAACATCACACATCCAGTTTGCTAGCTCTTTCGCGTCATCTTCAGTGAAGCCGCGGCGAGTAATTGCTGGCGTACCAACACGGATACCAGACGTTACGAATGGGCTGCGTGGGTCGTTTGGAACCGAGTTCTTGTTTACTGTGATGTTTGCTGCACCTAGTGCTGCATCTGCATCTTTACCTGTAATGTCTTTGTCGATTAGGTCAACTAGGAATAAGTGGTTCTCAGTACCGTTAGATACGATTTTGTAACCACGCTCTTGGAATTGACCAACCATTGCTTTCGCGTTTTTCACTACGTTAGCTTGGTAGGCTTTGAATTCAGGTTCCATCGCTTCTTTGAACGCTACAGCTTTACCAGCAATAACGTGCATTAGAGGACCACCTTGACCGCCAGGGAATACCGCTGAGTTCAGCTTCTTGTACAGCTCTTCACCTTCGTTAGAAAGGATAAGACCACCACGAGGACCTGCTAGCGTTTTGTGTGTAGTCGTTGTTACTACGTGAGCGTGTGGAACTGGTGTTGGGTACTCGCCTGCTGCGATTAGACCAGCAACGTGCGCCATGTCTACGAATAGGTAAGCATCAACTTTGTCTGCGATTTCACGCATGCGTTTCCAATCAACGATTTGCGAGTAAGCAGAAAAACCACCGATGATCATCTTAGGCTTGTGCTCAAGCGCTAGCTGTTCCATCTCGTCGTAGTTGATTTGACCTGCTTCGTCGATACCGTAAGGAATAACGTTGTAGTGCTTACCAGAGAAGTTTACTGGTGAACCGTGAGTTAGGTGACCACCGTGCGCTAGGCTCATACCTAGAACTGTGTCGCCTGGGTTTAGAAGCGCCATGTAAACTGCGCTGTTTGCTTGAGAACCTGAGTGAGGCTGTACGTTCGCGTACTCACAACCAAATAGTTGGCATGCACGATCGATTGCTAGTGCTTCAGCTTTATCTACGTACTCACAACCGCCGTAGTAACGCTTGCCTGGGTAGCCTTCAGCGTATTTGTTCGTTAGCTGAGAACCTTGAGCTTCCATTACACGTGGACTTGTGTAGTTTTCAGAAGCGATAAGTTCAATGTGTTCTTCCTGGCGAAGAGTCTCTTCCTGGATAGCTGCGAACAGTTCCGCATCGTAATCTGCGATGTTCATATCACGCTTAAGCATCTGTATCTCCTGACTCAGATTGGTACTGAAAGTTGCAAAAAAACTGAATAACGACCTAACGCAAACGTTTTCGTCGACCTAATGGCGCGCATTCTACATAATTTGATCTAGGTCATAAAGAGAAATTTACAATTTTTCTCATGCAGTTTTTTCATGGTGACAAGCAAGAAATATCATGACGATGTTGCAATCGTTTAACCATGATTCCCTGACTGTCAATTTTGTGCTTTACACCCTGTAAAACAACAATTACATAGGTTTACCGCAAATTTTACCCTCTAGCTACCGAAAAGATCATCTTTTTACTACTATGCACGCCCGAATTATCACAAACGACTGCATATTAGATGGAAAAACACTCAAGAAAAGAAGACTGGATGGCAATTCTTACAGGTACCTTTTTGGTAGCTCAAGGCGTTTTCTTTCTCCAATCCGCGAACCTCTTAACCGGAGGCACAACCGGATTGGCTCTGCTTATTAGCCAATTTACACCTTTTACGTTTGGTGTGCTTTACTTTTTAGCCAACTGTCCTTTTTACTTGCTCGCATGGAAACGCTTCGGTCGTCACTTTGCCATTAACAGTGCAATTTCTGGAGCTTTGGTTTCTATCTTTGCTGATCACCTGTATTTACTGATTTCATTGGAATCAATCAACGAAATTTACTGCGCGGTAGCGGGTGGCTTGCTGATGGGCTTGGGTATGTTGATCCTATTCCGTCATCGTTCAAGCTTGGGCGGCTTTAACGTATTGTGCTTATTCATCCAAGATAAGTTCGGTATTTCTGTAGGTAAATCCCAGATGGCAATTGACGCATGTATCTTGTTTGCGTCTTTCTTCTTCGTCACTCCTTGGGTTATTGGGTTGTCGATACTTGGAGCCTTCGCACTGAACCTCGTGCTTGCGATGAACCATAAACCGCATCGCTATTCGGTGAGCTACGGCTCATAACCTTTCCATGATGATTGGAGCGCAATTTATAAGATTTTGCGCTCCAATGACTATATAATATCTCGCCATTCACTAATCACTCATGATGGTATGCGAGACTTTCTACAACAAGCCAAACAAACCAAAAGTCAGATTGCTATTGGCGAGCTTATCTACAATCCAGAGACTCAAACTCTGCATAAACAAGCAGTCAGTATCGATCTTGAGCCGCGTACCGTCGAGTTACTGGAACTGTTACTCACCAGTGTTGGACACCCACTCTCTGCTGAAACTATCATCGAGACCATTTGGCAAAGTAAGTTCATTTCAAAGAATGTCCTAACCAACCGAATCAGTACACTCAGAGCTTTGCTTCAAGAACACTTGCCGGAGCACGATGCAGCCAAATTGTTGGTCACCTACCCACGTAAAGGTTACTTCCTTAATCCAGCCAATATTCAATTGCTACCTCCAGCCCAGAAGGCTCAGCAAACCAAAGAACCTGCTAAGAGCAACCTTGCCCCTGCGTCTTACAAATTCAAACTTGTTTATGGCTTATGCGCCGCACTTGCGCTAATGAGTATTGGGCTTGGGGTGACGCTGTGGCAGCAGCAAGGCATTTCAACTCAGCAAACTCGAAACCAACTCTTGATCCCTAAGGTAGAGTTGTTGCTGAACCGAGTTGATGCTATAGGCACCACTGCTCGTGAGTACCGAACTCTAGTGAAAGCGATCTTGTTGCAGCAACAAGTCGAGTATCCTTATACCGATATCGCTAACCAAGATGCGCCGAGCTACTTTCTCGATCCAATTAATGAAACCCCTTATTTCCCTGGCGCACGAAACATGCAAACCAGCGATTATCAGCTCAACATTGAGCTAAAAGATGATTCCGCAGAAGGGGGACTCAAAGCGCAAATGAACCTAATTTACCCAGCGACGGGAAAATTGGCGTTTCGTAATCAATACGAGCTCCGTATCAGCCATCTACAATCAGATATCTTTCGTATGCATGCAGATATCGCTCAATACTTTAATTTGCCTGCACCTTCTCAGAGCAATTGGCAGTTAACCGATGCACACGAGAAGATGCTACTGGATGAGCAATTCTCAATGGATGGTATTAAAAACATGGATGAGTTTACTGCCATCACGATCGCTCGCCATCTCGCGTTGTACGAACAAAATCAAACCAAACTCGAAGGGTTTCTTTATCAAGTACAGTCCGAGTTCGATGCCTTACCCGATGAGCTGAACTTATGGATGGGTATCCTCAATTACAAACTCGGCAATCTCGATAAGGCGAAAACCTTATTGACGACACCGGCGGGAGACTCATTAATTCAGAATGCCCTGATTTACACTTTTGTATCTCATATTGCCTACAAGCAAAATAAGCTTGATCAGTTCCGCTTAAATTACATGGAATCGCTCGTAGCTCTTTTACGTGTTATGCCTTCTGAAGAGTTATTCAGTCGTTTGTCTCAGCCGGAATCGAAAGAAACCTGCTTACAGCCTTGGAAGAAGTTGCGTGTCAGTATTAAAGAAAAGGAAATTGTGATGCGCTGGAAGGCATTAATTGAAGAATACTGCACCAATATCGAAGAAGATATTAACCCAGAAAAAACAAAGACCTAAATATAAAATTAAGCTTTCATTTAACTCTATTAGTTTTTGTTTTTTGCCCTTTTTCTCACTCAAAACTTAGCATGGCGACATTCAAATAACGGCTCGATTTATCAGCCTTCTAAAATTAGGAATGTAAACTCATGCTTAAAAAAATGACGCTTCTCGCAGCAGCTACGATCGCACTTTACGGCTGTGGAGGGGGCGGTTCTTCTTCTGGTTCTACAAGCGAAAGCAAAGGTCCACAATCAAGCTTCGACTACCCAATCCAAAACTCATCTTTCAAACCTGAAGCAAGTACAAAGCTTCACTACGTCACTTCTGCTGACGGTCAACAGGGCGAACCTATAACAATAAGCTTTGAGCCAATGGCTGTTCAAAAGCTTATCGACCGACTACGCGACACCCAGCAAGATGACCCTTTTATTCCCGTTATCCAACTTCTGGAAAACAACGGCATTACACAGTTCTACCTAGACAGTAGCGAGCAAGAAGGTAATACCATTTACTTTGCTGGTATTGACGGTGCGCTGCATGAAGTTACCGACCTTTATCTCATTGACTCTCTATCCAACGTCATGATGCTGAACAGCAGCCCTCTATTTCGGTTGGAGGGGTCAACGGTGAAAGAGAAGGATCCAAACATTGATATCAGCAAACATCTTGTATCTGTAATCGTAGATTTGTCAGGAGAGCAAGTGAAACGCATGCTTGATTCCTTTGATGATAATCCTTGGGTAAACGCGTTAGCTGATAACGCTCAGTGTAAAACCACTTGGAGCCAACAAGTTGGGGAAACAGGTGCCCGTAAGACGTTTAATGTCTCCGGTAAATCGGTTGAAGCGGCATACCTAACCGAGAAAAATACTTATAACCTTGTATGTGACGGTATGGAATTGATCGATTCAAAAGAGTTTGAGAGTTCTGCTGAACGCTGGTTTAACCCAACTCTAGGATTCATTGAGCAAGTAGAACTGCTAAAGAGTGAACAGATTCAAGTGAGAGAAACGAAAGTAACTTTGAATAAGATCGAAAACGCTTAATTCAGCCATCAAATCTTATTTAGATAAAAAGCAAAGGCTTTGGGGAGCACTCCAAAGCCTTTTGTTTAGGACCGAAATCCTTAGGGGAAGCTTAATTTTTACTCTTCAATCAGCAAGATGCGAGTTTCGTAAGGACGCAATACCTGATGACTAGAAGCAATCGCGCTGGTCGCATTTTGGTAGTTGGAAAGCAGGTTCTTGGCTTTACTCATATCAAAACGATCTGGTAGTACACACTCCGCTTCTTCACCGTAGTAGTTGTTGATACATAGTAGCGTTTGCTTATCGTTCTGACGTGCGTAAGCAAAAATACGTTTGTGCTCTGGCAGCAAGTCCTCGTAACGACCATCAGTGATTACTTGAACCTGTTTACGCAGTTCAATCAGACGTTTGTAGAAGTAGAACACCGAGTTCAAATCAGCAATCGCGGCTTCCGCGTTGATTGCAGAATAGTTCTGAGCCACCTCTAGCCACGGCGTGCCTTCAGTAAAACCCGCATGTTTCGCGCTGTTCCATTGCATTGGGGTACGTGAATTATCACGCGACTTCTGCGCCAAAATCGCCATCATATCGTTGTGAGATACACCATCGCGATTGACCATGATGTCGTACATGTTCGTGCTTTCAACATCGCGATATTGGCTGATTTCGGTGTAGCCCGGGTTGGTCATGCCGATCTCTTCACCTTGATAAACATAAGGTGTGCCTTGCATCATGTGTACCGATGCCGCAAGCATTTTGGCAGATTCAACACGGTATTGTTCGTCGTTACCTAATCGGCTCACAACGCGTGGTTGGTCGTGGTTACACCAAAATAGCGCACCCCACCCTTTGCCATTTAAACCAGTTTGCCAATGGTTGAAGATCTGTTTCAGTTGGATGAAATCAAACGGCGCTTTCGTCCACTTATCACCATTTGGGTAATCAACTTTTAGGTGGTGGAAGTTGAACACCATTGATAGCTCTTTGCCATCTTGCGCTGAATACTGCTGACAATGCTCTAGCGTGGTGGAAGACATTTCACCCACCGTCACGCTACCGTACTTTTGGAACACAGCTTCGCTGATCTCTTGAAGATATTCATGTACGCGAGGGCCGTCAGTGTAGAAACGGCGACCATCACCAATATCATCACTTGGAAAATCTTGTTGCTTGGAAATCAAGTTGATGACATCTAGACGAAAACCATCCACACCTTTCTCTGCCCAGAAGCCAATGACTTCTTTGACTTCTTCACGCACTACCGGGTTTTCCCAGTTTAGGTCCGCTTGCTCTTTAGCAAAAAGGTGCAAATAGTACTGACCCGTTTTTTCATCCAACGCCCAAGCGTTGCCACCAAACTTAGATTGCCAGTTGTTTGGCTCTGCGCCATCAACCGGATCTTTCCAGATGTAGTAATCACGGTATGGGCTGTTTTTATCACCCAATGCCGATTGGAACCACTTGTGTTCTGTCGAAGTATGATTCACCACGATATCCATGATGATTCGAATACCCAGCTGGTGAGCCTCAGCCAACAGGGTATCGAAATCTTGCATGGTGCCGAAATCTGGGTTGATCGCATAGTAATCGGAAATGTCATAACCGTTGTCGATCATTGGTGATTGATAAACCGGCGTCAGCCAAATCGCATCCACACCAAGGTGTTTTAGATAATCCAGCTTAGAAATGATCCCTTTAATATCGCCCGTGCCTTTACTTCCACTGTCACAAAAGCTTTTTGGGTAAATTTGGTAGATGGTTGCGGTTTTCCACCAGCTCTCATCATGCTTGGTCATTGCCATTTCTAACGCTCACTTACCATTAAACGGAAACTTAAAAATCTTAAAAAAATAGAGGAGATAAACGAGGCAGCCAAATCACTGCCTCAGTTTGAATTACGCGTTAGCGGTTTCTAACTCGCCTTTCATCTGTGCGCGCTTATACAACACAAGCGTCAGCGCGACTGGGACGACAATCGCCACCAACATCGCCAGAGCAAATACGCCCCAGAACTGCGGTTGGATAGACAAGATGCCCGGCAAACCGCCCACACCGATGCCGTTAGCCATCACACCTGCACTACCACAGATAGCAGCGGCAATCGCACTACCGATCATCGCGCTCAGCATTGGGAATTTGTATTTCAAGTTGATGCCGTACATCGCTGGCTCAGTCACACCAAGGTAAGCAGAGATAGCCGCAGGCACCGAGATATCACGCTCACCGTGTTTTTTACTGATGATAATGATGCCGACTACTGCAGACGCTTGAGCAATATTTGAAAGTGCAATCAAAGGCCAAATTGGCGTGCCACCTAGCTCTTGCATCAGTTGAAGATCAACCGCGTTGGTGGTGTGGTGAATACCGGTAATTACCAATGGCGCATATAGGAAACCGAAGATGGTTGAGCCAATCATTGCGAAGTCACCCGTCATGGCTGCTTTTGCTGCGAAAGCAACGCCGTCACCCAACATACGACCAAATGGACCAATGATAGAGTGCGCAAGAATCACAGACACGATGATAGAGACAAACGGCACGACCACTAGGTAGAGGTAAGAAGGAATGATGCGTTTTAAGTTGGTTTCAATAAACGCCAGAGCCATACCAGCAAGCATCGCTGGAATCACTTGCGCTTGATAGCCCACTTTCTCGATGGCGAATAAGCCAAAGTCCCATACTTCAGGCACTTGCTTACCAATTAAATAGGCGTTCATTAACTGTGGCGAAACCAGAGTCACGCCCAATGTGATACCCAGAATCGGAGTACCGCCAAGCTTTTTCACTGTCGACCAACACACGCCAACCGGTAGGAAGAAGAAGATCGCCTCACCAATTAGCCATAGGAAAGAGTGTACCGTTGCCCAAAACTGGCTGATTTCCGTTAGCGTTTGACCATCAAACATCTTGATGTCGCCAATCACGTTACGGAAACCAAGAATCAAACCACCGGTGATGATCGCTGGTAGCAGTGGTACAAAGATTTCAGCAAGGTGGGAAATACCACGCTCAACGATGTTCATGTTTTGACGAGCAGCGTTCTTAGATTCATCTTTGCTCGATTCACTTTTGCCGCTAAGCTCTATCAGTACTTTGTAAACCTCATCAACTTCAGTGCCGATAACGACCTGAAATTGACCGGCATTGGTAAAGCAGCCCTTCACCATAGGCAGTGCATCTAACTGTTTTGTATCGGCTTTGTCAGTGTCATTCAACACGAAACGCAAGCGAGTTAAGCAGTGGCTTACACTGGCAATATTGTCCGATCCCCCGACCAGCTCAATAAGACGCTGTACATCTTGACGCGCAATCTTACTCATAACTTTGTCCACCCTGTATTGGATACATTCAATTCATCGTTTTATTTTTATAATGGGAACATTCCCACTCGATGATTTTAATATTGCCATTTCGCATTCAAAAACAAAATGGGAACAGTCCCATTAATTGAGAATGATCACAGTATAATTTTAGAGCAGATCATCGAAAGGAGGATTAACGACGGATAGGCTGCTGGGTAAAATGCACCACAGACTCATCACCATTTAATTGATTAATCAGCATGTTAGCAGATTTTTCACCAGCATGAGAGTAGCCTGGATCTACGCTGAAGACATTCGGGAAGAGAAAAGAAAGTAATTCGTTACCACCGACACCGGTAACCACCACATCTTCACGTCCCACTTCTTGCAGACGTTTAATCACACCTAGAGCGATGGTATCACTGGCACAAACAATGGCTTGTGTATCGGATTGAAGAACGTGATCCACCAGCTGATACGCACTTTCGTGGCTAAGCTTGCCAGTTTTAAAACATGGTTCGATGCGCTTTTTCTCACACCAAGCTTGGTAAGCATTTAGGCGAGCGAGACCCGTGGTACGGTCTTCTGGATCAACACCAATATAGGCAATACGAGAAATAGATTGTTGTTCCAGGTGGAAGAGCGCCATATCGATAACGCCTTGGTTATCGTAGTTGATCGAGGAAACCATTTGCGTGTCCATCGCGATCACGACAATGCGATTGCCCCAATCCGCCAAAGCTTGTTCATCACACCCAGTAAAACCAAACACGATCACGCCATCGACATTGCGACGTTTGAGCACATCCAAATGTTCATTGGTTTTATCGCGATCGAACTGGCTCTCCATGATCACCACGTCATACCCTGCCGAGTACAAAGCGTTGAGCATGGTACCAACGGCGCGGTTCTCTGATGGCGAATCCAGACGAGAGATGATCACACCGATCACCTTTTGGCTGCCGCCACGCATCGACTGAGCCGATTTTGAGGGCACATAACCTGATTCACGAATGATTTGCTCTACCTTCTCACGCGTTTGCGGTTTTACCTTGGGATCATTGGTAAGCACACGACTGACCGTCGACTTGCCCACGCCAGCCAGTTTCGCGATATCAAGAATGGTGAGTTTTTTGCTCATAAGTATTCAGACTAAAAGAAGGAATCAAACAAAAGGGAAGCAGCGGCTTCCCTTATCTCAGTCAGTAATGAAGATTACTTGTTTAGGTACGCAGGCACGTCTGCAATGCTATCTAATACTACCGTTGCAATCGCTTCGCCTTGTTCTGTTACTGGTTTACCAGTGCGAACCAAAATCTTAGTGCCAACGCCTGCCGCTTCTGCTGCCATCATGTCTTCGGCTTTGTCTCCGATCATCACAGATTTCTCCATGTCGATCTTCAAGAAGTCACGCGCAGAAATAAACATACCTGGTTTTGGCTTACGACAATCACAATCTTGCTTGTACTCGCCAATGCCATGCTCCGGATGATGCGGGCAGTAGTAGATGCCGTCGAACTCAACGCCATTATCAGCGAAGTTCCAGTCCATCCATTGAGTCAGAGACAAGAAACGGTCTTCGCTGAATTTACCACGTGCAATGCCAGATTGATTGGTCACAAGCACCAGCAGGTAGCCTTTATCTTTCAGCGCTTTTGTCGCTTCAAAGACACCGTCAATGTACTCAAAATCATGTTCGTCATGAACGTAGCCGTGGTCAACGTTGATCACGCCGTCACGGTCGATAAAAACAGCAGGTTTTGCCAAAACGTATTTCTCTATTTACTCGGTTTTATCAGATTATTACATACCTTATAAGTACTCACACTATCTAATTGGTGCGAGTGGGCGACAAAACAGTTGATTTGTCGCCCGAGAATCGGTAAATCTTGAGTATCCCTCTTATATATGCCCTTCCGCCAAACATTCTCTGTTTTCCTTTCCCAACAGAACATCCATACATTTAGACGTCTAGACGTAAAAATATCTATTGACTTAATACTACTTAACCCATAGCATCAACTGAGAATTGAGATAGAGTTCAAAATTTACTCCTGTTAAAAGCCGTTTTTAACAGCGAAGTTCCCAGTATCTCTGTGCAGGTTGAAACATGATAGAAATAAAAAACGTCAATAAAGTGTTCTACCAAGGCAGTAAGGAAATTCTTGCCCTTAAGGACATTAATCTAGATATCGCGAAGGGCACCATCTTCGGTGTTATTGGCTCATCGGGCGCGGGTAAAAGTACCCTAATCCGCTGTGTGAACATGCTGGAAGCCCCGACATCGGGTTCCATCATCGTAGATGGCGTTGATCTAACCAAATTAAGCAAAAAGCAATTGGGAGAAACTCGCCGTAACATCGGGATGATCTTCCAACACTTTAACCTGCTGTCGTCTCGCACCGTTTTCGACAATGTCGCACTCCCTCTTGAGCTAGCAGGCAAAGACAAAGCGCAAATCACAACAAAAGTGACTGAGCTACTTAAACTCGTTGGTCTTTCAGACAAGCATGAAAGCTACCCAGCAAACCTAAGTGGTGGTCAAAAGCAACGCGTGGCGATTGCACGTGCACTGGCATCAGACCCTAGCGTTTTGCTGTGTGACGAAGCAACCAGTGCGCTGGACCCAGCAACAACTCAATCCATCTTAGAACTACTAAAAGAAATCAACCGCAAGCTAGAAATCACCATTCTACTGATCACTCACGAAATGGAAGTGGTTAAGAGCATCTGTCACGAAGTGGCGATCATCGGTGATGGTGAACTAGTGGAAAAAGGCACCGTTGGTGAAATCTTCGCGCATCCGAAGACTGCACTGGCGCATGAGTTCATTCGCTCTACTTTGGATCTTTCTATCCCAGAAGATTACCAAGCACGCTTACAAACTACGCGCGTAGAAAGCAGCTACCCATTGATTCGCTTAGAATTTACTGGCGCAACCGTGGATGCCCCTCTGATGACGCAAATCGCTCGTAAGTACAACATCGACGTAAGCATCCTAAGTTCTGATCTGGATTACGCTGGCGGCGTGAAGTTCGGCATGATGGTCGCAGAGCTGTTTGGTAACGAAGAAGACGATAACGCAGCGATTGAGTTCTTGCGTGAGCACAACGTGAAAGTAGAGGTACTTGGCTATGTCCTTTAATACGATTTCTGAATGGCTGAGCCTAAACAGCAACCTACTTTTGGGCGCAACATGGGAAACCCTATACATGGTTGCGGTTGCTGGCATCGTTGGTTTTGCTGTTGGTATTCCACTAGGCGTAATTTTGCACACCACTAAAAAAGGTGGCTTGCTGGAGAACACTAAACTTAATCGCGTGCTTGGCGCCATCGTTAACATTGGTCGCTCGGTTCCTTTCCTAGTGCTGATGGTTGCGATTATTCCAGTAACCAAACTGTTGGTTGGCACCTTTATCGGTACAACAGCAGCGATTGTTCCTTTGACTATCGGTGCAATCCCATTTGTGGCGCGTCTCATTGAAGGTGCACTGCTGGAAGTACCATCAGGTTTGGTTGAGGCTGCACAATCTATGGGCGCAACACCAACACAAATCATCACAAAAGTTCTGCTTCCTGAAGCAATGCCGACTATTGTTAACTCAGTAACGATTACCCTAGTAACACTTGTAAGCTACTCAGCAATGGCGGGTACGGTAGGCGGCGGCGGTCTTGGTGACGTAGCTATCCGTTATGGCTTCCACCGTTACGACGTAGTCATCATGGCAGTAACGGTCGTGATGCTGATTGTTCTAGTACAAATTATTCAGTCTATCGGTGATGCAATCGTACGCCGTGTAGACCACAGATAAGAATTGAAAATACCAATTATAAGGAGATAAAGATGAAATTTAGCCTTAAGAGTCTTTTGACTGTTGCAACTGCCGCTTCTGCACTGGTTCTTGCTGGTTGTGGTGACAAAGAAGTCGACGTGAATAAAGTAAAAGTTGGCGTAATGGCAGGTGCTGAAGCTCAAGTTGCGGAAGTTGCAGCAAAAGTTGCTAAAGAGAAATATAACCTGGATGTTGAGTTGGTTACCTTTACCGATTACGTAACACCAAACGCAGCACTAGATGATGGCTCAATCGACGCAAACGCGTTCCAACACAAGCCATACCTAGATCAGCAAGTAAAAGATCGTGGCTACAAGCTAGTAACTGCAGGCAACTCTTTCGTATACCCTATCGCTGGTTACTCTAAGCAAGTGAAATCAGTGGATGAAATCGAAGATGGTGCTCGCATCGCGGTTCCAAACGATCCAACTAACCTAGGTCGTTCTCTTCTACTTCTTGAGCAACAAGGTCTGATCGAACTGCGCGATGGCGTTGGTCTATTGGCAACAGTACGTGACATCGTAGGTAACCCGAAAAACATCACTATCGTTGAACTAGACGCAGCACAGCTTCCACGTTCTCTTGATGACGTTGCGGTTTCTATCATCAACACAACTTACGCAAGTTCAATTGACCTAACACCTGAGCGTGACGGTATCTTCGTAGAAGACAAAGAGTCTCCATACGTAAACCTTATCGTTGCTCGTGAAGACAACGTTCAAGCAGCTAACGTACAAAACTTCGTGAAAGCATACCAAACAGATGAAGTTTACGAAGCAGCGAAAGACATCTTCAAAGGTGGTGTAGTGAAAGGTTGGTAATCCCCTCTTTCTACAACACTTGAAACTTAAAAAGGGCGCTCATCGGAGCGCCCTTTTTGCATTTGTTTTCATTGCGGTTTTATATCGCTAGAACAGCTGAACTTCGTCTTGCTCAAGCTTCTTTTGCTCCTGTTCTTGCTGCGTATCCACTTGCGGATGTTTAAACACATAAGGCGCTAAAAACGCAGTAAACGGGATAGTAAGCACAATGCCTACACTGCCCGCTAACGCATTCACCACTGCAAGTCCCACCAGCGGCATATTCATAAACTGGCTCGCAGGCATGTTAAGCCCCCATACCATCATGATGGTTGTTAACGATCCACCAGCAAACGCCAAAATCAAGGTGTTGGTCATGGTGCCCATGATGTCTCGACCAATGTTCATCGACGCTCTAACCAACTGCTTTGGTTTGAGTTTCGGGTCGGTTTGTTGCAGCTCCGCATACGCCGATGCAATCGAAATCGCAACGTCCATAACAGCGCCAAGTGCTGCAACGACAATCGTCACGAACATCAACCAACGGATGCCCATCTTTACCGACGTTAGGTAAATCACGTCTTCGCCCTTGTCGAGGTAAATGCCCGACAAGTGCGCCATTTCACCGAACCACTGCGCCATTACACCCGCGGCGATCACACCCAATAATGTGCCGCCCATGGCACATAAACTCTTACGGTTATAGCCAGAGACGAGAATAAAGCTGACTACAATGATCACCACCATCAATAAGATGCTGACCAACATCGGATTCCAACCCGCAAAAATACTCGGCACCAACACGCCAACAATCAATGCCGCAGTAAAATAGAGCGCGACCATGGAATTGATGCCCTCTTTCTTGCCAAAGCTCAGTAACAGCGCACAGAACAGCACAAGCATCAGGTAAATCGCGTCTGAGCGTTTGTGGTTATACGCCCAATAAACAGTGCCATTGGTGGTTTCGCGGATCATCATAATGAAAGTATCGCCTTCACCAACGTACACATTGTGCTGGCGACTAAGAGGATTGGTGACTTCCACCTCTAAACCTTTGCTCTCTCCCTCAAGGATTTTTGCCATGAAGACTTGCTTACCAGTCATCACATCCGGCACAAGCGGATCAGGCGCAACATGGTTTGAAATCGAACGAGTGACGGTCGCTTCAACAAACTCTTGTTGCTGACGAGATTTAGGACGGAAATCTTCACTCCACGACGACGAAAACTGAAAGATAAGCGTGGAAATAAGGGTAATCAGTAGGGTAAAACCCCATCGGTTATAAATTCTTTTGATCATGAAGCGCTCTTCTACATCACTCACTCAAACAGTCTTTACCTCAAGCGAGTAAAATTAGGCGCGGTAATACTTACCGCGCCCATATGCAGGATTAATGAGTTGGGTTACAACCTGCGACTTTCTCATCAAGCGTCGCCGCGTCTTTGTTAGGATTATCAACATAACTAGACGAATCATTGATGTTCACAGACTTAACAATTGCAGGGTATTTTGGGTTTTCCAAATCAATCGAGACACAGATTTCCATGTTCTTCAATTGATCCCACAGCGCCTTGCCTTTACCTTCTCTTAGTGTCGTAATTTCACCACTTGGCAGGTATTGCGTGAACGACCAGTTACCAACGTTGCCATTAAAATCTGCCACGTTGATGCCTTTGTTCTTCTCAACATAAGCCGTCAACATATCGCGGATTGCGTATACCGGCTCATTTACTGAGTCGTAGAACACGTCATCTTTGCTCGCCCAACCAAACTTCTGGATTTGCGAACCAAAGCGGTAGCTGTTCATTGCCACTTTGTAAGTTGCATTAGGATCGAACTGTTCACCGCCAATGCTAGTGATGTTGACGCGGCTGCCTTCATTCGTCACTGTATTGTTTTCATCCAACTCAAGAGACGGCTTACTCAGATCCACAGTAAATTCGATATCACCATCAAATTGGTCGTATAGGTAAGCAGGAGCGCCTTTCTTGAACGAAACGGTAATATCACCCGGTTGGTATTGGTTGAAGTAAGAGTAAGACCATTCGATGAAGCGTTTTAGGTTGGCACCTGTCATCTCCACACCAAGCAAAGTGTTGTCGTATTTATACAAGTTAGTCGACTTACCTTTGGTGTACACTTCGTTGTCTATTAAGTTAGATTGATCAGAGAACAGAGATGCTGCAGAGACTATCGCGCCGTTACCTTTACCCATCGCCGCTTCGATTTGCTGCATTTGGATTTGGTTAATCACATCCATCAATGGTGTATCAACCACTTTCGCAAGGTGAATCGTCGAGTACAGACGCTCTGCGGTGTAGTTGTAATCCGTCGCGGTCGCTTCATCTGGGAAGCCTGATGCGCTTGGTGTGAAGTTGCCCGTTACACGACCAAGCTCGCGCGTCGCGTCTTCAACCGAAATATCATGCACGTATTGGAATTTCGCTTGTAGAGCCTGCTCTTCTTTGACCTTCTTCGTGCCGATGTTGGTTAACGTGGTGTCTTCCATAGTCCACTTACCATCGACTTTCTTCAGTTGAATCTCAGCTTTGGCAAGGTAAGCACCCCACTTACCTGGTTCAATGATTTTCACGCTTTGTGCGCGGTTATCTTGAGTGTATTCGCCAGACTTGGCTTTATCTTCAATCAACGTATTTTCGCCGCCGATTTCTGATGTTGATTTGCTGATTGGTGTAACTGTGCCGTCCGCATTCACTTGTTCGATGTAGTTCGCGTGTTCGTGACCCGCTAGAATAACGTCGAATTTATCCGCCATTGCAGACGCAATTTCATAAACGCCCACACCACCGTCTTCTTGGCGACCAAGGTGAAGCGCACCCACGATCACATCAGGATTGTACTTAGACACCAGTTGATCAACCGCTTCTTTGGTTGCGTCCAATTCGTTCTCAAACTTCAAACCTTTGAAGTGATCCGGAGCTGAGGCTTCCCAGTTCGGCACGTTCGATGGCGTTAGACCAACGATCGCCACTTTCACACCTTCCACTTCAAACATTTGGAACGCGCGAATGTAGTTCACATCGTTACTTTCCCACTTGATGTTAGAAGACAGGACCGCACCATTAAAATGATCGAGGTTGCGATCGACAAACGAACGCTCAAAGTTAAATTCATGGTTGCCTGGTACCCAAACATCAAAGCCAAGAGAGTTCATGCTCTCAACCACAGGGTGAGTTGGGTCATCGTTGAATAGCTGCGCGGAGTTGCCCTGAACCGTATCACCGATATCAATCAGGATCATATTTGGATGTGCCGCTTTTTGGCCAGCAAGCAAGGTTGCGATGCGGGTAATACCAGCGTCATCGTCTACGGCATTTAGCGCATAGTCAAAACCAAACAAGCGACCATGTAAATCCGATGTCGCCGCGATAGCAATGGTGACTTCGTCATCTTGCGTTGCTTCACCTTTGACGACGACGTCAGGTGTGTTAGTTAGCGTTTTACCCTCTGCGACCACTGGACTGTAATCTGATGGTACCTCTACGTATTTGGTTTCATCATCGTTACAACCAGCCATCAAACCGACAACTGCAATACAGACTAGGCTTCGTTTAAATAAAGTCATCTCAATTCCTTCCAGATTATTTTTTTATATATATTTTCGGAAGGGGCCCTCTTCCCAAAACCTCAAAAAGGATATGGATATTATTTGAAATTTTTGAGAAGCAAACGTTTCAATGCTTATAAACCATGCAACTAAGTTACATTTTTCTTTGAACATGAACAAAAATCACAATCAAGGGGATGAGAGGAATGGTCAATGAAAATGCTTTTCGAATCAATGTATTGATAAAATAAATAATAGAAAATTTTACCAATCAACCCTGATTCATTTATAGCGATAGAAAAAAGCTGGCATAGACGCCAGCTTTTTAAAAATAGACTACTTGATGTGGTCCCAAGAGATATTGGAGACAATTCGGCAATCGTCACACTTAAAGTAGAAGATGTCGTGTAGCGGTTCGTCTAGTAACCAGTCACCACCACATTTGGGACACTTGCGCGCTTTTTCCGCTTCCAGTGACTCACCACCAACTCGGTATTGGTAGTAATAAGTCGGGATCTTGGTGATGTATTCAATACGACCACGCAAATCCCAACCTCGACGGAACAGCACACTGTCAGCGTCGCAAATTTCATGCAGCGCAGCGTGTTCAGCACGACAGCCACCTGCCATTTGGATTTCATCACACGCTTGCCATTCGGTTTGCCATTTCACCACCGCTTTGTGGTCACCATTCAACGTAGCACCATTACGGTAAAGCGGAATTGGTAACAGTGTCTCGCCGCTGCGCAGTGGAGAACAAGTATGAACGTACGTGGTGTACAGCACTTGCCAGCTAGGTGTCTCTTCTTCCGCCGCTTCTTCTGAGTTCAAATCACGACCCAACACGCGCATTTTCGGCGCAAGCAACGAGGCTTCCGACAAACGATTCATGCACACTTTGACGAAATCAGAATGGTAACGAGGGTGCAAACTGTCTTGCTCTGGGCAAACCACGCGAACATAAAACTCGCCATCACCCATCACGATAGGAAACTCACGACCAAGCACCTGACCGTTGTAGCGCAATGCGTCCATCAGACCATTAATCGCTTTATCAACCGCGCTTACGGTAGTGTTATCAAAACACTCAAACTGCAACTCAACAACGTACATGCTTACACTGCAGCCTCTAGTTTGCTTAGAAACTCGGTGAGCGTCTCAGCCAGTACGTCGCGTTTGTCTGAGCCTAAGCGCTCAAGAATCACATTACCGGTCAAGTTACAGATAGAAATAACATCCAACTCTGCATCTGTCGCTGCGATAAATACCGTCGGCTTTAATTTTAGACGGCGCTGAGTGACTAGATGACCAAGAATATTTTCTTGCAGACGAGTAAAGTCATCATCACTCCATACTTGCAGCAACGTCAGTTCGTTACCTTGCCAAGTTGCGTCCATATCAGCGCTGTACTGAGAACCGTAAAAGGTTTTGATGTCTTCATGCAGCGTCAGCTCAATTGCGTTCTCAACGTTAGTGAAATCCGCTATTTCTTCACGTGGGAATGCTTTCCACAATACGGCCCCGTCGCGTTTCTCTTCTACACATGGAGAAACAAGATCAGCAAGCTCTTCACTGCGTGGCAGTTCGTTATGCTCGTCTTGCCAAGCTTGTTGGTAGCGCAGGCTAAAGTCCTGTAGAGCCTGAGTAACGGTTTGGGTCATGAAGGTCTCCTGGTTAGTTTTTATCAGGTCGCGGTGTCTGCCGGATGGCAATTAATCAGCGGATTCAGTAAAATTCTCGCCATTCTAATCGAAAATGACCACAAAGTATGAGCAAATATTCTGACGCTAAAGAGCTTGCTGGCCTAACTCTGGGTAAAAAGACCGAGTACGCAAATCAATACGACGCAAGCTTGCTGCAACCTGTACCTCGCAGCCTAAACCGTGATGACCTTGAACTTGGCGACAGCCTACCGTTTATGGGTCACGATATTTGGACGCTGTACGAGCTATCTTGGCTAAACAGTAAAGGCTTGCCTCAAGTTGCCGTTGGCGAAGTCTACATCCCAGCAACCAGCGCAAACTTAATTGAGTCAAAGTCGTTCAAGTTGTACCTAAACAGCTACAACCAAACGCGTTTTGCTACTTGGGAAGAAGTCACTGAGCGTTTAGCGCAAGATTTATCAGCATGCGCTGGCGAGAAAGTACTTGTGGAAGTGAATCCAGTTAGTCACTACACCAACCAACCTATTGTCACGATGGAAGGTGAATGCATTGACGATCAAGACATCGAAATCACTAGCTACGACTTTGATGCAGCGCTTCTAGACGGCGCTGCAGGTAACGAGCAAGTGGAAGAAGTACTTCACAGCCATTTACTAAAATCAAACTGTTTGATCACCAACCAGCCAGATTGGGGCAGCGTAGAAATTCGCTACCAAGGCGCTAAGCTTGATCGTGAGAAACTGCTTCGCTACTTGGTTTCATTCCGTGAACACAATGAGTTCCACGAGCAATGTGTTGAACGTATCTTCACTGACTTGATGAAGTACTGCCAACCAACGAAACTAACCGTATTCGCACGTTACACGCGTCGTGGTGGTTTGGATATCAACCCTTACCGCTCAACGGAACAAGACAAGCCAGCGCACAATAATCGCATGGCTCGTCAATAATCTGAGTACTTAATCAAAAGCGAATGAGCTAAATACTCAACACTCATTGCTTAAATACTCAAAAACGCCCAGCTATCTGTTGGATTGCTGGGCGTTTTTCTCTAATATTGTTTATTCAAAAACGACACAGTTCGAGGGAACGAAAAGGATGTTTTGGGACAGTTCGCGTCTATTAAGGCTGATTGGCTTTCTTTGCTTATTGTTAGCACAGCCACTTCACGCGACCATTTTATCTTCCGCTTTGCTCAATGAAGCTCAGCAATTAGCTGAGATCGAACCTTCACAAGCAAAACAAGCGGCCAAAAACTACCTTTTGCAACGCGAGCTGATTGAACGCCAAGAGAATGGCAGCCCTTCCGCGATGTCTCGTGAAGAGACCGACCGCAGTATCCGCACCCCGAGCAGCACGATTGAGGCGCACAAAATCATTGCACAAGCCGATTATGCAATGGGCAACATTCGCTCTGCCATCAACAACCTTGATGAAGCAGAACGTCTAGCCAAAGAATACCAATTGCCGTACATGAATTTGGATGTGCAACTGATGCGCAACCAAATGATTTGGATGTACGACAAAAACTACGCCGCAGCAGAACAAAAACTCGACCAGATCGAAAAACAGATTGAAGAAGCAAATCCGGTTTTACAGCGTACCGACAGCGTTCGTTACCGCTTAGTGATGCAACGTGCCTTGCTCGCAGCAAATAGCGGTGACTCCGTAAACGCTGAGCGTTTGTATGCTAAAGCTAAAACCATGTTTGAAGACAATCGCTCAGATCTGACTCTGATTGACTACCACACAGCGGTAGGCGAATTTTACCTCAACAACAAGAAATACAACCTCGCGCTCTCAGAACTGCTTTACGGTTACTGGCAATCTATCGAGAGCGACAGTGGAGCCAGACTAGCAAAGGTAAACCGTCTATTGGCTCGACTATTCCAAGAGCGCCGCGTTTACGACAAAGCAATTGAATACCTCTCTCAGGCGGCGGACTTTTACGACAGTTACCCAAGCTCCCCAATTTTGGCTGACGTGCTAGAACAGATGGGCGATATCTACTTCTACCAAGGTAAGTTCAACCTCGCGCTGGTGCATTACTTCAATGTACTTGATCACGACAGCACCAGTAAGAATATCAACCGCATCATTAAAATACGTTTGAGCCTAGCTGCCACTTACCTTCAGCTTTACAACTATGCGTTAGCAGAGCAGTACCTAGACCGTTCCAAAGACTTATTGGAATACGCTGATTTACCTCAGCTAGAAGCCAAAGCTGCACTGCTTAAATCAGGTCTGGCATACCATCAAAATGACAGTAAAGATGTGATCGTCAATGCCAAGAGAGCGCTAGACCTGATAGAGAAAGCACCAGAAGATACGGGCTTCATTAAACAGCAAAGCTATCGCTTACTGGGTTTGGGGTATGAGCAAGCTGGCGAATACCAGTTATCCCTTCAAGCGTACAAAAAATACATCAGCCTAGTGCGCCTAGAGCAAAAGCAGCTTAACCAAATCAGTGAAGATGCCTTCCGCCAACAAAAAGAGTTTGCTGAGCAAAGCATCCACTATGTAGGTCAGGCAGACAAGCTAGCTCAAGTTGAAATGGAGCATCGTAAATTCCAAAAGATCTCGTTCGCACTGTTTATTACCGTTTTGGTGATGTTCTTATTCATCATGCGTCGTGGTGTTATCAACCAACGTCAAACAGCTGAGATTGAAAAGCTGCGTAATGATCTGTTCACTCACTCTCGCTCACGCCTGCGTAACTTACGTATGCTCAACGTCAAGCTATCGCGTTCATTGAAGAAGTCGAGCGACACATTCGAACAATGGCAAATGGGTGAACTTATCCACGAGCCGTTGAATGACCGCTTACGCTTTGTGATGATCGATTTGCCATTCTTGCGCAGCATGTACGTTCAACATGGTTACAAAGCTGGCTTAGAGTTAGAACGTGCATTTGGTGAGTTCCTAGCAGAACGCATTCAGAAGCCAACACGTTTGTACCATTTCTCAGATGCAAACTTGTTGTACATTGAGCCAAATGCCGATCGCGATGCCTCCGCAGAAGCCACCTTTGATAAATTCCAAGGCTGGGTGGACGAGTTCGCAGCACAGCACAACGTCAATCGCATCATTCGCATGGGCATCAGTGATTACCCATTCTTGCCGCGTGCTTACACCGCGATTAACGATGAAGAACTGCTCGATCTACTGTTGCTTGCGACACACATAGCACGTGAAGTTAGTTTGAAAGATAAGCACAGTCATTGGGTATTCTTAAAGGCCATTGATAATGCACCTGCCGCGAGTTTTGCAACCGGTGACATAAGGACAGCTTGCCAACATGCCATCAATCAAGGGCTAATAAAGATTCATTCTTCGTACAAGAATGAGGACGACATCAAAAAAATATTAAAAAACGGATAATTAAACAACGGTTGAGCGTGATCAGTGATGACGCTATAAAGTTTTTTGTTATTATCAAATAATCGTCAGTAGTACATGGACTTAACCGTAGTCACTTCATGGGAATCTTGGAATCCGATATTCAGTCGCAGCTTCATCAGCTGAGTTGTCAACTTGACCAACTCAGGCTGACTCATCGTGATACTTCGCTCAAATTTCAACGTGAGCAGCAAGTTCTTAAGCGAGTTGTGGCATCATTGTCTTCTGCTTGTCAGGGTTCAAACTCTCAAGTATCCAACTACCTGCGCGAAATTCAGCAAGAGCTTGAACATCATAAAGATGTAAGTACGCTGATCCCTCGCTTAGCAGTGCTAGAAAGAATGCTCAAACAGCAATCTAAGACGATGGAAAAACAAAACGGTTATCTCGACGAACAAATCAAACACAGTGGTGAAACGCTTCAACGTATCACCGGCTTGCCTGCGCAGTTAAAACGTGAATTGCGTAACCTGATGAGCTTCTCGGAAGTCCATGCTGGTAAGAAAGTCGATCAAGCCACTAAGCTACTGAGCATCTACGAGCGCGCACTCAAGATAATCACCTCTAATTCACGCCTTAACCTAGGCGAGCTAGAACACGGTCCTGATAAGTCACAACTGGAATGCCTTGCAAGCGATCTACAACACACCATCACGGAACTCGATTTTGAAGGTGAGTCTGGCGATCAACTGTTGGATATTCGCGCTAAGTTACTTTTAGGTGTCAATGCTGAATCTCTGATTGAATTAACGCTACACACATTAAAACTGGTCGTGGAAGCGACCAAGTACGAGCGTAAATCATCAGAACAGTTCCTAGAACAGTTGAACACGTCACTGTCTAGCAATCTCAAAACCGTTCATCAGAATGTTGACCAGCACCAAACTTACTTTGAGCATCGTCAAGAGCTGAACGCTGAGATGACCACTTTGGTTGAACGCAGTCAAGAGTCTCTTGAGCAAGCCCAAGACTTAGACGAGTTAAAAGGCGAAGTTTCGCCACTGCTGGCAAAAATGGCATCACTGACTGAACGCTTGAGAATGACAGAAGAGCGTGAGCAAGCACTTCAAGAACGCCTAAGCTACAGCAAAAATCAATTGGAAGCAGTGTTCGAAACGACACAAGATTACCGTCGCCGCTTGGAAGACCAAGCTCAGCGTATGCTGCTTGATCCTCTTACAAAGGTCTACAATCGCACGGCTTTTAACGATCGTTTAGAGCTCGAATATCGTCGTTGGATTCGCTCACAGCAAAACTTGCGCGTGGTGCTGTTTGACGTGGATAACTTCAAAGCGGTAAATGATAGCTACGGTTACACAGCTGGTGACAAGGCGCTAAAAATCATTGCCCGCACGATGAACAAGCGGATTGCAGATACGGAAACCGTAGCGCGTTTTGGTGGTGAAGAGTTCATCTTGCTGATCCCGGAACAATCAGAAGAATACACGCTTGAATTGATGAAAAACATTCAACGTGACATCAGCAAATTACCATTCAAGTTCCGTGAACAAAACATCATGATCACCTTAACTGCGGTTTCTACATCATTTAAAGAAGCAGACAACCCAGAATACGTCCTCGACCGTCTTGGTAACATGCTAAAAGACGCCAAACAGCGTGGTAACAACCAAGTCAACTGGAACTAAAAAGCGTTCAAAAAACAATCAAACGAACACTTTTTACGTGCTGTTTTGTCATATTGCCTCAAATTTTCAACGAGTTATCACGTTTCTCCTCTTCCAGTCTGCTAAGCTGTTTAAACGCTATAAACAAAGTCTGCCAACCACTGAGTAGAACGACACGTATAAGCTAAGTAGGTGAGTTGGTTTCTTCCCTCAAAGAAAGCACTAGCAAGGAGGCCTTATGATTACCCATATAAGCCCCGCAGGTAGCATGGATTTGCTATCACAACTGGAAGTTGAACGTCTTAAGAAAACCGCATCAAGTGAGCTTTACCAGCTCTATCGCAATTGTACGCTCGCGGTCCTCAACTCTGGTAGCCATACCGACAACTCAAAAGAGCTGTTAGATAAATACCTATCGTTTGATGTGAACGTAGTTCGACGCGAACGCGGCATCAAGCTTGAGCTTGCCAACCCGCCAGAACATGCGTTCGTTGACGGAGAGATCATCAAGGGCATTCAAGAGCACTTATTCTCTGTTTTACGTGACATCGTGTACGTAAACATGCATTTGGCGGACAACCAACGTCTTAACCTCACCAATGCCACGCACATCACCAACCTTGTATTTGGCATCTTGCGTAATGCTGGTACGTTGACGCCCGGCATTGAGCCGAACCTTGTGGTTTGTTGGGGTGGTCACTCAATCAACGCGACAGAGTACCAATACACTCGCGAAGTGGGTAACGAGTTGGGTCTACGTGAACTGAACATCTGTACGGGCTGTGGTCCTGGTGCGATGGAAGGTCCAATGAAAGGCGCAGCGATTGGTCACGCCAAACAGCGTTATACCGAGCAGCGTTACCTTGGCTTGACAGAGCCTTCAATCATTGCGGCTGAGCCACCAAACCCAATCGTGAACGAGTTGGTGATCATGCCAGACATCGAGAAACGTCTCGAAGCCTTTGTTCGCATGGCGCACGGCATCGTTATCTTCCCTGGCGGTCCGGGTACCGCCGAAGAGTTGCTGTATATCTTGGGTATCATGATGCACCCAGAAAATGCCGACCAACCAATGCCTATCGTACTTACAGGTCCGAAAGAGAGTGAAGCCTACTTCCGCTCAATCGATGCCTTTATTGCCGATACATTGGGCGAAAAAGGTCAGAAGCACTACCAAATCGTGATTGATGATCCAGCAGAAGTTGCTCGTATTATGAAACGCTCAATGGACGAGGTTCGTCAGCATCGTAAAGAAAAAGGCGATGCGTATAGCTTTAACTGGTCGCTAAAAATTGAGCCAGAGTTCCAACTTCCGTTTGAACCAACTCATGATGCGATGGCAAGCCTAGATCTGCATTTGAACCAACAACCTCAAGTTCTGGCTGCAAGTCTGCGCCAAGCCTTCTCAGGTATTGTTGCTGGTAACGTTAAAGCGGAAGGGATTCGAGAAATCGAACGCAAAGGTCCGTTTACCATCAATGGCGATCCAGTCTTGATGAAAAAACTCGACAAGCTGTTGAAAGACTTCGTAGAGCAGCACCGTATGAAACTACCGGGTGGCACTGCGTATGAACCATGCTACCGTATTGCCCATCGAGAAAATGGTGGTCGATAGATAACTCAGCTTTCGTTACACTAGGGGCATTCCGCCCCTTTTTTATTGCTAAGTCATTATGTCTATTCATCTTGTTATCATTGATGCCCTAAACCTGATCCGCCGCGTGCACTCAGCACAACCCGATCCAACTGACATAGCAAGAACCATCACAACGACAGGCAGAACGCTGACTCGCATCCTATCTGAGGCGCAACCTACGCACATCATCGCGGTATTCGATCACCACGAGCAAGACCGAGGTTGGCGCGCGGAAATCCTTCCAGACTACAAACAAAACCGCAAACCTATGCCAGAACCCCTGATGCAAGGTTTAGACGCAATTCAACAAGCGTGGTGGGAGCAAGGCATCGACTCACTGCTATCTGAAGGTGATGAAGCGGATGACTTAGTTGCAACCCTCGCCACTAAAGTCGCAAGTCACGGAGAGAAAGTCACCATCGTCTCCACCGACAAAGGTTATTGCCAATTGTTGTCCCCAACTTTGCAAATCCGAGACTACTTCCAACATCGTTGGTTGGATGAGCCGTTTATCGAAAAAGAGTTTGGCGTGAAACCCACTCAGCTTGCCGACTACTGGGGTTTAACAGGGATTAGCTCAAGCCAAGTACCGGGTGTACCCGGTGTTGGTCCAAAAGCCGCTAAGGAAATTCTCACTCAGTTTGAGGACATTGAAGCGGCATACGCAAGTGAAGAGCTGGTACCGAAATATCGTAAGAAGCTGGATGAACACATTGAATCTGCACGTCTATGCAAACGCGTAGCGGCGTTGAAATGCGACATCGAGCTCGGCTTTAATCTGCAAGACATTCGCTTTACCGGACCAAATAAAGCCGAGTAAGTGCATCTCTTTTACGCTGCTAGTTTTGGGTTAGACAACACGTTTATAAAATCTGTTGTGTAACCCTTTACATTCACAGCAATGATATTTACCTCATCATTAACCTACAAGATACTGATTAGTTTATAAGCTAATTCACAGTCTTAGTGAGTAATTTCATTATTTTCAAATCTCCCAATAACGGAGAAAAATAATGAAAAACATCATCTTAGTATCTTTAGTCACGCTCCTATCCTTCCCTACTCTTGCTGAAACTTGCGGTCAACACCTTGATAAAGGTATGCCTTCAACCAACAGCGATCAGTTCCTCTGCCGAGATGGCTATGCGGTTGGGTACAACTACGACACCAAAAACGCAGACTGGGTTGCTTACCACATTACCGCTGAAAGCGTGAATATCACCAACAAACGCAGTAACTCCTTCAAAGAAGACACTGAAATGCCGGATTACGCGCGCTCTACCCTAGCGGACTACAAAGGCTCTGGTTACGACAGAGGACACCTTGCTCCGTCAGCGACAATGGACTTCACCCGAGAGTCAATGAAGCAGAGCTTTTTGATGAGCAATATGTCGCCTCAACTTCCGGGGTTTAACCGAGTTGGTTGGCGCGTTCTAGAAGAACATGTTCGTGATCTCGCCAATGAATACAACGAACTTTATGTGGTGACTGGACCGATTTACCAAGGCAACGAAGGAACAATCGGTAATGGTGTGGTGATCCCGAGCGCGTTTTACAAAGTCATTCTTGATCCAAGCTTTGATGAAGCCATTGCGTTCATTGTCCCGCATCGTGATGTTTCAAGCTCTGAGTTAGCTAACTTTATTACCACCATTGACGAAGTTGAACGTCAAACTGGATTAGACTTTTTTGCTCAAACGCCAGATAGCATCGAAGACAACATGGAATCAGTAAAATGGGAAGAGATGTGGCCTACCAGCAACTAAGTAATGGTCATGGTTCTTAAACCACAATAAAAAAGCGCCTGCATTAGGCGCTTTTTTGAAAATGTTCAACCACATAGAAAGGATAGCTTAGTGTGGTGAGATATTAGACAGACATTGAATGTGAATCGTGATCTCTTCGCGGTCATGGTATAGGTGCTTTGCTTGCAGCTTGAATTTCACCTTGTTCTCAATCAGGAATATTTTTAGGTTTTCAAGATCTTGCAGCACTTCATCGTAACGACCTTTCATTGGAAGCTTAAGGTTGAAAATCGCTTCTTTCGCCCAACCTTTTAGCAGCCATTGCCCCATAAGGTGCGCAACGCGTGCTGGCTTCTCAACCATGTCACATACAATCCAAGTAACGTTCTTACGGTCTGGTTCAAATTTAAAGCCATCTACCATGTGGTGTTTAATTTGACCCGTTTCCATTAGGCTATCCGCCATCATGCCGTTATCCACACAGTGAACAAACATCGAACGTTTCACCAATTGGTAAGTCCAACCGCCCGGGCAAGCACCTAGGTCGACACCCCACATGCCTGGAGCCAAACGCTCATCCCATTCCTCACGCGGAATGAAGACGTGGAATGCTTCTTCTAATTTCAGCGTAGAGCGGCTTGGTGCATCTGAAGGGAACTTAAGGCGAGGAATACCCATGAAGAACTGCGAGTTGTTGCCTGGGTATGAGTAACCCACGTAACAATGACCCGGAGCCACAAAGCAAATATGCAGTACTGGCTTCTTCGCGTTGTCTTTGTTCCACATCAGACCTTTACCACGCATCGCCTGACGCATTGGTACCGTGAACTTGCGGCAAAACTTCAATAACTCTTTCGCTTCGTTAGTATCGGGAGTTTCAATACGCAGATCGCCACAACGTGGGAATGCTTCGATTTCAGACAATTCAGCAAGAATTGGGCTGATACGGTCATCGCTTGGTAGCGCTTCGAACTCGGCAGCCACAGCAAACATCTGACGTGCAAAAATCAGTGCGCTAAAGTCTAAGCCTTTTGCTAGCTTATCTGCGTCTCCATCTTGGTAACATTCGAAGACAACATAACCTGAGTTTTTCTTCACACGAGGGAAGCCATACACTTCCAATTGTGTTGCTTTGTCCTGAATTTCACCAGCACACTCTTTCTCAAAGCCAGAACGGCAATAGAGCATTAGTTGTTTCACTTGGAGACCTCTTTGATATTAAACGCAGCAAAAAAGAACAGACACCAACCGATCATGAACAAGAATCCTCCCATAGGAGTAATTGGTCCAAACCACTTAATGCCCGTCAGCGCCAGCGCGTAAAGACTGCCGCTAAAACAAAAGATGCCGATGATAAAGCAAATCGCCGCGATGAAAAAATACTTTTGTGCTTTTTGTCCCAAATTGAGCAACAGCAAAATCGCACAAAATGCGATAGCCAAAGTATGGATGAACTGATACAAAACGCCGGTTTCAAAGACGCCCAGTAAATAAGGCGATAACTTTGCTTTCAAACCATGTGCAGCAAATGCACCTAGCGCCACTGATGTTAAGCCAGAAAGACCAGTAAATGAGAGTAACCACTTACTTTTCACAGGACACCTCTTTAATAAATGTCGCTAACTGCTCCACTGTTGAAGCAATGTTACCTGCCTCTGTATAGCCAGAGCTCTTGCGTGGCTTAAAGCTGTGATCACCGTCTGGCAGAAAGCTCACTGTGACCTGCTCTGATAATGCAAAGCCTTCGAACTCTTCGCGCTTGCCGAATGTATCGCGCTCACCTTGCAGGATTAAAGTTGGCTTTTCGATACTCGCTAAATGCTCGCCTTTGTATTTCTCTGGTTTACCGGGAGGATGAAAAGGGAAACCTAAACAGGCAACACCCGCCACCAGCGCATTATCGGCGAGTAAGCTCGACATACGCCCACCCATCGACTTACCGCCAATCACGATAGGTTGAGAAGTAAAGTGAGCGATCACTTCTTCATAAGCTTCAAGAAGTTTTGGGGCACGATCTGGCGGACGCTTCTTGCCATCTTCCGCTCGCTTAACCATATAGGGGAAGTTAAAACGCACCACGCGTATACCCTGCTCAACTAATCCTTTGGCGACGGCAGTCATGAAATCGTGTTCCATGCCTGCCCCTGCGCCGTGAGCAAAAATAAACAGCGGTCCGTTTTCAGGTCCCTCAGCTATCCAATGGCTCATCCAATACTTCCTCTTGTTCTTTTCTTGCAGTTGCTAGCATCCAGTCCCTAAACGTCGCGATACGTCCCATATCCGCTTGCTGTTCGTGACACACCACATAGAAGGCATTCTTCGACACCAATACCTCATCAAATGGCGCGATTAAGCGTCCCGCTTCCATTTCAGGTTTGGCTAGCACGTTGTTACCTAGAGCGACACCTTGCCCGTGCGCAGCAGCTTGAAGCACCATGGTCGAGTGGCTGAAAATAGGACCATGGTTCACATTGATGCCTTCGATATTCTGCTGGCGAGCGAACTGCTTCCAATCTTTACGAGAGGTATCATGTAACAAGGTGTGTAATTTAAGGTCACTTAGAGATTCTAATGGTTTGTTACCTAAAAGTAACGAAGGTGAACAAAGTGGGATCAAAAACTCTTGGTAGAGTTTATCGGCACGCAAACCAGGCCAGTTACCACGACCATAATAGATAGCTACATCAACATCATCAGTCAGTGAACCTTCGTCCATATCAACCGCTTTAATACGCACATCGATGTCCGGTTCTTGGGCATTAAAATCCGCCAAGCGAGGTACCAGCCATTGGATTGCAAAACTTGGTGGCAAACTGATGGTCAACGCACCTTTTTCACTACGTTCCAATACCTTATCGGTCGCTTCTGAAATCGAAGTGAAGATATCTTTGATGTCTAGAAAGTAACTTTGCCCCTCTTCTGTTAGCAACAAAGAGCGGTTGCGACGACGGAAAAGTTTCAAAGATAAGAACTCTTCTAACGCTTTAATTTGGTGGCTCACTGCCGCTTGAGTAACAAACAACTCTTCAGCAGCACGGGTAAAACTGAGATGGCGAGCAGCCGCTTCAAAAACGCGAAGTGAATTCAACGGAGGCAATCTGCGAGACATTATGGGACCTCAAGTAGGATTAGTTTTTTTTATCTGAAACATTATAAAATGTCCGTTGCCGAACAGCCAGATAAATTCTATATTTCATCCCGCAACACGAGCCTGAACGGCTTGATTCCTTTTGTGAATCAATTGGCTTCGTTGTTGCGATGTTGTGTTTGCAAACTCGTATTTCGAGTTAGGTAGATTTCTACCATATGTTTTGTCCACACTCCCTGTGACAAAACAGATACTTCCTGTATTTATTTTGACCTGTCTGTCAAATTTCTTGCACCGCCTTATTAGGCGGTGTTTTTTTATCTAAAAAATCCCACTGTCCCTCTTCTCAGAAATTGGTATCAACATCACCTTTTCATCCTGATTTCGGATTAATTATCGTTATATCAATACAAATCCCGAAGCGTGCGATTGAGCTCAATCTTATCACTTCATTAGGGAAAATTTTGCGCGTGCTAAAACGAAAAAAGCGCAAACTGATTTCTCAATTTGCGCTTTTGTGATTGTCAGCATTACAACGCGATTATGGGCGGTAAACCTTCACGTTGTTGAAACCTTGCTCTTGCAAGTAAAGTGCTTGCAGACGGCTCATCACACCACGGTCACAGTACAGTAGGTATGTCTTAGCTTGGTCTAGATCACCAAACTGAGTACCCAATTTGTAGAATGGAATATGTTTAACATCAACACCATCGATTTCTAGTGGGTTATCGTCTTCCTCTTCAGGGCTACGGATATCCAATACGATTGCGTTTTCTTCTACTGCTTGTACTTGCTCAACTTCTGGTGCTGCTTCCTGTGACTCTTTTGCGATATCACGGATGTCCATCATACGAGCTTCTTGAACCACTTGCTCAAGGATGCTGAAGTCGAATTTCTCTTCTTCTGCTTCTAGCTTGCCTTTCACCGCTTTAACAGTTGGCTTCTTAGAGATAACACCACAGTATTCTGGCATCGTCTTCGCAAAGTCTTCTGTGCCGATTTCACGCGCTAGGTTGATGATGTCTTCTTTATCCCAGTTAATCAGCGGACGCAGAATCAGAGTATCTGTTACGTTATCGATATGGCGTAGGTTAGTCAGCGTCTGGCTCGATACCTGACCCAGCGCTTCACCTGTTACCAATGCTTCGATCTTCATCTTCTGAGCGATCATACCTGCTGCACGCATGAACATACGCTTCAGGATCACGCCCATTTGGCCGTCATCAACTTTCTCTAGGATTTCTGCAACTACAGGCTCGAAATCAACTGAGATGAAACGTACTTTTGCTGAAGAGCCGTATTTATTCCATAGGTAGTGAGAAACCTGCTTAACGCCGATTTCATGTGCTGGACCACCTAGGTTAAAGAAACAGTAATGTACTTTTGAACCACGTTTGATATGTAGGTAGCTTGAAACACCAGAGTCGAAACCACCCGAGATCAGGCTTAGTACGTCTTCTTGTGTACCTAGCGGGAAACCACCTAGGCCTTTGTGACGTGCTAACACTTGGTTTAGCTTGTCGTTAGTCACTTCAACGTTGATCGTTACGTCTGGCTTACTTAGCTTAACTCGAGCGCTTTCTACCGCTTGGTTAAGACCGCCACCTACGTAACGCTCTAACTCAATAGAAGTAAAATCGTGTTTACCACGACGCTTAGCGCGCACTACGAAAGTCTTGCCTTCGATAAGTGAACCGCTTAGCTCCAACACTTGCTCGTAGATGTCATGCAAGTCTTTGAATTCAGTTTGTTTTACTTCAAGAATATGATGAATACCTGGCGTGTGCGTCAGGATTTCTAAAACTTCAGCGTGGAACTCGTCACTCTCAGAGGTCACTTCAATGTGATCACGACGGTTGAATACCGCGACAGACTCCGTACGGCTCTTAACGATGTTACGAATGTTGCACTCTAAAATCTTTGTGAAGCGCTTACGCACAGATTCACTTTTTACAAAAATTTCTGGATGGGGCTTTACAATAAATTTCATAGTCTAGTTCGCAGGTTAGTTTCGCAATCAACAATGAGTGATACTCCACCTCGATGCTTCATACGCAGCAAAAGTGCGTTTTGGTCATAAAAGGTAGCCTGAGCTCACTTCAAAGGCGCAAGATTATACACCTAAGCGAAATGGAATGACAAAAAAAGCGAGCTAACGCTCGCTTTTAGTATAAGAACAAATATCCGCTTATTGAATTACGGGTACTTCTTCACTGTAAAGTGGCTCACCTTGCATGATGCTGATTTCAACACGGCGGTTAAGTGCGCGGTTTGCATCAGAATCGTTTGGCGCTAATGGCTCAGTATCAGCCATGCCTCGCACTCGTAAGCGTTGGTGCGAGAAGCCTCTTACTTTCTCCATCTCTTGGGCAACCGATACAGCTCGTTGCGAAGACAAGTCCCAGTTAGAACGATACAGCTCAGAATCCAGCGGTTGGTTGTCCGTATGTCCAGACACTCGAACAATACCCGGTACGTCTTTCACCAGTTCGGCAATCTGGCGTACTAGTGGTCTGAATTTCGGCTGTAAGAACGCCGATCCTTCAGGAAACGCGCCTTTCTCTCGCATTCGAATCACAATTTGCTGACCGAGGTTTTCTACTTCAATCGCGCCTTGCTCAATCTCTCGCTCCAACGCTTTCTTGATGCTTTCCATCAAGGTTTCCATCTCTTGCGACGTTTGTTCAGACTGCTGTTGTTGCATGTCTGCTTCTGCCGATTGATTGTTTTGCGTTGAAGTTTCTGGTGATTGTCCCCCCGTCAGCTTACCTTGGTCACGTTTAGTACCACCTGCTCGGTCAGATTCCCCTTCATGGAATTCCAACGTCTGCTGAGTGATGTCCATGGTTTGCTGCATGATGACATCAATTGGCGTCGGCTCAGGGCGACCCGGTCGAAATTCCTGAGCGATGATGCTGGTACCTTTTGGGATGTCCTTCACTTCAAGTTGGTTTTGTACACCAAAAGCGAACTTCATCGAGCCCGCAATTTGTTTGAACTTCAATACGTCCATTTCCGAAAACGAAAGCAGCAGTACGAAGAAACACATCAGCAGTGACATCAAGTCAGCGAATGTCCCCATCCACAGCGGGAGACCGGGTGGCGGACAATCACATTTGTTATCTTCATCCATCAGATGACCTCCGGATTACTCGTCTATCTCGAGAGCGCGTTTACCCTCGTTGAGGTAGTTCTTCAAGTAACTATCGATAACACGAGGGTTTTGACCATCTTGGATCGCCAAAACACCATCCATAATCAAACGACGGTTTAACGTTTCTTGATCGCGACGTAATGAAAGCTTGTCTGCAATTGGGAAAAACACCATGTTAGAAAGCACCGCACCGTATAGTGTGGTCAAAAGCGCTACCGCCATCGCAGGACCGATCGCTTTTGGGTCATCCATGTTTGAAAGCATGGCTACCAGACCAACCAGTGTACCGATCATCCCCATCGCAGGGGCTACGTCACCAAATGCACGAAACACGCCTGTACCTTGCGTATGGCGCTCATCGGTAAGTGCAATGTCTTTCTGTAGTGCCGCACGTACAACGTCGGCATCATGTCCATCAACCAGTAAATCGATGCCTTTCTGCATAAAGCTGTTGTTGATTTCCATCTCTTCAAGAGCGAGGAAACCACCTTTACGTGCCGCGTCTGCCATTTCAACAATCTTAGCGATCAGATCTTCTGGCTCATCGGCTTTAAACATGAACGCTTTACCTGCGATCTTTGTCGCACCGAAGAACTGCCCCATGGTGAACTTCATCAACACAACAAATGCAGAGCCACCAACTACGATTAGGATTGAGGTAACGTCTACGAACATACCGATGCTGCCGCCTAGCACCATCGCCATGATGACGAATGCAAAACCACCGATCAAACCTATTAGGGTTGCTAAATCCACAAAGCACTCCTCTCGCTATACTTAAATATTGCCTAGTCAGGCGAATTATTACTTGTATCGACAACTAGAACAGTTTTTTTAGAAAAATCTTGGTCAATACGTCACAAAAAGATCGTTTAGCTCCGAAGTCTATGATCAATATCGTCTTATCAGACCTGTCTAACGCTAATTTTGTGACAATTATATAAGGTTAAATTTGACCAACTTAGTAGGCTAAGGTAACTTGCGTGCATTCTATTAGAGGCTCTATTAAGGCAGATAAAAGATGGCGGTCAAGAAACCAGAAAATATGACCTTCGAAGCAACAATTGAAGAGCTAGATAGCTTAGTTGATCAATTAGAGAATGGCGATCTTGCCCTTGATGATGCCCTACGTAAATTTGAACGTGGCATTGCACTGGCTCGTGCTGGTCAAACAAAACTGAGCGACGCCGAACAGCGCGTAAGCATTCTTCTTAGCGAAGATGATGAAGCACCACTGAGTGACTTCAACCCTGAGTCAGAATAATAATCAGTAGTGAGCAATGTGATGCAAGAGACATTGACGTCTTATCAACAACGAAACAACCAACAACTCAATCTGTGGCTTGAGCAATTGCCTCACCAAGAACAGCCGCTGATTCAAGCGATGAAATATGGTCTGCTGCTTGGCGGAAAACGTGTTCGTCCTTTCCTTGTTTACATCACTGGTCAAATGCTAGGTTGTAAGCCAGAAGATCTCGACACGCCAGCGTCTGCTATTGAGTGTATTCACGCCTACTCTCTGATTCACGATGATCTACCTGCAATGGACGACGATGCGCTGCGTCGCGGTCAACCGACTTGCCACATTAAGTTTGATGAAGCCACAGCAATCTTGACTGGTGATGCTCTACAAACATTGGCATTCACGATTCTTGCTGAAGGTAAACTGAATCCGAACGCGGAAAGCCAGCGTATAAAGATGGTACAAGCACTAGCGCAAGCTTCTGGTGCAAGTGGCATGTGTCTTGGTCAAGCGTTAGATTTAGGTGCAGAGAATCGTCGAGTTTCTCTCGCAGATTTGGAAGAAATTCATCGCAATAAAACTGGTGCACTGATTAACTGTGCGGTCAAACTTGGTGCGTTAGCCGCAGGCGAAAAAGGCCTGGAAGTATTGCCACACCTAGAACGCTACTCAAAAGCGATCGGTCTGGCGTTTCAGGTTCAAGACGATATTCTTGATATCATTAGTGACACAGAAACACTGGGTAAGCCTCAAGGCTCAGACCAAGAGCTGAACAAGAGCACTTATCCATCTCTACTGGGTTTGGAGGGAGCAATGGAGAAAGCTCACACTCTGTTACAGGAAGCACTTCAAGCATTGGAAGCAATCCCATACAATACTCAGTTACTCGAAGAGTTCGCCCGATATGTCATCGAGCGCAAGAACTAAACTATAAGCGCGCATTTATATGACTCTTGATATTTCAAAATACCCGACACTGGCGTTAGCAAATACACCGGAGGAGTTGCGTCTTCTTCCGAAAGAAACATTGCCGACATTGTGCGATGAACTACGCACGTATCTGCTAAATTCAGTGAGTCAGTCTAGCGGACATTTAGCGTCTGGCTTAGGCACAGTAGAGCTAACGGTCGCTCTGCACTATGTATATAACACACCTGTTGACCAGCTAATCTGGGATGTGGGTCATCAGGCTTACCCACATAAGATTCTGACAGGTCGTCGTGATCAAATGCCTACTATCCGTCAAAAAGACGGGCTTCACCCATTCCCTTGGCGCGAAGAGAGCGAGTACGACACCTTATCTGTTGGCCACTCATCGACTTCTATCAGTGCTGGTCTCGGTATGGCCATTAGCGCAGAAAAAGAAGGTCAAGGTCGTAAAGTGGTCAGCGTAATCGGTGATGGTGCCATTACGGCTGGTATGGCTTTTGAAGCAATGAACCACGCTGGTGACGTTCACCCTGACATGCTAGTGATTCTAAACGACAACGAAATGTCGATTTCAGAGAACGTAGGCGCGCTGAACAATCACCTTGCGAAAGTCCTTTCTGGCAGCTTGTACACTTCTATCCGTGAAGGCGGCAAGAAAGTGCTGTCCGGTGTCCCACCGATCAAAGAGTTGGTGCGTCGTACAGAAGAGCACCTAAAAGGTATGGTCGTTCCTGGCACGTTATTCGAAGAGCTTGGCTTCAACTACATCGGTCCTATCGATGGTCACGATGTCAACGAGCTCGTCAAGACATTGAAAAACATGCGTGAGTTGAAAGGTCCACAATTCCTGCACATCATGACCAAGAAAGGTAAAGGTTATGAGCCAGCAGAAAAAGATCCTATCGGCTACCACGGTGTACCAAAGTTCGACCCATCACATAACAGTTTGCCGAAGAGCAGTGGCGGCAAGCCAACCTTCTCTAAGATCTTTGGTGATTTCCTATGTGACATGGCAGCGCAAGATCCTAAGCTGATGGCGATTACACCAGCAATGCGTGAAGGCTCTGGTATGGTTCGCTTCTCAAAAGAGTACCCTGAGCAGTACTTTGACGTAGCGATCGCAGAGCAGCATGCCGTGACACTTGCAACAGGTATGGCAATTGCGGGCGATCACCCGATCGTAGCAATCTACTCTACCTTCCTACAGCGTGGTTATGATCAACTGATCCACGACGTTGCGATCATGGATTTGCCAGTGATGTTCGCTATCGACCGTGCAGGTCTGGTTGGCGCAGATGGTCAAACTCACCAAGGCGCGTTCGATCTCAGCTTTATGCGTTGTATCCCGAACATGGTAATCATGGCACCAAGTGACGAAAACGAATGTCGTCAGATGCTGTACACAGGCCACAAACACACGGGTCCAAGCGCGGTTCGTTACCCACGCGGTAGCGGTATGGGCACTGAAATCGAAAAAGACTTCACTGCACTTGAAATCGGTAAAGGTCGTATCGTGCGTAAAGGCGAGAAAGTGGCAATTCTTAGCTTCGGTACCTTCTTAGGTAACGCACTGGAGGCGGCTGAAAACCTCAACGCAACAGTTGCTGATATGCGCTTTGTTAAGCCTCTTGATGAAGCCTTGATCCGTCAGCTCGCCGCTGAGCATGATGTTCTGGTCACACTAGAAGAGAATGCGATTGCAGGTGGCGCTGGTGCAGGTGTAATTGAGTTTATGATGCAAGATAAGATCATCAAGCCAGTACTAAATCTTGGCTTGCCAGATCGCTTCATACCTCAAGGTACGCAAGACGAGCTGCACGAAGAACTTGGTTTAGACGCAAAAGGTATCGAGAAATCAATCAACGATTACCTAGCCAAGTAAATAGACGTAAAGCCATAAAATCGCGTAAACACAAAAAAGGGATGCTCTGGCATCCCTTTTGTTTATTTGTCGATGGTCAGTGGTAGGTACTACATCCAACCTGCGTATTTCGCCACAAAAAACAGTGCGATACCCGCCATAATGCCCGCCACGATATCATCAATCATGATACCTAAGCCGCCATGAACACGTTTATCTAACCAACCGATAGGCCACGGTTTTACCATGTCAAAGAAGCGGAACAAGATAAAACCAGTAAGTAACCATTTCCATTCTGTTAAAGGAATATTCAGTGCAGGCACTAAGCTCATAGTGATCCAAAAGCCCGCAAATTCATCCCACACGATTGAGCCATGGTCATGAACGCCCATGTCGTCTGATGTCACTTGGCAGATCTTAATGCCAATCACACAAGAGATAAGTACGGCGACCACGTATAGTGGAAAAGGCAATTGGGCTAACAATAGAAATAATGGTACAGATGCCAGTGTGCCCATTGTGCCTGGCACTACAGGTGATAAACCGCTACCAAAACCTGTCGCCAATAAATGCCACGGGTTCTTTAATGAAATCAGAGAGAGAGGGTTGGTCATTTCCTTAAACCTATACTGCAAGTTTGGTTTCAATCTTAGGCTAGAGCCTAGCTCATATCATTTAAAGTGGTCAAAGCCACTCAGATCCCAATCAAGTGGTTGATTGTTATCATGCAGCTCGAAGGTACCTTTTGGTCGAATCTGACCAATACACGTGACTTTACATCCGATATGAGACAAAGCGCTTTGTAATGAGCCACGGTTTTGCTCTGGCACAGTAAAGCACAGTTCGTATTCTTCGCCACTTGATAGAGCATACTGCTGTGCGATGACCTTATCATCTAAAAACTGAACCAGTTCTGAAGAAATTGGCAATTGGGAAACATCTAAGCTCACACCAACATCAGAACGTTTGAGGATGTGTTTGATATCAGAGATTAAACCATCAGAGATATCAATCGCAGCCGAAGCCAACCCAACGAGCGCTTGACCAGCCAAAACACGAGGTGAGCTAAGATAATGCGCTGTCTCAAGTTCCTGCGCAGCAATACGCGAGCGCAGTGAATCATCCAAAATCACATCCAGACCGGCTTTGGCATCTCCAAGGTTGCCCGTGACATAAACCCAGTCCCCGACTTTCGCCCCAGAGCGAGTCAGTGCTTTCCCTTCTGGTACAAACCCTTGCACGGTGAGCGTCAGGCTCAGCGGACCTTTTGTGGTATCACCACCAATAAGTTGAATACCAAAATAATCCGCCAGCTCAAAAAATGCATCACAAAAAGGAGCGAGCCAAGCTTCATCAGGCTTAGGCATCGTCAATGCAAAGCTCACCCACGCCGGCGTTGCACCCATTGCCGCGAGATCACTAATATTTGATGCCAACGCCTTATGTGCGACCCAAGCAGGGTTTGCATCCGCAAGAAAATGGGTTCCAGCCACTAACGTATCAGTACTAATGGCAATTTGTACGTTATCTGGCGCTTTCACTAACGCACAGTCGTCACCCGCCGCTAGGTGTACGTCTTTGCGTTGGCTTTGACGTCCAACAAAGTACTTATCGATCAGATTGAATTCACCAGACATTATTCACTTACTTTTTGATGGAAAAGCTTTTGATACAAAAAAGGTCAGCATCTGCTGACCTTTTTAATGAAGAAATCGTTATTTCTTACGTACGTGTGGCGCCGCTTTATCTAGCACACCATTCACAAATTTGTGGCTGTCTTCTGCCGCGAATACTTTTGCAAGTTCAATCGCTTCGTTGATTACCACTTTGTAAGGAACATCTTCGCGACGAGTCATCTCGTACATAGCAAGACGAAGAAGAGCAAGTTCCATCATGTCTAGGTCCTGCATTGGACGAGACACGTATGGACGGATTTTGCTATCTAGCTCAGAGTGGCTAAGTACAACACCGCTTAGTAGTTCACGGAAGTAAGCTACGTCTGTTTCTGGAGCAGCAAGTGCAGGCTCAGATGCGTGAAGTTCTTCTTCATCGTATTTGTCGCCAGACAAAAACTGTTCTTCGATCGTGGCAACATTATCTTTAGTAATTTGCCATGAATAGATCGCTTGTAGAGCGAATTGACGTGCGTTACGACGTGCGGCTGGTTTCACACTGGCCCCCATTAGGAATCAATTTCAGATAGTACATTAATCATTTCAAGTGCGCTTAGTGCAGCCTCTGCACCTTTATTACCAGCCTTGGTTCCTGCGCGTTCAATCGCTTGATCGATAGTATCAACAGTCAATACACCAAATGCTACTGGAAGACTGTACTCCAGAGAAACTTGTGCAAGACCCTTGTTACACTCACTACAAACATAGTCAAAGTGCGGTGTACCGCCACGAATTACTGTACCTAGAGATACGATTGCATCGTACTTACCAGTTTTAGCAACACGTTGAGCTACTAGAGGTAGTTCTACGGCACCTGGGCAACGAACAACAGTGATGTTGTCTTCGCTTACTTGTCCGTGACGCTTTAGTGTATCGATCGCACCAGATAGTAGGCTTTCGTTAATAAAACTGTTGAAACGAGAAATAACGATAGCAATTTTTGCATTTGGCGCTGGGAAGCCACCCTCGATCACTTTCATAAGCTTTCCTTTAACTCTATTTATAAGTGAAAATTGTTCATCAAGTGAGAATCGCCGGATTCTATCACAATTTTGTGAGCAATATCTAATGGAAATTAGGGACGAATCACGAGTTCCTCGCCTTAGCGACGATAAGTGCGTGTAAGACTAGGAACTCGCTGGTCAGTTATTATTCGCAGACGTACTCAACCACATTCAGACCAAAACCGCCGAGTGCGTGGTACTTCTTGTTGGTTGAAGAAAGCAGGCGCATATCGTGAATGCCCAGATCAGCAAGGATTTGAGAGCCGACACCCACTCGGCGTGACGTACCTTGCTTCTTAGCAAGCGTTGGTGCTTCGCCTTTGTCTTGTGCTTCAAACATTTTCACTCGGTGAATAAGCAGATCGGTTGACTCTTCGTTGCCAAGTACAACCAGAACACCACCTTCTTCGCCAATGCGCTTCATTGCTTTCTCAAGTGTCCAGCTACGCTCTGCGTTGCGGTCACTTCGAAGGACATCGGTAAATACATCTTGTAAATGAACGCGGACCAATGGCGCTTCAGAAGCAAGGTCACCCTTACACATTGCGTAGTGCACTTGGTTATCAATCGTGTCTTTGTAAGTCACAAGCGTGAACTCACCGAACTCTGTTGGCAATGCACACTCAGCAACACGTTCAATCGTTGTTTCGGTGTTATTGCGGTATTCAATCAAGTCCGCAATAGTACCTAGCTTTAAGCCGTGCTTTTCAGCAAATACTTCAAGATCAGGACGACGTGCCATCGTGCCGTCGTCGTTTAGGATCTCAACGATAACCGATGCTGGCTCTAGACCTGCAAGGCGAGCCAAATCGCAGCCTGCTTCTGTATGACCAGCGCGAGTTAGAACGCCACCATCTTGTGCTGCTAGAGGGAAGATATGACCAGGTTGAACTAAATCAGCTGCTTTCGCATTTGGCGCAACGGCAGCTTGTACAGTGCGAGCACGGTCTGCGGCAGAGATACCTGTCGTAACACCTTCAGCCGCTTCAATAGAAACGGTAAAGTTTGTGGTGTATTGCGCATTGTTGTCTTGCACCATTGGCGGTAAACCAAGGCTTTCACAACGAGCTTTTGTCATGGTTAGACAGATCAAGCCACGACCATGCGTAGCCATAAAGTTGATTGCTTCCGGCGTAATGTGCTCGGCAGCCATGATCAAATCACCTTCATTCTCGCGGTCTTCATCATCCATCAGGATGACCATTTTGCCCGCGCGAATGTCATCAATAATTTCTTGAGGCGTGCTGATAGGCATATTCTGTTTCCCGTTATTCATAAATTTATTATTGCAGCAGCAATACGTTTAACGTTTCGGTTAGCCATGTCTACTGGCTTTAGCGCAGTTTGCAGCCAACCCTTATTAAGTCAATTAACCTGATAACGTTCTGTGATTATTGTCGGTTTCGCCTACGCAAAACCATTTTGCTGCAAGAAGTCCATGGTAATACGTGACTGTTGCGATTCTTCTTTTTGACCTTGTAGCAAGCGTTCCATGTAGCGAGCCAGTACATCCACTTCTAGGTTCACTTTGCGACCCACCTGGAACTGATCAATCGTGGTCTCTTCACTGGTGTGAGGAACAATCGTCAATTTAAAACCATTTTTACGTAGGTCATTGACGGTCAGACTAATGCCATCCACTGTGATCGAGCCTTTTTCTGCGACGTACTTACTGATTTCAGCAGGCATTTCTACCCAGAATTCAATCGCTCGACCAACTTGGTTGCGCTCAACAATCACGCCCACGCCATCGACGTGACCAGACACAATGTGCCCACCAAAACGTGTCGTTGGTAACATGGCCTTTTCCAGGTTCACTTTATCGCCAACTTGGTAAGCGGCAAAACCTGTTTTATTCAGCGTTTCCAGTGATAAGTCAGCACTGTAATAGTTGCTACCGAAGTCGACGACCGTCAAGCACACACCATTCGTTGCGATACTGTCCCCCAACTTAACGTCAGACATATCCAACTTGCCAACTTCGACCGTAACGGTGATGTCTTCGCCTTTTGGCGTGATTGCAGTTAGTTTGCCAACTGCTTCTACAATTCCTGTAAACATAATGCTTCTTTCTAGCTTTGGTTGCGTTTGACGGTTGCGGTAATGCGAATATCCACCCCTACCATTCGAACGTCGGTAATAGTTAAATCGATAACTTGTGCCATATCGGTTAGCCCAAGAGCACCAATCAAACCTCGCCCATCGCTGCCCATTAATTTAGGAGCAAGATAAACAATCAGTTCATCTACAAGGTTAGCTTTGATTAATGAACTCGCGAGTGTAGCGCCAGCTTCAACCCACAAGTGATTAATATGATATTCGCTCGCTACAGCTTTTAATGTCGCCGTTAAGTCAATTTGACCATTTTCCGTCAGCTCAGGCGCAATATCGCCGTCGTGACTAACAATAATACGCTCACCGTCAGTATTAAATAGTTTTAGATCATCGCTAAGTTGAGACTGGCGATCGAAAATCACACGAGGAGGCTGACGAACTTCATCTTGAGGATATTGAGCTTGCACACTGCATGGCAGGTCATCCCAACGCACATTCAGCGATGCATTGTCATCAATGACTGTCTTACTGGTAGAGAGAATAGCGCCACTCAACGCTCGATAACGCTGTACATCTTGGCGAGCCTTTGGGGAGGTGATCCATTGACTCTGACCATTATTGAGTGCACTTTGCCCATCGAGGCTGGCTGCCATTTTCAACTGAACATAAGGCATGCCAGTTTGCATGAACTTGATAAACCCTTTGTTCAGCTCGCTCGCATCGCTTTCTAATAAGCCAACTTGAACGTCTACCCCCGCATCGCGCAGCATTTGAAAACCGCGTCCTGCAACTTTCGGGTTTGGATCTTCCATTGCACAAACAACACGTGCGACTTTGGCTTTGATTAGCCCCTCTGCACAAGGTGGCGTACGACCATAATGAGAGCAAGGTTCCAGTGTCACATATGCCGTTGCGCCTTCAGCTTTATTGCCAGCCATACGCATCGCGTGAACTTCAGCATGAGGCTCCCCCGCACGATGGTGATGACCTTCGCCAACAATCTCACCGTCACGGACAATAACGCAGCCTACATTCGGGTTAGGTGCCGTTGTATAAATGCCGCGCTTCGCTAACTTGAGCGCACGCGACATCATTTCGAAATCTTGAGAGGTAAATTCTGAAGAGAGAGATTGTTGAGCCATGATTCAATCAGTCTTCTAGGCGAGCAATTTCTTCGCCGAATTCACGGATGTCTTCAAAGCTACGATAAACTGATGCAAAGCGGATATAAGCGACTTTATCCAGCTCTTTCAATTGATCCATAACCAAATTACCAATCATTTCACTTGGTACTTCACGTTCACCAGTTGCACGCAGTTGGGACTTAATCATGCTGATGGCTAGCTCAATAGAGTCAGCACTAACTGGACGTTTTTCTAAGGCACGTTGAATACCACCAACCATTTTATCTTCATCAAATGGTTCACGGTTACCGTTAGATTTAATCACTTTCGGCATCACCAACTCTGCGGTCTCAAACGTTGTAAAACGTTCACTGCACGCAAGGCATTGACGACGACGACGCACTTGATGCCCATCAGCAACCAAGCGTGAATCAATTACTTTTGTGTCGTTCTCAGAACAAAAAGGACAATGCATATCACCTCCAAATAGCTTGCAATTGGGTTCGTCCCAAAAGCAAGACTAGTGTAGCGGAATTGCTATGTTAGAGAAAACAAAAAGGGGCATCGCTGCCCCTTTTTCAATCAATATCAAACGGTTTCTGTTAACTGCGTGCTAAGTAGTTCGCTTTACCAACCCATTTGTAGCTGGTCAGTTCTTCCAAACCCATAGGACCACGAGCATGCAGTTTCTGAGTTGATACCGCAACTTCGGCACCTAAACCAAACTGAGCACCGTCAGTAAAACGTGTTGCGGCATTTACGTAAACCGCCGCAGAACCGACAGAGTTAATGAACAATTCTGAGTTTTGTAGGCTGTTTGTCATGATCGCATCTGAGTGGCTCGCGTTGTGAACGCGCATGTGATCAATCGCTTCTTTCACATCAGCAACCACTTTTACACCTAGCGTGTAACTTAGCCATTCCGTATCAAAATCACCTTCACCCGCATCGCGAATTTGTTTCGCTTGTGCCATCAGTGCTTTTGCTTTTGGCTCTGCGACAAAAGTTACGTTTTCGTTCATGCGTTCTACGATCATTGGCAGGAACTGCGCAGCGATATTCTCGTGAACCAGCAAAGTATCTAGCGAGTTACATGCGGACGGACGTTGAACTTTTGAGTTTTCAACAACATTGAGTGATTTCTCTAGCTCTGCTGATTCATCAACAAAAATGTGGCTAATACCAAAACCACCAATGATCACTGGAATGGTGCTGTTCTCTTTACACATTTTGTGTAGACCAGCGCCACCACGTGGAATGATCATATCGACGTAGTCGTCTAGCTTAAGTAATTGAGAAACCAACTCACGATCCGGTTTTTCAATGTACTGAACAGAAGCCGCTGGCAAGTTTGCTTTCGCAAGTGCCGATTGGATAACCTTCACCAGCTCCATATTAGAGAAAAATGTCTCTTTACCACCACGTAGGATGCTTGCATTACCTGTTTTTAGACACAAAGCAGCAATATCGATGGTTACATTCGGACGCGCTTCGTAAATCACACCAACGACACCAAGTGGCACGCGACGACGAGACAGAGACATGCCGTTTTCTAGAACTTTGCTGTCAATTTCACTGCCCACAGGATCGTTAAGGCTGATCACATTACGAACATCGTTAGCAATACCCGTTAAGCGCTCTTCATTCAGTAAAAGGCGGTCAAGTAATGCATCCGTTAGACCCGCTTCGCGACCTAACTCAATATCTTTTGCGTTTGCAGCCAAAATAGTTGCTGCATTTGCTTCTAGCTCATCGGCGATAATGGCTAGTGCTTGGTTCTTTTGTGCGGTTGACGCTGTCGCCAATTCGAAAGCTGCATCTTTGGCAGCTTTACCCATATTCGTTAAATCCACTTTGCTTCCCTCAATTTCTATTCTTGAATGACGACAAGATCATCGCGATGAATCACTTCTGAGCCGTAGTCATGACCCAAAATAGAGATGATATCTTTACTGTGCTTACCTGCAATTTTCGCTAGGTCTTCACTTGAGTAGGCACTGATACCACGAGCAACCAGTTTACCGTGGGAGTTTGTCACGCGGGCGACTTCGCCACGAGCAAAATCACCACTTACTTTAATAACGCCTTTCGCAAGCAGACTACTGCCCTTACCTACAACCGCGTTAACGGCACCGTCATCAATAATGATGTCACCAGACGCCGCAGGACCGGCTAAGATCCAACGCTTACGGTTTTCTAGTGCTTCAGAACACGGTAGGAAACGTGTGCCTTGTGGCTCTGAACTCAATGAGTCAAAGATAACATTTGGTGCACTACCAGCGGCGATAATAACTTCAATACCTGCACGGCGAGCTATGTCTGCCGCTTGAAGTTTGGTTGCCATGCCGCCCGTACCTAGCGTTGTGCCACTACCACCTGCAATTTTACGCAAAGTATCATCGATAGTTTTCACTTCTTTGATCAGCTCAGCATTCGGATCTTTACGTGGGTCTGCGGTAAACAAACCTTTTTGATCAGTCAGGAGCAGCAATTTGTCTGCACCACACAAAATCCCCACCAAAGCAGACAAGTTATCGTTATCACCTACTTTGATTTCATTTGTTGCGACAGCATCGTTTTCATTAACGATAGGGATAATGTCATTCGCAACCAACGCATTAATGGTGTCACGTGCGTTAAGGAAACGTTCACGATCGTCCAAATCAGCGCGAGTCAGTAGCATCTGACCAATTTTGATACCGTAAATACCAAACAAAGACTCCCATGTTTGAATCAGACGGCTCTGACCCACGGCTGCAAGCAACTGTTTGCTCGCCATCGCGTTGGGCAGTGCGGGGTATCCAAGATGCTCACGGCCTGCTGCAATCGCACCAGACGAAACCATTACTACTGAATGGCCTTGTTTTTTAAGCTCAGCACATTGACGAGCCAGCTCTACCATATGAGCACGGTCTAACGCCAAAGTGCCGCCTGTCAGCACACTTGTACCCAGTTTCACAACGACGGTCTGTGGTTGTGAAACAACTGCATTCTGTTGATTCGTTGTCATGATGTCTTCTGAAATGAAAAACAAATAAAGAGTGGATGTTTTAGCAATCAAATGGGGATTTAACAAGCAGAAAAGGTGCGAAAACGCACCTTTTTGTCTTATCAGGGAAGAAAACAGCCAAATTAGGCGAAATCAAACGATTCGGTGTGATATTCCACTTCCAGTTTGAAATGCTCAGCCACTGTATCAATAAGCTTTTGATGGAAGGTACTTTGTGTCAAGTACACTTCTTCTACTACCTTATTTGGTAATGGTTCTGAGGTCCATTCCCCTTCTTTGTTGTATTTACCAATATGGTATTTTGCCGTAAAGCCACCTTCGATGGACTCCAAGTCCATCCACCAGCCCCAAAATTCACGTTTCTCAGGTGACTTTTTGTCGTCTACACAGACAGATAGACAGTCAAAATAGTAGTGCCCTTCTTGTGATTGTGGTTCGCGCAGGTACGGACCTATCGCCTTCAACTTTGACATCAAGCGAAAGTGAGTCGGCCCTTGTGTCGTCTCTGACATAAGAATCTCCGTTTCCATAGTAAGGATATTTAGCTATCCAAGAATGATTATTATTTTTAATTATCATGAGCTTATTTTTTGCTCACATATATCACTCTTAACTAAATTAGGAGATTTGTCATCTTAATAATTCGTCCTCCAACCACTTTATGGCTAAATCGAGGGATTGCTCATAACCTTTTGTAATTGTCTTGGAACTGATTTTCTTGGCTTGTCCGTACTGGCTAAACAGTGCTACCAACTGGTTATCACTATGAGGTGAAACTGGGTCCCCTTCGAGACTCAATGCTAAAATTGGCACCTTAGTTTTGCGGCTACTTAGGAAACCTTGTACCTTGAGTGACCATGCCATCATCTGTCCGGCCATGCTATTGATGTCAACAGCACTCTTACCAAGGCGAGACGCTAATAGGTCAAGGTACATCTTCGGCATTTGCTGCAACTTTTTAGGCGACGTAAACAGATCATGCACTGGTGCTCCCATAGCCACACAAGCTTTGATCTTTTCTTGCTCAACAAACGAAAGACGAATCATGGCATTACCGCCAAAGCGGAAACCAATCAATCCAACCTTGTGGTGATCAACCCAAGGTAGAGAATACAGTTCATTCAAAACCGCTTGATGAAGGCAACTGGAGTTTTCAGTCAGCGGCCAATGTGAACTATGACCGACTGATGGCATATCAATAGTCACCATCGCAATGTCTTTTGGAGCTAAGTGGTTTCTGAACAAGCGCCACATATCCGTTTGCAAGCTGTCCAAACCAGCACTGACCATTACAACTGGTAATTGTTTATCTGTGCGAGGAAGATGCAGGTTCGCGATGATCTTGCGTTTTTGGTAAGGCACTTCGATCTGCTTGATCACGTATTTAGTTTTTTCTGAGCCTTCTGAATACGCTTTGTTCGCCAATACCTGTGCTTGAATGGCTAAGTTGTCATTCTTTAAATGTGGATAGCCTGCAATGCTAAAACACAATGAAGCCGTAAACAGCTCATCAGCCGCTTCCTCCCCCTTCATTTCATTCGCGCGGCGTTGATGCTCCATGCCTAACTTAATCCACTCAAACGTCCAGTTACCACCGTGGTAACCCATGACCGTATCAAGCCATTTATCTTCGGTACGAGAATGATTCGATGACGCGATTTTAGAAAGTACCCCTTCCATTTCGATAGGAGATAAGCCCTGCCACGCCCATTGAAGACGTCTCAAATGACGATACCAAGCACGATCTTCATGCTCTTCTCGCTCATCAAGAATCTTTTGGCTGGTCGGCATGTATTGAGTAAGTGCAGAGGTTTCTTTCGCTTGTTTGTGTTTGACAAACAAAGTTTCGGAGAGGTTTTTACTGACGTCTTCTGACATAGGAAGAACTCTAGGCTGGTTGCAATAGCGTAATAATAATAAAAAAAATGCCCCTATAAAGGGGCATTTCTCAATATTCTTAGTGCAAACTTATTTTTGCTTGCGATTTACTGGCTCAGCGTACTGGATAGACATATCCCAAGGTTGCTCGATCCAAGTGTCTTGTGCGATGTCTACTACGTAGTCATCAAGTAGCTCTTTACCAGAAGGCTTAGCACATACAGCAATCAGTTTTGCTTTCGGGTACATTTCACGAAGTTTACGCGCTGTATCACCGCTATCTACTAGGTCTTCAATGATTAGGTAACCTTCACCGTCACCTTCTGGTGCTTTAAGCACTGTCATGTCACGTTGATGATCGTGGTCGTAGCTTGAGATACAAATTGTATCTACGTAGCGAATACCTAGCTCACGAGCCAAGATAGCACCAGGAACCAAGCCGCCACGGCTTACCGCCCAAATACCTTTCCATTGCTCAGCTGGCATTTGTTTCTCAGCCAGTTCACGGCAGTAAGACTGCATCGCATCCCAAGTGATAATGAATTTTTTACTCATTGTAATAACCTAATAATTTCAAAATATGCATCCCCGTGACCTAGCTGATGGCGCTGAAATGGACTCATCAATCTAGATTTCCCACACCAGAGGAAATGGGGGTTTCAAGCTACGCAAACGATTATTCTACCGAAACCCATGATTAATACCAACGCTGATATCAAAATTCTCCGTCTATTACGCAGAAAAATCGAATTCAGTGAACACGGCAAAATAAAGAAGGGAATGAATTTGAGAAGAAATGCTCCATAAACAAGGAGAAATTCCCCTCCAGTAAAAGCCCACAAACAAAAAGCCAGTGTGAACGTGTGCCCACACTGGCTTTTCTTTTAATCGTCAGAGTTAGCCTAGGATGTACTTCGCAATGAAGATAGCGGACATAACCCATACACTCATTGAGACTTCACGTCCTTTACCACTGAACAGTTTGATCGCAGCGTAAGCAATGAAACCAAGCGTGATACCTTCTGCAATAGAGAAAGTCAAAGGCATAACCAAACACGTTACGACAACAGGAGCCGCTTCTGTTAGGTCACGCCAGTCGATGCCAACAAGACCAGAAAGCATCAAGATAGCCACGTAAAATAGTGCACCAGACGTTGCGTAAGCTGGAATCATTCCCGCTAGTGGCGAGAACAATAGAGCAAGAAGGAACAATACGCCAACAACTACAGCAGTTAGACCTGTACGACCACCAGCGGCTACACCAGAAACGCTCTCAATGTATGACGTCGTGTTTGATGTACCTAGTAGAGCACCGACAGATGTTGCTGTTGAGTCTGCAAGTAGCGCTTTATTTAGGCGTGGAATGTTGCCGTTTTCGTCAGTCAAACCCGCTTTTTGCGAAACACCAACTAGCGTGCCTGCAGTGTCGAATAAGTCAACGAATAGGAAAGCAAATACTACAGAGATCATGCCTACTTCGAACAAACCAGAGAAGTCTAGCTGCATGAAGGTTGGCGCGATGCTTGGTGGTGTTGACATGATGCCGCCCCACTGAACGTCACCAAAGATCAGACCAAGAATTGTTACGCCTAGGATTGCGATCATAACCGCACCTTTCACACCACGGTGAACCAATGCAATCGTCATGAAGAAGCCAATCGCTGCAAGTACAGATGGTAGAGAAGTGATATTACCCATTGAAACTAGCGTTGCTGGGTTATCTACAACAATACCTGCGTTTTTCAGTGCGATGAAAGCAAGGAACAGACCGATACCTGCTGAGATACCAGTACGAAGAGAAAGTGGAATCGAATTGATGATCCATTCGCGAATCTTAAACACACTCAAGACGATAAATAGCAGACCGGAAACAAATACTGCTGCTAGCGCGACTTGCCATGTGTAACCCATGCCCAACACAACGGAATAGGTGAAGAACGCGTTTAGACCCATACCTGGAGCCTGAGCGATTGGGTAGTTTGCTACTAAGCCCATGATGAAACAGCCAATAGCGGCAGCAAGACACGTCGCAACGAACACAGCACCACGATCCATACCTGTATCTGCAAGGATAGCTGGGTTTACAAAGATGATGTAAGCCATAGTTAGGAAGGTAGTAACACCTGCGATGATCTCAGTGCGCACATTGGTGCCATTTTCACTAAGTTTAAAGAGCCTTTCGAGCATGATCGAATCCTGTAAAAGGTAAAAAGTAAACGGTTGCGTAATCGATTGGCTCGAATTATAAAGTTATCAAATAACAAATTCCAGATAGAATTTTCACTCTAAAGGGATTTTTTTCTTGGGATATGAAACCCATTCGCTAGCGTTTTAAACAGCAAATAAATTTAGGTCTTAATAAACAATAACTAACGAACTTGTACTGAAAACAAACGTATGTGTACAAACTGAGCAATGTATTAAACTTTCAAACACAAAGTCATCGTTTTGGACGCTAAATACCCAAAGAATTGGTCAGAAAATGAAACAAGTGAGATAAGCAATCGGAGAATTGAAGCTTGGTGGCGATAAAATAGGCGAGATTGGGATCAGAAGATAAAAAAACGCCACTCAATTTGAGTGGCGGTGAATCATGTCAGCACTATGCACTGAAAAAAAATTCCAATTTATAGGGGTGAACAAACTTGTTCGAGTCACATGCGTTGGCTTCAATTAGTAACCAAAGCTTGTTGGGTATACAAAGTTACCGGTGTAAACAGATTTGCTGTTCCAGAACATTGCACTTGGTAAACCTTTCATAAATATCACCTTCTAAATCAATTAATACTGTTAATTTGGTTGATTTCTCAGTTCCTTGGAGGCGATAAACGGACTCATCCTTTGAGCATTTCATTCTTCTCTCAGAAGCTGGTTACAAATATACCACCCAGAAATTTAATTACAAGCATTTTAGTGACCAGAATCACAAAAACTTAATAAATTGACCTCCATCAAGAATTAACTGTAATTAAATTACAGTTTAGTAAATTAAAAATTAAACAAACTTTCAGAACATACTAAGCTCGTTGCATTGGTGTATTACGTTGTGTTCATAATCTGTGACAGTTCTAGGGCAAATCCTTTTCACCACAACTACTAGAACCGCTTTTCTGGTGGTATGCTGAGGGCAATTCCAAGCCAATACCGATTAGCATTTACTGCTAAACACTCATTAAATTTACGGTTTAAATTTGGCAAAGCACATCAAAAGGAGTCTTCCGTGTCTGAATTCCATTCTGAAATCAGTACCTTATCACCTGCTCCACTTTGGCAGTTTTTCGATAAGATTTGTTCAATCCCTCACCCTTCAAAACATGAAGAAGCTCTAGCACAGTACATTGTTACTTGGGCAACAGAGCAAGGTTTTGACGTACGCCGCGATCCAACTGGCAACGTGTTCATTAAAAAACCTGCGACACCAGGTATGGAAAACAAAAAAGGTGTAGTGCTTCAAGCACACATCGACATGGTGCCACAAAAGAACGAAGACACTGATCACGACTTCACTCAAGATCCAATTCAGCCATACATCGATGGTGAATGGGTAACAGCAAAGGGCACAACGCTAGGTGCAGATAACGGCATCGGCATGGCTTCTTGTCTTGCTGTACTTGCTTCTAAAGAGATCAAGCACGGTCCTATTGAAGTTTTACTGACTATTGATGAAGAAGCAGGCATGACAGGTGCATTTGGTCTTGAAGCTGGCTGGTTGGAAGGCGATATCCTTCTAAATACAGACTCAGAACAAGAAGGCGAAGTGTACATGGGTTGTGCAGGCGGTATCGATGGCGCAATGACCTTCGATATTACTCGTGACGCAATTCCAGCGGGCTTTATTACTCGTCAACTAACACTGAAAGGTCTAAAAGGCGGTCACTCTGGCTGTGACATCCATACAGGTCGCGGTAACGCAAACAAACTGATTGGTCGCTTCCTCGCTGGTCACGCGCAAGAGTTGGATCTTCGCCTGGTTGAATTCCGTGGCGGTAGTTTACGTAACGCGATTCCTCGTGAAGCTTTTGTAACTGTAGCACTACCGGCAGAAAATCAAGATAAACTAGCGGAACTGTTCAACTACTACACTGAGTTACTAAAAACAGAACTTGGTAAAATTGAAACAGACATCGTGACTTTCAACGAAGAAGTTGCAACAGATGCACAAGTGTTTGCGATTGCAGACCAACAACGTTTCATCGCAGCATTGAACGCTTGTCCAAACGGTGTAATGCGTATGAGTGATGAAGTTGAAGGCGTGGTTGAAACATCACTTAACGTTGGTGTTATCACAACAGAAGAGAACAAAGTAACCGTTCTATGCCTAATTCGTTCCCTGATCGACTCAGGTCGTAGCCAAGTTGAAGGTATGCTTCAATCTGTCGCTGAACTGGCTGGTGCTCAAATTGAATTCTCTGGCGCTTACCCAGGTTGGAAACCAGATGCTGATTCAGAGATCATGGCAATTTTCCGTGATATGTACGAAGGCATCTACGGTCACAAGCCAAACATCATGGTTATCCACGCAGGTCTTGAATGTGGTCTGTTCAAAGAACCTTACCCGAACATGGATATGGTTTCTTTCGGTCCAACCATCAAGTTCCCTCATTCTCCAGATGAGAAAGTGAAGATCGATACCGTTCAACTGTTCTGGGACCAAATGGTTGCGCTTCTTGAAGCCATTCCTGAAAAAGCGTAATTCAAAACAATACGCGAAAAACACAAAAGGGTGCCTCGGCACCCTTTTTTATTGTGAGCTTTTTATTACAGACTCTTTATAACAAGAGTATCGCAAACTATGCGCGAGTTTGCGCGTATGCAGCTAGCTCATCCATAGAAGTTTTAGCAACCACTTCACCATCGATGTAGTAAGTAACGAAGTCACCTTCACGAACGCCCATTAGTGTCGCTTTGTCACCGTTGTTGTATGTAATGTCCATCTGAACGGTGTTCTCGTCGATCTGTTGCATTTGACCTTGCTCGATAACACGGTTGTGCGTTAGAGGACCGATCGGTGCAGTCGTTAGCGATTTGTCTAACTGGTGGTTCACGTCGATGTAAGTATCCATCTTGGTATCAAAGATGTGTGGCTTACCGTTTAGTGGGTTTTTACCAGTCCAGAATTCTAGAGAGTTGAATACGATGTAATCCGCTGCAACAGCAACACCATAAACAGGCGCCAAAAGCATGTTTAGACCACCACGAGCGTAACGGTTATCTACTGCTTTTAGGTTAAAGCCCATTACGTAACCTGTCACTGCATTACTGCCCACACAGCCAGAAAGAGAAACTGCGACTGCAGTCAATGCGCCAATTTTAGCGAACGCCTTTTTCATCAAAACCTCTAGTTAAATAGTATTAGGTCAAAAATTCGGCGGGGATATTAGCGGATTAAAACCATAGGTAAAAGTCAGTTTTTCTTCAAAAAAATATGAGTATTAAATTTAACACAGCCTTATTTACTCGATGAATGTGCTACTTTAAAACACAGCGTACAGCCACTCAATAAACACAGAAATTAACCCAATGTGCTTACACAACTCATACATCTGGTGAAACTTTAATCTTTTCAATAAAAATTATTTTTCGTCACCTAAAGAAGAATGATTAGTGTGATTTTGAACCAGTTGTTACATTGTTGCTAACGTATTTGACAGAGATGGTTTATGGCCAGAAGTAAAAAAAGCAAAGTATTTGAGCTACTCGGGCATCAAGTACAACCAGGACAACGACTAGAAACCGAATTTGAAGCAGCACAGCTTTACACGCACTCACCACTTTCTATTCCTGTGGAAATCATCCACGGTAGACAAGAAGGTCCCGTGCTAATGGTGAATGCGGCGATCCATGGTGATGAGCTTAATGGCGTAGAAATCGTTCGTCAGATGATCAACCAACTGGATCCGCAAAAGCTGAAAGGCACCGTGATTGCGGTTCCTATTGTGAACGTATTTGGTTTTATTCATAAGTCACGCTACCTACCGGACCGCCGCGACCTAAACCGTTGCTTCCCAGGAAGCGAAAAAGGTGCATTGGCATCTCGCATGGCGCATGGGTTCTTTAACAATATCGCCAAACGCTGTGATTACATCTTGGATCTTCATACGGGTGCGATTCACCGTACTAACCTACCGCAGATCCGTGCGAACCTGAGTAATCCTGAAACACTGCGAATCGCAAAAGCGTTTGCCACACCAGTGATCGTAGACTCGGCACTGCGTGATGGCTCTTTGCGTAGTGAAGCTGAAAAATGCGATATCCCAGTGCTAACTTATGAAGCTGGTGAAGCTCTGCGCTTTGACCCTCTATCTATCAGCGCAGGTGTACTTGGCGTGCAGCGCGTCATGCAAGCCATCGGCATGCTTCGCGCAAGCCGCAAAAAGCTACCAGAACCAATTATCGCAAAATCCACCAGTTGGGTACGTGCATCAGGTAACGGTATTCTGCGTACTGTCGTGAACCTAGGTGACAAAGTTGAAGAAGGTGAAACACTCGCATACATCAGCTCGCCGCTTGGTCACGACGAACTTGAACTGGTTGCACCAAAAGGCGGTATCGTGATCGGTCAGCAAACACTGCCTCTAGTTAACGAAGGTGATGCAATCTTCCACATTGCTTACTTCAAACAAGACGATGATGTCGTTGAACAAACCGTAGAAAGCTATATTGAAGAGCTAACGGAGTTCGATGTTGATCAAGTCACGACAGGGCAAATTCCGCTAGAAACTCAGCAATAAGTTTTTGCATAAACAGAAAGCCCAGAAATTCATCTGGGCTTTTTTGTGGCAAAAAGATAGACACATTCACTCCCCTACATATCTTAATCCCTATCAAAATCTGTTTTACCGTCATTTGGTGGATATAAAACTTTACAGGCATTCAAAAAAACACCATTGATAATTAATCTCATTATCATTTATTAATTTGTTCAGCATTCATATAATCCTCGCCTAATCAAATTACTATAAATGACGAATATGAAACGTTTATCCACTCATGGCTTCAAGGTAAGCCTTGTTTCGCTCGCAGTGCTCAACTCCCTTGCTTCCTATGCAGCAGAAGGCTCAGATGAAGAGCTTGAAGTCATTGGTGTGCATTACGCGAAACCAATCACTGTTGCAGAACCTGCTCAAACGACCATTGATTGGTCTCTTATCGAGGAACAGCAGTATTCCAATTTTGCAGATATGATCGACTCCGTGCCAGGAGCAACATTAGATGGTGGCGCTCGCTCTGGGGGGGAACGTATCAATATCCGCGGTTTTGATGACCCAAGTGACATCGCTGTATTTGTTGATGGCGCACCTATCGGCTTCCAACAATACCGTTACGGTACCTTCTTCTTTGACCCGTTCTTAATTGGTGAGGCAGAGATCATCAAAGGCGCGCACGACTATCGCGCATTGAATGGTAAATTTGGTGGCTCCATCCGTATCAAAACGAAAAGTGTCGATGATCTCCTCGATGGCGATCGTAACTTTGGTGCTCGTGTTTCCACTGGCTATAACAATAATGGTGATGAAAACTCATACACCTTGTCCTTATACGGCAAGAACGACGCCGGCTTCTACTTCTTAGCCAATGGCTCGGTAAAAGATTCAGATGACATCCAAGTTGGCGGCGGTGAAACGTTGGATTACTCGGGTTACGAGCAAGAAAACATGCTAGTGAAAGTCGGCTATGAAAATGACGACCACGAGTTCGAAATCAGTCATACGCGCTACAAAGACGAAGGTCGCAAACCTTGGGCGAACCGTCGCGGAAAAATGCCGAATATTTCCGACTACAACATCAAAAAATATGGCTCATTAGAGAAGGCGAAATACGCGTACACGGTCGACAACAAATACACCGATAATACGACGACGCTCTCTTACCATTACATGCCTTCCAATCCTTACATTGATTTCAACATCAAAATGGCACGCTCTGAAAACGATCGCCACTGGGTACGCCCTGATGTTGCATTCGAAAAAATGTTCGTCTCTGTCGGCAGCTACGGTCACGAGTCTTGGCTAAGTTACGAACGCGATTACGTTGATGTCTTCAACCAAGCACAAATTGGAGATCACGCACTAGTCACTGGTCTTCAGTACCAAAAAACTGATCGCGATTCACTGGTCTTCAATAAATCGTATGCCAAAAAAGAAGCAAAGAACTACGGCTGGTACACGCCTTATTACGAACCATCGGGTATACAGACGATTTACGCCGCTTATGTAGCAGACCATTACCAAGCGACCGATCGTCTAACCATCACGCCATCTTTGCGTTATGAATACATCACCAGCGAAGGTAAAGGCAATGCAGCGCCAGACTACAACGACCCGGCGGCTGGACATGACTACAGTGAGACGAGCCATAAAGGCTTTAGTCCGCGTCTCGATATCGATTTTGATGCCACTAATAATACGCGTTTGAATTTCTCTTACGCATACGCATTAAAAGCGCCAACGGTTGATAACATCTACTCTGTACAATATGCCCGCGCTACGGCGACAGCAACAGCAAGAGATCTGGATGTTTCGCGTATTCATGCCTACCAAGCGAGCGTGATCAATTTAACCGAAGGTCTCGTCAGTGACCGTGACAACCTTGCAACGGAGTTTACCGTGTTTTACAACGACGTAAATGACACGGTCGATATCCGAACAGGTGCAAATCTAGATAAAAACAGTACAGAAAACCAAAGCTGGAATACGAACTTAGATGGGTTCAAAAACTACGGTTTTGAGTTGATTTCACAGTACCGTATTTCAGATTTCTATACTGATTTTTCAGCGAGTTACGTACGTGGTAAAAACAAAGGTAGTCTATCTGACTCCACTGGTTCTGATGACGATCACCCAGATGTACCACCATTGAACATCAACCTAGGCTTCGGTTACGAATGGCTCCCAGGTCTACGCTCAGGTTGGGAAGTGCGTTGGTACGATGCACAAACCAAAACGAAGGCAGAGGGTAACAACCTGAAAGTAAAATCGCCTAGTGAGCAATATACGCTGCAAAATGCGTATGTCGTTTGGGATGTGCAACAAGTCAAAGGCTTGAGCGTTGGAGCGGTCGTGAAAAACCTAACTGACCGTTACTATGAAGCCTACCTATCTAACGGCGTGCCTTCACCGGGTCGTGAAGTTAAACTTAAACTGACTTACCAGTACTAATTAATCACATTATCTGTATTGGTCTTCAACCAGCTCGGGGCTATGAATGGCTCCGAGTTTTCGTTTATATCCAAGTAACCTCAAAATGCTTGATTCAGCCAGAGTGACTTGGGTCTATCACCCTCATTTTACATACGAGACTTATGAACCTTCGAAGAAAAACGCTGACATGGAAACAAATGTTATTTGTCGCTGCCCTAGCCTCTCCGCATGCAGCGAGTATTTCACAAGACAATATCTCTCAATATTTGGAAGAACACAGTAAGCGCCAGCAATTAGAAGATCATTACGCTGCCACTGTGACAGACAACTTAGATCTTGATGCTCAAACAGATGGTTTAACGTGGAAAGAAGATGGCAAACCCGATCATTGCCAATACACAAAAGGAGAGATAACGGAAGCGAGAGATTATGATTATGGGGAAGCCAAAGATCTTTCTGACGGCTTGCATAACATCGATTTGCCGCCCGTACATACTCCCAAAAACAGCCACAAGCATCGAACCTATTCGAATAATCCTCAATTGCTTGCTGGTAATAAGCAATTTGCAGCCCCTGCAGAAGGTTCGGTGAGCTTTTCGGTATCTTCGGACTGCTTTTAAACGACACAAACAAAAATGCCCCGAGATGATCTCAGGGCACTTTTTAATTCATAATCGACGGCACAGATAAGCCATCTAGTAGGCTGAGATTACTCTTCGTCAGCTTCTACTTCACGCGCTTTGCGAGCTTCCTCTTTGCGAACTTTCGCCGCTAGTTGCTCAGCTTCACGCTCTTGACGCTGTACTGCTTTACGCTCGTTACGAACAACTTGGTTTTGAACAAAACCCGCTAGTTCTTGCTCAGCCCAAGCTTGTGCTTTCTCTTCGCTGTCAAAACCAGTTTCACGTTTTGATACTACTGTCTTACGAGATGTCACTTGACGAGTGATCTCTGCGCTCCAGCCGTTACGTTTTTCAGTTACGCGGATAGCAAATTTTGGATTTTTAGACATTTCTTTCATTTCCTAAGGGATTAATCAGGGATTCGGTCAACTTGATAACTCCATCTAAGCTGAGCTGTTTAACACCATCCCTTGGTAAGCGCGGTATTAGAGCATAAAAGTTACCGAAACGCTGCAAGTTTTTTAAGGGAGACGGGAGACGTTCTCGATTCCCTTAAATAAAAAAGCGCCAGTCTTTCAACCAGCGCTTTATTCTTTTCGTTAACCTTGGACTACGCCGTAATTAGCCGATGTTCTTACGTGCGTTTTGGAACATACGCATCCAAGCACCATTCTCGCCCCAACCTTCTGGAGCCCATGAGTTCGCTACTGTGCGGAACACACGCTCAGGGTGCGGCATCATGATTGTGACACGACCATCTTGAGTCGTTAGACCCGTAATAGCGTTTGGCGAACCGTTTGGGTTATTCGGGTATTGCTGCGTTGGGTTACCGTGGTTGTCCACGTAACGAACCGCAACGGTACCTGATGCTTCAATCGCTGCTAGATGGTCAGCATCACGTACTTCTACACGACCTTCACCGTGAGAAACTGCGATAGGCATACGAGAACCCGCCATGCCGTCAAAGAATACAGAATCAGACTTCTGAACTTCAACTAAGCTAAAGCGCGCTTCAAAACGCTCAGATTCATTACGAACAAAGCGTGGCCATAGGTCTGCACCTGGGATTAGCTCTTTCAGGTTCGATAACATCTGACAGCCGTTACACACACCTAGAGAAAATGTGTTGTCACGATTAAAGAAGCTTTGGAACTGTTCACGAGCTTGTGCATTGAACAAAATAGACTTAGCCCAACCTTCACCCGCACCAAGTACGTCACCGTAAGAGAAGCCACCACAAGCCACTAGACCGTGGTACTCATCCAGAGCCGCTTGACCTGTTAGGATGTCGCTCATGTGAATATCAGTCGCTTCGAAGCCTGCACGATCAAACGCTGCTGCCATTTCTACATGAGAGTTAACGCCCTGCTCACGCAGAATAGCCATCTTAGGCTTCGCACCGGTATTTACCATAGAACCCGCGATGTAAGGCGCTGCAATGTCTTCGTTTACGTCGAAGCTTAGCTTAACGTTTAGACCTGGGTCAGAGTTGTCTTTCTTCCCTTCATGCTCTTGGTCAGCACATGCTGGGTTATCGCGTAGACCTTGCATCTTATGCGTCGTCTCAGCCCAGATAGTACGTAGTTCAGTACGGTTACGCTCAAGAACCACTGTGTCACCAGAAGTAATCACTAGCTCATCAGATGCTTCGACTGAGCCGATTACGTGAGAACATGCTTCAAGACCGTTCGCTGCTAGCGTTGAAAGTACAGCGTCTAGGTCATCGTTTTTAACCTGAAGCACTGCACCCAACTCTTCGTTGAATAGTGCTGCTAGTACATCTTCACCTAGGTCGGCGATGTCTGCTTTAACACCACAGTGACCAGCGAATGCCATCTCTGCAAGCGTTACAAATAGACCGCCATCGCCTTTATCGTGGTAAGCCACTACTTGATCGTTTGCTACTAGAGTTTGAACTCCTTCGTAGAAACCTTTCAGTTGTGCTGCGTTGTCTACATCTGCTGGCTTATCACCAAGCTGCTTGTAAACCTGCGCAAGTGCTGTTGCGCCTAGACGGTTTTGCCCGTTACCTAGGTCGATAAGAACCAGTGACGTGTCACCTTTATCTGTGCGCAATTGCGGAGTGATGGTCTTACGAACATCTTCAACACGAGCAAACGCAGTGATGATGAGAGATAGCGGAGAGGTTACTTCTTTCTGTTCGCCGTTCTCTTCCCACTTGGTCTTCATCGACATTGAGTCTTTACCCACAGGGATAGTCAGACCAAGTGCTGGACATAGCTCTTCACCCACAGCTTTCACCGCTTCGTAAAGACCTGCATCTTCACCCGGGTGACCGGCTGGAGACATCCAGTTTGCAGACAGTTTAATATGTTTGATATCACCGATGTTTGTCGCTGCAATGTTTGTGATTGCTTCACCAACCGCTAGACGAGCCGATGCACCAAAGTCTAATAGAGCAACTGGTGTACGCTCACCCATCGACATTGCTTCACCGTGGTAAGTGTCGTAACTTGCTGCAGTTACCGCGCAGTTTGCTACTGGAACCTGCCACGGACCAACCATTTGGTCACGCGCGACAAGACCTGTTACCGTGCGGTCACCGATAGTGATTAGGAATGTTTTTTCTGCAACCGTTGGAAGGCGTAGAACGCGATCCACGGCTTCGTTCAGCTCGATGCCGTCACGGTTAACCGCCGGGTTGTTTGCTTTTAGCGTTTTCGCATCACGGTGCATCTTAGGCGTCTTACCAAGAAGCACATCCATTGGCATGTCAATTGGCGTGTTCTCGAAGTGTGAATCTTCAAGTTTAAGCTCACGCTCTTCAGTTGCGATGCCTACTACTGCGTATGGTGCGCGCTCACGCTTACAGATTGCATCGAATACTTCCATGTTCTCTGGCGCAACCGCCATTACGTAGCGTTCTTGAGATTCGTTACACCAGATCTCAAGTGGGCTCATGCCTGGTTCGTCATTTGGTACGTCACGCAGTTGGAAAATACCACCACGTTCGCCATCGTCGACAAGCTCTGGAAGTGCGTTAGAGATACCGCCCGCACCCACATCGTGGATGAATGCGATTGGGTTAGCATCACCAAGTTGCCAACAACGGTCGATCACTTCCTGACAGCGACGCTCCATCTCTGGGTTTTCACGCTGTACTGAAGCGAAATCTAAGTCTTCTGCTGATTGACCAGATGCCATTGAAGAAGCAGCACCACCGCCAAGACCGATGTTCATTGCAGGACCACCAAGTACGATTAGGCTTGCACCTACGGGGATCTCTTTCTTCTGAACGTGCTCGTCACGGATGTTACCCATACCACCAGCAATCATGATTGGCTTGTGGTAACCACGAACCTCTTCACCTGCGTGAGAGTTAACTTTCTCTTCGTAAGTACGGAAGTAGCCAAGTAGGTTTGGACGACCAAATTCGTTGTTGAACGCCGCGCCACCAAGTGGACCTTCTAGCATGATATCTAAAGCGTTAACGATACGACCCGGCTTACCGAAATCTGTTTCCCATGGCTGCTCAAAACCAGGAATACGTAGGTTAGAAGTAGTGAAGCCAACAAGACCTGCTTTTGGCTTACCACCGATACCAGTCGCGCCTTCATCACGGATCTCACCGCCTGAACCAGTAGAAGCGCCCGGCCATGGAGAGATCGCTGTCGGGTGGTTGTGCGTTTCCACCTTCATTAGGATGTGCGCTTTCTCTTGGCTGTAACCGTACTGGCGAGTTTCTGGGTTCGGGAAGAAACGACCTACATCTGAACCCACCATAACTGCTGCGTTATCTTTGTACGCAGACAGTACGTTTTCTGGTGTGGTTTCAAACGTGTTTTTGATCATCTTGAACAGAGACTTCTCTTGCTTAACACCGTCGATAGTCCAATCTGCATTGAAGATCTTGTGACGACAGTGCTCTGAGTTCGCTTGTGCAAACATCATTAGCTCAATATCAGTCGGGTTACGTTCAAGCTTATTTACGAACGCATCGTAAAGGTATTCTATTTCATCATCTGCAAGTGCAAGACCTAGGGTAACGTTTGCGTTTTCAAGCGCAGCACGACCGCCGTTTAATAGGTCAACGTCTGCCACTGGTGCAGGTTCTGCAGCTTGGAATAATGCGCTTGCGTCGTCGAAGTCAGTAAAAGTAACTTCCATCATGCGATCATGGATGAGCGCTTTTACATCTGCAATTTGAGCATCGTTAAGAGGCGTCGCTGTTTCTACGTAGTATGCTGTGCCGCGCTCAAGACGTTTTACTTTGTCTAGACCACAGTTGATGGCGATGTCTGTAGATTTAGAAGACCAAGGCGAAATAGTGCCCGGGCGAGGAGTCACAAGAAGTAAAAGACCTTCTGGCTCATGCTCTTCGATCGTTGGACCGTAAGTCAGCAATTTTTCCAGTTTTTCCAACTCTTGGTCATCAAGGTCAGACTTTAGATCCGCAAAGTGCATAAACTCTGCGTAAATGCCAGTGACAGGCAGATCTTGTTCACGACATAGTTCCAGTAGTTTATTAACACGAAACTCAGAAAGAGCTGGGGAGCCACGCAAAATTCTCATGTGCTTAGGTCTCTTATTGCAAGTGATTAAGGTGATATTGGAATAAATTCAGTGGGTTATACTGTTTTCTTCGAAGCTATTCCCGAAGGTTTTTCAAACCTATGCCGATGCCACCTCTTCGTTGCGAGCGCATTATATAGCAATTGTTTTTGTGATGTAACACCAAAAGCAACCGTTTGCGTCATTTTTTTTGCCAAATTTGAATTACGACTAAAATGTCGATAAATCACACAATGTCGCACTCTATCTGTCTGATTCACTTTGCCCCACCAGCGCGCTTTGATATAAAGGCAACTAGAAATTTATCGAGACGTACCGAATTAATGCAAATAAGTCAGTTCAACCGACTCAAGCGCAGCGCCCTACTTTTCGCTTCTGTGCTTTTACTTTCTGCCTGTCAGATTGAGTCGGAACCTAAAAGTGAATTCGAGCAAATCCAAGAGCGTGGTGTCCTACGTGTTGGCACGCTAAATAACCAACTCTCCTACTACATTGGTCCAGACGGTCCTGCTGGCTTGGATTACGAACTGGCACGTAAATTTGCAGAACAACTAGGCGTGAAGTTGGAAATCAAACCTGCTTTCCGTCAAGCCGAGTTATTCCCTGCCCTCAAAAAAGGCGATATCGACATCATTGCGACAGGTTTGAATCAAACTTCGCAAGCGGTGCAACGTTTCCGTCCGGGACCCGCCTACTACTACGTAAGCCAACAGGTGGTATATAAGAAAGGACAACTTCGTCCTCGCGACATTGATCAGCTCATCAAGTATCAAGAATTAAAAGATGAAAAGGCTGTCGATGAAAATGCCAATGCAGGTGCAGAAACGCTACAGATCGTTGAACAATCACAGTTTGTTCCGACACTAACGTCACTACAAAAAGAATATCCAGAGCTTCAATTCGAGATTGTTGGCGATGCAGACACTCGCGATTTGCTAAAACACGTATCGACGGGTGAACTGCGTTTTACTGTAACTGACTCGGTCGAATTGTCTTTAGCTCAACGTTTATACCCAGATCTTGCACTTGCTTTTGAGCTAACAGAAGACCAACCCGTCTCTTGGTTTACTCGCCGCTCTGAAGATGAAAGCTTATACGCGATGCTGATTGAATTCTTTGGCAATATCCAGCAGTCAGGCGAGTTGGCGACACTAGAAGAAAAGTACATCGGTCATATTGAAGCATTTGATTATGTCGATACTCGCGCCTTTATCCGAGCGCTAGACAACAGCCTGCCTAAGTGGGCACCACTATTCCAAAAATACAGCGAAGAGTTTGATTGGCGCTTGATCGCCGCATTGGCTTACCAAGAGTCCCACTGGAAACCAAAAGCAAAATCACCGACGGGTGTACGTGGAATGATGATGCTTACATTGCCTACTGCGAAGAGCGTTGGAGTAACGGACCGACTTGACCCAGAACAGTCTGTTCGAGGTGGTGTGGAATACCTGCGTCGTATTGTCGCTCGTGTACCAGATTCCATTAATGAACACGAAAAGATTTGGTTTGCGTTGGCATCTTACAACGTTGGCTATGGTCATATGATGGACGCACGACGCCTGACTAAAGCGCAAGGCGGCGATCCAAACGCATGGGCAGATGTAAAAGAGCGTCTACCATTGTTGCGTCAGAAACGTTATTACAGCCAGACTCGTTACGGTTATGCCCGTGGTGATGAAGCACGTAACTACGTAGAAAACATCCGCCGTTACTATCAATCGATCATTGGTCATGTCAGTCAGAAACCAGCCATTGACGAAGATACGGAAGATCTTCAGGTCATTCCGCCACTCGATCCAAACCTATTGGTTTCTGGGGCGGTTGAAACCTTGGCTGAGCAAGTTTCAGGGGCTAAAAGCACAACACCAAATGAAGTGCAAAAACCAGAGACGAAAACCGAACCTATTCCTGTTTCAGGGGCGGAATAAACCTTTCGAAAATAGCGAGCTCACAGCTCGCTATTTTTTTGTTGAGTCAACAAAAAAAGTTATCTAGAATCCGGTCTTTCGAGCTTATCTAGTTTGCGTTGCTATTTGGTGCCATACCAATACGAAGCGCGCAGAAAAGTAAGTTCTTTTGGTCACCTCTCCTCACTCGATGTCACCTTCATCGGAAGTGTGCATCACCAGAATGTCATCAATTGATAATGAATCGGACGCTTTGCTATGCGAGTGTCGGAGAGTGTGTTCGTTGTCTGCAAGAGGTTCTGATTATGAGAAAACGCAGAGTGCAGTCAAAACGTTTGAATAAGACAGTGGCTGCTAACCGCCGTAAGCGCAAGCTTACGTGTATGAAAAAGAAAGTCAGTGCACGTAACCGTGTTTTCGTTCACCTAGTGAATCACTGAGAACTTGAAGCAAACATCTACTTCCGAGTAGGTGTTTGCTAAAGAGATGAATTATTGCCGCGAACCTTAATTTACTCGCCTGAATTTATTCGCCCTTTGTATCCTGCTCATTATCTAACGCTTTCTGCGCTTGTTTTTTGGCTTTAATTTCTTTACGACGACGCTTAAAGAACGCTTGCAACTGAGCACGGCACTCCTCTTCTAGCAATCCATTTTCTACTGTTGCGTAATGGTATGCCGCTTGGCTTTCGAACAAATTCAATACCGTCCCTGCTGCCCCTGCTTTTAAATCAGGCGCACCGTAAACCACTCGCTTTACTCGGCTATGTAGCAACGCACCAGCACACATAGGACAAGGCTCTAACGTGACATACAAAGTCGTATCAAGCAGTCGATAGTTACCTAGTGCTTCTCCTGCTTTTCGTAATGTCTGGATCTCGGCGTGTGCGGTTGCATCGTGAGCACAAATAGAACGGTTCCAACCTTCCGCAATAACCTCTCCATCTTTTACCAACACAGCGCCAACTGGCACTTCCCCTTCAGCTTCGGCTTGCTCGGCAAGCTCCATCGCACGGCGCATAAATAGTTCGTCTTGAGGAGAAAACTGAGAATCTGACAAAAGGAAGCTCCGGAATTTGGGATAGATCGTGATTGAAAGTGGATTTTAACCTTCAAAGAGGGGAAGTGGAAGCGGGATGATTTTGCCTGTTAGGGTACAAATACCGTGATTCAAAGCAGTTTGATCGTCATCCTCAAGAGCGAGGTACGAGCGAGTTGGGGATCTCTTTATTTTGTATCCTGAAGGACAAAGTCCGTTCCGACTCCCAAAACAAAAAAGCGCCAGTCTCTCGACCAGCGCTTTCGAATTACCAATACCTAAATAGTTGGTGTTGTAGCTAGGCAACAAGCAAGTTCAGCCCTATGAGCATAGAGGCTCTATGTGATTAGGGTGAACTTGCGCAGTTAACAACGCTACAGCGCCAAATATGACGGTATTTACATTGTGTAAGTGTATGGCGCTTGGATACCTAGAGGAATGCCTAGCATCCAGTAAACCACTAGGAATACTGACCAGCCGATTAGCATTGCAATCGAGAATGGCATCATTAGCGATGCTAGCGTACCGATACCTGTCGACTTCACGTAACGTTGACAGTAAACCACAACTAGAGGGAAGAATACCATCAGAGGAGAAATGATGTTCGATACAGAGTCACCTACACGGTAAGCCGCTTGAGATAGCTCAGGAGAGATACCAACAGCCATTAGCATAGGCACTAGGATTGGACCGATAAGAGCCCATTTCGCTGATGCAGAACCGATTAGAAGGTTTACAGAAGCCGTTAGAAGAATCATACCGATGATAGTTGCTTCACCCGGTAGGTTCATCGCTTTAAGACCTTCCGCACCGTATAGCGCTAGCATCGTACCGATGTTTGATTGCGCGAATGCAGATAGGAACTGCGCACAGAAGAACGACATTACAATGTATGCGCCCATAGTGGACATGGTATCCGCCATCGCTTTGATGATGTCGTTACTTGTCTTAAACGTGCCAGAAACGCGACCGTAAACGTAACCCGGAATGATAAACAGGATGAAGATCAACGGAACAATAGACTTCATGATTGGCGCAGAGAACGCTGTGATTTCACCTTCAGGTGAACGCAGTGCAGAGTTTTCTGGAATAAGTGCTACAACAAGAAGTGCGATACCCGCCATCATTGCCCAACCAGCGTAACGGAACGCTTTAGACTCAAGCTCAGTGAAAGAACCTAGATCTGGTGCTTTCTCTGCGTCTTCGTCGATTGGTGTGTTCTTTAGGCGTGGTTCGATGATTTTCTCTGTTACGTACCAACCTATAGCCACAATAATTACTGAAGATAGACCAGTAAAGAAGATGTTCGCTAGAGGGTTAACCACGTACTCAGGATCTAGAACCTGCGCAGCTGTTTGCGTGAAACCAGCCAATAGAGGATCGATACCTGAAGGGATGAAGTTTGCAGAGAAACCACCCGATACACCTGCAAACGCTGCCGCGATGCCCGCAAGAGGGTGACGACCTGCCGCGTGGAAGATGATACCACCAAGAGGAATAACTAGAACGTAGCCCGCATCCGCCGCAGTGTGCGATACGATTGCTACAAGAATGAGCATTGGAGTAAGAAGTTTAGCTGGCGTGAAGTTCAGCATCTTCTTAAGACCAGTGGTGATGAAGCCAGAAGAATCGGCAACACCTACACCCAACATCGCTACAAGAACGATACCAAGTGGTGCAAAGCCAGTGAACGTTGTCACCATGTTAGCAAGGAAACTTGCTAGTGCTTCGCCTGTTAGAAGGTTAGTGATTGTGAGAGCTTCGCCAGTTCGAGGATTTAGAAGGTCGAAAGAAACATTCGACAAAAGTGCAGACGCAGCCCAAGTAATGATTAGTGCCCAGAAGAACAGAATCGCTGGATCAGGAATTTTGTTACCTGCTCGTTCGATAAAGTTCAGGAAGCGATCCATCCCGCTCGGCTTCGGTGACGGTGCCTTATTTACTGCTTGGTTACTCATCGTAACTCCATATGAATGATGTTGGTGCCATGGCCTATTTGAATAATTATAACGGCCTATTTTCAACAGAGCATTCTAGTAAATAGCGCCTCAGAAAGCACAAGGTTCTATGTTTTTTTCCATATTTGGAGACATATTTTGCAAAAACGCCATATCAATTAAACATAAAAAAAACAGTAGCGCACCATTCGCATTAACAGTTGTAAAACCACCCATTAACCACGCAATTTAGCAATAAAAAGCGTCAATATTAACGATAAAAGTAATTATAAGAGGAATACCTAATCCATCACTTTTCGAATTCACTATGACGCGAAATCATAGTTTTCAATTCAACTGATTGCGTTTCCCCCATTCGGTCAACCCAACTCGATTTGATAGTAATGGTCTTAAGCGATCCTGAAACCGTAGCTGCTGGAACTTCCCACTCAACAACATAAGATCCACTAGCAGAAGATCCGGTTGCAATCGAAGCAAAATTGGCAGGCGTAATGGTAGACATCGCCTCAGAAGCACCACGAGAGCGGAACCACTCAAGTTGATTTTCAGCCAGTCTCAACGCCTCGATACTATGAATCGCATAATCCGATTCACGTTCCATGTAAATTTGTAGTTTAGTGAGTCCGAGCGCCCCAATGCCCAATAAAAGAAAAGAAATCAGCACCTCAATTAAACTAAAGCCTTGTTGTCTAGAGATCATTCCAAGACCCCTTTTGCCAATATACTTTCTTTAGCTTCTTCCAAGGTTCGTCAATTACATCACGATTGTATTGGAAGGATAAAGCCGCATTGAAGAGTGCAAATGTTCCAGGCGCGTCCATGACAAAACCTCCTAATGGGTTAAACGCTCCGTGCTGAAAATAGCCAATCTTTGTCTTTTCCATAGGCACTGTTGCATCTAAAGCCGCGATAACGCCATCCAATGCTGGGTCATTCGCGGAAGCTGCCCAGTCGGTAAAATCTAATGTAGCCCCGGTTGTCGGGTCGACATACAGTGGAGAAATAAAATGGTAAAGCATACCTTTAAAATTCTGTGTCCCTATCGTAGAAAAAATACCGTCTTGAACAACTAGGATTATTCCGTTGCCCCCTAGGCTGTTATCTATTGCGTTCTTTATACTCGTGAAATCTGCCGTGTTTATTTCACAACCACCGTAAACCCAAATGAGATCTTTTCCATTTTCGATATTGCTAACTATCCCCTCCGCGCAAGTATCATTGAATACCGGAGAAGGAAGATCCGCTTCAGAGTCCAATGTCATACCATTCAACGACAAAGGTACATATCCAAACAAAGAGCTATCAGACATCACATCGAACCATTCACTACGCGGGACATCAAAGACATCTTTAAATGGGTCCATGTCCGAAGACTGGCGATAATCGCTCTTAGATGCCGCAACACTTGTGCCCCAACTGTAGTGTGTAGATGCACATTTTTGTTCCTGTCCAGCAGGACTATCAGGGAAACTTGAATAAGGTTTGTCGGATAGCTGATAAGGGTGAAAAGTACTTACACTGGTAGCATAGAAAAAGTTGTAATAAAGAACGGAGGTGCACTCCCACAAATTACTACCGAGACTTTTACTCGGATCTGGAGAGCTCGTATATGAACCATTAATAACCAGATCAGATTTAGATTTGATCGCCCCCGCCCCGCTACTTGAAGGCAACTTGATGGTCTTTTTCGTTTCCCGATGACCAATCGTTGAAGTTACGAGACTTGAAGGACCTGAGGAAAATGTAAGTGCATCAAGACCCATCGCTGTGATGCAGTCATTGACGTTAGTTGGCAATTCTTTATTTAGTTTGGTTTTGCTGTAAACACACTCTAACCCGCCTTCTGCACGCCAATGCTCTTGTCTGGATTCAATTTGATTGTTGGCACGTTTGATTTGATAGAAAAGGGACTTGTAGCTTCCCAGTGACATCATTAATGCCGCAACCAGCAACACGCTCACAACTAATAATGCTGCGGCTCCCTGTTGATTTCTCATTACTGCCAGTTCCTCTGCTTCACGGTAAACGACTGCTCTGTTTGAACACTTGTTGCGCCAACTAATTCCGTCCCTAAGGTAATGGTGACTACCGCGCTTTCAGCATCTGTGTTTTTCAGCGTACGAGCGGCAAGATCAAAGCGGTTAATATGAATCGCTCTCTTATCAAAAAGCGTATTGCATGTACCGGTACCAGAAAGCGCAATAACTTGACTGACGTTCCATATCGTCGTTTGTTTTTTCTCACAGACAAACAAAGACTCGGGCGTATTAATCCGCTGCTCATATACAACATTTTTATAAAGTGGCGCTGCACCTGAAGTCCCAACTTGATAGGCGTATGCAATCAACCCCATCCCCGGAGTATCAAGAGTGTAAATCGTATCGGTCGCACCTGAAATTTTGACTGAATCACTGCCACTTTCATTAAAGCCAGCTCGTTGGATATCGTTTCTTAACATCGCTAATACGCTGCCCGTGTTTTGCAGTAACATCAGCTCTTTGGAACGCTCCATCGCCACTTTTTGTCCACTGATGTAAAGCGATCCAACAATAGCTAGAGCAATCAGCCCTAAAGAGGATGCAATCATAAACTCGACGAGGCTCGCGCCTTTCTGCTTATACATATTCATTCCTCAAGAACAGGTTGAATAGCCGAAGAACTCGGTATTGTTGTTGTCGCTGCATACCCGGACACGCGCAGACAAAGTGTGAGAGATAAGTTTTAAGGCTTTAGAAGACTCTCCGACCGGGTAAAAGCGAATGTTGCCTGAAGAAGGGCGACCATGGACGTCATCAAAACTGATTTGGTCTGAAGCGTAGCTCGGAGTAACCACAATGCCCTTGTAAGGCTCGCCTGAAAACGAGAATAAAACCGTACCGACTCCCTCGGAGCTATTATCTGTGAGCTCAATGCGCCAATTACCATCACTGGATGAACCTCCAGACATGATCAGGTGTGCCCAAAGCCTCTCTCGGCGCAATACCGCTTCTGACTTACCTTGAATAACAAAACCATGCAGTTCATTCGCTAAGCGCTGCATTTTGTTGGTTTCAAAAACATTTTGGAAAGAAGGAGCAGCAGCCGTGAGCAAAACACTCAGCACGGCGATAGTGATCAGAAGCTCCAATAATGTAAACCCGCGAGGCATTTCCCAAATTCCTATGCAAACGGCAAGAGGACCGTAATTCATCTTGCGCAGATGCTATCACCTGAGAAAAATAGGCGGAAAAGTGAAAAGGAAACTACTCGTCATGATTCGAATTTCTGGTTGTAACGGATACAACAAACGATTTAGAGGGATGACATTGATCGAAATACTGATAGCAGTTGTGATTATTGGAATCATCGCGGCTATCGCTTATCCGTCATATACCAACCACACCATTACGGCACACCGCACCGTTGCTCTAAGCGATATCAGTCGCATACAGCTGGAGCTAGAAACCTCTTACAACGGTGGGTACGATTGGAGTAGTATCATCTCTGGCGGGACTTGTACGATCTGCGACTCCGATTCAAATCGCTTTTCATTTAATATCGCAAGCACATCCAGCGCAGCTTATGTTATCGAAGCGACGGCAAAAGCCGATTTAGGGCAAAACGGTGATAACTGTTTCCCTAGTGGGGTAAATAAAATAACCCTAACGTCCACCAACATAGAGTCACCGAGTGCATGTTGGGATTAGCCCTTTCGAGAATAGATAAAGACAACTTAGACGACAAGTTCGATGCCATAAAGTCACTTTAAATAAAAAGAAAGCAGATACAAAAAAGCCTGCATCACAGCAGGCTTTTTATTGGATTCAACTAACCAGCAATTAGCTTGTTAGGTCATCAAAGAACTTCTTCACGCCGTTGAAGAAGCCTTCAGATTTTGGTTTGTGCTTAGTTGCGGCATCGCCACCACAAGATTCATCAAACTCTTTAAGCAATTCTTTCTGACGAGCGCTCAAGTTAACTGGAGTCTCTACTACAAGCTTAACGATTAGGTCACCAACACCGCCACCACGAACGCCTTTCACCCCTTTACCGCGCATACGGAACATACGTCCTGTTTGCGTTTCTGTTGGTACTTTAAGGTTCACACGACCATCTAGTGTCGGAACTTCAACTTCACCACCTAGAGCAGCCATAGCAAAGCTAACTGGCACTTCACAATACAAGTTGTTGCCTTCACGTTCGAAGATATGGTGCTCTTTCACGTGAACTTGTACGTATAGGTCACCTGCTGGTGCACCCATTTCTCCAGCTTCGCCTTCGCCAGATAGACGAATGCGATCGCCAGTATCAACACCAGCTGGGATCTTAACGTTAAGTGTCTTAGTTTTCTGTTTGCGACCTTGACCATGACATTCGTTACAAGGGTCTTTGATGATCTTACCTTTACCATGACAGGTAGGACAGGTTTGCTGCACAGCAAAGAAACCTTGGCGCATTTGAACTTGACCGTGACCATGACAGGTTCCACAAGTCTCAGCTGAAGAACCTTTCTTCGCACCGCTACCGTCACAGGTATCACAATGAACAAGCGTTGGTACTTCGATTTCTTTCGATACGCCACGAACAGCTTCTTCTAGCGACAGTTCCATGTTGTAACGTAGGTCTGCGCCACGTTGTGCACGTTGCTGACCACCGCCACGACGACCACCGCCAAAGATATCGCCAAAAACGTCACCAAAGATGTCGCCGAAATCAGCACCACCGCCACCAAAACCGCCGCCGCCGAAGCCGCCACCGCCTTGTTCAAAAGCAGCATGACCATACTGATCGTACGCCGCTTTCTTTTGAGGGTCAGTGAGAATTTCGTACGCTTCTTTTACTTCTTTAAACTTATCCGCAGCAGATTCATCACCCTGGTTACGGTCTGGGTGGTATTTCATTGCTAGACGCTTGTACGCCTTTTTGATATCGCGCTCAGAGGCATCACGGCTTACGCCTAATACTTCGTAAAAATCACGTTTTGACATGTTCTTCGTCACCAATTAATTACTGCAAACGGCATGATTTACCGCTTGGTGTTTGTATCGTTCTAGGTAAGTGCACTTATTGCAAAATACTTAACTAGAAAGACAGCTTGGACAAACAGACGGGCGTAAGAGTTACCCCAAACGCCCGCACACAAAAGTCTTATCGACTCTAGGCGACCATAAGCCGCCTAGTTAAGAAATATTATTTCTTGTCGTCTTTAACTTCTTCGAACTCAGCATCAACAACATCGTCTTCTTGAGACTGTTGTGCACCAGCGTCAGCACCTTGTGCTTGTTGCGCTTGAGCTTGTTGTTGAGCGATTTCCATTAGCTTTTGAGCTGCAGTCATTAGCGCTTGAACTTTAGCGTCGATCGCTTCTTTGTCATCGCCTTTACGTGCAGTTTCTAGCTCAGAGATAGCTGCTTCAATCTTCTCTTTCTCTTCTGCAGGTAGAGCTTCACCAGCTTCTTCTACTTGCTTACGAGTACCGTGAATCATTTGGTCAGCTTGGTTACGTGCAGTTGCTAGCTCTTCGAACTTTTTGTCCGCTTCTTTGTTAGCTTCTGCTTCTTGAACCATTTTCTCGATGTCGTCATCGCTTAGACCACCAGAAGCTTGGATAGTGATCTTCTGCTCTTTACCAGTCTGCTTGTCTTTCGCTGAAACGTGTAGGATACCATCCGCATCTAGGTCGAAAGTAACTTCGATTTGTGGCATACCACGTGGTGCAGCTTGGATACCTTCTAGGTTGAATTGACCTAGAGATTTGTTGAAAGACGCTTGCTTACGCTCACCTTGAAGAACGTGGATAGTTACCGCGCTTTGGTTGTCTTCTGCTGTAGAGAAAACTTGGTTCGCTTTAGTTGGGATAGTCGTGTTTTTCTCAACTAGCTTAGTCATTACGCCGCCCATTGTCTCGATACCTAGAGACAGTGGAGTAACGTCTAGTAGAAGTACGTCTTTAACTTCACCCGCAAGTACACCACCTTGAACTGCAGCACCCATTGCTACTGCTTCATCAGGGTTTACATCGCGGCGAGCTTCTTTACCGAAGAACTCAGCAACCTTCGCTTGAACCATAGGCATACGAGTCTGACCACCAACTAGGATTACGTCAGTGATGTCGTTTACTGATAGGTCAGCATCAGCTAGAGCAACTTTTAGTGGCTCAAGAGAACGTTGTACTAGGTCTTCAACTAGAGATTCTAGTTTCGCACGAGTCACTTTGATGTTCATGTGCTTAGGACCAGTTGCATCAGCAGTAACGTAAGGTAGGTTTACGTCAGTTTGAGAAGTAGAAGAAAGCTCGATTTTCGCTTTTTCTGCTGCTTCTTTAACACGCTGCATTGCTAGTGGATCGTTCTTAAGGTTGATGCCTTGCTCTTTGTTGAACTCGTCTACTAGGTAGTTGATTAGACGGTTATCAAAGTCTTCACCACCAAGGTGAGTGTCACCGTTAGTTGCTAGAACTTCGAATGTTTTCTCGCCTTCAACTTCATCGATTTCGATGATAGAGATATCGAATGTACCACCACCAAGGTCGTATACCGCGATAGTGCGGTCGCCACCTGACTTGTCTAGACCGTATGCTAGAGCAGCCGCTGTTGGTTCGTTGATGATACGTTTAACTTCTAGACCTGCAATACGACCAGCGTCTTTAGTAGCTTGACGTTGAGCATCGTTAAAGTAAGCAGGAACTGTGATAACTGCGCCAGTTACTTCCTCACCTAGGAAGTCTTCAGCAGTTTTCTTCATTTTCTTAAGTACTTCAGCAGATACTTGAGGAGCCGCCATTTTCTGGCCTTTTGCTTCTACCCATGCATCACCGTTGTCAGCCTTAACGATTTTGTAAGGCATGATTTCGATGTCACGCTGAACTTCTTCGTCTTCAAAACGACGACCAATTAGACGCTTGATTGCAAATAGCGTATTAGTTGGGTTAGTTACTGCTTGACGTTTCGCTGGTTGACCTACTAGCGTCTCACCGTCAGTGTAAGCAATAACCGATGCAGTAGTACGTTCACCCTCTGCGTTTTCAATTACACGTGGTTTGTCGCCGTCTAGTACAGCAACACATGAGTTAGTAGTACCTAAGTCAATACCAATGATTTTACCCATCAGGCTATCTCCGAATAAATTCTATTTTGTTTTGCTATATCCCCTATGTGGGGACTTAGAATCGGGTTTCAACCCTTGCTCACAAACTAAAGTAATGTTGTTTGCTTCTCTTATGCCCAATAGATAAGGGCTGCAAATGGCTTTTCAAGGGAGAGAGTGAAAAAAAACAAAAAAAAAGTTGCGCAAAAGGCGAGAGCCGAGCGCAACTCAGCCCCCTTCGACTCTTCAATCTCGATTCTCGTTTCTATAAAAGAAAAAGCGAGGCATATAGCCTCGCTTTTCAACTAAGAGTGTATTGCAAATTATGCGCTTGCTTGTGCAGGCTCTGCGTCTACGACTTCTTCTTTACCAATCTCGCCTTCAGACTTCGCAACAATAGTGTTTACTGCTGTATCACCAACTACGTTAGATGAAGTACAGAACATATCATTGATACGGTCTACAGCTGCAATGATTGCTAAACCTTCTGGTGGAAGACCTAGTTGGTGTAATAGAACACCTACCATCACTACGCCGCCGCCCGGAACACCACCAGCACCGATAGAAAGTAGCAAGATAGTTAGACCAAGAGTAAAGATATCAGCAGTATTGATTGGCTGACCAAACGCGTTTGCGACAAACATAGTTGCTAGTGCGATGTAGATAGAAACACCAGACATGTTCATTGTTGCGCCCAGCGGTACACCGAAACCAGCAACCGACTTAGAAACCTTAAGCTTCTCAGTTAGCGTGCGCATTGTTACCGGGATAGTTGCGTTTGAACTTGCAGTTGATAGTGAGAATAGGATCTGCTCTCGAGTTGCACGTAGGAACGCTTTTGGTGAAGTGCCCGTCGCAATACCTACCGCCATTGGGTAGAAGAAGAAAATCCAGAACACTAGCATTGCAACAACAAGTGCTACGTAGCCAGCAACAGACATCAGCGTGTTTGCATCCAGTGTTGCACCTAGTTGAATCATCAGAGCAAATACACCGTAAGGTGCAAGGCTCATTACTAGACCAACCAGCTTCATCATGATTTCGTTCGCCATTTTAAACGTACGAATTGCCGGACCGCCTCGAGAATCCAAAGCTTGAATAGCAAGACCTGTCAAAATTGCCATAAAGATGATTTGTAACATGTCGCCATTTGCAAACGCTTGTACAGGGTTGCTTGGAACGATGTTTACAACCAACGAGAAAATGTCAGGTGTTTCAGTTGTTGTTAAGTTAACAGTTTCTGAAATCGTGCCTGCCAGATTTGCATCAGCACCCGGTTGGAAAATAAGACCAACAGTCAGTGCCGCAGTAATCGCGATGATGGTGTTGATAATGTATAGAGCAAAGGTTTTACCACCAAGACGACCAAAAGCCGTGATGTCTTTTAGGTCCACGATACCGCATACGATAGATACGTAAACAAGAGGTACTACTAACAGCTTAATCAATGATACGAACATACCACCAGCGCCTTCCGCTGCGCCAAGTAAATATGTATCAAAGAGAGCAACGCCACTAAAAAGATACTGAATTGCAGTACCGATCAGAAGACCCGCAAACAAGCCGATAAAAATCTTGCTAGAAAGCGATTTATCCATCATAAATCTCCAAAATGTTGTGTTTGCTATTTATGCTTTTATAGTTACATCTGCTGGTTTTTACGGCAGACCTCGCGAATAATACACACCACAGTTACAAAATAAAGACTTTCTTTACAGGATTGTTAATAAATGACATTAAAAGTAAACCACTAGTTCTACATTCATATTCAGAATTAAATTTTGATTGCGAGTGATAACAGGTACTTATAGACACACCCATTCCATAAGTAAGCAAGATAAAGAAAGGATATCCCTTATTGGAAAATTTTTTACCAATAAGAAAAAATTTGAAGGGGATCAAATTTCATTTTGCGCACATATTCAGAGAGATGAATATGTTGATAGAGATGTTTGAAACAAAAACGCCCGCTATTGAATAGCAGGCGTTTTAATATATTTATATCAATGAGTTATTTGATTACTTAGCAACCATAACCATTGCAGGACGAACAACTCGACCGTTTAGCTCATAGCCTTTTTGCATCACAAACATAACTGTGTTTGATTCGTGATCTGGGCTTTCTTGAATAGACATAGCTTGGTGGAATTCAGGGTTGAATGCTTCACCTTCTGGGTTGATCTCTTTCAAACCAAATTTCGATACTGCATCTACAAACGTCTTGTGTGTTAGCTCAACACCTTCAAGAATTGGCTTAACCACTTCGTGCTCTGCATCTGCAGCTTGGATTGCACGCTCAAGGTTATCGATAACTGGAAGTAGTTCTTCAGCGAATTTGTTCAGAGCGTACTTACGAGCTTTATCGATTTCTTGCTCAGTACGACGACGCATGTTTTCTACTTCAGCTTTAGAGCGAAGAACCGCATCTTGCTGGTCTTTCACTTTTGTTTCGCTAGACAGTAGTGCTGCTTCTAGTTGAGCAATCTTAGCGTCTTTCTCATCACCAATTTCTTCAAGTTCTGCTTCAGCTTCTTGCGCTGCGGCTTCTACTTTCTCAGCTTCTTCGATGATTTGATCAAGCTCTTCTTCTGTAACTTTGTTTTCTTCGTTGCTCATGATATCTCCAGAATTCAACTTAATGTCCTTAAAGCCACTCACGTTTTGTGGGCTTTAACCACATAAAAATTCGCATATTTAGGTAACTTGCCATTATTATGGGGATGAAGATTCCTGATTCAAGCCTCTTTAATGCGGAAATGCTATGAAAAACCCATGTAACGTGATCGCGATTATCGGAAAACCACGAGATCAGCAGGCAATTCAAACTCATAGAGAGTTATACGAATGGCTGACATCCGAAGGTTACCAAGTATTTATCGATGATCGCCTTGCTGCAATTTTAGACGAAATCCCGCAAAGCCAGTTTGCTAGCCTCGTAGAGCTAGGTAAAAACGCCGATCTCGCTATCGTAGTTGGCGGTGATGGCAACATGCTGGGTGCTGCTCGTATTCTATCTCGTTTCGATGTTGCTGTGATTGGTGTCAACCGAGGTAACTTGGGGTTCCTGACGGATCTAAACCCCGACGATTTCAAAGAAGCATTAAAAGCCGTATTAAAAGGCGAATATATAGAAGAAGAGCGTTTCTTATTGGAAGCAGAGATCCATCGTCACGGTCAAATCAAGAGCCATAACGCGGCATTAAACGAAGCCGTGCTCCACCCAGGACAAGTGGCGCACATGATTGAGTTTGAAGTTTATATTGATGACAGCTTTGCGTTTTCGCTGCGTGCCGATGGTTTGATTGTCTCTACTCCAACAGGCTCTACGGCTTACTCCCTGTCAGGTGGTGGACCTATTTTGTCACCAAGCTTAAATGCGATTTCTTTAGTGCCAATGTTCCCGCACACATTGTCTAGCCGCCCATTAGTTGTCGATGGCAAACGTCGTATCAAACTGGTCGTGTCACCAGAAAACCGCGGTACTCAGGAAGTAAGTTGTGACGGACAAGTTTCGCTCCCCGTCTCTCCAGGTGATGAAATACACATCTACCAGAGCCCGAACGTTCTCAAACTTATCCACCCGAAAGACTATAGCTACTATCACGTACTAAGAAATAAGCTTGGATGGTCGAGCAAACTGTTTTAGCAATAAAGGTTGGTGTGAAAGCATCAACCTTTTTTCTTTGCTCATATTTCAGCTTTCTACTCTATCCCGATTAAGGCGACACAAAATAAAAACCTACTAAATCTAGATTTATAAAATTTGATCTTGTGGGCAGATTTTATACAAATCTTGGAGAGCAAATTGAATGATAGGTGTCTGGTGATATTCTTGCCATGAATAGAATATTAACTCTATTTCATACAAACTATCTCAAAGGACACACTATGAAAAAAACAATTATATTGTCCGCTCTCAGTACTTTAGCGCTTATGGGCTGCCAGTCTGAGGAGGCAAAGGTTAACAATATATCAAACGCAAAAGCCGAGGATATAACCAACACGAAACGCGCACTCGCTCAGCAACTTAGTGAGAGCTATACCAGCATGGAGCCAATGCTACGTAGGGACATTACCGCGGAGCACACTAGCGTCCCAGTATCTTCCTTTGTTGAACAAACGCCCCAAGCTGCTTTCAGTAAACAGCTTGTACAAGCCGATAACCAGATCCGCACATGGAAAGGCATCGAACAATACTCAGATCAGTTGCTAGAAGTCCGTCTAGCGAATGAAGAGATGCTAAATGTATGGCAAGAAGGGAAAGTCGATCCCCTATTCGCTTTCGAGCCAAGCGGTGATGACTCGCAATGGCAGTATATCGAAGCGTACGATGTATATGGTCAAATCCACCAGCTCGATGTCTATCAGCTTCCTGACGTACCAGTATTGGTTGTCGACAATAACAGCTCTGCAGAACTAAAAGCAGGTCTGCAAGCGATGCAAGCTGAGATGAAGAGCTTAGGTCAAGCCACGATGGTTCAGCCATACCTAGCGGACAAGAAGCAAGTTAATTCCCCACTTCTCGCTAGTGCTGAAAGTTCGGTTCAACCAATTCAGACTACGCAACTGAAAAAGATCCGTCTTTCTGATGACCAAGAACCATGGATCTCGGGTAAAGCAGAAATCTACGCCATCGTCACTGGGGTGAACCCAAGTCGCGACGAGCCGACGTTAGATTTAGTCGAGCTTCCATATTTGGATTATGACAACAAAGACTATTACCCGAATCAAATCATCATTCATTGGTCTCGTTACCGTTGGGGCGCGGCTGACATTGTATTGATGGAACAAGATGACGGTACGGATTACAAACAGTTGGCAAAACTGCTCGTTCAAGTTGCTGAAGAAGTATTAAAGGCGATTCCAGATCCAGAGGTGCAGGCGTATGCCATTATTCCTCAGATCACCAACAAGATCATTGATGCAATTCCTGATGGGGTTCTGACCAATGATGACGATTTCGTTGATGTTTACTACACCCTGATGCAAGACACATCTTACGTCGACCATCCTGGCGCGGGAGTCAATGCAGTCGTCACATTAGAACCGCTCACCATTAACCCAACTCGTCCGTAACTTGTTCAATTTAAATAGGTCGTTGCATTTTGCACGACCTATTTTTCTTCTCTCCATCACAAAAAGCCGCTTCTTTAAGAAAAAATACCACACCTGACTTTACTGTATAAAGAAACAGTATATACTGTTTTCTTATACAGTATTGTTCAGTTATACAGGTAAATAAAAATGCTGGCTCATCTAAGTGTTAATAATTTTGCGATTGTTAAGTCTTTACAGCTCGAGCTTTCAAAGGGCATGACCACCATTACTGGTGAAACAGGTGCAGGTAAGTCTATTGCAATTGATGCGTTAGGTCTTTGTTTAGGCGGACGTGCCGATGCAGGTATGGTGCGCCAAGGCGAAGAGAAAACAGAAGTCAGCGCTGCCTTTTTACTGGATAACAATCTACACGCAACGCGTTGGCTAGAAGATAACGACCTACTTGATGGCAGCGAGTGTATCTTGCGTCGCATCATCACCAAAGAAGGTCGCTCTAGAGCCTTCATCAACGGCAGCCCAGTCCCACTTTCACAACTCAAATCTCTTGGGCAGTTGTTGATCAACATCCATGGACAACACGCGCATCATCAATTGATGAAGAGCGAGCACCAAATGGCAATGCTTGACCAATATGCAGGACATTTAAACCTATTAAAAGGCACACGCAGTGCTTACCAGCATTGGCGTCAGGCAGACAATAACCTCAAGCAACTAAAAGAGAACAGCCAGCAAAATCAGGCACAAAAGCAGTTGCTCGAATACCAAATCAAAGAACTGAATGAGTTATCGCTAGGTGAAGAAGAATTCGCAGAGCTCGAACAAGAGCACAAACGACTGTCCAATAGCGGTGAACTTGCCGCTACCTGTCAGCAAGCCATCGAACTTATTTACGAAGGTGAAGAAGTCAATGCGCTTGGTATTTTGCAATCGGCCAATCACTCCCTAATTCAATTAGCTGAATTGGATGAGAAATTAGCAGAGCTACCAAATATGCTGGCAGAAGCAATGATCCAGCTAGAAGAAACTAAAAACGAACTTCGCAGCTACCTTGATGGCATTGATGTCGATCCGGGTCGCATGGCTTATGTCGAAGAACGCTTTTCTAAAGTGATGTCAATGGCTCGTAAACACCACGTTATGCCTGATGAGCTATATCAACACCATCAAGATCTATTGGCTCAAATCGAAGCGCTCGATTGCTCTGATGAACGTTTGGATGAACTCGCTCAAGAAGTTGAACAAAAGTATCAGAGCTTCTTGACCCAAGCGGAAAAACTGCACAAATCACGCAGTCGCTACGCAAAAGAGTTGAACAAACTGATCACACAAAGCATGCACGAATTGAGCATGGAGAAAGCGGTATTCAGCATTGAAGTGAACAACGAAAATACCCACCCATCACCGCTGGGAATGGACAGCGTCTGCTTCTTGGTTTCAACCAACCCAGGTCAGCCATTGCAACCCATCGCTAAAGTGGCATCGGGTGGTGAGCTATCACGTATCTCATTAGCCATCCAAGTGATCACCGCGCAGAAAGTAGATACTCCAAGCTTGATCTTCGATGAAGTAGACGTAGGTATCAGTGGTCCAACCGCCGCTGTTGTCGGTAAGATGCTGCGCAAACTAGGAGAGTCGACCCAAGTAATGTGTGTCACCCACTTACCTCAAGTCGCAGGTTGTGGTCATCAGCAAATGTTTGTCGCAAAACACACCAAAGGTGGTCAAACTGAAACACAAATGCGCTCACTAGATGAAGAGCAACGTGTGGCAGAATTAGCTCGTCTACTTGGTGGTAGTCAAATTACAGATTCCACATTGGCAAATGCTAAAGAACTGCTTATCGCCGCTTAAGATTATTACGGAGCCACCGCATATCAATCAGTTCAGTGGCTCTCTCCCATTTCAACTGCCCCAGTACTTTTGCTTTTCGCTAAACGAATGCGCAATGTTCCGCCAATTATTGTTCAATCTCAGCGAATAAATGCAACTCAACTCAAAATTCGTTGTCAGATTCCCTACCATACGACGCATAGCTTTTTACATCTGCGTCGAGCTTGTTTATTATCAGCGCAGTATTTTAAAGGTTACTAAGAAATTATTATGCAATTAAAGAAGTGGTTAGTTGCCGTACCATTAGCAATGACATTGCTGACAGGATGTTCGGTATTGGAAAAACTGGTTTATCGCATTGATATCAACCAAGGCAACTACGTAGAACAAAGTGCGGTTGATAAATTAAAGTTTGGGATGACTAAAGCACAGGTTCGCTACGTTCTTGGTTCACCTATGTTGGTTGAAAATGGCTACCCGAATACGTGGTACTACATTTACCACCACACTCCTGGTCACGGTGACTCAGTGCAAAAAGATCTTATCGTTCAGTTTAACGACCAAGGCACGCTGGCAGACATCACTGGTGACTACCCGAAAAGCGATGCATTTTACGAGAAGATTCAGTAAGCAACCTTTATTTTCACTGTATTCTTAAAGCCTCCTGACGGAGGCTTTTTTATTTCTGCTCAACAGAGCAAGGAAAGTTCGCCCCACAAAAAAACAACACCTCCCAATTGGGAGGCGTTGTTCGTAATCAAAAGCATTATTCCTCAGCTTTTCTCAAAGCATTGGGCTTACCGCCTGTCACAGGGTCTGCACTACCAGCGGCCTTTGCTTGCTCCGCTCGTTTACGACGAATCTCTTTTGGATCTGCCAATAGTGGGCGGTAAATTTCGATACGGTCTTTGTCGCGTACCGTTGCATCTAATCGCACGTTACGGCTGTAAACACCGACTTTATTCTTCTTCAAATCAATCTCCGGGTATAGCTCAAGCACACCCGACTGTCGGATAATATCTTCAACCGTTGCTTGATTGTTTACCACCAAATTGAATACACGCTGCTCTTGAGGAAGCGCATAAACCACTTCCACGTGAATCATGTCCGACTCAATACTCATAGCACTCGTACACCTGTTTCGCGCGTTTGGTAAAAGCATTCACCATGTTATTGGTTAGCTCATTAAAAATCTTGCCGAAAGCCATTTCGATCATCTTGCTTGAGAATTCAAACTCAAGCTTCAGTTCCACTTTACACGCCTGCTCATCCAAAGCAGTGAAGATCCAACCACCACGCAGTGTCTTAAATGGACCATCGACCAAATTCATCATGATCGCTTGACCCGGAATAATCTCGTTAGAGGTTGTAAATGTCTTACTGATACCTGCTTTTGCTACATCGACAGAAGCCACCATACCATCGTCCGAAGACTCAATGATTCGTGAACCTGAACAACCAGGTAGAAACTCAGGATACTTAGAAACATCATTGACCAGATCGAACATCTGCTCTGCACTAAAAGACACCAAGGCAGAACGGCTGATTTGCTTCATACACACTCCTATCGATACGCGTACATGTTTAAGGCTTGTGCCAATTCTACTTTTATTCCACGATAGCGCAAATAAAAGGATTTCCTAACCCATATCCAACCCGTATAATGAGTCCATTATGGTAAAGAAAAAATCAAAGCAAAAAGCGGGTAGCAACACTATCGCGCTGAATAAAAAAGCTCGCCACGAATACTTCATTGACGATGAAATTGAAGCAGGCTTGGAGCTACAAGGCTGGGAAGTGAAAGCACTTCGCCAAGGTAAAGCCAATATCGCTGAAAGCTACGTTTTCATGCGTGACGGAGAAGCTTTTGTCAGCGGAATGACCATCACGCCTCTTAACCAAGCTTCTACTCACGTTGTCGCAAACCCTACACGCGTGCGCAAACTATTGATGAGTCGTCGTGAACTCGACAACCTTCTTGGTCGCATCAACCGTGAAGGTATGACACTAGCCGCGTTGTCACTGTACTGGTCTCGCTCTTGGGTGAAGATCAAAATCGGTGTTGCGAAAGGTAAAAAGCTTCACGACAAACGTACCGATCTGAAAGAAAAAGACTGGGCTCGTGAAAAAGCGCGCGTAATGAAGAGTTCACTGCGTTAAACTTGACCACTTAGACGCATAGTACTGGACAGCCTAGGCTTTTCTGTTACTATGCCGATATTACCTCTGGGGCTGATTTAGGATTCGACGGGAATTCAGAAGTCTGAGGTGCATGCCGAGGTGCGGTAGGCCTCGTTAACAAACCGCAAAAAAATAGTCGCAAACGACGAAAACTACGCACTAGCAGCTTAATAACCTGCTCAGAGCTCTCTCGCCCTAGCTTCCGCACGTAAGACGGGGACCAACGAGGGATCAAACCCAAACGCGCTAGCCCGGATTCTCCCGCCTGAGAGATGAACGGTGAATTATAATTCAGGATAGTCATTTACTAGCGTGTCGGTTCGCAGGTGGGTGGTGAATTTAAAGATCGACTAAGCATGTAGTACCAATGATGAAAGGTTTTCGGACGCGGGTTCAACTCCCGCCAGCTCCACCAAACGTTTGGAAAGGGCCAACTCGAAAGGGTTGGCCCTTTTTGTATCTATAATGTTCGAGATTGTTTTATTAGATCCATAACACTCGGTACCGAGGCGAGTTTAGTTCTAACGTGAAGATCTAACTTACATCAATGAAAGCGACATATCAGTATCGGACATATCACGCACCAGATTGTTAATAGAAGAAGTCAACGACACCCTTAATATCAGCGACTTCGGTTATGAAAATAACATGAATGGGTTCGGGTACATTATTGCTGCAATAGAGTTTGCTTTGAACGTCGGAACATACAACCAAGCTATTTCAGACAAGATGCAAGCGCAGTCTTCGAGTACTCCCTTAAAGCTCTGCGCAAGCTTAAGTTCAGATAAACTCTGGGATGACTTTTCACATGAAGTAATCAAGTAGTCAAAATGCTTTAGATGTATAACCTATGCCCGAACTCTCTGAGCCACTCTTTATGCTCTTTGTAGTCGGGCATGACTCGTTCAACTTCTTTCCAAAACTGAGGTGAGTGATCATGATGAAGCAAATGACAAAGCTCGTGGACAACCACATAGTCAACTACGCGGTTAGGGGCCATGACAATTACCCAGTTAAACTCTAAATCACCGTAAGGGGTACAACTACCCCAGCGGCTCTTAAACTCTTTAGTCCGAACGACACCAGTTTCAACACCCACCAGAGATTCATAACGCCTCACTTTCTCGCGAATTTTTTTGTCAGCATGGCGCTTGTACCAATTCACCAATGCCCGACGAATATAGTGCGTTTGAGATGAAGGGTCAGGCACGGTTACAGTAATGCGCCCATTAATCAGCTTAGTGGGTGCCAAATCGCCTGTAAGCACTTTTAAACGATAGTTACGCCCTAGGTATGGCAATGCCTCACCCGACACATATTCTCGTGCTAACGAGGGACTATGAGCTTGATATTGAGCCAACTTATCAACTATCCAATTGTGCTTATCTGCAAGAATTTCATCTATTTTTTCTTGCTCTAATACCTTGGGGACAATGATAGTCACCTCCCCCTCATCAACTTTAAGTGATGCAGTTTTCTTTCTTGAAGTACGCTCCACCAGCACACTGTAACTGGCAGTATGAATAAGCTCTGGCTGATGCTTTTCCGTCATGTTTTGCTCAATCATTTATTGCCGAACTTGTGCTTAGCAAGATCCATAAAACGCTCTTGAAGAGCACTAACCAATGCTTTGTCACCAAACGGCTGATCAAGCACAGCGCGTTTTATCTCTTTCTTCATCCGCTTAACTTCATCTTGCTTAGCGAAGAAATCAATTATTTCCGTTGCTTCATCTAACATGGCGACCAAAGTTTGCGTGGTGTCTTTAATAGCTTCATGGACGCTTTCATCAATCACATCACCATCATTCGCGTTAGTCACCTCGGCAATCAATATATTGTAAAAAGCGAACTCAGTTTCATTCACCCCAACATCTTGTGCGGCTTGCTGGTGGGCTGAGCCAATGTCATCAGTCATAGCAAGTAGTAGCTCGAGCTGCAAAGCCCATTGGCCAGACGTTTTCTCAATAATATCCCTCAGTCTCAGGCTCAAAGAACGGTAGTACTCAGGGTCATCATCAAGATTAATCGTTATATGATGCTTGATAGCACTCTCTATCTCAGAGGCTTTAGATTCATCTGATTTATTTGGCTTAATCGTATCTTTGAAGTTGGCTGCCAATAAGTCCATTGGAGGAATTTTAGGATCTACCCCTGTACTCAAAATATGCTCATCGACCAACAGCCTTACTTTTTCACCAATCTCACGCATATCTAAACCAGCATCTCGATACATGGTTCGCGAAGCATTATGTACTTTCCCCAACAACTTCATATCTGGGACAAAAGGAGCTGCACTCGCATCTGGTAATATCACGTTGAGCTGTTTGGCAAAGAGCTTAAACGCTACATCAAATTGAGCTCGAGTAGTTTCATCTTTAAGCGCGAGCACATAGTCGTCAATATCATCGCTATCAATGTGTTTAAAGAATGACATTGCACGGGTATGTTTCGCCTTAAGCTTCGGTACCTCGTCTTTAAGGCTTTGGTACGTCCCCTCAACATCTTCACTGCTAAACAAATCAAGCGCTTCAGTTAAGTGAGTTGCGAGACCATAGTAGTCAACGATGTAGCCACAAGTTTTACCTTTGTATGTACGATTCACACGAGCGATGGCTTGCATCAATGTGTGATCTTGCAGTTTTCTGTCGATATACATGACCTGCGCAATCGGTGCATCAAAGCCAGTTAACAGCATATCCTTGACGATGAGAAACGCCGTATTATCAAACTTCTTGTCCTTTTCTTCAGTTCCAGCCTTATCTATACCAAAAGGCTTTTTGAAGTTCGCTATCACCTTTTTTTGATGTGCTTTGTCGGTGTACTTTGCGATGTATTGTTTATCGTTGTGGTCACCAGAAATGATCACCTCAGAAGGCGGAGCACCAAGCTCATCAAGTGTCTTTTTGAAAACGGCAGCGGCATGGCGGCTACCAACAACAATCATTGCTTTAAAGCCATCAGGACGAATGTGCTCTTTATAGTGCTTGAGCAAATCAAGACAGACCCAACGGATGCGAGCAGGCGCTTCACGCACCGCACGCTCTACACCGTACTTTTTCTTAATTTCGCGCTGTTCTTCTTCTGTGTATTCACCAAAGTATTCTTCAAACAGCTTATCAAGGGACTCTCCAGCGACTTCAGACTTAACCTCTCGCCCCTCATACAACAGGCGCACAGTCGCCCCATCTTCTACTGCTTGGTTGATTTTGTACTCGTCAATATAGCCACCAAATGCTTGCCCCATCTTCTGGGTTTTAAGCAGGGGTGTCCCCGTAAAGCCTACTTTAGGCGCATTAGGCAGTGCAGCATTGATAGTCATCGCAAGACCACCAAACTGAGTACGGTGTGCCTCATCAGCCAATACGATGATATTTTCGCTCGGATTTAGGTCTTTAAACCCTTCTGCAGCTTTCGGCTGTTTCTCTTGTTCTTTTTCTAAATCAGAGAACTTCTGAACCATCGCAGTAACCAGATCCGAGCTGTCTTTTTTAAGTAGCTCTTTGAGTTCATTCACAGTGCCAGCGTTATAAACGGTTTCACCTTGCGCATCACGGAAAGTATTGGATAACTGCTCATCAAGCTGAGTTCTATCAGTAATGAATACCAACTTGTATTGCTGCAGTTCAGGATCACGGCGCATCTTGACTGCTAGCATGACCATAGTCAGTGATTTACCACTACCTTGCGTATGCCACACCACGCCAGATTTTTCTCTGCGGTCTTTACCTGTTTTTAAGCGCTGAATGACCTTATTAACGGCACGATACTGCTGATAACGTGCAACCTTCTTAATTATCTTGCCATCGTCAGTTTCATAAATGATGAAGTTTTGCAGAATATCGAGGAAGTTATCCAGGCTAAACATGCCTGCTATTAATCGCTGCTGCGCTGATACACGAGTCAGGACTTCGTAAGTGGCTTTTTCTTCGGCAGCTTGTAAGAACTCAACTTGGCTTTCAGCCTCGGAGTTGTCATCCACTACATCGTCAGGTAGCTGAACGTCCACGGTAGAACGAAACGTCACTACATTGTCGTGCAATGATTGCTGAGCTAACTCTTCGTCACTGTATGGGTAGGCATCTTTCCAATCCCCATAGTGCTGACTGCTAGAGCTAATGGTGCCGACTTTCGCTTGGTCGCGACAGGTAGAAACCATCAATTGGTTATACCAAAATAGTTTTGCCGCACCTTCTTCATTTTCTTGTTCACGTAGGTTGGCGTAACGACGAAGCTGGTCAATTCCATGACTCATAGGATCAGAGATGTACGGCGATTTGCATTCAATGACAGCAAGAGGAATACCGTTAACAAAACAGATTATGTCAGGGATAATGTTTTGCGCCCCTTCGACTTTAAACTGGTTCGTCACTAAGAACTCGTTGTTGGACGGCGTATCGAAGTCAATAAGTTTGACGGTTTGCCCTTTGCGCCCTTTACCGAGGTCTTGTTCTACCGAAAGGTAGTTAACCATGATTTGGTAGAAAGCATGGTTGTACTCCATCAAAGCAGCAAAATTGGGGTGTGTCACTTCCCTAGATACCTTGCGCAGGTTCTCTTCACTGATCCAAGGATTAATGCGTTTAATTGCCGCCTCTAAGCGCTTCACTAGGATAACGTCACGTAGATAAATACGCTCTTGGTTTACGTGTTCAGGAGAGAGGGATTTGCCTTGTACGTAAGTCCAGCCAAGCTTAACTAACTGAGCAATGGCTGGCGCTTCTACTTTTTCGAATTCGTTATTATTGCTGCTCATCGCCAACCACCTTCTTATTTTGTTCCGAAGCAGCAGTTAAAGCCGAGTCAATAAACCCTCTCGTTTTACTTGCGATCTTGCTAACTGCATCTTCTTCAAGTAAATCAGACATCGGTAGTTCGAACCCACAACTAATAATCGGGTAACGATCAGGGTCTATTTGAGGTAATGGCGAATCATTAAATTTAGGATGCTGACAACAATTCCAAACTTTGTAGTACCAATTTGCATTTTCGTTCTTAAAAGGAGTGTAAATGCTGACTTTTAACAAGCTCTGCGCCTCTTCTACACCGATGGGTAGTGATAAACCATCTGGCTGCCCTCCATTTGCAGCATCCGAGTCCACGCCAGTATCTGAATCAACCATAAACTCTACTAGGAACTCACCTATTCGCAGTTTGTGCACGTCTTCTACGTTCTTAAACACATAGTAAGTTGAAAGTGCAGGTAACATGTCCCATTGCCAATTCTCAAAGGGATTGGTCGTCAACTTGGAAGGACGAGCGAACTCTTTAGGAGTCCACACATAGAAATCTAGCTCTAACTCTTTGCTTATCTGCTCTATAGTAGGAAGGAGACGTTGATAATACGCCGCCAATAAGCGGTGAGCGGTTCGAATTTGTAGGAATAGATCTTCTTTGTTTTCGTTATTCATTGTTATACCTAGGCCAAGCCAACAGAGCGTCTAAGGTGACGGGTTTGAAGTCATGGTTAATAAGACTTTGAACTGATTGATGCGAAACACCCAAAATAGCACCCTGATTAATATCAACAGCACTAAGCAATGAGTGGCTAAGAGACAGAGCAGGGAAGGAGTGTTTACGTAGCTTGTCCCATTTGAAGTTACTGACATTCAAGCCATACAGAGCGAGAGCTTTAAGCATGTCATTTAAAACCCGTTTATCTGTTTTGGATAAACGGCTATCCGACGACTTTTCAACTAAGCAATCCGCTATAGGTTGCCATTTAATAGCGCCGACACAAATCAAGTTATCAAATTCATTGACTAACTTGCTTTCCCACTTAAGTGCAGACACATGATCAACGCGACCAATGGCAAGAAAATAAAGCGGACGACTTTCACCCTCTTCTGACTGAAGGAAAGAACCGACTTCTCGCCGCCATTGAGTGAAATACTGATCACCACCAGCAGGAGGTTTTACTTCCACGATTAGATTGGCTTTTTCAAAACGGATGATTAAGTCGGGTTCAACTTGCCTAGTATGCCCTTTTTCTTCAAAGGTGTACCTAGACCAGTAATCAATGGTAATGAATGCTCCAAAGACCTCAGCTAAAGGGGTAACTCTATCTTTAAAACAGAACTCAAGTAACTCGAACTGAAGTGACTCAGATAAGTAAGCGAAACGCTCAAACATCGTTGAGGTAAGCAAGTCTTCACGAGCTTTGAACAAGCTTGCCCACCGAACCGAGGTTTGCCCATCATGTTCGATACGCCCTGCTTTGCCGTGAAGAATTGCTTTTAGCATTAGCTGTCTACCTTAACGCGAACCTTGCCTGTTAGGAGATCTTGCATTAGAGCTTTCTTCAAAGACTGCTTGCTATCTAAGACTTTTAATTTCAACGTAATATTCTCGTCTAGCTTCTCTAGTATTCTTACTACTTGATTTTGCTCATCGAAAGGCGGTAAAGCTAAAATCATCGACATTACATCTGAACCAGGAAGGTTTGCCACCGTTCCTTTTCGAACAAAAGAATCGACTTGTGATAGCGCATCATCTGTTTGCATAAAATAGTTGATGTACTTGGAGTTCAGTCCTGTCTTTGGGGTCAATTTAATCGCATATGCACTGGCTATATAAGGAATAGACTGGGACTCAAAAACAGCAGTAGCTCCACAATCAGCGGTTGTGATCATGACCAAATCGCCGTGATTTAATGCGTTTTGTGTGACAAGCTTATTATCTAGCCTTGCAACAGGAACCTGTGAATATTTAATAACCCCGTCACTAGATAGATCTGTTCCTCTTATAGTTTTTACATTCCCAAGTTCATCGTAGTCTTTGGAACTAAAGCGAGGACCATACTTATAGGTATGAAAAATATCTTTGAATTTCACAACCTCCCACCCCTTCGGAATCTTCCCCACTGGCGAGTCTTTAAGCTCGGTATGTGGTTTTCCATCAACACCAACACCACGGGATAGAAGCTCTTGCATCATGCCTGTTTTCAGGTCTTTGAGCTTGTCGATTTGCGCCTGTGTTTTTTCAATCACTTCATCGACAGAAGTGAGGATAGTGGCGATTTTCTTTTGTTCTGGGAGTGGGGGAAGAATCACAGGAAACTGCTTCAGTACTGAAACATTCAAATTTTGTTGCGCTCCTCCAGCTTGCCCACCTAATACAAAGGCTCTTCCGTAATCAGAGTTTATCAACACAGCCAAGTAGTTAGGATCAACCTTAAGGGGATTAGGTCTTGATATTAAAGTTGTGAAAGTTTGGCAACCATCATACCTAGAGGGTATGACAGCTGAAACACCCGGATAACCAGTTCGAATAGTTACAACATCCCCTTTGCGAAGCTTTTTCGATTCATTCTCACGGGCAAAATCTTTTGTGATATATAGCATGTCTGAATCACGAATCGAGTTCGGTAATATGTTTTGATTTCTTAGCAAAGGGGTGCCTGAGTCGGTATATGCATGAGTTGTTGAAGTTGCGATTCCTACACCGACCCAAGTGCAAACATCTTCTAAGTTTTTTAGATTCCAATCGACAGGTAGTAAATTACTCATAACCTAGATCCTTTAAGTAACCTTGCATCACCTGCTCGGCATCTGCCACTTGCTGATCTAGCTCATGCAGCGACACTTGGTACTTATCCCACCAGCGTTCAAGCTGGCTTATTGTTAGGGGAAGAACCTTAGCATCCGCTTTCTCTATCACTTCTCGGATCTGCTCTTTGCTTTCAATGCTTGGTTTAAAGGCGTAGTAATCATCGTTGGTTTTATCGAACACTAAGGAGATATCAAATCCTTCAAGGATTTCCTCTTCAATGTATTCGTTATGCACTTCACGAGCAGGGACACCTCCATGCAGAATCGCGCGTACATCAAAGATTTCTGCTGGTGGTGAAGTATCGGCATAGCGACGGATATTGAGGTTAAAATCGTTCTCAGCAATTTCTGAGAAGTTCACCACTTTCGCGTAGCGCTTAACATCAGCATAGTTATCGAAGGTTTCAACAATCTTAGCAATGTCTTGTGGGCGTAGTTTGTTCTGGTTTTTTCCCTCTTCAAATTCAAGCTCTGAGTTGATAAACAGGACTTTGCCCTTACGAGCTGCAACTTTGTTCTTGTTGATGATTAGTAGGCAAGCAGGAATGCCCGTACCATAGAACAAGCCTGATGGCAGACCAATCACGGCTTCTAATAAATCGTCTTCCAAAATGCCTTGGCGAATCGCTTTCTCACTTGAGCCACGGAATAACACACCATGAGGCATGACCACACCGACCATACCTTCATTATTGGTACTAGCAATCATGTGCTGAACAAAGGCTAAATCACCCGCATCTTTTGGTGGCGTGCCATAAGGGAAACGACCAAAACCATCGTTATCACACTCGTCTTTACCCCACTTTTTAAGCGAGAACGGTGGGTTAGCGATAACGCGATCAAAGCTCATTAGCTCGCCGTTTTCGGTGTGCTTAGGCTCGCGCAGAGTGTCGCCCTTGCGGATGTCAGCACTTTGCACGCCGTGTAAGAACATGTTCATCTTACAAATTGCCCACGTATTCAGGTTCATCTCTTGCCCGAATAGCGACAGATTGGCAGGGTTTTCACCGTGCTCTTTTAGGTAGTTACGAGTCTGAACCAACATACCGCCTGAGCCCGTTGTAGGATCATAGATACGCATACCAGCATGAGGCTTCAGCAATGCCACCAGCAGTTGTACTACTTCACTTGGGGTATAGAATTCACCGCCCTTCTTGCCTGCACTATCAGCAAACATTTTGATTAGGTATTCGTAAGCGGTTCCCAACATATCAGGGCGCTCAAAATCTTCATTACGAAGACGGTGCTGGCTAAAGTGAGAGAGCAGATCACGCAACTTAGCATCAGTCAGCTTGTTCTTAATATTGAAGTCGATGGTCACCAACACACCTTCTAGGGATGGGTTATGTTCTTCAATCGCTTCTGTCGCTTTGTTGAGGCTTTCACCGATGTTGTGCTTTAAGTCTTTTAGTGCAGACCAACGCGCATTTTCAGGGATGTAGAAGGTACTATCGTACTCATCTTCATCATCTGCTAGCTCTTCTGCTTGAGCTTGTGTTTTACCTTTGTCTAGGTAGTACTGAACGACTTTCTCTTGCTCTTCCTCAAACGCATCCGACATGCGCTTTAAGAACATCATGCCAAAGATATAGTCTTTAAATTCAGAGGCATCCATGTTGCCACGGAGGATATCAGCGGTTTCCCAAAGGAAAGATTCGAGCTGCTGGAGGGTGAGTTTTTTAATCATTTCGATTCTTATAAATAAGGCTGGTGGCACAGTAATACCCGTGCCAGAAAATTGGTTCTGATTTTACGCCTTAAGAGCGGTTCGAACAATGCATTGTATAGTTACAAAGATCTACTGAACTTCAATCCAAGGATAAAAAACAACCACTAATAGCCTGAACTATAAAGATTAAATGAATCTAAACCCATTATATGCAACAATAACAACGTTTTGCCTTGTTGCCGTAGAAGCAGGGACAAGATAGGTACAACTGTGTACCAAACACGTGCTCCCGACGACGGGAGAAATCATTAACTTCTCCAAAGGAATAAGCCAATGGAAAAGAAATTTAAATTGAAAAAGGTATTAATCTATGACATCTATAACAAAACAGGAAGCTATCCGCCTATCTAAACTACTATCTCAAATCCTGTCTGAACAGGTCGAACCGGAAATGATTATGCATGAGCCAGTTAATTCTTGGCCTACTGCAGTCATTCAAGCACTTAAGCAAGACAAAAAGGAACTGATTTTTGACGTTAGTCAGAATGAAGTAAGGCCTATTGTCATTAATGCTATTACTAAACTGTGTATCGCAAGAATGGAGGCTCTAAGTAGTTCGCTTGCATTTCAGTTTGTAGCTGAAGCTTCTAGCATTTACCGTATTCAAGATACTGGACACGAATCTAGTATTTACTACTCATTTGGAACAGGTCGTTACAACTGTCCAAACGATAAAATAGAGGTTATGTATTGTGGAGAGTTCCCTGACACATGTATGGCTGAAATCATTATGCGTGATGATCCATACAAGGGGAAAGGTCCAGCATCAGTGCAATTTTCTCGAAAGAATGAATGGTTTGAGAATTTTGACTTGGGAGTTTCGCTTGCGGCTCGTAGATTAAAGCTGCTTGACTCTACCGTGCTAAAAGCGCAGTTACAGTTGTCAGGAAAATTAACTACTGATGATTACTTATGGACACATGGTATCGTAGCTGCAATTTCAGCATTGGATCTCGACATAGATGGTATTGCTTATGAAAGCGCTCATTTAGGTCATGGAAAATGTTATGCTCTTTTTAATAAAGACACGCCTCAGCTAGCTCATAAAAGCTTAACCAAGCTTAGTGAGTGTGAAGTTGATGCTCAACTTGTGGTACAAAATCAGTATACATTAAGCCTGACACTAGTATCGATGAAAGGCATCTTCACAAATGTCCTTAACGGTAAGATAGTCAACAACGATTAGTAATTGAAGCTCCAAGCATTTGAACTTGGAGCTTTTTATTTTGTAAGGTCATCGATACGATTTGCGAGCTTTTCTATTTGCTCATAAGTAAACCTAGGTTGATTCTCACCTCTCAATATTTCATATATTGATTTGACAGAACCATCAAAAGTTTCCATCTCACTAATCAAAAACTCAAGGCTCGCCATCTGGTCTTTTGAAGATAGGATTTTTATCACTCGTTTAAAACTATCTGTAATCACATTTTCTTCGTTAAACTGAAAGCAAGGGTGGTAATACTTACCTGCAACCTTCAAATAAAAAATCTGACCGTTTTTCCGTTGTTTACCTACTGCAGCAGTAGAGATTCCACCTAAAAGCGATGCAACTTGTTTCGTATCAACCCCACTTTCATGATTTGACAGTAAGTTTAGAAAGTATAGCTCTCCTTCCGTTCTTTCTTTCAAAGAGTTGGTTTCTTCAACATCAGAGAAAACAGACATTTCGGCAATCTTTATTCCTACTTCTGCAGCAAGCTCTGTATCAGAAAGCGCGGCTAAATCGACAAGATCACTGCTATTAATTTTCTCAAAACACTTGCCATAAAGACCTAGAACCCTACTCAAGACAACCTTAGCCATATCATTACCTGATGTGGCATGTTCTAGTAAATCAATTTGTTTTTTAATTGCTATGCTCATGATCACTCCAAGTACAAACTTATCAGAATTTGGTTTACTTGTTTATACTACATAATAATAATAAACCTGTAAACCAAATGTGTCTATATTTTACTCACATTGGGGAATACATATGAGAACCTTGAATAGCGTCTCTAGATATTTTTGTACCAAGATTAGTACTAATATCAATACCTGAACTATAAAAAAGATCATAATATCAAGATATTAAAAAACCAATTCAGATGCCGCCAGCTCCACCAAACGTTTGGAAAGGGCCAACTCGAAAGGGTTGGCCCTTTTTGTATCTGCGATTCGTATTTCCCCTCAACTCATCGCTTTGATTCCTAGCCAAAATCTCTTAGTCTGTGGTTAAGCATTCATCAATGGACATGAGTTTATGCTAAAAGGTAGTGAGTACCCTTCTATTCGTGCGCTGCGAACCTTTGTTGCAGTTGCTAACCATCTGAGTTTTTCTAAAGCGGCAGAGAGTTTGTGCGTAACTCAAGGTGCCGTGAGCAAACAAATTGCGACGTTAGAGCAACTGGTTGGGTTGCCTTTGATTCAGCGTGGTATCAATGGTATTGAGCTCAGCGAAGAAGGAAAACGTTACTTGCCCAAGGTGACCGAAGCGTTGGAGATCATCCAACATGCGACGGCGAGCTTAATTCAAACCGATACAGAGCAAGAGTTACTGGTGGTCGATGTTACGCCTTCTTTCGCCAGTTTGTGGTTGGTGCCAAACATTGATGCATTCCATCAAACCCATCCTGATATCCGCCTTAAAGTTCGCACCAGTGATGGTCCAATAAATCAGTTAGACGTAGACAGCGACATCACCATCCGTTGCCTTCCTCTCTCTAGTCACTACGAACATGGTCGATTGTTGCGTCAAGAAACGCTGCTGCTAACGGGCTCATCAAGTTCTTCAACGTGTAACGACAAACAATCCATTACGGATTTCGCTTTTATTCCTCAAACAACGCGCCCGCAGTTGTGGGAGCAGTTCAAACTAGAGCAATCTCTGCGAAGCGCGATTCATTATCACCCTGTCGGTCATGAGCATTTCTATCTCTCTTATGAAGCGGTAAAGCTTGGTAAAGGTCTTGCCCTCCTGCCTGATTTTATGGTGCAACAGGCGATGTCGATAGATGAGGTCTACCACATCCAACAATTGCGTATGCATAGCCATTATGGCTATTACGTATTTGTGCCGAACTACCGTCTAGCGGCGCGAAAAGTCTCACTGTTCAATGATTGGCTATTTAGTCAACTTGGAGAAGGCATCGGTTAGATAACGACTCTGCTTCAATTTTTCAAACTGTGGTTGAAGCCAGCACATGTAAAGATATTCGCGTTACACTGAAGGGGTTGCCAACTGTAATGAGGGTTTATGACGTTATCTCCTGCCTTTCTGCGTAAAATCTGGTACTCCCCTTCTGTCAACCTTGGTTTGCGTGCCACCAGCGCGATTGTCCTATTCATGGGATTGGGTGTGCTATTCAACCAAATCAATCTCGCCATGACAGCTTTAATGACCATGCCTGCAGCATTGATCAGCGGTTTAGACACTGCCGGTCCTAGACGCTGGACACGCTTTGCGATTACCGCTTTTACGTGGAGCATTACGCTCGTCATCAGTTATGCTCTGCTGAATATGGGCTTACCGCTGTGGCTGACTTACGGCGCGATGGGAGCAATATTGGCGAGTACAGCAGTGAATGGTCCGTTTTGGGGACGTCTTGGCATGTCGAGCTTGCTGATCGCGGTCGTGAGCTTGTCACTACATAATTCCAGCGCGGTACTTGGTCTCTATCCTATGTTGGTGTTGGGACCACTCACTTTTGCGCTGTTCAGTTGGCTTTGGTTTGCCTTATGGAAACATTACGCGCTGCGTGTTTGTCTTTCTGCGATTTACGAGACGCTAGCGGACTACATTCAATATCGCCAAGCTTTCTTACTTGGAAGCGAAAACGATGTTCCGAAACGACGCATCAAATATCAGTTGATTGAACTGTTCCAACAAGCGCTGCAATCAGAATCTTTTCGCTCGAAACATGAAGACGCCAACTCTCTACGTCAGGCTTTGTTTTTGGCGCTCGATACATTTGAAGTCGTCTTGAGCAGCCATACCAGCAACCCTGATCTGCTTAAGCAATTTCAATCCAGTAAACCGAAACGAGATCTGCTCTTGGTTTGGAGCCAACACTGCCAGCAAAGATTAAGACACAAAGCCAAGCAGCTTTTGCATAACACGCATGAAGAGATGGAACACTTGAGCTCACTAGAGCAGGAAGCCCATGATTTGATTGAGGCGGTGAAGCTAGAAGACCAACCTCGCTTTCGCTACTGGGCATACGCGGTAAAGCATATTTCTCGTCGTATTGAGCTCAATGAGCCCGCTTATGAACGCTCCTTTGAGGTGCAACCATTCGAGCTGTCTTTTCGTTTGCCAAGTCGAGGCAACCCAATTTGGCGCCATGTGACTCGCGTTGGTTTGATGTTTGCTCTTGGAGCTGGGATTGCTGAATACTTTGAATTGATTCGCCCGGATTGGGTGTTGATTTCCATGTTGATGGTCATTCAACCGAGTTTCTTGGCAACCCGAAGTAAAACTTGGCAACGCTGTTTAGGCACAGCACTTGGGGTACTCTTCGCCACCTCCTTGATTCATCTTGGCGTACCAACGACCATCCTGTTGGTATTAATCGCGGTCCTATTACCCATCGCAATGCTCAATATTATGCGCCATTACTCGCTGGCGATTGGCTGTATTACCGCGCTGTTGATTTTGGTTTATCAAACCATGGCACACCAGGGGCTCGACTTTGCCGCTCCGCGCTTGATCGACAATATCGTCGGTGGCGCAATTGTCCTACTCGGTTATGGCTTATTGTGGCCGCAGTGGCGAGGTAAGGAGATTCATACCCAAGCATTAAAAGCGCTCGATAGTTCAAAAAGCTTATTTGTGTATTGCTATGAGCAGTTACAAGTCGACACAGAGCAACGTGATCACATGGCGCTCACTAAGCAACGTGCCGCCATGCTCACCGCTGAAAGCGACCTTGAACTGATTTACAACGAGATGCAGCAAGAGCCAAGGCACACTCGCGCCGATCCGCATTATTATGAAGATATGTTGAGCCATTATCGCTTGTTGAGTCACTACCTCTGCTTGCTGATCCCTCTAGTGAGAGCGGGCACCCATTACCAAGGTTCATTGCAAGTAGAACGCCTGATTCATGATGCGATGGATGCGTTGATCAGTACGATTCGTGACAATCGTGTGCATGAGCTGCCAGCACTGAGCAATAAAACCGATGCCAATCATCCCTCCTCGACCGCAGGACAGCGCTCTGTCGAAGAGATCATCTGGTTAGCATTGATGACGATTAAGCAAATGCACGACTTAGTAAGGCGTAACCTAAAAGACTAAATACGCGCCACTATTATCAACGGAATGTCAGATTTGACTATTTGAGAACAACGTCGATTGACCAAGCTAACTAACAGGAGTATCACTCCAACTTCGTTCCACTTTGGTTAGAGGAAAGCATTTGGAACACATTAATGATTTACTGATGGCGATGAAGCCGCTGCTTGAGCAATATGGCTATCTCGCCCTTATCGTCAGCATCTTTCTTGAAGGTATTGGCATTCCGATGCCGGGGCAATCGCTGATGATTGCGGCGTCTATCATCTCATCTGAGCATGTCATGAACCTTAGCCTAGTGATGATAGTCTCTTGGTTGAGTTGCTTTTTTGGCAACACGTGCGGCTACCTGATTGGCTATTACTTTGAAGGTTGGTTAGACAAGAAAGGCTATATTTCTGGCCCTAAAATGCAGAAGCTACAAAATACAATTCAGAAGTATGGTCCTGCTTGCTTGGTTGTCAGCCGCTTTATTGAAGGAATGAAACAGTTTATGCCGCTTGCTTGTGGCATTGCTAAGATGTCGCGTAAAGAGTTCTTATTGGGCAACGCCCTTGCAACCACCATTTGGGTTGCCGTGTTCAGTTTGCTCACTAACTTTGCGTTTGAGCATCTAAGCGTTCTCAGTCAGTTCTATACCGATCATCGCTACGTGGTTTGGTCGAGCGCAGCGTTGTTGTTCTCACTGATGATCTTCGCGCTCCTCAAACGAAAAAAAGCATAAATACTCTACACAAGTAAAATTCTACAAAGGCTCACAGTATCAATAAGATATGTTATGTGAGCCTTTTTTCTTGGTCTTTTCGATTAAAAATAACCAGCCATTTAGACGTCTAGACGTTGACAAGTCTTTGGTGTCAGATTAGTCTGCTCGCCTTATTTGTTGATTATGTTGTCGTTCACATGTCTGGTTCTAAAAATTCTAATAAAGCAATCGCACCATCAGCGGTCGCACTTTTACCTTTAGTGCTATTCCTTGCGCTGTTTATTGGCGTGGGCACTTACTTATCCTTGCAAGGCGTCGATTTCGCCTTCTACCAACTACCAGCGCCTATCGCGGTATTGCCTGCTGTGATCCTTGCGCTCATCCTAAGCAAAGACAAACTCAATCGCTCTATCGAACACTTTATGCGTGGCGTTGGTCATCAAGACATCATCGCGATGTGTATGATCTACCTGCTTGCTGGTGCCTTTGCTGCAGTAGCAAAAGCGTCTGGCGGCGTAGATGCGACAGTTAACCTTGGTCTATCTGCGATTCCAACCAGCATGATCTTGCCGGGTATCTTCCTGATTTCGGCATTTATTGCGACAGCGATGGGCACCTCAATGGGCACCATCGCAGCAGTTGCGCCTGTTGCTCTGGGCATTGCTCAATCAGCAGGTATGAGTCTTCCATTGACTGCTGGTGTAGTACTTAGCGGCGCAATGTTTGGTGATAACCTTTCGATCATCTCAGACACCACGATTGCGGCAACCCGTTCTCAAGGCTGTGAGATGAAGGACAAATTCAAAGAAAACATCCGTATCGCACTACCAGCAGCACTGGTTGCGCTTGTGATCTTCGCCTTCAACAGCACAGCGACTCAAGTACCAGAAACCGGTCCTATTGAATGGTTGAAAGTGCTGCCATATGTGACGATTCTTATCCTTGCTGTATCAGGCATGAATGTGTTTGTCGTGCTTACTATTGGTATCGTTTTGGCAGGCGGCGTGAGCTTGTCTTCTATCGATGATTACGGTCTAACCAACTTCGCACAAGACATCTACTCAGGCTTTGGCAACATGCAAGAGATCTTCCTGCTATCCATGCTGATTGGTGGTCTGAGTGAGCTTATGCGTCGCCAAGGCGGTCTCGCGTTTCTAACTAACCTAGTGAGCGGCATCATCCGTACGTTTGGCTCTAGCCACTCGAAAAAAGCAAATGGTCGTGCAAGTGAACTAGGTATTGCTGGTCTGGTTTCGATGGTGAATACCTGTACCGCCAACAACACCGTTGCCATCATCGTATCAGGTAGCGTGGCTCGTCAGCTGGCAGAAGAGAACAACGTTTCACCGCGTCGCTCTGCAAGTTTGTTGGATATCTTCTCGTGTGTTATCCAAGGTGTATTGCCATACGGTGCGCAAGTTCTGCTATTGGGTTCGGTATTTAACCTTTCTCCACTAGAAGTTGTCGCGAACTCTTATTACTGTTTCGCGCTTGCAATTGCAGCTATCGTGGCGGTGTTTATCAAGCATCCGGCACGTCAGCCTGTCCCTCAGACTGAAAGCTAAAATTAACTTTGAAGAAGGGCTCCGATTGGAGCCTTTTTTGTGTCTTAAGAAAAGAAGCGATTCCCTACTCGCTCCTTCGTCGCTCTAGATAATGACGCTATGTAAAACCAAGCATCAACCAAGGCTAACTCCGTCATTCTCGAGAAGGAGGAACGACTGAGTCGGGAATCTCTCAAATCAACTACCACTCAGGCTAAGGCGAAAACTCTCCGCATCATGCAGGGGCACATCGAGCAATTCACAAATCTCTTTTAATCGCCGAACTTGCTCTGCATTGCTTTTCGCGAGTTGACCATCCGAACTCAAATGGTTGTTCTCAAAGCCTACCCGAACATCCAATCCCAGTAACATTGCATGGGTTAAACAGTCTTGCTCTCTCGCGCCAAACGCGCATACGGCACATCTAACGTTCTCTTCGATAAAGCGCTCCAAATGCAGTGCCCGTAAATCCCATGGCGAAGATTGTTGAACCTCATGATATCGACCAAGTACCACTAACGCGTGTTGGTTTTGCTTTGGTAAAACGCCTCGCTCTCTTAGGGAGAAATAGCGCTCGATGTCTGCCTGATCATACAAAATGATTTGGCTGAGAATACCCTGATCAGCGACCCAATCAAAAAAGATAAGACCTTGCTCCTCACTCTGCTCATCAGGAATCAGTTCACGCAAAGCAAAAGAGGCGGCTTCTGGTTTTACCGCTTTGATCAGCGCCATTTGCTGTTGTGGTGAATACATACCAACAGCCTCAGTTGTGAGCTGAACTATCATCGAATTCCCAACCGCAGCTTTCACCGCGTGGTAGATTTCTAAGTTGTCATCAACCTCTAGAGAATGCCTGCCTTGCACATCTCTCGCGTGCAAATGGATCATGGTAGACCCTGCCGTTTGACATGCTTTCGCCTCGGCAACCATTTCTTCAGTATTCATCGGCAATTGAGCATGGTCTTGCTTGGTTTTTTTCGCTCCATTAGGTGCAACAATAATCGCGATTCGAGCTCTTTCTATTGGGGAATTTATTACCATGTTTTCGACACCTCTCTGAGTGTACGAGTGAGCTTTTCTACCAGCTCGTCGATGTGGCTTCGTTCGATGATAAAAGGCGGTGCAAGAAGGATATGATGCCCATTGACACCATCAATCGTGCCCCCCATTGGATAGCACATCAGTCCATTTTTCATCGCTTGATGTTTGATCTTTTTGTCTGCCAAAATTGAATTAGGCAGAGGGATTTTACTTACTTTGTCTGCCACAAGTTCAATGCCAAGAAACAGCCCTTTACCACGAATATCCCCAATATACGGGAAGTCTGAAAGTGCTGACTCGAGTTCTCTTTTTAACATTGCTCCTTGTTGGTTGACGGCTTGCAGGAGCTTTTGGTCACCGATGGTCTGAATGGTTGCAACGGCGGCTGCGCATGCGACGGGATGCGCCATAAAAGTATGCCCATGTTGAAAGAAGCCACTACCAGACGCGATTGCTTGATAGACTCTGTCATTGGCAACAACGGCTCCGATAGGTTGATAACCCGCACCTAATCCTTTCGCCATGCAGACTAAATCTGGGACGGCTTGCTCTTGTTCAAAAGCAAAAAAGCTACCGCTACGTCCAACGCCACACATCACCTCATCCATGATCAGCAACACATCATAGCGATCGCAAATCTCTCGTATTCGTTTGAAGTAACCTAGAGTGGCAGGTACTGCGCCAGCTGTTGCGCCAACAATCGGCTCTGCAACAAACGCCATGACGTTATCCGAGCCCAGTTCTAAAATTTTAGCTTCAAGTTCATTGGCAGCTCTCAGTGAGTAATCGAGCTCTGATTCACCTTCTCTTTGATGACGATAGGCATAGCACGGCGCAATGTGATGGCTTGGGTGCAAAATGGGTTTAAAAGGCTCACGCCGCCATTCGTTACCACCAACAGCCAACGCACCAAGCGTATTACCGTGATAACTTTGCTGGCGAGCAATAAACTGCTTTTTCTCTGGCTTACCACATTCCACAAAGTATTGTCTTGCCATCTTTAGTGCAGATTCAACCGCTTCAGAGCCCCCACAGACTAAGTAGACGTGATTGAATTGCGATGGCATTTGCTGGCAAATCAACTCAGCCAACTGCTCACTTACTTCACTAGTAAAAAAGCCAGTATGAGCAAAAGGTACTTTTTCGATTTGGTCGAGCATGGCTTGTTTAACAGCTTGGTGGCTGTGCCCAAGGTTTGATACGGCAGCGCCACCGCAAGCATCGAGATATTGATTACCTTGGCTATCGAACAGATAAACCCCTTCCCCTCTGGCGATAGTAGGCAACTTGGCGTGACAATGGCGGTGAAACACATAAGACATGAGCGTCCCTTCCTAGTGACTATTTGCTAAGCATAGTCAGGAAGATGCGATTTATACGCAAGGTAAGAAAAGTGCGCCGCGATGAGCATTTGGAATAGACCGCTGGAGTAACGATAAAAACGTATAAGAAGCCTTGATTTATAAATGATAATAATTATCATTAAGATCAAGTAACAGATGGAAGGTGTTTTATGGATTGCGTGATGACATGGCTAACTGCAGAGATTGACGACTATAAGGATAGATTACAAACAGCCACTTCAGAGTTCTTTCTTGCAGAGATGAATCTTAATCGTCATGGTCCGTCTGAAAAACGGTTATCAGAGTATTATCATGCGAGTCTCGACGTCGCCCTGACTGCTCGTGATAGCGGTGATGATATGAGTTATCTACTTTGCCTAAAAAAGCTCTACACCAGAATGATGGCTGAATTGAATGACACCAATAACGAGCTTTGCTGCCGCTCCCAATGCAAAGCCTACGCGCTTGATTCACTCAATCTCACTTGTCAACTCTACAAAGGCTATGACGTGATGGACAAAGCCAAGATCCTTCGCACTGACTTTGCCAAACGCTCGTCCATTACCTAACACAGAAGCTCTGCAGAAATCACGCCATTTCTAGCGCTTGAACTTGCTTAAAGATACTCTTAACCATAGCTTCAATGCCTTGGTTTCTGGCCGGAGTTAATTGTTGCTGTAAACCTAACTCAGCAAAAATGCTTTTAATGTTAGTCTCCAACAACTGCTTCGGTGTTTTATCTTGCAATAACAAGCACACCACAGCGACAAGCCCTTTCACTAAAGCCGCGTCGCTGCTACCCAACAATTGCACTTTTCCTTGTTCTACTTGTACCTGAATCCATACTTGGCTTTGACAGCCGTAAATGGCCGTCTGTTCAGTCTGTAACGCTTCTGGTAAACGAGCAAACTTCTCGCCAAGCGAAATGATGTATAAGTACTTATCTTCCCAATCAATACATCGATTGAAGTTTTTAATTAATTGTTTTTGGTCCACTGCTTTCTCTTTCCTATCCGACTAACAAGGTATGGATACGTTTTAGACTAGAAACCAAAACATCAATATCTTGTTGATTATTATATAAAGCAACCGATGCACGACACATCGCAGGTACTTGGTAGTATTTCATCAGAGGTTGAGCGCAATGATGTCCCGTTCGAATCGCAACACCGTACTTATCTAAAAAGCTACCCACATCAAAGGCATGCACTTGTGCAAGGTTGAATGACACTACGCCGCAGCGCTCTTGAGGACCATAAATGACAATGTCTGGTACCGTCTTTAGTTGATCGTAGAGGTAGTCAACCAATGTTTGTTCATAGCGACCAATCGCTTCAAACCCAAGATCGAGCACATAATCAATCGCACACCCTAAACCGATAATGCCAGCAACATTAGGAGTGCCAGCTTCAAAACGCCATGGCGCTTCGTTATAAGTGGTCCCTTGGTACAGATCGACCTCTTTTATCATCGCACCACCACCTTCCCACGGAGGCATAATATCAAGCAGCTCTTTCTTCGCGTATAACACTCCAAGCCCTGTCGGACCATAGAGCTTATGCCCTGAAAAGACATAGAAGTCGCAGTCCATTTCTTGTACATCGACCGCTTGGTGCATCACTGCTTGTGCCCCATCTACCAGCACTCGGGTGCCATTCTGATGAGCCAACTCGATGATATTTTTGACCGGATTAATGGTACCAAGCACATTAGAGACGTGGGTGACCGCTAATAAGCGAGTACGCCCAGTCATCAGCGTTTTCAGCGTATCCAAACTCAAGCTTCCATCAAGCTCTAGCGGCCACACCACCACTTTGATCCCGATGTCTTGTTCTAGCATTTGCCAAGGCACGATATTGGCGTGATGCTCCATTTCAGACACGATGATCTCATCGCCTTCCGTCAACTGCGCTTTCGCATAAGCATTCGCAACAAGGTTAATGCCATGCGTGGTTCCATGAACAAAAACCACCTCTTCACGCAGCTTGGCACTAATGAATTGCTGAACCTTATCACGCGCTTGTTCCATCAAGTCTGTCGCATGAGCACTCAAATGATGGATTCCACGATGAACCGCTGCGTTTTCATGTCGATAAAAGGTGTCGACTCGTTCAATCACGACCGATGGTTTATGTGCACTTGCTGCGCTGTCTAAGTAAACCAAAGACTTGTTGTTCACTTCCTGATGTAAGGTTGGAAAGTGTGCTCGTTGCGCTGTTATGGAAGAGATCATGCATTTACCTCTGCTAGCTTGGACTCTATATGCTGTAAAACCAGCGTACGAATAACGTCAATATCAATCGCCTCTGCGACTTCCGCGGCAAAGGCAAGGGTGATCAATTGTTCAGCTTGGTGCTTTGGTAGTCCGCGAGCCTGCAAATAAAACACCTGCTCTTTGCTCAATGCTCCTGTGGTAGTACCGTGACTGCACTTCACGTCGTCCGCATAGATCTCCAGTTGAGGCTTACTGTTGACCTCACACGCTTTACTTAGCAACAAGTTGTGATTGTCCATTTGTCCGTCAGTTTTGAGCGCGTTTGGGGCGACTTTGATCATGCCGTTAAATACTGCTTTGCCTTGCTGACTAGCAATAATTTTGTGCAGTTGCTGACTCGTGCAATGCCCTTTGTTGTGTTCAAGGTAAGTACGCGTGTCGTACGTTTGCTGATGGCTAGGTAGCGCTAGGCTGTTGATTTCAATCTCTGTATTTTCGCCATTTAACTGGCAGCTGGTGTGGTGGCGCGTCAATTGACCAGAGAGCAAAAAAGTCTGGCTTGATACATTTGCATCTCGTCCAACGAAAAGATCATTGTGAGCAAAATGGTAATGTTCCACAGAACCCAAGCAGAGCTTGTAATGGGTAAGTTCAGCGTTGTCCGAAACCTCCATCGTAAGCCGCGAACCGGAATAACTTGCTGCCACACGATTGCCATGACAAGCAGAAAGAAGGTGCTCAACAATTTTAACTTCGCTACTTTGTCCGACTTTTAGGTGTACGCGATGATGTGCCATACCACCTTGAGGTCGAGACTCAATTTGCATCAAGTAAATAGGCTTGGCTACAGTATGTTTGGCATCGACCTCAATCAACAAAGTCGTATCGGAAAACGCTTCCGTGAGATGCAAAAAGATTTCTGGTGCAATCGCGGCAGGCAACGCTTGTTTTGCATCACCATTAAGTAAAGAAAGTCGAAATGCCTCGCCATCAATATCACTCAAATTAGGTTGGAACTGACCGTTCACAAATACTAACCTTTCTGCATCCATATCAAGCTTGTGAGCCTGAACGAAAGCCATCGATACATCAGTCTCACGCTGGCTGGAAAAATCAATGGCATCGAAGCCTTCAAGCGAGGTGTATTTCCAATCTTCATGCTGACGAGTCGGTAATCCTTGTGCTAACGCGGCTTGCCAATGGTATTTGGCAACCTCATCTAACTCAATCAGACGAGGCTTTAAATAGTCACTGAATGGCAATAGACAATTACTCCTCTCCGGTGAGCCAACCATAGCCCTTCTCCTCTAACTCAGCCACCATAGAGAAATCACCCGATTTGATGATTTTTCCTTGATACAGCACGTGCACAAAGTCAGGTTTGATGTAATCAAGAATGCGTTGGTAATGGGTCACAATGATGAAAGAACGTTTGCCGTCTTTTAGGCTATTTACGCCATTAGCAACTTCTTTAAGTGCATCAATATCTAATCCAGAATCGGTCTCGTCCAAAATGCAAAGTTGTGGGTCAAGTACCGCCATTTGCAAGATGTCATTACGCTTCTTTTCTCCGCCAGAAAAGCCGACGTTTACCGAGCGAGAAAGTAAGTCTTTCGGCATATTGAGAAGCTCAATTTTCTCCTCAATTAAATCCGCAAGTTCAAAGCGTTCCAATTCCGGAAGTTCACGGTATTTTCGCACCGCATTCACTGATGCTTGTAAGAAGAGATGGTTACTCACTCCCGGAATTTCGACAGGGTATTGGAATGCCAAGAACACGCCTTCACCTGCACGTTCATCAGGATCTAATTCCAATAAATCCTTGCCGTTGAAATCGACAGATCCATCGGTAATTTCGTAGTCTTCACGTCCCGCGAGCGTGCTTGCCAGCGTGCTTTTACCGGAGCCGTTTGGTCCCATGATGGCGTGAATTTCTCCAGGGTTAATCTGAAGATTGACTCCTTTTAGAATTTCTTGTTCTTCAATTTGGGCTTTTAAGTTGTTAATTGTTAACATTTTTCATTATCCAACGCTGTGTTCTAAGCTGATTGCCAATAATTTTTGTGCTTCTACGGCAAACTCCAGCGGTAATTCGGAAAACACATCCTTACAAAAACCGTTCACAATCATTGAGATCGCATCCTCTTCAGCAATGCCTCGTTGTGAACAGTAAAACAGTTGGTCTTCACCAATTTTGGTTGTGGTTGCTTCATGCTCGACCTGAGCGGAGTTGTTTTTTACTTCAACGTAAGGGAAGGTATGCGCCCCACAATCCGGACCGATGAGCATCGAGTCACATTGAGTGAAATTTCGCGCATTTTCAGCGCTCGGTAAGATCTTCACTAATCCGCGGTAGCTGTTTTCACTGTACCCAGCGGAGACGCCTTTTGAGATGATGGTGGACTTGGTATTTTTACCGATATGGATCATCTTAGTGCCAGTGTCAGCCAACTGCTTACCCGACGTTAACGCGATGGAATAAAACTCACCGATCGAGTTATCCCCTTGGAGAATGACGCTTGGGTACTTCCATGTAATGGCAGATCCCGTTTCGGATTGAGTCCAAGACATCTTTGAACCATTGCCTTTGCACAGCGCTCGCTTGGTCACAAAGTTGAGGATACCGCCGTTGGTATCTTTGCCTGAGAACCAGTTTTGTACGGTCGAATACTTCACGTAAGCATCTTTGAGGACGATCACTTCTACCACCGCAGCATGCAGCTGGTAATTATCATGCGATGGTGCCGAACATCCTTCGATATAGCTGACATAGCTGCCCTCATCAGCAATCAAAATCGTACGTTCAAATTGACCTGTTTTTGCAGCATTGATCCGGAAATAGGTCGAGAGCTCCATAGGACACTCAACACCTTTGGGGATGTAAACGAAGGTGCCATCCGACGCAACGGCAGCATTTAGCGCAGCAAAGAAGTTATCTTCTGGCGGGACGACTGTCCCTAGGTACTCTTGTACTAGCTCAGGGTACTTGTGAATCGCTTCGCTGAATGAGCAAAAAATGATGCCTTTCTCTGCCAATTTTTCACTGTACGTGGTTTTGACCGATACGGAGTCAAAGATTGCATCAACAGCGACTTCGCTTCCCTCACGAACTGGCACACCCAGCAGGTCAAAAGCTTGTTCGACTTCTTTAGTCAAAAACTCCGGGTCTAGTGATGCTTCATCGCCAGCGCAAGTATCATCGCACTGACCACAAGATGGCGCGGAATAATAGCTATAATCTTGATAGTTAAGCGGGTCGTAGTGCGCTTTTAACCAATGCGGTTCCTCCATGGTTTGCCAAATTCGAAACGCCCGAAGTCGGAACTCCAGCATCCATTCAGGTTCGTTTCTTTTGGCAGAAATCGCACGTACAACATCTTCATTGATGCCTTTTGCTAACTGGTCTGTCGCAATATTGCTGTAGAACCCTTGTTTGTAACTATCATCATCAACCCAAGCTTGAACATCTTCTTGGATCTCAATACCACTTTGTGTCATTGTCGGTACCATTTAAAACCAGCCACTGCCCTAGAGCAGTGCTCGCTTTTACACATTAAAACTTTCACCACAACCACAAGCACTTTGTACTTTAGGATTGTTGTACTGGAACATCTGGTTCAACCCTTGTGAAATGAAGTCCACTTCTGTTCCATCGAGATAAGGCATGGCATCAAGAGGCACAAATAACTTGGCGCCGAGATGCTCATATACAAGATCGTCAGCGATGACTTCATCCACGGTGGACAGTACATACGCGTAGCCCGCACAACCTGAAGGCTTAATTGTGAGTCGCAAGCCACATAGAGATTCGTCTTTTTCGAGCAGCTTGTTAATTTGATTGGCAGCTTTATCGGTCAGAGTTAGCCCTTGCCAACTGCTGCTTGGATCGAAGCTGTCTACTGAGTTGAGTCCCGACATGACTATTCACCTATTTAAAAACAAACACTGAGAATGATAGTTATTATCATTTATCCATTCAACCATAATGAATTTATGGGATTAAGGCATGCTGCTCGGTCACAATTTGGAATAGAAAACGAAATGGGATTTGAAAAAGAAATAGGGTCTGAAATGAAAGTTGAATATCGACGGTGTCTTCAAAAAGCAGCCCTATTAAAGAGCTGCTTTTCACTTTTAATTCAATAATTAAGCATTAAGGGCTTGTTCAAGGTCTACCAAGATGTCATCAATGTGTTCAATACCGACGGACAAGCGAATCATCTCTGGGGATACACCCGCTTGCTTTTGCTCCGCTTCACTCAATTGACGGTGCGTAGTCGACGCCGGATGGCATGCAAGCGATTTTGCGTCACCAATGTTCACTAAACGCTTAAAGATCTTCAATGCATCGTAAAAGCGCACACCAGCTTCATAACCATCTTTCAAGCCAAACGATAATATCGCTGATGGTTTACCTTGCATGTATTTTTCTGCCAATGGATAGAATTCCGACGTAGGTAAACCCGCGTAGCTTACCCAACTCACTTTCTCGTGCTGGCTTAAGTATTCCGCGACTTTCAGCGCATTTTCGGTATGACGCTCCATACGCAGCGACAGCGTTTCCAGCCCCTGCATCAGCATAAAGGCATTCATTGGTGACAAAGCAGAACCAGTATTACGCAAAGGAACGGTACGAGCACGACCAATAAAAGCCGCCTCACCAAATGCTTCGGTGTAAACCACGCCGTGGTAGGAAGGCTCAGGCTGATTAAATACTGGGAAGCGATCTTTATGCTGTGCCCACGGGAACTTCCCAGAATCAATGATGATGCCACCCAGCGTCGTACCATGCCCACCAACATACTTAGTGAGCGAATGAACCACGATGTCGGCACCAAATTCGATTGGCTTGCATAGCACTGGAGTTGCGACCGTATTGTCTACAATCACAGGCACGCCCTGCGCATGAGCCAGTTCGGCAACACGTTCTAGGTCTATGATGTTCCCTGCCGGATTACCGATGCTTTCACAGTAAACCGCTTTGGTATTCTCATCGATAAGCTCAGCAAGACTTTCAGGTTTATCGTCCTTGGCAAAACGCACTTCAATACCTTGGCTTGGCAACATATGCGCAAACAAGGTGTAAGTACCACCATATAATTGAGGAGTAGAAACGATGTTATCGCCAGCTTGCGCGAGCGTGAGAATAGCGTAGTTAATTGCCGCACTACCTGCACTCACAACCAAACCAGCAATCCCCCCTTCCAACGCTGCCATGCGTTTTTCCAACACGTCATTGGTTGGGTTCATAATACGAGTGTAAATATTGCCCGGAACTTCAAGATTGAATAAATCCGCACCATGTTGCGCATCATCAAACTCATACGCTACCGTCTGGTAAATCGGTGTCGCTACTGATTTGGTTGTTGGGTCGGTTTCGTAGCCAAAATGGATCGAGAGTGTTTCGTCTTTCATGCATCTTCCTTGAACTATTGATTGAATGGTTATTCTTTTATATTGCCGATTTTTTCAACAAAGAAAAGCAGTTCAAGTCACAGGGGAGTGGATTATTTCTGTTCAGATGGTCCAAAAGAGAGGAATAACAACGTTAGCTTTTTCCGCATATGAAAATCATTGACTAAACTTATCCAATAATCATAAGGCTAGGATAATGTTATGAAAACAATCACATCATGGATGATCGTTGGGTGTTTGGTGCTTTTCGCTTTCTTCACTCAGGCAAATGAGACTTTCCCCCTCGCACCTCCCGATCTCTCTAGCCCTCGAAAAGCACTCACAAGCTTTGATACTTTGGTGTCACAAGCCAATCAGCAACTAACCGAAATCATTGAAGATCCAGCTCAAAATACAGAGCAAAACCGACAACGTATTTACGCGTTGTTCGATAAAGCAACGCAAGCCTTCGATCTGTCTAAAGTCCCAGAATCTAGCCAAACTCGAGTCGCTATTGAATCTGTCATGTTGATGAAGGAAATACTCGACCGAGCTCCACCTACAGACTTATCTCTCATTCCCGATAACAACACCCTAACCCGCTGGCAAATTCCAGATACGGGGTTAGAGTTGATCAAGCAACCTGATGGTCAGTATCGTTTTTCCGAGCAAACCGTGCACGGCTTGTACAGTGATTATTTGCTGGTTAAACACTTACCCTCTCATTCCGGAGCTAGCTTAGATTACTATCAATATTACTCGCTAAGCGCGGGAAGACTTATTCCGCCAACATGGTTTCACCTCGTAGAAGCATTACCTAGCGTATTTATGCTGGAATATGGCGACCAAGCAATCTGGCAATGGTTAGGGCTGGCGTTGTCTCTTTCTGCGACCATCTCTGTGCTTGCTCTACTCTACAACCATATCCAGTCGCCAATTTCAAAAGCGATACTTGCCGTACTCACACTAAGCGGTTTTCTTTATCTCGCAGACTACCAACTCAATTTAACTGGCGTACTAATGTCGACACTCAATATCGTCATAGAGCTCATTTGTTGGCTATTGCTCAGCCAAGTCGCTTATCTGTTGATTTACAAAACGTGTCGCCTACTAATGAGTAAACAACGCACTAACACCACACTGCGCCAAAGCCTGACACAAATTATCGGTACTTTGCTGGGTTCGATGGCCGCTATTGCTTGCCTTGGTTATGGTTTGAATCGCTTGGGCGTTCCCGTTTACGGCATCGTGACGGGGTTGAGTTTAGGGGGGATGGCAATCGCGCTCGCTATCCGTCCAACTATGGAGAACTTAATCGGTGGGGTTATCTTGTTCTTAGATAAATCCTTGTCAGTTGGAGATTACTGCCAAATTGGCAGCCAGTCAGGAGTCATAGAACAAATAGGAGTGCGCTCAACACGCATCAGAGCAAAAGACAGAACGCAAATCACGATTGCTAATGGTGACCTTATCAAGCGAGAGATCATCAACTATAGCCGCCGTGACCGTTATCCTTTTAAAGCAACTATCGGGTTGCGCTATGAGACGAGCATGGCGCAATTACAGCTCATTACAGAAAAAATCACGGCATTACTCCAAGAACATCCAGATGTTTTAGATTCTCCTCTTCGAGTTCACTTTAGTGCCTTCAATGCGTACAGTCTGGATATTGAGGTTCTCGCTCATTTAAACACCACAAATAGGGAAACCTTCCTTAACCTGCAACAAGAACTTCTGATACTGATTGATAAGATCATTACGGCAGAAGGCGCTCAATTTGCTTTCCCTTCCACTACCACGTATCTCGCAGCAGATTCTGTACAACCGACCACGGCTCCCACACCGGTTCATGCCGTACCTCAAAACGCATAAAGCTTAAGTGCATAAAAAACCGCCTCGTAAGAGGCGGTTTATCTGAGGTTATAACTCCGCATTGTTAATCTTCTGTGTTCACTCATTGTGGCTTCTTAAACACATGAACCAAACATAACTCTCGGTAGTTACAACCGGACTTGTTGTAAAAGCCACTTTTTAAATCGTTCGGTAGGCTCACTTCTCGTGTTAATGATTAAGTAGTATCCTGCGTTGGCATCAACGGGTTCAAATGGTGAGACCAAACGACCATTTTTAAGTTCATCCTCCACCAGCGCCATACGTGCCATCGCAATACCAACGCCGGCTTCAGCCGCGGACATCGCCATATCCGTTCGATTAAAGAAATGCCCAGAATCCGTTTTAAAATCCAGCCCCATACTTGATGCCCAATAGAGCCACTCATAGTCACGCGGCGCTTTATCCCATGGCATAGCATCGTGCAATAACGTCGCATCTCGCCATTGCTCTGGTGTCGTTTTAGGTGTTTTTAGCCACCCATGATCCTCAAGGTATTTGACACTCATCACTGGAAGAAGTTGCTCATCAAGAATCCGCTTCGCGTTTTTGTCTCGATACGGGTGCGGACCATAGTCAATTGCAACGTCGTAATCCTTCAGCTCACTATTCACAAGCGCTCCCTCTGCAAAAATCTGTACTTGCAGGTCGGGGTTATTTAGGTGGAAGCTTTCAAGCCTAGGAACCAGCCATTTAAATGCAAAAGAAGGTGTCAGTTTGAGGCGAATTTCATTGTGGGGCTTTTCAATCTGTAGCTCTTCAAGTGCTTTCCTAAGTTCAGAGAAGTGAAATTGCGAAGTCTGAGATAACTGCAAACCTTTAGGTGTCAGCCTAATTCCTCGCGAATGGCGTTCAAACAAAGTAAAGCCTAGTTGCTCTTCCAACTGGATAATTTGCTGGCTAATTGCGCCTGTCGTCAAGTGCAATGCCTTTGCTGCACTGGTAAAACTGTTGTGTTCCGCTACTTGGTTAAATAACCACAATCCACTTACGACACTACTTTTCATCCTGAGCCTATAGTTTTTCTAAACGCTGGATGTAATTTATATCGATTGTTAACAAAAGGTAAAGAAGACAAACTGCGCAACATCGAAAATGTGTGGAGCACATCAATGGAAGTCATCGTATTAGGTAGTGGTGTTATCGGTTTGACCTCAGCTTGGTATCTAGCTCAAGCAGGTTATCAGGTCACCGTGATCGATCGCCAACCAAGCAGTGCGATGGAAACCAGCTTCGCCAATGCAGGACAAATCTCTTACGGCTACTCTTCACCATGGGCAGCCCCTGGCATTCCACTCAAAGCCGTGAAATGGCTAACCGAAGAGCATGCCCCACTCAAAATAAAACCGTCTCTCAGCCCAGAGCTTATCCGCTGGGCTACGAAAATGGTGTCTAATTGCACCTTATCTCGCTATCAGATCAACAAAGCACGAATGCTATCCATCGCCAATCACAGCCGCACTTGTTTAGAGCAGCTAAGACGTGATCATGCGATTGAATACCAAGGTCGCCAACTCGGGACGTTACAAGTATTTCGATCTCAACAGCAGTTAGACGCCATAGAAAAAGACCTTAAGTTGTTAGAACAAAGCGGTACACGTTTTCAGCTAATGAACGTCGAGCACTGCATCAAACAAGAGCCTGGGTTAGCGTTAGTAAAAGAAAAACTGGTCGGTGGGTTGTACCTACCCGATGATGAAACCGGAGATTGTTTCCAGTTTTGTCAGCAGTTAACTAAGCTGGCGAAAGCTTATGGTGTCAGGTTTGAATTCAATACAGAGGTAAGCAATTGGGTTACCGTAGGCAAAAAGGTCATGGGTGTCCAAACGGATCGTGGTTTATTTAAAGCAGACCAGTTTGTACTTGCTTCGGGCAGTTACTCAACGGCGTTACTCAAGCAGCTTGAGATTGATATTCCGATCTATCCCGTCAAAGGGTATTCACTGACGGTTCCGATTGAATGTGAACAATTTGCACCGCGATCTACCGTCATGGATGAGACCTATAAAGTGGCAATGACACGCTTTGACGATCGCATCCGGGTCGCAGGGACCGCTGAACTTGCGGGCTTTGATCCTTCATTACCGCAAAAGCGCAAGAATACGATTGAAATGGTGATTCGAGATTTATTTCCGCAAAGTGCCGATTTCACTCAAGCCGAATTTTGGACAGGATTTCGCCCCATGACGCCCGATGGTACACCCATCATTGGTGCGACCCCTTACGACAATTTATTCACGAATACCGGACATGGAACGCTAGGTTGGACCATGGCTTGTGGGTCAGGACAACTCCTTGCCGACATTATGATCGGTGCAGAAAGCAAAGTAACAAATCACTCAGAATTGAGCCTAAGCCGTTACGCCTAAACACCTGTAAACCATTTCAAATAGAACATTATTCCACATGTTGAATAGCATTCAGAAGATATGACTTCCATATCTCGCAGCACATTTTCATGACAATGTGCTGCATATTCAATCAATTCATTGTCATTTCCAATAAAAACCACACACAAACATAACAAGAACCAATTTTTAACAATATTTAACCATTCTGTGTTCATCATCACGCTACAAAGGATTTTTAGTCAAAAAGGTTAACAATTACATTACAAAAAAGGGTAATGTGTTGTACGAAAAACAACCACAACCATAACAAACAGGGAAAATACTCATGCAGTCATTAGTTGATTTTCTGAATGGAATTATCTGGAGTCCGGTACTGATTTATTTGTGCCTTGGCGCTGGTTTGTTCTACTCGATCATGACGCGCTTTGTGCAGATTCGTCACTTCTTTGAAATGTGGCGCTTGCTACTTTCTGGTAAGAGTTCAACCAAGGGGATTTCATCATTTCAGGCTTTGGCCGTTTCACTATCTGGCCGTGTAGGTACAGGTAACATTGCAGGTGTTGCAGCCGCTATCGGTTTCGGTGGTCCAGGTGCTGTTTTCTGGATGTGGGTTGTCGCCTTCTTTGGCGCAGCAACCGCATACGCAGAATCAACACTCGCACAGATTTATAAAGAAGAAGACGAAGGCGAATTCCGCGGTGGTCCAGCTTATTACATCGAAAAAGCAATGGGTCAAAAGTGGTACGCTTGGATCTTCGCTATCGCAACCATCTTTGCATGTGGTGTTCTACTTCCTGGCGTTCAATCGAACAGTATTGGTAACGCAGTAGAAGCAGCATTTGGCTCAGGTGACATGATTGAAACCGCTATTGGTACCTTCAGTTTCGCTAAAATTTTCACTGGTACGGTTGTCTGTGTCATTCTTGCTTTCATTATCTTTGGTGGTGTGAAACGAATCGCGAACTTCACTCAAATCGTAGTTCCGTTCATGGCTCTGGCGTACATCATCACAGCATTCGTTATCATCCTACTTAACATCGGTGAAATTCCACGTATTGTTGGCATGATCATTGGTGATGCATTCACACCGATGGCGGGTATTGGTGCTGCGATTGGTTGGGGTGTAAAACGTGGTGTTTACTCTAACGAAGCAGGTCAAGGTACTGGTCCTCACGCTGCAGCAGCAGCAAGTGTTGATCACCCAGCACAGCAAGGTCTGGTTCAATCATTCTCTATCTACATCGATACACTGCTAGTGTGTTCAGCAACCGCATTTATGATTCTTATCACGGGTGCGTACAACGTACACGGTGCAGTCGAAGGTGCGTTCTTAGTACAGAACCTTCCAGCAGATATCGGTGCAAATGGTCCTGTATTTACGCAAATGGCGATTGAAAGTGCCCTTCCGGGTGTGGGTAAACCATTCATCGCGATTGCTCTGTTTTTCTTCGCCTTTACAACGATTTTGGCGTACTACTACATCGCAGAAACCAACATCGCTTACATCCGTCGCACAGTAAAAGTAAACGGTCTGATGTTTATCTTGAAGGTCATTCTGATCTCAGCGGTATTCTACGGTACGGTTAAAACAGCTAACCTTGCGTGGGCAATGGGTGACGTAGGCGTAGGTCTAATGGCATGGCTAAATATTGTCGGCATTCTGATCATCTTCTTCATGTCTAAGCCAGCACTAAAAGCTCTAGCTGATTATGAAGAGCAGCAAAAACGTGGGGTTACAGAGTACACATTCAACCCTGTTGCGCTTGGTATCAAAGGTGCTGACTACTGGGAAGAAAAGTACAAACGTAAAACAGGCAAAGCGCCTACAGCGGATAGCGACACGGCAGAAACAGTAGAACAACCATCTACCTAATGCCTCATTAACCTCCTCCCCCAACAGGTTGGCGGGTATATAAGAAAAAGCAGTGGTCCGAAAAGGACATTAAAAAAGGGTTAGCCAGTGGCTAACCCTTTTCTTTTGCATTCAATTCGAAGCGATTATGCTGCGATTTCTTGCGTTGCAACTTGAGGCTTTTGCTTTTCACCGATTGGAAGAACCGTGCGACCGTACTCGTTGTTTAGTACTTGAGCCATTGCGAAGTAGATTGCGCTTGCACCACAGAAGATACCTTCAAAGCCTGCGATAGTGCCGATCAGCTCACTACCAGTAAAGTCACGTGCAGCTAATAGGAAGAACAGGATAGTAAGAGAGCCAAATACGACTTGCTTCGCTACTGGGTAGCATAGAGAACCAATAAACATGAAGCCAGTGAAGATGCCCCATAGCAGTAGGTACCAACCCATAAAGTGTGCAGGGCTTGCAGGAAGACCCATGTAAGGCATTACGATTAGACCAACCAGTGTTAGCCAGAACAGACCGTAAGACGTAAATGCAGTCGTACCGAAAGTATCACCACGTTTGAAGCACATCATGCCAACAAGAACTTGGCTAAGACCACCGTAGAAGATACCCATTGCTAGGATCATTGAGTCAATTGGGAAGAATCCTGCGTTGTGGATGTTAAGCAGAATCGTGGTCATACCGAAACCCATTAGGCCTAGCGGCGCTGGGTTAGCCAGTTTAGTAGACATGTAAGCGTACCTGTTTTCAAAAATGTTGATAAAAATTGCGCGCGAATTTTAATGGACTAAAAAACAAAAGAGAAAAGACGTTATTGGAAACTTAGATTGCACAAATAGGCAATCAAATGAATAAAAAAAGACCCTACTAAAAAGCAGAGTCTTTATAGATACTTAGACTATTTATTGTTCAATCACTGGCAAGAGATCTCATCCCAGAACCAGTTACTCTGGGTTGGCGTTTCCCATACACCCGGACCGTTTTTCGCAATAAAACACTTACCTTGATAAGTCACTTTGTCACCATTGGCTACTTGAGTGACACCTGGTTCCCATGCGATAAAGTCCCCTGAAACAGGAGGCTCCGTCACTGGTGGTTCGGTTACTGGTGGCTCAGTTACTGGTGGCTCTGTCACAGGAGGTTCAGTCGTTGGTGGCTCGGTTGGCGTGCCCGAAACGAGCTTCCAAGGGTCACCTTTGGTCGGCTCATTGCCTTGTGACCACCACTTAGCTTCATATACCGCCCCCTTGTAAGAGACTTGGTCGCCTGTGTTATAAACCTTGCCAGCATCCCATGCAGCAACACCACCTACAGGTGGGTCAACCGGATCGACTGGGTCTAGTTTGTCGACAATGCGTACTTCAGGCCAACCCGCGTGAGATTGGTAGAAGTTGGTAACACATTTCTCGTAATCTCCTGCTACCAGAGCCGAATATGCGGTTTGGAAGCCAACCAATTCACACTCAAATGAATGACCCCCAGGGCGATCTGAGTAGTACTTCCAGTTACCATCCCAGTTGGTGTAAAGCACATCAGTCGCACCGTTAAGGTTTAAGCTACCGTACGGCGTTTGTTGCCAACAAGTATTGGTTTCATCAGCTTCGATAGGAATTTGATAATGCGCTGCTAAACCTTCCCAGTAACGAATACGGTTAACAGGCTGACCTTTGTCTTTGTTTTGCTCGCCACATTCAATACCGCCATTGATGACGTTAATAGTGGTACCAAAACCGTAACCAATGCCCGCATCGATCTCACGTTGCGATGGCACCCATGTACGATCAATTACGTGTAACATCGCTGGTTTTGGCGCTTGAGGGGTTAAGAAGAACCAAATTGCAGAAGCCAAGTTCAACCAAGAGTCAGCGACTAAACCCGGATTCTTCAGCAGCACCGATGCATCGCCATCAAACATTACTTCAGAGAATGCGCCATAGTTAAAGTGGTAAGAAAGCTGTTTGGCACCACGCCCAAAATACCCTTGACCAGGTTCGCATGGCCAGCGCTTATTTTGCCAATCGTTCTGACCACAGCCTGTGGTGTAACCCTCTTGACCTTCAGACCATCCCATTTCGCGTACATGCACGAGTGCCTGCTGCCACTCTTCTAATGCAAGTGGGTTGTCTGATACGTTATCAACCGCAATGTGACCACCAGTTTCTTGAGCAAAATGCGCAAATGCTGTCACGATGGATTTCTTACAGATTGCGTCAGAGTCTCGACCATCGGTGTACTCACCACAGAATGCAGGGAACTTACCTATCGCACGTAAGAAACGAGTATAAGTGTATTCAGGCGCAGCCATTTGCGTTAGGAAGTCCCACTCACTTTCGGGGAATACACGTTCAACACGTTTAACGTTTTCTGGGTTACCTGCTGCGCCCGGTACGATAGCTTCTACAACGCTATTCGGACGAGTCTCTAACGCCTGTGCCCAGATGGCATACATTGGGTCAGATGTTTTGCTTTGCTCAACCGCTTGAATGTCACCACGAGCAATCACGTAGCCATTCGGGTTTTGAGGATCAGGTTGGATATTCATACTGGCATGAGCTTGTGCCGCGAGCACACAGCTTAATGCAAGAGGCAGATGTTTGAGTGCAAACATGTCTAATCTCCGTATTTATCAATACAATATACAAGGAATAACTAGACACATAGTGGATCATGTAGAAAAAACGCCGAGTAAAGCCCATTCATTCTGCGACGCAAAGTTTATAAATAAATACTGTTACACAGCGGGTATCACAAAAACTGTTACCTTGACTCAAAACAAAACGGGAGAACCTTCCCCCGTTTTTATTCTTGGTTATTGGTTGGCTGTTATCGACTCTAAAGCCTGCGAAGACTTCTGTTTAGAAAGCAATAAATAGACGGCAAACTGAACCACAACCGCCACCAGTACAATCACAGGCGAAGCCATTACCCCAGCGACAAAAAAACTTGCTAGGGCAATGGCACCATTAAGCACCGCATAAGGTAATTGAGTTCTAAAGTGTTCGTACTGTTCGCAACCAGCACCAGTCGAAGACAAGATGGTGGTTTCAGAAATTGGCGAACAGTGATCACCAAATAGACCGCCAGATAGCACCGCACCAATACACACCAACAATGGTGCATCAATCGCAACTGCAGTTGGGATAACCAACGGCATCATAATAGCGAATGTCCCCCACGACGATCCTGTTGCGAACGAAATAATACCAGCTAACAAAAATGCCACCGCTGGCAATAACCAATAAGGGAAACCAGCCTGCGCTTGTTCTGCAATGTACGCCGCTGCGCCAAGCTCCTTGCCAACCGAACTCAATGACCAAGCAAGAACCAAAATCACCGCAACGGACATCATGTTTGACATCCCTTTTAGGTAAACCTGAATGCCATCAGAGAGTTTTCTCACGCCATAAAACGCCATCAAACTAATCAAAGTAATTGCAGCAAAGAAATACGCCGACGACAGTGCTGCACGGAAAGTTGAGCCTGCTACTTTCTGAAATGGAAAGCCATGAGGAACCAATATTGAACAAAGCACCACAAGCATGACGAGAAGCGGTGCCCAAACAAAACTTGTTTTTGCATTTTTATGCTCAAACACATTCAATGAATCTTGCACTTTTCCAAAATCAGAACCCTGCTCTGCAAGCTGCTCAGCTTTCGCCATTGGTCCAAAATCCAGTTTGAAGAAAGAAACAATCGGCACAATCGCGATCGCTAAAAAGGCATAAAACTGGTAAGGAATCGCACCAATAAAGGCATCCCAATCACTGATACCCACATCCAGTGCAGCAAACTCTTTTTGAATCAGGCTCATAATGTAAACGCCCCAACCGATGAAAGGGATGAGGATCGCCACTGGGGATGAAGTTGAATCGATGATAAAGGCTAGCTTCTGGCGAGAGACTTTCAGTTTATCAAAAAGAGGACGAAAGACAGGACCAACAATTAACGGTGTACCAAGGTCTGAAAAGAAAATAACAACGCCGCCAAACCAAGCAGAAAGCTGTGCTTGGCATTTGCTTGCAACCCACTGAGTGACCTTTTTAGCGAACGCCACGCCACCGCCAGATTTCTCCATCAAGGCAACAAAACCACCAATGAAAACCAAAAGAAGGATGACACCTGCGTTGTAACTGTCAGTCAGTTGCGGCAACAGGTAACTTTTCATCAGTGCGCTAAACGAATCGAGCGGACCTTTGTCAACGAATGTGCCTTCTAACATAGCCACACCGCTAACAACGCCAGCAAAAAGACCGACAACAACGTTTCTTGTAGTTAGCGCGAGGACTAACGTAATAATGATGGGGATGAGGGAGGTAACTTCTGCCTGTTCCATAGCAATACCAACTTTAATATTTAAACACTAAAAATGAATATAAATTCAACAATCTCGCATGTATATATTTTCTAATAAAAAAGTTGAGACCTGCGTTCACACTTTTCAGGCATAAAAAAACCAGCCCGAAGGCTGGTTTTTAATTTGGTATATCTAACAGGAAATTATTCCCATTCGATTGTCGCTGGTGGCTTACCAGAAATGTCGTAAACCACGCGAGAAATACCGTCAACTTCGTTGATGATACGGTTAGAAACCTTACCTAGGAAGTCGTATGGTAGGTGTGCCCAATGTGCAGTCATAAAGTCGATAGTTTCTACCGCACGTAGAGATACAACCCAATCGTACTTACGACCATCACCCATTACACCTACAGAGCGAACTGGTAAGAATACCGTGAACGCTTGAGATACTTTGTTGTATAGGTCTGCAGCGTGTAGCTCTTCAATGAAGATAGCGTCTGCACGACGTAGCAAGTCACAGTACTCTTTCTTGATTTCACCAAGAACACGAACACCTAGACCAGGACCCGGGAATGGGTGGCGGTAAAGCATGTTGTACGGAAGACCAAGCTCTAGACCGATCTTACGAACTTCATCTTTAAACAGCTCACGTAGTGGCTCAACAAGACCCATTTCCATGTCATCTGGAAGACCGCCCACGTTGTGATGTGATTTGATCACGTGCGCTTTACCAGTCTTAGATGCAGCAGATTCGATAACGTCTGGGTAAATCGTACCTTGAGCTAGCCATTTCGCGTTTTTCAGCTTCTTAGACTCTTCATCAAATACGTCTACGAATACGTGACCGATTGTCTTACGCTTCTCTTCTGGATCCGATTTGCCTTCAAGTGCTTTTAGGAAACGTTCTTCAGCGTCAACTTTGATGATGTTCAAACCAAATTGGTCGCCGAACATATCCATTACTTGTTGACCTTCGTTTAGACGAAGAAGACCGTTATCTACGAATACACACGTTAGCTTGTCGCCGATTGCACGGTGAACTAGCATCGCTACTACCGATGAATCAACACCACCAGATAGACCTAGGATAACTTCGTCGTCACCCACTTGCTCTTTAATACGAGCAACCGCGTCTTCGATGATAGATTCAGAAGTCCATAGACGCTCACAGCCACATACGCCAAGAACAAAGTTCTCTAGCATTTGTAGACCGCCTTTCGTGTGCGTTACTTCTGGGTGGAACTGAACACCGTAGTACTTCTTCTCTTCGTTCGCCATCGCAGCGTACGGACATGTGTCTGTCTCACCAACTTTCACGAAGTCAGCAGGAATTTCTACTACTTTGTCACCGTGGCTCATCCACACGTCTTGAGTTAGCTCAAGATCTTTAAATAGTGCAGATTCACCAGAAACTTTAACTTGTGCGTAGCCAAATTCACGTTCTGTAGAACCCGCTACTTTACCACCTAGCTGCTCAGCCATAGTTTGCATGCCGTAACATACACCTAATACTGGCACACCAGAGTCAAATACATATTGAGGAGCGCGTGGAGAGTTATCTTCCGTTACGCTTTCTGGACCACCAGAGAGGATAATACCGTCTGGATTGAATTCACGAATATCCGCTTCTTCAACGTCCCAGCTCCACAGTTCACAGTAAACACCGATTTCACGTACACGGCGCGCTACTAGCTGAGTGTACTGAGAACCGAAGTCCAAGATCAGAATACGTTGGTCATGAATATTTTTAGTCATTTTGAGCAGTCTTATAAGCTAGGTTATTAAAACGGAGGCGAGTGTACTCGCCTCTTATTAATGCTTCAAGGAAAAAAGCAAACGTTTACGTCGAGTGTATAGGTTTTATTTTTACAACAGTAAAAATTAACCGCGACGGTAGTTTGGAGCTTCCTTAGTGATTTGAACGTCGTGTACGTGTGATTCAGCCATGCCCGCACCTGAGATACGAACAAATTCAGCTTTAGTACGCATATCTTCAATCGTTGCAGAGCCAGTAAGACCCATGCTTGAACGTAGACCGCCCATTTGTTGGTGTACGATTTCTTTTAGACGACCTTTGTATGCGATACGACCTTCGATACCTTCTGGTACTAGCTTGTCTGCTGCATTATCAGACTGGAAGTAACGGTCAGATGAACCTTGAGACATCGCACCAAGAGAGCCCATACCACGGTAAGACTTGTAAGAACGACCGTTGTAAAGAATCACTTCACCCGGTGCTTCTTCTGTACCTGCGAACATTGAACCAACCATCACACATGATGCGCCAGCTACGATTGCTTTACAGATGTCACCAGAGAAACGGATACCGCCGTCAGCGATAACTGGGATACCGAATGAGTTAGCCACTTCTGCTGCGTCTGCGATTGCTGTTACTTGAGGAACACCAACGCCCGTTACGATACGAGTAGTACAGATTGAACCAGGACCGATACCCACTTTCACAGCGCTAACGCCCGCTCCGATAAGTGCTTTAGCACCAGCACCTGTCGCAACGTTACCGCCGATGATGTCTAGATCTGGGTAAGCTGCGCGAGTTTCGCGGATACGGTTTAGTACACCTTCAGAGTGACCGTGTGAAGAGTCGATAAGTAGAACGTCAACGCCCGCTTCAACTAGAGCAGCAACACGCTCTTCGTTACCAGCGCCAGCACCAACGGCTGCGCCAACACGTAGACGACCGCGCTCATCTTTACATGCGTTTGGTTTACGTTCTGCTTTGTGGAAGTCTTTCGCAGTGATCATACCGGTTAGTTGGAACTCATCGTTCACAACCAATACTTTCTCAACGCGTGCTTCGTGCATCTTCTCTTGCACTTCTTCACGTGTTGCACCTTCTTTTACTGCTGCAAGGTTTTCTTTTGCTGTCATTACTGAAGACACTTTCTTAGAAAGGTCAGTAACAAAGCGCACATCACGACCAGTGATAATGCCTACAAGCTCGTTGTTCTCTGTGATTACAGGGAAACCAGCGAAGCCGTGTTTTTCAGTCAGTGCAACCACGTCAGCGATAGTCGCTTCAGGGCTAACAGTTACTGGATCAGAAACAACACCAGCTTCAAACTTCTTAACTTTACGAACTTCAGCAGCTTGCTGCTCAATAGACATGTTTTTGTGGATAAAGCCAATGCCACCCTCTTGCGCTAGCGCGATAGCTAGACGAGCTTCTGTAACAGTGTCCATAGACGCTGAAATCATTGGGATGTTTAGGGTGATGTTCTTAGTCAACTGAGTGCGAAGATCAGCTGTGTTTGGGAGAACGGTGGAGTGAGCTGGCACGAGTAGTACGTCATCGAATGTCAGCGCTTCTTTGGCAATTCTTAGCATTTGCAATATCTCACAATTAGAGGAGTAAAAAGACAATCCAATCTCATCGTTTCGCATAATGAGGGTAACCAGTTTTAGGTTGTTGGCTACATTTGGATTAGATATTGCGGAGGGATTATACGGTTAACGCAATCGCTTGACCACAAATTTTTTAATTTTTTTCTTGCAATTACCCCCTTGATATGTATTATATTGCCGCTAATTTCCATACTCACGTCTACGGAATTAGCTGTGCTCTCCCAGACCAATCAAAACATCTTCACTGTTTCTCGTCTCAATGCCGAAGTGCGTCTGCTGCTCGAAAACGAAATGGGGATCGTCTGGCTTGTCGGAGAGATATCCAACTTTTCAGCTCCCGTCTCTGGTCACTGGTACCTCACTCTTAAAGATTCTCGCGCTCAAGTTAAATGTGCCATGTTCCGTGGTAACAATCGTCGCGTCACTTTCAAACCTGCTAACGGCAATCAAGTATTAGTTAAAGCACGTCTGTCTCTGTACGAGCCTCGTGGTGACTATCAATTGATCATTGAGAGCATGCAGCCTGAAGGTGATGGTCGTCTGCAACAAGAGTTCGAAGCACTTAAGATGAAATTGGCAGCAGAAGGTTTGTTTGCTCAAACCAATAAGCAGCCTTTACCTGAGCACCCAAAACGCGTTGGTGTGATCACCTCAAAAACCGGTGCAGCACTGTACGACATCTTAGACGTATTGAAACGTCGTGATCCTTCCCTACCCGTGGTGGTTTACCCAACCATGGTGCAAGGTGAAGAAGCCGCGATTCAAATTGCGCAGGCAATCGGCCGTGCAAACAGTCGTGACGAATGTGATGTATTGATTGTTGGTCGTGGTGGCGGTTCGTTAGAAGACCTTTGGTGCTTTAACAACGAAATCCTTGCTCGCACTATTGCAGCAAGCCAAATTCCGATCATCAGTGCAGTTGGTCATGAGGTTGATGTGACAATTGCTGACTTTGTAGCGGACATGCGAGCGCCGACTCCATCAGCCGCGGCTGAATTGGTAAGCCGCGATAACAGCCACAAAGATCAAGCTTTGGTGACTAGCCAACATAAGCTAGCCAGTGCAATGCGTTACTACCTAGCGCAACAAAAACAGCAATCGGCTCAACTGATGCACCGTTTAGAGCGCCAGCACCCAAGCTATCAATTGCAGCGTCAGACGCAACAACTTGATGAGTTGGACATGCGCCTACAACGCGCAATGCAACGATTTATCACGACACGCCAACAAGCGGTTGAGCGTAAACATCATCGTCTACAACTGAATTCACCTGTAAAACGCTTGGCAGAGCAAAAATCAAAGCTTGACCGCGTTGAGCAAAAGCTAATGGACGCAATGGATCGCAAGTTACTGACCATGCGTCACCAACTGGCAATCGCGGCAGAGAAGCTAGATACGGTAAGCCCACTGGCAACACTAAAACGTGGCTACTCAATTACTCAAACTGAGCAAGGTCAGGTTGTTACCCAAGCAAAGGATGTAAAAACGGGCGACGTTTTAGTCACCCGCTTATCTGATGGTGAGCTTCGCTCAACGGTTAATTAACTGACTTTTTGAAACTCAAATCGAACACGTGATTTCGATTTGAGTTCATTACAACTATTGCAGAAATAGTTTGCCGCACCACAAGCCTGTAGTTTTTCTAACTCCGCATCGCAATCTGGGCAAAACCCTACCTTCTTATAATCTGAGTCGCACTGATTACAGTGATATTGCCCAGTCCATTCCAGTTCTACGTCGCAAGTTGGGCAAATATTTGGTTGCATAACTTCCTCTAAATAACTTCAATTCACTGACTTACAGTCTAATCATAAGCCAGCTTAACGCCTTGATCTTTATCACGCTCGCTTAGCACGCTTGTTCTGATACATAGCAACATCAGCTTGTTGAATAAGCTGCTGCAACACTGCACGCTCACTAGCTGTACTACAAGAAGCGCCAATGCTGGCTTTGACTTGATATTCTTCTAATTGGTAAATCTGATTAAGCTCATCCGCTAAACGAGAAACAAAGTGAAAGTAGGTCTGCTCATCTGGGAAACAACAAAAACCGACAAATTCATCACCACCGTAACGTCCGATCACCGAGCAAGAGCGAAAAGCTTGTTTTAAATGTTCAGCTACTAGTACTAAAACTTGATCACCAGTCTCATGACCAAATCGGTCATTAATATACTTAAACTCATCAATATCAACGAAGAAACAGGCGACTAAGGCATTACGACCACATTTACCGTTTATTTTCCGGTCAACTTCTGACAACAAAGCACGACGGTTAAAGCAGTGCGTGAGAGGATCTCGACTGGCATGAAAATGAAGCTGTTCTTCTAAACGGTATTTCTCTAGCGCAACGGCATACAAGGCAGCTAGCATTTCGAGCACTTCAAGTTCATAAGGGTGAGGTTTGGAAGGGACGTTACTGTAAATAGCAAATGTACCCAGAACATGACCATCCGATGCAATAATCGGCACTGACCAGCACGCATGAAGTTGGGCTTGTTGAGTGAGTTTAAGAAAAGGTGCCCAGTTAACATGATGATCGATATCGCTAACAACCACAGTTTGTTTTAAGAATGCAGCAGCACCACAAGACCCGACCTTTGGTCCAATGGGGACTCCTTCAATAGCTTGGTTGTAGAAATCAGGTAAATGCGGAGCAAATTCCAAGTGCAATGTATTGGTATCGGGGTGCAATCGAAGTATGGAAGCTTGCCTCTTACCGAATAGGTGTTCACTTAACTTAATAACCTCATTGTTGAGGCTATCGCGTTCCATTCCCAGAGCAAGCTTACCTAAAAGACGATTGACTGCTCGGTGAGCATCTAACAGTCTATCTTTATCCATAATGGCGTAATCATATCGTTATTATGTTTATTAACCTGAAATATAATAAATCTATTAATATGACACAGGTAACTAACTCACATTATGCGAACGCGGCACTATAAAAGATCGCATGCTGATCATCGGATATTACCCTTTTGATCAGCGATCACCCCTTAAAAGAATATTTATATAACCACACACCGAAAGCATAAGTTACATATTCTGCATCTCAATTTAAAACAGAACTTAAAACCATACTTCCGAACAAATAAACACACAAACAGAATATAATAAAAAGATCGAAAAGCTAAATTAGCGAATTACATCGGTGTGCATTTCGATGGTTTGTGAGTCTATCTCCACCAGTGTTACTTGGATGGAACCAAAGTCATTCAAATGGCTCGCATGCGTTCCCCCACAAGGGATGACAGCGATTTCACCTTCGCCTAAATCACACTGCCAGTAACGTGAATCGGTAAGGTGTTCACCATGGCAATCGATGGTGATCGCAACGTCCCTTTTTAGCCAATCTCTCAACAGAACATTCACCTGTTGTTCGATGCTTTTTAGGTCAGACAGCATATCTGCACTGTTTAACCCCCTTTTACGGAGTGTTTTACCTAAACGATAGGTATCCAGACATTTATCTGGGGTAACAACGCTGGTCTCTTGGGCATAGCTGTTGAAGTCATAATTACCATGTGGGTCTTTACGATCTGCATCTTTACGCCAATAGTTTTGTGCAAGTACCTTGTTGAGTGCAAGGTATGCGATGTGCCCAGCACTATGACCACGACTCAGTGACAGTTGGTATTCCTTATCTACTTCTAGTAATGCAGCATCACCAACGGCAATAGCTTCTGTACGCGGCAACACATGTACCACAACAAACACCCACCCTTCCGTATCACGTTTTACCGGAATTTCAGTACCGACGAACAACTTTCCACTCGCAAGTTCTACCGCACCAACTTGGCAATCGACCACTTCAAAGCTCATGCCCTTAATAGTTAGTGTGCCTTTGTCAGCGGGATGATCTGGCCAAATGTGGCTGACAGGATGAAAAGGGGTCTCCTCAGTAACAACGTAAGTGACTTCTTCAGTTGAGTGAGAAAGTTGTACTGGTGCTTCCAGTTGCCAAGTTTGATGACAGAAGCGAGTTTTGGTAGCTGTGATCGTCATGTTAGTCATACTTCTAATGCATTGGTTCGAGCAAAAATCTGCTTATAAAAAAATACCCAAGTCGAAACTTGGGTATTCAGAAAATCTTAGCGATTACTTGTTGCGGTTTTTCACCGCAGACATCATACGCTTGCGCTTACGTTCTTGAGACAGCGTTAGCTTGTTTGTACGGTTCTCGTACGGGTTATCGCTGTTCTGGAAGTTAATACGGATTGGTGTACCCATGATTTCCAGAGACTTGCGGAAGTAGTTCATCAAGTAACGCTTGTACGAATCTGGTAGATCGCGAACCATATTACCGTGAATAACCACGATTGGTGGGTTGTAACCACCCGCGTGCGCATATTTCAGTTTGATACGGCGACCACGAACCATTGGCGGTTGGTGATCGTCTGTTGCCATCTTCATGATACGAGTTAGAACAGAAGTACCAACACGTGTCGTTGCTGACTTGTACGCTTCTTGAATCGATTCGAACAAGTGACCAACGCCTGTACCGTGAAGCGCAGAGATAAAGTGAATACGTGCAAAATCAACGAAACCTAAACGGCGGTCGAGTTCTTTCTTCACGTTCTCTTTCACTTCGTTATCTAGACCATCCCACTTGTTCACGGCTAGTACGATTGAACGACCTGCGTTCAATGCAAAGCCAAGTAGACTCAAGTCTTGATCAGAAATGTTTTCGCGCGCGTCGATAACCAATAGAACCACGTTTGCGTCTTCTACGGCTTTCAGTGTTTTAACAACAGAGAACTTCTCTACTGTTTCGTTGATACGACCACGACGACGTACGCCTGCAGTATCGATCAACACGTATTCACGACCATCACGTTCCATTGGGATATAGATAGAGTCACGAGTGGTGCCTGGCATGTCGTATACCACGACGCGCTCTTCACCAAGAATACGGTTTGTTAGTGTTGATTTACCAACGTTAGGACGACCAATGATTGCCAATTTGATTGGCTGATCTTGCAAACGTTTAAACTCCGCTTCAGCATCTTCTTCGGTGTAATCTTCAATCGCTAGCTCTTCATCTTCGAATTCAGTCAGATCTTCAATCTCACCTTCTTCAGATTCGCTTGCTAGAAGATCATCGAAAAATGGCGCTAACGCTCGTTCCAACAATGCTGTCACACCACGACCGTGTGCCGCAGCGATTTGGTACATGTCATCAACACCAAGTTGCCAGAAATCGGCACAAGCAGCATCAGCATCAATACCATCGATCTTGTTTACTACCAGCATTGCTGGTTTTTCGATTTTACGCAGATGCGCGGCAATCGCTTCATCAGATGGTGTTAATCCAGCACGACCGTCAACAAGGAATAGCACTACGTCTGCTTCATCAATCGCTGCTAACGATTGTTCCGCCATCTTTGTTTCTACACCTTCTTCCGTGCCATCAATACCGCCGGTATCAATAACGATGAATTCATGTTCTTCGCCAAGGCGAGCTTGGCCATATTTACGGTCTCGCGTTAGGCCAGGGAAGTCCGCAACCAACGCATCACGCGTACGTGTCAATCGGTTAAATAGTGTAGATTTACCTACGTTCGGACGCCCCACAAGAGCAACAACAGGTACCATAACAACCTCTACAATAATCTTTCTTCTGTAGTTATAGGTAACGACTTGCTTGATGCCAAATCAAACCAGCTTTTTACCTATAACCACGTCAGGAATAACGGTTAATAAATAAAAATTTCAAACAACAAAACGGCTCCTAACTGTTACCAGCCAGGAGCCGAATGTGAATTATATCACGATATTATTCGTTGATGGTTAGTTTCTTTACATCGCCATTGCGAGTTGTAATCACGTAACCATCAGACAATAGTGTCGGACCAACAGCAAAACCACTGTCATCGACATATTGTTGTGCAACGAATTCGCCAGTCGAACGATCCATCCAGTGTAGGTAACCTAATGTGTCGCCTACCACTAGATAGTTATCAACAATCACTGGAGCAGTAAGCTGGCGGTATTCCAACTTGCTGTTTTCCCAAAGCTCTGTACCGCTGCGTGCATCTACTGCAACTACGTGATCTTTTTCTGTGATCACGAAGATACGGCTACCGTCTGTAGCAATATCAGTTGCTGACGAGTAGTTACGCTTCCAAATTGGATTTGCAGAACGTAAGTCGATTGCAATAAGTTGACCGTTGTAACCAACAGTGAAAAGAGTGCCGCCCAGTACAATCGGTGAAGAATCAACGTCTACAAGACGATCGATTTCCGTTGCACCTTTTGGAGTGCCTACTGGTTGTTGCCAGATCAATTGACCACGTTCAACAATTGCCGCAGCTAGTCGACCGTTTGCTGTCCCCCAGAATACACCACCACCAATAGCCGTTGGCGTGCTATCGCCACGCAGCGTTAGGTTTGGAACTTCTGTGCTCAGCGCCCAGCGTTGCTCACCAGTACTTTCATCCAAAGCAATCAAAGTGCCTCGGCTAGTATTTACAATGATCAAACCAGAGTCAGCGACGGGTTTCGCTAACACCTCACCACCTACTTCGATACGCCAGATGATGTCACCGGTTTCTTGGTCAAGTGCAATCACTTCACCATTTTCAGAACCAATGTAAAGGTGTTCATACGCAGCTGTGATACCACCAGAAAGGCGTGCAATCACATCTTCTTCTAGATCAGTTTGCCATTTGAGCTTACCGTTTTCTGGATCTAATGCTTTGACTAGACCATCACGACTTGCAACAAACAATGTGTCGTTAGCAACAACAGGAGACAGCTTCGAGAAATAATGACCTACGCCATCACCAATCGACGTTGACCATTCCGCACTTGGCGTAAACTGACTATCTACCTGAGGCAATGGAGCCATGACAATGGTGTCTTCCTCGCCAGCACAACCAGCCAGAATTCCCACTGTTAATGCCCCTAACAAGGCTTTCTTAAAGACTCTTTTCATCCAATGCGGTCCTTATTTCGCCAGGTCGTCCAATTTCATTTGTAGTGCAGGGCTAGCATCTGCAGCTTGTTGAGCTTCAGTGTATGCCGTGTATGCTGCCTCTTTGTCACCTTGACGAAGAGCGATATCACCACGAAGTTCTGCAATACGACCCGTCCATGCAGCGTCAGTTACTTTGCCTAGTTCTGCATTTGCAGCGTCAAAGTTGCCCATTTCTGCTTCAATACGCGCAATACGGTAGCTGATAAGTGGAGTTAGCGCGGCATCTTTAGTGTTGCTTTGAGCCCACTTAAGTTGCTCAAGTGCAGCTGAAAGATCTTTGGCATCTACTTGTACTTTTGCTAGCTGAAGCGCAGCAAGTACTGAGTATTCTTTAACTTTGTTTGAGTCGATGAACGCTTGAATATCTGCTTGTGCGTCTGCACCTTTGGTTTGCAGGGCGTTCATTACTGTTGTGTAGCTTTGAGAAGCTGCTTCACTCGCCTGAATCACAGAATCCTGGTAGTAACGCCAGCCAAATAGACCACCTAAACCAACAACCGCACCGATGATGACGGCTTTGCCGTTTTCCTTCCACCAGTCTTTAATGGCTTCAACTTGTTGTTCTTCAGTATCGTAAAGTTCCACTTCCTGTCCTCTTAAAACATGTAAATGACAGCGAGGCTGCCATTGTTCCTATTTCGTCGAAAGGCTCCTATCTTGGGAGCCTTACTATTACGAATTAGGATTTTAATCTTTAGCTTATTAAAAGACTTAAATCAGTGCTGCGATCTTCTCAGCAACTTCTGTTTGGTTGTAAGTCTCTTGCTCACCACCCACCAAGTCTTTTAGTACTACGGTGTTTTCTGCAACTTCGTTTTCGCCCAGAACCAATGCTACTACAGCACCGACTTTATCTGCGCGCTTAAACTGTTTCTTGAAGTTACCACCACCGAAGTGACTCATCACACGAACGCCTGGAATAGCTTCACGAAGCTGTTCTGCTAGCTTCATACCAACCATCATTGTGCCTTCGCCTGCTGTCACAACGTAAACATCTACACTGCGACGAACGTCTGTTAGCTCTAGCGTTTCTAGCATCAGTACAAGGCGCTCTAGGCCCATAGCAAAGCCAACGGCTGGTGTTGCACTGCCACCCAATTGTTCTACAAGACCATCGTAACGACCACCGCCACATACTGTACCTTGAGCACCTAGGCTCTCAGTGATCCATTCAAATACCGTGCGGTTGTAGTAATCCAGACCACGAACTAGACGCTCGTTAACTGTGTATTCGATACCTGCAGCGTCTAAAAGTTCACATAGACCTGCGAAGTGTGCTTTAGATTCTTCACCTAAGTACTCAGAAAGGCGAGGTGCATCACCTAAAATAGCCTGAACATCAGGGTTCTTCGTATCCAGAACTCGCAGTGGGTTCGTGTGCATGCGACGCTTACAATCTTCGTCTAGCACATCGATATGTTGCTCAAGGAATGCAACCAGTGCCGTGCGGTAGTCTGCGCGATCTTCTTGAGAACCGATAGAGTTAAGCTCAAGACGAACATGCTCATTGATACCCAGCTCACGCCATAGACGTGCAGTCATCATGATAAGCTCAGCATCAACGTCTGGACCATTTAGACCGAACACCTCAACACCACACTGGTGGAATTGACGGTAACGACCTTTCTGCGGACGCTCATGGCGGAACATAGGTCCCATGTACCACAGACGTTGTTCGTCACGGTTGATCAGACTGTTTTGAATACATGCACGCACACAACCCGCCGTACCTTCAGGGCGAAGTGTTAGGCTGTCTCCGTTACGATCATCAAAAGTGTACATTTCTTTTGAAACGACATCAGTCTCTTCACCAACCGCACGGCTGAATAGGTTTGTTTCTTCAACGATTGGCATGCGCACTTCGTTATAGCCGTATGCGCTCACAGTACTTTTTACTGCGTTTTCAAGTTTTTGCCACAGCGGAGACTGAGTTGGAAGGCAATCGTTCATGCCTCGGATTGCTTGGATTTTCTTTGCCACAATTATTACCGTCGCTTAGTAACCCGAGCACACTTAGTGTGCTCAAGCTATGAGATTAATCTTCTTGTTTGATATCGATGCGGTTAGCTTGATCTAATACAGATGCTTTCGCACGGATTTTCGCTTCTAGCTGATTCACTAGATCATCGTTGTCAAAACGCTCTTTCTGACGTTTGCCGTCTTCGTAGAATGCGCTCTTCTTGTTGCTGCCTGCCAGACCTAGGTGTGAAACCTCAGCTTCACCTGGGCCGTTTACGACACAGCCGATGATAGACACATCCATAGGTGTGATGATGTCTTCTAGGCGCTCTTCCAATGCGTTTACTGTGTTAATCACGTCGAATTCCTGACGTGAGCAGCTTGGGCAGGCAATAAAGTTGATACCACGTGAGCGAATACGCAGAGACTTAAGAATATCAAAGCCAACTTTGATCTCTTCTACCGGATCTGCCGCCAACGAGATACGTAGCGTATCACCGATGCCTTCAGCTAAAAGCATACCAAGACCAACCGATGACTTCACAGCACCAGCTCTTGCACCACCAGCTTCGGTGATACCGAGGTGTAGTGGCTGGTCAATCTGCTTTGCCAATAGGCGGTATGAATCCACCGCTAGGAATACATCCGACGCTTTCACACTAACTTTGAACTGGTCAAAGTTAAGGCGGTCTAGATGATCCACATGACGCATCGCCGATTCCACCAATGCTTCTGGCGTTGGCTCACCGTATTTCATCTGCAGATCTTTTTCTAAAGAGCCACCGTTAACGCCAATACGGATTGGGATGTTTTTGTCACGGGCACAATCAACAACCGAACGAATACGCTCTTCGTTGCCAATGTTACCTGGGTTAATGCGCAAACAGTCAACACCGTACTCTGCCACTTTCAGTGCAATACGGTAGTCGAAGTGGATGTCCGCAACGAGCGGCACTGACACTTGCTGTTTGATAAGCTTAAAGGCTTCCGCCGCATCCATGGTAGGAACAGAAACACGTACAATGTCTGCACCCACTTTTTCTAATGCTCGGATTTGTGCGACTGTGGCTTCCACATCAGTCGTGCGAGTGTTTGTCATTGACTGTACAGCAATTGGTGCACCATCACCAATTGGCACATCACCCACATAAATACGCGTCGATTTACGACGAATAATTGGAGATTCGTGTTGCATAATATTTATAACGGTAAAGTGAATCTAGCTACTTTGCCTGAAGTATACCCAGAAAGGTCGACAGGTTCACTTGCAAATGTCATTGTTACGCCTTCAGGTGCGCCTAATATCACTTTAAACGGTGCTTTTCCGGCAAGTTCTACATCTTGACCCGGTTTGCGAGTACCACTTACCAGTGTTTTGCCGTTTGCGTCTTTAACTTGAATCCAGCAATCAGCTTTAAATTTCATAGTCAGTAACGTCATGCCTTCTGGAATAACTGGAGTTATTGGCTCTTCTGCCGCTTGAGCATCTTCGATAACCGCAACAGGCTCTTGAGCGGTTTCCTCAACAGCTTCAGCTGTCGGAGTTACTGTTGACTCAGCCATCCCCTCATCAGTCGCGCTCATTGTCGTATCAGCTTCAGAAACAACCGCTGGCGCAGCAGATACAGGAGCGATTTCAGCTGGAGTGCTTGCGATTAGCTCATCTGCGCTCATCTGATCGATATCAGCATCATTGGCAACATGTTCTGTTTCTGCCGTTTCAGAACTCAACTGTGCAAGGCTATTCTCTTGTTGGTTTTGCCACCACCATGCCGCGGAGATACCGGTAATCACGATCGCGATTGCCCAAGTCAGCAACATAATTCGGCTGTTGTGTTTCTCGTGCTTGGTTTTACGAGAGAAGCTTTGCATCTCTGTTTCTTGCGGCTTCACATGAACTTCAGATGTTTGCTCTAAAGCTGCCAAAACAATCTTTTCATCAAGACCAACAAGCTTTGCATACGAACGCAAATAGCCACGCGTGAATGTCGTGACCTGTTGTTCTTCAAATCGATTGTTTTCAATGTCTTCAATAACAGAAACGCGAAGTCTAAGGCGATCAGCAACGTGCTTCTGAGTCATGCCTAGAGATTCGCGTTTGTTTTTTAGTATTGTGCCTGCTTCCATAGAAAGCGGCACTTCATTAGTCTTTTCGTGTTCTGTCATAATGGCGGTATTTAATCTGTTTGGTGGCTAACGCAGTTATTTATTTTCGTTTTTGTTCTAATTAAGCCTCACTTAAAGATAGCTAGCCTAAACGCGTTAACCAAAAATAATCTTTTAGAAATTCTCAGTAGTCAGAGTAAGAATGCTCGTCTTGCAATGGTTCAGCAAAGCGTATTGGAAAAAATACTGAGAATAGTCAATGTCGTAGTTATATTTCACTCACCATGATAAGCGAATGTTTAACGAAGACAAAAACTCTTTGCTCTCAAATTAACAGATAGCTCAAGCTTTTGTCCAAAAATTGACACAGCAAAGTAAAATTAGCACCGTTCAGTCTGTCAGCATCGAATGACAATCCACTTGTAATAAACAAAATAGCCAGAGCATAAGGCTCTGGCTATTTCTTTATTCTTGGCGTCTTAAACCGCTTTTACATCGATAGTTTCAGCACCACGTGCTGCTTTTAAAGCTGCGGTACGTTTCGTACGGTCAATAACATCACCGACTAACTGACCACACGCAGCATCAATATCATCACCACGTGTTTTACGAACCGTTACGGTGTGGTCATATTGCATCAATGTTTTTTGGAAACGGTCAATACGTGAGTTACTTGGTTTCTTATAAGGTGAACCTGGGTACGGGTTAAATGGAATCAGGTTGATCTTGCATGGCGTATCTTTCATCAGCTCTGCCAACTCACGTGCGTGGTCCATGTCATCATTAACATGATCAAGCAGCACGTACTCTACCGTCACTTTACCGCGGTTAGCATTTGAAGACGCGATGTAACGGCGAACAGACGCGAGAAAATCTTGGATATCCCAACGGTCGTTGATCGGCATGATTTCACTACGTAACTTGTCGTTTGGTGCATGAAGAGAAATCGCCAATGCTACATCAATTTTACCGGTCATCTGATCAAGACCAGAAACAACACCTGACGTTGATACGGTAACTCGACGCTTAGAAAGACCGAAACCAAGATCATCAAGCATGATTTCAAGCGCAGGGATAAGGTTCTTCATGTTAAGAAGTGGCTCACCCATCCCCATCATCACTACGTTAGTGATTGGACGGCGACCCGTTTCTTTCTGTAAGCCGATTTCACGTGCAGCACGCCATACCTGACCAATGATTTCAGATACTTTTAGGTTACGGTTGAAACCTTGTTGAGCGGTTGAACAGAACTTACACTCCAGCGCACAACCAACCTGAGAAGACACACATAATGTTGCGCGGTCATCTTCTGGGATGTAGACCGTTTCTACGTCTTGGTCACCCACCTTCATCGCCCACTTAATTGTGCCGTCTGAAGAATGTTGAGCCTCTGCTACCGTTGGTGCTTTGATTTCACACTTGTGCTGCAGTTTTTCACGTAGTTTCTTGTTGATGTTCGTCATGTTATCGAAGTCATCAACACCGAAATGGTAGATCCACTTCATAACCTGATCAGCACGGAACGCTTTTTCGCCTAGCTCTTCCGCGAAAAATTGACGCATGCCCTTGCGATCAAAGTCGAGTAGATTGATTTTTTCAGTGGTCATGTTGCCTCTCAATGACTGAAACAAGAATAAGGGCGCGAATTGTACAGCCTTTATGCAGCTACAACAAGGGCTGTAAGACCCCGACTTCGCTAAGGCATTAAAATCTTAATGATTAAATTTTAGCCAATTATTATCATTCATTCTTTCTAAGTAACAGATAAAAAAAAGCCCCGGAAAGATCCGAGGCTTAGGAAGCAAATTAGTACAAGATTAGCGAGGGCAAATCTCTGACTCTGGGAAGAAGTACTCGATTTCACGAGCTGCTGACTCAGGGCTATCCGAACCATGAACAGAGTTATGGCGCATGCTTAGTGCGTAATCGGCACGGATAGTGCCACATGCTGCTTCTTCTGGGTTTGTTTTGCCCATTAGCTCACGGTAGCGTGCGATTGCATCTTCACCTTCAAGAACCTGAACCATGATAGGACCAGATGTCATGAACTCTTTCAGTGCAGGGAAAAAAGGTTTGCCTTCATGTTCTGCGTAAAAACCGCTCGCCTGTTCTTTTGTCAGATGAACCATTTTTGCAGCAACGATACGTAGACCCGCCTTTTCGATACGGTGGTAGATTTCACCAATCAGGTTGCGTTCTACAGCGTCGGGCTTAACAATTGAAAACGTTCTTTCTAGAGCCATAAAGTTTCCTTTTTGTACTTGTAATAATAGTTTTATATGAGTGACTTGCGTCTCTCTTAGTTATACCAGTACAGACGGGGTGTCTGCACTGGTAAAAGTCTTATTTTGCTGCTTGTTCGTTCAAGAAACGAGCAAGTGTGCGAACACCCATGCCTGTTGCGCCTGCAGCCCACTTATCAGACGCTGACTTACGGTACGTGCCTGCACAGTCAAAGTGCAACCAACCTTTCTTGTAATCCTCAACGAAGTAAGACAAGAATGCTGCCGCTGTACTTGCGCCAGGTGAGTAATCGCCAGAACTGATGTTAGATAGGTCAGCAAAGTTTGACGGCAGCATGCCACGGTGAAAATCAGCAAGAGGCAGTGGCCACAGGCCTTCTTTCTCTTGGTTTGCCGCCGTTAGCGCTTGATGAGAAAGCTCATCATCAAAGCTCATTAATGCATGGTAATCGTTCCCTAGTGCATTCTTCGCTGCGCCCGTTAGGGTCGCACAGTCAATGATCAGTTCAGGGTTTTGCTCACTTGCGTAAATAAGACCATCAGCAAGAACCAAACGACCTTCTGCGTCGGTATTCATGATCTCAACGGTCTTACCATTTTTGTAAGTGATGATGTCGCCCAGTTTAAGTGCGCGACCAGAGACCATGTTCTCCGCACAACAAAGGATAAGCTTTACACGCTTATTAAGACCACGAAGAATAGCAAGACCAAGACCGCCAGTAATCGTACCTGAACCGCCCATATCCGCTTTCATTGCTGTCATGAAGTTTGATGGCTTCAAGCTGTAACCACCTGAATCAAAGGTGATGCCTTTACCTACTAGACATGCAAAGACTGGTGCGTTTTCATCGCCTGTTGGGTTGTAATCAAGTTGCAGCATTGCCGATGTGCGCTCAGAGCCACGACCTACGGCATAAATACCTTCCCAACCTTCAGAAAGCAGATCTTTATCTTTAACGATACGAGCCGTTACTGTACCTTGTGGCGCGATAGATTTGATGAATTCAGCTGCCATGGTTGCCAATTGACGTGGCGCCACTTCTTCTGCAGTTTTGTTGATGATATCGCGAGTAAAGTCCGTAGAAGTGATGCGAGCGTGAAGCTCTGCTTGGTCTTGCTCAGAAAGCTCAACCCATTCTAGTGTGCCGTGTTTTTTCGGGTTGCGGTAACCTTGGTGGAATGCCCAAACGCTCTCCAAATCCCAGTTATCACCAGCAAGTAAAACTGAACGAATTCCTTGGCCATCGAGTTGACGCGCTGCACGTTGAATCGCACCAAGATCGTGACCTTCACCTAGGTGAATGGTTGCGCCATTCTCAGCGAAAGAAAGCAGTGCTTTGTCGCCCCAATGTGGTGCCGCTGGTTCTTGGCTAAGAAATACAGACATCTGTGTAGACATGGTTTCTCCTTGTCTTATAACGGCGTTGCCTACGCCTCTTCTTTTTTAATAACTAACGGATGTTAGCATTATGTAGGGTAAAAATGTCAACTTGATAAAAAAACGGACCTAAAGGTCCGCTTTTTTTAGTGAGAATTGTTAACTCTGCTGCGTTTTACCGCCGAATTGAGCATTAGTCTGCTTCGTCCATCCAGCACAAGATAACCGCTTCTAGAATCTTTTCATTACAATGGTTTGGCTCATCGTCAAACTCATCCAACTCCATGATCCATTGGTGAAGATCGGTAAAACGTACGGTTTTAGGATCTAAGTCGGGAAACTTGTCACAAAGCTCAATCGCGATATCGCGAGAATCTGTCCATTTCATTGCTCATCTTCCTTTTGCTTCGCCCCTATGTTGGGGAGATAGTATTAGTGATCTTCCGACGCGTGGTTTAGCGTGTATTTTGGAATTTCAACAACCAAATCTTCATCCGCTACTTTTGCTTGGCAACCAAGACGAGATTCAGGCTCTAGACCCCATGCTTTATCTAGCATGTCATCTTCTAGCTCTTCACTCTCTTCTAGCGAATCAAAACCTTCACGAATGATCACGTGGCAGGTAGTACATGCACATGACTTTTCACATGCGTGTTCGATACCAATGCCATTTTTTAGCGCTACGTCTAGAACGGTGTCACCAGTGTTTGCTTCCAACACTGCACCCTCTGGGCACAAATCTTCGTGTGGTAATACAATAATCTTAGGCATAACTACTTATCTCTTATATATCATTAACTGACTGACCTGACAGTGCAGCTCGAATCGATTTATCCATACGGCGCGACGCAAAATCTTGGCTTGCTTTGTCGGTGTCTTTGATGCCTTGCTCGATAGCGTCCGCATCTTCGCCGTTGCGCAGTTCAATCAGCGCTTCAATCACTTTTAATAGGTCTTGTTTCTCTTGGTCTGATAGTAGTTCATCACCATCAGCTTGCATCGCAGCAATCAAACCTTCAATCACACGATCCGCTTCTACGCGCTGCTCAGCCAGTGCACGAGCTTGCATGTCTTCTTTCGCGTAAGTCATCGAGTCACGCAGCATGTTTGCGACTTCGTCATCGCTTAAACCGTAAGAAGGTTTCACTTGGATTTCAGCCTGAACACCCGTGCTCTTTTCCATCGCAGTGACAGACAACAGACCATCAGCGTCCACTTGGTACGTCACGCGAATGTGTGCAGCACCAGCCGCCATCGGTGGAATGCCTTTTAATGAGAAACGAGCCAGTGAACGACAGTCATCCACCATTTCTCGTTCACCTTGTACAGTGTGCACGCTCATTGCCGTTTGACCATCTTTGAACGTCGTAAACTCTTGCGCACGAGCCACAGGAATAGTGGTGTTACGTGGAATGATTTTCTCAACCAAGCCGCCCATGGTTTCAATACCAAGAGATAAAGGAATAACGTCCAGAAGCAGCATCTCAGAGTCAGGTTTGTTACCCGCTAGGATATCTGCTTGAATACCCGCGCCGATTGCAACAACTTCATCTGGGTTAATGCTTGTCAGTGGTGTACGACCGAAGAATTCGCCTACCATTTCACGAACAAGCAATGTGCGAGTTGAACCGCCAACCATAACCGCTTCAAGTACGTCTTCCGCATCCACATCCGCATCTTTCAATGCACGACGGCAAGACATCAGGGTTTTCTTCACTAGCGGACGAATCAGATCTTCGAACTGCTCGCGAGTCACAGAACCTTTCCAACCAAATACATCAACATCAACACTGTCTTGCTCAGAGAAAGCAATCTTAGTTGCTGTTGCAATGTTCAGTAGTGCACGGTTTTTCTCAGCAGAAAGCGGCGCTTCTAGACCAGCTTGCTCCATTAGGTAATCCGCTAATAGGTGGTCAAAATCATCACCGCCTAGCGCAGAATCACCACCTGTTGCTAATACTTCAAATACGCCTTTTGACAAACGTAGGATGGAGATATCGAACGTACCGCCACCTAGATCGTAAACCGCAATCACGCCCTCTTGACCAGAGTCTAGGCCGTAAGCGATCGCTGCAGCTGTCGGCTCGTTAAGCAGACGTAGCACATGAAGCCCCGCCAATTTCGCCGCATCTTTTGTACCAGCACGTTGAGCATCATCAAAGTAAGCAGGAACAGTAATAACCACGCCAGCTAACTCGCCGCCGAGTGTCTCTTCTGCACGTTTTCCTAGTGCTTTAAGAATATCGGCAGACACTTCAATCGGGTTCTTGTCACCTTGTGCAGTTTGCAAAATAGGCAGACCGTTGTCGCTTTCTTTAAATTGGTAAGGCAAAGATGGGTAGCGAGCTTGAATGTCTTTTAGTGAACGACCAATCAGACGTTTTGCCGAAATAATGGTGTTTTCTGGTTCTTGCTCTGCTTTTGCTTTTGCCTCGTAACCAACTAAAGCCGAGTCCTGTGCGTAGTTCACCACAGAAGGCAAAATGCTACGACCTTGATCGTCTGTCAGTGTGTTTGCGTCACCGCTGCGAACAGACGCAACCAAAGAGTTGGTAGTACCTAAGTCGATACCCGCTGCTAACTTGTGCTCATGAGGTGCCGAGCTTTGGCCCGGTTCTGCGATTTGAAGTAATGCCATGATGGGTCCTTGTCGCGCTAACTAGCCGAGGAGCTTGTCTTCAACCAGTTCAATTTCGTTCTTTAGCTTGGCAATGAATTTGAGTTTACGAACTCGGTCTGCAGCTTCCGCCCAAAGACCTTGGTCAAGTTCTTGTTCTACACTCGCCAAATGCTGTTTGTACATTTTGCTGACCTTAGAATCGAAGTCAAAAAGCGCTGATTCAGGATCAGAGCTGTCAGCAATGTCTTCCAGTTCTTCACGCAGTTCCATTTGTTCCATTAGGAACATCGGGTCTTGCATGGTTTGTTGCTCACCACGAATTTCTGTGCCGTTTTCTGCCAATATGTATTCAGCGCGAGAGATTGGATGCTTAAGTATTTGATACGCATCGTTGATTTGCGCTGCTTTTTGAACAGCCATCAAGCGATCACGCTCTGAGGCAGTCGCAAAGTTGTCTGGGTGGAAGCGTTTTTGTAGTTCTCGGAACTGAGAAGAAAGAAGGCTACCATCCAGCTGAAACTGACTTGGTAGCCCAAATAATTCAAAGTGATTCATTAAGATCGGGTCCTAGTAAAGCCTTCTGGACTCGCTTGCCCAGAAGGACAGTCAATTAGACGTTGAAGCTTTCACCACAACCACATTCACTTTTCGCGTTAGGGTTGTTGAACTCAAAACCTTCATTCAACCCTTCCTTAACGTAATCCAGCTCAGTACCGTCTAGGTATACTAGGCTTTTCTTATCAATGATGATCTTTACATCCGACAGTTCAAAAACTTCATCTTCTTCGTTTAGATCATCAACAAACTCAAGAACGTAAGCCATGCCGGAACAGCCTGTCGTCTTCACTCCAAGACGCAAACCGATACCTTTGCCTCGGTTATCTAGGAATGCTTTTACGCGACTTGCCGCTGATTCTGTCATTGTGATGGCCATACTGCACCTTAGTCTGTCTAAATTACGTTTTGGAATGGGAGCATTTCAAGGGCTCCCATTATATACGGAATAATTATTCCTGGTGTTTTTTCTTGTAGTCAGCAACCGCTGCTTTGATTGCGTCTTCCGCAAGGATTGAGCAGTGAACTTTCACTGGTGGAAGCTCTAGCTCTTCTGCAATCTCAGAGTTTTTGATAGATGCCGCTTCGTCGATAGACTTGCCTTTTACCCACTCAGTTACTAGTGAGCTTGAAGCGATTGCACTACCACAACCGTATGTTTTGAATTTCGCGTCTTCAATGATGCCTTCTGGCGTCACTTTGATTTGAAGCTTCATTACGTCACCACAAGCTGGTGCGCCAACCATGCCGCTGCCTACTGATGGGTCTTCTTTATCGAACGAACCAACGTTACGTGGGTTCTCGTAGTGATCAATTACTTTTTCGCTGTATGCCATGATAAATTACCTCGAATCCTCTATTCAGTCCGTGAGATTAATGGTGAGCCCATTCAACAGTGCTCAGATCAACCCCTTCCTTGTACATATCCCATAGAGGAGACATGTCGCGTAGCTTAGTCACTGCAACGCGGATTTGTTCAATTGCGTAATCAATTTCTGCTTCAGTCGTGAAACGACCAAATGAGAAACGTACTGAGCTGTGCGCCAATTCGTCGTCTAGACCAAGTGCACGAAGAACGTAAGATGGCTCTAGGCTCGCTGATGTACAAGCACTACCAGAAGATACTGCTAGGTCTTTCAGTGACATCAGTAGAGATTCACCTTCTACGAATGCAAAGCTCACGTTTAGGTTGTGTGGAACACGCTGTTCAAGATCACCGTTCACCGTTACTGCTTCTAGATCTTTAACGCCATCTAGAAGACGGTTACGAAGTGCTAGCGCGTGATCGTAATCTTTTTGCATGTCTTCCTTCGCTACACGGAACGCTTCACCCATACCCACGATTTGGTGAGTTGGAAGTGTACCCGAACGGAAACCACGCTCATGACCACCACCGTGCATTTGCGCTTCCAGACGGATACGAGGCTTACGACGTACGTAAAGTGCGCCAATGCCTTTAGGACCGTATACTTTGTGCGCAGACAGTGAAATTAGGTCAACTTTCAATTCTTGAACATCGATTGGCAGTTTGCCCGCAGACTGTGCCGCATCCACGTGGAACACAATCTTACGTTCACGACATAGTTCGCCGATTGCAGCGATGTCTTGGATTACACCAATCTCGTTGTTAACGTGCATGATTGATACCAAAACAGTGTCTTCTCGCATCGCTGCTTGAAGTTTGTTTAGATCGATCAGACCGTTTGATTCTGGCTCTAGGTAAGTCACTTCAAAGCCTTCGCGTTCTAGTTGACGACATGGGTCAAGAACCGCTTTATGCTCTGTTTTACAAGTGATTACGTGTTTACCCTTCTTAGAGTAAAAATGTGCTGCACCTTTGATAGCAAGGTTGTCAGACTCTGTCGCACCAGATGTGAATACGATTTCGCGAGGATCTGCATTTAGAAGGTCAGCAATTTGCTCACGAGCAGTATCTACAGCTTCTTCTGCCTGCCAGCCGTAACGGTGCGAACGCGAAGCTGGGTTGCCAAATGTGCCATCCATTGTCATGTACTGAACCATTTTTTCAGCAACACGAGGATCTACTGGACATGTAGCGGAATAATCAAGATAAATCGGCAGTTTCATTCTCTACTCCAATGTAAAATGCTGACCGCTAAGAGCGGACGTTTACACCGATGGGCGCGGCGGTTGTATTTTTGTTTGAAAGCCCATGAGTTACCGCCAGATCAATGTCCTGACGATCAGAAATTTCTAAAACTTCATTGTCTGTCATTAGCTCACCGAGCGTAATGTTATTCAAGAAGTCACTAATACGAGAGCTCAGGTCACGCCATAGGGTGTGAGTTAAGCAACGAGTGCCACCCTGGCAATCGCCTTTGCCTTGGCATTTGGTTGCGTCTACTGACTCATCAACCGCGGCAATCACAGTGCCAATGGCAATGCTGTGCGCGTCTGCTCCAAGTCGGTAACCACCACCAGGACCACGAACGCTGGCTACAAGGCCTGCTTTACGCAATTTTGAAAAAAGCTGCTCTAAGTATGAGAGCGAGATCCCTTGACGCTCTGAGATATCTGCAAGAGGTACTGGGTTTTGTTGCGAATGCAGTGCCACATCCAGCATGGCTGTCACCGCATATCTTCCTTTAGATGTAAGTTTCATACCACACCGTATCCACATGGTTTGTAATGATTAGGATTTTTCCATACCCGACTAAAACGGTCAAGTATTTATTTGACTATTTTAGTCAGGTATTCATCCTTACACCTAAAGTGGTTATTATTTGTTCAGAGTTTCTTTTCGATCGCCGTCAAAACACCGCGCAGAATATTCAACTCTTGCGCCTCTGGTCGTGCACGTGAGTACAAACGACGCAGCTTGTTCATCACCTGACCCGGCTGTTCTTTGTTGATAAATTGGGTATCAACCATCACCTTTTCAAGGTGCTCAAAGAACATTTCTAGCTCTTTATGACGTGGATACTCTTCAGGCCCACTTGGGGCGTATTGGCTTTGCTCTAGGTTGAGGTGTGCAACGCGAACTTCATAGCTCAACGTTTGGACGGCCATCGCTAAGTTAAGCGAACTGTATTCAGGGTTAGCAGGAATGCAAACATGATAGTGACACTTTTGCAGTTCATCATTCGTTAGACCGGTTCTTTCTCGACCAAAGACCAATGCGACTGGGTGCTTTTGCCCTTCAACTGCAAACTTTTCTCCACACTCACGTGGCTCAAGCATTGGCCATTCAAGTGTACGTGAGCGAGCACTTGAACCCACAACAAGACCACAATCTTCAATGGCTTCTTCAAGCGTACTTACTACAGTGGCATTTTGAGCAATATCACCAGCACCAGCAGCAAGCGCAAGGGTTTGATCATCGACTTCACATTGCGGATCAACCAATACTAGTTGGCTTAAACCCATGACTTTCATTGCTCGAGCTGCCGAGCCAATGTTGCCTGAATGAGAAGTTCCGACGAGTACGATTTTTACTTGATCCAACATCTGTGTTTGCTACCTGAATTAAAACCGAGGGATATTATCATAATTTTCTAATACACCCTAGAGTGAAGCGGGCTTCTATTCGCATTCTCATCAATTGTTTTCTTCTCTATCGACATAGCTATCACAACTCGTTTTGCTTGCGCACAAAAAATAACCACTTCCCTTTTCGTTTGACTCTGGTATACTCGCCGCCGCTTTAAATTGTTCTTTAACATCCGTTGGGAAATTCGTATGCATCCAATGCTAAACATTGCTATTCGCGCTGCGCGAAAGGCAGGCAATCACATTGCTAAATCATTAGAAAACACAGATAAAATTGAATCTACGCTAAAAGGCACTAATGACTTTGTTACTAATGTAGACAAAGAAGCAGAAGCTATCATCATCGATACTATCAAGCACTCTTACCCAGAGCACTGCATCGTTGCTGAAGAAGCTGGTCTTATCGAAGGTAAAGATAAAGACGTACAATGGATCATCGACCCAATGGATGGCACTAATAACTTTGTAAAAGGTTACCCAACTTTCGCAGTATCTATCGCGGTTCGCTTCAAAGGTAAAACTGAAGTGGCTTGTGTATACGATCCAATGCAAAACGAGCTATTCACTGCACAACGCGGTGCTGGCGCTCAGCTAAACAACGCTCGTATCCGTGTTACTCAACTTAAAGACCTACACGGTACTGTTCTTGCGACTGGTTTCCCATTCAAACAGAAGCAACACTCTGAGTCTTACATCAAGATCGTAGGCTCTCTATTCACTGAGTGTGCAGACTTCCGTCGTAGCGGTTGTTCTGCTCTTGACCTATGTTATGTGGCAGCTGGTCGTGTAGATGGTTACTTTGAGCTAGGTCTAAAACCTTGGCAGATGGCTGCAGGTGAGCTTATCGCTCGTGAAGCTGGCGCAATCCTAACTGACTTCGCTGGCGGTACTGACTACATGAAGTCTGGTAACATTGTTGCTTCTAGTGCTCGTGGCGTGAAATCTATCCTTAAACACGTTCGCGAAAACGGCAACAGCGCGATCCTTAAGTAAGATTCTGAAGTCATACTAAGCCCGTCACGCTGATGACTTTTGAATAGCCCCGCTCATTGAGCGGGGCTTTTTTATATCGAACAATCTGCCTGTTTATAGAAACGGTCGTAGTCAGGTAAGTGGTCTATTTTTACGTGCTTAACCTTCCATACTTGTTCCTTCATTAGAAACTGCAACGAAACCGTGACTGGCTGGTATACATCTCCAAATCCGTTTACGGAAAGACACCCAACGCCTCCATCCTCACTGTATGCTTCAAAGTAAGACAGCTCCGTAACCAAACTTGATGGGATGGATGATAAAAATGGAAATTGATGACCAAATTTTATTGGGTGAGATTTAATACTATTTAGCTCTTCAATCGATAGGTTTGGTCCCGCCATAGCTTCTACCACCTCGATATACTGCATCTTGTATAAATTATTGCGTATATCAAGGTAAGTATCGTGGAGTGGGCTTGCTATGCAGGGCCCTGAAACACTGAGTAAAACCGGAATAGGTAGAATTCTATTTAGCATAATCAACTAAACCCAAGCTTCACGGAGCGCTTGATCAATTTTACTCGGCTTAAATCTGTACTTACAAAGCCCCCACTCGCACTGCTCTAAAAGCTCTCGGACATTTACCTGCCCAGTAACTAGCTTGGTGGTAACGCCTTTATAGTGTTTGTAAGAAATCTCTACAAACTTCAGTAACTGTACTTTTATTTCAGCTTGCCTTGACATTATTTCCCCCCGAAATTGTTGAACATACTTCCGATATTCAACTCAATCAAAAAACTACAATTCAAGCTGGAAATACTTCAAAGAAAAGTGAAACAATCAAATCTATCAAGCATAAAAAAACCGCTGACTGCTCAGCGGTTTTTGTTTTCGGTTCTCAATCTGCCTTATGGCATCTCGTCGAACTCTGCACCTTCTTTTTCTACTTGAGGTGGCATCAAGTGCTCTTTCTGAATGCCCAGTTTTAGCGCTAGCGCTGATGCTACGTAGATAGAAGAGTAAGTACCAACAGTGATACCTAGTAATAGCGCTGTTGCAAAGCCGTGAATCATCGCACCACCTTGCATAAACAGTGCAATTACCACGAACAACGTCGTACCAGACGTAATCAAAGTACGGCTCAATGTTTGAGTAATTGAAGCGTCCATGATGTCCGAAGGTTCACCCTTACGCATCTTACGGAAGTTTTCACGAATCCGGTCGAATACAACAATGGTATCATTGAGCGAGTAACCGACTACCGTTAGTAGCGCCGCTACGATGGTAAGGTCAACTTCGATTTGTAGGAATGAGAATACACCCAGCGTGATGATGATATCGTGTGCCAGTGCCATTACCGCACCAGCCGCTAGACGCCATTCAAATCGCATCGATACGTAGATCAGGATACAGATTAGCGATACAAGGATCGCCAGACCGCCCGCTTCTGTTAGCTCATCACCAACATTTGGACCTACGAATTCAATACGACGCATTTCTACGCTTTCGCCAGTACCTTCTTTGATCGCACCAATGATTTGGTTGCCTAGCGTTTCACCTGAAACGTCGTCACGTGGACGAAGACGAACCATCACTTCACGAGCACTACCGAAGTTTTGAACTGTCGCATCGCCGAAGCCTTTTGAATCTAGTGCTGCACGAATTTCTTCAAGGTTTGCAGGTTGTTCAAAACCTACCTCGATTAGCGTACCACCAGTAAAGTCTAGACCCCAGTTCAACCATTTGGTTGATAGCGTGAAGATAGAAGCAGCGATCATAAAGATGGAGAATACGAACGCGACTTTCGACCAACGCATAAAGCCGATCGTGTTTTCTGCTTTTAGAATTTGAAACATATTAATTCCCAGCCTTAGATCGACAATTTATCAACGCGTTTGCCACCGTAAATCAGGTTCACGATACAACGTGTACCCACAATAGCGGTGAACATTGAAGTTAAGATACCGATAGATAGTGTTACCGCGAAGCCCTTCACTGCGCCTGTACCCACTGCAAATAGAATGATTGCAGTGATAAGCGTTGTGATGTTCGCATCGGCAATGGTACTGAATGCGTTTGCGTAACCTTGGTGAATCGCTTGCTGAGGACTGCGTCCATCTCGAAGCTCTTCACGGATACGCTCGAATATCAGCACGTTCGCATCGACCGCCATACCGACGGTTAATACGATACCGGCAATACCTGGCAACGTCATGGTAGCGCCTGGAATCATCGACATTACACCAATGATAAGAACCAAGTTTGCCATCAACGCAATGTTAGCAATCAGACCAAAACCACGGTAGTAAAGCAGCGTAAACAGCATTACCGCAACCATACCCCAGATACATGCTTGGATACCCATATCGATGTTTTGCTGACCCATTGATGGACCAATGGTACGTTCTTCAACGATAGAGATCGGTGCGATTAGTGCACCAGCACGAAGTAGAAGTGCTAGGTTGTGCGCTTCTGCTGCAGAGTCGATACCCGTGATACGGAAGTTACGACCAAGAGCCGATTGAATCGTTGCTTGGTTGATAACTTCTTCATGCTTATCAAGGATAACTTTGCCTTCAGGCGTACGACGACCACTGTCTTTGTATTCTGCAAACACGGTAGCCATTAGCTTACCGATGTTCTTCTTAGAGAACGCGGACATTTTGTTGCCACCTTCGCTGTCTAGCGAGATGTTAACTTGTGGGCGACCGTATTCATCAACACTTGAACTTGCATCCGTGATGCTTTGACCACCAAGAATAACGCGCTTCTTAAGCACAACTGGGCGACCATCACGGTCCATCTTGATTTCGCTACCTGCTGGCGCGCGACCATTTGCCGCCGCTGATAGGTCAGCTTTATCGTCAACTTCGCGGAACTCTAGTGTTGCTGTAGCACCTAGAATTTCCTTCGCACGAGCTGTGTCTTGAACACCTGGTAGCTCAACTACGATGCGGCTAGCACCTTGACGTTGAACCAATGGTTCAGCAACACCCAGTTCGTTAACACGGTTACGAAGAATCGTGATGTTTTGTTCAACTGCGTAGTTACGTATCTCTTGTAAACGTTGCTCGGTAAAGGTGGCAATCAACGCGTAACGACCATTAGAATCAGAGTCGACAAAGTTCATGTCTGGGTGATTCTTTTCTAGCGTTGCTTTCGCTTCCGCTAGCTGCTCCTCATTACGTAGCAGTACTTCCACACCTTCTGTACCAGAAGGACGGATTGCACGGTAACGGATCTTAGCTTCACGAAGTTCGCTACGGAAAGCTTCTTCTTGTTGACCAACCAACTTCTCCATCGCCGCGTCCATGTCAACTTCCATTAGGAAGTGAACACCACCGCGAAGGTCAAGACCTAGCTTAAGTGGCGACGCACCGATTGCTTCTAGCCAATCTGGCGTAGATGGAGCAAGGTTTAGTGCAACAATTTTATCTTTGCCAAGCGCTTCGCTGATGATATCGCGGGCACTGATTTGAGTGTCAGTGTCATTGAAACGAACAAGGATTGATCCATTCTCGAGAGCAATGGATTTATGAGAGAGATGCTCTTTATCAAGAGCTTTGGTGACAGCATCCAGCGTTGACATATCTACAGAGGCGCCACGCGCCCCTGTAACTTGAATAGCCGGATCTTCACCGTAGATATTTGGAAGTGCGTACAACGCAGCGGTGATGATGGCAAAAAATACCATCAAGTACTTCCATAATGGATAACGGTTTAGCACAGCGAGGATCCTTTAGCTGTTTTATAGAGACTTCAGCGTACCTTTTGGTAGCACTGCAGTTACGAAGTCTTTCTTGATTACAACTTCATTGTTTGCGTTTAGCTCAATTGAAATGAAATCGTTGTCTTCAGCAATCTTAGTGATTTTACCCACTAGACCGCCGCTTGTTAGAACTTCATCACCTTTGCCCATAGAAGACATTAGGTTCTTGTGTTCTTTAACACGCTTAGATTGCGGACGGTAGATCATGAAGTAGAAGATCACCGCGAACATGCCTAGCATGATTAGCATTTCAAAACCGCCGCCTGCTGGTGCGCCTTCTGCTGCTGCGTGAGCTTGAGAAATAAACATTAAAACATCCTCATTATATTTTATTGATAATCCAACAAGTTGGGCTTTCGTAATTTAGATTCAAGTTTGAGATTAAGTAATAGAGATCACCTTCTCAAAAATAACGTACGTTAGCCTACTTTATTAGCAAAAGCCTCTGGCAACATGCCAAAGGCTTTAATTCTTTTAATCTGTCAATTACTGCTCTTTTGCAAGCGGTGGCACTTCACGACCACGACGCTCATAGAACTCAGTAACAAACTCATCGAAACGATCTTCATCAATCGCCTTACGAATGCTTTCCATCAGACGCTGGTAGTAGCGTAGGTTGTGGATAGTGTTCAGGCGAGCACCTAGGATTTCGTTACAACGCTCTAGGTGGTGAAGGTACGATTTGCTGTAGTGCTGACAAGTGTAACAGTCACAATGCGGATCTAGCGGAGTTGTATCCGTTTTATGTTTCGCATTACGGATCTTGATCACACCACCAGTCACAAATAGGTGACCATTACGCGCGTTACGCGTTGGCATTACACAGTCAAACATGTCGATACCACGACGAACACCTTCAACCAAATCTTCCGGTTTACCTACACCCATTAGGTAACGAGGCTTATCTTCTGGAAGTTGTGGACATGTGTGCTCAAGAATACGGTGCATGTCTTCTTTCGGTTCGCCTACTGCAAGACCACCAACTGCGTAACCATCAAAGCCGATTTCTGTCAGACCTTTGATAGACACATCACGTAGATCTTCGTAGACACCACCTTGAACGATACCAAATAGGTTGTTCGGGTTTTCTAGTTTGTTGAAGTGATCACGTGAGCGCTGTGCCCAGCGTAGTGACATTTCCATCGATTTTTTCGCTTCGTTGTGTGTCGCCGGGTATGGCGTACACTCGTCGAAGATCATTACAATGTCAGAACCTAGGTCTTTTTGGATTTCCATCGACTTTTCCGCGTCCATGAAAATCTTGTCACCGTTTACAGGGCTACGGAAGTGAACACCTTTCTCAGTGATCTTACGCATTTTTCCTAGACTGAATACTTGGAAACCGCCTGAATCGGTAAGAATAGGACCGTGCCAGTTCATGAAATCGTGCAGGTCACCGTGCATTTTCATCACTTCTTGACCAGGACGTAGCCATAGGTGGAAAGTGTTACCTAGCAGGATTTCTGCACCAGTACCTTTCACTTCTTCTGGTGTCATGCCTTTAACGGTACCGTAAGTACCTACTGGCATGAACGCAGGAGTTTGAACAGTGCCACGTTCGAAGGTCAATTGACCACGACGTGCATTGCCGTTTTTCTTCTTAAGATCGAATTTTAATTTCACGATGCCTCCGGGTGTCAGAGAAACAGTCTGACTATGTATCCAGGGTGGTAAACCCTATTTTAAGGAGCGGTCGCTTTTCCGTGCGAGAGACAAAGCAGAGATTCCACTTTATTTCCTAGCTTACTGCTAGCACTCGTAAATCGTTAACTTTCTCCCCCTCCTAGCCTCCCCCTTTTTTGAGAGGAGGGCTAGAAAAGGGTCAAAACATTATGCGGTCTTCTTTTTAATAAACATTGAATCACCGTACGAGAAGAAACGGTATTTGTTTTCCACCGCGTGCTTGTAAGCATTCATGGTGTTCTCGTAACCTGCAAACGCACTTACCAACATGATCAGGGTTGATTCAGGTAGGTGGAAATTGGTGATCAAGCAATCCACCAACTGGTACTCGTAACCAGGGTAGATAAAGATTTCAGTATCGCCAAAGAATGGAACCAGTTCTGTGCCTTTCTTGAGCGCGTCTTGCGCTGCACTTTCTAGTGAGCGAACAGACGTTGTACCTACAGCGATGATGCGACCACCGCGCGCCTTAGTTGCGTTAATCGCATCCACTACGTCTTGTGGTACTTCAACGTATTCTGCGTGCATGTGGTGATCATTAATGTCATCCACTTTTACTGGCTGGAACGTACCCGCTCCCACATGCAAAGTAACGTATGCAAACTCAGCGCCTTTCGCTTTGATTTTTTCAAGCAGAACATCATCAAAATGAAGACCCGCCGTTGGCGCAGCAACCGCACCAGGCTTTTGGTTGTAAACCGTTTGGTAACGCTCTTTATCCGCGTCTTCATCTGGACGGTCGATGTATGGAGGAAGTGGCATGTGACCAATTTCTTCCAGAATCTCTAGTACCGTGTTATCAGAATTAAATTTCAGTTCAAACAGTGCATCATGACGAGCGACCATTTGTGCTGAGTATTCATCGTTTTCACCAACAAAGATCGTTGTACCTGGTTTTGGCGATTTCGAACAACGAACGTGCGCCAGAATGCTTTTCTCGTCGAGCATGCGCTCCACTAACACTTCTAGCTTACCGCCTGATTCTTTACGACCAAACAAACGCGCAGGAATAACGCGAGTATTGTTGAAAACCACTAGGTCACCGGCTTGAACCTGCTCCAGCACATCGGTAAACGTGCCATCAATAAGTTCACCAGTATTGCCGTCCATTTGCAGCAGTCGGCTAGCGGTACGCTCTGGTTGAGGGTAGCGAGCGATGAGTTCATCTGGAAGGTCGAAATGGAAATCTGATACTTGCATGTTACTTGTCTTATCTATTGGTCAAATCACGTCAAAGACGACGATAAAATTGCGACGAGTTTTTCGCAGCAGACTAGTATATGTTTACATGCTGCAATAGCAAGCAAATCCCCCTAGATTGACTGTAAAAGCTTTCACCAAGAGTGTAATAAAACGTGAAAGACGCAAAACAGACGCGCATAAAAAAAGCAGCGAAGTTCGCTGCTTTTTAAAATGTTTATCAGTCGTTGATCGTTTAACTTTTGCGTCGGCGCGCCCACACCAGTGGAACCAATAAGCCGAATAGCCAAGCGCCTAGGCTACCACCGTCGTCCTCAGAACCTCTGAAATCACAATTGTTGGTCGCAATGCCATCGTGGCACTCCTCTTCCCCACCACCACTTCCACTATTCGCTTCTTTGATGAAATTCGGCTCAATGATGTAACTGCTCGGTGGACCACCGGCGGTGATGTAAGACTGCACCCAATCGTAATATTGGCTCACTTTGGTGTAGAAGCTTGGGATCGTCAAAGAGCCACACGTAGGCAGAATAAGAGGCGCACCACTAACAATTCCAATCTGTTTGCCCGTCGCCACATCCACCAGCGGACCACCACTATCACCTTTACACGCGGAGTTGCCATACTGAGTGTGGCTATCCGGTTCTAACACTCGGTTTTTCGTTGGTAGTGTACAGATTTTGGTTTGGTTCTCTCTGGAATCAATGATCCCCGGAAAACTGCTGCCAATTTCTAAACGCTCATAACATTTATCGATAGGTAAAAATGTACTGATGGTAGTTTTGAGCGTATTGGAAGGTTCAGATGCATCCGGCTGAGTGGTTCCCCACCCAAATACTTGCACGTTTTCGACACGTTGATTGGTCAGGTCGTTATCGTTCCAATCCGCTGCCAGACGCGCTTCGATATTCTCCATATCAGTTTTATTCGCTAAGTCAGCAAAGCGTGCATTTGCTACTGGGCGTGTGAGATACAATAACGCGATGTCTGAATCTAAACCCGTTTGGATAGGTTTCACATTGCCATTGCTGTCAATCTCAGCCTTTGAAATCCGCGTGTAGTCGGGGTGAACCACAACGTGAGACACAGGATAGAAGTTATCCAGCCCAGCAGAGTTAAGTTCATAAACGTTGGCATTCACCGACAGTTCTCCCGGCGGAGTCACATAGTAGCTCGCTTCGTTGGTTCCCTGCCCCATCACCACACAGTGTGCCGCAGTCAACACCCATCGTTCAGTCAACATAGTGCCGCCACACAACGGGAACTCTGCCATGTTACTTGCTCGTAAAGTCACGCGATCTACCGGGTCGGTTTGCTCATCTCCTAGCACAATTGCCTGAGCAGATTGCATGCTGAATGCCGCTACTGTCAGCGCAATGAGTTTGTTACACGTTGTTCGTTTCATTTAGGTTGTTATCTTCAATCTGGTAAGCCTGAGCGTATCTTCTTCCACAGGCTTATCTTGGAAAATCAAGCAAGTAAAAATGTGCGATTCAATTCATTGGATTAACTGCGGTCTACACACCTTATCAGTCAAAAGTGCAAACTGACTCGCATTGAGTTTCCACCCTGCAATTACCAATTAAAAACAAACTTATCAATAGAGATAAGGGCGACTATATTGAGAGTGAGCGATACGCTCTTTGATGATAAATTGAGGTAAGTATGAAGATCTTTCTAGCCACTTTAAGTGCTTCAATATTGTTGTTTTCTGTCAGCAGTTTTGGCGATGAGAGAACAGATTTGTTTCGAGCTCAGCAACAAGCTTGTGCCTTAAAACAAGTCCCTCGCCACTGCGCTGTGAACGTACCTGGTAAACACTACATTGGTCGCTGTGTCGATGCGAAAGCGTATGGTCTTATCTGTGTGCATTTCAAGCAACGTTAAGAGTAACCAAAGCTAAGGTTTCAACGCCTTAGCTTTGGTTATTTATGATAGCGCTTACATCCTAACATCGCCCTAAATGAGTAGCTGGATTTATGGAAAACACCAGTCCATTTTCACCTCTGATTGATCTCCATCTAATCGTATTATTTTATTAGTGAAAAACGAGTTAGCTCCCAGATATACAGCAAAATATTCTCTATATTTAAGAGAAGGACAATGCCGCTGGAGGTCTCTATGATCAAGGTTGAAGACATGATGACTCGCAACCCTCATACCTTGCTGCGTGAGCACACATTACGTGACGCAAAAAGTATGATGGACGCGCTTGATATTCGACATATTCCGGTTGTTGATGCCAATAAACACTTAAAAGGCTTGGTGACTCAACGCGATATTCTTGCCGCACAAGAATCCTGCTTGCACCCAGATGAGGCAGAACAATCTTTTACCCTCGATACTCCGCTTTACCAAATGATGCACACCAACATCATGACTGCCGAACCAAGGGCAGGTTTAAAAGAAAGCGCAATCTATATGCAAAAGCATAAAGTCGGCTGTTTGCCAGTGGTCAATAAAGGTCACTTGGTCGGCATCATCACTGATACAGACTTTGTGACTATTGCAATTAACTTGTTAGAGCTGCAAGAAGAAACCGAGCCGGAAGAAATCGAAGCGGATTAATACGCCACTACGTTTTTCTCGAATCGTAGACAAAAAAAGAGCGGCTCAATCGCCGCTCAAAGATGTCATTACTAACGTAGTAATAGTCGACTCTATGATGATTAAAATTGGTCTTCTTCAGTAGAACCTGTCAGTGCTGTCACTGATGAGTTACCACCTTGGATTGTGTTGGTCATTCTATCGAAGTAACCCGTACCAACCTCTTGTTGGTGCGCTACGAACGTGTAGCCTTTCTCTGCCGCTTCAAACTCAGGACGCTGAACTTTCTCAACGTAATGACGCATGCCTTCACCTTGAGCGTAAGCGTGTGCCAATTCGAACATGTTGAACCACATGTTGTGGATACCTGCTAGCGTGATGAACTGGTACTTGTAGCCCATGTTAGCCAGCTCTTGTTGGAACTTAGCAATGGTTTCAGCGTCTAGGTTCTTCTCCCAGTTGAATGAAGGCGAACAGTTGTATGCCAACAATTGGTCTGGGTACTCTGCATGAATCGCTTCTGCAAACTTGCGTGCTTCTTCTAGACATGGCGTTGCTGTCTCACACCAGATTAGATCCGCATATGGCGCGTAAGCTAGACCACGAGAGATAGCTTGGTCGATACCTGCACGTACACGGTAGAAACCTTCTTGAGTACGCTCACCTTCGATGAAGTCTTTATCATATGGGTCACAGTCAGATGTTAGTAGGTCTGCTGCGTTTGCATCGGTACGTGCGATTACTAGTGTTGTCGTGCCAGCAACGTCCGCTGCTAGGCGAGCTGCTACCAGTTTTTGCACTGCTTCTTGAGTTGGAACCAGAACTTTACCGCCCATGTGACCACACTTCTTCACGGATGCCAGTTGGTCTTCAAAGTGAACACCTGCCGCACCTGCGTCGATCATCGATTTCATTAGCTCGTAAGCGTTCAATACACCACCAAAGCCTGCTTCTGCATCCGCTACGATTGGTAGGAAGTAATCAATACCGCCTTCGTCTTCTGGTGACTTACCTGCTGACCACTGAATTTGGTCTGCACGACGGAATGAGTTATTGATGCGTTTTACTACCGACGGTACAGAATCTACTGGATACAGAGATTGATCTGGGTACATCGTCGAAGCGGTATTGTTGTCCGCCGCTACCTGCCAACCTGATAGGTAAATCGCTTCAATACCTGCTTTTGCTTGCTGTACGGCTTGACCACCCGTCAGTGCACCAAGACAGTTTACGTAGCCTTTCTTTGAACTACCGTTGACCAGTGACCAAAGTTTGTCAGCACCACGTTGTGCGATTGTGTTCGCAGGCACCATAGAGCCACGCAGTTCTACCACTTCTTCTGCTGTGTAAGTACGCTTTACGTTTTTCCAGCGTGGGTTGGTTGCCCAATCTTTTTCCAGAGCTTCAATTTGTTGGCGGCGAGTTAAGTTAGTCATTGGTCTATCCCTCTTATAATGTGCACTTGTGCATGTGCGTTGAGTTTTCCGTTCTCAGGCAGTACATCCTTATCTGCCTCGAATCTTTCACGTAGTCATTAAACAAACACGTATTAGTTAAATAAACATGTATTAGTTAAATAAAATTAGTGTTCTAAGTCTTTGGGTTAATCCAAGTAGTCATAACCTGGAATGGTTAAAAAGTTGGTCAGTTCATCGCTTGTGGTGAGCCTTGCCATCAAGTCTGCCGCTTCTTCAAATCGACCTGCTTGGTAACGCTGATCGCCAATTTCTTGCTTCACGACTTCAATCTCTTCTTTCAGGTAGAGTTCGAACAGCTCTTTAGTGACCTTCAATCCGTTATCGAGCGACTTGCCGTGTTGAATCCATTGCCAGATAGAAGCGCGTGAGATTTCTGCTGTTGCTGCGTCTTCCATCAGCCCGTAAATCGGCACACAACCGTTGCCAGAGATCCAAGCTTCGATGTATTGCAGCGCAACGCGGATGTTATGGCGCATGCCCTCTTCTGAGCGTTCACCTTCGCACGGTTCAAGCAGCTCTGCGGCAGTGATTGGTGCGTCTTCTGAGCGTCTCACGTCCAATTGGTTGGTGCGCTGCCCCAATGTGGCACTGAACACTTCCATTGCGGTGTCTGCCAAACCTGGGTGTGCAACCCAAGTGCCGTCATGACCGTTGTTAGCTTCTAGCGATTTATCGTTGTGGATCTTATCCAGCACTTTTTGGTTTTCTTGTGGGTCTTTAGCCGGAATAAAGGCTGCCATACCGCCCATCGCAAATGCGCCACGTTTATGACAAGTGCGCACCAATAATCTTGAGTAAGCGTTGAGGAATGGCTTGTCCATCGTCACCACTTGGCGATCCGGAAGTACGCGATCTGGGTGGTTTTTCAGTGTTTTGATGTAGCTAAAGATGTAATCCCAGCGACCACAGTTCAAACCAACGATGTGCTCTTTCAGTGAGAACAGAATCTCATCCATTTCGAATACGGCTGGTAAGGTTTCAATCAGTACAGTCGCTTTGATGGTGCCTGTATCCAAACCAAAATACTCTTCGGTGAAATGGAACACTTCGCTCCACCACTTCGCTTCATGATGCGATTGCAGTTTTGGAATGTAGAAGTAAGGACCGCTTCCCTTTTTCAGTAGCGCTTTGTAGTTGTTGTAGAAGTACAGAGCGAAATCGAATAGCGCACCTGGAATGATCTGACCGTGCCACGTTACGTGTTTTTCTTTTAGATGGAGTCCGCGAACACGGCAGATCAACACCGCTGGGTCTTCTGCCAGCTGATAGTGTTTGCCATTGCCAGGGTTGGTGTAGCTGATGGTGCCATTAACAGCGTCGCGCAGGTTGATTTGACCATCCAGCACTTTACTCCACGCAGGGGACATCGAATCTTCGAAGTCTGCCATGAACACTTTTACATTCGCATTCAGTGCGTTAATCACCATCTTGCGATCAGTCGGTCCTGTAATCTCCACTCGGCGATCTTGCAGATCTTGCGGGATTCCAAGGATCTTCCAACTTCCTTCACGAATGTCTTGTGTCTCTGGTAGAAAGTCTGGCAGTTCACCAGCGTCGATGCGTGCTTGCTTCTCTTCTCGTGCTTCCAGCAACTGTTCAACACGTCCGGCAAATTTTTCACACAGCAGAGATAAAAAGGTTTGGGCTTCAACAGGGAAAATTGCTTGATGTTCAGGAGCAACGACTCCATTCACCTCAAGCATGCCTTGGGTTTGCTTTAGTTGTTGTGTTTTTTGTTCTGTCTGAGCAAGCATAATCATTCATCCTTAACGTGCTTTATCCATCTTGGGCAGTCAGCCTAAAGCTACATTTGTAAGTTATGAACAACAAATTACATCCTTCGATTTGGTGTTCACTTCGCTTCGTTGTGTCTATACATTGCGCAACCTGAATTGCTTTTTCAATCTAGACATAAGTCTTACAAGCCTTTAATTAAGCTAACCCAACAAAGGTTTAAGCGAAACCCCTCAAGTAAACAAAACGTTAAATTCAAAGTTTTATTCGGTATCAAACAAGTGTTTGATTTTTGAGTTTAATTTGTAAGTTATTACGTAATTAAATTACATTAATTTTACAGGTTATTTTTGAATTCAAACAAGCGTATGAATAGTGAGGCAGGAGAAAAATCCTTGTATTCACAAGGGCTAGGAAGAGGAAATTAAACGCGACTTAAACGCGTTACACAGGCAGTTGTGTAAAATTAACATTGTGAAATTTCACTATTTTATGAAAGCTTCATGAAAGTTCATCTGTAAAATTTTACAAGTCAAAGTTCACGCGCAGAATAAAATGCTAAAAAGCGCACTATTTCTAGTGCGCTTTTTGATATTAGATCGGGAGTAGCAGGCTAATACTAATAGCTAAAGCAGTTCAGAGACGACTTCTGCCAATTGATTGAAAGTGTTTGATCGTGATGAGCTCGGACGCCAAACCAAACCAATATCGCGATATGCTTGCTGACCAGGAGGGTCGATCACCACTAAGTTCTGGTTGTGTAGCAAACCATGATCAATCGCCATTTGCGGAATGAACGTGGTGCCCAGACCATTCGCCACCATTTGCACCAATGTATGAAGACTGGTTGCGGTGAATGGGTTGATCTTCTCTTTGTCCGTCAACTTACATGCTGAAACCGCGTGCTCTGTAAGACAGTGCTCTTTCTCTAATAAGAAGACGGATTCATCTGGCAAGTCTGCATAACGGATCGGCACAGGTACGGAATCCGCTTGATTGGCGCTGATCACCATGCGGAACGGGTCTTGCCCCACCACTCGGCTTTCCATTCCCTCTATTTCGACTGGCAGAGCCAGAATCAACACGTCCAACTCACCGTGGCGAAGTGCTTGCAGCAAGTTGGTCGTCGTATCTTCTCTTAATAGAAGGTTTAATTGTGGGAAGCGGTAGTTCACCTCTTGAACAAGGTCGCACAATAAGAAAGGAGCAATGGTCGGAATACAGCCTACTTTAAGCTGCCCTTCCATATCATCGCCTTGGCATAGGCGCCCCAGCTCAACAAGGTCTTGCCCTTTAGCGAGCAGTTCTCGACCGTGCTGCACCACCATCTCACCAGCTTGGGTGAAAACTAATGGGCTTTTTTTATCTTTCTTTTCATAAAGCGGGCAACCAATCAACTCTTCAAGGTTTTGGATGCCTTTACTTAAGGTAGATTGACTGACAAAACAACGCTCAGCAGCATCACTAAAATGTCGAGTTTCATGCAGAGTGACCAAATAGTGTAACTGCTTCAAGCTAGGCCATTTATTCATAATTCTATTTGTATCTATTGCTGTTCCAGTGATCGAGATAATAGTTTCGTTATTATCGCTTTTTTCGATGAACTCAATCTATTTATTTCGCTTTTTTCAATACTACAATCTGTACTATAGTTTGTCTCGCACAAACAAGGACCAAACCTAAATAACTGAATGTAGGTTTGGATCAAACCAAATTTTTTAGGAGCAAAAAAATGGTACTAGTAGGTCGTCAAGCCCCTGACTTTACTGCAGCAGCTGTTCTAGGTAACGGCGAAATCGTTGAAAACTTCAACTTTGCAGAATTCACTAAAGGTAAGAAAGCAGTAGTATTCTTCTACCCACTAGATTTCACTTTCGTTTGCCCATCTGAGCTAATCGCATTCGACAACCGTCTAGCTGATTTCCAAGCTAAAGGTGTTGAAGTAATCGGTGTTTCTATCGATTCTCAGTTCTCTCACAACGCATGGCGTAACACTGCTATCGAAGATGGCGGTATCGGTCAAGTTAAATACCCTCTAGTTGCTGACGTTAAACACGAAATCTGTAAAGCGTACGATGTAGAGCACCCAGAAGCAGGCGTTGCTTTCCGTGGTTCTTTCCTAATCGACGAAGAAGGTCTTGTACGTCACCAAGTAGTTAACGATCTACCACTAGGTCGTAACATCGACGAAATGCTACGCATGGTTGATGCACTAAACTTCCACCAGAAGCACGGCGAAGTATGTCCTGCACAATGGGAAGAAGGTAAAGCAGGTATGGACGCATCTCCAAAAGGTGTTGCAGCGTTCCTATCTGAGCACGCAGACGACCTAAGCAAGTAATAGACTACATAGCCCAAGCTCAACGGGCGTGTTGGTTGGATGTATATATAAAGCAAAAAGCTATAGCGGAAAAACCGCAAACGCCAATCAGTCTAAGTAAAGTCATAAAAAAGCCCAGAGTTCACTCTGGGCTTTCTTTTTATCTGCATTTTTGAAAAGCAAAAGAGGCAAGCATCACGCAAAAAGTTTACCTCTATTTCCCTCCGTCTCAGTACAGATTCTCCCCTTTTGTCCTGCTAGTATTTGCTGTAATTACAATAATTCAGGACAACCTAGTGAACACTCAACTTGAAGTCTGTATTGATAACATTGAATCTCTCCACAACGCGATTGCCGGTGGTGCAACCCGCATCGAACTCTGCTCTTCACTTGCTTTGGGTGGCTTAACCCCAAGCTATGGCTTTATGCAGCAAGCTGCTAAACGCTCTACTATTCCGGTTTACGCGATGATTCGCCCTCGCCAAGGCGACTTCTTCTATAGTGAGGAAGAAATCGAAATGATGCGTTGGGATATTGAAGCCGCTAAACAAGCAGGCTTGAATGGTGTCGTACTCGGCGTGCTCACTCAAGACGGCAACATTCATATGCCGTACGCAACTGCGCTGTGTGAATTTGCTCAAGCGCTTGGCTTAGGCGTGACCTTCCATCGTGCCTTTGACCAGTGTCGCGACGCTGAAAAAGCGTTAGAAGAAGTGATCAGCTTAGGTTGTGAACGTATTTTAACCTCCGGTCTTGCGCCTTCGGCACCGCAAGGTATCGATGCGCTTAAAACCTTAGTTGAACAAGCACAAGGACGCATTGCGATCATGGCGGGCGCTGGTGTGAATGCGGACAATGTTGGTCAGATCGTTGAACAAGCCAAAGTCACTGAAGTGCATTTATCTGGCAAGACAACTCGCCCAAGTCACATGACCTTTATTGCCGAGCAAAGCAAAATGGGCGCTGCCGATATAGATGATTTTTCGATTCCAGTCACCAACACCGATGCTATCGCGAACATGGTAACAGCTCTCAATTAAGAGCTTTCAAATCCCGTCTTTAGTTATTGAGTGCTAACATATTGATAACTAAGGACGGGAGGAAACATGGCGAAACTGAAGAAAAAGGAATACGAAGAAGCACTAGAACAACTGCAAATTGAGTTGGTTAAGCTCCAAGAGTGGGTCAAACACAAAGGGCTTAAAGTCGTGGTACTTTTTGAAGGACGTGACGCCGCTGGCAAAGGTGGCACCATCAAACGTATCACTGAAAAACTCAACCCTCGTGTCTGCCGTATCGCAGCCCTTCCCGCCCCAACAGAGAAAGAAAAAACACAATGGTACTTCCAGCGTTATGTGGCACACCTGCCTGCTGCTGGAGAAATCGTACTGTTTGACCGCAGTTGGTACAACCGTGCCGGCGTAGAGAAAGTCATGGGCTTTTGTACCCCAGATCAATATGAAGAGTTTCTCCGTTCTTGCCCGGAGTTTGAACGCATGCTTCAGCGCTCTGGCATCATCTTAATTAAGTACTGGTTTTCGGTCTCCGATGAAGAGCAAGAAAAGCGCTTTCTAGAACGCATCAACACCCCAATTAAACGCTGGAAGTTCAGCCCAATGGATTTGGAATCACGCAATCGCTGGGCAGAATATTCAGAGGCAAAAGATAAGATGTTTGCCTACACAGATACGAAAAACTGTCCTTGGTGGGTAGTCCCTTCTGATGATAAAAAGAAAGCTCGATTGAACTGTATCAGCCATCTGCTTAGTCAAGTCGAATACGAAGAACTTGAGCATCCAGTTATCGAATTGCCAGAGTTGAATAAAGAAGGTTATGTCCGTGCGCCTATCGACGATCAAACCTTCGTTCCTGATAAATATTAGAGATGTATCATGGCGAAAGACCTGTTTCACACCCTTGACCTGAATCTGCTCAAGACCTTTATGGTTTTGATGCAAGAGCGAAACATGCGTAAAGCATCACAGCGCTTGTTTGTCTCTCAGCCAGCGATCAGTCAGGCATTACAAAAGCTACGTAATCACTTCGATGATGAGCTGTTTGTGAAGGTCAAAACTGGTCTTGAACCGACACCGTTCGCCGAATCTCTTGCCAATGATATTACCCCCCATCTCGATGGTTTAGCTGCCGCAGTTAATCGCTCTCATCAGTTTGATCCTGCCGAAGTGGACAACAAAATTCGAATTGCACTGGCACCAATCACAATGACTTGCTTGCCCGGTTTCCTCTTCGAACAAATGAGAGCGTTAGCACCTAATGCTCAACTTGAATTAGTTGGTTGGTCGAACAGCACGGTTGATGAGATCTTGAAAGGTGAAACACTGATGGGAGTAAATTACGAGTTACTTCTGACCAATAAAGAGATCTACACACCGAAGCTACTGGATTTGAAAGGGCGTATTTTTGTCCGTGAAGATCACCCAATCACCAAGACTCATGTTGAGCCACATGATCTTGGCGGATACCCAATTGCTTCTTTGATTTCCCCAGGTTGGAACGACAAGTTCAGTTACGCATCTGAGCTTCTTACCGAAATGGGCATTGAACACAGCATTGGCTTTCGCTCAGAAATGGTCTCTGCAATACTTGATGTCGTCAAACACACCGACATGTATTTACCTCACTCCAATTTACTTCCGGTAGAGCAATTTCCGGGATTAAGAGCCGTTGATGTCACGATTGATGGTCAACCACAAATGAAGTCTATTCACGCTCATATGCATGTGAGAAACCGGAATAACCCACTAGTAAAATGGTTAACAGAGCTTATTCAACAAGGTCTAAAATCACAGGGTGATAAGATTTGATTATCACTTAGATAACGATAGCCATTTAGTCATAAATCATACTTCTCAATAAGATAGCCCTGCTTTTAAGGGAAATGACAAAAAGCGATTGCTTACAGTAAGGATGCTGTCCCTCGTTTACTTATTGAGAGTTCAGACATGACTAAAAAAATTGTAAAGCTTACCGCTGCTTGCACCCTTCTTGCTTCTTTCAGCTCAATTGCAGCTGTTATCCCGGATCGTCCACACCCAGGCATTCCAACCAACCCAATTCAAGGTGTGCCAGAGCAACCTGTTCTACCAGAAGTTGATAACGGTGTTCCTGGAGTGCCAGATCGTCCACATCCAGATCAATCACCAACACCACCAATCGAAGCAGCACCAGAGCACCCAACGCTTCCTGAACCAGACAACGGTATTCCTGAAGTCCCTGAGCGTCCAACACCGCAACTGCCATCAAATCCTATTGAAAATAACCCGACGGATGACCGTCTGAACCACTTAGAAGGCTTAGCCGCAGAATACGACTACCGCTTAAACCAACAAGCAGAACAAATGGACGGTATTCGCGCAAGTCTACACGCAGTCACCAACGCTCGCCCTTATGCAACCAATGGTGAACTGGCAATCGGTGCCGGTGTGGGTTTTTCTGGTAGTAAAGAAGCAGTAGCGATTGGTGGTGCGTACGGTCTAAGTGATCAAGTAAGCCTGTCGGGCACATTCCACTATGAATCATCAGGCAAATATTCTTCATCTGACGTTGCTGGCGGCGTTGGTGTTCAAATTAGCTTTAAGTAAAAACTGCACTCAATAAGTTCATAGCCAAGGAAGGCTTTTATTTAGGTAACTCTATGAAACGCAAATTCTCTCTCGCTGCCCTTATTCTCGCTCCTATTAGTGTCCAAGCTTCAGGTATTTATGTCTCTCCAGAAGTTAAGATTGGCTCATTTCGAGGGGCAGGTATCCAATTGGGGGCGACCGATATTGCGGGCTTTGATGCGCTGTATTTTGATTACTCTCAGATTACTTATAAGAGCGGTAATTATGATGAAACCATTGACGCCTACCGTATTGGCTTTCAACACTTATTTGGTCATCAACCACAGATGGGATTTCAAGCGAGCTTAGGATTAGCGCAGTACGATGGAACATATCGCAATGAACGAAGAGATGCGAACGGATTGAGTATTGGTGGCGCTTACGTATATCAAGTTAACCCAATATTATCAGTTCGAGCAGGTGCGGATTTAGACGTTTTCATGAACGATAAAACACACACCTACACAGACACTGCCATTAACTTTTCTCTAGGCTTTGGTTTGCGCCTTTAAGACTTACTTCAGTACGTCATCGATGCTTTGATCACCTAGATGGCGTACATCTTTTCCTTTCACGAAGTAGATAATGTATTCACAGATATTTTGGCAACGGTCACCCACGCGTTCAATGGCTCGCGCCGACCACATCACTTGCAGAATATGTGGAATGTTTTTCGGGTCTTCCATCATGTAAGTCATCAACTGACGAATCACCGCTTCGTATTCCGCATCCAACTTATCATCAAGCTTGTGTACTTCTGCTGCGGCTTCTACATCCATACGAGCAAACGCATCAAGCACTTGGTGTAACATTTGGATTGCTTGACGACATAAAGGCTCTAACGAGACTTGGAATTGGCGCTCTTTCGATGATGGGCTTTCAATCGCCACATAGGCAATACGTGTTGCAACATCACCAATGCGCTCAAGATCTGTGATGGTCTTAATGATAGCCATGATCAAGCGTAAGTCTTTTGCTGTAGGCTGACGCTTAGCAATGATGCGAGTACAAGCGTCATCAATCGACACTTCCATCGCATTAACTTTGTGATCATCACGCACAACTTTACGTGCCAGTTCGATGTCTTCCTTATGCAAGGCTTGAATAGCATACGACAATTGCTGTTCTACCAAGCCTCCCATGGTGAGTACATGGGTACGAATCGATTCTAGCTCTACGTTAAATTGTCCTGAGATGTGACGTCCAAAGTGCATGGCTTTCCTTTTAATCCTTGAAAGGTCGCGGCTTACCCGTAACGACCGGTAATGTAATCTTCGGTTTGTTTCTTCATTGGAGAAGTGAAGATCGAATCCGCATCCGAATATTCAATCAACTTACCCATATGAATGAACGCAGTGTGGTCACTGACGCGCGCTGCTTGTTGCATGTTATGGGTAACGATAACCACAGTATATTGAGTCTTGAGCTCGTTGATAAGCTCTTCAATAGTTAAAGTTGAGATTGGATCCAAAGCCGACGTTGGCTCATCCAATAATAGTACTTCTGGCTCAATCGCGACGGCGCGAGCAATCACTAAACGTTGTTGCTGACCACCAGAAAGTCCAAATGCGTTTTCATGTAAACGGTCTTTTACCTCGTCCCATAATGCCGCAGAACGCAGCGAACGCTCGACCGCATCGTCCAACATGCGACTGTTCTTCACCCCTTGTAGACGAAGACCGTAAACCACGTTTTCGTAAATCGACTTAGGGAATGGGTTTGGGCGCTGGAATACCATGCCTACTCGGCGACGCAGCGTTGCCACATCCACACTTGGGTTGTACACATTCTTACCGTGCAAACGTACTTTCCCCGTCACCTTACAACCTTCGACTAAATCGTTCATGCGGTTGATACAGCGCAGCAATGTAGATTTACCACAACCGGACGGTCCGATGAATGCGGTTACGCGTCCTTTTGGGATGCGCATGGAGATATCATGCAACGCCTGAGCCTGACCATAGAAAAGATTAAGGTTCTCAATCGAGATAGCCGTTTGTTCATCCGTCAGGTTGTGCACATCCAATGGTGGCTCATAACCTAATGTATTATCAAAGTTAAACATGCTTAATCTTGTCCTAAAGTTCGGTATTTCTCTCGCAGATTATTACGAATACTGATTGCTGTTAAGTTTAGTCCGACAATAACCGTCACGAGTAAGAAGGAAGTCGCGTAAACCAACGGACGCGCAGCTTCGATATTAGAGGTCTGGAATCCGACATCGTAAATGTGGAAGCCTAAGTGCATAAACTTTCTGTCTAAATGCACGTAAGGGAATTGCCCATCCACCGGTAAGCTAGAAGCTAACTTCACGACCCCCACCAGCATCAATGGTGCTACCTCACCCGCAGCGCGAGCAATCGCAAGAATCAAACCAGTGATTATCGCAGGGGTTGCCATAGGCAAAACCACACGCCAAAGCGTTTCGAACTGCGTTGCACCCAAGGCTAACGAACCATGACGAACTGAACTCGGAATACGGGTTAAACCTTCTTCTGTGGTAACAATCACCACTGGTAGTGTCAAGACCGCCAGCGTCAATGCAGACCACAACAAGCCCGGCGTACCAAAGGTTGGAGCAGGTAATCGCTCGGCATAAAACAGGTTATCGATTGAGGCACCAATGGTATACACAAAAAAGCCCAAACCAAATACGCCGTAAACAATAGAAGGAACACCAGCAAGGTTAATCACCGCAATACGGATCACCCGAGTTAGGGCATTATTCTTGGCATATTCATGCAAATAAATCGCCGCAACCACACCTAATGGCATCACGATGATCGACATGATGATAACCAAGAAAACCGTACCGAAAATCGCTGGGAAAACCCCACCTTCAGAGTTCGATTCGCGAGGGTCTTCGGATAAGAACTTCCAAACCTGTTTTCCCCAATGGGCAACCTTTTCAGGCAGTGACATTTGGTTTGGATACCAGTAGTCCAAAATGTCTTCTAATGGAATCGAAACTTGAGTCCCAGTCATGTCTTCGACAATCAGCGCATAATCAGAGAAGCCCAAACGCAGTCCATCAAGCTGCATGTCTAGCTTGGCTAACTCAGCTTCAATTTCTGCCTTACGCTTGCTGTTGTTTGCTAAAAAGTCTTCAGTGATGGTGTCGTTAAGCTCATGCTTACGTTTGTCTAAACGAAGCTGCTCCAATTGCCATCCCAAGTCTTTTACTTGGTCATCCACCAGCATGTCGATTTCATGATGCAAGGTTTCGGCATCATCGAGCTTTTGATCCAAAAGCGTTTGAATGTTGTTTTCGTAACGCGTTTTACCGTCTTGGAAGGCAACAAACTTACCGAAGAAGTAGCCACCGCTGCTACGTTCAATCACTGCCCATTCGCCCGGCGTCGTTGGGTCATCCAACTGCATTCTCAACACAGAGATAAAGTCCGCTGGGTACAATTCACGGTTGGCAATTTTGATATTTAGGCGCGTCGCAAACTCTTCGTCTTCTGCGAGTTTATCTGCTGCTTCTTTTGGCAGGTAACTTCTTGGCACGAAGCTGCGTTCGTATACCTGACCAACCAGAATCGAGTTTTCATGCAGCACTTCGCCCTGCACCGGAGTCAGCGCAGCAACATTCCATTGATAAAGTGGCGCAGGCCAGAAGTAAGTAAGCCCCTTCCAGCCAATCAATAGCAATAACCCGAGGACAGAAAGCAGGCTGATGCTTACCGCTCCCCCGGTTAACCAAATCCAAGGTGCGCCAGAACGAATCCAATTTAACACGCTATTACTCGCTCTTTCGTTAACTGATTACAACGCACGATATTTATCTCTTAGTCTTTGACGAACCCATTCTGCCAAGGCGTTCACCGCAAAGGTGAAGACAAACAAAATTAATGCCGATAGGAACAACAATCGATAATGCGAACTGCCCACTTCCGATTCTGGCAATTCAACAGCAATGGTTGCCGACAAGCTACGCAAGCCTTCTAGCACGTTCCAATCCATTAATGGCGTATTACCTGTCGCCATTAATACAATCATGGTTTCGCCCACAGCACGCCCAAGTCCCATCATGATTGCCGAGAAGATCCCCGGACTAGCTGTCAGCAGAACCACATAAATCAGGGTTTGCCATGGCGTTGCGCCAAGCGCTAATGAACCGTCCGATAAGTGTTTCGGCACAGAGAAAATCGCATCTTCGGCAATGGTGAAAATCGTTGGAATAACCGCAAAGCCCATCGCCAAACCAACCACCAGCGCGTTACGTTGATCAAAGCCAATGCCATGGTCAGTTAGGAACAAACGCATGTCCCCGCCAAAGAAGGCTTGCTCAAGCATTGGTGATACCCATACACCCAAACCGATCAACAGCAGAAGCAAAGGCATTAAGACCAAAGCATGCCAGCCGTTTGGAAGGCGGTTACGTATCGGTTGTGGAATAAGTGCCCATAGACCGCCCATCACCATGGTGCTCAGAGGCAAAACAAACAGCATCACCACGACGGTAATCAAATGGTCTTCCACAATTGGGGCGAACCAAAGTCCGGCAAGGAAACCAATGATAACCGTAGGCAAAGCTTCCATTAACTCGATAGATGGCTTCACCACACGGCGCATACGTGGTGACATAAAGTAAGCGGTATAAATTGCGCCCAGTACAGCCAGTGGTACCGAGAACAACATTGCAAACATTGCCGCCTTGATAGTACCAAACGCAATTGGCACTAAGCTGAATTTCGCCTCGAAGTCATCACTGGCTGAGGTAGATTGCCACACAAATTCGGGCTCTGGGTAACCTTCATACCAAACCTTTTGCCATAAGGAGGACAGAGAGACTTCTGGGTACGGGTTATCAACAAACGCGACATTCAATTCGTCGTTTTGCCATGTGATCAAGTAGCGCTCGTTATTCGACATTCCTGCCATCACTGGCGCTTGTTTGTAGGCACGTTTAAACAACACCAACTTCTCACTGGTGGTGTAGTGGCTTTGCAACGTACCGTTGGTGTAAAAGCTGTAGAAACCTTTGCGATGTGAATCGGGAAGTAAATACTTCAGCTCAGACGCCAACTTAAAGTCACGAATGTGAGTCAAAGTTCGCTGGTCGCCCTGCAACGTATCAAACCATTGCGATACACGACCATCGTTATGCGTAACAAGCAGAGAATACGCCCCAGCCAACAAATCCATCGTTCTCACAGAGTGCTTTTTATCCCCCTGAGTCAGATCGATCACTTCACGCACTGAGAACTTATTGTCACCTTTCACCAAGACAATCAGCTCTGAACCATTGCGCAAGTAAAGGTTATTGCCATCTGGCGTCAGCAACATTTGGTCTGGCGCATCAAAACCTGAAGAGAAGGTGTAATCATGGGTAACAGGTGATGCATCTAATAGTTGAGGAACTTGCCAACGCGCTTTTATTACGCCGCTTTGTGTTTGCCAAACAAGGGTTGGAGCTTGCGTGGAAGTACTAAAAACAAACTTCTTAACTGGATCGGATGCATCTGTCAGTTGCATGTCCATTGAAGTGCGAAACGGCACTACTTCTGGTGGGCGAGTGTTTTCGCGCAGTGTTGCATTAAATTCCGGTTTGAAGATGTGCGCTTTGCCTTGGTCATCAACCAAACCATACCACCCTAACCCTGGCGCAGACTGAGAAAATGCCACTGGGTTGTTGGCTATCTGCTGAGTGTACAGCGCTGGTTTGCTGGAATCATCGAGAGGAAGAAAACGCACTTCACCGGATTGGGTTAACACTAGACCGATTTGAGAGTAATCATCAACGGAAATTGCGAGTGGCTTCCCGCTTTGGGTAGCACGAGCGGCATAATTGGTTTCGATCTCTGCATCAGAAAACAGAGGAATGATCACCATCGCAAGGTAAACGAAGATCAACACAAGAGCAGCAAGAACGCCTACACCACCGGATGTCACTGCAAATCGAACCAAACGATCTTTGATCAATCGTTTTTTATCTTTTTCCTGCAATGAAAACTCGGCTTGTGCCATTGATCTCTCTACCCTTTTTGACTTAGTACTAGAATATGTCGTTAAGATGACAATTATATTACAGATCACATTAAACAACTGAAAAGAATACAACTCTTATGCAGACCGTGTTATGAAATAAATCTGTAACGTAAACCTCATAATGTTCAGGCTCATCTTTTTTATCCCACAGATGAGTGCGGATTTACTTCATTTTAGGCTAGGTAAGGTTATGAGCGCAGAAAAACTCTATATAGAAAAAGAACTTAGTTGGTTGTCTTTTAACGAGAGAGTATTACAAGAAGCCGCTGATAAAACCGTCCCCCTAATCGAACGTATTCGCTTTCTGGGGATCTTTTCCAATAACTTAGATGAGTTCTACAAGGTTCGCTTTGCAGACGTAAAACGTCGGATCTTGATCAGCCAAGAACGAGGTGGAAGCGATAACTCTAAGCACTTGTTAACTAAGATGCAAACCAAAGCATTGAGGCTGAACGAACAATTTGACGAACTGTACGGTGACTTGATCCGAGAAATGGCGCGACGCCGCATTTTCTTGGTTAATGAAAATCAACTGGACGACACGCAAAAACGCTGGATCACCAAGTACTTTCGCAAAGAAGTCATGCCACACATCACTCCGCTGTTGATTAAAGATGACATCGATGTGTTGCAGTTTCTAAAAGACGAATACGCCTACATTACCGTCGATCTGCGCAAAGACGATCATTCCCAATACGCTTTACTCGAAATCCCAACTGACCACCTACCCCGCTTCGTTATGGTTCCGGAGCAAAAAGGCAAACGTCGCAAGACCATCATTCTGCTCGACAACATCATCCGTTACTGTTTGGATGAGCTGTTTAAAGGCTTCTTCGATTATGATGAGCTAAATGGCTACGCGATGAAAATGACCCGCGATGCCGAATACGATTTACGCCTAGAAATCGAATACAGCTTGCTCGAACAGATGTCTGAAGGAGTGAACCAACGCTTAACCGCTATGCCAGTGCGCTTTGTTTACGAGCGTGAAATGCCGCAAGAGATGCTCGATTTCTTGTGTAGCAAACTGCAAATCTCCAACTACGACAGTTTGATTCCCGGTGGTCGTTACCACAACTTTAAAGACTTCATTGGCTTCCCAAATGTTGGTCGTGAGTACCTAGAAAACAAACCCATGCCACCGATGAAGTGTGCGGACTTCGAAGGCTACGCCAACAGTTTCGATGCGATCAAAGCCAAAGACATTTTGCTTTACTACCCTTATCACACCTTTGATCACATCTCTGAACTGGTTCGCCAAGCTTCCTTCGATCCTAAAGTGTTGGCGATCAAGATTAATATCTACCGAGTTGCCAAAGATTCACGCTTGATGAACTCACTGATCGATGCAGTCCACAATGGCAAAAGCGTAACTGTGGTGGTGGAGCTGCAAGCCCGATTTGATGAAGAAGCCAATATTGAGTGGTCAAAAGTCCTCACCGATGCGGGCGTGCACGTTATCTTTGGTGCGCCGGGCTTGAAAATTCACTCCAAACTGCTCCTGATTAGCCGCCGCGAAGAAGGCGAAATCGTGCGTTATGCCCATATAGGTACAGGTAACTTCCACGAGAAAACCGCACGCATCTACACCGACTTCGCGTTGCTAACTGCAGATCAAGAAATTACGAATGAGGTTCGTAACGTCTTTGGCTATATCGAGAACCCATATCGTCCAGTCAGGTTTAACCACCTCATTGTTTCACCACGCAATTCGCGTAAACAACTCTACCGTTTGATTGATGGGGAGATTGCCAACGCAAAAGCCGGCAAGCAAGCAGCACTGACGATCAAAGTGAATAACTTAGTCGACAAAGGCATCGTCAATAAACTTTATGGAGCAAGCAATGCTGGGGTGAAAATTAATATGATCATCCGCGGTATGTGTTCACTCGTCCCTGGTATTGAAGGCGTGAGCGAGAACATTCGCATCATCAGTATTGTTGACCGTTTCCTCGAACACCCTCGTGTCGTGATCACCCACAATGATGGCGACCCGCAGGTTTATATCTCATCAGCGGACTGGATGACGCGAAATATCGATCATCGTATTGAAGTTGCCGCTCCGGTTCGTGATCCACGTTTGAAACAGCGCATTATTGATATAACTAACATTCACTTTACCGATACAGTAAAGGCTCGTTTGATAGATAAGGAGATGAGTAACAGCTACGTACCGCGAGGTAATCGTAAAAAAGTTCGCTCACAAGTTGCCATCTACGACTATCTTAAAAATATAGAGAAGCAAACAAGAAAACAAAAAGCAGATGCCTCAGATACTTGAACAAGATGTACGCCATATTGCAGCCATTGACCTTGGGTCGAACAGCTTCCATATGGTGGTGGCGAAAGTTGTTGGAAGTGACCTGCAATTAGTCAGCCGCCATAAACAGCGAGTGCGCTTAGCTGCCGGACTCGATTCAGAGCTCAATCTTAGCCATGCTGCAATGGAGCGAGGTCTTGAGTGCCTCGCAATGTTCGCCGAACGCTTGCAAGGCTTTGAAGCTTCAAACGTAAGAATTGCAGCCACCCACACTTTAAGGCGTGCTAACAACGCCCACCTCTTTATAAAACGAGCCAAAGAGGTGCTGCCTTTCCCAATTGAAATCATTCCGGGCGAAGAAGAAGCTCGCCTCATCTATCTCGGCGTCGCGCATACGCAAGCGGAGTCTAACTCCAAACTGGTCGTCGATATTGGTGGCGGCAGTACCGAGATGATCATTGGTCAAGAGTTTGAGCCAGAGCTTCTCAACAGCAAACAAATGGGCTGTGTGAGTTTTACCGAACAGTTCTTCAATAATGGCAAACTCTCGCGAAAAAACTTCAGCAAAGCGATTCTCGCCGCAGAGCAACGCATGGAGTCCATTGCTGCAAAATACCGCAAGAAAGGCTGGGATATTGCCCTCGGCTCTTCAGGTACTATTAAAGCGATTCGCGAAGTATTGATTGGTTTAGGTCATGAAGATGGGCTGATCACCAATAAGCGTTTGGGCAAGCTCATCGACACATTGTGCGAGTTTGAGTCCATTGATGATATCGAGCTTGTTGGTCTGACCGATGAACGTAAGCCAGTCTTTGCCGCTGGTGTAGCCATTTTATCTGCCATCTTCCAATCACTAAAAATCAACCAGATGTTCTTCTCGGATGGTGCATTGCGTGAAGGTCTGCTTTACGAGATGGAAGAACGCTTCGCTCGTTCTGATATTCGTATGCGCACCACAGAAAACCTAGCAAAACAACATCGCGTTGATATCGAACACGCAGCACGTGTAAAAGGTCATGCAAGAGAGATGCTGTGCAATGTTCGTTCTGAACTAGGTATCAAGAAGAAAAGTGAGTTGTTTGATTTATTGGAATGGGCGGCTTTGCTACATGAAGTCGGCTTGAGCATCAGTCTGCGCGGTTTCCATCGTCACTCATTCTACATTCTGCTGCACTCAAACTTGCCCGGCTTTAACCGCGAGCAGCAATTGGTATTGGCGACTTTAGCTCGCTTCCAACGTAAATCCCTCAAGTTGAATGAGTTCCCAGAGTTTAACCTCTACAGAGAGAGTGACATCATCAACTTAATTAAGATTCTGCGTCTAGCGATTGTGGTCAACGGTCAACGCAATGATGACCCGCTACCAGAGCTGACATTATCGATAGAAGAAGATAAGTGGGTACTTACCTGTGTTGAGGAAGATTGGTTGGAGAATAACAAACTGCTCGATGCCGATTTACAGGAAGAACAGCAACGCTGGGAAAGCGCAGGATGGACATTGAACTTCTAACTACGAACTCAATGAGATAAAGAAAAAGGTCGGCTTATAAACCGACCTTTTTTAATTCCTCGGCAGCGAAATCAGCAGTAATCGGAACATAACCGTCTTTCGCGACCAGCGCTTGCCCTTGAGCTGAGAACATAAAGCGAATGAACTCAGCTTCAATTGGGCTTAACGGATAGTCCGGATGTTTATTCACGTATACATAGAGGTAGCGCGATAGTGGGTACTTACCTGAAATGATATTTTCACGCACAGGGCTAACGTAATCTGTGCCTGTTTTCGCAATTGGGACTAAACGAACACCCGCCACGCGATAGCCTACGCCTGAATAACCTACACCACTGATCGTTGATGCCACAGACTGCACCACTGACGCCGATCCCGGTTGCTCGTTCACACGAGTTTTAAAATCACCACCACACAAGGCATTACTTTTAAAATAACCGTACGTACCCGATACCGAGTTACGACCAAACAGCTGCAAATTACGTTTCGCCCACTCAGCTTTGATGCCTAACTCACGCCAGTTGGTGATGAACTCACTTTCGCCACAGCGTAAAGTCGCGGAAAACATCGCATCCAACTGATGGAAATTAAGCCCTTTGATTGGATTATCTTGGTGCACAAAAATACCAATCGCATCAATCGCAACACGAAGCGCCGTTGGTTTGTAACCATGCACCCGCTCAAATGCTTCGATCTCACGCATACGCATTGAGCGACTCATTGGGCCGAATTGTGCAGTTTGTTCCGTTAACGCCGGTGGCGCAGTCGATGAACCAGACGCCTGAACCTGAGCATTAATATTCGGGTAGATAGATTTAAACTCTTCCACCCAAAGCGTGGTCATGCCCGCTAGCGTATCCGAACCGACTGACAATAAGTTGCCCGCAATACCCGTTGTCTTTTGATAATTCGGCAGCGGTTTATCTTGTGCAACAGCCACGCTAGAAAGCATCAACGTGGCTAGAGTGATCTTCTTAATAGCTTTGGATACAACACTCATTACTTCACCACTAAACGACTTGGTAAGATGAAGGAGAACTTACTGCCGACACCAACTTCACTGTAAATTTCGAGATGAGAGTCATGGTGGCTCAACGCGTGCTTCACGATGGCTAAGCCAAGACCACTGCCGCCGGTATCTCGTGAGCGGGCTTTATCGACGCGATAGAAACGCTCGGTCAATCGGTGTAAGTGTTGTGGTTCAATACCATCACCGCTGTCTTCAACCTCTAGACAAGCGCCTTGTGCGGTTTGATACCAACGAACGTTGATGTGTGCACCAGGTGGGGTGTATTTCACCGCGTTGTACACCAAGTTAGAGATTGCACTACGCAGTTGGTCATCATCGCCGAGCACGCGCAGACTAGAATCCACGTCGAACTTCAACTGATGTTGATCATCACCACTTAGGCTTACCGCTTCCTTTTCTAGCACTTCTAACATGCTAGGGACATTGACCACATCTTCCAACTCATGCATTGGTGCCGCTTCAATCTTAGACAGCGTCAGAAGCTGATTAACCAAGCTGTTCATGCGGTTGAGCTGCTCTGTCATCACCCCATGCGCTTTCGTCCACATTGGACCAACAATCATGTCTGGATCTTCCGTCATCTCAAGGTAGCCTTGCAGTACCGTCATCGGTGTACGAAGCTCATGAGATACGTTAGCGAAGAAGTTACGACGCATACCTTCAAGCTGTTTAAGTTGGCTCACATCACGCACCACCATCAGGTGTTCCCCTTCGGTGTAAGGTACGATACGCAGTTCCAACATTCGCTCGACATTCAATGGTGAGCGCATTTCTAGCGGCTCTGAGAAGTCTTGTTTATTGATGTACTTAATAAAGTCTGGAGTACGGATGAGGTTAGAAATAGGTTGCCCAGAATCTTCCGGCCAGTGGAAACCCAAAAGGTGTTGCGCGAGCTTGTTACACCATACGATGTTACCTTCAGCACGAAACACCACCACCGCATCCGGCAGCGATTCAGCACCATTACGGAAACGGCGAATCAAATTGGTAAGCTCTTTACGCTTACGACGCTGACGTTGTTGCAATCGGTATAAACCGTTGAATAACGATTCCCAGTTGCCACTACCTGACGGTGGCGTAAGACGCTTTTCATCCCACAGCCAAGCCGACAAGCGCACCTGATTATGCAAATGCCATACAAGCTGCAAAGCCGTGGCCGCCAAAAGCAACCACGGCATATAACCGAATATCCAACCTATTATCACCCAAGGGGTGTAAAAAAAAGCCAGCTCCCAGGCCAGCTTTTTCCAAGTCAATCTTTCAACCACTCATTACTCCAGAAATGGTATTGATAAGCTGCTAGCGATGTTATGCCTTCGTCGAGAAACGGTATCCTGCGCCACGAACAGTTTGGATGAGTTTGTCGTGACCTGCCGCCTCAAGCGCTTTACGCAGACGACGAATATGTACATCAACGGTACGGTCTTCTACATACACGTTGGTGCCCCAAACATTGTTTAGTAGTTGTTCACGACTGTAAACACGCTCTTGGTGCGTCATGAAGAAGTGCAACATTTTGAACTCTGTTGGTCCCATATCAACCGCTTCATCATTTGCGGTCACACGGTGAGAAACAGGATCCAACTTCAGACCTTGTACATCAATCACATCTTCGAGCGCAGTCGGTGTTACGCGGCGAATAACGGCTTTAAGGCGAGCAACCAACTCTTTTGGTGAGAAAGGTTTGGTGATGTAGTCATCCGCGCCAACTTCTAAGCCGCGCACTTTGTCTTCTTCTTCACCACGAGCTGTCAGCATCACAACGGGAATGTTTCGAGTTAACTCTTCGCGCTTCATGTGTTTGATGAAGTTAATACCACTACCACCTGGTAGCATCCAGTCTAGTAGCACTAAATCCGGGAAGGGTTCAGCCAGCTTGGTTACCGCAGAGTCGTAATCTTCTGCTTCTACTGCTTGATAACCTTTCTGTTCAAGCACGAAGCATAGCATTTCGCGAATCGGAGCTTCGTCTTCAACAACCAGAATCCTTCTAGACATAATTGAATAACCTTATGTTAGTTGAGCTAATGAATTTAAAGGACAAAGCGCCCCTCTATGCATAAGCATTATTACTACCAATTATGACACTTTTGTGACCTTTGAAAACAAATTTTCATATAACTTTCTTTTGAGATTCATCATGCTCTTTTTCAATTCAATTAGGACAACGCCGGGAAAATTCCCTATGATTAGTCCCTTGTCATCAAGCCTAGAGAAGATTTATGTGGTTTAAAAACTGTCTGGTATACCGCGTTAACCGCGAGGTTAACTTCAACGCCGATCAACTGGAAACTCAACTAGCCGAGTTCCGATTCATCCCTTGTGGAAGCCAAGATAAGCAAAAGTTTGGCTGGGTTAGCGCGATGGGTAGAAATGGCGACATGATGACGCACGTTTCTGAAAACCGCATTCTGATTTGCGCTAAGAAAGAAGAAAAAATGCTGCCGGCTTCAGTGATCAAAGACTCACTAAATGCAAAAGTAGAAGCAATGGAAGCACAGGAAGGTCGTCCTCTTAAAAAGAAAGAGAAAGACAACCTGAAAGATGACATCGTAATGGACCTCCTGCCACGTGCGTTCAGCCGTAGCAGCCACACTTACGTGCTGATTATGCCAAAAGAAGGCTTTATCCTTGTTGATGCAAGCAGCTACAAAAAAGCAGAAGACGTATTGGCACTACTACGTAAGACAATGGGTAGCCTGCCTGTTGTACCAGCAATCCCAGAAGTTGCGATCGAAACAACTCTAACTGAATGGGTAAAAACTGGTGATACACCACAAGGCATCACAATGATGGACGAAGCAGAGCTTAAGTCTGTGCTAGAAGAAGGCGGCGTGATTCGTTGTAAGAAGCAAGAGCTTACAACCGATGAAATCCGCAACCACATCGCTGCAGATAAAGTGGTGACTAAGCTAGCACTGAACTGGCAAGATCGTATCGAATTCATCATGGCAGAAGATTCTGGCATCAAACGTCTGAAGTTCTCTGATGAACTAAAAGACCAAAACGATGATATCCCACGCGAAGATCAGGCTGCTCGCTTCGACGCAGACTTCTCTCTAATGTGTGGCGAGTTCAGCGCTTTCCTACCAAATCTATACGAAGCATTGGGCGGTCTGCCAAACCCTAACGCTTAATTTCGTACAAAGATTAACCATAACGCCCTCACTTTTTTTGAGGGCGTTTGTTTATCCAAACCATAATTCTCCTAGTCACAGGTCACATTTTGACGTAAAATTTGCGCCCCATTTCCATGAGGTGGAATTGGCCTGACTTGTGATCAGATATTAAGAGAATTGAGCAATGACAACAGAGAAAGCATTCGTACCAGAGCTACTATCTCCAGCAGGTAGCCTTAAAAACATGCGTTACGCATTCGCCTACGGCGCAGATGCAGTATACGCTGGTCAACCTCGCTACAGCCTTCGCGTACGTAACAACGAGTTCAACCACGAAAACCTACAAATCGGTATCAACGAAGCGCATGCCCTAGGCAAAAAGCTTTACGTGGTATGCAACATCCAACCGCACAACTCTAAGCTTAAAACTTTCATCCGTGACCTTAAACCAGTGGTAGAAATGGGTCCAGACGCACTTATCATGTCTGATCCAGGTCTCATCATGATGGTTCGCGAAGCGTTCCCAGAAATGCCAATTCACCTGTCTGTGCAGGCGAACGCAGTAAACTGGGCAACTGTTAAATTCTGGGCTGCTAACGGTGTTGAGCGCGTGATCGTTTCTCGTGAGCTTTCTCTAGAAGAAATCGAAGAAATTCGCGAGCATTGTCCTGAAACTGAATTAGAAGTTTTCGTTCACGGTGCTCTATGCATGGCTTACTCTGGTCGCTGCCTACTGTCCGGTTACATCAACAAGCGTGACCCTAACCAAGGTACTTGCACTAACGCATGCCGTTGGGAATATAAAGTCGAAGAAGGTAAAGAAAACGACGCCGGTCAAATTGTTGAAGCGTTCGATCCAAACGAAGCTCAAGCAATCGAAGTCGCAGACGAACGCCCAGAAACCACTATCGGTCGCGGCAAACCAACTGACGAAGTGGTATTGCTTTCTGAAAGTCACCGTCCAGAAGAAAAAATGGCGGCGTTCGAAGACGAGCACGGTACTTACATCATGAACTCGAAAGACCTGCGTGCAATCCAACACGTAGAACGTCTAACTAAGATGGGTGTTCACTCATTGAAGATCGAGGGCCGTACCAAGTCATTCTACTACTGTGCACGTACTGCTCAGGTTTACCGCAAAGCGATTGATGACGCAGTTGCTGGTCGTCCATTCGATGAGAGCCTAATGGGTACGCTAGAAAGCCTAGCTCACCGTGGCTACACAGAAGGTTTCCTACGTCGTCACACTCACGACAGCTACCAGAACTACGATTACGGTTACTCTGTATCTGACGCACAACAATTTGTTGGTGAATTCACTGGCAAACGTCGCGGTGACATGGCAGAAGTTGAAGTGAAGAACAAGTTCATCGTTGGTGACAGCCTTGAGCTAATGACGCCAAAAGGCAACGTAATCTTCACGCTAGAAGCGATGGAAAACCGTAAGTCAGAATCAATTGAAGACGCAAAAGGTAACGGTCACTTTGTATTTATCCCGGTTCCAGAAGACATGGATCTGGAATACGGTCTGTTGATGCGTAACTTAAATGCAGGTCAGGATACCCGTAATCCAACTGGTAAGTAATCATGGCACTACTTATTACCGATAAGTGCATCAACTGCGACATGTGTGACCCTGAGTGCCCTAATGGTGCAATTACTATGGGTGACAGCATTTTCGAAATTGACCCTGCTCTATGTACAGAGTGTAAAGGTCACTACGAAAAACCAACATGTCAGTCGGTGTGTCCAATTACGAAGTGCATTGTTACCGACCCAAATCATGTCGAGACTGAAGAGCAATTGCTAGAGAAGTTCGTGATTATTCAAGGGCTAGCGTAATTGAAAGAGGTTCAACTTTGCGCTCAAAGTTGAACCTTTTTTTAACCTGATTTCTCGATAGGAATAATGTTGCAGAATAGCTCTTTCTCGAAATGATACTCTAGCCTTTCACGCCAATTTTCAGCTTGTGAGACAGGTATCAAATAGAAATTCTCTCGACTCGTATCCGTAACGAAAGCCATCCCATATTGCATTAGTTCGTAATGCACATCATTAACAAATCCCGGGTCAAGACGCTGACGTCCTGTCAGGTGATTAACATCCTCTCGAGTCAGATAGACTCCCTTATTCTCACTGCTAAATCTGTGTCTTAACCACTCTGCAAATTCTTTTGCACAAATCATAGTCATGGTTTTGTCCTTGATTAACTCTTAGATGGGGAAAGTCTCCATACCCACCTCAATACACTTGTCTGCGTTGCCATTTGTCTTTCACCAACCAACAGACATATTGCTAAGAAACCAGAGAATCGCGACGAAAAGATCTTTGTAAAACCAGAGTTATAACCACAAGAAAAATCACATAACCCTTTGTTTAATTTAGATTTCTGTAATATGCCACCAAAACTAATTAGGTTAGTTTTTATACTGGTATTATTCACTGTAGACAAAAGAATGATCTTTCTCCAGTTTCATAATGGAGATACCTAGTAGGTTTAATCGCAGCTTGATAGGAAGGAATTACCCTTTACTTCTTAGTAAGCAATGGCTGACATTGTGCAGGCATTATCTTTTTCTTCTTAGGCTTGGGCGTAGTTTTGACGGTCTTTTTAGCCACGGGAGGTGGCGTCGCTTTAGGTTGCCAACTCGCAAGTTCAGCTCCACAACCATCACCCACTGGAGGAGGAGCCTGGTTGATGCAGTTAGCACTCGACTCCGGACAGTTTAATCTAACGTGGAAGTGATAATGATGCCCCCACCAAGGGCGAACTTTGCGTAACCACCCCCTGTCTTTTCCCCCTTCCTGCTTACAAAGTTGCTCTTTTATCACCGGGTGAACAAAAATACGAGCTACACCCTCACTTTGCGCTGCGCTACGAATCAGTTCAAAGTGTCGAGTTTCCCAACGGTTTTCCAAAATCTTATATTTTTTAAGATCAACTACGCTCATTGGTTTAGGCAGCTGGAGCTCATTGTACGACAAAGGTTCATCGGCTAGACGCAACCAGATATCGATATCTAAACCTGTTTGATGACTAGAATGTCCAGAAGAGAAACGCCCGCCACGAGCCAATGACAAGTCACCAACCAACAACGTTGTGCTTAAATCTTGATTCATTTTTTTTGCTAGTTCTTGAATGAAACTGATCGTATGTGGGTGCCCATAGTAACGCTTCGTTTTGCTACGTAGCACTTGGTAACCAATACCATCCAAAGGAAGTGGAGATGCGCCGTCTAGACAGCCATTGGCATAACTGCCGATAGAGGAAGAAGTGTTATTTGTGGGACCAGAGACCTGCTCCCACGGAGTTGCATAAAGAGAAGCTGAGAATAGAAAACTTAAACAAAAAGAAAGACTCAGCTTCATCACGCTCATTCCTTAATAGTGGTCACCATTATCATAGTAGCCTTTAGGAGAGAGTGCAGAGAAAATTACCGCAACATCGATATCTTCACCCACAATACCACGTACTTGTTGAGTTATTGCTTTTGCAACCTTGTTCTGCGTTTCTTGACCGCGATCGAACCATAAAACTTCAACAAAAGGATAAGCAGCACTTACTTCACCTTCGTTGAAAAATGTACTGTAGATATATTCGAACGTAAAATCTTCGCGAGGGCAGTCCATAAGAGGCTGTAGTTCGTCAGTAAGTGGTTTTGATAGCGCTTGAACCGCTTGTGGCTCGACCGCTCTAAATCGAAGATGTGGCATAGACTTGCTTCCTAATTATTAGAATTCAGCGCCGATAATAACAGGAAGTCGACCTCTTATCACGTTAGCTTCTGGCAACACTCACTTTAAATAACGAAGATGCGGAGAAGCTTCAGGACTTCTGTTGAAGACTTAGAAGATCCTAGAAGAACTAGGTCGGTAACTAACAGATTCGAGTAAATTATCGAGCAAGCACTCAGAGTTAGTCTGAAAAGACAAAAACGCAAAAAGCCCCAGCATTTCTGCTGAGGCTTTACAAGGTGGCAGGGGTAGATTGGACCGGCACTCCGGAAATTCGATATGACTTGCTACCAAGCGGGCTGGCGGCTCAGCTCCCAACACGCACTATTTAGGCATTAGGGGAATCTGCTACTCTTCCAGCTAGACTGGTACTCTTTCCCTCATATACGAAAAAGGCTCTAGCATTTCTGCTAGAGCCTTAAATATGGCAGGGGTGGAGAGATTCGAACTCCCAACACGCGGATTTGGAATCCGCTGCTCTGCCAATTGGAGCTACACCCCTGTTGTTCGTGTTTAATGAGACGACTCTCGAATAAGTGGCGGAGCGGACGGGACTCGAACCCGCGACCCCCGGCGTGACAGGCCGGTATTCTAACCAACTGAACTACCGCTCCGCACTGGTTAGACCTAAAGTCTAAGTTTTTGTCTTCAC
>NZ_JAMZAM010000008.1:0-117967 GCF_024181835.1 Vibrio sp. Y29_XK_CS5
GGCGACCATAGCGATTTGGACCCACCTGATTTCCATTCCGAACTCAGAAGTGAAACGAATTAGCGCCGATGGTAGTGTGGGGCTTCCCCATGTGAGAGTAGGACATCGCCAGGCTTTAAATTTGAAGAAGCCCACTCGAGAGAGTGGGCTTTTTTTGCATTTGGAGCAAAGTAAATCTGATCACCAGAGCCCTTCTTATAAAGTCGCACCACTTTCCAATCCCTGTATATCTTTCCTGTGACTAACTTGATCATGAGATAGTGCTAACGCATTACCTAACCTCTCACAATGCCACTACTTCCCATTGTCTTTAGAACAGCCTCAAACTCGCTATTAAAACACATCGAGCTTGTGTTTAGTCCTATGACTCGATTAGGCAAAAGAACTGCGTGCGAGTGTTTTGGAGAGTGCGTGGATAAGTTGATGTAAAGTAAGGGGGATGAAGAGCGAAGGGCTAAGAAACCTTTTGGATATTTAGGTTTAAGGAGTGCTGTATTTTGACATCAGGAATACAGTCGTGATGAAGTGTTACTTGGTTGCGTCCAGAGTGCTTTGAGTAATACATGGCTTTATCAGCGTTAATCATGAGCTCTTTAGCATTAGATACTTGTCCGTCATATTCTGCGACACCAATACTTACGGTTGTGCTGATTTCGATACCATCAACTTGGCATGGGGCGTTTTGAATCGCACCTCTGATCCTTTCTGCTACATCATAGGCTTGAATCGCGCTGGTGTTGACTAAAATCACTGCAAACTCTTCTCCTCCTAAGCGACCAATAAAGTCAGTGCCACGGATTGCTCGTTGGCATATCTTTGCTACATGGTTGATCACCTGATCTCCGGAGAAGTGACCGACTTGGTCATTTATCTCTTTAAAGTGGTCAATATCGATCATGACGCAGGAGAGTGTTTGAGATAGGCGAGAATGCGAGTTCAGAGCTTTATCTAGGCTGGTTAAGAATGCTCGTCGATTCATTACACCAGTTAGCTCATCAGTCTCTGAGAGCTCTTTCAGGCGCTTTTCAAGTAGGTGTGTTTTCGTTACGTCACGAACAGACCAAATTACCCAACTTTCGTCGTCTTGTAAGCTTTCAACAGGTTTGATGATCGCTTCAAACCAGGTTTCCTCTGGGTTGTCTAACGCTTCTAGCTCTTCTATTGGCATTAGTAGGTGGTCTTGTAGTGCGATGCTGTATTTGACGACTTTTGGCTCATTAGAGCGAATTACATCATCAATATAACTTATTAATTCAGAAGCTTTACTTGATGACAAAACATCGTTTAACGAGAGGTTAGTGTAACTTTCGGCATTGAATTTCTTTGAGTGGTAAGTGCCACCAAAGCTTTCAATATAGCGACCGTTTTCATTGAGGATAAAGACATGATCAGGGAGAGTATTCAGAATGGCGTGAAGCCAATCTTCCCTTTCTTTGTAAATCATGAGGTTAGTTCCTTTATCCAATGTAAGTCTTTGATTATATCTGTTTATATTGAGTTCACAATCAATACTGATCACAGTTCAATGTATCAGGCTTGACTAATGTTTGTACAAAGGGTTGGTAAGAGAAGGTAAGGGAGGATGAAATACAGGATAGCGAGGAACAAAAAATAAAAAAGGCTTAATCATTGCTGACCAAGCCTTTTTTACAAAAATACTGTATGAACCTATTAGTTCATGCCGTACTTTTTAAGTTTTTTGCGAAGAGTACCGCGGTTGATACCCATCATAGTTGCTGCGCGAGTTTGGTTACCGCGAGTGTACTGCATGATGGTATCTAATAGTGGCTGTTCAACTTCAGCTAGAACTAATTCGTATAGTTCTGTTACTTCCTGGCCGTTTAGTTGAGCTAGGTAGTTTTTAAGAGACGCTTTAACAGAGTCACGTAAAGGCTTTTGAGTAATCTGGTCTTGTGACGTTACTGTAGTTACTGTTAATGCTTCTGAAGTCAGATTTTGTTCGAACATATTCGGTCTAGCTCTTCTCTTAATTATGATGCAACGTTATCAAAATAACCTTCTAACGCCTCAAGTTGCAGCTCAGCTGCGTCGATAGCGTTGAAGGTACGGCGAAACTCACTTGCTTGTTCATGTTCCTTTAGATACCACCCAACGTGCTTGCGCGCGATACGTGGACCTAAGAACTCTCCATAGAAATCATGCAGAGCGTTAACATGACCAAGCATAATGGCTTTCACTTCCTCACTTGGAAGCTCATCCATTGTGGTGCCGTTTTCCAAATAGTGATGGATTTCCTGGAAAATCCAAGGACGACCTTGGGCAGGGCGTCCAATCATTAAAGCGTCTGCACCGGTGTACTCCAGTACAAACTTCGCTTTCTCCGGGCTATCGATATCACCGTTTGCGATAACCGGAATGGATATAGCGTGTTTAACCGCTTTAATGCTGTCATATTCGGCCTCACCTTTGTACATACACGCTTTTGTTCTGCCATGCAGTGCAAGAGCCTGTATGCCGCAGTCTTCGGCTAATTTAGCGATGTGAACACAGTTTTTATTTTCTGTGTTCCAGCCAGTACGGGTCTTTAACGTTACAGGAACGTCTACCGCGTCCACTACCGCAGTCAAAATCTCTTTGATGATGTCTGGGTATTGAAGCAGTGCAGAACCCGCCAGCTTCTTATTCACTTTCTTTGCTGGGCAGCCCATGTTGATGTCGATGATTTGCGCACCGTTTTCAACACTGAATTGAGCCGCATCGGCCATAAGCTGTGGATCGGAACCGGCAATCTGTACAGAGCGAATGCCCGATTCGCCTTCATGTACCATGCGCTGTTTCGACTTTGACGTTCCCCATAGTTTCGGGTTAGCAGACATCATTTCACTGACGGCCATTCCCGCACCATAGCGAAGACACAACTCGCGAAACGGTCTATCCGTTACACCAGCCATAGGGGCTACGATTAGATTGTTCTTAAGTTGATAGTTTCCGATTTTCAAAACGTCATCACAGTTCTGTACCAGCAAGGGCGCGCATTTTACGCATTTTTTTACTGCGTGAAAAGACTAATATTTGAGCATTTACAAATTGTTTTTGTAATTTGTATGAAATTCAAACAATTAGCCCTGAAAACCTTGTCTAGCCTTGCTTACGACCAGAGATACGACACCATTCACTTTGCTCTACAATTGGGTCAATGTGAAGCTCGTCACGGTAATGGTTTGCTACATCCTCTGCTTGAGTGTCTAAAACACCCGACATCGCAAGGTCACCATTTGGTTTCACCAAACCTTTAATTATTGGTGCTAGTTCACGTAGAGGACCAGCAAGAATGTTCGCAACCACAACGTCTGCAATTAGACCTTCAGGTTGGTTTTGAGGTAGGAACACTTCAAGTTGATCGGCAACGCCATTACGTTCAGCGTTGTCGCGAGATGCTTGTAGTGCTTGAGGATCAATGTCGATCCCGATAACTTTTTCTGCACCTAGTTTGATCGCTGCGATCGCTAAGATGCCTGAGCCACACCCGAAGTCGATAACCGTCTTACCTGATAGATCGAGACCTTCTAGCCACTCAAGACACAATGCCGTAGTTGGGTGAGTACCTGTACCGAATGCAAGACCCGGATCTAGCATTACGTTTACTGCGTCTGGCTCTGGAATTTCACGCCAGCTTGGGCAAATCCATAGGCGTTCGCCGAACTTCATTGGGTGGAAGTTTTCCATCCACTCGCGTTCCCAGTCTTTGTCTTCTAGCTGTTCTACTTTGTAAGCAAAATCGTCAGTAAGCATGCCGCTTGCTTTGATTTGAGTGATGATGAAGTTTGTATCAGCTTCTGCATCGTACAGTGCCAGAATGTCAGTATCGCCCCATAAGCGAGTTTCGCCAGGTAGAGGTTCGAATACAGGCGTATCCTGCGCGTCTAGGAATGTTACAGACAGCGCACCAGTCTCTTCCATTAGCATGTCGCCGATTTGCTCAGCGTTTTCATTGGTCGCGTTGAGTTTGATTTGAATCCAAGGCATTTGTTTTTGCTCTTAAAGTGAATGAAGTGGCGCAGAGTTTACCAGAACTCTACGATTTGTTTGAGTATAGACTTTATACAAAACAAAAATGCCCACAGATGTGGGCATTTATCATGAGGTTAGCGAAGGCTTATTGTAGGCCTAGCTTCTTCTCTAGGTAGTGAATGTTTGCACCACCGTGCTGGAAGTTCTCATCATTCATGATTGATTCTTGTAGAGTAACGTTAGTCTTGATGCCTTCAATGATCATCTCGCCTAGTGCGTTCTTCATACGTGCAATCGCTACATCACGGTTCTCACCGTAAGTGATCAGTTTACCAATCATTGAATCGTAATGAGGTGGTACTGTGTAGCCTGTGTAAATGTGAGATTCCCAACGAACACCCATACCGCCTGGTGCGTGGAAGCGTTCAATCTTACCTGGTGAAGGTAGGAAGCGCTCAGGGTCTTCTGCGTTGATACGACACTCAATCGCATGGCCGCGGATCTTGATGTCATCCTGAGTGAATGACAGTGGTTGACCTGCTGCTACGCGTAGCTGTTCTTTAATTAGGTCAACACCGGTAACCATTTCTGTTACTGGGTGCTCAACCTGAATACGAGTGTTCATTTCGATGAAGTAGAACTCACCGTTCTCGTATAGGAATTCGAACGTACCTGCGCCGCGGTAACCGATTTCTAGACATGCACGTGTACAACGTTCACCGATGTATTTACGCATCTCTTCAGTGATACCTGGTGCTGGAGCTTCTTCAACAACCTTCTGGTGACGACGCTGCATAGAACAGTCACGTTCACCTAGGTGGATAGCACCGCCTTGACCATCAGCAATCACTTGTACTTCAACGTGACGAGGGTTTTCTAGGAATTTCTCCATGTAAACCATGTCGTTGTTGAACGCCGCTTTTGCTTCTGCACGCGTCATAGCGATAGCTTGAACAAGTTCTGCTTCAGAACGTACAACACGCATACCACGACCACCGCCGCCACCAGAGGCTTTGATGATTACTGGGTAGCCGATACGCTTAGCGTGAGCTTTGTTTTTGTCTTCGTCGTTATCTAGTGGACCGTCAGAGCCTGGTACACAAGGAACGCCTGCTTTTTTCATTGCGTTGATTGCGGACACTTTGTCACCCATCATACGGATGGTGTCTGCTTTAGGACCAACGAAGATGAAACCGCTGCGCTCTACTTGTTCAGCAAAGTCTGCGTTCTCAGATAGGAAGCCGTAACCTGGGTGAATCGCAATTGCACCCGTCACTTCTGCTGCAGAAATGATACGAGGGATGTTTAGGTAGCTGTCGATACCACGAGCAGGACCGATACATACTGTTTCGTCTGCGAGTAGTACGTGCTTAAGATCGCGGTCAGCTGTTGAGTGAACTGCCACAGTCTTAATGCCTAATTCTTTACAAGCGCGAAGGATACGAAGTGCAATTTCACCTCGGTTCGCGATGACTACTTTATCTAGCATAAGGCAAGCCCCGCTTATTCGATTACAACTAGTGGTTGGTCGAATTCAACTGGTTGGCCGTCTTCAACTAGGATTGCAGTTACAACACCTGATTTGTCCGCTTCGATTTGGTTCATCATTTTCATTGCTTCAACGATACATAGTGTGTCGCCAGCATTTACGCTCTGACCAACTTCAACGAATGATTTCGCGTCTGGACTTGGTGAGCGGTAGAAAGTACCAACCATTGGAGAAAGAACTTGGTGACCTGCAGGAACTGCTGCTGGCGCTTCTGCTGCCATTGCTGGTGCGTCTGCTACTGGAGCTGCTGCCACTGGTGCAGGTGCTGCTACTGGAGCTGCTGCGTAATGAACTGGTGCTGGAGCAGCTGCAGGGCCACTACGACTGATGCGTACTGACTCTTCACCTTCAGAGATTTCTAGCTCAGCAATGCCAGATTCTTCAACTAACTCGATTAGCTTCTTGATTTTACGAATATCCATCTTTTCTTTCTCTTTTATCTTGTGATTAAGACAACCCCAAAGGGCTGCAGAGTGTTTGGTTTACTTTGCCTGCAATTTCGCGATTGCTGCAGACAGAGCGAATTCATAACCTTGTGCACCTAAGCCACAAATCACTCCTTCTGCTTTATCAGACAGATAAGAGTGATGACGGAACGGCTCACGAGCGTGAACGTTCGATAGGTGCACTTCGATAAATGGGATGGCTACGCCAAGTAATGCATCACGCAGCGCGACACTGGTATGAGTGAAAGCCGCTGGGTTGATGATAATGAAGTCCACTTTGTCATATGCAGCGTGGATAGCTTCAATCAGTTCGTACTCACGATTCGATTGCAGGTGTTCAAGTTCCACCCCAGAGTTGTGAGCTTGTTCAGTCAATGCGTCAACAATCTGTGCTAGGGTGTTGTTACCGTAATGTGTCGGTTCACGCAGACCTAATAGATTAAGATTTGGTCCGTTTAGAACTAGAATCCGTGACTTTGCAGACATTATGTTGCTATCTTCCTTTATCGTGAGTGGAACGTTTATATTCCCAAATATACGATAATTCAGCACGATTTTTTTGTTAAAACCGAGCAAATTTTAAAAAATCGACCAAGATTATAGCTAATTCACAGCAATTAGCAGCAATTTACTGGTCTAATCTCCCAATAACCCCCGCCGTTTCTGTAACCAAGTTAACAAAAACAACATAATTGCCATGTGTTTTCTGTGGTTTATTTTGCGTCCACGCACAAAAAAGCCACCATATGCAATGGTGGCTTTTAGGGCTAGCGTTTAAAACAGGGGCTGGGTGTTATGCCAGTTCTGCTTTCTCTGCAATTAGCTTGTCTACAACACTTGGATCTGCCAGTGTCGAAGTATCACCTAGGTTGCTGGTATCACCCGTTGCAATCTTACGTAGGATGCGGCGCATGATTTTACCGGAGCGAGTTTTTGGTAGAGAGTCTGTCCAGTGCAGCACGTCTGGTGTCGCGATTGGACCAATCTCTTTACGTACCCAGTCTTTCACCTCTTTGTGCAGCTCAGCTGATGGGAACTCACCATCATTAAGCGTGACGTATGCGTAAATTGCCTGACCTTTGATGTCATGAGGGATACCGACAATCGCTGCTTCCGCAATTTTATCGTGTGCAACCAGTGCTGACTCAATCTCTGCGGTACCCATACGGTGACCTGAAACGTTCAATACGTCATCTACACGACCCGTAATCCAGTAATAGCCGTCTTCGTCACGACGAGCACCATCACTGGTGAAGTACATGCCTTTGAAGGTAGAGAAATAGGTTTGCTCAAAGCGCTCATGGTCGCCGTAAACTGTACGCATCTGACCTGGCCATGAATCAAGGATCACCAAGTTACCTTCTGCGGCGGTTTCTTCGATGATGTTACCCATGTTATCTACTAGTGCAGGTTGTACGCCGAAGAATGGGCGAGTTGCTGAGCCTGGTTTCAGGTCTGTTGCACCTGGTAGTGGCGCAATCAAGATGCCGCCCGTCTCTGTTTGCCACCAAGTATCAACGATAGGTGAGTTTTCATTACCAATCGTCTTGTAGTACCACTCCCATGCTTCTGGGTTGATAGGTTCACCTACAGAGCCCATTACACGCAAGCTTGAACGAGATGTTCCGGCTATCGCTTCGTTACCTTTTGCCATTAGTGCTCGAATCGCTGTTGGTGCAGTGTAGAGAATGTTTACTTGATGCTTATCAACCACTTCACTCATGCGAGCCGTGCTTGGGTAGTTTGGTACACCTTCGAACAGAATGGTTTTCGCACCGTTCGCCAGTGGACCGTAAATTAAGTAAGTGTGACCAGTAATCCAACCGACATCCGCCGTACACCAGAACGTTTCACCTTCTTGGTAATCGAACACGTACTTGAAGGTCATGGTCGCGTACACTAGGTAACCACCTGTGGTGTGCAGCACGCCTTTTGGCTTACCTGTTGAGCCTGAAGTGTAAAGAATGAACAGAGGGTCTTCTGCTTTCATCTCCTCAGGTGGACATACGTCAGAAACGACAGCTGTTGCTTCGTGCCACCAAACGTCACGGTGCTCGTGCCAATCAATGTCGCCACCCGTACGTTTTAGAACGACCACTTTGTCGATGGTTTTTACTTCTGGGTTTGTCAGTGCTTCATCAACGTTTTTCTTCAGTGGTACTGCGCGACCACCACGAACGCCTTCGTCAGCGGTGATAACAATTTTTGCGTCTGAGTCGATGATACGACCGGACAGGGCTTCTGGTGAGAAACCACCAAATACTACGGTATGAACCGCACCAATACGCGTACATGCCAGCATTGCGATAGCCGCTTCTGGCACCATTGGCATGTAAAGACAAACCACGTCACCTTTGTGTACGCCTTGCTCTTTTAGTGCGTTAGAGAACTTACACACTTCTTTGTGCAGTTCATTGAATGTGAGGGTTTTGTCGTCGGCAGGATCATCGCCTTCCCAGATGATCGCGACTTCATCGCCACGCTCGGCAAGGTGACGGTCAATACAGTTTGCAGATACGTTCAGCGTGCCGTCTTCGAACCAACGAATGTCGACGTGACCAGTATCGAAAGAGGTGTTTTTAACTTGAGTGAATGGCTTAATCCAATCGACAACTTTACCGTGTTCGCTCCAGAAGCCTTCAGGGTCGCTTACCGACTGCTGATACATGGCTAGGTAAGTGTCATTATCCGCATGCGTATGGTTTTTAATATTTTCTTTTACCGGATAAACGTGGGCTTCGCTCATGGCTTCTCTCCTTGTGCCTTTAATTCTCGACCTTCGTCTTTTGTAGGGCTGTTTCCGTTCTTTAGTCTGTGATTCATCAAGAACGTTGCTGTGCATATAACTGTCAGTCACAGCGCGTATTTCCACAATTAGACTTTAGGATGAGAGTGAGGAATGCGCCGCGATATTGCTGAATTTAAAGCGAATGTGGGAGGTGGATCGAAAGCTGAGTGTTGAAGCTATTGGGTATAAGGCACGCTCAGGTTTGGTAAATCGCCTTTGGTTAGACGCACATACACCAAAGCGGCGGATTTTGCGTCTTGCAGGGCATCGTGTTTGTCTTGAATCGGCAGTTCGAGGTGCTTACAAATCGCATCAAGACTTAAGTCGAAGTAGGCGTTAGGTAAATGACGTTCTAGCTTGTCGTGATAAATCTGGCTCACTTCGATGAGCGGGTTAGGTAGTGGAAAGCCTAAATGCCTCAGACAAGCGAGGTCGAGGATCTTTTTGTCATAGCGAATGTGGTAGCCGACTAAAGGACGATTGCCGATAAAGTCGAGCAGCTTAATGAGCGCTTCTTTTTCGCTGATGCCATCCACCAAATCTTGATGGCGGATATGGTGAATTTTTACCGAGCCTGAATCGAGTGATTGCGGGGCGCGAAGTCGAACTTCGAACGGTTTGCTGGTGATGATGCGATTGTCGATGATTTTGGTCGCAGCGATGGTGACCAGCTCGGCTCTATTTGGGTCCAAGCTGGTGGTTTCGCAATCGAGAGAGACAAATTCGCCTTTTTGCGGCGAACAAAACAGTGGCTGATAAGGTGAGCCTTTCAGCTTGTAATGCCAGTATTTCCTTTGTAGCCAATTCATCCCTGTTACCTCTCGTCTTATTTGCCTAAAAGACTCTAATCACGGATTTGATAATGGAAGCCTAAGAACTGCTTAAACTTCTTCACCACGTGTAAGCTGTGGCGTAGCAGGTCTCGTTCTGTCCTGTCTAACTGTTTGATGTCGATGTTGTTCAATGCTTCTTGCTTACTCAATTGCTGGTTCAAACGGATCTTGAAAAACAGCTTCAGCGCCTCATTGAGGTTATCGGCGGTTTCTGGTTCTAAGATACGTTTGTTTCTCAGTGCTTCGATACGCTCGAAGGTGTTCTTCTCTTCAATCGCGTATTCCAATGCCAAGGTGCGAATACCATGCACGATTGGGAAAATGCCACCACGCTTAATATCCAGCCCGTCTTTAGCACTTTTTACGTTGCCAAACAGAGTAAGAGGCACGGAAAATTGCAGTGCAGGGCGAGTGAAATCGGACAGAATCAACATACGATCTTTCATGCTGTCTCTAAGGTGCTCGGCGATTGGCGTGAGCAACTCTCGATTGCCCGCGACCGCATGAGCGTCACTGAAGATGGCTAAATCCATGATTTGTTCTGGCTGCGCTTTAGCAATCCAACCATCGAGCGTTTTAATCCATTCTTGCTGCGTTCGAACCCACTTAGGATTGTTAACCATGACTTTGCCTGGGCAGAGTGGATAGCCCAGTTGCTGCAAGGTGTGGGTGAGGGTTTGCATGACTTCGGAGCAATGTTCCCATTCCAGCCCATCTTGGATGATCAGTGCGTTATCTTGATCGGTTTTGAGGATTTGCTCTCCACGACCTTCCGAGCCAAGCACAATCAGACAGCAGTGATCGTGCAGTGCTGGTGGCACCACAAGCTCAAACGCTTTTTCGATGATTTGTTCGTTTACGGCAGATATCAGCTCCATGATGAAGCGAGTGCGGATGCCGTTGGTCAGCAAGCTATCCACCAACTGACGCTGTCGATTGGAAGCTAGGGCTAACTCTTCCACGCTGCTGGCTCGTGCAATACTGAGTGTCAGTACGTGTGAGTGAGTGGAAAACGCACTGAGGATTTGCGTCATATCCAGCATACCGACCGCTTGATTGCCTTCGCACACCATTAGACGCTTCATGCGGTTGCGCGTCATGGTGATCATGGCGTTAAACAAGAAGTCACCATCATCCACGTGATAAACAGGGAAGGTCGCAATCTTACTCACTGGCGTATCGAGTGGGTGCTCGTCAAGCATCACGGCGTGGAGCATATTGGTTCGCGTCACTATCGCGTAGGGATGCGCCGATGGATATTGCTCTAGGCGTGGGTCATCTTGGTTGAGCTGAACCAAAGCGGCATCAATGCCATTGTCTTTAAGTGTTTTAGTGACCTGATTAATTGGCATATCGGACGCCAATAGCATCGGTGGATGATAGATACTGCTATCGACTTTAGTCAGAATGAATTCCGCGAGGTTTTGTTGCTGTTGAGCCGCTTCAATGAGGGCTTGGCGTTTGGATAAGTTGTTATCGAAGTAGGCAGCGAACTGTCCGTTCTCGTTATACAGCTCAAGAAACACTTCTTTAGGCAGCAAGTACGAGAGGGTATCTTCCAGTGCCACATACTGATGGCGCACGCTTTCTTCAAACAAAGAGCGCACATCAAACATGTCGTCGTTAGCGTAGTGAGCAAACACTTCGTCTTGATCTTTTGAACGCTCTTCTACGGCACCTTTAATCAGCACGTGCAGGTGAGGGTTGTCTTGCCCACAAGCTAAAATGACATCTCGCGTTCGGTAGTACGCCACATCAAGAGACGAGCGCAGTCGATTTTGCTGTGCGTCAGTCAGGCGGTCGAACGGTGGAGATTGCATATTAAATTTGTCAGGCATGAGAGCACCTAAATTTGGTGGGAACACATTCTAAGTCTGACAAATTTCCCTGCTGAAGCCAGACGACTTTGGTCTAAATCGTCACAATCTAATTTTGCATTTCGAGACCCTGTGCCATTGAGGAAACGGTAAGTTGCCGATTCTTCCCTTTTTCTATTACACATTGCGATCCATAATTCCGCGTCCCAAACGTTTACGTGGCGGAAGTCGTTAGTTTTTGTCGTTTTTTAGGATGTCAGTGATGTTGAAACCCTCTCCGTATGGCTGGATTTCCCAGTACTTTCTCGGATTCTTTTTTGCGTATGGCGTGTATCTGCCATTTTGGTCGTTGTGGTTTAAAGAGCAGGGCGTTTCTCCAACAGATATTGGTCTGTTAGTGGGGCTAGGTTTAGCGACGCGTTGTGTGGCGAACATGGTACTTACCCCACGTTTGCATAAAGTGGAACACCTTATGCCTGCATTGCGCTGGTTGAGTTTTGCTGCCCTTATATTTGTTGGTTTCCACTTTTTCACTGGCGGCAACTTCTGGTTAATGGCGCTTGCCACCGTCTTGTTCAACTTGTGTTGTGGTCCTGTCGTGCCTCTGTCTGATGCGATGGCGAACTACTACGCGCGTTTGAAAATGCTCGATTACGGTCGTACCCGTTTGTGGGGCTCGGTTGCCTTTATTGCAGGCTCGACTGTGGTGGGTTACTTGGTGGCAGAGTTTGGCTCTGACATGATTTTGTACACGGCGATGGTCGGTGTGTTTATCTCGCTCTTATTTGCAATGCGTAACATCAACCCAATGCCAGTGACACGCGAAGGTCAACATTCTGAGCGCCCAAAACTCTCAGCGTTACTGACGGATAAACCGGTCGTGAAGTTCCTTGTATTAATGGCGTTAATCCAAGGCAGCCATGCGGCGTACTACGGTTTTAGCGCGATTCACTGGAAAGCGGCTGGTCACTCAGAAGATGTGATTGGCTACTTATGGAGCTTGGGCGTGGCAGCTGAAGTTGCTGTGTTTGCTCTGAGTAAGCGTTTGTTCGCTGGCTGGTCTTTGCGTACTTTGTTTGTGGTTGCGGCTGGTGGTGTGATGCTACGTTGGGGCATGACAGCGTCTACGACCTCTATTTTGGCGTTGGTGGTAGTGCAAATGCTTCACGGCGTGACGTTTGCCATGGCGCACATTGCTGCGATTCAATACATCCAGAACTCAGCTGAGAACAAGATGGTGGCATTACAGGCACTATATAACGCAATCCCACTGGGTGCGTTTATCGCGTTGATGACGGTGATCAGTGGTTGGGGCTACGAGCACTGGGGTGCGAATATCTTCTGGTTGATGGCGGCGATGGGCTTTATTGCACTGTTTATCAAAGTTGAGCCTCAAAATGATGAAAGTAATGTGGTTGACCTCTCAGCCAATGCGCCCGAAGCACAGAATTAAGCTTCTGTGACAGAGATTAAAAACTAACCTTTGTCTCTGTTGTGAAAGCAGTGTTAAATGAAACCTCTCCCTTATGGAGAGGTTTTTTTATTCCTTGCTTTAATAACAGCAAGAAAGGCAAGAAAAGTAAGAAAGGATATCGGATGCAAGGATGGCTAGTGATTCCCGTTTCTTTGGCGTATTTGGGAATCCTGTTTTTAATCGCTTGGTACGGTGACAAACAAAAGAGATGGTTAGCGCGTTGGCGACCATGGATCTACAGTTTGTCGATTGCGGTCTATTGTACGTCATGGACCTTCTATGGCACGGTCGGGCAGGCGAGCAACAATCCTTGGTCCTTCCTACCCATCTATATCGCGCCGATCATCGTGTTTACCATCGGCTGGCGCGTCCTCGCTCGGCTTATCTTGATTGCCAAGCGCGAGCACATTACCTCCATTGCCGATTTCATTGCCGCCCGCTATGGCAAATCGCAAGGCTTGGCGGTGGTTGTCACTTTAATCGCCGTGGCAGGCATTCTTCCATATATCGCTTTGCAATTGCGCGGCATCACCATGGGGTTGGAGATCATCGCGCCAGATTTAGCATCTGATCTCAGTTATCAAAACTACAGTGTGTCTTGGTTTGTGGTGGGGGCGATGGCTATCTTCACCATGTTGTTCGGTACGCGTCATATCGATAACACTGAACATCACCGCGGCATGATGATGGCAATTGCGTTTGAATCAGTACTCAAGTTGGTGGCGTTTTTAGTGGTGGGCGTGTTTATTGTTTGGCTCGCGATGGATACCGAGAGCTTCCACCTCGCCGATATCGCCGCTGAAACCTATGAGTCCCCTAACATTCCGACCTTGCTGATTCATACCATTCTGACCATGTTGGCGATTGTCTGTTTGCCACGTCAGTTCCACACCATGGTAGTCGAGAATGAACGCGCGCAAGACTTACACGTCGCGCGTTGGTTGTTCCCGTTGTATCTGATTCTGATGGGCATTTTCGTTCTGCCAATCGCATGGGTAGGGCAAAGCCTGTTGAGTGGCAGCCCTGCCGATACGTACGTGATCAGTGTGCCGATGGCGGTGGGCGCGAATGACATCGCCTTGCTGGCATTTTTGGGCGGTACTTCTGCGGCAAGCGGCATGGTCATCGTCTCGACCATTGCCTTAGCGATCATGGTATCTAACGATTTGGTGATGCCGCTGATTTTGCGCCGGATGAAGTTATCAAAACGTAATCATCACCATTTCTCTACGCTGTTATTACGTATACGTCGCGGGCTTATTCTGCTTCTTTTGATTGGTGCATGGGGCTTTTATCAGGCTTTAGATAGTATCCACTCACTCTCTGCGATAGGTTTTCTCTCGTTTGCAGCGATTACCCAGTTCGCTCCGTCTTTGCTTGGCGGTATGTATTGGCGTCAGGGCAACAAGAAAGGCGTGTATGTCGGTCTGCTGGTGGGTTTCACCATTTGGTTGATTACTTTGATGAGCCAAACCGACATGCTGGCGGGTGACGCAAGCAACAACTTGCTGATTTGGTTGATCACTCCGCCTGATTTATTGGCAGGCTTTGGTATTGCTGTTTCCGACTGGGGCATGATCCTCAGCGTTGTGGCGAATACCGCGTGTTTTGTTGCGGTATCACTAGCTACACGCCCAAGCATAAGTGAACGCTTACAATCGGCGTCATTCGTTGGTACGCCGTTGCCTGAAAGTGAAAACATCAGCTTGTATCAGAGCCGTGTGACGGTCAGTGAACTGGAGATGCTAGCCTCTCGATTTGTTGGACGCACGCGAGTGAAATCCGCCTTCCAAACCTATTGGAGTCAGCAACGCGAGGAGCTGCTTCCCAACCAACAAGCTCCCTCTACCTTGATTCGACATACCGAGCGCGTCCTTGCCGGTGTGTTTGGTGCTTCTTCAGCTAAGTTAGTACTTACTTCCGCCTTGCAAGGCAGAAATATGCAGCTTGAGGAAGTGGCGACCATCGTTGATGAAGCCTCAGAGCTGTACGATTTCAGCCGTGGCTTATTGCAAGGTGCGATTGAACACATTGGTCAAGGGATCGCAGTGGTGGACAAGCAACTAAGGCTGGTGGCGTGGAACCAACGTTATCTGGAGTTATTTGTTTTCCCGCCGGGTTTGATTCAGGTCGGGCGTCCGATTGCGGATGTGATTCGTCATAATGCTGAGCAAGGTTTATGTGGTCCGGGTGACCCTGAAGATCACGTTCGTCGCCGTGTTTATCATCTTGAACAAGGCACGAGACATACCTCTTCCCGTGTGCGTCCAGATGGTCGCGTAATTGAAGTGCAAGGCAACCCAATGCCAGGTGGCGGCTTCGTGATGAGCTTTACCGATATCACCGTGTTCCGCGATGCAGAGCAAGCTCTGAAAGACGCCAATGAGACACTAGAAGAGCGCGTTCGTGCTCGTACTCGTGAGTTGGAACAACTGAACAAACAACTGGTAGCAGCAACCCAACGCTCTGAGCATGAGTCGCAGTCCAAGTCGCGCTTCTTAGCTGCGGTAAGTCATGACTTGATGCAACCGCTGAATGCCGCGCGCCTGTTTGCTTCTTCGTTGTCGGAAGTTGCTAAAGACAGTGAAACCCAAAAGCTGTCGACCCACATCGAGAGTGCGTTAGGGGCGGCGGAAGATTTGATTGGTGACTTGCTGGATATTTCACGTTTGGAATCGGGCAAGCTGGACGTCAATGTGCATGGCTTTGCGGTCAATGATGTACTAGCTAACTTGAATGCTGAATTCAGCGCGTTGGCGAAACAACAAGGTATTGAGTTCACCATGATCCCATCGTCCTTGATGGTGAAATCCGATCCGAAATTGCTACGCCGCGTGGTACAGAACTTCCTCACCAATGCGTTCCGCTATAGCCCGAATGGCAAAGTGGCGCTCGGTGTTCGTCGTGTTCAAGGGCGAGTGCGTATTGATGTGTGGGATAACGGAATGGGTATCGAAGAAGAGAAGCAACAAGAGATCTTCGAAGAATTTAATCGTGGTACTCAAGTCCGTTCTGACCAAGGTTTAGGGTTAGGTTTGGCTATTTCGAAAGGTATTGCTCAAGTGCTAGGGCATGAAATCTCGATGCGTTCTTGGTTTGGTCAAGGCAGCGTGTTCTCGATTACCTTAGATAAGGCAGAGAAGGTGCACATTCCGGCAGTCAAAGCAGTGAAGAGTGCACAATCTGACTTGAGCCATATTCGTGTGCTGTGTGTCGATAATGAGCCGGATATTCTAGTTGGAATGGAGAATCTACTCTCACGCTGGGGCTGTGATATTCGCATTGCGACCGACATCGTTGAGAGTTTGAAAGCGATCGAAGACGATTGGCTGCCGGATGTGATTTTCTCCGATTATCGTTTAGACAATGGTCGAACTGGATTAGAAGTGTTGCAGCAATGTCGCTTGCGTCTGGGTAATCGCTTTGAGGGGGTGATCATCAGTGCCGACCGAACCGATGACATGATGGAAGGCATTAAAGCCAATGGGTTTAGTTTTATCGCCAAACCTGTAAAGCCTTTGAAGCTGCGCTCGGTTCTCAATCGAGTCGCCTAGAAAAAAAGACCTCCGATTGGAGGTCTTTTGCTTTAAGGGGGTGATCGGTCGGTGGCTTATTCTGCAACGCCGCCTTGAGTCAGTTTGGCTGGATCGAGCAATCTTTCTAATGTTGCGCGATCTAAGTCCGTTTCTTCTTCCGCGACATCAATGATAGCGCGACCTTGTTTGTAGGCTTTCTTCGCTACTTCGGCTGCTTTTAGGTAGCCAATCACAGGGTTAAGTGCGGTGACCAGAATCGGGTTCTTCGCCAGTGCCACATCAAGGTTGTCTTGGCGCACTTCAAACGTCGCGATGGCTTTGTCTGCCAAAGCAACGGCGCTGTTCGACAGCAGTTCAATGCTTTCTAGTACATTGTGAGCTATCACTGGCAGCATCACGTTAAGTTGGAAGTTACCTGATTGACCTGCAACGGTAATGGTTGCGTCGTTACCAATAACTTGTGCCGACGCCATGGCTGCTGCTTCTGGAATCACAGGGTTCACTTTGCCCGGCATGATAGAAGAGCCCGGTTGTAAGCCTTGCAGTTCGATTTCACCTAAGCCGGCTAGTGGACCTGAGTTCATCCAACGAAGATCGTTTGCGATCTTCATGATCGCAACTGCTGCTGTTTTGAGCTGTCCCGATAGGGCGACGATCGCATCCTGGCTGCTGAGGTTGAAGAAGAAGTTTTTGCTTGAAGCAAACTCTATGCGCGTTGATTGCGTTAGGTTATCAGCAAAAAGATCGGCGAAGCGTGGATCGGCGTTGATCCCTGTACCCACCGCTGTTCCGCCTTGGGCTAACGCTTTCACAGCTGGCAGTGTTTGCTCAATAGCTTGTTTAGCGTGTTCGATTTGGAACTGCCAGCCACCAAGCTCTTGGGCGAAGGTAATAGGCATCGCATCCATTAGGTGCGTACGACCTGTTTTCACCACATCTTTCAGGGCTTGTTGCTTAGTCTCTAGTGTTTCACTTAGGTGGGACAGTGCTGGTAGTAGCTGTTTTTCAATTGCAATTGCAGAGCTGACTTGAATCGCAGTAGGCACTACGTCGTTACTGCTTTGACCCATATTGACGTGATCGTTTGGATTGACTGTTCCGCCTAGATGCTCAGATGCCAATGTTGCAATCACTTCGTTGGCATTCATGTTTGAGCTCGTGCCCGAGCCAGTTTGGAATACATCGATAGGGAATTGATCGATGTGTTTACCATCAATGATGGCTTGCGCGGCATCAGCGATGGCATTGGCAATATCACCTTCTAGCAAGCCAAGTTGAGCATTGGTAAGCGCTGCGGTTTGTTTGATGTGAGCGAGTGCTTGAATAAACCCTGTCGGCATGGTGTGTTTGCTGAAAGCAAAGTTATCGACAGCGCGTTGAGTTTGGGCTTGATACAAAGCGTTGGCAGGGACTTTGACTTCGCCCATGCTGTCCGCTTCGATACGGAATTCCGTGGTCATGGTAGGTTCCTTTTGTTTAATCGAGTGGCGTCTGTATCAGACGTAATTGTTGTTGTAATGAGAGAAATTTCACATCGCCATCCTCAAATTGGTAGTAGTAACGTTTGAGACAAAGTAGCGGAGTGTGAATAGAATCGAGGCAGACTCGGCGGAAGATGCGGCTGCGCGCAGGGTCCTGAATGGCATCAAGTAGATGGAAGTAGACTTGGCGCAAATACAGCTCGCACAGCAACAGGTTTTCGTGCTCTGCATCGTGATCGTAGATGGACGACAGCACCATACCCCAATGGATGTAATCATGGATCACATCGGGTTCGAAGCCGCTTGGCGCATACACATGAAGGAATCGGTCTTGCGCTTTAAAAAAGGCGTTGTAGATGGCTTGGCTGCTGTCCATAGTTACCTCGATACTTAAGATAATGATAATTATTATCAATTAATTGTCGATTAGCAACCACAGCTTTTTTGAGGAAATAACACAACAAAAAAAGCCGATACTCGGACTCAGTATCGGCTGAAGTGGGAGAGCTCAATCCCTACAATTAAGCTCGGTATTCTTTCGCGAGATAAGGTTGGCTCAAATGCGTCTTCAAGCCTTATGGAGCAAGTAAGTTATTTGTCCGTAAACAGGGTTTCGTATTTCACAAACGCTGTTTGCGTTTCACCGTAGTAGAGCGTGCCTTCAGATTGAATCGCAACACGTAGCCAACTCTCGGCTGATGCAGGCTTAGGCAAAGTGATGGTCCAGTTTTGTCCGGCTTGATCCGCTGGCTTCATGTCAATTGGTTGTGCGTTTTGTTCTTGGCTATCCACGACTGAAAGCTTCACTCCTTCCAGTGGGTAAGCCGCATGTAAAGACAACTCTAGGCTATCTTGAGTCAGCTTTTCTGAGCGAAACTTCACTTTAAAGTCGCCGTTCTCCATATCACACAAGCCACTGGTATAACGGCAATTCGACTTGCTGGCCAGTTTGTAGCTTTCCCCTTCTTTAGCGGCATGAGGTTTCTCACTTAGAGCCATGTCTGTACCGAAATAAGCGATCAAAGACAGAATCGGGGCGATCAACAGAGCGATAATAAAGTGCTTGTTTTTGAACATAAAATACTAATCCCATCAATTATCTGTTCATTTTTACTGGCTAAAATCGCTAATAACTTCGTTAAAGATTTTGAAGTTAGAGCAACTAGCTTGCAGCAATCTTTGCCTTGTTCTAAGCGATTTTTTCCGCGTAACCCCTGAACATATAATCAATGGCATTGGTATGCTTCCTTGCTACGGTTCAGGGAATCTCTAATTATTAGAATAAGTTAAGTGAATAAAAAAGCCCCAAGCGGGGCTTTTGTGGTTTGCGTTATATTTTAGTGGTCTACCGCACCGCCAGCGCCTGCTGGTACACGTACGTGCTCGACTAGGTCTTTTACTTCTTGTGGTGTTTCTGCCGTTACTTTCGATACAGCGAATGCCACGATGAAGTTGAACACAGCACCAATTGCACCAAATGCGTTTGGTTCGATGCCTAGGAACCAGTTCTGACCCCAGCTTTGTAGGTAAGTCCAGTCAGCAACAAATAGGATGCCTTTGTGCTGGAATACGTAGAATAGCGTGATACTGATACCCGCAATCATACCCGCGATTGCGCCTTCTTTGTTGATGCTCTTACTGAAGATACCCATCATCAACGCAGGGAAGATGGAGGATGCCGCCAGACCGAAGGCGAGCGCTACCGTACCGGCTGCAAACCCTGGCGGATTCAAGCCTAAGTAACCGGCGACTGCGATGGCGACTGCCATGGAGATTCGGCTCGCGAGCAGCTCTTTCTTCTCGGATATGTTCGGATTTATCACACCTTTGATTAAGTCATGAGATATTGCGGACGAAATCGCCAGTAGTAGACCTGCAGCTGTCGATAGTGCTGCCGCCAGACCACCTGCTGCGACAAGTGCGATAACCCAGTTAGGTAGCTTAGCAATCTCTGGGTTTGCTAGTACCATGATGTCACGGTCAACTTTCAGCTCATTGGTTGCTGGGTTTGACGTGTACTCGATCAGACCGTCGCCGTTCTTATCATCAAAGCCTAGTAGACCTGTTTTCTCCCAGTTCTTGAACCAGTCAGGACGCTCATCATAAGCAAGGTGCTGACCCGGAGCTGGGTTAACGGTATCCATTAAGTTTAGACGTGCCATTGCAGATACTGCAGGTGCTGTTGTGTAAAGGATAGCGATGAAAACTAGTGCCCAACCTGCTGATGTACGTGCATCACGAACCTTAGGCACGGTAAAGAAACGGATGATTACGTGTGGCAGACCCGCCGTACCGATCATCAGTGACATGGTGTACACGAACATGTTTAGCGTGTCGCCACGAACTTGAGTGGTGTATTCACTGAAGCCGAGTTCGGTGACCACTTGGTCGAGCCGATCGAGTAGATAGACATCGGTGCCTTGGATGGTACTACCTAGACCGATCTGTGGTAGTGGGTTACCTGTTAGTTGCAGAGAGATAAAGATTGCAGGAATAGTGTAAGCAAGAATGAGTACGCAATATTGAGCAATCTGCGTGTAGGTAATGCCTTTCATGCCGCCCATTACGGCGTACATGAATACGATACACATACCGATCAGTAGACCTGTTGAGTAATCCACTTCTAGGAAACGCCCGAACGCCACGCCCACGCCTTTCATCTGACCGATAACGTAAGTTACTGATGCGATGATAAGACACACAACCGCTACGATACGCGCTGCGTTAGAGTAGAAACGCTCACCTACGAATTCTGGCACAGTAAACTTACCGAACTTACGTAGGTATGGTGCAAGCAGAAGTGCCAGTAGTACGTAACCGCCTGTCCAACCCATCAGGAATACCGAGCCGCCGTAGCCCATGAAGGCAATCAAGCCTGCCATTGAGATGAATGATGCTGCTGACATCCAGTCTGCTGCGGTTGCCATGCCGTTAGCGATAGGGTTTACACCGCCGCCTGCAACATAGAATTCTTTGGTTGAGCCCGCACGAGCCCAAATCGCAATACCGATGTAGAGGACGAACGTCGCGCCAACCACCAGATAGGTAATAGTTTTCAAATCCATCTGAGTTACTCCTTACTCATCTACGCCGAATTCACGGTCGATTTGGCGCATTTTCCACGCGTAGTAGAAAATAATACCTAGGAAGGCATAGATGGAACCTTGTTGAGCAAACCAGAACCCGAGTTTGTATCCACCTAATTGAAATTGATTAAGTACGTCGACAAATAAAATGCCGCAGCCGAAAGACACTACGAACCAGATGACCATCAGGGTAATCATGAGCTTCACGTTCTTGTCCCAGTAGGCTTTGGCTCTTTCTTCGCTTTCAAATGCCATTGCCGTCTCCTTACGATTGGTATTGTTGTTAAAAAAATGTTTCAACATGTACATTAGCAAGGCACTGGCAAGAACTCTTTTCAACTTTAGTCGGGATGCTAAAAAGCAAAAACGCCCATTTTTAGGGCGTTTGAGAAGAAGTGAGAATAAAAGTGTGATGTTAATTTGATGTTAAATTAGCCAAAGGTCTAAGAGTTTTATCAATTAACATAGAAATCTTTTATACCAAGCAGCAAATTATTCAGTGCAACAGCAGCAAGGATAAGCCCCATTACGCGGCTGATGATGGCTGCGCCTACGTTACCAATCACTTTTTGAATCGTGTTTGCACCCAGTAACAAGAATAGGGTAACCAGAAGTACCGCAATCATGACGCCTGCGGTCATGGCTTGGTCGACGAAAGAGTAGCGGTTGTTATCGGTGAGCATCACGATAGCCATCATTGCACCCGGCGATGCAATCGAAGGGATCGCAAGAGGGTAAACGGCTAAGTCAGCGAGATCGGAGTGGCTGACTTCTTCGCCCAGTTTTTGTTCTTGTTCTGGCTTGCTCTCACCAAAAATCATCGACAATGCAAACAGCAATAACACTAAGCCACCAGCGGCTTGAAAGGCGGGCAATGGGATTTGCATTGCTTCCAGCAACAACTGACCGGCAATAAGAAAGAACAACAACACACCCATTGAAATGGCAATGGCTTTTAATGCGACGAGGCGACGCTGTTTTGCCGTGAGGTGTTGAGTTTGTGATAGATAAACGGGTACTGAACCAATCGGGTCGATGACGGCCCAGAGTACGACGAATTGAGTGACGAGAATACTTAGCAAAGTATGACCTCCCAGAGTTAGCGGTTTAACAGAGGGATGAAAAAGGCTGCGTGGTGCAATCTATGCCAATCGTAGCTAGTAATTGCTTATTCTAGCTTGTGAAAACGCTCGATAACGGCGTTAAAAATTTCGATTGTAGGAGAACTACTTATCGAAAATTTTCGCCTTGTTCTGAAGCCTTTTTCCTACGCTATTTATAAGCTCTGACTCACTGTGATTGGCATTATCATTTTAACGTCTGTTGTTCTTTTTGCGTCATATAAATGTGAATTAGATATATTTACTAACACATTACTGCTCGGGTTCCATTTGCTGCAGTAGGATGACGGCTTGAGTTCGGTTTTTCACGCCCAGTTTGCGGAAAATTGCGGTCATGTGGGCTTTGATGGTGGCCTCTGAGACATTGAGCTCGTAAGCGATTTGTTTGTTGAGTAAGCCATCGGAAAGCATGCCCAACACTTTGTATTGCTGGGGGGTAAGTGCGGCAATTTTTTCTGCCAAGTCATTACAAGCTGCGTTATTGGTGATCAAGCCTTCTGGGAAGTATGGGTCGCCATTAAGGACTTGGTTAAGGGCATTGACTAGCTCACGCATGTCGCTCGATTTTGGAATAAAGCCGAACGCACCGTGGCTTTTCACTTGTGTGACCACGCTTGCTTCTTCGCTGGCAGATACCACCACCACTGGGATATCTGGGTATTCAGCACGAAGGTGAATCAACCCCGACATGCCATTTGCGCCTGGCATCTTGAGATCTAACAACACCAAATCTGGCTCTTCTTCTTTTTCCAGCAACGCGAGTAGAGCATCCAGCGTATCCGCTTCGAGAAGGTTAGCACCACTCACAGCCATGTGTACCGATTGGAACAAGGCATTGCGGAACAGCGGGTGATCATCAGCGATGATAATGGTGTAGGTCGAATCCATGACGTTAAACACTTTTGACTATTTCGTTAATGGAATTATTGTCCACCTTTAAGAATGTGGACAATATTTATCCGCTAAAAGTCTGAACTAAATCGACTTTTATTAGAAAAATTGCATATAAACGCAACTTTCTCAGTTTTATTGAGACAACAAAAAACGCCAGTGAATAATCACTGGCGTTTGAATGATTCATCATCAGAATCGGTTGATGTGCTCTAAGAAAGGCTCGGCTTGCATAAAGCCCGTCAAACGAGCGTTTGAAACATGTTCGCCATTGGCATCCCAGAACTCAATCGTTGGTAAACCCAGTACATTCATATGTTTAAGCAGCTCGATGTCTTGCACTTGGTTCTTAGTTACGTCCGCTTGCAGAAGAACGAAGTCTTGTAGTTTGGCTTCGACGCTTGGGTCATGGAAGGTGTACTTCTCGAACTCTTTACATGCTACGCACCAGTCGGCGTAGAAATCCAGCATCACTGGTTTACCTACTTGTTTCGCCTGAGCAAGTGCAGCCTCAAGCTCAGCCACGTTAGTAATACGAGTAAAACTCACTGTTGCTTGCTGAGTTTGTGTAGTGGTGTTGCCGCCAAACCAATAGTTCAATGCTGGTTGAGCAGAAGCAAACAAACCAAGCACAGCAATGATGCCTACTGCGCTTTGCTTCCAACCGCCAAATTCTAGGCTGTTTTTGATGTGGTATAGCCAACCAAAAGCCGCGATACCCAGTGCTGACCACAATGCCGTAGCCCACATTTCTGGCAAGATACGCTCAAGTAGGAAGATAGGAGCTGCCAGTAGAATGAAGCCGAACAGCGTCTTAACGCGATCCATCCAACCTCCTGCTTTTGGCAGAAGTTTGTTGCCGAATACTGCAACAAGAATGAGTGGAATACCCATACCCATTGCTAGTGCATAGAGCGCGATACCACCTGTCAGTAAGTCACCGCTTTGTGCAACGTAAAGTAGCGCACCAGACAGAGGAGCTGTGGTGCATGGGGAGCACACCAAACCAGAAATCGCACCCATGGCGAATACACCTGCGCTGCTACCACCTTGTTGTTTGTTGCTGAGGTTGTTTAACCAAGTTTGTACGCCACTTGGCAGTTGCAGGTTATAAACGCCAAACATAGACAGAGCGAGCACCACGAATAGCACACTCAAACCAATCAACACGTAAGGGTGTTGCATCGCTGCTTGGAACTGCATGCCCGCAGATGCGACCACAAGACCGAGTAGGGTGTAAGTCAGCGCCATGCCTTGCACGTAGACAAAAGATAAGCCTAGTGCGCGGCGTTGGCTCAATTTGCCACTGCCAAGCACGATGCTAGTCAGAATTGGGTACATCGGCAGTACACATGGTGTAAATGCCAAACCTACGCCAAGCGCCAAAAACAGAAGTGGCGTCCACCAGTTATCAGCTAGGTTTGCGGCAAGGCTATCTTGCTGTGTTACTGGAGCCGATGATGTGCCGCTAGAACTAGATGATTGCGCCGCTGGTGGCGTTGCTGTTGGCGCTTGTTCTGCTTTTGGTGCAGTCGTCGCCGCTGTTGAATCTGAGTTCGATGAAGTAAACGCGCTGATAGGAATCACGCGAGTTTCTGGTGGGTAACAGAAGCCTGCTTTCGCACAACCTTGGTATTGTACTACCACGCGTGCTCCGTCTTGCCAGTCGTGCATTGGGACGTTAACGAACAGAGGCTGAGTGTAGATATGTACGTCACCAAAGAATTCATCTTTATGCGGCGTTCCATCTTCCATTTGCAGTTCGCCTAACGACACCTTCTCGCCCGCTACCGACAAACGTTCTTGATACAGGTAGTAACCATCACGTACCTGCCAATCCAACATTAATTTGCCGTCTTGCTGGTAGTAGTTGAATGGGAAAGCCTGATCGACAGGTACAAAGGTATCGTTGCTGCTGCCAAAAGCATTGCTTTGACTGTTGTTTAACTGATCATTGCCAAACAAAGCAAAAGAAGGCGCAGAGAAGGTAATAAGCCCTAAGAGTAAGACGGAGAGTAATGCACGCATAAAAGGTTCAATTCATCTTAGATAATTGCCGTTAGTGTAACTCAATCAGACCTGCTGACTAGCCAATAAGTTTCATGGAAGTGAAGATTTGTTAAGCGCTCTCCAATGCGACAGGCAATAAAAAAGGGAGCCGAAGCTCCCCGAGTAAGACTCTGTTTCTACTAGATCAGCAGACCACCGAATGCGAAGCCAAGTGCTACCGCAGAAGCGATGGTTACCACACCAGGTACAAAGAATGGGTGGTTGAATACGTATTTACCGATACGAGTTGAACCCGTGTCGTCCATCTCAACCGCTGCTAGAAGCGTTGGGTAAGTTGGCAGTACGAATAGCGCACTTACTGCTGCGAAAGACGCAACTGCGGTAAGTGGTGCCACACCGATTGCTAGTGCTGCTGGCATAAGCGCAACGGTAGTTGCACCTTGCGAGTAAAGCAGCATTGAAGCAAAGAATAGAACAAGTGCTAGCATCCATGGGTAGTCTGCTAGTAGCGCACCAGCCACTTCTTTGATGCCGTCAACGTGCGCGTTAACGAACGTAGAACCTAGCCATGCTACGCCAAGAACACACACACACGCTGTCATACCAGAGCGGAATGTTGCTGCTGCTGGGATTTTGCCAGCGTCGATTTTACAGCTCATTACGATAGCTGCCGCAGCTGCAAGCATTACCGTCATGATAGCTTCGTTACGACCTAGAGCAGGGTTCTCGATAAGGCCAACAGAGCCAGAGATTGCTGCTGCGTAACACACTACGAATGCGATAGCGCCTAGGAAGATGAAAGTTGCTTTCTTCGCTGTTGGCAGGATTTCGCGCTTAGATTCTGTGTTTAGCTTGATCAAGCCTTTTGCTAGACGGTCTTGGTATTCAGGATCGTCTTTAAGCTCGCTACCCATGAAGTTCGCTACGAATGCACCGATCATACAAGCGATGAACGTTGTTGGGATACAGATCGCTAGTAGCGTCAAGTAGTCAACGCCGAATGGGTGAAGCATTGCTGCGAACGCTACAACTGCCGCTGAGATTGGCGATGCTGTGATAGCGATTTGCGATGCAACTACCGCGATAGATAGTGGACGAGAAGGGCGAACGCCTTGACCTTTTGCTACTTCTGCAATTACAGGTAGAGTAGAGAAAGCGGTATGACCTGTACCTGCCATCAGTGTCATTAGGAATGTCACGATAGGCGCGTAAAAAGTGATGCGTTCGGGATGTTTACGCAAAAAGTCTTCTGCAACTTGAACCATCCAGTCCAAACCACCCGCAACTTGCATTGCTGCGATAGCGGTAATTACAGACATGATGATCAGGATTACGTCGACAGGGATGTAAGCTTGGCTTGTCGGTACGCCTAGGATTAAAGACAATGCAATTACCCCAGCACCACCGGCAAAACCAATGCCGATACCACCGATTCTTGCCCCCAAATAGATGAAGAGCAGAACCACGAAGAGTTCGACCATTACCATATTGATACCTCTTTTAGTTTTTTAATGATTCTGATTTTTTGAGCACTCAGGAACAGGAGTAAGTGTTCAGAAAATCAGAACCTGATCGGCTTACGGCAATAAAAAGCGCATAAAAAATGTGGTTAACCGTATCAGAGCCTAAAAAAGGGCCCCGTTAGGGACCCCTTTACATATACGATTACTCGTAGCGTTTCGCTTTATAAGTCGGATGCATGAAGTTTTCAACCGATAAGATGTCATCTAGCTCTTCTGCAGTTAATAAACCGCGTTCTAGAACCACATCACGTACGCTCTTACCTGTTTCAGCACAGATCTTACCCACAATATCGCCCTCGTGGTGACCGATGTATGGGTTTAGGTAAGTTACGATACCGATAGAGTTGTAAACGTAGTTCTCACAAACTTCTTTGTTCACAGTGATGCCATCGATACATTTGTCACGTAGGTTCACACACGCGTTGTGTAGTAGAGAGATAGACTCGAACACGCTTTGTGCGATAACTGGTTCCATTACGTTAAGCTGTAGCTGCCCGCCTTCTGCTGCGAAAGAAACCGTGTTGTCGTTACCTAGAACTTTGAAGCAAACTTGGTTTACTACTTCAGGGATAACTGGGTTTACTTTAGCTGGCATGATTGAAGAGCCTGCTTGCATTTCTGGTAGGTTCAGTTCGTTCAGACCTGCACGTGGACCAGAAGAAAGTAGACGAAGGTCGTTACAGATCTTCGATAGTTTCACTGCTAGACGTTTCAGCGCACCGTGCGTCATCACGTAGGCACCACAGTCAGAGGTTGCTTCGATTAGGTCTTCTGCTGCAACCACTTCAACGCCAGTGACTTCCGCTAGGTGTTTCACTGCTAGTGCTTGGTAACCAGTTGGTGCGTTTAGACCAGTACCGATTGCCGTTGCCCCTAGGTTGATTTCTAGTAGTAGTTTAGATGTGTAATCTAGGGCACGAATTTCTTCGTTTAGTGTTACTGCCCATGCGTGGAACTCTTGACCTACAGTCATAGGAACCGCGTCTTGAAGCTGAGTACGACCCATCTTCAACACATCTTTGAATTCTTGTGCTTTAAGCTCGAATGCGCCTTTTAGGTATTCGATCGCTTCCATCAACTGATGAACACTGTTGTAAACCGCGATACGGAAGCCCGTTGGGTACGCACAGTTTGTTGATTGGCTCTTGTTAACGTGATCGTTCGGGTTGATGAACTCATATTGGCCTTTTTCCTTGCCCATCAGTTCAAGTGCAACGTTCGCGATAACTTCGTTTGTGTTCATGTTAACTGACGTGCCTGCGCCACCTTGGAATACGTCTGAAGGGAACTGATCCATGCACTTACCTGTTTCAAGGATCAAATCACACGCTTCTAGAATGTAGTTAGCAACGTCTTTTGGAATCGCACCTAGCTCTTTGTTTGCTAGTGCAGCGGCTTTCTTAGTCATTACCATGCCACGCACAAATTCAGGTACGTCAGAGATGGTAGTGCTTGAAATGTTGAAGTTTTCGATAGCGCGAAGCGTGTGGATGCCGTAGTAAGCATCGGCAGGGACATGACGTTGGCCTAATAGATCTTCTTCAATACGAGTGGCTTGGTTTGCTGTCTTTGGAGCATCAGATAGTGTAGCCATAACAGGATCCTTAGATAATAATTCTGATATTTAAGTTATTTATTAGCCATTTCTGCAATCAAGAATCCATTCATCAGAGTTTTTGGCTGGAAAAACCGTCCTGACTTATGTGGCACATCATACTGCACCTAGCGCATAAAAATAGTAAGTGGATCACCTTTTTCGCTTTTAATGCGTCAATAATTTGCAAAGTATGAACGGGATATTAATAACCCTTTATGGGTAGATGTTTTTCCTCGACAAACATGGGTTTTAAGAGTCCGAAAATAGCACTTTTCAACGATCAATTTTTGTATATGCACCTTTGTTCAAAGAGCGCTTTTTGCACAATGCATTCTCCCTAGGGTGAACACGCTTTTTTACAACGATTCGTTTGAGCTTAGTAGGCTTTTGCCATTACACTGAATTCAACAAAGGAGGGCATGTGTTTCCTATCTTATTATTGGCGTTTATTTTCGTCCCGATCATCGAAATCGGTCTATTTATTCAGGTGGGAGGCTTCTTAGGTCTCTGGCCTACGATTGCTTTGGTGTTGATTACTGCATTTGTTGGTGCGTCTTTGGTACGTAGCCAAGGCATCCAGACGCTAATGTCGGTGCAAGGGCGCTTAGAGCAAGGTGAGCTTCCAGCGCAACAGATTTTTGAAGGTGTGATGCTGGCGGTTGCCGGTGTGCTGTTGTTAACCCCAGGTTTCATGACCGATGCATTGGGTATGTTGGTATTGTTGCCAGCACCGCGAGCGGCAATTGCCAAATACCTAATGAGTAAGATGGTGGTGAAGACCATGAACGGTGGCGGCTTCCAAGGTGGCTTCTCAAATCAAGGTCCATTTGAGCAAGACCCGTTCCGTCGTGACCCATTTGATTCTCAATCGGATAACGGCAACACCTTCGAAGGTGAATACGAGCGTAAAGACGACAATGATCGTAACAAGCTCAACTGATTCAATCGGTCAGTAAGAAAAGCAAAAGGGCGCATTCAGCGCCCTTTTTAGTATCTGTCATTTGCTGTGCTTACAGCGCGCCTTCAAAGCCCATCTGGCGCCACGCTTCAAACGCAATGATAGCTACGGCATTAGATAGGTTTAGGCTGCGTGCGTCCGGCATCATTGGAATGCGGATACGTTGCTCCATTGGCAGGCTATCGATCACGTCTGCTGGCAGACCACGCGTTTCCGGACCAAACATCAAAACATCGCCTTCTTGGTATTTTGCATCGACGTGATGACCTGTGGTCTTGGTCGTACATGCAAACAGGCGGTAGTTGCCTTGTTTCTCTTTCTCTAAGTATTCCAAGAATGCTTGATAATTTTTATGACGCGTCACGCGAGCCAAATCGTGGTAATCCAAACCTGCGCGGCGGACTTTCTTCTCTTCTAGATCGAAACCCAGTGGCTCAATCAGGTGCAGATTCGCACCACAGTTAGCACACAGGCGAATAATGTTGCCGGTGTTCGGCGCGATTTCTGGTTCGTATAGAGCGATATCAAACATGGTATTGAATTAGATTGGTCAAAACAGGCGAGCAGTATATACCCAAGTCACCATGAGAAGCGAGATTCAACACAATGACTGGGTATAGAAGAGGGTAACCTCTCAGCGTGTTGCCCTAATTGTGAGGGATTAACTTAGAGCGCGAGCGTAGTTCTCTTCTACTGCGCGCCAGTTGACCACATTCCACCATGCGTCGATGTATTCAGGACGACGGTTTTGGTAGCTGATGTAGTATGCGTGTTCCCACACATCCAATGCTAGGACTGGTTCACCTTGTACCGCGGCAACGTCCATTAGAGGGTTGTCTTGGTTACTCGTTGACGTAATGTGAATATCGCCATCTTTTACGACCAGCCAAGCAAAGCCAGAGCCGAAAGTATTGATAGCAGCTTGTGCGAACTCATCTTTAAACTTTTCGAAGTCGCCATATCTGTCGTTGATGGCTTGCGCTAGAGCACCTTGAGGTTCACCGCCACCGTTTGGTGACATGCAGTTCCAGTAAATGATGTGATTGTAATAGCCGCCACCGTTGTTGCGGATAGCTGGACTGTGTTGAGAAATGCAAGCGAAGATGTCATCGAGGCTTTGGGTCTCGAGAGCGCTGCCTTTTGCGGCAGCCATGAATTTGTCGTAATAAGTTTTATGGTGTTTGCTGTAGTGAACTTCCATTGTTTTCGCATCGATGTACGGCTCTAACGCATCGTATTCGTATGGAAGCTCTGGGAAAATGTGCGACATTGTAAATCCTCCTTTATGGAGGATTTACTTTAATGTTAATGAAAATCATTATCAACTTTGATCTTTGTAAGGTTATTTGCCTGCGCTGATCAATGGTAGGGTGATGGTGACACGCAAACCGCCGAGTGGGCTACGGCTAGCAACAATCGAACCGCTGTGCTGACGAATCGCACTGTCGGTGATGGTTAATCCTAAGCCAGTACCACCTGAATGGCGATCTCGTGCTGTAGATACACGGTAAAACGGGCGGAAAATTGCTTCCAATTCTTCGTCAGGTACGCCTTCCCCATTGTCGTCAACCACGATGCTGAGGGTATCGAATGAATCCTGAATGTCGATTCTTACTTCATCTTTGCCGTAGTAAATCGCGTTGCGGATGATATTTTCTACCGCGCTCATCAACAATTTAGGATTACCAGAGATACTGCGATCCGGTAAGGTTGAATAGCTAAGGGTTTTACCCATTTGCTCGGCTTCAAACTGCGCGTCTTTGATGATCTCTTCCCATAAGCTGACAATTGGCTGAGTCTCGCGCGTCATGTGACTGTTTACCTGCATGCGCGACAGTTCAAGCAGCTCGGCAATCATCTGCTCTAAGCGCTGCGCTTCGGTATCAATACGAGTTAGCTCTGGGCTTTCACCTTGTTTACGAGTCGCCAACGCACTTGCCATACGCAGGCGAGTGAGTGGGGAACGCAGCTCGTGTGAGATGTCTGAGAGTAAACGCTGCTGACCAGAAATCATTTGATTCACAGCCTCGACCATTTGGTTGAAGCTCGTACCTGCTTGGCGAAACTCGGTGGTGCCTTTCTCTAGATTCGGATCGATGACAAACTCACCTTTAGCAACGCGTTGTGCTGCGGTTTCCAATCGTCGAGCTGGTTGGCTCAATGCCCATGCTAACCATAATAATAGCGGTGTACTCACCAGCATAACGGCGAGCAGCAACTGCAATGGGTGGTCAAACAGGCGCAACATGATTGGTGGCGGCTCGTTCCACTTAAAGCCGACGTACATCAGTAGATCTGAATTAGCGACATTGATTGGCACTGGACCTGCAATCATGTAACGACCGTAGAGTTTTTGTTTCGGCTGTGACTGATCTTCAATACTGGTGACAAAATTTTGCAGTGCACGCAGCTTAAAGTCTTTGTGGCTCGAGGTGCTTAAGACATTCCCTTCGTGATCGGAAAAGAAGATCCTTGGACGTGGGTCATGCTTGCTGCGTCGTTGTCCTTCAAGGCTAAATAAGATTTTGCCGAGGTTATCTTGGTTGCGATACTTCTTCTCAATACCGTCACGTATTTCAAGCATACGTTGATAATGCTCTTTTGGAATGTCGCGCGCTTTCCGTGGATCAAGATGAGGTAGTGACAGCACAGCCATCAGAACCAAAAACATGGTGAACCAGAAGATGGCAAAGATGCGTCCATACAAGCTGTTTATCTTCGGTAGTTTGAAGCGTGGTGCTCGCATTAATCCTCCTCAATCAACATGTAGCCGCGCCCTCGTAGGGTTTTAATGCGTGGCTTACCGTTACTCTGATCTGGCAGTTTCTTCCGTAGGTTGGACACGTGCATATCGATCGCGCGGTCAAAGGCTGCAAGGCGCTTACCAAGCACGTCAAGACTCAGGGTTTCTTTAGTGAGGACTTGCCCCGGATTTTGTACAAAGTGAGTCAACAAGGCGAACTCTGTGGTCGTTAAATCCAGCAGAACCTCTTCACAATAGGCTTCCTGTTTGCCTGGATAGAGTTTGATTTCTTGATACTCAATGCAGTCACCGTTTTTAGTGCTCTTTTGAGTGCTGCTTGTGCGGCGTAAAATTGCTCGGATACGTGCCAGTAGTTCGCGGTCGCTGAATGGTTTTGGCAGGTAATCATCCGCACCCAGTTCAAGACCGATCACGCGATCGATTTCTTCGCCTTTAGCTGTCAGCATTAGAACAGGCGTTTCCCAGTTTTCACGCAGGCGCTTTAAGGTTTCCATTCCATTGAGTTTTGGCATCATGACATCGAGCAAAATAAGGTCGATTTCGTCAGTGACTGCCGCGAGACCAGCTTCTCCATCGTTGGCTTCGTTGACGTTAAAACCTTCGAAGCTCAGCACTTCCTTAAGTAGGCTGGTTAGCTCGGTATCGTCATCAATCAAAAGAATGTTCGCCATATGAGTACCTATTTATCATTCGTAGTTGTTTTAATATTACATGGTAATGACGGTGAAGAATGAGTGTAAAAATCACTCTTTACGATTCTTTACGGTCTCTATACGTCGCTTTACCTAGTAGGTCGTATTCTACACTCAAGCGCTGTGAGAACAGCTCAGAAGAATCACTAACCTGTGTAAGGAATCGTATTATGAAAACTGCAAAGAAACTGGTACTAGCGGCTGTTGTTCTACCTCTAACTCTAGGTACAGCGAGTGCATTCGCATTTGGCGGTAAAGACCACAAAGGTCATCGCGGTGAGTGTGGTATGGGTATGGACCGCGGTATCATGCGTCAACTAGACCTAACTGATGCACAAAAAGACCAACTAAAAGAAATGCGTGAAGCGAACAAAGCGGAAATGAAAGCAAAATTCGCGGATGGTAAAGAAGCACGTATGGCTGAGCGTCAAGCGCACCACGAAAAGGTTCAAGCACTGCTATTGGCTGATAACTTCGATGCAGCAGCGGCAAACGACCTAGCAAAAGAGATGGTTGAGAAGCAAACTGAGCGTCGCGTTAAGATGATGGAGAAAAAGCACCAAATGCTGAGTGTTCTGACTCCTGAGCAAAAAACAAAATTTGTTGAGCTACAAAAAGAGCGTCAACAAAAGTGTGGCGAAAAAATGCAAAAACGCATGGAAAAGCACCACAACAGCTAATCGCTGAAAGATAACGTAAGAGAGGTAGCCAGAGTGCTGCCTCTTTTTGATCTTGGCGATTTCATACTCATTAAATCATTCTCAAGGTATACTCAAAGCACGGTTTGAGTTAACTATTTGATTATGAAACAGCAATACGCACGTTTAGTGACGATGGCAGCTTGGACGGCAACCATCGTTGCGATGCTTCTTTTGATTGTCAAAGTCATCACTTGGTGGGTGACGGGGTCAGTCAGCTTACTTGCCTCTTTAATTGACTCCATGCTGGATATTGCCGCTTCGGTGGTGAACCTCATTGTGGTGCGCTATTCCCTACAACCTGCCGACAGAGAACATACTTTTGGTCACGGTAAAGCCGAGTCGTTGGCGGCGCTGGCACAAGCGATGTTTATTTCTGGTTCAGCGGTGTTCTTGATCCTGAACGGTGTCGAGCGCTTCTTCCGCCCACATGAATTAAACGCTCCAGAGCTCGGTGTTTACGTTTCTCTATTTGCTATGGTGGTCACTTTTGGACTTGTGATGTTCCAAAAGCATGTCGTGCGTGTGACGGGCAGTCAGGCGATCGCCGCCGACTCACTGCATTACCAAACAGACCTGTATATGAATGGGGCCATTATGGTGGCATTAGGTTTGAGCTACTTTGGTGTCACCCAAGCCGATGCAGTGTTTGCGGTGGGTATTGGTATCTTTATTTTATACAGCGCATTCAAGATGGTCAGTGAGGCGATTCAGACCTTGTTGGATAGAAAGCTGCCAGATGAAGAGTTGGGACAGATTCGTCAAGAGTGCTTAAAAGTGGAAGGGGTATTGGGTGTGCATCAGTTACGTACACGTATGTCTGGTCCAACGCGCTTTATCCAACTGCACTTAGAATTGGATGATAACTTACGTTTGATCGAGGCCCACCACATTGCCGATAAAGTAGAAGATAATCTACTTGAGCTGTTCCCGGAAGCGGATGTGCTGATCCATCAAGATCCATTGTCAGTGGTGTTTGGTCCAGAAAGAGGCCAGAAGGCGCAAGATTGGTAACAGTCGAAAAATCGGGCTGTGCCTGACGACAAATAGGCGCTTATTGACTATCTTTCCATCACTACTTATTAAGAATCGTGATCCTGATGTGAATCAACGAAGTTGCAAAGAGAAACTGTAATACTCTTACATAAGTAGAAAAGTTACATAAAAAAGTGTGTTTTCATTGGTATTCCTGTAGAGGAAATGTAACATAACGCACAGTTCTGGATTATGCAGGTTGCTTGGTAACAAGGGGCCTAAAAGAAAATTAAATAATTGATTGCCAAAGATCGAGGGTGAGCATGATTAAGAAGATCGGTGTTTTAACAAGTGGCGGTGACGCACCTGGTATGAACGCTGCAGTACGCGGCGTAGTTCGTACAGCACTATCTGAGGGATTGGAAGTTTACGGTGTTTACGATGGCTACCTAGGTCTTTACGAAGACCGCATCGAAAGGTTAGATCGTTCTAGCGTTTCTGATGTGATCAACAAGGGTGGTACATTCCTAGGTTCTGCACGTTTCCCTGAATTCAAGGAAGTGGCAGTACGCGAACAAGCGATTGAGAACCTTAAAAAGCACGGTATCGATGCACTAGTTGTTATCGGTGGTGACGGTTCTTACATGGGTGCTAAGAAACTGACTGAGATGGGTTACCCATGTATCGGTCTACCAGGCACAATCGATAACGATATCGCAGGTACAGATTACACAATCGGTTACCTAACAGCGCTAAACACAGTTATCGACGCAATCGACCGTCTACGCGACACGTCTTCTTCTCACCAGCGTATTTCTATCGTAGAAATCATGGGTCGTCACTGTGGTGACCTAACTCTGATGTCTGCAATCGCAGGTGGCTGTGAGTACATCATTACTCCAGAAACTGGTCTAGATAAAGAGAAGCTGATTGGTAACATCCAAGACGGTATCTCTAAAGGTAAGAAGCACGCAATCATCGCGCTAACTGAGCTGATGATGGATGCAAACGAACTAGCGAAAGAGATCGAAGCGGCAACAGGTCGTGAGACTCGTGCAACGGTTCTTGGTCACATCCAACGTGGTGGTCGTCCAACTGCATTTGACCGCGTTCTAGCGTCTCGCATGGGTAACTATGCTGTTCACCTACTAATGGAAGGCCACGGTGGTCGTTGTGTTGGTATCGTGAAAGAGCAACTGGTTCACCACGACATCATTGATGCTATCGAGAACATGAAGCGTCCTGTACGCAACGACCTATACCAAGTTGCTGAAGAGCTATTCTAAGCCTGCTTGATAAAGTCAAAATCTAAAAAAACCGCGGTTATCCGCGGTTTTTTATTATCCGAAACTTGTCTAAGCTGAAGTTCGTCTGAGATTGAAACTGGCTTTATGTGGAACTAAGAGCTCGCATGCTCTGCTAATGTGATACGACGCTCGCGCAGGGCAAAGAGATACCCTAACAAACCGCCTAGTGTGTTACCCAGAGCAATACCAATGAACAAACCTTCGATGCTATAAAGCTGACTGCCAATCCATGCCGCTGGCAGCGTAAAGACGAACAAGCGCATAAAGCTCCATTGGAAAGCGCGCAGCGGTTTGTGCATCGCGTTATAGCCACTCACCAGCATCATCACAATACCTTGGAAACCATAGCTAAACGGCACGACTAAGAGGTAATGCCACAGCAAGTCTTTTACTGCCGCTTCTTGGGAGAAGAGTGCTGCGAGAGGAATGCTAAGGGGCACCATCATCAAAAAGATAAAGCCTTGGAACACCACCGCAAAGCGCATGCTCAGGAACCAGCCAGCGAATGCACGAGCAGGGTTATTAGCCCCAAAGTTTTGCGCCATAAACGGGGTGAGTGCAGAAGTCAGTGACATCAACACCAAAATCAAGATCGACTCAATTCGCTGCGCAGCACCATAAGCGGCAACCGCTGCGGTGCCATGGTGAGACAAAATCATCATCAGAATCGCACCAGATAGCGGCGTCATCGCATTCGAGAGAGCAGCGGGCGTACCGATCTTGAGCGTTTGTTGCCAATCTTGTTTGATGCACTGCCATTGTGGTGCCGCAAGTAGCTTTTCGCGTTTGATCAATACATAGAAAGAACCGCACAAAGCACCAAACCAACTGAATGCACTAGCAATCGCAGCGCCTTGAATGCCGAGCTCAGGAAAAGGACCGTAGCCAAAGATGAGTAATGGATCGAGTATGCCGTTAATCAATCCAGCGAGCATCATTATCTTCGCCGGAGTCTTGGTATCACCAGTCGCCCGAATAGCGCTATTGCCTGCCATTGGGATCACCAACAAGGGAATTGTCAGATACCAGACTTGCATGTACTGCTTGATCAGTGGAATGGAATCTTCTTTTGCGCCAAGGAAGCTGAATAATGGCTCGATGGTAAACAAACCTAGCGTTGAAGCAATCGTAACTAGAGCAACTGCCAGTAATAAACCATGGCTAGTAAAACGTGCTGCTTGAGAAGACTCTCCTTGACCCAACAGGCGACCGATATTGGTCGACAGACCCATACCAATGCCCATAGTGATGCAGTTCACAGCAAAGGTTACTGGGAAGGTATAACTGATTGCCGCGAGCGCTTCGGTACCCAATAGCGAGATGAAAAAGGTATCGACCAAGTTAAACATCAAAATCGCGATCATGCCCATGGTCATGGGGACGGTCATTTTGCGTAAGGTGTCAGGAATGGGCGCGGTCAACAAACCATGCTTGTCTTGAGTCTGATTGTCCGGCTTATTCTTTTCCAGCATTTTTGACATCTATCTGGTGAGGGAAGGGCAAGGATACAAGAAAGCCGTTGCCTCGGCGAGTGAGCATTTCGCGCGCAAACCGTTGCTTAGCTGCCGGTTATTTTAACTAAGTCACAAAAAATTCACGTCTACCCCTTGGGATCCTTAGCTTTGCCCCTTATATAGTGATCACGTGCCCCTGCGCGGGCAATTATCAAATAAACATGGAAATTTTCAGGAGAGACGACCGATGAACATTCGTCCATTACATGACCGAGTTATCGTTGAACGTAAAGAAGTTGAATCAAAGTCAGCTGGTGGCATCGTTTTAACTGGTTCTGCTGCGGAAAAATCGACTCGCGGTGTTGTTCTAGCTGTGGGTAAAGGCCGCATCCTAGAGAACGGCACAGTGCTACCGCTGGACGTTAAAGTTGGTGATACTGTTATCTTCGCTGAAGGTTACGGTACTAAAACTGAAAAAATCGACGGTAAAGAAGTGCTAGTAATGTCTGAAAACGACATCATGGCTATTGTCGACTAATAGCAATCGTTGAGTAATTTTTTGCTCTGATTCAAAAACGAAATCGAAAACAGAATTTAGAAAGGAAATCAAAGATGGCTGCTAAAGACGTTAAATTTGGTAATGACGCACGAGTTAAAATGCTAGAAGGCGTAAACGTTCTAGCGGACGCAGTAAAAGTAACACTGGGTCCTAAAGGTCGTAACGTAGTTCTAGACAAATCTTTTGGTGCACCAACGATCACTAAAGATGGTGTATCAGTAGCGCGTGAAATTGAACTGGAAGATAAATTCCAGAACATGGGCGCACAAATGGTTAAAGAAGTTGCGTCTAAAGCAAACGACGCAGCGGGTGACGGTACAACAACAGCAACCGTACTAGCGCAAGCAATCGTAAATGAAGGTCTAAAAGCGGTTGCAGCGGGTATGAACCCAATGGACCTTAAGCGCGGTATCGACAAAGCAGTTATCGCAGCAGTTGAGCAACTAAAAGAGCTATCTGTTGAGTGTAACGACACCAAAGCAATCGCACAGGTTGGTACCATCTCTGCGAACTCTGACTCAAGCGTAGGTAACATCATTGCTGAAGCAATGGAAAAAGTTGGTCGCGACGGTGTTATCACTGTTGAAGAAGGTCAAGCACTACAAGATGAGCTAGATGTAGTTGAAGGTATGCAGTTCGACCGCGGTTACCTATCTCCTTACTTCATCAACAACCAAGAAGCAGGTTCTGTTGATCTAGAAAACCCATTCATCCTTCTGATCGATAAGAAAGTATCGAACATCCGTGAACTTCTTCCAGCACTAGAAGCAGTAGCAAAAGCATCTCGCCCACTACTTATCATCGCTGAAGACGTAGAAGGTGAAGCACTAGCAACACTTGTTGTGAACAACATGCGTGGCATCGTGAAAGTAGCAGCAGTGAAAGCGCCTGGTTTCGGTGACCGTCGTAAAGCAATGCTACAAGACATCGCTATCCTAACTGGCGGTATCGTGATTTCTGAAGAAGTTGGTCTAGAGCTAGAAAAAGTAGCACTAGAAGACCTAGGTCAGGCGAAGCGCGTTGCAATCACAAAAGAAAACACAACCATCATCGATGGCGTGGGTGAAGAAGCAATGATCCAAGGTCGTGTTGCTCAAATCCGTCAGCAAATCGAAGATGCAACTTCAGACTACGACAAAGAGAAACTACAAGAGCGCGTTGCTAAGCTAGCAGGCGGTGTTGCAGTAATCAAAGTTGGTGCAGCAACTGAAGTTGAGATGAAAGAGAAGAAAGACCGCGTAGAAGATGCACTGCATGCAACTCGCGCAGCGGTTGAAGAAGGCGTTGTTGCTGGTGGTGGTGTAGCACTCATCCGTGCAGCATCTAAGATTGTTGACCTAGAAGGCGACAATGAAGAGCAAAACGTTGGTATCCGCGTTGCACTACGTGCAATGGAAGCGCCAATCCGTCAAATCACGAAGAACGCGGGTGATGAAGAGTCAGTAGTAGCGAACAACGTGAAAGCAGGTGAAGGTTCTTACGGCTACAACGCAGCAACAGGCGAGTACGGCGACATGCTAGAGATGGGTATCCTAGACCCAACTAAAGTAACGCGTTCTGCTCTACAATTTGCAGCATCAGTTGCAGGTCTAATGATCACAACTGAAGCGATGGTTACTGACCTACCACAAAAAGAAGGCGCAGGTATGCCTGACATGGGTGGTATGGGCGGTATGGGTGGTATGGGCGGCATGATGTAATTTGCTGCTGGTCTTGTCGCTCTAACGCCTTATAGCTGCATCGAAAGTGCTCATTTACGTGCGTAAACTCCGCGCTTTCTCTTTGCTCTAAGACGTTATAGCTTAAAGACAACCGACCAAACCAAACTAGGAAGCCGAGGTGAATGCCTCGGCTTTTTTATGTCTGTGAATTGGGACTGTTTGTTGGTGAGATTGAGTTGTAGGGAAATTCTGATTCTTCTTCGTTAGACATAGCAGAGCAAGGTGTTATTGGGTTGAGCTGAGTGCTGAGAACATTGACGGAAACACTCGAAATTGAGTGGTTACTAATCATCAGAGTTTAGGAAAAAAGCGGATAAATAATGTGTGTGAATTATTGGGTTAAATATTCACTCAGTTAAATATGACTTAGCGCTAACATTCATCAACTAAAAATAGCGCAAACTCTGAACACTACACTATGTTGTAAAAGACAAATCCCCATGGAGATGAAAATGAAAAAGCTAATGACGTCACTGGCTGTTGCAGCCGTTATCGCTTCACCTGTTGCTCTTGCTGATAGCTCACCAGTTATGTTCTCTACAATCGACAACACGAACGCGCCTTCTAACTCCTCTGTTGGTGGTGTGCGTCTTGCTGTTCTTCACGGTCAGGTGAACGAAGTGAAAGGTGTCGATTTCTCTCTACTTGGTATGTCTGAAACAGATCGTACAACCGGTGTGAACTTCGGTCTTTTCTTTGGTGCATCAAAAGTAAATCAAGAAATGACAGGTGCTTCTCTGGGTCTATTTAACTGGAACCAAGGTCAGACGAATGGTGTTAACTTGGGTGCAGTGAACGTAACAAACAATGTGAAAGGTTTGAACTGGAGTGCGGTGAACTACTCTGAAGGTTACACAATGGCAGACATTGGTCTGGCAAGTATCTCTAAAAAATCTAACTTCCAGCTTGGTGTCTTCAACATGACTGACCAAATCGATGGTGTTCAAATTGGTCTTCTAAACTGTGCGGACAACGGTTTCTTCAAGTGTTTCCCTATCGTGAACTTTGCGAAATAAGTTCCGCGACCTTCCACGATAAATGCCAGATACAAAAAGACCCCGGCGAGACGTCGGGGTCTTTTTTATTGAATGGATTATTTGATCAAACGTGTAGATGTTTTTCGCTGCTGCATTTTCTGGTGCACACCGCGGCGCAAAGCTTTGACGCGGTTTTCTGCCCGGTCTACACCGAGCAAAACGGTCAGTGCCAACACGGTAATAATGATCGACTGCGATAAGTAACCTAAGCCAATCATCAAGCCCAAGCCTGCCAATACCCAAATTACTGCTGCTGAAGTCACACCATGGATTTTGCCGTCTTGAGTCATCATCACACCTGCACCTAAAAAACCAACACCAGTAATGATCTGCCCAAGAACACGAGCTTGGTCTAATGTGTTCGGTGAGAGCGAAACCGCCATTGACATAAATAGGTAAGTACCTGATATGACGAGAATTGCAGTACGAATACCAACGGGTTTACCTCGAGTTTGACGCTCAATGCCAATCATCAAACCATTGATTGCGCAGCAAAGTAATGCCGCCCAACTGAATGGGCCAAGATCGAAATAGTGTTCAAAAGTTGCTTGCATCTTAACCTCCAAATTTGCGGAGTATGCATAGATAAGACCGCCTGAGCGAACAAAAGCTTTTACTCGTAACGACAATCTTTATACGGCAAGCAACTTACTCTAGATGCAGATCCAGTGGTGTTTTACTTGGTCGACCACCAATTTCACGGGTCAATTTAGGCACTAAATATCCAGACACTCGCGTGATTACGCCACGCATGAGCTCTTTCGCTTCTTCATCGGAAACAAAGTAGTGTGCCGCGCCTTGGACTTTATCTAAAACGTGCAAGTAGTAAGGCAAAATGCCAGCATCAAATAACGCTTCGTTCAGTGCAACTTGTGCTTCAACGCTGTTGTTAACGTCTTTCAGCAGTACCCCCTGGTTTAGCAAGGTAACGCCAGCCTGCTTCAACTTCGCCATTTGAGCGGCAAACTCAGCGTTGATTTCGTTGGCGTGGTTGATATGAGTCACCAAGATGATTTGCAGACGAGAAGCGCGAAGTAGGTGACATAGCTCATCAGTAATACGAGCAGGAATCACGACAGGCAAACGGCTGTGAATACGCAGGCGTTTGATATGTGGAATTTGTGCGATGTGCTCCAATAGCCAGTGGATCTCATCGTCTTTTGCCATCAAAGGATCGCCACCAGAGAAGATCACTTCGTTTAGCTCAGGTTGTTGTGCCATGTACTCAAGGCACTTAGTCCATGCTTGCTTACCGCTTTTGTTTTCTTGATAAGGGAAGTGGCGGCGGAAGCAGTAACGGCAATTCACCGCACAGCCGCCTTTCACAATCATCAAGGCGCGGTTGCGATACTTGTGCAGCAATCCCGGAATGTCATTGTCTTGCTCTTCTAGCGGATCATTGGAATAGCCTTCATGGACCTCAAATTCTTCGCTCAAAGGTAATACTTGGCGTAAAAGTGGATCGTAAGGATTGCCTTTTTCCATCCTATCGACAAAACTTTGCGGTACACGCTGTGCAAACAGCTTGCGCGCAGCAAACCCGTCCAGCCATGGCGATGGATCAATTTCCAACATTTCCAGCAATTTTGCAGGATCAGAGATCCCATTCGCTAACTGTTTGAGCCAGTTTTGCTCAACAGATTCGACTTTTCGGGTTATTATGTGCGGCATTGAATTTAGCTCTAAGAATGTAAGAGGAAAAAATGGCTACAGTTAGCACCAATGAATTTAAAGGCGGCCTTAAGTTAATGCTTGATAACGAGCCTTGTGTAATTCTGGAAAACGAATACGTTAAACCAGGTAAAGGCCAAGCGTTCAACCGCGTTAAAATTCGTAAACTTCTTTCTGGTAAAGTGCTAGAGAAAACATTCAAGTCTGGTGACACTTGTGAAGTGGCAGACGTAATGGATATCGACCTAGATTATCTATATTCAGACGGCGAATTCTACCACTTTATGAACAACGAAACTTTCGAGCAGATCGCTGCAGACGCGAAAGCAGTTGGCGACAACGCTAAGTGGTTGGTAGAAAACAACACTTGTATGATCACGCTTTGGAACGGTAACCCAATTACTGTTACTCCACCAAACTTCGTTGAGCTAGAAGTTACAGATACAGATCCAGGTCTGAAAGGTGATACTCAAGGCACAGGTGGTAAACCAGCTACGCTATCAACTGGCGCTGTTGTACGTGTTCCACTATTCATCGCAATCGGTGAAGTGATCAAAGTTGACACTCGTACTGCTGAATACGTAGGTCGTGTGAAGTAATTCACTCAAACGTATTTGATGAAAAAGGTCGCTTCGGCGGCCTTTTTTATTGTCTGCAATTCCCCTCCCTTTAATGCTTCTGTGCAAAACATCGATATCCTCCGCAAATTTTTAATGATTTTGTATTATTCGTAAAAATCTTATTTATTTCATGAATCTTTCGATTATTTCTTAATGTCACAATTTGATACATTAGTCCTCGTTGTCAGCGAGTTGTATAGCAATTTGATTTTTATCGATTTAACTCAATGACAACCTAAAAAGGAGAACAAAATGGAAAGCAGAGGCTTAGGACGAGGTTTAAAAGTGGAAGAGAGACGTCAGTTACTACATAAAGGATTGAAAGCAGCCGTATTTGGTATCCCGCTGCTGGCCATAGGCTTAACGATTAACAGCTCAGTGCTAATGACCGATGCGGGTTACAGCTATGTGCATCAGAACAACATCACCGGTGAATTGGATGTATTCACGGAGCCGGGCATTCATTTTCGTATGCCGTTCCTGTCTAAGATCACCAAGTATGACCAAGTGATCACCGTGTCATTTGGTAACAGCAAGGGCGAGGATTTTTATCAACGCCTTGATGCGGTGCAGGTTCGCTTTGCCGATACCTACATTGGTCAAATTCCGGTGACATTCCGCTTTAAGCTCAGCAATGATCCTGAAGCGGTTAAGAAGATGCACAAAGAGTTCCGCAACAACAGCAACCTTATCGATGCTCTGTTGGTGAAGAACGCACGTAACGTGACAGTGATTACCGCGACCCAGTACACGGGGGAAGAGTTCTTCCAAGGTGGTTTGAACCAGTTCAAATCCAAATTGGGTGATCAACTGCGTGAAGGCATTTATCTGACTGAGCGTCGTCAGGTAGAAGTGGAAGAGCTAGACCTAGCTCCGGTGGGTGCGAATCAGTCGAACGCGAACCAACTGCAACGTACTAACCAATTGGTGTGGAAAACGGTTCCGGTTGTGGATGGAACGGGGCAACCAATCCGACAGGATAACCCGCTACAGCAATACGGTATTCAAGTGACGCAGGTGACCATCGGTGACCCGCAGCCAGAGAAACAGCTTGATCAGTTGTTGGCAGATAAGAAGCGTCTAGTTGCCGACCGTATTCGTGCGATTCAGGAGCAAGAGACCTCCAAAGCACAGGCAGAGACTGAGCAGTTACGTAAAGAGATTCAACGTACTCGTGAAGTACAAGATGCTCAGCGTAGCAAAGAGCTCGCGATCATCGCACAGCAAAAAGAAGTCGAAGTTGCGCGTCAAATTGCGGAGCGTGAAATTGTTGAAGTAGAGAAAACTAAGCGACTGGCTGAGGTGGAAAAAGAGAAAGAGCTAGCAGTAGCGGAAGCTAACCTAGCGATTCAAAAAGCCAATGCTTTGTCTGCGGAATTTGAAGCAAAAGCGATTCTTGAAAAAGGTCGTGCAGAAGCGGAAGTCTTGAAAGCGAAGTATGCGGCATTGGGCGCAAACAGAGAAGTGTACTTGGCAGAGTTGAATCGAGACGTGGCGAACTCGCTGTACAACAACCTGCAAAACTTCCAAGTGCAGATGCCACAAAACTACATTGGTGGTGGTGAAGAAACAGGTCTGAAAACCAACCTTGATGTGATTACTGGCTTTGGCGCGTTGGGCTTAATGGACCAAACTAAGAAGGTCACACAGCAATAAGATCATGGGTGGTCAAAAGCTCAAAAAGCAAAAAGATCATAGGTGACTAAAAGCTCTGATAACTGTACAAATCAGAGTAACGCAGAGGCTGATACGAGTTATCAGCCTCTCTTTTTTATTGGCAAAATAGTGCTTAATATTTGCACCTTATCTCAATATCACATTGATTTTATGAAGATAAAAAGGCGAGGGTGAAATTTGTGGCTATAGTGAATCAACATCCAACAAGCGCAAGGAAGCACTATGTCTACTCAAGAGCAACACCATCCACTCAATGATTATGTGGAATACCCTCCGCAAGAAATGGCAGCAAGAGCTGTACATAATCTTGAGCAACTTCAGCGCCGTCATTCCATTCGAAGTTTCTCTGATCGCCCAGTTGCGAAAGAAGTGATTGAGCACTGTATTCGAGCGGCAGGTACGGCACCTAGTGGGGCAAACCATCAACCTTGGCATTTCGTTGCGATTAACCGTGCAGAAGTGAAAGGGCAGATCCGCCAAGCCGCTGAAGAATTAGAACGTTCTTTCTATGAAGGTCGAGCTGGGCAAGAATGGTTAGATGCACTGAAACCACTCGGCACGAATGCCAGTAAGCCGTATTTGGAAAAAGCGCCGTGGCTGATCGCTGTGTTTTCGCAAAAGAAAGGTGGCATGAGCAATGATGGGGAACAAACCAATTATTACGTACACGAGTCAGTAGGGATTGCCACAGGCTTTTTGCTTCAAGCATTGCATAACGCCGGTTTGGGTACCTTGACTCACACGCCAAAGCCGATGAGTTTCTTGAGTAAGATTTGTGGCCGAGACAACGATGTTGACCGTCCATACATGTTGATTGTGACCGGTTATCCGGAAGAAAACGCAACCATTCCAGAACATGCAATGCACAAAAAGTCACTGGATGAAATCGCGACCTTTATTGAATAGTGTCTGAAACGAATAGCGCTGACGATAAACCAAATAACAGGCAATAAAAAAGCTGGCGAGGTGCCAGCTTTTTTCATTTTCCGTCAGCGTCTTAAATCATGAAGATAAAGACAACAGCCAGTGCAGAGATAAGACCTGCAAACGCGTAACATGCGATCTTACCTACCACCCCTGTGTGGAATTTAAGGTCGTGCATGCCGTGGTGTACACGGTGCATTGCATGCCACATTGGCAGTGCTAGCGTACCGATGATGAACAGTGCACCAATGATGCTGGTTGCGAATTCAGATACGCGCTCGTAGCTCATTGCTTCTGCATCAATCACACCTAGTGGAACTAGGATGCCGAGTACGAGTACCGTGATTGGCGTGATCATTGCGAACCAAGTACCACCGGCACCAAATAGACCCCACCAGATTGGCTCATCAGAACGTTTCGGTGCTGTATTAACACTATAATTTGGTTTCATTACTCAAGCTCCTTACATCACGATGAGAACGATCAGTGAGATGAACGCAACTGCTGCCCACTGAGTCAGAACGATGATTTTCTTATCCACTGGTTTGCCTTTCAGACGAATTGGCATAACCTGTGGCATCATGCTGAAGAAAGTTTGTGCGTGGAACAGGCTACCTAGTAGTGCAACGATGTTGATCGCTACCACGATAGGGTTTGCCATGAACTCCAACCAACCTTGCCAAGCTTCAGGACCTTTCACTAGAGAACCTAGACCGAAAGTCAGGAAGATAGTGAACAGGATTAGAGGAAGCACAGTTGCTTCACGTAGCATGTAGAAGCGGTAGAAAGGATGGTTCTTCCACCAAGTGCGTTTTACTTCACGAACGTAAGGTTTACGGTTGCTCATCCTTATGCCTCCACTTTTTTCGGTGAACCATCAGGTTTCAACATAGCAATTACGAAGTCCATAGAAGACTCTACTTTGCCTTGGTTTACTGCCGCTGCAGGATCTACGCTCTTCGGACAAACTTCAGAACAGTAACCTACGAACGTACAACCCCAAGCGCCGTTTTCACCGTTGATCAGCTTCATGCGCTCATCTTTACCGTTGTCACGGCTGTCTAGGTTGTAACGGTGTGCCAGAGTTAGAGCAGCAGGACCGATGAACTCAGGGTTCAAACCAAACTGAGGACATGCTGCGTAGCACAGACCACAGTTGATACAGCCAGCAAACTGCTTGTATTTCGCCATTTGCTCAGGCGTTTGCAGGTTTGTGCCGTCTTCTGGTTTGCGGTCGTTACCAATGATGTAAGGTTTGATAGCTTCTAAGCGCTCGATGAACGGCGTCATGTCCACGATCAAGTCTTTCTCGATTGGGAAGTTTGCTAGTGGCTCGATAGTCACGCCATTCGGGTAATCACGTAGGAAGCTCTTACAAGCTAGCTTAGGCACGTTGTTTACCATGATGCCGCAAGAACCACAGATCGCCATTCGACAAGACCAGCGGTAAGACAGATCTTTGTCTAGGTGATCTTTGATGTAACCAAGCGCATCAAGCACAGACATGGTTTCATCAAAAGGTACTTCGAACGTTTGAGTATATGGTTCTGCGTCCTTCTCTGGGTCGTAACGCAGAATGTCGACTTTTTGAATGCGGTTTGATGACATTATGCTTGCTCCTCTGCCTTCTTCGCTTCTGCTTCAGCGGCTTTTTCAGCTGCTGCTGCTTTCTCTGCTGCTTCACCGTATAGACGCGCTTTAGGCTGTGACTTAGTAATCGTCACGTTGCTGTAGTCGATACTTGGTGCTGCATCTTCTTTGAAGAAAGCAAGCGAGTGTTTCAGGAAGTTCACGTCATCACGCTCTGTACAACCATCGTCTAGACGTTGGTGCGCACCACGAGATTCTTTACGCAGGATTGCAGAGTGAACCATCGCTTCTGCGACTTCTAGACCGTAGCCCACTTCAATAGCGTAAAGAAGGTCAGTGTTGAACACTTTGCCTTTGTCTTTGATGCTGATTTTCTTGTAACGCTCTTTCAGCTCAGTGATTTTCTCGATGGTTGCTTGCATCAAGTCTTCTTGGCGGTAGATACCACAACCTGCTTCCATGGTGTGACCCATTTCAGTACGGATATCTGCCCAGTTTTCATCACCTTCTTGGTTCATTAGAGCGGCAATGCGGTCTTCAACTGCTTTCACCTGAGTCGCGATAGACTCTTCGTTCCAGCCTTTAAATTCTGCAGCACGTTTCACCGCTTGTTCACCCGCAACGCGACCAAATACCACGAACTCAGCCAGCGAGTTAGAACCTAGACGGTTTGCACCGTGAAGACCAACAGACGCACATTCGCCAACCGCGAATAGACCTTTAATGCGAGTTTCACATTCGCCGTTAGTCTCAATACCACCCATGGTGTAGTGAACCGTTGGACGAATTGGAATTGGCTCTTTTGCAGGGTCAACGTTCACGTAAGCTTTCGCTAGTTCACAGATGAACGGTAGACGCTCTTGTAGGTACTCTTCACCTAGGTGGCGAAGATCTAGATGCACTACATCACCAAGAGGGTGTTTGATGGTGTTGCCTTTCTGTTGTTCGTGCCAGAAAGCTTGAGAAACTTTGTCACGTGGACCCAGTTCCATGTATTTGTTCTTAGGTTGACCCACTGGAGTCTCAGGACCCATACCGTAGTCTTGTAGGTAACGGTAGCCGTCTTTGTTGACGATGATACCGCCTTCACCACGACAACCTTCAGTCATCAGGATACCAGTGCCAGGAAGACCTGTTGGGTGGTACTGAACGAATTCCATATCACGTAGAGGAACACCGTGACGGTAAGCCATCGCCATGCCGTCGCCCGTTACGATACCGCCGTTGGTGTTACAGTGGTAAACGCGACCTGCGCCACCCGTTGCTAGTACGACAGACTTCGCCTTAATCGTAACCAGTTCACCTTCAGACATGTGGATTGCAATCAGACCTTGTACTTCACCTTCATCAACAAGCAAGTCGACAACAAAGTACTCATCAAAGCGCTTGATGTTGTCGTACTTCATCGACGTCTGGAATAGCGTGTGAAGCATGTGGAAGCCAGTTTTATCTGCAGCGAACCAAGTACGTTCAACCTTCATACCACCAAAGCGGCGTACGTTGACTTCACCGTTCTCTTTACGACTCCATGGGCAACCCCATTGCTCCATTTGGATCATTTCGCGAGTCGCGTTCTCTACAAAGTATTCAACAACGTCCTGTTCACATAGCCAGTCACCACCGCCAACAGTGTCGTTGAAGTGGTTGTCTAAGCTATCTTCATCCTTGATAACTGCTGCTGAGCCACCTTCTGCAGCAACCGTGTGGGAGCGCATTGGGTAAACTTTAGAAATAAGTGCTACTTCTAAGTCCGGGTTTGCTTCAGCCGCTGCAATAGCAGTACGAAGACCAGCGCCGCCTGCGCCGATGACTGCGATATCTGTGGTGATAATTTGCACAGTTATCCTCCAGTGTGTGATTGCGGAAATCCGCTTGTTATTGTGAGTGTGAGGGAAGGGTTTTAAGGCAATCCCTCAAAAGTAGTAGGGTTAGTGTAGGGGAGCCTTATGGCAGAAAAATTGATGTATTTGGGTTTTTTCTCCGGTAATGCACACAAGAGCATAGAAATTCTAGGTTATGTGACTGCTATCACGGCACGAAACGGTTGAGGGATAAACGTAAACTCGCTCAATGTTACATAGGTGTTGCACGACATTACCCTCATTGATAATAGGATTAATTGTGAGTGTTTTTTGTACTGTGGAACGTGAAATGCTTGCTTCAGTTTTAATCGAGTTTTATTCGTATTTAGACGGATGAAATTAAGAGGAATCCCCTATCGATGAACTAGGCAAAGCGTGCCAAAATTGCTATTTTCCTCGCTCACCAATGTATTGAGACTCTTGTTATGCAAACGACCTGGCAACCTACCGCTTCTATGGAACAACTTCGTCAACGTGCTGCGTTGATCACCGCTATTCGTCAATTCTTTGCCGAGCGACAGGTGATGGAAGTTGACACGCCAGCCATGAGTCACGCCACGGTGACGGACATTCATTTGCATACCTTCCAAACAGAGTTTGTTGGACCGGGTTATGCCGACGGTAGCAAACTGTTCTTTATGACCAGCCCTGAATTCCATATGAAGCGCTTGTTGGCGGCGGGCAGCGGCTGTATCTACCAAATTAACAAAGCGTTTCGTAACGAAGAGAATGGTCGTCATCACAACCCCGAGTTCACCATGCTGGAGTGGTACCGGATTGGTTTTGATCACCATAAGTTGATGGATGAGATGGATGACCTACTTCAACTGGTGCTGAAGTGTGGTGAGGCAGAACGTATGACTTACCAGCAAGCTTTTATTGATGTGCTAGGCGTGTGCCCTTTAGAAGGCTCGATGCAAGAGCTAAAAGTGGTCGCGGCTAAGCTAGGGCTAAGTGATATTGCTGAGCCAGAGGAGGATCGCGATACCTTGCTGCAACTACTTTTCAGTATTGGTGTCGAAGCTAAGATTGGTCAACAAGCGCCTGCATTTGTGTATGACTTCCCTGCATCGCAAGCGGCGCTGGCAAAGATCAATCCGCAAGACAACCGAGTGGCGGATCGTTTCGAGGTGTACTTCAAAGGCATTGAGCTGGCGAACGGTTTCCACGAGCTGGATAACCCGAAAGAGCAATTGGCGCGTTTTGAACAAGATAATGCTAAGCGTCTGGAAATGGGTTTGAAACCACAGCCGATTGATTACCATTTGATTGGCGCATTAGAAGCAGGTTTGCCGGATTGCGCAGGTGTGGCGTTAGGCGTTGATCGCCTGATCATGTTGGCGCTGGGTTGTGACCATATCGACCAAGTGACCGCTTTTCCATTCCCTATTGCTTAAGGATAAATAATGAACCTGACTGCTGGACGTTTGGTGCTGCTTAGTTATGCGACTTTGATTGCGTACTTGTCTCTGAGCTCGGGAGAGCTGCAAGATTGGGGCGACATCGCGTACTTGGACAAAATGCAGCATGCGATGGCATACAGTGGTTTTGGTTTCTTGGGAGGCTTCTGTGTCGCAAATTGGCGTCAGCGTTGGATTGTGGCACTGAGTATTCTGTTATTCAGTGCTGTGATTGAAGTTTTACAAGGTTATGTGGGGCGCCAAACGTCTTGGCACGACTTGATTGCGAACTCGATTGGTATTCTAACTGGTCTGCTATGTTACCGTATTTGGAGCCTCTATCGACCTAGGTTGGTGAAGTCGCTATACTCGATTCGATAATGAAGAGGGAATACGATAACCATGAAAACGCGCGACAAAATCGTCTATGCCGCACTTGAGCTGTTCAACCAACATGGTGAGCGCAATATCACAACCAATCACATTGCTGACCATATTGAAATTAGCCCAGGCAACCTTTACTACCACTTCCGTAATAAGCAGGAAATTGTGCGTGAGATCTTCGCGCTATACTCTGCGGAACTGCTAGAACGCTTTACCCCTATTCAAGGTTCTCAAGAGAGCCTGACCATGCTGAAAAGCTACCTCGACTCGATCTTCACTTTGATGTGGAAGTACCGTTTTTTCTACGCGAATCTTCCCGAAATCCTTTCTCGAGACGAACAACTGCATGATGAATACATTGATGTTCAAGAGAAGCTGCAAGCCAACCTGATCGCGATCATGCAAGAGTTTGTGTCTTTGAAACTATTGAATGTTGATCAAGAGCAGTTGAAATCATTGGTTTGTACACTGCACCTTATCGCGTGTAGTTGGTTAGCTTACCAGTCAGCGATGTCACCAAAGACCGAAATTACCGAGCAAATGGTAAAACAAGGTATGCTGCAAATGCTCAATGTCGTTAAACCAGTGGCAACCGAGCAAGGTATGGAGCAATTGCTACTGCTTGAAGAAGCGGTGAGCCGACTGCACAGTTAATACTATTTTCCCTCCTTATTAAATCTAGAAAATGAGAGTATGGTTCTACGCTTAAAGTTTAGAGCGCAGCTCTCATTTTCAACTCCCTCCTTGAGTTGACTTGCTGTGCTCATTTCGCACAATAGGATTCATGCACCCTAAAAGCATCCGTTGGGGTATGACTCTCGATAAAGGAACTATCGTTCAATGAATTACGACATTTTTAATGGCGATGCCGACGGCATCATCGCATTGCTGCAGTTGCGTTTAGCGGATCCTATCAACGCTGAGTTGGTTACGGGCGTAAAGCGCGACATCAAGCTGGTGGAGAAAGTGGATGTGCAAGCGGGTGATGAACTGACGGTGTTGGACATTTCAATGGAAAAGAACATGGTAGGTTTAGAGCAAGCTTTAGCTCAAGGCGCGCATGTTTTCTACGCCGATCACCACAAAGCGGGTGAGATCCCTCAGCATGGTAATTTGGACGCGCACATCGACCTCGATGCTAATATGTGTACTGCTTTGATTGTCGATCAGTTGTTGGAAGGACGTTTCCATACTTGGGCTATCACTGCTGCTTATGGCGATAACTTGATTGCTAAGGCGGATGTGTTGGCGGATAAAGCCGGACTCAATGAAGCGCAAAAAGCGCAGTTAAAAGAGCTCGGGACGTTGATTAATTACAACGGTTATGGCTCGAAAGTAGACGACCTTCATTTCCATCCTGCGGACTTGTATCAAGCATTAAAGCAATACGCTTCACCATTCGATGCGATAGCAGATAAAGCGTCACCTTACTATCAATTACAATCGGCTTATCAGCAAGATATGGACGCAGCACTCGCCGTCCCTGCGACTCACGAAAGCACTAAGCTCAAGTTGTTTGAACTGCCAGACAATGCGGCATCACGCCGAATCAGTGGTGTTTATGGCAACTGGCTTGCAAACCAAACTCCAGACTCTGCGCATGCGGTGTTAACGGAAAACGCTGACGGCACTTACACTGTTTCTCTTCGTGCGCCACTGAATAACAAGCAAGGTGCGGTGGCAGTGTGTGGGCAGTTCCCTACAGGTGGGGGGCGAGAAGCCGCAGCAGGCATCAATGCACTAAGCAAAGACGATGTCAGTGCTTTCATCGACGCAGTAGAGACTTACTACGCCTAGCATTTTTCTGAATGCGAATACGACAAAGGAGCCGAGTGGCTCCTTTGTTTTTGTGTCGCGATAGTGCTGTTTAGAACTGCGATGATAAACGGCAGTTATAAACGCTTTAACCAAGATTTCGGGTTTTGCGCTTCACTGTTACGGCGAATTTCGAAGTACAGTGAAGGTCTGTCTTGACCACCGGTATCACCTGCAAGTGCAATCACTTCACCTGCGGTCACCTTATCACCTTCTTTCTTGGTCAAAGCTTGGTTGTAACCGTAAAGCGTCATGTCGCCTTTCCCGTGATCAAGCAGCACGACTAAGCCGTAGCCTCGCAGGTATTCAGCAAATACCACGGTGCCTGGGTAAACGGCTTTGACTTGCTGACCGTATCTGGCAGACAACACCATGCCTTTCCAGTTTACCTGTCCTGTTTGTTTGGTACCGAAGCTGTGCAGTACGCGACCTTTCAACGGCCACGGTAGTTTTCCACGTTGTTTTGCAATACCGTCCATCGGTACTGCATTACGTTTTGCTGCTTTCGCTATCTCGGCCTTTAGACGGGTTTCGTTACGTTGCAGTTCTGCTAAGTAACGTTTGTCATCTTTGATGCTCTTTTGAATCTTGCTCAGCGTACCTTTACGTTTCGACTGCGTGCTTGCCAATGACGAGCGCTTTTCCGACTGCTGCTTAAGCAAGGTTTCAATTTGGTCTTTTTCCAGTTCGAGTTGGTTTTTGTTGTGCGCCAACTCTTGGGTGGTTTTGGTGATCGCATCAATGACTTCCGCGCGTGCTTTGGCAAGATGTTGAAAGTATTGGCTGATGCGATCTTCTTCTACGCCTTCGTTAAGGAGATGCCCATTGGCTTTCGCACGCTCCGTGACGTAGTAGGTTTGAATCAGTTGTTTGAGCTCTTCTTCTTGTGCTTGGCGTTGAGCTTCTTGCAGCGCAATCTTCTCTTCCAACTTACTGATGTTTTGATCCGCTTGTGCCAAGTCTGCTTTGGTTTGTTTGATCTCGCGTTCTAACTTGGAGATACCGAGTTCTTGGCTTTTCAGCGATTTTTGCAGATCGTTGAGCTGTTTTTCTTGAGAAGTTAGCGACTTTTTCTGGCGATTGATTTCGCTAGATACGCCTTTGAGCTCTTGTTGGCTTGCGGCGAAAGAGGTGAGGGGATATGTGGCAGATAAAGCACAAGTTAATAAAATAGCCGAGCGTAGCACTGGGTGATTTTGTTTTCGCACTTGAGAGTTACCTACCACATTATTGTCAAAGGATCAGATGACGATTAAATACCATCCCCATGGATAAAGCTTTGCGATTTACCGTTAAAGCCTTGATCCATATCGAGAGAAGGTTTGTCCGTTTTCGGACGACCAACAATTTTTGCAGGCACACCAGCCACGGTTGTGTGTGGCGGCACTGCTTGCAATACCACAGAGCAAGAGCCAATTTTTGCGCCTTCGCCCACTTCGATATTGCCAAGAATTTTAGCACCAGCTCCGATCATTACACCTTCGCGAATTTTCGGGTGACGGTCACCGCATTCTTTACCGGTACCACCTAGAGTGACATCTTGCAGAATAGATACGTCGTTTTCGACAACGGCGGTTTCACCAATCACGATGCCAGTTGCATGGTCTAGCATGATACCACTACCAATACGCGCTGCAGGGTGAATATCGACCTGACATGCTACAGAAATCTGATTTTGCAGGTAAGTCGCAAGAGCGTGACGACCTTGCTTCCATAACCAGTTTGCCACTCGGTACCCTTGCAGAGCATGGTAGCCTTTCAGGTACAACAATGGCATTGAGTACATTGAAACAGCAGGGTCGCGATTAACCGTGGCACAAATGTCACAAGCCGCGCCGTCGGTGATGGTTGGATCGGCGGCAAAGGCTTCTTCAACCACTTCACGCACTGCCATTGCTGGCATGGAAGCGGTGTTCAATTTGTTGGCCAGAATGTAGCTCAATGCGGCACATAGACTTTCATGCTTGATGATGGTCGCATGATAAAAGCTCGCCAGCATAGGCTCTTGCTCTGACATCTCACGGGCTTCTGAAACAATTTTGTTCCAGACTTTTTGTTTTTCGCAGTGTTTCATTCTCAATATCCTGAGTGGTTCTTCCGTGACCCGACAACTTCTATTCTTCTCAGATGAGGTGCAAAAGGCGGTAGATTGCTACTTTCCTTCGGCTTTTTTGTCACGAGCAAGTAAATCTTGCGCTGCCAGGCGTGCATCCTTTCCTTGATACAATACTTGATAAATTTGGTCAACAATTGGCATCTCTACGCCCATGCGCTGAGAGAGCATCCAAACTTCTTTGGTGTTGCGGTAGCCTTCAACGACTTGACCGATTTCTTCTTGCGCAGTGTCGACGTCTTTACCTTGACCTAGTGCCAAACCAAAACGGCGGTTACGTGATTGGTTATCGGTACAAGTTAAGACGAGGTCGCCCAAGCCAGCCATACCCATAAAGGTTTCTGGTTGTGCGCCTAGTGCGGCACCAAGACGGCTCATTTCTGCCAAACCACGTGTAATCAGTGCTGTACGGGCATTGGCACCAAAACCGATACCATCAGACATACCTGCACCAATGGCAATAACGTTTTTCACCGCACCGCCCAATTGCATGCCGATAAAGTCGTTGTTTGCGTAGACACGGAAGGTTTTGCTGCAGTGGATTTTCTCTTGCAGATCAGCAACAAAGTTCGCGTCTGGAGAAGCTACAGAAATTGCTGTTGGCATTCCCATCGCAAGCTCTTTAGCAAATGTAGGACCGGATAAAACTGCCAACGAGTAGCTGTCACCGATGATATCGAATGCTACTTCTTTTAGTAGACGACCCGTTTCTGGCTCAAGACCTTTGGTTGCCCAACAAATACGAGAATCTTCACGTAAGAAAGGCTTACAGCTGTTCAGTACGATGCCAAAAACGTGGCTAGGAACCACAACTAACAAGTCACGGCTTGCTTGAACGGCTTTTTCTAAATCCGATTCAATAATCAAGCTCTCTGGGAAATCAATACCAGGTAGGAATTCGTGGTTGGCACGGTCTGCTTCAAGGCGTGCCATATGCTCTGGCTCGTGACCCCATAGGATGACGTTTGCGCCGTTACGAGCAAGGGAGATTGCCAAAGAAGTGCCGTATGAGCCTGCACCAATCACAGTCATTGCGATGTCTTTACCGTAAGCATTGTTTGTATTTGCTTGTGTCATGCTACCGCCTAATTGCCTTTCTACTAGTAGAATCTAGTTCATAATCGCCAGAGTTTACGCTCTCTAGGGGTTAGGAACTAGGAACTTTTATCAGAAATAAAAAATGCACATTGCATCGCAGAGAGGACGCTTTGTGCATTTTCTTCAGGTATATGACGTGAGCTCGTTCTTAGGAAGGGCAACACGTCACTTACAAAACGTGAATTACGCTTCAGCTTCGCCTTGTTGAGCTTGCTGTTGTAGGTAGTTCATGAATAGCGCGTCGAAGTTAACTGGTGCTAGGTTCAGTTGAGGGAACGTACCTTTAACTACTAGGCTAGAGATAGTTTCACGAGCGTATGGGAATAGGATGTTCGGGCAGAATGCGCCTAGGCAATGTGCAAGTTGACCTGCTTCCATTTGCTCAGCTGTGAAGATACCACCTTGTTGAACTTCACATAGGAACGCTGTTTCTTCTTCGTTCTTAACAGTAACTGTTAGACGTAGAACAACTTCGTAAACACCTTCACCAAGCTCACGGCTTTGAGTGTCTAGGTCTAGTTTAACGTCTGGGTTCCACTCTTTTTGGAAGATTACTGGAGAGTTAGGCGCTTCGAAAGAAACGTCTTTTAGGAAGATGCGTTGAATTGCAAAGTTTTGTTGTGCGTCTTGTGGTGCTGCTTCAGCCATTTTTAAATCCTTAATAAACATTTGTTGGGTCTAGGGTTTTCTAAACCCAGAAATATGGTTTGTCCTGAGACTAACTGAGCAAATCTACCTTGACTAGATGAAGCGCGTATTACGTGCAAAGCATCACAACTTAGTGCTTCAACTGCTTTCTATTTGCTCAGTTTATATAAACGAGGCTGGCAAAATTGTTTTACCGCGACCTTATTTCTTACCACGTACTAGTGGAAGGTTCGCTTCGTTCCATGCAATCAAACCGTTCTTCAGTAGGCTTACGTTTTCGAAGCCTGCTTTCGCTAGTAGGTTTGCACTTTCTTGAGCGGTTTGACCCGTTTTGCATACCACAATGATTGGGTCTGATTTACGGTTTTCAAGGCTACCAAAGTTACCTGCTTTGATATCAGACGGCAAAATGTGAAGTGCGTCGGTGATGTGACCTTGTTTGAACTCATCTTTAGAGCGGATATCCACCACAACGCCGTTTTCACGGTTCATAAGGTGAGTCAATTGGTTCACGTTAATCTCTTTGTATGCTGCCGTCGCAGATTTCACGATGTTCATGATGAATGCGACAAGAAGACCTACCCAAACCAAAGATAGAATCATGTTCTGTTGGAAAAAATCAATGTACTCTTGCATGTCCTGAGCTCTTACACTGTTGGCGGAAAAATAAAGCAGGAGTATAGCGGGGATAGCCGCCTTAGGCGAGAGGGTTAAAATTTTCTAACGAATAATTGAGATCTAAGCGCTCCCAGCAAACTGGTTGAAGCTAGTCATTCATGCAATCTTATTATCACTTCCTCCTATCAATTCAATCGGCGTAATTGACTTCACTTCTGGTCGAAAAAGCGCACAATGGGTTACAACAAAAAGTTTTTCAACAAAGTATTTCGGTGGTCGTACAAAGCATCTTGAAAGTGACTATGCTTGTGGAACACGTTTGCTGACTAGGTCGGATTGCTTGCTAACTTGTAAGATAGCAACAATAAATCGCAAACATTATTTGATCTTAACCTACAGTTTTGGTTAAAAAGTGTAGTAAAATTACGCTAGTTTTGTTTCAAGGTTAGATGGAGCAGCGAAGCTCTACACCGAAAGTTACTTAAATTTGATGAGGTCATCACTATGTCTGCTAAGAAGCCATTGGCTCTAGTTATCCTTGACGGTTACGGTTACCGTGAAGACACAGCAAGTAACGCAATTGCAAATGCTAAAACACCAGTAATGGATGCACTGATTGCGAATAACCCACACACTCTTATCTCTGCTTCAGGCATGGACGTTGGCCTACCTGATGGTCAAATGGGTAACTCAGAAGTTGGTCACACCAACATCGGTGCAGGTCGAGTTGTATACCAAGATCTAACTCGCATCACTAAGTCTATCGCTGATGGTGAATTTGCTGAGACAGCGGCACTAGTAGAAGCTATCGATTCTGCAGTAAAAGCTGAAAAAGCAGTACACATCATGGGTCTTATGTCTCCAGGTGGTGTTCACTCTCACGAAGACCACATCTACGCAGCCGTTGAAATGGCAGCAGCTCGTGGCGCTGAAAAGATCTACCTACACTGCTTCCTAGACGGTCGTGATACGCCACCACGTAGTGCCGAAAACTCACTACAACGTTTCCAAGATCTATTTGCGAAACTAGGTAAAGGTCGTGTTGCTTCTCTAGTTGGTCGTTACTATGCAATGGACCGTGACAACAACTGGGATCGTGTTCAAGTTGCTTACGATCTTCTAACTCAAGCGAAAGCTGAGTTCACTGCAGAAACAGCGGTTGCTGGTCTAGAAGCGGCTTACGCTCGTGACGAAAACGATGAGTTCGTTAAAGCAACAGCTATTAAAGCGGAAGGTCAAGAAGACGCAATCATGCAAGATGGCGATGCAGTTATCTTCATGAACTACCGTGCTGACCGTGCGCGTCAAATCACGCGTGCATTCGTTCCTGCATTTGACGGCTTCGAGCGTGCTGCATTCCCAGCAATCAATTTTGTAATGCTGACTCAATACGCGGCTGATATCCCTCTAGCAATCGCATTCCCACCTGCGTCTCTAGAAAACACTTACGGTGAGTGGCTATCTAAGCAAGGTCAAACTCAGCTACGTATCTCTGAAACAGAGAAATACGCACACGTGACTTTCTTCTTCAACGGTGGTGTTGAGAACGAATTTGAAGGTGAAGAGCGTCAACTTGTTGCTTCTCCAAAAGTAGCAACTTACGACATGCAGCCAGAAATGAGCTCTCCAGAGCTAACAGAGAAGATGGTTGCTGCTATCAAGTCTGGTAAGTTCGATACTATCATCTGTAACTACCCGAACGCAGATATGGTTGGTCACACTGGCGTTTACGAAGCTGCAGAGAAAGCAATCGAAGCTCTAGATGAAAGCGTTGGTAAAGTGGTTGAAGCGATCAAAGAAGTTGGCGGTCAACTGTTGATCACGGCAGACCACGGTAACGCAGAAATGATGATCGACCCTGAAACTGGCGGCATCCACACTGCTCACACTAACCTACCAGTACCTCTAATCTACGTAGGTGACAAAGCGGTTGAGTTCAAAGAAGGCGGTAAACTGTCTGACCTTGCGCCAACAATGCTTTCTCTAGCAGGTCTAGAAATCCCTGCAGAAATGTCTGGTGAAGTGCTAGTTAAGTAATTAACTGACGATTCAGAATGATAAAAGCCCGAGTTTGACTCGGGCTTTTTTGTGTCTGAGATCCTGTGTTGAGTAAGGCGAAGAGTTATTAAGGTCAATAGACCCTAATTGAACCTGAACTATTGCACTAGGATGCCCGTACCAATAACCGCTAGTGCAGCGCCTAACCAAGCAAATCGATTTGGGCGTTTCTTGGTATAAATCCACAGTAGTGGCAACAACATGATAGGTGTTGTTGAAGAAAGCAGCGCTACCATTCCCACGTTACCCTCACGCAGGGCGTAAAGAATCAATGTCATACCAATCGCCATAGCCAAAAAGCCATTTAATGCTGTAATGCCAAAGACTTTCCATGTGATGGTTTGAGTCGCGCGAGCGACTTTGGCGCCAATTAACCAAAGTGCACAATGTGCGACGAAAGCACTGATCATACGAATGGCAGAGGCGGCGACAGGGTCAACAGTGGTTTGCATGACAGGTTTAGCGATGATGCCACCCAGAGCCTGACACATAGCGGCGGTTAACCCGAGCCCGATACCAATCCAAACGTTGCCTTTGATCTCTTCTAGCGCGTTGCTAGCTTGCCCGCGTCGACCATAGAAAATCGCCATTACGACACCGCTGAAGACTAAGGTTGCACCAATCAACTCCGTGCCAGTCATGCTTTCGCTAAATAGGAAGTAACCCAAGATGGCAGAGAACACCGCATGGCAAGAAAACAACAAGCCTGCTTGGCGTGGCCCCATGCGATTCAAACAGCCGAACAACGCGGTATCGCCAATAAAGATGCCGATTAAACCGGACGCCATCATTGGCGTAATATGTTCGGTGGAGACACTTAGCCAGCCCCCCGTGAACCACGCCATCGTGGAGAGGATGACCGCGGTACAGCCCATACGCCATCGACTATAAGCAAACGCCCCGAGATGTTGAGCGGGAACAACAGAAATTAAGCTAGAAACAGCCCATAAGAAAGCAGCGCACAGCGCCAGCCATTCATAACCCATGATTGCGAGACATCCTTGTAGAGCAGGGGAGAGGCTTTAATATGCATGAATTTATAAAGATCTAAAAGCGCATATTTATGCCAATAAAAAAGCAGCTCGTTGAGCTGCTTTTGATGGGGAGGATTACACTTTAAAGCGACTGATGTTTTCACGCATCGTATTGGCGGTATCGTACATCTGACGTGAACCTTCACTGCTCTTAAGTGATTGCTCGGCAATCATATCGGCATCGTCTTTAATGCCTTGCGTGTTACGGCTGATGTCTTCGCTTACCGCGCGTTGCTCTTCTGCTGCGCTTGCGATTTGCATTGCCATGTCGTTGATCTCAGTGATCGAGTTAGTAATGCTGGTTAAGCTGTCGTGTGCTTGCTGAGCATAATCCACGCTAGTATCTGCCAAACTGGTACTGGTTTGCATGCTATTTACTGCCAGTTTGGTGTTGTTTTGCAACGTTTCGATCATGGTGCGGATTTCTTCCGTCGAACCATGGGTGCGTTGGCTAAGTACGCGTACTTCATCGGCAACCACGGCAAAGCCGCGACCTTGCTCACCAGCACGAGCCGCTTCAATGGCAGCATTAAGTGCCAACAAGTTAGTTTGTTCGGCAATACCTTGGATCGTCGATAGGATTTGGTTGATGCTTTGCGTGTTTGCTTCTAGCTCCGAAATTACGCTGGCGGCATCGCTAACTTGCTCTGCAAGCTCTACGATCGCTTCACGATTCTTCTGGATGACGTTTTGTCCTTCCATACAAGCAGACGCTGAGTTTTGTGAAGCGCTTGCCGTCAGCTCTGCATGACTTGCTACCTCAGCAGCGGTTGCTGACATCTCATGAATGGCGGTTGCAATTTGGTTAACGTCGTTTTGTTGATGCTCAACGCGACCCGCAGCCATCGCAGATAGCTCATTTGCTTGATTCGCTTGTTCTGAAAGCTGTTCACTGTTCTCGACAATGCTTTTTAACATGGTTTGCATTTGCGCAAGGAACTGGTTCACGTGGGTTGCGAGTTCGCCAATTTCATCCATGCGCTCGATCTTGATGCGTTGCGTAAGATCGCCTTCGCCCTGTGATAGCTCTGAAAGCGCATCAGACAGCGTTTGGAGAGGTTGTAGCAAGCGAGTGATGATGTAAGTACTGATTGCCGCAATAATCAGGTACAGCACGATAGAAGCAATAGCCGTAAATGTCACTTGCTCAGAGACAGACGCAAATGCCATTTGTTTGTCTTGCACAATACCTAAAGACCAGTCGGTGTTCGGCACTTTAGCTACGTAAATCAGCTTATCGCCTTGGCTGGGCCATTGAATCGTGTCTAGCCTTGCTTCGCCTGCAAGTGTCATCATCGTACTATGAGTTAAGGCTTGATTGAGTTCTGTCAACGGTTTTTGGCTAAGCTTTTCATCTTTGTAAGCTACCAAGTTATTGTTGCCATCAACTAGGAATGCGAAACCGTCATTATCAAGCTGAATATTAAGGACTTCTTTGATGATGTCAGTTACCGCTAAGTCAGCGGCAAGCACACCTTTCTTACCTTGATTGAATGCCTTAGCAAAGCTAACCACAATGCTGCCATCGAAATCTTGGTATGGCTCTGTGATGATCAAACCAGATTTCGCCATCGCATCTTGGTACCAAGGGCGAGTGCGAGGATCGTAGTCAGAAGGCCAAGATTCAGATTTATCACCGTAGGCAATTGAGCCATCAGAGAAGCCAGCATAAACCGATAGAAACTTACCGGCTCGCTTTGTCAGTAGCATCTCGCGATCGGCATCGTCACTGCCAGCGATGATGTTTTCATTCGCGAGCATCATATCGCTACGAATCGCAAGCCAGTCACTGATGTAGCGGTTGGTCGATTGAGAGATGTTTTGAATTTCTCGATTAAGGGTAGAAGTGGTTTCTTCGCGTAGTTGATTGACGGAAACCCAAGCCTGAACGCCACTAACAATGGCGATAATGACTGCAATCGCAATCTGTATTTTTAATTTGATGGTATTTCTCATTGTCTTACCTTCATAAAACAGACAAAAAGATCAACGTCACGAGTTGTGACTCCAAAGGGTATGAGACGATTCAAGCACTGAAAGTTACATGAAAGGCTGTACAAAATTTATCGACCTATATTCGATAAACTTGAGTCGAATAGTGTGATTTTTATTCAACTTATTGATTAGCTAAGTGAATCAAATTTGAGATAAAAACAGAGGGAGTGACGCAAAACCAGATAGGTATATGGGTGATAAAGCTCTGCGGCAACCTTTTGTTACCGCAGAGCGATGGACTAAAACAGAATAATTACCGCACCATAGACAATGAACAGACCGACCAAGCCGATAATCAAACCGACCTTCGCCATGTCTTTACTTTCAATTAATCCCGTCGAGTACGCAAGGGAGTTTGGTGGTGTTGATACTGGTAAGATCATACCTAGCGAAGCCGAGAAAGCGACGACAACCAGCAATCCTTGTAAGCCACCGATAGCAACCAGACTTGGCATAGAAGCACCAATCGCCGCTGCAATCGGCATCAACAAGTTCGCTGTGGCGGTATTCGACATAAAGTTTGCCATTAGCCAGCACACGATCGATAGGGCAACAACGACAGCGAATGGTGATAGGGACTCATAATCAATTGCGTGTGCGAGTGCTTCAGCCAAGCCAGTTTTATCTAACGCAATACCAATGGCGATACCACCAGCTACCAGCCATAGCACATCCCAGTTGATAAGCTTGAGCTCTTCTTTGCCCATGATGCCCGTTAAGGTAAACACCGCGAGTGGAATGATAGCGACTACATAGGTATTCATGCCATGCACTTTAGTTGTCATCCATAGCAGGATGGTCATAGCGAAGGTCACGTAGACCACTATGGCACGCCAGCTTTTCTTAAATTTACCATCCAAGCGCAGTTTCATTTCTGGTTCACTAGAAGGGAAGAGTTTTTGCAATAAGAACCAAGCTAGCGTCAGTTGCACTAAGACAAAAGGCAAGCCCATCATCATCCAAGATAGGAAATCGATGCTGTTTTCTCCGGTTAAATATTGCAAGGCAATCGCGTTAGGCGGGGTACCGATTGGTGTCGCGATACCACCTGTATTAGCCGCAATTGGAATACAGAGAACTAGCGCTTTTATCCCCAAATCGCCTTTTGGTGCAGATGCCACGATAGGACCCAATAATGCAAGCATCATAACGGTAGTCGCAGTGTTTGACATAAACATCGAGAACACGGCAGTGATCAGCATTAAACCCAACATAATGAACTTAGGTTGAGTGCCAAACGGTTTAAGAAGAACACGGGCGAGGTTGTTATCAAGTTCGTATTTAGAAGCGGCAATAGCGAGCGCAAAGCCACCCATGAAAAGGATGATAATAGGAGAAGAGAACGCAGAAAATATATCCGTATAAGCAATCAAATCTCCCAAATCATGCCCCGGAGGAGGGGTACGAAAGAGATGTAAGCCTTTGTCCGATATCATAATCAATTCAAGAGCAATGATAAGAATGGACGTAGCAAATACGGGGACGGGTTCTAAAACCCAAAGTAGTGCAGCAAGAAGGAAAATAGCCAATAGACGATGTTGAATTAAAGTGAGATCGTCAATTGGAATGGCATCGATCGGCATCATTAAGACACCGAGTGGAATCAAAAAACACACCAGTAATTTGACCAGTGTGTCCGCACTCATCTTTGGCATTGGCAGCCCCTTTTATCATCATCCCTCAACGCAGAATAATTGATTGCGCTTTTAGGTACTTAGAGGCAAGTACGAGTTTGAAAAAGAGAGGCGAAATTTCGAACAGAGTTTTGCTTTTCGTCAATAAAAAAGCCCCCGTAAACGGAGGCTTCAAAGTCAGTTTGAGTAGGAGTCTTACTGCTGATGAGCGTAAGGTGTACCCATTACGGTTGGCTTACCATTTTCCATGCTTTCATCGAATGCGATAGCATCTTTTGCAAAAAGGTTGATAACGGTTGAGCCAAGCTTGAAGCGCCCCATTTCTTCGCCTTTCTTCAAGATAACCGCTTTATCGCCTTCAGCAGGGTAGTCCCATTTGTAAACCGAGTTACCGCGTGGTGGCGTGATAGTGCCTGCCCATACTTGCTCGATGCTACCTACGATAGTTGCACCAACCAATACTTGTGCCATTGGACCAAACTCAGTATCGAAGATACACACTACACGCTCGTTACGTGCAAATAGGTTTGGCACGTTCTCTGCGGTTAGTGGGTTAACTGAAAATAGGTCACCAGGTACGTAAATCATCTGACGCAGCGTACCGTCACATGGCATGTGTACGCGGTGGTAGTCACGAGGCGATAGGTACAAAGTAGCAAAAGAGCCGTCTTGGAACTCTTCAGCCAGTTTTGCGTCACCACCTAGTAGCTCTTGTGCTGAGAAGTTATGACCTTTAGCTTGGATAAGCTGACCATCTTCAATCGGACCAAATTGGCTTACGCACGCGTCCGCAGGGTGAGTGATCACCTTTTCACCTTCCGTAATTGGACGAGCGCCTTCTTTTAGCTCACGTACAAAGAATTCATTGAAGGTTTTGAAGTGCTTAGGATCGGAGTGCTTCGCCTCATCCATGTTCACATTGTATTGTTTGATAAACCAGCGAATGATTGCTGTTGTTAGACCGCCAGCCTCAGCTGAAGCCAGTTTACCCACTAGGCGCGTTAGTCCGTGTTGTGGGATCCAGTACTGCAGTCCAACTTTAATCTTGTCCATCTTTAATTCCGATACTTCTGTTAGATTCTCGCTTTAGGGCGCGTGATGTTACTGAAATTTCATCTGCTTGTCAGTATTAGGTGATGATTTCTTACACAGTTGCAGCGTTATCTCGGCTACAGATCAGCTTTCTTGCTGCGTGAATACTGACGGTTGGCTTTGTTTTCCACCATGCTTTCTAGGATGCGATGGTAGTTCTCAAAACGGACTTCACTCACTTCGCCTTTTTCCACGGCCTCTCGCAAGATACAGCCAGGATCGTCATTGTGCTTACAGTCGCGGAACTTACAACCGCCAAGATAAGGACGGAATTCAACAAATGCTTTGGTCACTTCCTCTGCTTCTAAGTGCCACAGACCGAACTCGCGTACTCCTGGAGAGTCAATCAAATCGCCACCAGTAGGGATGTGATACAAGCGAGCTGCTGTGGTTGTATGCTGACCCAAACCTGAGTTCTCTGAGATCTCGCCTTCTTCCACTTCCTGCTCAAGTTCAGGCATCAGTGCGTTTACTAGGCTCGATTTACCTACGCCAGATTGACCAACGAAGATATTGATACGATCACGCAATTGCTCTTCAAGTTCGGCAATGCCTTCACCTGATTGCTTGCTCACAAACAGTACTTTGTAGCCAATGCGTTTGTATTCTTCTAGCCACTCTTCGTACATCGCTCGATCTTCATCAGCAAGTAGGTCTATTTTGTTGAGTACTAGTAGCGGTGCGATGTTCAGGGTTTCTGACGCCACCAAGTAACGGTCAATGATATTGAGCGAAAGCTCAGGCAAAACCGAAGACACGATCACCATTTGGTCGATGTTAGCGGCGACAGGTTTCAAGCCATCGTAGTAGTCAGGGCGAGTTAGCATTGATGTGCGAGGTTCTACGGCTTCAACCACGCCAGAGATACCTGCCATTGACTCAAGCCCTTCACGCCAAAGCACGCGATCACCAGACACCAGTGATTCGATACCACGACGAAGGTTACAGCGCTGCACCTCACCGGTTTCTAGATCTTCGATGTCAGCGTGCTGACCGAAACGAGTGATAACGAGACCCTGTTTACTTGCGCCCAGCATGTTCTCATCCCACTGGATAGACTCTTCTTGCTTCTTTAGGCGTTTTTGTTGGTTGCTGCGTACGCGGCGCACCTGACCTTTGGTTAACTTTTTCTTTTTTGCCACAATCTTGTACTTAATGTGAGTTAACTCAACTGATTGAGCACGCTTTCGGCTCAAACTCGTGAGTATCGTGTTTCAAGTATTTTCAGGTATAGTACCTCTTTTATCGATAAACAAATAGGCGGCGTAACCATGTCCTTTAGCGATCAAAACCTGATTTGGGTGGATTTAGAGATGACAGGTCTCGATCCTGAAACGCACAAAATCATCGAAATTGCTTCTATCGTCACGGATAGTGAGTTAAATATTTTAGCTGAAGGTCCAGTTTTAGCCGTTCATCAGCCAGAAGAAGAGTTGGCGAAGATGGATGACTGGTGTACCAATACGCACACTGCAAGTGGTTTGGTTGATCGCGTTCGCAACAGTGACGTCTCTGAACAAGATGCCGTTGCGCAGACCATCGAGTTCCTTGAGAAATGGGTACCAAAAGGCGTTTCTCCAATTTGTGGTAACAGTATTGGTCAGGACCGTCGATTCTTGTACAAGCATATGCCTGAGTTGGAAGAATACTTCCACTACCGTTATTTGGACGTGAGTACGTTAAAAGAACTGACTCGCCGTTGGAAACCAGAAGTGTTAGACGGTTTTTCGAAGCAGGGCACGCATCTGGCATTGGATGATATCCGTGAGTCGATTGCTGAGCTAAAGTACTACCGCGAAACGATCTTTAAGATCTAACTGTTAAGGCTGCGATCCAAATTGTTGTAATTAATGAGCGTTTTGCTTGCTTTTTCACCTGTCAGTAAAAAAATAAAGTTTTTTTGAACGAAGGACTTGCATCACAAAAAAATGCTCTTATAATTCGCAGCCCTGAACAGCGGAAACGTTGTTGATGCGACACTAGCTCAGTTGGTAGAGCGCAACCTTGCCAAGGTTGAGGTCACGAGTTCGAACCTCGTGTGTCGCTCCACTTTTCTTAAGTGGAAAGAAAGGCTTTCATCATGCCTTAAATGGTGAACTATGGACGCGGGATGGAGCAGCTTGGTAGCTCGTCGGGCTCATAACCCGAAGGTCGTCGGTTCAAATCCGGCTCCCGCAACCAATTCTCTTTTGAGAATATGCGACACTAGCTCAGTTGGTAGAGCGCAACCTTGCCAAGGTTGAGGTCACGAGTTCGAACCTCGTGTGTCGCTCCAATTTTATAGCTCTCATTGTGCTTAACAATGAAATACGGACGCGGGGTGGAGCAGCTTGGTAGCTCGTCGGGCTCATAACCCGAAGGTCGTCGGTTCAAATCCGGCCCCCGCAACCAATTCTCTTCTGAGAATATGCGACACTAGCTCAGTTGGTAGAGCGCAACCTTGCCAAGGTTGAGGTCACGAGTTCGAACCTCGTGTGTCGCTCCAATTTGATAGCCTTCATTGTGCTTAACAATGACATTGCGACACTAGCTCAGTTGGTAGAGCGCAACCTTGCCAAGGTTGAGGTCACGAGTTCGAACCTCGTGTGTCGCTCCAATTTGATAGCCCTCATTGTGCTTAACAGTGACATTGCGACACTAGCTCAGTTGGTAGAGCGCAACCTTGCCAAGGTTGAGGTCACGAGTTCGAACCTCGTGTGTCGCTCCAGCTTTATAGCTTTCATTGTGCTTAACAATGAATTGCGACACTCGCTCGTTTATAGAGTAAAAACTTGTCAAGGTTGAGGTCACGCCTTTCTGTTATAGATAGGGCAACCTCGTGTGTCGCTCCAATTCTTATTACTGCAAAAGCAGTGATACATGGACGCGGGATGGAGCAGCTTGGTAGCTCGTCGGGCTCATAACCCGAAGGTCGTCGGTTCAAATCCGGCTCCCGCAACCAATTCACATCGCTCTTTTCATAATGCTGCGAAGCATGAACCCCTGAAAAACAATATTTAATCCGCATCACTCGATGTCGGACGATTTCGTTTGTGTTTTAAACATGAGACGACTTGTCTGAACAGCGAATAATCTGGTGTTCGGGTCCCTTTCTGCTCTTTAATTAACAGAGTTATCCACATATGTCATTCTGTGGATAAGTTGGTTGATAAAGTGTTCTCAGCTTCAATTTGAAGGACTGTAAAGAAAGATCTTTTCTTTGTGAGGGCACAATAAAAGTTTTCTGTAACTGCGTAACTGCTTGTTTTATATAGTAAAACTTGCTTTTATTGCGGATCGGATGCGTTAAATTAGGATCATTAATTTGTGTTTTTTTGATCCTAGTCATTTCTTCAGGTTGTGTTTAACTTTTTTATCTTCCCTGAATTCCTTCGACTCTATAATTTTTTTCCACATTACAGAATTGAGAACAAGGTCATGAATTGATCGTGCAAAAAGAGTTTTCAATCTCTTGCATATGAGCTACGCATTATGCGTCTCTTGGAAGTCCTTTTTCTACGATTCTGATTAAACGCTTTTTCTTGGTCTCAATAGAATCCGATTCATTTGCTGGAAGTTGGTTGAATTGTTGTGCAAGAGCCCATTCAATGTGTTCATCGAGCAGTTCACTTTCACCGCGTCTTGCTTCTAGGGCATCAATTGTTCTCTGGCTGTATTCTGCATTGCCAAGTGCGACAGAAATATTACGTAGCCATTGCAGGTGTCCAATTCTACGAATTGCTGACCCTTCCATTTGTTTTAGGAAGGTTGCCTCATCCCAATTGAACATGGTAACGAGATCTGGGTCTTCAAAACTCTCGCGGCGATGAAAATCCTCTTGCTCAGTGATTTCTGCATATCGGTTCCAAGGGCAAACTAATTGGCAATCGTCGCATCCATAGATACGGTTTCCCATCGGTTTGCGGAACTCTTCTGGGATCACACCATCAAACTCAATCGTGAGATATGAGATACAGCGTCTCGCATCCACGACTTTTTCATCGACAATCGCTTGTGTCGGACAAGATGTGATGCAAGCTTTACATTTGTCACATTGATCAACGCTTGGTTCATCAACAGGCAAAGGTAAGTCGATAAGCAGCTCACCAAGGAAAAACCAAGAGCCGCAATCTTTATCCAAAATCAGAGAGTGTTTGCCAGTCCAGCCTAATCCGGCTTTTTGCGCCAATGGACGTTCAAGGATCGGGGCTGAGTCGACAAAAGGGCGATAGCCAAATTGTCCGACTTCTTGCTCAATAAGTTTGCCAAGTTTATTAAGCTGTTTTCTCACCAATTTGTGATAGTCACGCCCGAGCGCGTAACGGCTGATATAAGCGTGGTTTTTGTTTGCCAGATTGGAAGCAAACTTTGCTTCGGGTGGCAAGTAATCCATACGTACGCTAATCACTCGCACGGTTCCCGGCAAAAGTTCATTTGGTCTGGCGCGCATCATGCCGTGACGAGCCATCCAGTCCATTGAACCGTGGTAGCCTTGATCAAGCCATTTTTGCAGAGCCGCTTCATGTTCACTAAGATCAACATCGCAGATACCGACTTTCTGAAAGCCGAGCTCTTTACCCCAAATTTTGATTTGTTGAGCGAGTTGTTCGAAGTTCATGTTTTATCACCGAGATAAAGGGGGGCGGATCTTACCGGATCTTATGAATTGGTGCTACCAGAAAGTCTAGACATAAAGTCGAGAAATAGATTTTGAAACAAAGTCATCAAAAGTTGACGCAGGCATGAGCAATTTTGTTTATGCATTCAATAGAATCAGGTAATTAGGTTTTGCCTTATTGGCTACTTTTTTCGCACATATGACATTTGAAAGCTTGTCTCTCAAAACCAACACAGTTTACTATTCCTGTTCTTTTGATTTTTATATAGTCAACGATCATTAGTTAGAGAAACATCAATGAGCACGAAACAATTTAACCTGAAAGATGAGCATGAAACGGTAGCACTAGGTACCGCGTTGGCTCAACTTTGTTCCCAACAAACCACTATTTATCTGCATGGCGATCTGGGTGCGGGTAAAACAACCTTTAGTCGTGGTTTTGTCCGTGCTCTTGGCCATCAAGGAAACGTAAAAAGCCCGACCTATACTTTGGTTGAACCTTATCAGCTGGATAAGTGGCAAGTTTACCACTTTGATCTATACCGACTGGCAGATCCTGAAGAGTTAGAATTCATGGGGATTCGCGATTACTTCACGGATGATGCGATTTGTTTGGTTGAATGGCCAGAAAAAGGGCAAGGAATGCTGCCACAACCGGATCTTGATGTGGATATTCGCTACCAAGGCGAGCAGCGCGTAGCCGAACTTACGGCAAATAATGAATATGGTGTGCAGTTACTCAGTCGATTGGAGCTATGTTGAGTCTTTCAAAATTTAGAGTAGTGGCGGCATTTGTCGCCACTTTTCTCCTTATCATCCCCAATTTAGCATTTGCTAACGTCGTTAAAAGTTTCCGAGTTTGGCCTTCACCAGATGAGACTCGTGTTGTCATCGATTTAAGCGCGGAAGCTGACTATTCCTATTTCTCTTTATCTGGACCGGATCGCTTAGTCGTGGATATTAAAAACACGTCTATGCAAGCTAAGTTGCCTGTTACGGTAACGGACAGTCCTGTGTTGAAGCGTGTTCGTAAAAGCTCTCCGCCAAACAAAAGCACATACCGTTTGGTTTTTGAGTTGAAGAAGAGCGTCAAAGCTGAACTGTTTACGCTAAAACCAACGCCAGGTGGTCAGTATGGTCATCGTTTGGTGATTGATTTGCCACATGGGGCGAAAACATCAGCGGCGGCGAGTAATACTTCTAAGCCGAGCAAACCGGCAAAACCAAGCAAAGACATGAGTACGGTCCAACGTGCACAAGAGATTCTGATCGTGATCGACCCAGGTCACGGTGGTGAAGATCCTGGTTCAATTGGTCCATCACGTCGAAAGTATGAAAAAGACGCGGTATTGAGCATCTCTCGTAAGCTTTCAGCCCAGCTAAATGCAGTACCTGGCATCAAAACTCGCATGACTCGTACTGGTGACTACTTCGTCAACTTGAATCGCCGTGTTGCGATTGCTCGTGAACATGACGCACACTTATTAATTTCGATTCACGCCGATGCGTTTACCTCTCCTAAACCTCGTGGTGGTTCGGTGTTCGTGTTAAATACTCGTCGTGCCAATACCGAAATTGCACGTTGGGTAGAGAATCACGAGAAACAATCTGAGCTACTTGGTGGCTCTGGAACGGCATTTGTGAGCAATTCAAATGACCGTAACGTCAACCAAACTTTGTTAGATCTTCAGTTCAGCCATTCGCAAAAAGAAGGTTATAAGTTAGCGACAAACATTTTAGGTGAGATGGGCAAAGTTGCTCGCCTGCATAACTCGAAACCAATCAATACTAGCTTGGCAGTTTTGCGTTCTCCGCAGATTCCTTCTGTTTTGGTTGAAACGGGCTTTATCTCGAACCCAACGGAAGAGAAGTTACTATTCCAACGCTCTCACCAAGATAAGCTAGCGCGTGCGATTACTAAAGCTGTCGTACAGTACTTGAAAGATAATCCTCCAGAAGGCACGGTGTTCTCGTCTTCTGCGAAACCTGTTGTTCATACCGTGAAGCGTGGTGAATCGCTTTCTGTGATTGCACAGAAATATGGCTCGTCGACCAAAGCGATCATGAGTGCGAACAAGCTCAAATCAAGCGGTTTAGCCGTCGGTCAGAAGCTGAAAATCCCGGGTACAGGTGCCGTTTCAGTATCCATCCCGAATAAACCTAACACGGTAGAAACTGAGACAATTACGCACACTGTTAAATCTGGCGAGTTCCTCGGTAAGATCGCAAGCCACTACAAAGTGAGGATTGCTGATATCCGCCGTGAAAATAATTTGAAATCAGATACGCTTTGGGTCGGTCAGAAGTTGAAGATCACCGTTGCGGTGAAAGACAAACCAATTCGCAAACACAAGGTTGCTCGTGGAGAATACCTAGGCAAGATTGCGTCGAAATATGGTGTCAGTGTCTCTAGCATTCGCAAAGCGAACAACTTGCGCTCTGATGAGCTTGCCGTCGGGCAGGTACTGATTATTCCAAACAAGTAAGTGAACTGATAACTCATCATGACCATTAAGATTTTGCCAGCACGATTGGCAAACCAAATCGCGGCAGGGGAGGTAGTTGAAAGACCTGCCTCTGTCGTGAAAGAACTGGTAGAAAACAGTCTCGACTCTGGTGCAACCCGTATCGATATTGATATCGAGAAAGGTGGCGCTAAGCTAATTCGTGTGCGCGATAACGGCAAAGGGATTGTGAAAGATGAGTTAGGTTTGGCGCTAAGTCGCCATGCTACGTCTAAGATCCATACATTGGACGATCTCGAAGCCATCATGAGTTTGGGGTTCCGCGGTGAGGCGTTAGCGAGTATTAGCTCGGTGTCGCGCTTGACCATGACTTCTCGTCCAGCCGCACAGGAACAAGCGTGGAGTGCCTATTCTGAAGGGCGTGACATGAAGGTCAAACTCCAACCGACGGCGCATCCAATTGGTACCTCAGTTGAAGTCTTAGACCTGTTCTTTAATACGCCTGCGCGCCGTAAATTCCTCCGCACGGAAAAAACCGAATTTGCTCACATCGATGAGCTGCTAAAGCGTATTGCGTTAAGTCGCTTTGATGTCACTATCAATGTTCGCCACAACGGCAAAATGATTCGCCAATACCGCGCCGCAAAAAATCAGCTTCAAACAGAAAAGCGCATTGCTGCGGTATGTGGTAATGCTTTTGTGCGTAATATGCTGCGCATTGAACTGGAACATCAAGGGCTCAAGCTTCATGGTTGGATTACAACGCCAGAAGGGGCTAGGCAGCAAAGTGATCTACAATATTGCTACGTGAATGGTCGCATGATGCGTGACAAATTGATCAATCACGCGATTCGTCAAAGTTACGAAACCAGCCTCAAACCTGATCAATTCGCGGCGTATGTATTGTTTATTGAGCTCGATCCGCACCAAGTGGATGTTAACGTGCACCCTGCAAAGCATGAAGTGCGTTTCCATCAAGCACGTCTGGTGCATGATTTCATCTATCAAGCGTTGGCAGATGCCCTTGCGCAAAGTTCAGTGATTGATAAGCCACATGTGAATGAATCTGCATTCCACCACGCAGATCCTGTTGAGGTAGCAGAGTCACTTGAGGCAATGACGTCTCTCCCTGAACCAGAAAGTTCGCCAGAGGCAACTAGCACTCCAGAAGTAACTGGTGCTCCAGAGCATATCGCTTCCCCAGTGCCAGAACGCGTGTATCAAGCGATTGATAATACTCCAGCCTATCCGGGGCGCTCAGACTACGAAACGAAACCTCGCGATCGTATGCCAAGCGATTCCTCTGTGCGGGAAGCGCGCGTAGCGGACTCGTTCAAGAGAACAGATTGGATTGAATCAAAACCTGCGCCTAAACCGAGTGCACACAAAGAACAGCGTCATGCTGAGCCAGCACCAAGCAAACAAGAGGTGCGTGCGTATCATGAATTGCTACAGACACCTGATTTTGAACCTCGAAGCGAAACCAGTGCGGCTGCGATCACTAATCAAGCAGAGACAGCTTTAACCCCAGTGATGGCGCTGAGCAAAGCTTTAGCTGTGGTCGATGAGCAGTACGTATTAATGAGCAGCGACAGTGGTGTGGCTTTGGTTGCGTTACCAAGAGCTGAGTTCTATCGAACCAAAGGGCAACTCACACCAAGTGATGGTGCATTAAAAGCGCAACCACTACTGGTACCATTATCGGTGAAATTGGAACCGGAGTTGGTTCAACTTGCGCAGGATTACCAACAAGATTTTGCTCAGTTAGGCATTCAGCTAAAAGCTCGAAATGATAAAGCCTTGATGGTCATGGGCGTACCTTCACCATTGCGTCAACAAAACTTACAAAATTTGATACCAGATCTGTTATCTTACGCGCAAACTCGCGTGACGAGGGAAGTGGCAACGGCTCAGTTATTATCTGAGCTGATAGATTGGCTTGCTTTGCAGGTCACCACAGTTAAGAGCCACTATACTCTTTCCGAAGCCATCCAAATTATTGCGGAACTTGAACAGCTAAGACATGGTCAATTGCCATTAGAAGACACGAAATTTGTGTCTGCTGTTGATTTCTCTGCCACGATTGCCAAATTAAGACCATGACAGACAAACTACCTTTGGCGCTATTTTTAATGGGGCCAACTGCATCAGGTAAAACAGAGCTAGCGATTCGTCTTCGCCAGAAATATCCGGTTGAGATCATCAGCGTGGATTCGGCGTTGATCTACAAAGACATGAACATTGGTACGGCGAAACCTGATGAGCGCGAGCTGAGTCTAGCGCCGCATCGTCTCATCGATATTCTTGACCCGAGCGAATCGTACTCTGCGGCGGACTTCCGTCGTGATGCACTACAAGCAATGGATGACATTGTTGCAGAAGGAAAAATTCCGCTCTTAGTTGGCGGTACAATGTTGTATTACAAAGCGTTACTTGAAGGCTTATCACCTCTTCCTGCTGCAAATCCTGAAATTCGTCAGCAAATTGAGCAAGAGGCATTGACTAAAGGTTGGTCGGTGTTGCACGATGAGCTGAAAGAGATTGATCCTGTATCAGCTGCGAGAATTCATCCAAACGATCCTCAACGTTTATCGAGAGCGTTGGAAGTCTTCCGTATTTCAGGTAAAACTCTTACTGAGTTGACTCAAACTAAAGGTGACAGCTTGCCTTATCGAGTCAAACAGTTTGCAATAGCTCCCAAGGACAGGGCAGAACTTCACCGTCGAATTGAACTGCGTTTCGATAAGATGATGGAAGCGGGTTTTGAAGAGGAAATGAAAGCGTTGTATGCGCGCAAGGATCTTCACCCTGATCTTCCTTCTATCCGTTGCGTTGGCTACAGACAGATGTGGGAGTACTTAGATGGGGACTGCACACGCGACGAAGCCGTTTTTCGTGGCATTTGTGCAACTCGTCAATTGGCCAAGCGTCAAATCACCTGGTTACGCAGCTGGAATGATTTAACTTGGTTGGATAGCGATAACATTGAACAGGCACTTGAAACCATGTCAGAAGCAATAGCATCTGATTGAGATAGCTGTGTATAATGTGATCGTTTTTGCGTGAACGCACTCTCAAAGGATCTGTTATTGGCGGTTTTTATACTATGCTGCTAATTACTTAGGGTGCATTTTTGATTCGTTTAGCTCAGATGCAAAAAGCAGTACCTTTTGCATTGCACCACTAGCTAAATAATTACAACTACAAATTAAATAAGGAAAATAAAATGGCTAAGGGGCAATCTCTACAAGACCCATTCCTAAATGCGCTACGTCGTGAGCGTATCCCGGTATCTATCTACCTTGTGAACGGTATCAAACTGCAAGGTCAGATCGAATCTTTCGATCAATTCGTGATCCTATTGAAGAACACTGTTAACCAAATGGTGTACAAGCACGCAATCTCTACAGTTGTGCCGGCTCGTCCAGTAAGCCACCACAGCGGTGATCGTGCTCAAGGTGATCGTCCACAAGAGAAATCTGAAGATTAATTCTTCATTTAGTATTTTTACAATAAGGAGTTGATTGCTTGTTTGACCGTTATGAATCCGGTGAGCGAGCCGTACTTGTTCATATCAACTTCACGCAAGAAGGTGAATGGGAAGATCTAGCTGAATTCGAAATGCTGGTTTCTTCCGCTGGGGTAGAGACGCTACAAGTTGTGACTGGTAGTCGTCAATCCCCACACCCGAAATACTATGTCGGAGAGGGTAAGGCACAAGAAATTGCTACTGCGGTGCAATTAACTGGTGCTGAAATTGTGATTTTTAATCACTCCCTCTCTCCTGCCCAAGAACGTAACCTCGAAGCACTGTGCAAATGTCGAGTTCTCGACCGCACCGGTCTCATCCTCGATATCTTTGCTCAACGAGCACGAACACACGAAGGTAAGCTACAAGTTGAGCTAGCCCAACTTCGCCATATTTCTACTCGTTTGATTCGCGGTTGGACGCACCTTGAAAGGCAGAAAGGCGGTATCGGTCTACGTGGTCCAGGTGAAACCCAGTTAGAAACCGACCGTCGTTTATTGCGTGACAGAATCAAAGCTATCTTGCGTCGACTTGAAAAAGTGGCCAAGCAGCGTGAACAAGGACGCCGTGCCCGAAACCGAGCTGAAATACCAACCATTTCTCTCGTGGGCTACACCAACGCGGGTAAGTCGACACTCTTCAACCGTATTACAGAAGCTGGCGTTTACGCGGCAGATCAACTGTTTGCTACTCTTGACCCAACTTTACGTAAGATAGAGTTAGCAGATGTAGGACCTGCAATACTTGCAGATACTGTTGGTTTTATCCGACACCTGCCTCACGATTTGGTTGCTGCCTTCAAAGCAACCTTGCAGGAAACGCAAGAAGCTGACATTTTGTTACATGTTGTTGATGCCAGTGACGAGCGTTTTCGTGAGAATATTCAAGCTGTTCATGAAGTCTTAGAAGAGATCGATGCACATGAAGTGCCGACGCTCGTAGTAATGAACAAGATTGACAATCTAGAAGAGCAGAAACCACGTATAGAACGAGATGAGGAAGGCGTGCCTCGCGCGGTCTGGGTTTCTGCAATGGATGGACTAGGCATTGATCTTCTGTTTGACGCGCTGACCGAGCGTTTAGCATCGCAAATGGTTGAGCATCAGTTGCGAATTCCTCCACAGTATCAAGGACGATTCCGTAGTACATTCTTCCAAATGAAGTGTATTCAACGTGAGGAATATGACCAGGAAGGTAACTTGTTGATCGATATTCGAATGCAACAGGTAGATTGGTCTAGACTTGAAAAAAGAGAAGGGGCAGTTTTAGTCGACTTTATAGTCACTTAAAGGACTGCTACAGTATAACGTCATATCAAATGATGGAGCTTTCTAATGGCGTGGAATGAGCCTGGAAATAACAACGGCAACAATGGCCGCGATAATGACCCTTGGGGTAATAATAATCGTGGTGGCCAGCGTCCTGGTGGCCGAGATCAAGGTCCGCCAGATTTAGATGAAGTGTTCAGCAAACTGAGTCAAAAGCTGGGTGGCAAGTTTGGTAAAAAAGGCGGCGGTGGTTCTTCTATCGGCGGTGGCGGTGGTGCAATTGGCTTCGGCGTAATTGCGGTTATTGCTATTGCGGTGTGGTTCTTCGCTGGTTTTTACACCATCGGTGAAGCAGAACGTGGTGTTGTGCTGCGTTTAGGTAAATACGACCGTATCGTAGACCCAGGTCTGAACTGGCGTCCTCGTTTTATCGACGAATACGAAGCGGTTAACGTGCAAGCGATTCGTTCGCTACGTGCATCTGGTCTAATGCTGACAAAAGATGAAAACGTAGTAACAGTAGCAATGGACGTTCAATACCGTGTTGCTGACCCATACAAATATCTATACCGCGTAACCAATGCAGACGACAGCTTGCGTCAAGCAACAGATTCGGCGCTACGTGCGGTAATTGGTGATTCACTGATGGATAGCATCCTAACAAGTGGTCGTCAGCAAATCCGTCAAACGACACAAGAAACGCTAAATCAAATCATCGATAGCTATGATATGGGTATCGTGATTGTTGATGTGAACTTCCAGTCTGCGCGTCCGCCAGAGCAAGTTAAAGATGCGTTTGATGATGCAATCGCTGCGCGTGAGGATGAAGAGCGTTTCATCCGTGAAGCAGAAGCTTACAAGAACGAAATCTTGCCGAAAGCAACAGGTCGCGCAGAGCGTTTGAAGAAAGAAGCGCAAGGTTACAACGAGCGTGTAACCAACGAAGCTCTTGGTCAAGTAGCTCAGTTTGAAAAACTACTGCCTGAATACCAAGCGGCACCTGGTGTAACTCGTGACCGTCTGTACCTAGACGCGATGGAAGAGGTTTACTCAAGCACATCGAAAGTGTTGATTGACTCTGAATCTAGCGGCAACCTTCTTTACCTTCCAATCGATAAACTGGCTGGTCAAGATGGTCAAACAGACACTAAACGTAAATCGAAATCGACTTCAACGTACGATCACATCCAATTGGAATCTGAGCGTTCGCAAGAAGACACTTCGAACACGCAGTCTCGTTCAACTGGTACACGTCAAGGGAGATACTAAGAATGCGTAAGTTAATGATCCCTGTACTGGTCATCGCACTGGCATTGATGCTGATGTCACTGTTTGTGATTCCTGAAGGCGACCGCGGTATTGTGGTTCGATTTGGTCGTGTCTTGAAAGACAACAACGACGTTACTCGTATTTACGAGCCGGGCCTGCATTTCAAAATGCCTTTGTTTGACCGCGTGAAAACACTAGATGCGCGTATCCAAACAATGGATGGTCGTGCTGACCGTTTTGTAACGTCTGAGAAAAAAGACGTAATCATCGATACCTACGTGAAGTGGCGTATTGAGGATTTCGGTCGTTACTACCTAGCAACTGGCGGTGGTAACACGCTGACTGCTGAAGCGCTTCTTGAGCGTAAAGTAACAGACGTTCTACGTGCAGAAATCGGTTCTCGTGAAATCAAGCAAATCGTATCTGGTCCACGTAATAACGACGTACTTCCAGAAGACGCAAGCAGTGATGAAGTGAGCACTGAGGCGGCTCGTGAAGCATTAGAAATCGATGGCGAACGTGACCTAATCATGTCTGAAGTGTTGAAAGACACGCGTGACAGCGCAATGAAAGACTTGGGTGTTCGTATCGTCGACTTCCGTATGAAGAAGATCAACCTACCAGATGAGATCAGTGAATCTATCTACCGTCGTATGCGCGCAGAGCGTGAGTCGGTAGCTCGTAAACACCGTTCTCAAGGTCGTGAGAAAGCAGAAGTAATCCGCGCACAAGCTGAGCTTGAAGTAGCGACGATTCTTGCTGAAGCAGACAAAACAGCTCGTGTAACACGAGGTGAAGCGGATGCAGAAGCAGCGAAGATCTACGCAGATGCGTACAACAAAGATCCTGAGTTCTTCAGCTTCCTACGTTCTCTAAAGGCTTACGAGAAATCGTTCAGCTCTAAGAGTGACATCCTTGTTCTGGATCCGAAGAGTGAATTCTTCCAATACATGAACAACGCGAAAGGCACAGAAGCGAAATAACCTAAGCGTTACCGCAAATTGAAAAGGCTCCGTTATGGAGCCTTTTTTTGTATCTTTTGTTTCTAACGGTATCTGCTAGACAAATTCAAGATAGAGTCAGAAGCGTGATTAACTCATCATGATAGCGATGACAGCCCCTGCTACCACTAAGCAACCACCAATGCGACGTAATTGGTTATCTGGCTGCTCACTCAACTGAGCCACCATGTTGCGCCAGCCATTTGGGGCGACCAATGGTCCAATACCTTCAACAATCAATACTAGCCCTATCGCTAGCCAAATAGACTCAGACATCATGATTCCTAGTTGAATTCTGAAAAGTAAATATTATCAGCGATGTAGTGATTTCGAAATGAGCTGGGGTGGCGAGTTTGCATTCTAGTATCAACTCTGTGAACAAAAAATGACTGCAAGAAGAGTGATTCGGTGCTAGAATCCATTTTTAACTAGCAATCAGACTTGGAAAGATGGGAAATAACGTAGTCGTTCTAGGCACCCAATGGGGTGACGAAGGTAAAGGTAAAATCGTAGACCTTTTAACTGAAGATGCAAAATACGTGGTACGCTACCAAGGCGGTCACAACGCAGGTCACACACTTGTAATTGACGGTGAAAAAACCGTTCTTCACTTAATTCCATCAGGTATCCTTCGCGATAACGTAAAATGCGTTATCGGTAACGGTGTTGTACTATCGCCTGAAGCTCTAATTAAAGAAATGAAACCTCTTGAAGAGCGCGGCATTCCAGTACGCGAACGTCTTTTCATTTCTGAAGCATGTCCTCTAATTCTTCCTTACCACGTTGCAATGGACCAAGCTCGCGAAATCGCTCGCGGTAAAAAAGCTATCGGTACAACGGGTCGTGGTATCGGTCCAGCATACGAAGATAAAGTTGCTCGTCGCGGTCTACGCGTTGGCGACCTATTCGATATGGCTACTTTTGCAGAGAAACTAAAAGAAGTAATGGAATTCCATAACTTCCAACTAGTTAACTTCTACAAAGCTGAGCCAGTAAGCTACGAAGAAGTACTTGAGCAAGCGAAAGGCTACGCTGAACTACTAACTTCAATGGTTATCGACGTAACTGACGAACTAGACGCAGCACGTAAGCGCGGCGACAAGATCATGTTCGAAGGTGCACAAGGTACTCTACTTGACATCGACCACGGTACTTACCCGTACGTAACTTCTTCTAACACGACTGCTGGTGGTGTTGCTGCAGGTTCTGGTTTCGGTCCTCGTCACATCGGTTACATCCTTGGTATTGCGAAAGCTTACTGTACTCGCGTTGGTGCAGGTCCATTCCCGACTGAGCTATACGACGGTCTAGACAAGCAAGATCCAGTAGGTAAACACCTAGGTGAAGTTGGTCATGAGTTCGGTGCGACAACAGGTCGTTTACGCCGTACTGGTTGGTTCGATGCTGTTGCTATGCGTCGTGCAATCCAAATCAACTCTGTATCTGGTTTCTGTCTAACTAAACTAGACGTACTAGATGGTCTAGAAGAGCTAAAAATCTGTACTGGTTACAAGATGGAAGATGGCTCTACGCTAGAAGTTTCTCCGATGGCTGCTGAAGCATTCGAAAAAGCAACGCCTATCTACGAAACAATGCCAGGTTGGTCTGAGAACACATTCGGTGCGAAATCAATCGAAGAGCTACCACAAGCTGCTCTAGATTACATCAAGCGTATCGAAGAGCTAACTGGCGTGCCAGTAGACATCATCTCTACAGGTCCTGACCGTAACGAAACTATCATTAAGGTTCACCCATTCGAAGCTTAATCGATACTCGTTAGAGATTATAAAAACCGGCTTTTATAGCCGGTTTTTTTGTATCTGTGAGTTGGGTTCACTGCCGAAAAATGCGACTCGCCGTGGCAAATATTTGCCGTTAAGCTTAAGTAGGAGGCAAAAATTGCCTAAAGCTTAACTGACCTTTGCCGATAAGGTTATCAAGCAGAGGAGATCCTTGGCTGATCTTTGGTTTCTTAGATACCTTAAAGAGTACATTTATGAAGTTACGAACAGTGGCTGCTTCACTGTTATTGATGCTGAGTGCGACATCGGCTTGGGCAGATGTTGCCGATGTAGGGGCGCCTGTCCCCATCTACACCGAAGCAGAGCTTATTAAGCTTATTGAGCAGAATAAGCACTTAGAACGCGTGCGCGCTGATAACTGCCAGCTAGTGGAAGATATCGTGGCACGTGCGACGCGCATTAACTTGCCGTCTTATGAATTCCTTTATGGCGATATGTTGGCGTGGGGCGTATGTGTAGAGCAAGACGTAGAGCTCGGTCTGTACTACATGGAAAACGCAGCCCACCAAGGCTTGCCAGCTGCACTAGAGCAGCTAGGTCGCTATTACTCTCGCGGTACTTTAGTCCAACAAGATAAAGAACGTGCAATCCCATACCTGCGAGAAGCGGCGGCAATGGGCAACTTAAATGCGCGTATTCATCTTGCTGAGCTATTGCTGCGTGATTACGGTAGCCCTTTGGATTACGAAGATGCCTACCGTTGGCTTTATAATTCGGTGACTGCCGATCAAAGAAAGCACAAACGTATTGCGATGCTGAGAAACGGCCTTGAGCAACGCATGCCACAAAACATTATTGCGCGCGCTAAGCGCCGCGACACCTTCTGGTAGGTGTACTTTTAAAACACCAGTAACTTCATAAAGCTCTGCCAATACATACAACAAAGCCCACATCATGTGGGCTTTGTTGTTTTTCCCGAAGCGTAATTGCAGGCGATTAAACGACTTTGTGTGGACCAAAGCACTCGTAATGGAACTGCTCTTGCGCTACGCCAAGCTCAAGCAATTGTTTCGCGACGTGCTGCATAAAGCCAACAGGACCACAGAAGTAGACTTGTACGTTGTCTTGCTTAAGGGCTGCTTCAATTTCAGTTAAGTTGACGAAACCGGTGAAGTGGAAGTCTTCACCAATCTTGTCTTCTGCTGTTGGTTGGTTGTACCAAATCAACGAGTTCATGTTCTCTTTAGCATTTACGAGCTGGTTTACGTGCTGTTTGAATGCGTGTTGTTGACCGTTTTCTGTAGCATGTACCCATGTGACTGGTGCTTGGTGCTCAGAAAGGCTCTCAAGCATTGATAGAGTCGGAGTTAGACCAACGCCCGCTGATACCAAAACAACCGGTGTAGCCGCGTCCACATCCATAAAGAAATCACCCGCAGGTGCTGCAAGTTGCACCTTATCGCCGATGCTCAACTCATCGTGAAGGAAGTTCGATACTTTACCGCCTTCTTCACGTTTTACCGAGATACGGTAAGTGTTCTCTTGAACCGCAGAGGATAGGCTGTATTGGCGAATCTCTTGGTTTTCGAACTTATCACTGTTGATGTAGATACCTAGGTATTGACCAGGTTTGTACTCAGAAACCACTTCACCATCGGTTGGTTTGAAAACAAAGCTACAGATGTTTTCGCTCTCAAGCTGTTTGCCCACTAACTCAAATTCACGCAGGCCACGCCAGCCACCTTGCAGTGCTGCATTCTCTTGGTAGATTTGCTCTTCACGCTGAATAAATACATTGGCCAGCACGCCATAAGCTTCTGCCCATGCATCAATCACTTCCTGACCCGGAGAGAACAACTCGTCGATCGTCGCAAGTAGATGTGTACCAACGATTTGGTACTGATCTTTGGTGATCATAAAACTGGTGTGTTTATGGGCGATTTTTTCTACTGCACCAAGCAGTGCTGGTAGGTTATCGATGTTGGTTGCGTAAGCGCAGATTGCATTAAATAGAGCTTCACGTTGGTCACCATTACGCTGATTACTCATGTTGAAAATGTCTTTCAACTCAGGGTTATGGGTGAACATACGATCGTAAAAGTGTGCCGTTAACTTCGGACCGGTTTCAGCAAGAAGTGGTGCGGTTGCTTTCACGATATCAATGGTTTGGTTGCTGAGCATAATGGCTTCCTATTTAAAGTTGTATTTGTAATGCATGTTTAAAGTTGTATCTCAAATGTATCTTTCGATCAAGAAAAGAATTACAATTTTGCTACTACAGAGGATAGCAACATGCAGTTAACTAGCTTTACCGATTATGCGCTCAGAACCTTGATTTACTTGGCTTCATTGCCAAAAGATGAGCTGACAAATATTACCGAAGTGACTGATTTATTTGGTGTATCACGTAACCATATGGTGAAAGTGATTAACCGTCTTGGTCAGCTTGGTTATGTGCATACGGTGCGCGGTAAAAATGGTGGTATTCGTTTGATGAAAGCGCCGCAAGAAATCACTGTCGGTGGTGTGGTGCGTGATTTAGAGCCATTAGATTTGGTGAATTGTTCTGTGGAATTTTGCCATATCACGCCGGCATGTCGTCTAAAAGAAAAGCTAGCGAAAGCGAAAATGGCGTTTTTGGCTGAATTAGATGGCTGCACGATTGAAGAGCTATTAAGTGATAATTCTGAACTGCTGATCTTACTTACCCGTCCTTAGCCTTTTTAACGTTCTATAAATCTTCTCACTGACACTCTTTTTTAAAGCAATTTCTGTAGCTTATCGAGAGACTCGGATATACTAGCTCTATACCTTCCTTGCTAGATAGGCGTGCCTATGTCAGACAATATTCCAAACGATCCTTTCGCAGATCGTGAATCCAAAAATTACGAAAATCCAATCCCAAGCCGAGAGTTCATTCTTGAGTTTCTAGAAGAAGCGGGCGTACCGATGAATCGCAATGATTTGTTTGAAGCGCTAAAACTTGAAGGTGAAGAGCATTACGAAGGTTTACGCCGTCGACTGCGCGCAATGGAGCGTGATGGTCAGCTCGTATTTACGCGCCGTCAGTGTTACGCGTTGCCAGAAAAACTTGAGATGGTGAAAGGTTACGTAATTGGTCACAAAGATGGCCATGGTTGGGTTCGTCCAGAAGGCAGTGTCGGCAAGGATAATGACATTGTACTGCCGCATCACCAGATGAAGCACATCATCCACGGTGACTACGTGTTGGTGCAACCAACTGACAACAGCAAGCGTGGTCGTCGTGAAGGTCGTCTTGTTCGTGTTTTAGAAGAGCGTAACACGCAGATCGTGGGGCGTTTCTTCCTTGAATACGGCTACTCATACGTTGTGCCAGATGACTCTCGCATTAGCCAAGATATTCTGATCCCAAATGAGCACAAAGCAGGTGCTCGTATGGGTAACGTGGTCGTTATTGAGATTACTGATCGCGGCTCTCGCTCACGTGGCATGATGGGTAAAGTGGTTGAAGTTCTTGGTGAGAACATGGCGCCGGGCATGGAAACGCAAATAGCAATCCGTACCCACCAAATTCCACACGATTGGCCAGCAGCCGTCGATAAACAGATCGAAAATCTGGGCGAAGAAGTTCCAGAAGAAGCAAAAGAAGGCCGTGTCGATCTACGTGACTTGCCGCTAGTAACCATTGATGGCGAAGACGCTCGTGACTTTGATGATGCTGTTTACTGTGAGAAGAAAAAGAGTGGCGGTTGGCGCCTATGGGTCGCAATTGCTGACGTAAGTTACTACGTGCGTACAGACTCTGCGCTGGACAAAGAAGCCATCAACCGTGGTAACTCGGTATACTTCCCATCGCAAGTTGTGCCAATGCTACCTGAAGTGCTATCAAACGGTTTGTGTTCACTTAACCCTCAGGTTGATCGCTTGTGTATGGTATGTGAGATGACCATCTCTGACACCGGTAAGCTATCAGGCTATAAACACTACGAAGCTGTGATGAACTCGCATGCGCGTCTGACTTACAACAAAGTGGGTGCGATTCTAGAAGGGGATGAAGAGCTGCGCATGCGTTATCACGCTGTCGTTCCTCACCTTGAAGAGCTGCACGCGATGTACAAAGTACTTAAAGAAGCGCGTGATAACCGTGGTGCGATTGAATTCGAAACCGTTGAAGCTAAGTTTATCTTCAATGCGGATCGTAAGATTGAAAGCATCGAGCCGGTAATTCGTAACGACGCACATAAGATCATCGAAGAATGTATGATCTTAGCGAACATCGCTTCAGCGTCTTACGTTGAGAAAGCAAAAGAGCCAGCGTTGTACCGTGTTCACGAATCTCCGGGTGAACTGCGCCTGCAGGGGTTCCGTGATTTCCTCAGTGAGCTAGGTCTGGATCTGAAAGGTGGTTTAGAGCCATCACCAACCGATTATGCAGATTTGGTAAAACAAATCGCAGAACGTCAGGACAAAGAACTGATTCAAACTATGTTACTGCGCTCAATGAAGCAAGCGGTATACAACGCAGACAATGCCGGTCACTTTGGTCTAGCGCTGAAACGTTACGCGCACTTCACGTCGCCAATTCGTCGTTACCCTGACCTGTTGCTGCACCGCGCAATCAAGTACCTGATTGCTAAAGAAGAAGGTCGCAACCAAGATCGTTGGACACCAACTGGCGGTTACCACTACTCGTTTGACGACATGGACTTCTACGGTGAGCAATGTTCGATGACAGAGCGCCGTGCAGACGACGCAACTCGTGAAGTGGCAGATTGGTTGAAGTGTGAATACATGCAAGACCATGTTGGCGACGAGCTGGATGGTGTTATTGCCAATGTAACCAGCTTTGGTTTCTTTGTTCGTCTGACGGAACTGCATATCGATGGTTTGGTGCATATTTCAACGTTAGCGAACGACTACTACCAATTTGATCCTATTGGTCAAAGACTTATCGGCGAAAGCTTCGGTAACATCTATCGCCTAGGCGATGCGGTAAAAGTGAAAGTGCTTGCGGTTAACTTAAATGACAAGCAAATTGACTTTGAATTAATCGAAACAAGCCGTAAGCTACGCGGCAAAGGTAAGACTGCGAAGAAACGCGCAGCGGATGCCAAACGCAAAGCGAAAGAGAAAAAACGTGCGGCAACCAAAGGCGGCACTCGTGCAATACCTGCGATTGAACCAACCAAGCGACCAGAATCTGCTGAAGCAGAAAAACCTCGCAAAAATGGAGCAAAACGCAGTGACACTGAAGGTGCTAAAAAGCCGAAGAAAGCACGCAAGAAAAAGCCACACAGTAAGCCGAGAAAGACTAAGCGTACTAAGAGCGACGCTGAGTAGGCTGAATCGCCAATCTAGTCTGGATTTAAAGGGGTAGATTGGCGCAGGCAATATGACCAGAACAACAGGTTAAACAATGAGTAACGAATTTATCTACGGCATTCACGCAGTGAAGGCGGTATTGGAGCGCGAACCAGAGCGTTTTATCGAAGCATTTGTACTAAAAGGTCGTCAAGACGATCGCCTAATGCCAATTTTAAATGACCTTCAGGTATGTGGTGTTTCGATTCAGCAAATGACACGTAAAACCTTGGATGACAAAGCGCGTGGCGCAAACCACCAAGGCATCATCGCTCGCGTGAAGCCAGCGAAACAGCTGAACGAAAACGACATCGATGGCATCCTAGCGCAGCACGAGTCACCGCTACTATTGGTGTTGGATGGCGTGACGGATCCGCATAACCTAGGGGCTTGTCTACGTAATGCCGACGCAGCTGGCGTAGCAGCGATCATTGTACCGAAAGATCGCTCTGCACCGATGAACGCAACTGTAAGCAAAGTAGCTTGTGGTGCAGCAGAAGTCGTGCCATTGATCCGAGTGACCAACTTGGCTCGTACTATGCGTACACTGCAAGAGCAAGGCATCTGGTTTGTTGGTACGGCGGGCGAAGCGACGCACGATATTTACCAAGCAAAACTAACGGGTCCTCTTGCTATCGTAATGGGTGCAGAAGGTGACGGCATGCGTCGTCTGACTCGCGAAACCTGTGATGATTTGATTAAGATCCCAATGGCAGGTAGCGTTTCAAGCTTGAACGTATCTGTGGCATCTGGCATTTGTTTGTTTGAAGCGGTTCGTCAGCGTATTGCTGCAAAGTAATTGCTAAATAAATTTCTAATAAACAAATAGTTACTACAAAGTCAGACACAATGATAAAAACAAAGGATGGGGTGCCATCCTTTGTCGTTTTCACCGATTTATAAATAAAAATCTTCAGGGAAGTTATGACTCAACAAGACATTAAATTCATTGCCTTCGATCTTGATGGTACGTTGCTTGATAGCGTGCCAGATCTCGCGGTAGCGGCTGACCAAGCAGTACAAGCGCTTGGCTTTCCATCGGTTTCAGAAGAACAAGTTCGTGACTATGTTGGCAACGGCGCAGATGTGCTGATTGGACGCTCATTAAGCCAAAGCCTGACTATCAACCCTGAACTGAGCGAAGAGCTTCGTGCAAAAGCGCGTGTACTGTTTGATGACTACTATGATAAAAGCGGTCACAAATTAAGCCACCTTTACCCAACGGTAAAAGAAACACTGGAAGAGTTACACAAAGCCGGCTTTGTTATGGCATTGGTAACCAACAAGCCTTCGAAGTTTGTGCCTGATGTTTTAGAAAAGCACGACATCGCAAAATACTTCGTTGATGTTCTTGGCGGTGATGCATTTCCAGAGAAAAAACCAAACCCAGTCGCACTGAACTGGCTGATGGAAAAACACCAAATCCAACCTAGTGAAATGTTGATGGTCGGCGACTCGAAGAACGACATTCTCGCGGCAAAGAATGCAGGCTGTGCCTCATTTGGTCTGACTTATGGTTACAACCACGGTGAGTCTATCTCTGCATCAAATCCAGATTTTGTCGCTGACAGTTTGGCAGAATTATTGGACGTTGTAGCGGTTTCTGCATAACGGCTACAAAAGAGCTTCCAAAATACTCGTTAATGAGTACACTGAGTAAACCGTGCACCTATTACTGCACGGTTTTTTTCATTTAATTAGATTAAGAAGTCAAAGGAATCATTCTAATGAGCAAACCCATTGTATTGAGTGGTGTTCAACCTTCAGGTGAACTAAGTATCGGTAACTACTTGGGTGCTCTACGTCAATGGCAGCAGATGCAAGACGATTATGATTGCCAATACTGTGTGGTAGACCTTCACGCGATTACGGTTCGTCAGGACCCTAAAGCGCTGCATGAAGCGACTCTAGACGCACTGGCGATCTGTCTGGCAGTTGGTGTTGACCCGAAGAAGAGCACGCTATTTGTTCAGTCACACGTACCAGAGCATGCTCAACTTGGTTGGCTTCTTAACTGTTACACCCAAATGGGTGAACTGGGTCGTATGACGCAGTTTAAAGACAAATCTGCACGTTACTCAAACGACAGTTCGAGCCAGTTTGGTGATGTAAACGTTGGTCTGTTTGACTACCCAGTACTGATGGCGGCAGACATCCTGCTGTACGGCGCACACCAAGTGCCTGTAGGTAGCGACCAGAAGCAACACCTAGAGCTAGCGCGTGATATTGCTAACCGCTTTAACAACATCTACTCACCAGAGCAGCCAATCTTCCAAGTGCCAGAGCCTTACATTCCGACGGTAAATGCGCGTGTAATGAGCCTTCAAGACGCAACCAAGAAGATGTCTAAATCTGATGACAACCGTAAGAACGTTATCACGCTGTTGGAAGAGCCTAAGTCGATCATTAAGAAGATCAACAAAGCGCAAACCGACACAGAAACGCCACCGCGTATCGCTCACGACTGGGACAACAAGGCAGGTATCTCTAACCTAATGGGTCTGTACTCTGCGGCAACAGGTATGAGCTTTGAAGAGATTGAAGCAAAATACCAAGGCGTTGAAATGTACGGTCCATTCAAGAAAGACGTTGGTGAAGCGCTGGTGACTATGCTTGAGCCAATTCAGGCTGAATACCACCGCATTCGTGCTGACCGTGCTTACATGAACGAAGTGATGAAGCAAGGCGCTGAAAAAGCATCGGCACGTGCGGCTGAAACGTTGAAGAAAGCGTACGAAGCTGTAGGTTTTGTCGCTCGCCCATAGATAAAATTCGAATACAAAAAAGCTCCACCATTAGTGGAGCTTTTTTTATGCTTATTTTCTGGAAGAGGCTTCTTCCTCGCAACGTGCCATATTGTAGTACTCGGCACGTCCTCGTGGTCCTGCAAACCATGCTTTTATAACAAAACCGCGTTCCGTGAAGTAACGCAGATCCTCGCATGCGATTTGATAGCTTGATTCGGTAATCGAAACTGGATCCCAAGCGTAACGCGAGAATCGCGGCAACTGAGCGGTGAAAGTAATCATCCCCTCATCACTTACATCAAAGTGTTCATACTGGTTAAGCTCGGCTTTAGCGTTCTCAATTAAGTGTTGGGTTGTGTTCGGCTTTAATGGTTGGCTTGTCTTGAGTTCGTCTGGGATGGCTTGGCATCCAGCAAGAAATACCGAGCAAGCGAGAGTTAGCGCAACTGGTTGAAATCGTCTCATTTTCTGTCCTGTTTGTAATATGAGTTTTTATGGATATCCTGCTGCGTTGTTATAACCCCTGATTATCAAATTGACTAGGTGTTAGTGTCGAAAATAATGATTAATTTATAAAATCAGCCATTAAAAGGAGAATGATTCGCAATAAAATAAAGAAAATGAACCACTAAATTAGCAAGTGTTGATGTTTATTGCTCGAAAAATGACCTAAGTAATATACGAAACAGCCTTGTTAAAACCATTATTAATATTTTGCTTAACATTATGGGAAATATAAAACTGAGTAATTGATCTAATTTTACATATTTAAAGTTATTGTTAATTCTGTTAACAACAAAATCTGTTGAATGTATAAAACACCTCATAATAATAACTAAATATTTGTGAAACATTTCTCAATTAGCATGCCTTTTACTTTTCTTTTTGCATAAAAAAGAGAGATTTATCTAGTTAATAAATGAATCAAGTTGAACTGTGATCTTCCTCACAAGGAATAGGTCAGGAGACTTTTCGCGCTCAAAACTTACCGATTAAACACTCAATAGTATTGGTTAAATAAACGCCAGAGCCCAGTTTGACATATAGAACGAAATTCCATTTGAAATTAAATACAACAAGGAAATAGGCATGCTGAAAAGAAATGCAGTGGCTATAGCGATCTCTTCGCTATTTATGGCGACAGCGGTCAATGCTGCGACCATATATGAAGATGACAACGGAGACTTTCTAAAACTGTATGGCGAAGTGGGTGTTGGCGGACATGTTGGCGCAAACTACGAATACGGTGAATTTTACACTGATGAAAAAAGCTACATCGATGACTCTTTCGCTACGTTAGGCGTCAAAGGTAAGCGAGACAAAATGCACTACCGTCTAGAGCTAGATTATGAACGTGAGAACTGGAAGTACGGTTCTGGCGATCTAGTTCTAACCATCGATAAATTATTTGTTGGCTACGATGTGTGGGAAAACCAGTACATTGAAGCCGGTCTGACGGATACAGCATTTGATGATTACGATAAGTGGGGTGACTTCACTTTTGATACAACTGTAGAAACTGGTGAAGCTGGTGACCAAGACGTAACAATCAAATACGAAGGTCGTTACTTTGATGATGTAAAAGTCGGTGCTTCATACACTTACGGTGGTAAGTCTTCATCTGGTTCTGAGCTGGGTGACATTGTGAACGGCTACATTGGCTACTTTGGCGATAGCTTCTCAGCTGTTGTTGGTTTAGAAGGTCGCGGTGGTTCTGATGGTAAGTCGAAGTACGGTGAACAACGTTTGGTTGGTTTTGGTATGCGTTACGCAGTTAACGACACCATTCACTTAGGCTTCAACGCGTTCTACGAAGAAGAAGATATTGCTCGCAAAGAAACGGTTGTCGATAACACCGATAAAGAGAACAAGCAAAGCATCTTCAATGATTACCAGACCCAAGAAAACCAAGGTGCTTTGGTTTCTGCGAAATACATTTTCACCAAGCAGTGGGAGCTAGTGGGCTCTTACAACTACGAAGAATATGAAGCGTGGGATCCAAGCAGTGATGTTTGGGATGGTAAGCGATACAGCTGGGGTACAAGCCGCACATGGGGCACGCTAGGCGTGAACTACAAACCAACCAGCTCAAGCATTATTGCGCTTGAAATGAACGCTGGTGATGCTGCTCAAGACGCTTACGCTTATGCGCGCGTTTACTTCTAACCCACGATAGAGAGATTTCCCATGAATAAAAAAATGACCCTACTCGCGGGTGCGATTAGTAGTGTGCTAAGTGGCGCAGCATTTGCGGATATTAACGACATCATTATTTCTGAGTATGTTGAAGGCTCGGCATCAAATAAAGCCGTCGAAATTACCAACATAGGCTCTGCAGCACATACCTTTGACGGTACACTGTCGCTGTACTACTCGTCTTACAAAAACCAGATTAAAGATAAAGATGGTAACAACGTACTGAAAGGTAAGGACGGTAGAACTTTACAACCTGGTAAGAGCATCGTTGTTATTAATGGTGACGCGGGTGCTGAAATGCGAGCGTTCATTGAACGTTTGGGCGGTAAGGATGTGACAGTTGTTGCTGGTACTTACGATGAAGTAAAACACTCAGCAATGAACTTCAACGGTGATGACGCAGTGTGGTTGGGTACAAGCTCAGCGGAAGCGGACATTAAGGATATCTTTGGTACTTACGGTTACAAGGGCGATAAGCTTTGGGATGACCGAAGCATGCGCCGTAAAGCAGGTTCAACACAAGCGACGACATATGATGAATCTCAGTGGGACAAGTTTGCAAAAGACGACTTCGGTGGTCTTGGTGATCCTACTGCAGTAAATAACGATCCAATTACACCACCAGAAAACACGCCATGTGCTGATGCTGCAGGCAGCCTTTCTTACAAAACCATTGGTGAAGTGCAAGGTGAAGGTTATTCATCGCCTCTGATTGAGTCTGGTTACGAGTCGGCAGACGAGTACTTAGTGACAGGTGTTGTGAGTGCGGTAACTACGAATCTAGTGAAGGGTTTCTTCCTTTACGACAATAATGCTGATGGTAATGTTAAGACATCAGACGGTGTGTTCGTTCAGACGAAAGGCGAGCTGTCTCAAGACATGGTTGGTCAACAAATCTGTGTTCGTGCCAAAGTAAAAGAGAACTATGGTGTAACAACACTGATTCCAACGAATGACATTTGGGAAGTAGAAAACGCTTCTCAGGTACCACCAACGCCAGTTGATATGGTTCGTATCGATAGCGATGATGAAAACTTCCGTTCGACACTGGAACGTCTAGAAGGCATGCCTGTTCGATTGGTGAAAGATATGGATGCAACCGAAGATGGCGAGCAGAACATGCGTGTTTCTCGTTCGTTCAGCTTTGATTTTGGTAGCTTCCGTAACAACATGGTATTGGCATACAAGCGTCCAAACCCACAGCCAAACCAAGATCATGTAGCAGGCAGCGCAGAATCTCTGGCACAAAAAGCAGAAAACAAAGACTTCCGTGTTTATGTTGATACCGATGCTAAAGCACCAAATGGTCAAATTCCTTACTACCCAGATTTCTTTGCTGATCCAAAGAAAAACTACATCCGCATCAACGACTCTGTCGTTGGTTTAGAAGGTGTTCTGCATTACTCGTACAACGAGTTCCGTTTGATCCCAACGAATACGGTTGATAGCAAAGCGTTCATCCACAATACCGATCGAACTAAAGCGCCTTCGATCAAGGAAACAAACGATGCGTACTCTGAGGCTGATTCATTCAACATTCGTATCGCAACACAAAACGTACTGAACTACTTCAACTCACCATATGGCGGTTCTGATAACAGCTTTGGTGACAACCGTGGTGCTGAATCACAGCTGGACTTTGATCGTCAACAAGCCAAGATTGTAGAAGCAATTTACGGTCTAGATGCGGATATCGTTGGTTTGATGGAAATCGAGAACAACGGTTTCGGTGACTTTGGTGCAATCAATGAATTGCTTGCCGCAATCAATGCGAAGTACGACGATGAAGATTACGGTGACCGTAATAAGTCAAACTCTATCCACAACCGTTACGTGTTCGTTGGTTTTGATAAAAACGGCGACACCATTCTGGATGACCAAGATACGGTCGGCTCTGATGCGATTACTACAGGTATTATTTACCGCCCATCAAAAGTCTCTGTGATCTCTGGTCAAGTTATCCCGATGCCAAGTCAACATGCACCAATGATCGTCGATGAAAACGGTGCTCCAATCACAGACAGCAAAGGTGAAATCCGTGAGAGCGGTGATAACTACCAACGTAATACGGTAGCGGCTACTTTCCAAGTCTTGAACACAGGTAAGCGTCTAACGGTTTCGGTAAACCACTTGAAATCTAAAGGTTCGACTTGTTACGAAGATTGGAAAGGTTGGGAAACATGGGAAAAATTCGATCCTTCAAAAGATAATGTGAAGAGCGATGGTGACTTCCAGGGTTCTTGTGAGAACTTCCGTGTTGCTGCGGCTTACCACCTAGGTGAAGAGATGGCGAAGATCGAAGGTGACAAAGTAGTTCTTGGTGACATGAACTCTTACGCACACGAAGATCCAATGCTGGTTCTAACGTCTAACCCAACAGGTAAAACTCTGACTGCAGCGGGTTACACCTTCATTGGTAAACTGCCTCAATTTGGTCCAGAAGGCAAAGTCATTACTAAGACTTACGGTTACATCAACGCGGTTGATCGAATGATGCCTGCAGGCGAAACGGCTTGGAGTTACTCATACAATGATGAAGTGGGCTCGTTGGATCACCTATTGATCTCTGGTTCACTAGAGAAGCGCTTAATTGATGCTGTTGATTGGCACATTAATGCGCCAGAGTCGTCACTGTACGATTACAACAGCAAGTACAAGGGCGGTGATACGAATGAACCAAACCCATTCTACTCACAAGACCCATACCGTTCGTCTGACCACGATTCTGCTCTCGTTACACTAGGCTACAAGTACGGTGAGGCTGGTGAGCGACTTGTGACAATCACAACGAAGAGCGGTCGCGCAGATATCGGTTACGCAGTTCCAGCGACGGCTCAAAAGGGTGATGTAGCAACCTTGTCTATTTCTCCTGTTCCGGCTGATGCTCCAGCACTACCAAAAGTGACACTGGATAAAGATGGTGCGCAAATGGTGATGTTTGATTCAGCAAAACTACCAGTTGGTAAGTATGAGCTGACGATGACTCTGAACAACGAAACTTCAGGTGTTGTTAACCAGAAAGTGACGGATGTGGAGTTTATTAAACGTGATTCAAGCAATGTGAAACCTGTTCACCCAGAAAAAGATGGTTCTGGTGGTTCATTTGGCTTTGGCGCGCTACTTGCGATGCTAGGTCTAGGCTTCCTACGCCGTCGTCGCTAAGCGAATTTATTTCCTGACAAACAGTTCCTAAATAGCTGTAAAAACCAAAGGCCAGCCTATGCTGGCCTTTTTATTCAGCAAAAACTTGCCTTTCTTGCTTGGTATAGCAAAATACCGCCCTTGATTGTCACGAACGTGGCGATTCACCACTTAAGCATTGCCAAAACGGATTGGAGCAACCGACCTTTTATGTTGTTGATCATCGATAACTACGACTCTTTTACCTACAACCTTTACCAATACTTCTGCGAACTTGGTGCAGACGTAAAGGTGGTGCGTAACGATGAAATCGACATCCAAGGCATTGAGGCGCTCAACCCAACTCATTTGGTGATCTCTCCAGGTCCCTGTACCCCTAACGAAGCGGGTATCTCTCTACAAGCTATCGAATGCTTTGCTGGTAAGTTACCAATCTTAGGCGTTTGCCTTGGTCATCAGGCGATTGCGCAGGTGTTTGGAGGGGAAGTGGTACGTGCTCGACAAGTGATGCACGGCAAGACATCACCAATTCGTCACAACGGTCGCAGTGTGTTTAAAAACCTTAATAACCCACTTACGGTAACCCGCTACCACTCTCTCGTGGTGAAAAACGGCACATTACCTGATGTGTTTGAATTGACCGCTTGGACTGAACTGCCTGACGGAGCCATGGACGAAATCATGGGTTATCAGCATAAAACCCTGCCAATTGACGCGGTACAGTTCCATCCTGAGTCGATTAAGACAGAACAAGGTCACGAACTGCTTGCGAACTTTCTTGCGCGCAAAGCGATCTGATCGCGATCACCTTTCTTAACAAATTCTTCATGTTTTTCGCCTGAGAATGGGAATGCAAAACTATGCGTTCTGTCTATTTGGTGGCGGCTATTCATTTTTCTCCTTTCTTTCTAAACCTTGCTATACATAACTTTTATAAAAAATCGCTTCTCTATTTGCGTTTCTTGGTGCATAAATAATCATAGATAGTGAGTATGGGTAGTCGCGCTCGGAAGCGAAAAGAATAAATCACTATTGAAATGGTTAATTAAATGTAAATACAATGCCGCAATAGCTTAAATGCAAAACATTATTTGCTGGCAAAGAGTGCCGGTTAAATTCGCTTATCTGCTAGGCATGCGGTATCAAGAAGGAATGTGCAATGACAACGGAAAACAAAGTAGAGCGCGGTTTATTCGATGAGGTAATGGTACCTTGCTATAACCCGATGGAAATGATCCCTGTAAAAGGTGAAGGTTCACGCATTTGGGATCAGAACGGAAATGAATACATCGACTTTGCTGGTGGTATTGCGGTGAGCTGTCTTGGTCATTGTCACCCAGTTATGGTGAACGCATTGACTGAGCAAGGTAACAAGCTTTGGCACCTAAGTAATGTTATGACTAACGAGCCAGCACTGCGATTGGCGAAGAAGTTAACAGAAGTCAGCTTTGCTGAGCGCGTGTTCTTCGCTAACTCTGGCGCAGAAGCAAACGAAGCGGCACTAAAGCTAGCACGTCGTTACGCAGCAGACGTTCATGGTACAGAGAAATCTGAAATCATCGCATTCAAACAAGGTTTCCACGGTCGTACTTTCTTCACGGTAACAGTAGGCGGTCAAGCGGCTTACTCAGACGGTTTTGGTCCTAAACCTGGCGATGTGACACACCTTCCTTACAACGATATCGAAGCACTTCAAGCACACATGTCGGATCGCACTTGTGCCGTAATGATGGAGCCTCTGCAAGGTGAGGGCGGCATCATTCCACCAACACCTGAGTTCGCTCAAGCAGTTCGTGAACTGTGTGACAAGCACAACGCACTGTTGATCTTCGATGAAGTGCAAACTGGTAACGGTCGTACGGGTCACTTTTACGCATACCAAGGTCTAGGCATTACGCCAGACATTCTAAGCACAGCGAAATCACTGGGTGGCGGTTTCCCTATCGGTGCCATGCTAACGACGGCAAAACTGGCTGAGCACATGAAAGTGGGCACGCACGGTTCAACTTACGGTGGTAACCCACTAGCGTGTGCAGTTGCAGAAGCAGTTGTTGAAGAAGTGACAAAACCAGAAGTACTGGCTGGCGTATTAGAGCGTGAAGCCATGTTCCGTGAAGGTCTGGAGAAGATTAACGCGAAATACAACATCTTCTCTGAAGTGCGCGGTAAAGGTCTACTGCTTGGTGCAGCACTGAATGAAGAGTGGCAAGGTCGTGCGCGTGATGTACTGGTTGCTGCAGGTAAACAAGGTCTCATGGTATTGGTTGCGGGTGCCAATGTCGTACGTTTCACACCATCACTCGTTATCACACAACAAGAAATCGAAGAAGGTTTGGCGAAGCTGGATAAAGCGATCGCAACGCTGGTTTAAGCGCGATCTCCGCTTATCGTCAACCTAGACACCCCCATCAAGGATCTCTGATGGGGGTATTGTTCCTACAATATAGTTAGGATCTTCTTGCATCTGGAGGGAGTATTGATGCTAGTAGTTCGCCCTATCGCAATGTCGGATTATGACGCGCTGCACACCTGTGCGGTTGAGTCAGGTCATGGATTTACATCTCTACCGGTTAACGAAGAACTGTTAACCAATCGAATCAAACACTCAGAATACAGTTTTGGCAAACCTGACGTTAAGGAAGCCGGTGATGAAGGCTACCTAATGGTGGGTTTTGAATCTGAAACTGGTGAAGTGGCAGGTACCACAGGTATTGAAGCTTCGATCGGCTGGGATGTGCCTTTTTATTCTTACCACATCAGCAAAGTGGTGCACTCATCACCAAAGCTTGGCGTAAACAACGTGGTGAAGCTGCTGACGTTTGGTAATAACTACACGGGTAACAGTGAAATCTGTACCTTGTTCCTACGTGAGAAATTCCGTGGTGGCTTGAACGGGCGTCTGATGTCCAAGTGCCGTTTCTTAATGATGGCAGAGCACCCAGAACGTTTCTCAGAAACCATCTTTGCTGAAATGCGCGGCGTATCAGACGAGAACGGTAACTCGCCATTCTGGCAGTGGCTTCAAGAGCATTTCTTCTCTATCGATTTTACGCTTGCGGATTACCTTACCGGTATCGGCAAGAAGGGCTTTATCGCCGACTTGATGCCGAAGTTGCCAATCTACATCAACCTACTGAGCCCAGAAGCACAAGCTGTGATTGGTAAAGTACACGACAACACACGTCCAGCATTGAAACTGCTTGAACGTGAAGGCTTTACCAATCGTGGATACGTCGACATTTTCGATGGTGGTCCAACAGTAGAATGTGACCTACGAAATATCGAATCGGTACGCCACTCATTCCGCGCGCAAGTCAAAATCTCGGAGCACACCAGCACACAAGACTTCTTGATGTGTAATTCGTCATTCGAGAACTTCCGTGCAGCCGCAGCAAAAGCAGCGTATGACGCAGAAACGCAAAGCGTAGTGCTAGCCCCAGAATTGGCGGATGCACTCTTGGTTGAGGAAGGGGATTTTGTTCGCCTTCTTCCGCAGTAACTGACGACAGAATTTAAGGATAGAAACAATGACACATTGGATTGCAGGTGAATGGGTACAAGGTCAGGGTGAAGCATTTACGTCTCTGTCGCCTTACAACCAAGAAGTGATCTGGCAAGGCAACGGCGCAACAGCAGAGCAGGTTAACCAAGCGGTATCTGCGGCGCGTGAAGCGTTTGTTGATTGGAAGAAGCGTCCATTTGCAGAGCGCGAAGCGATCGTGTTGGCTTTTGCTGAGAAAGTAAAAGAGAACAGCGAAAAAATCGCTGAAGTGATTGCTAAAGAAACCGGCAAGCCAACCTGGGAAACACGCACCGAAGCGGCTGCAATGGCAGGTAAAATCGCGATTTCTATTCGTGCTTACCACGACCGTACGGGCGAAGCGACACGTGAAGCCGCAGGCAACCAAATTGTATTGCGTCATCGCCCACTAGGTGTGATGGCGGTGTTTGGTCCTTATAACTTCCCAGGTCACTTGCCAAATGGTCACATCGTGCCAGCACTATTGGCTGGTAACACCGTGGTCTTCAAACCGTCTGAGCAAACGCCATGGACGGGTGAACTCGCTATGAAGCTGTGGGAAGAGGTTGGTCTACCAAAAGGTGTGATTAACCTAGTCCAAGGCGCGAAAGAAACCGGTATTGCGCTGGCGGATGCGAAAGGTATCGATGGCGTGCTGTTTACTGGGAGTGCAAACACAGGTCATGTTCTACATCGTCAGTTTGCTGGTCAGCCGGGCAAAATGCTGGCGCTTGAAATGGGTGGCAACAACCCGATGGTTATCTCGGATAACTACGGTGACTTAGACGCAACGGTTTACACCATCATCCAATCTGCCTTCATCAGTGCAGGGCAACGCTGTACCTGTGCTCGTCGACTATACATTCCATTTGGCGACAAGGGTGATGCAGTCATTACTAAGCTGGTGGAAGCGACACGCAATATTCGTGTAGACCAACCATTTGCAGAGCCTGCGCCTTTCATGGGACCGCAAATTTCGGTAGCGGCGGCCAAGTTCATTCTCGATGCACAAGCGAACTTGCAATCACTGGGTGGCGAGAGCTTGATTGAAGCAAAAGCAGGCGAAGCGGCGTTTGTTTCTCCGGGCATCATCGATGTGACGAACATTGCCGAGTTGCCAGATGAAGAGTACTTCGGCCCACTTCTGCAAGTGGTGCGCTATGAAGGGCTAGAGAAAGCAGTAGAGCTGGCGAACGATACGCGCTTTGGTCTATCTGCAGGTCTGGTTTCAACCGATGACCAAGAATGGGAATACTTCGTGGACCACATTCGTGCTGGCATCGTGAACCGCAACCGTCAGCTGACGGGCGCAAGTGGTGATGCGCCATTTGGTGGTCCGGGTGCGTCGGGTAACCTACGCCCTAGTGCTTACTACGCAGCAGACTACTGTGCGTACCCAATGGCATCAATGGAAGGACAAGAGACGGTCTTACCTGCCACATTGAGCCCGGGTGTAAGCCTGTAATAGAGAAACACGAAGTGGTGACAAAGTATCGCCGCTTCTCTCTGCCGGAGCTATTTACCAAGTTAGGATTCTGGTAAGCGCGCTGGCAAACGCCAAAGGCGAGCTTAAGACTCTCCAGAGCGTGTTGACTGACTGGCACTTATGCCACACATACCGTCACAGGTTGATGACCGCTCGTTCGTGATTCTGGACAGCCCACGGGCTGTGAACGAGCGGTCAACTTCCTCTTACCCCTAACTCTACATTTCATAACAAGGAGTCGTTATGACGCCCGATGTGTTATTTGAATCGCTATGGCAAGACTACATTCAACGTCTTTGCCCTTCTGCTGCTAAAGTTCATCAGCTTCTTCAAGAAGATGAGCCTCTGATTAATGACCATATTGCGCTACGTACGTTTAATGTCGCTCCCCTAGGCATTGAAACGTTAGCGAAGCCATTCCTAGCGGTGGGTTACAAAGCCTGTGGTGACTACGTATTTGAAAGCAAAAAGCTGGTGGCAAAACATTTTGAGCACCCAGATCCGAAACAGCCAAAAGTCTTCATCAGTGAATTGAAAGTGGATGAGTGCTCACCAGAGCTACAAGCCATCGTTCATAAACTGGTAGAGCAGGTTGATGCTTCTAAATTGACCTGCAGTGACTTCTTGTACGGCGGACGTTTGTGGGACCTTAGCTATGCTGACTTCCAAATCTTAGCGAAAGAGAGTGAGTACGCTTCTTGGCTTGCTGCGCACGGTTATGGAGCGAACCACTTCACGGTGAGTGTGAATCAACTCAATCAGCATGAAGAAGTGAAGCAAGTGAACGACCACCTACGCACCGTAGGCTTTATCATCAACGAGAATGGCGGTGAAGTAAAAGGCACGCCAGAGGTGTTACTAGAGCAATCATCGACCATGGCAGACAAAGTGCCAGTGACCTTCACTGAAGGCGTTGAGGTGATTCCTGGAGGCTTCTACGAGTTTGCTAAGCGCTACCCAATGGATAACGGTGAGTTGTACCCAGGGTTTGTAGCTGCATCGGCAGATAAGATCTTCGAGAGTACCAACGGTTAATAGATACAAGGCGAGAATGCTTCGCTTCGAGAGGGTTTTTACTTGGAATCTGAGAGGGCTCCATCTCAAAGGATGAAGTCCGTTGTGAAGTGCAGCGCTCTCGACTCTCAATGTCTAACTCCCAAAAAAGAAAAAGCCACCAAACTTGCATTTGGTGGCTTTTAAATTTTTTAAACGTTAATCGAGATTAACGAGTCCCGTAAACAACGATAGTCTTACCGTGCGCAGAAATTAGGTTCTGCTCTTCTAGCATCTTCAAGATACGACCTACTGTCTCACGAGAACAGCCAACAATTTGACCGATTTCTTGACGAGTGATCTTGATTTGCATGCCGTCTGGGTGCGTCATCGCATCTGGTTGTTTAGCAAGGTTCAGAAGAGTCTGAGCGATACGACCAGTTACGTCTAGGAACGCTAGGTCACCCACTTTTTGGCTAGTAACTTGTAGACGACGAGCCATTTGCGCCGAAAGACGCATTAGGATGTCTGGGTTAACTTGGATAAGTTGACGGAATTTCTTGAAAGAAATCTCTGCCACTTCACAAGGAGATTTAGCGCGAACCCAAGCTGTACGCTCTTGGTCTTCTTCGAATAGACCAAGCTCACCAATGAAGTCGCCTTGGTTTAGGTAAGAAAGGATCATTTCCTTACCTTCTTCGTCTTTGATAAGAACCGCAACAGAACCTTTAACGATGTAGTACAAAGTCTCTGCTTTTTCGCCCGCGTGAATTAGCGTGCTCTTTGATGGGTACTTATGAATATGACAGTGTGAAAGAAACCACTCTAATGTTGGGTCGGTTTGAGGTTTACCTAGAACCATAATATCTCACTTCCTCTGCAGGGTACGCTTGCGCTATCCATATTTTAGCTAAGCCTGAATTGGCTTACTAGAATAAGAGCACTTTTTATATGCTGCAAGCTCTCTTGTGTTTCGGTTAGAAATAGTATCCTTTTTCGGAAACGATTTCTTGATTTTAATCGTGCCATGATTGAGATTTTGTAAGCAAAACTGTGCACATGATCACGGTATGAAAAGTAAACACTCAATTAACGAGGTTTTTAGCCAATTTTTCCGGTTTCGATGAGTTGCTGCAGAATCGGTCTCACTATGAGCTCCATTGCAAAGCTCATCTTACCGCCAGGAACCACAATGGTGTTATGGCGAGACATGAAGGAGCCATCAATCATCGCCAACAAATACGGGAAGTCGACATTCTTGATACCGCGCAGGCGGATCACCACGAAGCTTTCATCCAAGCTAGGGATGCCTTTAGCGTTAAGTGGGTTAGAAGTATCGACGGTTGGTACGCGTTGGAAGTTGATATGTGTGCGAGAAAATTGCGGGGTAATGTAGTTCAGGTAATCGTCCATCGAGCGCACGATCGAATCCATCACCGCTTCTCTTGAATGACCACGATCGCGCGTGTCACGAACGAACTTTTGAATCCATTCCAAGTTCACAATCGGCACCATGCCAATTAGAAAGTCGACGTGACGCGCCACATTGACATCACCATCTACCACGCCACCGTGTAAACCTTCGTAGAACAGCACATCGCTGTTTTCTGGCAGATCTTGCCAAGGCGTAAAGGTGCCCGGCATTTGGTTGTATGGAACGGCTTCATCAAAAGTGTGCAGATAGCGGCGCACGCTGCCAGTGCCATCTTCACCGAACTTACGGAAGAACTCTTCTAGCCCCGGAAAGTCATTGGCTTGTGGACCAAAGTAGCTGATGTGTTTGCCTTGCTCACGCGCTTTGCGGATTTCGACATCCATCTCTGGACGTGTAAAGCGGTGGAAGCTGTCACCTTCAACCCACGCTGGTTTGACGTTCATCATATTGAACATCTTGCGGAAGGCTTCAGAAGTGGTGGTAGTGCCGGCACCGGACGAACCAGTAACCGCAATGATTGGGTGTTTCGCTGACATGACAAACCTTGTCGAAAATTACTTACCTGTAAAGTGCAGCACACGTATGCTGCACGGTCGATAACCCACTATAGCACGTAACAAGCCCTTGTCATCGAGTGGGATACGGTAAAATGTGAAGGGTCTAAAACTTTGCTTTTAGTTGGATATCAACCGTTTCATGAAGCTCAGAAAATACGATGACCGCTTCGCCTTTCTCTAATTGGGTTTTGACCTGATCGATTTTACTCTGCAGTGAAACTTCGACTGAGCCGTAGTCGGTGCCTTCACGTAGCACGAATTCGCGGATCAGGTTTTCTAGTGTCTCTGGCGAAATGTCTTGCCATGGAATGATCATAAATACCTCAAACTTTTATGATGTTTAAGCGCGCCTCTTAGGTTATTGATGTCTGGCGCGCCTAGATAGTTTACTGTGTTCGTGGCACTGATACAGCAGAAAGGTACTCAGCGGCGATACTTTCGTAATAAGCCGGTAATGCTTCTTCTAACCAGAATTTAGGTTTTAATGCCGTGCCCGTCAGGAAGCCAACGTGTCCACCATGTTCATAAAGCCGATAATCAATGTTGTCTGGCAATACGAATTTTGGGATCACCTCTTCGGTCATAAACGGATCGTCTTTGGCGTGGATGATCAAGGTTGGCAAGGTGATCTGTTGCAACTTGCTTAAGCCTGAACATTGATCGTAATAATCTTGCGCGTCTTTAAAACCATGCAGAGGCGCGGTGATCAAGTCATCAAATTCATACAAGCGAGTCACGCGTTTGATCGAGTTATACGACAAGGCGAGTTCACCTTGGATTAAGTCGTGCTTTTGCAGTGCATTGCGTTTGAGTGAAGAGAGCAAGTAACGTCGGTAAACTTTCGAGAAGCCCTGCTCAATACGATTGGCACATGCTGCCAAGTCCAGTGGTGCAGAGACAATGGTTGCGGCACTTAATATTGGGTCGTCTTTATACTCAGCCAAGTAGTTCGCCAGCATGTTACCGCCAAGGGAAATGCCTACCGCAACTTTAGGGTTGTTAGGGAATTGCTGATTGAGTTGCTCAAGAAAGAAACGAGCATCCGTTACTTCGCCAGAATGATAGGCGCGGGCTTTCTTGTTTGGCTTACCGCTGCAACCACGAAAGTGCATCATCACTGACAGCCAACCCGATTTAGAGAAGGCGTTCATCAAACCGTTCGCATACGGACTATAGAAGCAGCCTTCTAAGCCATGAAAGAGGACGAAGATTGGTTTGTTGTGAGCGGCTTCAGAATCTGGTTGTTGTGACCACGCCAAATCTAAGAAGTCACCATCCGGTGTATCGAGTGTTTGCCAAATAGGCGTAAACAACGCTTTCTTGCGGATAAAGCGTGGCAATAGCGTCTGAAGATGCGGGTTCTTAATCCCGGCGGCTGCGAAAAATTGTGTCATACCTAACTGCTCTTATATGGTCCTTCAATGTTCGCTGAAGAACTTATTAATATAATCCTTTATAGCTTTAGTATAGATATTTTACTGGTTTATGACTGATTTATGGATATTGAATGTTTGGAACTGGAATGGAGAATGCCTGTTGCAGATGCTCTCCACCTAACTGGCGACAGTATCTCAGCGTCAGTGGTTCGCCATCATTCTTGACTAATCTGAGTGAGTTGACGCAGTCGACGAGGTCGGACTGTTGCTGTTTTTCGAGCTGCAATTCGAACTGTAATGCTTCGCGATAAAGCGCGTCATTAACTTGTGATTTGAGGTGGCGACGAAGTTCACGGTAAGAGTGGAGCAGGGTTTCACTTCGACCAAGGCAGCCTTGCACCATGTGCCAGTCTTGCTCTTGGAAAATTACCTGCTGCTCATCGAGCCATCTGAGCAGCAGTAATAGGTTCACGTTGCCGTGGTAGTTGTTTTGCAATGATAAGCACGCTTCCTTCACTTCTCGCACACCATAAAATTGCAGACTGAACTGCCAAAGGTGTTCTAGGGTAAGAGTGTATTCTGCGTGCTCGTTTGTCATTGATTAAACTCTAGTTCCATCTGCTCGAGTGTTTCTTGGGCAGACATCCATTCCATTTCTACTTCTTCAAGATCTGCTTTGCTAGAAGCTTGAAGCGCCAACACTTCGTTAAGTTTAGCCTTGTTTTCGGCTTCATACAGCGAGTTATCCGCTAATTGCTCTTCTGCTTTCGCTAGAGCTTCACCTAACTTATCCATTTTGTTTTCTAACTGTGTCAGCGTTTTGCGAATTGGTGCGGTCTGCTTACGAAATTCTGCTTCGCGTCGCTTTTGCTCTTTTTTCGCCGCTGCACTGTTGGCGTTATCTTTAACTGGTTGAGCAGCTTGTGCTTCTTTACGCTCGGCTTTTTGTTGCTCGGTCAACCACTTGTAGTAATCGTTCAAGTCACCGTCGAATGGTGCGACTTGGCGATCGTGCACAAGGTACAAATCATCTGTGGTTGCACGCAATAGGTAGCGATCGTGCGAAACAATCACCATCGCACCTTCGAATGTTTGCAGTGCCATCGTTAGTGCTTGGCGCATGTCCAAGTCCAAGTGGTTGGTTGGCTCATCGAGTAGCAATAGGTTTGGTTTCTGCCACACAATCAATGCCAATACTAAACGCGCTTTTTCACCACCTGAAAACGGTGCAACTTTCTCAAGCGCTTTATCACCTGGGAAACCAAAGCTACCTAGGTAATCACGTAGCTGCTGCTCGGTTTGATCCGGTGCGATTTGCATCATGTGCTGCAACGGTGTTTCTTCTGGGTGTAGTGTTTCTAGTTGGTGCTGAGCGAAGTAACCGATCTTCACGCCTTGCGAGTAAGTCAGATCGCCGCTTTGCGCTTTTAGCTCACCAGACAGCAATTTGATCAAGGTTGATTTACCCGCGCCGTTACGACCAAGTAGACCAATGCGGCTGCCCGGTACTAGGTTAAGGCGGATCTTCTCTAGGATCAGGTTGTCACCGTAGCCTGCCGACACTTCATCCATCATCATGATTGGGTTTGGTAGGGCTGCAGGATCGCGGAACTGGAAACTAAATGGGTTATCGAACTGCGCTGGCAGTACCTTCTCCATACGCTCCAGCGCTTTAATTCGGCTTTGTGCTTGGCGCGCTTTGGATGCTTTGTAACGGAAGCGGTCAATGTAGCTTTGCATGTGCGACATCTGTTTCTGTTGCTTCTCAAACATCGCTTGTTGCAGCACCATCTTTTGTGCGCGTTGGTTTTCGAATGACGAGTAGTTACCCGTGTATTCGTTCAACTGCTGGTTCTCGATGTGAATGATGCGACCAACGATCGGGTCCAAGAAGTCACGGTCGTGCGAGATCAGAATCAGTGTACCAGGGTAGTTTTGTAACCAGCGCTCTAGCCACATGACCGCGTCCAAATCCAAGTGGTTGGTTGGTTCGTCGAGTAACAGTAGATCAGAACGACACAATAGCGCTTGAGCCAAGTTAAGGCGCATGCGCCAACCACCCGAGAACTGAGTCAGGTTCCAACTCATTTGCTCTTGGCTAAAGCCCAGACCATCAAGCAGTTCGGCAGCACGTGCGCGAATGCTGTAACCGCCAATGGTTTCAATTTTGCCGTGGATCTCCGCAACTAGGGTGCCGTTGTCTTTCTCTTCGGCGATCGCCAGTTGAGCTTCAAGATCGCGGAACTCACGATCACCATCAATGACGTATTCCAGTGCGCTACGGTCGAGTGCAGGCGTTTCCTGTGCAACCCAAGCCAATTCCCAATGTTGAGGTTGGCTAAATGAGCCTGCATCAATCGACAGTTCATCTTTTAGTAGGGCAAACAGAGTTGATTTACCACAGCCGTTTTTACCAACCAGACCCACTTTGTCGCCCGGGTGAATGGTTGCAGATGCTTGGTCTAAAAGAGGTTTACCGCCACGCAGTAACTGAATATCAGAGAAGGTAATCATAGAGTTTTAATTCACTTTGCGCAGTGCGCGTTTCTTGGTCGTTGATCTCGCGGTGAATAGTAGGGGTATTGGCGGGAAAAGTCGATCTCTGCGCTTTAATTGCATTATGCTATACAAAAAAGTATAACAAACTGATAACGATAATTTTCCCTGAGAAATCAACACAAGGACGACCATTTGGCTGTTGCTACGCCCATTCCTCCGAGGGTTCTGGTTATTTATGCTCACCCAGAACCGCAAAACTCCATTGCCAACCAAGTGATGATTAAAAAAATCGAATCACTGGGGCATGTCACCGTGCACGATCTTTATGGTGCGTACCCTGATTTCTTTATTGATGTGAACTACGAACACGATCTACTGATGTCGCATGATGTGATCGTTTTTCATCATCCTCTCTATATGTATTCCTGTCCTGCACTGTTGAAAGAATGGATGGATCGTGTGTTGGGCAAAGGTTTTGCGTTCGGTGATGGTAGCGCATTAGCGGGTAAGTACTGGCGCAGTGTGATCACTACTGGCGGTAAAGAGGATGCGTTCAGCCCGATGGGTTACAACAAATACCCACTTGAGCAAATTCTACAACCGTTTGAACTGACTGCCGCTTTATGTCAGATGCATTGGATTGAGCCTTTAGTGCTGTACTGGTCGCGCAATGTATCGGACATCGAACGTTATCAGCATGCTGAACAATATCGTCAATGGCTGAACAACCCTCTGAGAGAGTGGGATGAGCAAGGAGGTTACCATGGCGATAACCAGTGAGTTTCTTCAAAGTAGTGTGGTATTCCTTTCTGCTGCCGTTATTGCAGTGCCGATTGCCCAGCGACTTGGTCTGGGCTCTGTGCTTGGCTACCTGATTGCAGGCGTTCTAATTGGTCCTTGGGGGCTGGGGTTAATCAGTGATGTGGACGCGATTCTCCACTTCGCCGAACTCGGGGTGGTGTTGCTGCTGTTCTTAATTGGTTTGGAACTCAACCCTAAAAAGTTATGGCAGATGCGCGGACCAATCCTCGGTCTGGGTGGCGCTCAAGTTATTGTCACCACGGCGGTGATAGGCAGCATCGTCAGCCTGTTTGGATTGAGCATGCAAGTGAGCTTAGTGATCGGTATGGGCTTGGCACTCTCGTCCACCGCGATTGCACTAAAAGTGATCGAAGAACAGGGGCAAGCCGGCACGGAAACCGGACAATCTGGTTTTGCTGTGTTGCTGTTCCAAGATATTGCCGTCATCCCGATGCTCGCCATGCTGCCATTACTCGCCGGTGGTCAAAGCGGCGGTGATTGGTTAGATGCTATTTGGGTGTTAGGCAGTGTGGTTGCGTTATTAGTTGGCGGTCATTTCCTCTTACGTCCTCTGTTCCGTTTTGTGGTGATGAGTGGTGTGCGAGAACTCTTCACCGTTGCCGCCCTCCTAGTCGTACTTGGCATTTCTGTTGCGATGCAAAAGCTGGGGCTGTCGATGGCACTCGGTACTTTCTTAGCGGGTGTGTTACTGGCAGAAAGTGAATACCGTCATGAACTAGAAATCGCGATTGAACCGTTTAAAGGTCTGCTGCTTGGCTTGTTCTTTATTGCTGTGGGTATGGCAGTGAATCTTGGTTTATTAGCCTTGCAGCCGTTCGCAATTATTGGTGCCGTGATTGCTCTTGTGGTGGTCAAAGGTTTGGTTCTGTATGTTTTGGCTCGCACTGCTCGAGTTCGTGCGAAGTCGCGCAGTCGTATGGCAGCGATTTTGAGCCAAGGTGGTGAGTTTGCGTTTGTGATTTTCACCGCGGCAAGCCAAGAAGGTATCTTAACCAAGGAGCAAGTTGCCTTTTTGTTGGTGGTGGTGAGCTTGTCGATGGTGACCACGCCGCTGCTGCTCATGGGACAGAAAAAATGGTTTGCGCACACGCTTAACCAAGAAGAAGAGAGCGTCACGACCAATGTGGTGGATCGTCGACCACGAGTGATCATCGCAGGCTTTGGTCGTTTTGGTCAGATTGTTGGACGCCTGATGTACGCCAACAAGATCAAAGTAACAGTACTAGAAAGTGACGCGAGCCAAATCCACTTGCTGCGTAAATACGGTTATAAGGTGTTTTATGGTGATGCGACTCAGATTGATTTGTTACGCGCCGCGGGAGCGGATAAAGCAGAAGCCTTAGTGATCTGTACCGACTCACCAGATGAGGTGATGGCGATTGTCGACATTTGCCGTGCGCACTTTCCGAAGTTGAAGATCCTTGCCCGTGCTCGCAGCCGCGTAGAAGCCTACCAGTTAATGAACCACGGCGTGCAAAATTACTCGCGAGAAACCTTTTTAGGCGCATTAGATCTAGGTCGCCAAGCGCTCGTAGAATTAGGCATGCACCCGTATCAAGCAAAGCGGGCAGAAGCACATTTTCGCAAGCTAGATAATGCTATGCTCAAAGACTTATTGCCTCAGCATAATGAGGATAAAGAGCTCGCTCAACGCTCGAAAGAAGCACGTAAAGAACTAGAAGAAATCTTCGGTCGTGAAATGGAAAGCGACCAACAGTCGCCAAATCATTGGAAGTAGTACCCGCGCAGCATTAGGCGGGAAAAGGAACAAAAGTGAAAGCCAAGAAACGTTTTATCGCGGGTGCAAGCTGCCCGCAATGCAGTCAGCAAGATACTCTGCGCTGGTGGATTGATAACAACATTGAGCTGGTTGAGTGTGTCGACTGCGATTATACCGAGCAGCGTAAACCGCAATCTGTAGAAAAAAATAAACACTCAGAACAAGAAATGATCGGGATTTTTAAGCCTGAGTAATTGAACTTCGTTAATTGATCCCCATAATACTATCATCTCGGTACTTAACCCCATTCTGGTTAGGTCAATTAATCTCCCTGGAGTTAGTATGAAAATTGAAAAGAACGTTGTTGCAAGCCTTGCATACAAAGTAATGTTGGAAGACGGTGTTGTTGTTGATCAATCAACTTCTGAAGCACCTCTTGATTACCTTCACGGTCACAACAACCTAATCACTGGTCTTGAGAAAGAACTAGAAGGTAAAGTGGCTGGCGACAAGTTCTCAGTAACAGTAGCTCCTGAAGATGCGTACGGCGACCACAACGATGCACTAGTGCAACGTGTTCCTGCAGACGTATTCCAAGGCGTTGACCAAATCGAAGTTGGCATGCGTTTTCTAGCAGATACTGACCAAGGTCCAATCCCTGTAGAAGTAACTGAAGTAGACGGCGACGAAGTTGTTGTAGACGGCAACCACATGCTAGCTGGTCAAACACTAACTTTCGAAGTAGAAGTTATGGCTACTCGTGAAGCGACAGCTGAAGAGATCGAACACGGTCACATCCACCAAGGTGGTGGCTGTTGTGGCGGTCACGACCACGATCACGAAGGCGGCTGCTGCGGTGGCGAAGAAAAAGCTGACGACCACGAATGTTGTGGCGGCGGCGGTTGCGGTTCTCACTAATCGCACGCTCTTCACTAGATAACGCTATCTAGCAAAGCTTTAAAAAGCGCAAGTTGAGGTTTCAACTTGCGCTTTTTGTCTATCTGGGGTGTAGTGCCAATCATACAAGGAATAACAGTTGGACAAAGCGATGACGAAACCTTTCTCGATTGCCATTCATGGCGGTGCAGGCACTATCTTGCGTGAACAGATGAGTGACGAACTGCAACAATCCATCTTGGCGGATTTAGAAGCTGCGGTAAAAGCGGGGCATCAAATCCTAGCAACAGGTGGTGAAGCCATAGATGCGGTCGTGGCGGCAGTGAAAGTGCTGGAAGACTCTCCTAATTTTAATGCGGGTAAAGGCTCGGTACTGACCCATAACGAGATGGTCGAAATGGATGCCTCTGTGATGGATGGTCGACATCAAGCCGCAGGGGCAGTCGCTGGGGTGCGTCATATCAGAAACCCCATTGAACTCGCTCGTGACGTGATGCGAAACAGCAACCATGTATTGTTGGTGGGCGAGGGCGCAGAGAAGTTTGCTTTTGAACAAGGTCATGAGTACACCGAGCAGGATTACTTCTTTACCGATCGCCGCTATGAGCAGTTGCTGTCTATGCGTGAGAAAGGACTGTTTGCTCTGTCGGAATCTCGTTACCCAGATGATCGTAAGCACGGTACGGTTGGTGCAGTGGCATTGGACCAACAAGGCAACTTAGCCGCTGCCACCAGTACTGGTGGCGTGACCAACAAGAAATACGGTCGAGTGGGAGACTCCGCTCTGATTGGTTGTGGTACGGTGGCAGAGAATGGTGTCGTCGCGGTTTCCACTACGGGCGTCGGTGAGTTCTTTATTCGTAAACGTGTTGCGGAAGACGTTGCAGCACGCATGCGTTATTTGCAAGAAGACGTTCATACGGCGTGCGAACACATTATTCAGGGTGATTTAAAAGCAATGGGCGGCGAAGGTGGTTTGATTGCAATTGATGCTAAAGGTGAGCTGCACTTTGCGATGAACAGTTCTGGCATGTACCGAGCTGGCATCAATACACAAGGCGAGCTGATCGTTAAAATCTACGCAGACGAATAATTTCGTCCCGCTCATTCCTAAGCAACATTTTTAAGTTGCGAATACAACAAAGCCCAGAACACGTTCTGGGCTTATGCTATTTGAGCCTGCATTTTAATAATGCGGTGGTGGGGTTTCTTCTGACGGATCGGCTAAATTCGACGAGTCCATATTTTTCACTTTACCTACCACATATTTCATCTGATCGAGCATCTTGGTAATTTGCAGTTGTTGCTGCGACAAGGCGCCGTTCAGATCTTCAATAGTCTGTTCTTGGAACGCAAGCTGACATTCTAAGTCATTGATGCGTGCTTCCAATTGCTGAATGATTTTATCTGTCATGATCCGTTCTCTAGCTGCCAAGCTTGGGCAATGCCCGCAGAAGTGGCAGTAATTACACGTTGCTTGGAATCAAAGGCTGCATCATACACGACCGCGCGGGGAGGGCGAGTATCTTTTTTCGGCTCAACTTCAAATCCATCGACGCGTTTACCGGTCTGGGTATCCCACACCATCACACGACCTGAAGGTGTGCCAGTTACTAACAAGCTGCCATCATCGGAGAAGCGCGCCGTCGAAAAGATTAACTGACGAGACCAACTGCTCAGTTGCGTGACTTCTTCACCCGTCTCTAAATTCCAGATGATGGCTTGGTTGCCACCGCCTGAGGTCATGGCCAGTTTGCCATCTCTCTGTAAAGCGACTCTGACTACGCGTTGGTCGTGCTCAAAGGTACGTAATACCAGCCCTGTTTCGGTATCCCACAGATACGCTTTGTAGTCGTTGCCACCTGTGAGAGCGAAGCGACCGTTGGGCGAGATAGCGACAGAATTGACTTTTTCTTGGTGCGCAAGGAACTCTAGCCGACGACCAGTGACTAAGTTGACGTAAATCGCTTTACCGTTGGACAGTCCAAGTAATACCTGTTCACCGTTACTGGTGATATCAACGTCTCGAATCAGCGCGTCATCGATAGACCACAGCCCTTCAGCTTGAGTCCATCCGAGATCCCACACAGCGAAGTTCATTTGGCTTGCTGTGACTGCATAACGACCATTGTCTGAAATGCGAATATGGGAGACCACGTTGGCGGCTTGATCGAGTTCACCCAGCTTTGCGAGTTGTTTGTTTTGCTCCAAATCCCAAAGAACCAATTGGTGCTCTTTGGAGTACAGCAGCGCAAATCGACCATCTCGGCTGAGCGCAAAGCTGGTGGAACCTTGTGGTTCGAGTGACCAACGTTGAACATCACGATCGGTAAAAAAGCATCCATTTAACGTGGTGATGACAATTAAATATAGGAATAAATGAGAAATTCTTTGCATCACATCTAATAATCCGGTTTGTGTCTTAAGACATATAGCTAGTATATTGGTATAACGATTGTCTTCACTAGTCTCATAGAAGATTTGTGCACAACAACCAGTGGCTAAGCCATTATTGGGAGAATTTAATGAAATCAGTTTTAAAAGTGTCGCTACTTGCTGCAACAGTAATGCTAGCGGTAGGTTGTCAAAAAGAAGAAACAAAACCAGAAGCAGCACCTCAAGCAGAACAAGTTCAAGCAGAAACTGGTAAAGCAGTTCACTTTAAAACAGACGATGACAAAGCGGCTTACGCGATCGGTGTTTCATTTGCTAACTACCTAAGCACTAGCATTGAAAAACCAAGCGAAATTGGCATCAACCTAAACAAAGACCTAGTTCTTAAAGGTATCGAAGACGTATTTAAAGATAAAGCAGCGCTAAACGAAGAAGAAACTCGTGCCGCTCTAGAATCTCTAGACAAGCGTGTTGCAGAAACTATGCAAAAGCAAGCGGCTGAGAAAGCAGCTGAAGCGAAGAAAGCTGGTGATGACTTCCGTGCGGAATTCGAGAAGCAAGAAGGCGTAGTGAAGACAGAATCTGGTCTTCTATACAAAGTTGAAACACCGGCTGAAGGCGAGAAGCCAAAAGACACCGACACAGTTCAAGTACACTACAAAGGTACTCTGATCGACGGTACTCAATTCGACAGCTCTTACGATCGTGGCGAACCAGCAACGTTCCCACTAAACCGCGTAATCCCAGGTTGGACTGAAGGTGTTCAGCTAATGCCTGTAGGTTCTAAGTTCAAATTCGTTATCCCGCCAGAGCTAGCATACGGTGACCAAGACACACCGAGCATTCCTGCTAACTCAACGCTAGTATTCGAAGTTGAGCTACTAAAAATTGAGAACGACAACGCTGCTCAATAATTATCCTTAGCGATAACTCGATGAAAAAAGGTCCGTTTTACGGGCCTTTTTTGTTCTAGGTCACTAGTTGGTGAGTTTGCTAGGTTGCCTTTCAAATTTTCTGATAAACTTACACCAATTTGTTGATTTTTCGCTCGAAGGCTTATGACAACTACAGAAACAATAAATGCGGAAATGTTGCTCGAAATGGAATCTGTCAACGTGATGCCATTTACCGAGCACGATAAAATCATCTTGAGATCTTACGAAGCGGTCGTGGACGGCATTGCCAGTCTTATTGGTCCGTTCTGTGAGATCGTTCTTCACTCACTGGAAGACCTCAATACCTCTGCAATCAAAATCGCTAACGGTGAGAACACCGGTCGTCAGGTAGGTTCTCCTATCACTGACTTAGCACTTAAGATGCTGAAAGACATCGAAGGTTCTGAGCGTAACTTCTCACGTTCGTACTTCACCCGCGCTAAAGGCGGCGTATTAATGAAGTCGATCACCGTTGCTATTCGTAACGGCGAAAACCGTGTGATTGGTTTGCTTTGTATCAACGTCAACCTTGATGCGCCTTTCTCTCAAGTGCTGCAATCTTTCATGCCAACGCAAGAAGCGAAAGAAGCGGCGTCATCCGTTAACTTCGCAAGTGATGTTGAAGAACTCGTAGACCAAACGGTTGAGCGTACGATTGAAGAGATCAACGCCGACAAATCCGTCTCGAACAACACCAAAAACCGTCAGATAGTGATGGAACTGTACGACAAAGGTATTTTCGATATCAAAGACGCTATCAACCGTGTCGCAGATCGCCTGAATATCTCTAAACACACCGTTTACCTATACATTCGTCAGCGTAAGACTGAGGACGAATAAGCGTGAGTGGATTAACTTACACGCTGGTAGTGAACGGGCCGGTTTACGGCAGTCAATCGGCGCGCAGCGCATATCAATTCGCACAAGCGGTAATTGAACAAGGACATACTCTGGTGAGTGTGTTCTTTTACCAAGATGGCGTCACTAATGGTACGGCTTTGAGCGTGCCTGCCAACGACGAGTTTGACCTAACCAAAGCATGGCAATCACTCGCACAGCAACACGATGTTCGTCTGGAAACCTGCGTTGCAGCCGCTTTGCGTCGCGGCATCATCAGCGAAGATGAGGCGAATCAACATGGTCTTGAGCAGAACAACCTAGCGACAGGGTTCGAGCAAGCCGGTTTGGGGAGCTTAGCTGAAGCCATGTTAACGCAAGATAGAGTGGTGCAGTTTTGAGTCAGTTAACTTACCTATTTCGTAGCGCGCCTCATGGTAACAATGCAGGGCGTGAAGGTGTGGATGCGCTGTTAGCAGCGTCTGCGTACTGTGAAGACATCACCGTTCTATTTGTTGGGGATGGTGTGTATCAGTTACTGCTTGGACAAGAGCCTAAAGGCATATTAAGCAAAGACTACGCTCCAATGTTGAAGTTGTTCGACTTGTACGACATTGAGCAAGTGTTTGTTTGTGCCGATTCGCTTGCCGAGCGTGGCTTGGCTCAAGCCGATTTAGTCATTGATGCAGAGGCGCTAAATACAGAGCAACTAAAAGCTCAACTGCAACAAGCGGGCAAACTGCTGTCATTCTGAGGAAGCCATGTTACATATCATCAAATCCGTAGCTGCATTAGACGATGCAATGGCACTGTACAGTGAGCAAGATGATGTCTTATTGATTGAAGATGCCGTGTACGCTGCGAACCCTCAGCATAAGGCATTCAGCAAGGTAAAAGGTCCATCAATGTTTGCGCTGCAAAGCGATATTGAAGCCCGCGGCATGAGCAATCGTATCAGCCCATCTATTGAGGTGATTGGCTATGCTGGCTTTGTTGAACTAACAGCAAAACAAGCCAAATCTCTGACTTGGGATTAACCCTTCTTTCCTGTCGATTGAGCTTTACGGATTAATTGCCCTAATTGAACAAAAAAGATCCGTATATTTCTTGACACACCTCTCACTGCTGCATAGAATTTTGCGTCCCTAACTGCCAACCGCTGTTAGGGATAGATTTTTCACAAAGCTTACTTTCAAGTAAATCAGGAGCTAGTTAATGGCAACTATTAACCAGTTGGTACGTAAGCCACGTGCAAAGCAAGTTGTTAAAAGCAACGTGCCTGCACTAGAAGCGTGCCCACAAAAACGTGGTGTATGTACTCGTGTTTACACTACTACACCTAAAAAACCTAACTCAGCACTTCGTAAAGTTTGTCGTGTACGTCTGACAAACGGCTTCGAAGTTACATCGTACATCGGCGGTGAAGGTCACAACCTTCAAGAGCACAGTGTTGTACTAATCCGTGGCGGTCGTGTAAAAGACCTTCCGGGTGTACGTTACCACACTGTTCGCGGTGCACTTGACTGTGCTGGCGTTAACGACCGTAAACAAGGTCGTTCTAAGTACGGTGTGAAGCGTCCTAAGTCTTAATGGATTCCGTTAAGTAAGGCCAAACACTAAATTATTTTTAATTTTTTGAAAAAACTGAAAAGTTTTGGATAAAACCTGAAGAAGACAACGGAGAAAATCCATGCCACGTCGTCGCGTCATTGGTCAGCGTAAGATCCTTCCAGATCCAAAGTTCAAATCTGAACTGCTGGCAAAATTCGTTAACATCCTAATGGTTGACGGTAAAAAATCTACTGCAGAAAAAATCGTTTACACTGCACTAGATTCTATGGCTGAAAAGTCTGGTAAAGACCACTTAGCTATTTTTGAAGAAGCTCTTGAAAATGTTCGCCCAGCGGTAGAAGTTAAATCTCGCCGTGTAGGTGGTTCAACTTACCAAGTACCTGTAGAAGTACGTCCGGTTCGCCGTAACGCACTTGCTATGCGTTGGTTGGTTGAAGCTGCGCGTAAGCGTGGTGAAAAATCTATGGCTCAACGCCTAGCTGCTGAAATGCTAGACGCGTCTGAGAACAAAGGTACTGCGGTTAAGAAACGTGAAGACGTTCACCGCATGGCTGACGCAAACAAAGCGTTCGCTCATTACCGTTGGTAATACCTTTTCAGTGCTGCAAGGTTCCTTGCAGCACTTCTTTAGTTCCTATGCCTATGCTAGGAACTATTGCTATATCTAGGGGATAGCATTTTTTAGTTATAGCAATAGTCCCTATCTCTAAGTTAAGAGGATTCAATCGTGGCTCGCAAAACTCCTATTGAGCGCTACCGTAATATCGGTATCTGTGCTCACGTAGATGCAGGTAAAACAACCACTACTGAACGTATTCTGTTCTACACTGGTCTGTCTCATAAAATCGGTGAAGTTCACGATGGCGCAGCAACCATGGACTGGATGGAGCAGGAGCAAGAACGTGGTATCACAATCACGTCTGCGGCGACTACTACCTTCTGGCGTGGTATGGAAGCACAATTCCAAGAGCACCGCGTTAACATCATCGACACTCCTGGACACGTTGACTTTACTATCGAAGTAGAGCGTTCTCTACGCGTACTTGATGGTGCAGTTGTTGTGTTCTGTGGTTCATCTGGTGTTGAACCTCAGTCTGAAACTGTATGGCGTCAAGCTGACAAGTACCACGTTCCACGTATGGTATTTGTTAACAAGATGGACCGTGCAGGCGCTGACTTCCTACGCGTTGTGGACCAAATTAAAAACCGTCTTGGTGCGAATCCTGTTCCAATCCAACTAAACGTTGGTGCAGAAGATGATTTCCGTGGTGTTATCGACCTTATCAAGATGAAGATGATCAACTGGAATGAAGCCGACCAAGGTATGTCGTTCACATACGACGAAATTCCAGCTGACATGCAAGAGCTTGCAGAAGAATGGCGCAACAACCTAGTTGAAGCGGCAGCAGAAGCAACTGAAGAGCTAATGGACAAGTACCTTGAAGAAGGTGAACTGTCTGAAGCAGAGATCAAACAAGCTCTACGTACTCGTACACTAAACAACGAAATCGTACTGGCTACTTGTGGTAGTGCGTTCAAAAACAAAGGTGTTCAAGCAGTACTAGACGCAGTGATCGAGTTCTTGCCATCGCCAATCGACGTACCTGCAATTAAAGGTATCGACGAAAGAGAGAACGAAGTTGAGCGTCACGCAGACGACAACGAACCGTTCTCAGCACTAGCATTCAAGATCGCGACTGACCCATTCGTGGGCACGCTAACTTTCATGCGCGTTTACTCAGGTGTTGTGAACTCAGGTGATGCTGTTTACAACTCAGTAAAAGACAAGAAAGAGCGTTTCGGTCGTATCGTTCAGATGCATGCGAACAAGCGTGAAGAAGTAAAAGAAGTTCGCGCTGGTGATATCGCAGCTGCTATCGGTCTGAAAGACGTTACAACAGGTGACACACTATGTGACCAGAACCACAAAGTGATTCTAGAACGCATGGAATTCCCTGAACCTGTAATTCAGATCGCTGTAGAACCTCGTTCTAAAGCAGACCAAGAGAAAATGGGTATCGCGCTAGGTAAACTGGCAGCGGAAGACCCATCATTCCGCGTGGAAACGGATGACGAAACAGGTCAGACTCTGATCTCTGGTATGGGTGAGCTTCACCTAGATATCATCGTTGACCGTATGAAGCGTGAATTCAGCGTTGACTGTAACGTTGGTAAACCTCAGGTTGCTTACCGTGAAACCATTCGTGGTAAAGCGGAAGTAGAAGGCAAGTTCGTTCGTCAATCTGGCGGTCGCGGTCAATACGGTCACGTATGGATCAAACTTGAACCTTCAGAGCCTGGTGAAGGTTTCGTATTCGTAGACGAGATTGTGGGTGGTGTGGTTCCTAAGGAATACATCAGCTCGGTATCGAAAGGTATCGAAGAACAAATGAATAGTGGTGTTCTAGCGGGTTACCCTGTTCTAGATATTAAAGCAACACTATTTGACGGTTCTTACCACGATGTTGACTCAAGCGAGATGGCGTTCAAGATCGCTGGCTCGATGGCATTCAAGAAAGGTGCACTAGAAGCACAACCTGTGATTCTAGAACCAATGATGAATGTTGAAGTAACTACGCCGGAAGATTGGATGGGTGACGTTGTTGGTGACCTAAACCGCCGCCGCGGTATGATCGAAGGTATGGATGAAGGTGTGGCTGGTCTTAAGATCATTCGTGCTCAAGTTCCACTATCTGAGATGTTTGGTTACGCAACTGACCTACGTTCTGCAACTCAAGGCCGTGCGTCTTACTCTATGGAGTTTAACGAGTACGCTGAAGTACCGAAAAACTTCGCAGATAAAATCATTGCAGACCGTGGTTACTAATTAAAACGCTTTGAGCTGAAAAAAAGTCCAGCTTTTTTTAAAGATCAATGCGTCCAAATATTGCGCTAACAGGCGTTGGCGCATAAAATAACAATTTCTGGCGCGTCGAGATCAATAATGATCACGGCGAATCATAACTAGGAAGGAACACGATTGTGTCTAAAGAAAAATTTGAACGTGTAAAACCGCACGTAAACGTTGGTACTATCGGCCACGTTGACCACGGTAAAACTACTCTAACTGCAGCTATCTGTACAACACTTGCTAAAGTATACGG
>NZ_JAMZAM010000009.1:0-99283 GCF_024181835.1 Vibrio sp. Y29_XK_CS5
TGAAGACAAAAACTTAGACTTTAGGTCTAACCAGTGCGGAGCGGTAGTTCAGTTGGTTAGAATACCGGCCTGTCACGCCGGGGGTCGCGGGTTCGAGTCCCGTCCGCTCCGCCACTTATTCAGACAAAGCCCTAGCAGAAATGCTAGGGCTTTTTCGTATCTAACAATTCAAATTCACCTATTGGTGTATGAACTCCGCTCGTGTGCGAGTCCAATTGAGTGCAAGTCCAACCGCTCCGCCACTTATTTAGAAACCTAGTCTCCGGACTGGGTTTTGTCGTTTCTAGAGTACGATTCCCTCTTTCTAGGAAACGAGCCCGCAAAAGTTTCAGGTAACCTGCAATTTCTTCCGACGTCCCTACCTTAATTACTCTTATTCAGAAAAACACCACACAACGACGTGGTTCGACAGAACAACTTTTGTATTTAGATACTCATTGACTTTTCAACTAGAGCTCAGTGGCTCGTAAATTTGCTTGAGCATTAATGTTTGGACTTCGTCACACTCACATAGAACGTTTTGTCCTCGCTAGTAAAGATCTCGAGGTTTGCAAAAGTGAATCTGATAGATTTTGCTAGCCATCTTTATGCATTCCCGTAGATTTTTCTCAAGTTGAAGCTATTCATTACCACTTTGGCTGCATTTGGTTGATCGAACTATAAAAGGTGCTGGGCTAGGGAATAGAATATTGTCTAGAGGTCTAGTCGCGAACAAAGTATAAAAAAGGCAGCCAGTTGGCTGCCTTTTTTTAAGAATTATCGCGGTACTTATTCTTGAGATGCTTTTGCTTCTTGTGGTTCCGATGAAACTTCTGCTTCCATGTCTTTCTCTGCTTGTTTCGCTTTCTCGATCATTGGCGTAATGGTGGAGCCTTGAATCAGGATTGAGAACACAACCACCGAGTAGGTCATCACCATGATGATCTCTTTCACATCAATCAATTTCTCTGGAATAACTAAGATACCCGATGGGATTGATAGTGCCATAGCTAGAGCGAGGCCGCCGCGCAAGCCACCCCAAGTTAAGATCTTAATAGACCAAGGATTATATTTTCTATAGCGCTTAAATCCGATGTAAGAAATGAACACGCTTAGATAGCGAGCAGCCAGTACTAGTGGTACTGAAATTGCCATCATGATCCAGTCTTCTTTGTGGAATTCGAACAGCAGCATCGACATACCAATAAGAAGGAATAGCACGCCATTTAAGAACTCATCGACCAATTCCCAAAAGTGGTCTAGATGATCTTCACTCTCTTTAGAGAAGCCAATAAAGCGCGTCCAGTTACCGATCATGATGCCCGATACTACCATTGCAAGTGGACCCGAAACATGAAGGTATTCAGCAAATGCGTAACCAGCGGTTGGCACACCAATAGTAAGCAATAGCTCCATTGAGTGGTCATCAGTGGCGCTGATTAAGTAGTGGAAAATAAGACCTAGTACGAAGCCATAAACGATGCCGCCAATCGCTTCTTGAACAAATAGAAGTGTCACACTGCCAACGGTAGGAGCTTCAGTACCGAAGGCGATGGTGAATAGTGTTACGAAAATTACCAGACCAAAGCCGTCGTTAAACAGAGATTCACCTTCGATCTGTGTAGAGATTCGTTTTGGTGCATTAAGCTTTTTAACAATGGCGAGTACTGCAATCGGGTCGGTTGGGGAGATAAGCGCACCAAAGAGCAGACAGTAGACGAGGTCAAATTGAATGCCGATAACTTGGCAGAAGCCGTAAAGTACAAAACCGATAAAGAAGGTTGAGAAGAGTGTTGCACCTAAAGCGAGTACAGTGATTTCCCATTTTTGATCTTTGAGGTTAGGGAGTTTGATACCCAAACCACCGGCAAAAAGTAGGAATCCGAGGATACCTTTAAGAAGAAAATCCTCGAAGTTAATGCTGGTAACCGTTTCGGTCGCTATCTCGGTGAGATGAAACCAATCATTTTGACCTGCGATTAGAATGAGGAGTGAAAGAATCATCGAACCGGCAGTGATTGCGATGGTGGTTTGCATCTTTCCTATCTTACTGTTTACAAAGGCAATAACCATTGCGGCTGCAGATAGAAAACATAAAGTATGATAGACCGACATAGAGCTCTCTATTTGTAACATTTTATGAATGGAATTCTCGGACGATGTTGACTAAATAGCAAACATTTTTTCGAGATTATTTTGTAACTCGACGGAGACAAAATAATCAGTAATTCGCATTTTAGACGTCTAGACTCCTTTAATTTGTGTGATAGGATGGAGAGATAACTAAAGGAATGAGGCTGTACTGTGGGAAGTAATGTAAGACAACAGATTGAAGCTCAATTAAAGCAACGTATCTTGCTGATCGATGGTGGTATGGGCACCATGATTCAGGGATATAAACTTGAAGAGCAAGACTATCGAGGAGAGCGCTTTGCGGATTGGCATTGTGATCTAAAAGGCAACAACGATTTGTTGGTGCTCACTCAGCCTCAATTGATTAAGGAAATTCACAGCGCTTACTTAGAAGCAGGCGCTGATATTCTTGAAACTAACACCTTTAACGCGACGACGATTGCGATGGCTGACTATGAGATGGAAAGCCTGAGTGAGGAAATCAACTTTGCCGCTGCAAAGCTTGCGCGTGAAGCCGCTGATGAGTGGACGGCAAAAACGCCAGAGTGCCCACGTTATGTCGCGGGTGTGCTTGGTCCAACAAACCGTACTTGTTCTATCTCCCCTGATGTAAACGATCCGGGCTATCGTAACGTCAGCTTCGATGAGCTTGTTGAAGCTTATTCAGAATCAACTCGAGCGCTGATCAAAGGTGGCTCTGACCTTATTCTGATCGAGACTATCTTCGATACACTTAACGCGAAAGCTTGTGCCTTCGCGGTTGATAGCGTCTTCGAAGAACTAGGCATCGAGTTGCCAGTTATGATCTCCGGTACCATTACCGATGCTTCTGGACGTACGCTTTCTGGTCAAACAACGGAAGCCTTCTATAACTCTCTTCGTCATGTTAACCCTATTTCATTTGGTTTGAACTGTGCGCTTGGTCCTGACGAACTGCGCCCGTACGTAGAAGAGCTTTCTCGTATTTCTGAATCTTTTGTTTCTACTCACCCAAACGCGGGTCTACCGAATGCTTTTGGTGAGTATGACCTTTCGCCAGAAGATATGGCGGAACACGTTAGAGAATGGGCGGAGAGTGGTTTCCTTAACCTAATTGGTGGTTGTTGTGGTACCACTCCAGAGCATATTCGCCATATGGCAATGGCAGTTGACGGCGTGAAACCTCGTGATTTGCCTGAGCTTACGGTTGCTTGTCGTTTATCCGGTCTTGAGCCTCTTACTATTGAAAAAGAGACGCTGTTTATTAACGTAGGTGAGCGTACTAACGTTACTGGTTCTGCTCGATTTAAACGTTTGATCAAAGAAGAGCTCTATGATGAAGCGCTAGAGGTCGCCCGACAACAAGTTGAGAACGGCGCTCAGATTATCGACATCAACATGGATGAAGGCATGTTGGATGCAGAAGCCTGTATGGTTCGCTTCCTAAACCTATGCGCATCTGAGCCTGAGATCTCTAAAGTGCCTATCATGGTCGACTCTTCTAAATGGGAGGTTATCGAGGCGGGTCTGAAGTGTATTCAGGGCAAGGGCATCGTAAACTCCATCTCTTTGAAAGAAGGTAAAGAGAAGTTTGTTGAGCAAGCAAAGCTGATCCGTCGCTATGGTGCTGCAGTTATCGTTATGGCGTTTGACGAAGTTGGTCAGGCAGAAACACGTGAGCGTAAGCTAGAAATCTGTACTAATGCTTATCGTATCTTGGTTGATGAAGTCGGCTTCCCACCAGAAGACATCATCTTTGACCCGAACATCTTTGCGGTTGCGACGGGCATCGAAGAGCATAACAACTACGCCGTGGATTTCATCGAAGCGGTTGCCGACATTAAGCGCGACTTGCCTCACGCGATGATCTCCGGTGGTGTCTCTAACGTTTCCTTCTCATTCCGCGGTAACAACTACGTTCGTGAAGCGATTCACGCGGTGTTCCTATACCACTGTTTTAAAAACGGTATGGACATGGGCATCGTGAACGCGGGTCAGTTAGAAATTTACGATAACGTTCCTGATAAGTTACGTGAAGCAGTAGAAGATGTGGTTCTTAACCGCCGTGATGATTCGACCGAGCGACTACTTGATATCGCGGCAGAATACGCCGGAAAGGGTGTCGGCAAAGAAGAAGATGCTTCTGCACTAGAGTGGCGTACTTGGGCGGTAGAAAAACGTCTAGAGCATGCGCTGGTTAAAGGCATTACTGAGTTCATCGTTGAAGATACCGAAGAAGCTCGCCTTAATGCCTCTAAGCCACTTGAAGTCATTGAAGGTCCATTGATGGACGGCATGAACGTGGTTGGTGACTTATTTGGTGAAGGTAAGATGTTCCTTCCGCAGGTAGTGAAATCAGCGCGTGTTATGAAGCAGGCGGTAGCGCACTTAGAGCCTTTTATCAATAAAGAGAAGCAAGCAGGTTCTTCCAACGGTAAGATTTTGTTGGCTACGGTAAAAGGTGACGTGCACGATATCGGTAAGAACATTGTTGGCGTGGTTCTACAATGTAACAACTACGAGATCATCGATCTTGGCGTCATGGTGCCATGTGAGAAGATCCTCAAGGTAGCCAAAGAAGAAAACGTCGACATTATTGGTCTTTCTGGTTTGATCACACCGTCTCTCGATGAAATGGTGCATGTCGCGAAAGAAATGGAACGTCTTGATTTCGATCTTCCACTTCTGATTGGTGGTGCAACAACATCCAAAGCGCATACGGCGGTTAAGATTGAGCAGAACTACAAACATCCAGTGGTTTACGTCAATAACGCTTCTCGTGCGGTTGGTGTATGTACATCATTACTTTCAGACGAACTTCGTCCTGGCTTTGTTGAGAAGCTGGACGTGGACTATGAACGCGTGCGTGATCAGCATAACCGTAAGAAGCCGCGCACTAAGCCTGTTACTTTAGAAGAAGCAAGAGCGAACAAAGTTGCGATTGATTGGGATAAGTATACGCCTCCTGCTCCTGTGAAGCCGGGCATCCATATCTTTGATGACTTTGAAGTGTCTACTTTGCGTAAGTACATCGACTGGACACCTTTCTTTATGACTTGGTCATTAGTCGGTAAATACCCAACAATCTTTGACCATGAAGAAGTGGGTGAAGAGGCGCAGCGCCTGTACAAAGACGCTAATGAGTTATTGGATCGTGTTGAGCGTGAAGGCTTACTCAAAGCGCGCGGTATGTGTGGTCTGTTTCCTGCTGCAAGCGTGGGTGATGATATTGAAGTTTACACCGACGAGTCGCGAACTGAAGTGGCGAAAGTGCTGCATAACTTGCGCCAGCAAACGGAGAAACCAAAAGGCTTCAACTACTGTCTGTCTGATTATGTTGCACCGAAAGAGTCTGGTAAGCGCGATTGGGTTGGTGCTTTTGCAGTAACTGGTGGTATCGGTGAGCGTGAACTTGCTGACGAATACAAAGCACAGGGTGATGATTACAATGCCATCATGATCCAAGCAGTAGCGGACCGTTTGGCGGAAGCATTTGCTGAGTATCTACATGAGCGCGTGCGCAAAGAGATTTGGGGTTACGCTGCGGATGAAGCTCTGTCGAATGAAGAACTGATTCGTGAGAAATACCAAGGTATTCGTCCTGCTCCTGGCTATCCAGCATGTCCAGAGCATACTGAGAAAGGACCGCTTTGGGAGCTTATGAATGTTGAAGAAAACATTGGTATGTCACTGACATCGAGTTATGCGATGTACCCAGGAGCATCCGTATCGGGTTGGTACTTCTCGCATCCTGATTCTCGTTACTTTGCGATCGCTCAGATCCAAGAAGATCAGCTGCAAAGCTATGCTGATCGTAAAGGCTGGGATAGGATCGAAGCGGAAAAATGGTTAGGTCCCAACATTAACGGTTAACCAAACCGTCTTGAAACTAAAAGGGCTGCAATTTGCAGCCCTTGTTTATTAGTGATTGAAAGTACTTTATTGCTCAAACAACTCGGTGTGTAATTTTTGGATTGCTTGTCGAGATACGGATTCGTGAACAAGGAAGCACAGGTTATGCGGGCTTGCTCCGTAACAGATCATACGTAGGTTGAAGTCTTCTAGCGTGCCAAATACTTGCTTCGCGTAGCCTTTGCTTTCACTCATGTTGTTACCAATCAGAGCGACGAGACATAGGTCGTGTTCTACTTCTACTTTACATAGCTCTTCAAGCTCTTCACGCGCGGCTTGTGGTAACTGAGGAGCACCGCCAGACGTGTCTGTTTGGTCAAGAGTGAGTGACACACTGATTTCAGATGTGGTGATCAGATCTACAGAGATTTTGTGCTTCGCTAGGATCTCAAATACTTTGGCTAAGAAGCCGTATGCGTGGAACATGTTAGCACTGCGTAATGTCACCATGGTTTGGTTGCAGCGCAGAGCAAGTGCTCGGAATAAAGGTGAGCTCTCTACTTGGTGGCGGATCCATGTACCACCTTTTTCCGGTTCTTTAGACGAGCCTACGAATACAGGGATGTCGTGACGAAGTGCCGGAACTAGCGTTGAAGGGTGTAGAATTTTTGCGCCGAAGTTTGCCATCTCTGATGCTTCGCTAAAGCTGATCTCTGGGATTGGCGCTGCTTTTGAGGCGATACGTGGGTCTGTGGTATAGATGCCCGGTACGTCGGTCCAAATCTCTAGACCTGCTGCTTTCACACCTTCTGCAATGAGTGCTGCACTGTAGTCACTGCCGCCACGACCAAGCGTGGTGGTATTACCTTCTTCATCTGAGCCAATAAAACCTTGGGTGATAACCACGTATTCTTGGCAAAGTGGTACTAACTTTTCTTGTGCTAGCTGCGAAATTGTCTCGACATTAGGTTCAGCTCGACCAAAATTACCATCGGTTTTTAGCACGTCGCGAATATCAAAACGAACTGCGTTCACACCACGCTCACGCATTAGTTGTGCAAGGATATGAGTCGACATTAATTCACCACAAGCGACTAAATGGTCTGTCAGTTTGGTGCTTGCTTGGATTGAAGCAGCCTCTGCCAAGCTCGTGACGGTATCAAGAATCGAATAAACCTCAGCTGCTGCTTCGGTTGCGTTTTCTAGCTGCGACAGAATCGATTCGTGGATACCTGCTAGTTTCTGAAGTACTTCTGCTCGATGTTCTTGGTCTTGAACACCATTTGCCAGCTCAACCAATAAGTTAGTGACACCTGAGCAAGCGCTGCTGACGACAAGACGAGTATTTGGGTTGTTTTCTATGATAGTGGAGCAACGACTCATTGCCTCAAAGTTGGCAACACTGGTTCCACCGAATTTTGCTACGTTAAATGCGCTCACTGCGTTCTCCCACGACTTCCTGAAACAATAACAACAATTAATTGGTTGCCCAATACATCCAATGTTTGGTGAGGAAAGGAACAGAGCAAATAGAGAGGTAGTTAGAATGTAATTTGAAAATTTACCCTCAGAAGCTCTTCATCATACGGCGCTGATGACAGTTGATGGGACTCAACCCAAGTCAACCGACAAGTCAAATCCTGCAACTTTGACTTACCTCGGCACTACTCCCCCTGAGTGATTGGTATTGGAATTGCGGCTCCACAAATCACCTGCCTGGGTAGTGCTCCTCTTCTGCATAAAGCTTAAACATTGAACGGTTTTGCTGTCACATTGTCAACCAATATCTCAACCATTATGAAAGTTTTTATTAACGAATTTGTGACAGTGGTTTGACCTCTATACTTAGGGCTAATTGCCGATAGAGGAAAAATCTATTAGGGTGAAAACTTTGATACCTGAGCCAACCTTTTGAATAGAACTTTTATAACGCTCAGGATGAATGACTGCAATCAAGGAGCTGACATGCCGATCCAAAGCTTTATTCCCCCACATCGTATTTTGATGGGACCTGGTCCATCTGATATTTCACCTCAGGTTTTACAAGCGCTTAGCCGTCCAACGGTTGGTCACCTAGACCCACTTTTCATTGCTATGATGGATGAACTAAAACAACTGCTTAAATACGCTTTCCAAACGGAAAATGAATTTACTATCGCAGTCTCTGCGCCGGGTAGTGCAGGTATGGAAACGTGCTTTGTCAACTTGATTGAAAAGGGCGACAAAGTCATCGTCTGCCGCAATGGTGTTTTCGGTGAGCGTATGCGTGAAAACGTGGTTCGTGCTGGTGGGGAAGCGGTTGTCGTCGATGATGAGTGGGGAACGCCTGTATCGGTCGATAAAGTTGAAGAAGCGTTAAAGCAGCACCCTGATGCTAAGATTCTTGCTTTTGTTCATGCAGAAACATCGACGGGCGCGGTAAGTGACGCCCAGGCCTTGGGTAAGCTTGCGAAGCAATACGGTTTGCTATCGATTGTCGATGCCGTGACTTCGCTTGGTGGTGTACCTCTCAAAGTCGATGAATGGCTGTTAGATGCTGTGTATTCTGGCAGCCAAAAATGTTTGTCTTGTGTTCCCGGCTTATCGCCAGTGACTCTTTCTCCGGCTGCTATTGAGAAGATTCAATCCAGGACGACACCGGTTCAAAGCTGGTTCTTGGATCAAAGCTTAGTATTAGGTTACTGGAGTGGAGAAGGCAAACGCAGCTATCACCACACTGCGCCAGTAAACAGCTTGTATGCTCTGCATGAAGCTCTACTTATCCTTAAAAATGAAGGTTTAGAAAATGCATGGGCGCGTCACCAGTTAATGCACGAGAAACTCAAAGCAGGTCTGCAAAAACTAGGTTTTGAATTCGTGGTAGAAGAAGAATATCGACTACCGCAATTGAATGCGATTTATGTCCCTGAAGGAATTGATGAAGCAAAAGTGCGCAATCACTTACTTGAAACCTACAACCTAGAGATTGGTGCAGGTCTTGGTGCACTTGCTGGTAAAGCATGGCGAATTGGACTGATGGGCTATGGTGCTCGACCTGAAAATGTTGCTTTGTGTTTGCGAGCTTTGGAAGAGTCACTGACTGAGTAAATCGCCTCGGTAATGAGGTAAAGAAAAGCGAAGGTTATTCCTTCGCTTTTTTGTATTTATTGCTCAGCGCTGGACGTTGGTGTTGGTGAGGCTGAGATAGCTTGAGAAGGTGGCTGATAGTTGACGCCACTGAAATCAATTTTAGGGAACAAGAACTGTGCCTCAGCGCGAATTTGTTCTGCCTTGCTTGTGTCATCCAACCCTTGATATGCCAGTATCAAGTTGTTGTAAAACGCTGGGCGTGGCTTGTCTTTAATGATTTCCAGAGACCAATCAATGTAAGGCTGAATCAAGGTTGGATCTTGTTTATATAAGCCGATGTTTAAGAAAGTACTGTATACATCCCAATCGAAACGATCTTTCCAAACCACAGGATTTGTCACCTGATTCAAGATGTCCGGGTTGGTCGGGCGCGTTGTTTCAAACTTGGTTAAGACATAGTTGGTGTGCAATGCGCTAACCATATAGAAAGTAAATACTGCTGGAATGACGAGGCTACATACTCGCAATAAACTTTTGGTTACTTTGCTAAACGGTGCTTGGCGGTAACGAGAAACTCGTTGGTCGACCCAATAAAGCAGAATCACAAAGATCAGCCAATGCACCAATGAATGATAGAAGGGATATTCTAATTGCGAGTGCAGCACGATTGGAATAAACAGTGCCAGCAGTGCTAAGCGAGTACCGCGTTTGGCTTGGTAGATGCGATATAGCACTAACGCCATTGCCAAAAAGATCCCCAGAATTGGCAACAATCCGCCCTCTACCGCCCAGTACAACAATTCATTGTGCGGGTGATCCATCGATGGCAAGCCCGCAGGATAACTTTCATTGAGTGCATGCTGACGCGCTGTGTATAGCATGTATTCTGACTCAAACTTGCCGTAACCGTACCCAGTGAATGGCTTCTCAATCACCATGTCCAATGTTTGTGGGAAGGTGTAAGCACGTGGTGACTCCATATTCACCTTTTCACTGGCAAGACCGTTTCCATCTGGGAAGGCAATATTCATCACCACAATCGACAGCGCGAGACCTGTTGCCATCGCCATTACCCATCGAACAAAACGTGCACGCGTTGCAAAGCGATACATGTATGGAATCACCAGCAAAATAGCAATGATGGATGCTAGCCAACCAGTACGAGAGGCAAGGGCAACGATAAGAGGTAGTGTCAGTACAGGTACGGCGTACAACAGGTAAATATCGCTGAGTTTACGAGAATATTTGTAAGGTTGTCTGGCGAGTAGATAGCTGGCAATCACTAAACCAGTTGCAAGGAAGCTCGCCATGACATTTGGTTGCTGGAAGATGCCATAAGGGCGGTTAGCTATCGTGTCGTATCCAAATACGTTTCCTGGTTTAAGGTAAAGATATTGCGTTAAACCGAAAATCGCTTCGATAACAACGGCAAGGACAATAAACCACAACAAGCGCTGGCGATGCTTGTTACTGAAGTGGAACTGCTGCAGTACAACGAAGAACAACATGCCGCACCACAGACCAATTAGTTTATTTGCTGCGAGCGCACTATCCGCATTGGGGTAGAAGATAGGTAGCGTCATGATGATACAGCTGATCAACAGACCGATTGTTAATTTGGAATAGCGTAATACACGATTGGTCGCAAGTTGGTAGCAGCCAATACCAAGTGCAAAGCTGAACGCAATCCACGTGGTCGCATTAAAAGACAGTGCTAGTCCAGAGCCACCCGGATTTGGCATAAAGAAGTGCATCGCCAACAGAAAGAGAGCTGCTAACGCGATGAGAAACTTGCGGTTAAGAGGAACTTGGACTTTCCCTGGAGAAAGCTTAGTTCCACTGACGTGTATAGTTGCCATAGTTATTGTGTTGTTTTGAATGAAAAAAGACCAGCATTGGCTGGTCTTTGTACTTTACCTGTTTTTTCTACTTCAACATAGGCTTAAGGAAGCGAGCTGTGTGCGAACCTTCGATCTGAGACACATCTTCAGGCGTTCCTTGTGCGATGATCTCACCGCCGCCTTGTCCACCTTCAGGACCTAAGTCAATAATCCAGTCTGCCGTCTTAATTACATCGAGGTTGTGCTCAATGACGACAACGGTATTTCCGTGGTCTCGCAGACGGTGCAGTACAGTTAGTAGCTGCTGGATATCGTGGAAGTGCAGACCGGTTGTCGGCTCATCCAAAATGTATAAGGTTTTACCAGTATCACGCTTAGACAGCTCTCGAGCCAGTTTCACACGCTGAGCTTCACCACCTGACAACGTAGTTGCTGCTTGACCTAAGCGAATGTAAGACAAACCAACATCCATTAGCGTTTGCAGCTTACGAGCAATCGCTGGCACCGGGTCGAAGAAAGTACGTGCATCTTCTACCGTCATTTCTAGTACTTCATCAATGGTCTTGCCTTTGTAACGAACCTCAAGTGTTTCGCGGTTGTAGCGTTTACCTTTACACACATCACAAGGAACGTAAACGTCAGGTAAGAAGTGCATTTCCACCTTGATTACGCCGTCGCCCTGACAGGCTTCACAGCGACCACCACGAACGTTAAAGCTAAAGCGCCCCGGTTTGTACCCGCGAGAGCGCGACTCTTGTGTACCCGCAAACAGTTCACGAATCGGAGTAAATATGCCTGTGTAAGTGGCAGGGTTTGAACGTGGTGTGCGACCGATAGGGCTTTGGTCAATGTCGATAACTTTATCGAAGTGCTCTAAACCTTTGATCGCTTTGTATGGTGAAGGGTGCGCAGTTGTTGCACCGTTTAATTGAGTATGGGCAATCTTAAAGAAGGTATCGTTGATCAGAGTCGACTTACCTGAACCGGATACACCGGTGATACAACTGAACAAGCCAGCAGGAACGGAAAGATCGACATTCTTTAAGTTATTACCTGTTGCACCAAGTAGTTCAACGGTTTTCTTTGGATCGCGTGGCGTACGCTCTTTTGGTACCGCAATCTCTTTCGCGCCACTGAGGTACTGACCAGTCAGTGAGTTCGGATTGGCGATAATCTCGTCCATCGTACCTTCAGCGACCACGTTACCACCGTGTACACCTGCGCCTGGACCGATATCGATCACGTGATCAGCGCAACGAATCGCATCTTCATCGTGCTCAACCACTAATACTGTGTTACCCAAATCTCTTAAGTGGGTTAGGGTTTTCAATAGGCGTTCGTTATCACGCTGGTGGAGACCAATCGATGGCTCATCTAGAACATACATGACGCCCACTAAACCAGCACCAATTTGGCTTGCTAAACGAATACGTTGAGCTTCACCACCCGATAGGGTTTCCGCGCTGCGCGATAAGTTGAGGTAGTTCAAACCCACGTTAACTAAGAACTGCAAGCGGTCGTTGATTTCCTTCATCACTTTTTCAGCGATTTGGGCGCGTTGACCTTCTAGTTGCAATGAGTGGAAGAATTCCAATGCGTCGGCGATGCTGAGCTCAACGATCTCTGGTAGTGTCGTATCAGCAATAAAAACGTTACGTGCTTCTAGGCGCAGACGTGTACCGCCACAGCTTGAGCAAGACTTGGTCGAGATGTATTTTGCGAGCTCTTCACGTACTGAGTTAGATTCAGTATCGCGGTAACGGCGTTCAAGTGTATTCAGAATCCCTTCAAAAGGATGACGCTTAACACGAATGTCACCACGATCGTTAATGTACTTAAACTCGACTTCAGTACGCCCCGATCCTTTAAGAATGATGTCTTGGGTTTTCTTTGGTAGAGAGTTAAATGGTGCGTGAAGATCGAAGCCGTAATGATCCGCCAGTGCAGTCAGCATCTGGAAATAATAGTAGTTCTTTTGATCCCAACCTCGAATCGCACCTTGTGCCAAACTCAGCGTTTCATCTTGAATAACTCGACTTGGGTCGAAATATTGCTGCACACCTAAACCATCACAAGTGCCACACGCACCTGCTGGGTTGTTGAATGAGAACAAACGAGGCTCAAGTTCTTGCATGCTGTAGCCACAAATAGGGCAAGCAAAGTTAGCTGAGAAGATCACCTCTTCGCCCTCGCCGTCCATTGGTGCCACAACCGCAATACCACCAGAAAGCTCTAGCGTGGTTTCGAAGGATTCAGCTAAACGTTGCTGCAAATCTGGGCGAACTTTAAAGCGGTCCACAACCACTTCAATAGTGTGTTTCTTGTGCAGTTCTAGCTGCGGTGGATCAGAAAGATCGCAAGTTTCACCATCGATACGTGCGCGGATGAAACCTTGAGCTGCTAGGTTCTCCAGTGTCTTAACGTGCTCACCTTTACGCTCTTTCACGATAGGAGCAAGTAGCATCATTTTGCTGCCTTCTGGCAACTCTAAGACTTTATCGACCATTTGGCTGATGGTTTGTGCTGCTAGAGGCGTATGGTGTGTTGGACAACGAGGTTCACCAACGCGTGCGTAAAGCAGACGCAGGTAGTCGTACACCTCAGTAATAGTACCAACAGTAGAGCGTGGGTTATGTGATGTTGATTTCTGCTCAATCGAGATTGCAGGAGACAAACCTTCTATGTGGTCAACATCTGGTTTTTCCATAAGAGACAAAAACTGGCGTGCGTAAGCTGATAAGGATTCGACGTAACGTCTTTGACCTTCAGCATACAAAGTATCGAATGCGAGAGAGGATTTACCAGAACCACTCAAACCAGTAATGACAATCAGTTTATCGCGGGGGATAGTGAGGTTGATGTCTTTGAGGTTATGGGTGCGGGCACCACGAACTTCTATTTTATCCATCGTTTTTGCTCTATGTATAACCAAGTGACGCAAGTATTACATAGTGTGAGAAATGTGCAAAGAAAATACTGGACAAAAAAACAGTAAAAGAAAGCCCAGCATTAAGCTGGGCTTTAGAATCAGTAAGTTTGAGTTATTTACACTTCTTTCTTTGTTGCGTGTTTACCTAGCTCAGACTTCTTTTCGTCTTTTAGGTATAGGTTTTCGAAGCAGTAGTTTGTGGCTTCGATGTAACCTTCTACGCTACCACAGTCGAAACGTTGACCTTTAAATTTGTACGCCAATACACAACCTGCTTTTGCTTGCTTAAGCAGTGCGTCAGTAATTTGGATTTCGCCGCCTTTACCCGGTTCCGTGTTTTCGATCAGTTCGAAAATGTCTGGAGTTAGGATGTAACGACCGATGATCGCTAGATTACTTGGCGCAGTACCTTGTTCTGGTTTCTCAACCATGTCGTCTACGCGGTAGATGTCATCTTTAATCATCTCACCAGAGATTACGCCGTATTTATGAGTTTCTTCTTCTGGTACTTCCTGAACAGCAACGATTGAACAACGGAACTGTTTGAATAGCGCTACCATTTGAGCCAACACGCCTTCCTGCTCGTTCACACAAAGGTCATCGGCAAGTACTACTGCAAATGGTTCATCACCGACCAATTCGCGACCAGTAAGGATTGCGTGACCTAGACCTTTCATCTCACGCTGGCGAATGTAAGTGAAGTTTGCAGAGTCAATGATTTCACGGATATCAACCAATAGTTCTTCTTTGTTTGTTCCGCTGATTTGGTGTTCCAGTTCGTAGTTTTTATCGAAGTGGTCCATGATTGAGTGCTTACCACGACCTGTTACGATGCACATGCCATTCATGCCAGCTTGGATGGCTTCTTCTACACCGTACTCAATCAGTGGCTTGTTCACTACAGGCATCATTTCTTTAGGCATAGACTTAGTCGCTGGGAGGAAGCGCGTACCATAGCCAGCTGCAGGGAACAGACATTTTTTAATCATTGGGGGAATATCCTTTCTCATTTTTTAATCAAGAATCTGGGCATCACTTTAACACGAGAGATGCATATGAATCATGAATTAAGTAGGAAAAAGTACGTCAATTTGAGCCTAAATAAGCATGAGCCATCACTGTATGAGCGAAATTGTGTTGTTCATCTGATTTATGACAACAAGTTTTGGTCTGCCCAAGCGATAGCTTGAACGCGATTCTTTACGGAGAGCTTTTTGAATATCTGATAAAGGTGAGATTTAATGGTGAATTCACTGACGAACAATTCTTCTGCCATTTGATTGTTAGATGCTCCTGCCTGAAGACAACGTAAAACTTGCAACTCACGGATGGTTAAGTCCACGGTTGCTGGGGCGGTGTGCGTGCTGAGGACATTGCGATAATAGTGAAGCAATTGACTAGTGACATTTCTTGGCAACCAGTTCTGACCATTCACGATTTCTCTCAAGCCTTCACCTACCTGCTCTAGAGAGTCTTCCTGATAAAATACGCCTTTTAGTTGCCCAAAAGACAACAACTCATCGGTGGTTAAGCGTTTAGGAACATTGAATATGACCGTTTCAAAATTCTTCCAAATTAAAGGCAAGTTTTTGATCGATTGTACGAGTGTTTTATGTTCACTAAAGTCAATCAACAGGATTTTATTGCGATGCTTTGGATTGGCTTCCATCAGTGCTTGTGTGGAGATGACAGGGATATCAATATCAGTGTATTTCACGAGCGCTTCGACTTTTTTCTCTGCGTCGTCTTCCATACTGATCAAAAACAATTTTCTCGCATAAGCTGATTTTTTCACGCGCCCTAATCTCCTTGAGTGAAGTTCCATGAGGTCAAAAACGCAAATACGGTGTCATCAATCACAATTTGGAGCTATAGCGTTAGAGAGGAAATGCGTTGAGATTCAAAGGTTCACGAAACGATATCTGCAAAACGAATCAAAAATGCTACGCCTAGAGGTTGGAGTGAGATTTTGATTCCACAATTTCTAATCTCAGAACACAATGGGATTAGGCTTTAATCAAAACACCAAAGCGTGTATTCTTATGCGCTAAAATTTTATATATAGATCCAGAGTGAAACGGAGCACATCATGGCCAGCCGTGGAATTAACAAAGTTATTTTGGTGGGGAATCTAGGTAACGACCCTGAAATTCGTTACATGCCTAATGGCGGTGCAGTAGCAAACATCACGATTGCAACTTCTGAGTCATGGCGTGATAAAGCGACTGGCGAACAGCGCGAAAAAACAGAATGGCACCGTGTTGTGTTATTCGGCAAGCTTGCTGAAGTAGCGGGTGAGTACCTACGTAAAGGTTCTCAAGTTTACGTTGAAGGTCAACTTCAAACTCGTAAATGGCAAGACCAAAGTGGTCAAGATCGCTACTCAACAGAAGTGGTTGTTCAAGGCTTCAATGGCGTAATGCAAATGCTTGGCGGTCGTGCTCAAGGTGGCGCTCCAATGGGTGGCGGTCAACAACAGCAGCAACAAGGCGGCTGGGGTCAACCTCAACAACCGGCTCAACAGCAGCAATACAACGCTCCTCAGCAACAGCAACAACAGGCTCCGCAGCAACAACAGCCGCAATATAACGAGCCGCCAATGGATTTTGACGACGATATCCCGTTCTAAAATCTAATTGATATTGAATTTAAAAGGCCGCGAATTTCGCGGCTTTTTTATTCCCGTTATGTTCTGTCATTGTGGTTCACATTATTTCCGTATCGCCACAAAAAGGCAGCAACTCTCAAATATCGAATGATGCCTTGTTTCTTTCCGCCTCAGCTTCTCACATTCATACGAATGCGATTGTTTACTGAACGCTTATCAAGTATAAACATTTCAACAAGGTATATGATGAATAGAAAAGGAATTTGGTATTCATGAGGTATACCCCAACTCTTAAGCTAAGCACGCGGCTGGTGGCTTTTGTCACCATGATCGTCATTTGCGCAATGTTTATCTTGTTTGTCGGCGGCACCCTCTCTTTTAAGCGACTAGGGCAAGAGTATCTCAACCATTATTTGGAAGGGATCGTTGAAGTGGTTGATAAAGAGATGGAAGACCCTGACGCAGCATATTCCATGCAGCGTTGGATGCCAAAGATGCTACAGGCAAGTAACATTGTTGAGATGACGCTCTCGACGAATAACGCCGTCGTATACCGCTTCAAAGACACCTCCCACAAGATAGACAGTTCCATGTTGTTTGAGCATGAGTTTCAGCTCACTCACAACCAAGACTATGTCATCTACTTTAAGGCTATTCCTCCTTATTTAGGCTACGGCTATTCAATGCAAGCTTTGTGGTCGATTACGCTCGCGGTCATCTTGATCATCTTCTGCTTGATGCGTGGTGTTGCATGGCTCAAAGAACAACTTGCTGGCTCTGAAATGCTCGAAGAGCGCGGTCGTATGATCTTAGCTGGGCGGGTTGAGCAATACGCGAAAGGTGATGAGCGAGAATGGCCATACACGGCAAGCGAAGCATTGGATGTATTAATTGAAGAGCTGCAAGATGCCCGCCAAGAGCGCAGTCGCTTTGATACCTTTATTCGTACTCAAACTTTCCTCGATAAGTTAACTGGTACAGCAAACCGAGTTTTGTTTGATAGTAAGCTTGAATCGGCGCTGTTAGAAAGTGGGGCTCGTGGTGCAGTGATGCTGATACGAGTTCAAGACTGGAAATCTGTAGAAGAAGAACAGGACAAACAAACTTGCGATGAATTTATCGTTGAGATTGGTAGTTTGCTGTCCAATTTAGTTCAACGTTATCCCGATGTCGTATTTTCTCGTTACTACGATGCTGACTTTGCGCTTTTCTTACCTCACCAAGCAGCGAAAGATGTCGCAAACTTGGCGTCTCAATGTATTCGTCAATTAGAAAAACTCCATCCTCCTTATCCATTGGATTCTGATAACTGGTGTCATATCGGAATCACCATGTACAAAGAAGGAGAGCGTCATAGCCAAATCATTGATGAAGCAGAAACCGCATTGCGTAGTGCCCAATTGCAGAACAACAATAATTGGAGCCGTTTTAAAAAGTGGAATCATGATGAAGAAGCACGAGGCAGTGTGAGATGGCGTACGCTATTTGACACAGCACTCACGTCTGAAAATGTGATACTCTACGCACAATCAGCCTATTCAATAAGTGATGTGGCGCATAAAAAACCATTGCACGAAGAGTTAACATGTCGGATTCGCGATCCGGAAAATGGCATTGTTAAAGCTTCTCGTTTTATTTCTGCCGTTCGTCAAGTCGGCTATGAAGCGCAAATGGATCGCGCCGTTATTGGTACATTCTTAAAAGACTTTAAACACAACTTTGATAGCTCTAAGCAATATGTGCTTAATCTTCATGTTGTGCCTTTTGGGCAGCGAGAATATTTCAAGTGGTTCCGTGATGAACTCTTACAATTGTCACGGGAGCAAAGAAAGTGTCTCATTTTTGAGTTTGTGGAAGCACAATTTGTAAGACACTTAGACTTTATGCGACCAGTCGCTAAAATGCTGTCCGGTTTAGAATGCTACGTAATGATTGGGCAGGCCGGACGTACCATTGTCAGCACGCATTACTTAAAAGAAGTAGACATTCGTTATCTCAAGCTTCATCGCAGCTTGGTAACAAAGATCGATCAGAGACATGAAAACCAGTTGTTTGTTCGCAGTATGTTGGGTGCGGCCGCAAACAGCAAAACAAAAATAATAGCAGTGGGTATTGAGAATAAGCACGAGTTGAACACGCTTAATGAGTTGGGTGTTCACGGTGGGCAAGGGCGTTACTTCTCTTCTGAAGAGCAGTACCTTCCTCGTTCTGCACCGGCGCCGACTTCTCAATCTGAATCCCAAGTTAAACTGGGACGAAGAAATCGCTGGCGAAAAAAATAAAGATAATAATCATGGATTTTAAAGCAGTACTCGACAAGCTCAAGCGATCATCGGTCGGTGGTCGCACTTGCTTTTTGGTTATTCAGCCAGACGCAGTTTATTTATCATCACCGACGAAAAGCAGCCGACCATCTAAATTTGAGATCTCAGAATCAAATTGGGAACGTGCCTGTGAACAGGCATTAAGTGTAGCTGCAAGCTCTTATGATTCGTTAACGGTTGTGTTAGCTCACAACTACTATCAGATGTACCAAATCGACAAGCCTGCTATGCCTCGCAATGAGTGGCCATCGGCGTTGCCGTTTTTGTTAAAAGAGCTGATATCTGAGCGTGCTATTGACATTATTGCCGATGCAGTAGAGCTACCAAACTCGAATAAAGTCCAAGCTTATGTTCTTTCTCGCAAAATTCTCGATAAGATTGTACTGCTTGCGAGTCGAGTTCAACTGAGCCTTGAAGCGATTATTCCTGAAGATGACATCTGGGGTGATACCTCAGGTGAACTTGGTAATTTCTTATTGCTACAACGCAGCGCACGCGGACACTTCCGTATCAGCGCATTCGTTGATCATACTATCGCTTTCCACCGTTCTATTCGCAGTGTAACGCCACCACTAACGGGCGTACCTTCGAGTGACTTGCAAATGGATAGCTTGTCGCTAGAGCTACAGCGTTCAATCGATTACCTCTCTTCTCAACTGCGTCATGTTCAGTTGCACCAACTGAAGGTGTGTTGTGACGATGAAGATGAACAAGAACTGGTGGAATCGCTTAACTACCGCTTAAGCACCAAAGTCTCTCCGCTGCTTACTGAAGAACACGAACTATCTGGTCATGTATTGGCAGATACGGCGTTAGCTACGTCCAGTGAGCGACGTGTCAATCTTTATCCAGACTTCCTTAAACCGAAGAAGAATTTATTAACCCTCAAAAACGTTGCTATTTCTTGGGGTGTTGCGGCTGCGTTGATCTTTGTTTCTTACGGTTATGTGACTTGGCAAAGCCAAGGTGTAGAAGATGAAATTGCGATTGTGAAAAGCAAGGGCGATATCATGAAGTCAGAACTTCAACACCAACAAGCCAAATTACGTAAGCATCAGCCAGACACCAATAAGATCGCGGCCAAAGCGCGTTTAGAGCGTGAAGTAAAAGCGAAGCGTGACTCATTAAAAGCCGTTGGTAAGTACGATGATTCACAACGTACAGGCTACTCTGGCGTAATGCAGGCTTTAGCCAAGTTGGGCAGCAACAATATTTCTTTGTCTGCAATTCGTATTGATGCATCGACTTTAGATCTCCAAGGTTTGGCGAGATCGCCAAGCGCAGTTCCGAATTGGGTAAGCCAGTTTAAAAATGAAATTAGCCTTGTAGGGCGCACGTTTGATGACGTAAAAATCGGACGTAATGAAGACAACATCGTGACCTTTGAATTGAAGACGCGCGGAGACAAAGAGAAATGAATGAGTTTTGGTCCTCGTTAGAAGAGCGCTTCGATGAAATGAGCGGGCGTGAAAAAGTACTCATCGCACTGTGTGGTTTAGTGACGGTAGTGATGTTGCTTTTCACTTTGGTCTTGGAGCCAAAACTGAATGAGGTTACGAGTAACGATAAGCAGCTACGTAACTTAAAACAGACGAATCAACAGACAGAAATCGAGATCTTACGTATTCAAGCGCAGTTGAAAAAAGATCCGAACGCGGAAATTGATCAAGCTATCTCTCAATTGCTTATGGAAAGCCAACACCTTTCAATGCAACTTTCAGAGATCATCGAACATTTGATTACTCCTTCGCAAATGGCAAGTTTGTTAGAGAGTGTCTTAGAGCAGCAAAGTGGTATTCATTTGGTATCTCTACAAACTTTACCTGCTGAACCAATTACAGAAGACAAAGAAGCGTCGCAATACTCGGGTTATTACGTACACCCTGTGCGCATGGAGCTGACTGGCGATTACTTTTCAATTGCTAACTATCTGACGAAATTAGAAGGTTTACCAGCGAGTTACTACTGGCGAAGCTTTAGCTACAACGTGGAAGAATATCCAAAAGCAAAACTTGTACTGGAAGTTTACACCTTAGGTTCACGAGAGGAGTTTATCGGTGGTTAAGCAAATCATAATCTCCCTAATGCTGACAGTTGTTGCTGGTCATAGCTGGGCAAGCCAAGACCCAACAGCACCATTAGGCTGGCAAAAGCCGGTCACAGAGCAAAAAAAGCCGAAAGCAAAACAATATCGCTTGCCAACACTGAACAGTATTGTATGTAAACCAAATACTCAATGCGTGGCGATTTTGAATAACCGTATTGTTGAGCCGGGAGCGAAACTCAATGGCTACCGTGTAGCCAGTATCAACAGTGAATTTGTAACTTTAAAGCGTGGTGACCGTCAGTGGAAACTAGAGCTTTTTGGTTTAAACGTAAAAAAATAATAACCAGAGCCTGATCAGATATGCGCAAATTAGTTGTAGGAATCGTGGTTGCTTCCTTAATGGGTTGTTCTATGGGTCACCGAGACCCAGTGGAAGTGAAGCAAGCACTTAATGAGTCTATCAATGAAGCAAATAGCCGTGCACTAGAAGAGATCCCTTCTTCTGTAGAAGCCGATCTTATGCCGAACTTAGACACTAGCGTGTCTTCAGAGCAAGGCACTTTAAAGCGTTTTAGAATCCAAGCGAACGCAGTAGAAGCTCGTAGCTTCTTTGCCTCTTTGGTGAAAGGAACTGAATACAGTGTGGCTATCCACCCAGCAGTGCAAGGCAACATCACCGTTAACCTTTCCGACGTCACCCTAGATGAAGTGCTCAACGTTGTACAAGACATGTATGGCTACGATGTTGTGAAATCAGGCAAAGTGATTCAGGTTTATCCTGCTGGTATGCGCACAGTGACCATTCCTGTTGATTATCTTCAGTTCAAACGTTCTGGCCGCTCACTGACCAGTATCGTGACGGGTTCTGTGACATCTGCGGGCACTTCTAGCTCTGGTGGCAGTTCTGACGATTCAGATTCTTCTGATTCAAATAACAACAACGGTGATAGCTCAACCACATCGACTGGCGGTACACGCATTGAAACCATCACCGAAAGTGATTTTTGGCCGATGCTGCAACAAGCCGTTGCAAACCTAATTGGCTCAGGTCAAGGCCAAAGTGTTGTTGTTACGCCACAAGCGGGTGTGATCACCTTACGTGCTTTCCCTGATGAAATTCGTGAAGTTCGTGAGTTCTTGGGCGTTTCTCAGGAGCGTATGCAGCGCCAAGTTATCCTAGAAGCGAAGATTTTAGAGGTGACGCTAAGTGATGGTTACCAGCAAGGTATCAACTGGTCGAATATGACTGCTTCTATTGGTAATTCAGGTAGCGTAGTTATCAACCGTCCAGGTCCTACAGGTGGTCTACCTCCATTGGATGCGATTGGTTCACTTTTAGGTGGGCAAACTAATATCACCATCAGTGATGGTAACTTCTCAGCCGTGATGAACTTTATGGCGACGCAGGGCGACTTGAACGTGCTTTCTAGCCCACGTATTACCGCAGCAAATAACCAGAAATCAGTTATTAAAGTCGGTACCGACGAGTACTTTGTAACCGAACTTTCTAGTAATGCGGGTAATGGTGAAAACTCTAATGCGGTTCCTGAAGTTGAGTTGACGCCTTTCTTCTCAGGGATCTCTCTAGATGTTACGCCACAGATTGACAACAAAGGTAACGTATTCCTGCATGTTCACCCTGCCGTAATTGAAGTGGAAGAAGAGATTAAGAAGCTAAACCTTGGTGGTGACTTCAACAACGTTCAACTCCCGCTGGCAAAAAGCTCGATTCGAGAATCTGACTCAGTGATTCGCGCAAAAGATGGCGATGTGGTGGTTATTGGCGGCTTGATGAAACAGCAAAATATCGAGCAAGTGTCAAAAGTACCGTTCCTAGGTGATGTGCCTGCACTTGGTAACTTGTTCAGAACTATCAATAATGTATCGCAGAAAACAGAACTCGTCATTCTTCTTAAACCAACAGTTGTTGGCGTAAATACATGGCAGAAAGAGCTAGAGCGCTCACGTGATTTACTGCAAGAGTGGTTCCCTGACGCTGAATAATTGGCGTTAGGAAGTCTCTGTTTAACGTGGTGTTGTGATTCGAGTATGTACCTGTCACATTTTGGATTTCGAGTTCAACCTTTCTCACTAACCCCAAATACAGAAATGTTTCTGGGGCTGGTACCTCATTATGAGGCGATTCAGACCATTATGGCAGCCGTCAAAATGGGGGAAGGGGTCATCAAAATAACAGGTGAAGTGGGCACGGGTAAAACCATGGTGTGCCGAAAACTGATTGAGCAAATTGAATCAAAAGTCGAATTAGTTTATTTGCCAAATCCGGTTCTAAGTGGTGAGCAATTGCAGTTTGCTGTGGCCAGAGAGCTTGGGATTGAAGATACTGACCCACTTAAAGTCGTTTCACTGATCCAAGAGCGGCTGATCCAAGTCCACGTGTCAGGGAAAAAAACGGTACTGATTGTTGATGAAGCACAAGCTCTGTCTTCTGAGGCGTTAGAAACCTTGCGCTTGTTTGGCAACTTGGAAACGGAACAAGATAAGCTGATTCAATTGGTCTTGTTTGGTCAGCCCGAATTAGATGAGCGATTAGAGACTCACGAATTGCGCCAATTTCGTCAACGCATTACGTTCAGTTGCCAACTGCGTCCTCTCTCGATCGAAGAGGGCGTTGCCTACATCAACAATCGTCTAGATAAAGCGGGTAATGGGGCGCATATCTTCTCTATTGAACAAAAGAAAGCCATTTGGCGCTCGGCGATGGGCATCCCGAGATTGATTAATCAGATCAGCCATAAAGCTTTACTTACTGCGTTCAATGACCGTTGTACGCTTTTGAACAATCATCATGTTTACGTTGCCATGCATGACACTTTTGACGCACGTAAACCTAAGTTTAAATCTCCCGTATTTTGGGGATGGAGTCAGCCTTGAGTGCCATCAATAAAGCATTATCAGAACTTGCTGAAAAAGAATCGCCTTCGGAACTAACCAAGGCAGAGATCCCGAGTATTTCTCGAAGCAAACCATGGCTATGGCTTGTGGGGGGCTTTTCGTTGAGCTTAGCTGTCGGTGGTTGGGCGGTATCTCAAGGTCCCGCTCCTATTGAAGAGATTGCAACAGTTTCGTCTTCAACGACTAATATGGAGAATGTTCCACCTTTGCCCGTAGTTGAAGTAAGCCAATCTCCAACCAATAAGACAACGCCACAATTAAATGATGTGGTGTACACGCAACGAATTGAAAAACCGAAGGTAAAAGTCGCATTATCTGCTGCGAAATCAACGCCAGAGGTGGATGATTATGTTCCTCGTAATGAGGTGAGCAGCACGGTCGAGCAGCCAGTGTTGTTGGCGAGTCTGAGCAATAATGTGACGAATTCATCGAATGTTGAGCAAGAGCATTCGATGCGAATTGAACAAGTAGAACTGACCCATCAAGAGTTAGCTGAAAAAGCGTTGGCACGTGCGGATAAAGCGATGGATGCAAATGACATGAAAACCGCATTGTCATCTTTTAATGAAGCACTTCGTTACCAACCAACGAACCTTGAAGCTCGTCAAAAGCTAGCCGCATTATATTTTGGCAAGGGTGACACGCGCAAAGCCTACGAAATCCTACAAGCTGGTATCTCGCTAGATACGAATAACCAGTCACTTCGCTTAGCGTTATCAAAGTTATTGGTGAAAGCAGACCAACCAGAAGCGGCGCTGAGCCCTCTAGTGCATCTGCCTCCTGCACCAAGCCGTGATTATCTAGCGATGCGTGCCGCTTTGGCACAAAAGCAAAAACAAAATCAAATTGCCCTAGAGAGCTACCAACTGCTGACGCAGCGCGAACCTGACAACGCGCGCTGGTGGCTTGGTTTAGGTATTCAGCAAGAGCGAGCATTGGATTTTTCTGCTGCGATTGCCGCTTATCAACAAGCATTGGGGAAAGTGGGTATTTCGAATCAGTCTCAGGCATTTATTCGTGATCGTTTGAACATCTTAAAACAACTGGAGAACGCGCAATGAAAATTCAGTTGAGAAAGCGCTTAGGTGATCTACTTGTTGAAGAGGGGATTGTCTCTGAAGAACAAATTCAGCAAGCATTGAGTGCTCAGCACAGCACAGGACAAAAACTGGGTGATGCGTTGATTGACCTTGGTTTTATCAGCGAAAAGCAGATGCTGGAGTTCTTATCTCAGCAGCTCGGTTTGCCATTGATTGATTTGAGCCGAGCCCCGATTGATGCCGATGCTGTACAAGTTTTGCCTGAAGTGCACGCGCGACGCTTGCGTGCCATGGTCGTTGCTCGAAACGGTGACACGCTACGCGTTGCAATGAGTGATCCTGCGGACTTGTTTACTCAAGAGTCCCTGATGAACTTGCTTGGTGAATATGACCTAGAGTTCATCATTGCGCCAGAACGTCAATTAGTCGAAAGCTTTGACCGTTACTACCGTCGTACAAAAGAAATTGCCTCGTTTGCTGAGCAGCTTCAGGCTGAGCACCAAGACGTTGAAGGCTTTGACTATGGTATTGATGAAGGTGATAGTGAAGAAGTTACCGTCGTAAAACTGGTTAACTCGATGTTTGAAGATGCGGTGCAAGTCGGCGCGTCAGATATTCACATCGAGCCTGATGACAAAGTGCTTCGCTTACGTCAACGTGTTGATGGTGTATTGCACGAGACGCTTCTAAATGAAGTTAACATTGCCTCTGCGCTGGTTCTGCGCCTTAAACTGATGGCGCACTTAGATATTTCTGAAAAGCGTTTGCCACAAGATGGTCGCTTTAATATCAAAGTTCGTGGTCAATCGATCGATATTCGTATGTCGACACTACCAACGCAATACGGTGAGTCGGTGGTGATGCGTTTGCTCAACCAATCTTCTGGTTTGCGCAAACTTGAAGACTCTGGCCTACCTCCAGAACTGCTTGCTCGCTTACGGCGACAGCTTTCTCGTCCTCACGGTATGATTTTGGTTACGGGACCGACAGGTTCTGGTAAAACCACCACGCTTTATGGCGCGCTGAGTGAGTTGAATGAACCGGGTAAGAAGATCATCACTGCAGAAGACCCGGTGGAATATCGCCTACCACGTATTACTCAGGTTCAGATCAACAGTAAGATCGACCTAACGTTTTCTCGCGTGCTACGTACCTTCCTGCGTCAGGACCCGGACATCATCCTCGTTGGTGAGATGCGTGACCAAGAAACAGTAGAGATTGGTTTACGCGCTGCACTGACTGGTCACTTAGTGTTAAGTACGTTACACACAAACGACGCAGTAGACAGTGCGCTACGTATGATTGATATGGGTGCGCCTGGTTATCTAGTTGCGAGTGCGGTCCGTGCTGTGGTTGCTCAGCGTCTGGTTCGTCGTGTTTGTCCCGACTGTAAAACCACGGATGTATTGGATGAATCGCGCCAGCAATGGTTGGCTGGTCGCTTCCCGAATCAAGTCGGCACCACTTTCCACAAAGGTGCGGGTTGTCAAAACTGTAACTTGACGGGCTATCGAGGTCGAATCGGTGTGTTCGAAATGCTTGAGCTAGAGAATGAAATGATGGACAAGCTGCGTGCGAATGACGCGGTAGGGTTCGCTCAAGCAGCGAGACGTTCCGAGAATTACAAGCCACTACTTGCTTCAGCGATGGAACTGGCATTGCAAGGTATTGTTAGTTTGGATGAAGTGATGACCCTAGGTGAAGGGGATGCTTCTGGTAAAACCGACCCAATTTTCATGTAGGTAAGTGAATGCCAACTTTTCGTTATCAAGGTCGCACTTTAGACGGCTCATCCACCAGTGGCAAAGTCGATGCTGTGAATTCTGAAGCTGCAGCGGAAGCATTGATGAATAAGGGGATCATTCCTCTTAACCTGCGTTTGGAAAAAGAAGCGGTAAAGAGCAAAGTTAGCCTGTCTAAATTGTTCGTACCGGCGATTCCGCTTGAAGTGATTATCCTGTTTTCTCGCCAGCTATTTAGTTTGACGAAGGCTGGTGTACCACTGCTGCGTTCTATGCGTGGGCTGCTGCAAAACTGCGAAAACAAACAGCTCAAAGAAGCGCTTGAAGATGTGGTAGCGGAGCTGAGCAATGGTCGTGGCTTGTCCTCGGCAATGCAGCCACATTCCAAGGTATTCAGCCCGTTGTTTGTTTCTATGATCAACGTTGGTGAAAACACAGGTCGACTAGACCAAGCTTTATTGCAATTGGCGAATTACTACGAGCAAGAACTAGAAACTCGTAAGCGAATTAAAGCAGCAATGCGTTACCCAACATTCGTTATTGTGTTCATCACTATAGCAATGTTTATTTTGAACATTCTGGTGATCCCAGAGTTTGCATCGATGTTTACCCGTTTTGGGGTGGAGCTTCCTTTGCCAACCAGAATCCTGATTGCGACCTCTAACTTCTTTGTGAATTTTTGGGGACTACTCATTGCGGCAATTGTTGGGGCATTCTTTTTGTTCAGAGCTTGGGTTGCAACCGCAGATGGTCGAGAGAAGTTCGATAAGTTCCGTCTACGATTGCCAATCGTGGGCGATATCGTAAACCGAGCACAGCTATCTCGTTTCTCAAGAACCTTTTCGTTGATGCTGAAATCCGGTGTACCTCTAAACCAGTCTTTAGCTCTGGCTGGTGAGGCGCTTGGCAACAAGTTCTTGGAAAACCGAATTTTAGAAATGAAGTCTGCTATTGAAGCGGGCAGTACCATTTCTGTCACGGCAATCAACAGTAAAATTTTTACGCCTTTGGTTATTCAAATGATAGCGGTTGGTGAAGAGACTGGTCGTATCGATGAGCTTCTCTTAGAAGTGTCGGACTTCTACGATCGAGAAGTGGATTACGACTTGAAGACACTGACCGCTCGAATTGAACCACTACTTTTGGTCATTGTGGCAGGCATGGTTATGGTGCTCGCACTGGGTATTTTCCTTCCAATGTGGGGGATGCTGGACATCATCAAAGGCGGCTAAACCAGTGGTTGAAAATCAGAGTCGCGCAACGCTTATCCTTGCAGGTGTTATTGGGTTAATTTTGCTGGTGGCGTTTGTGCATAGCCTCAAGCCAGTAGAGCAGCAAGCGCAAGTCACTGGAGCCAAGCTTGCCAAGGTTTGGATGCAAGATAGCGTGCAACGTTATCATCAGGCGTGGATGGTTCATGGTGAGCCCAAACATATGTCGATGGATGGGTTTGAACTCGATATGACAGAAGCAGGTCTAGTGTCGCCATTTCGTCAAGACGGGGTTTTGGATTGTGGCTTTTGGTTAGCGGTGCATTACCCGCAACGTAAAATTATGGCGAGCGAGTTGTTAGAAATTCGTGGAGCAATTAAAAGTAATAGTTATACATGTCACTATACTTATGAAAATGGACAGAGAGTTGTCGTTATATCTGACGCTAATTACCTGAAAATAGACGTCGAAATGTCGGCGGAGTGAATTTTTTGACACTTAAGTACTATAAATAGGAATGAAAGTCGGTATAATGCAAACATTACCATAAGAAAAAGGTTGTAATTGAAAGTAAACCATTTGGTTATTTACTTTTTAGCGCAGCTTTTACTTAACAATGGCGAATCGTCATTCTGCTCAAGCGGTAGAGAAAGTACTCACCTAACTAATTTCGCTTAGTGTGTTGAGACGCAAAACCGTTTTGACAATATCCAAAATGGTCGTGTGACCGATAAACTTTGCAGTCACTCTGCATGCTTACATAGAGAGAGTAAACAATGAAAAGACAAGGTGGTTTCACCCTTATCGAATTGGTAGTGGTAATTGTAATCCTAGGTATTCTAGCGGTAACTGCAGCACCACGTTTCCTTAACCTGCAAGATGATGCTCGCAATTCAACGCTTGACGGCTTAGCAGGGGCAATTCAAGGTGCTTCGGGTATTATTTATGGTAAAGCTGCAATTGATGGTATTGAAGCTCTAGATGCGGGCGCAAGTGTTGCAGTGTCAACAGATAATGGTAAGGTTTTGACTAAATTCGGTTACCCAACCGCAATTCAAACAAACATCGAGACAATTGTTCAGGGCGTTGGTACAGGTGAAGACTTCCAGTTTATCAAGACTGGTGCTACACAATCACAAGCATGGGCTACATTTGGTATTCCTTCTTACACTAAGTCATGTGTTAAATACACTGAGGCAACTTCTACTCAAGAAGCAAAAGCTGTTCGTATTGAAGATGAAAATGTTGCAGCGACTGACTGTAAATAATAGAAAAAGGCCAGCTAGTCTGGCCTTTATCTCCTTATTTTGATTAATCTCGGAATAGTTCATATGCGTAAATCATCGGGTCTTAGTGCAATAGAGTTTGTGGTTGTGCTGATTATCTTAGGTGTGATCGGTTATGTGGTATTACCAAGATTTATCAGCTTTGAACCAGAAACTTACGAAGCGAAGTGGGAGCAAACTAAGCAAACCGCTGAGCACGTTTCTGAAACGCTAAGCAATAAAGAAACCTACGATCGAATTGAAGAAGAATTGGAGCGCTCGAAAGGAGAGAAATAACTTGTTGGTGGTTATTTGTACACTTGCTCACACTTCGAATTTAAAACTTATAAACCTATCATTATTCTCATAATTTCATCGTATACTTACTTCGCTTGTCTTAAGCCTAAGGTTGGGTTATGAAAATTCGCAGCTCTACATTAGGGTTTACCTTGATGGAATTGATCTTAGTGATCGTTCTCTTATCTATTCTCTCCCTGTTTGCTGCCAGTCGTTTTATGGGCAAAGGCAGTGTGTCTGCATTTGCACTTCAAGAACAAGCCATTTCTGTGATTCGCCAAGTTCAAGTGAATCGCATGCAGTCGAATATCAATATCCCAAACAAGTCTTATCCTGAAAGATGTCTACCCAGTAGCTACAAAGCTGGAGAGGACTCTAGCTACACTAACTTTTGTCTATCGATTACGAGTACTTGTATAGGAGCCAGTGCAGCGTGCAATCTGGCTAGTAAGGAACGAGATGCTCGAAGCGATGTTGTTGTCGATAACTCAGCACAGTTTTCTATTATTAATGGTGCCTCTAGTCCCATTGAATTTGATCTATTGGGTAATCCTCTCAATGTTTCCTCTGCTGGTATTTCTATTCTTATTCAAGATAAAAACAGTCAAAGCCAGTGCCGAGTATTGATCAACCCTCAGGGTTATGTTTCGGAGGGAGCATGCTCATGAGAAAGCACATTGGTATGACGCTTATTGAGATGATCATTGCCATCGTTCTTATGGGGATTGCGATGGTAGCGTTTACGTCTTTTTTAGTTCCTCAAATTCGTGATTCAGCAATGCCTCATTATCAAATGCGTGCAGCAGCCTTAGGGCAGGGATTTATGTCGCAAATATTGGCGCGCGGCTTTGATGAAAACAGTGACTTCGATGGTGGTACTGTTCGATGTGGTGAGAATGGTGTGAATTGCACTGAGGTGAGTAAATTAGGTGCTGATAGAAAACTCGACGGTTCTTGGGAGGCAACGCCTAATGATTTTAATGATGTAGATGACTATATCGGGTGTTGGAGTACGTCTACAACGGTAGGTCAATGCCAAGGAGCGAAGCGTGGGAGTATTGCTGATGTGTTAGGGAAGAGCGGTGAAGATAAATATCGCAATTTCCGTGTTGAGGTCGGAGTTGCGTACGACAACTTATCTACGGCAAAAACGACAGGCATCACTAACTATAAAAAAATCACTATTACTATTTTTGCAAGCAACACTCAGCCATTAACACTCACTGCCATAAGAGGAAACTACTGATGAAAGCTCGTGGTTTTACCTTAATGGAAATGATCGTCACCATTGTGATCGGGAGTTTTATCATGCTGGGTATTGCGGGTTATGTTCAGCTTGGTATGAAAGGTTACGCGGATACAATTGACCGACAACGTATGCAAACTCAAGCCCAGTTTGTGTTGGAGAAAATGTCTCGAGAAATTCGCCATGCGGTACCGAATAGTTTTCATGAGCCTGATGACACGACGAAGTGTTTAGAGTTTGTACCTATTGAGTATTCAGGGTTCTACACACTGACAAATAACGACTTGGAGTTCTTATTGGGCAATGACGCCACGTTAAACCCAATGCCCGCTAACGCTTGGATGGTTATTAATCCGAGTCGTTATGAAGATCTGCAACCTTCTTCTTCACAAAGTTTAAATGTTGGTGGTCTAGCCAAAACTGGTGATGTCTTTGTTATTAGTGGGGCTGCCAGTATGATTGGGGGCTCTTCTATTTCGAGCCGTCATTACGTCTATCAAGATAAGTCTGAAGTACGTTACTGCTTCGAAAATAATCAAATAACGCGCAATGGAATTACAGTCGCGGATAGTGTCGATACTTCTGTAAGTGATATGCACTATCTAGAGCCAACGCTGCAGCGTGGTGGTCTTGTACACATCAATTTAGAGTTCACTCAAAACGGGGAGCGTAGTGTTTACCAACAAGACGTGCAGGTGCTCAATGTTCCGTAGAAATGTCCAACAAGGTAGTGTTCTGATCGTCGTGTTGTTTGTCATCATAGTGATGGGGTACTTAGCTGCTTCTTTGATGAGAGTAAGTTGGTCAAACCAAAGTACATTAACGAAAGAATTCTTGGGCACCAAAGCTTGGTTTATTGCTCAATCTGCCAATGAGTGGGCACTAACTCAGCTTTATCCATTAAACACAGATGGCTCCGTCATCGCTGATGTTTGCTCTAAGATTGAAAACGGTAATACATCTCCTCCTACACAGATTACACAAGGCTCGGGTTGCCGAATCAATACTATGACATGTTCAAATATCGGTACCTTTAACGCAGGTACCTCTGAAGCTGAATCTCTTTTCAGAGTGCAAGCCACAGCAATTTGTGGTTCCGGGGTTGCACAAGTACAGCGCCAACAAGAGATTTGGGTTAGGGAGTAAATAAAATAATGAAAAAAATAATATTAATCATAATTACAATGCTTGCTTGCCTGCTTAATGTTCCTGCTCAAGCTGCTACTTGTGATGTGTGGGGAAATAAAGACTTTACTGTAACCTTTAATGTGGTTGGTCCTGCATCAAATAGCTATGTGTATTTAGAGCACAGTGGACGCCATCCTCGCGAAGTGCTTTGGTATAATGGCTATGAATATGGTAATGCAAACTACTACTTCGATGAGCCTAATTTATTAGCAGGTCAACCTTATAACATTCGTCTTGAACATCAGGTTAGCCATAATTCTGGAACGTTAAAATATTATCGCAAGTTTGCTGGGGAAGGTGACTGGCAACTAATTAGTACAATAAATAATGTTAACTTGAAAAATGGTAAGTTAAGTCTTTATGAACAAGGAAGCCCAAGTGGACTTGATTGCGATGGCAGTCTACCTGCTCCAATAGAACCTGAATTACCTAGTAATATTTGTCAATATTTCCCTGAGCCAATTCAGGGGATGAAAGGTTATTCAGAAAATACACTTAATGTGCCAAACAAGAGTGCGCGTGTATTAGGTTGGTCGGAAGACTACAAAAGCTTCTATACGGTCACAAATAAAGAAGACCTATTTTATTACTCGTCAAATGCTCAACAACCAAATAAAGCTCAATATATTCTGGCGGGTTTTGATAAAGCGAACGTAGATGATGCTCGAGATAGACTGTATCGTTCCCCTATTTGTGGAAGTGATACGGGGTGTGATGTCGGTAATAATGATGGGCATCTAGAGGCGAGAAAAGCGTCTGAACCTACAGGTGTTCCTACCGACTTTGGCGACCATTCATTGTCGTTAGAGGCTCATAATATCGGCTATAAGTGTGACAATACTAGCTTGTGTAGCGCGATACGCTACTCTCTAAATGGCAAGAGTGGAATCGAGATTAAAATCGAAAAGAATCTTGATAGGTTATGGGTAAGTCAGAACAATTCGCCTTTTGATCAAATTAAAGTAATTTTACCCGACGGCACCAATGTTCGTAACTTCAGAGCTGAAGCGGGTCCGAGAGATGACTTGAGAATTGTTATTCCTCAAGATTCTACTGTCACTTTTGAGCGTTGGGAGCATGTTGGGCACACTAAGTATTCTTTTTATAACAATTCCAGAATCAACGTGAGTGGTAACTCAGTTGTTTTCTCTAATCCTATTGATGTTACAACAAACTACTACGCAACAATTTATGCGCCAAATGCGTCAGTGAATTTTCAAACAAAATCTAAACAATTCTATGGGTTTATCTTAGCCGATACTGTTAATTTCAATAACCCGATAACAGTTTATGGCTCCGTTACTGCACGTCATCTTACGATGAAAAAGAGAGTTGTGATTCAGAAGCCAGATTATTCGTGCCCAGTGGAGCCCCCTGTCCAGCAATGTAACTTGCTTCCAATGGAAACGTTCAGCTCATCTAATGTTGATAACTGGTCTGTTATTGGTTACGACAGCAGCATTAAGCCGCAAGTAGTTAATGGACGATTTCGATTAAATGGTAATAGAGCTCGTCAAGCGACTGCTTCTGCTTACAACTACTTATTCCCATCCGATGAGAACTACTTAGAAGTTGAGTTCGATCACTTTGCTTATGGTGGTGGCTATAATGGTGCAGATGGCGTTGCGTTGGTTATCTCTGATGCTAATGTGCCTCCGCAAACAGGGGCTTTCGGCGGACCATTGGGTTATGGTATGAAGCTACACAAAAACCACTCTGGTGAGGTGTCTCATGATGTTGAGGGCTTTGCTGGCGGCTGGTTAGGCATAGGTATCGATGAATACGGCAACTTTTACCGAGAAGGTGGGGAAAACCTTGCTAGTCATGGCTCTGCAAACAGTGTTGGCGTGCGTGGCGCAGGCATTAAAGACAACAACGGTAAATGGCTAAAAGGTTACAAGTACATCAAAGGAAAGCAGTTTAACCAACCGTTAGATAATCGTTCGAGCACTCCTCATCGCTACAAGGTTATTTTGAACTCTCGCAATTCGGGAGCGATTACTCTATCCGTACAGCGAAAGGTTGGAGTTAATGGTCAATGGCATACAGTAATTAGTAATTTTGATGTATTAACTGAAGGGAACTTCAATTACACACCTGAAAACTTCCGTATTTCAGTTACTGCTTCCACGGGGGCACTTACAAACACACACGAAATGGATAACTTCCAAGTTTGTGCCGATAAATACCAGAAAATAACGGAAGGCATTCACCACTTCGAATTTGATTACGCTGGTACTGGCAGTATTTGTCAGGCGTCCGAGGTAACACTACGAGCATGTATGGATGCTTCTTGTTCAAAAACGTACCCATCTTCAGTATTGAGCTCGAACCCAGGAGCAACGGTTGATCCTGTGACGGTGTCCTTATTGCCACAATCGGATTCTCTCGTCGCATGGGAAGGGGGAGATCGTGTTACTTTCTCTGACTCTGTTTCGTTGAAACTACAAGCGTTCCAATCAGGTTCAGCAAAACTTGGAATTGCAAGTAGCTCGGTTCCACAGTTTGGCTTTGACGGAGCGAAGTGTCGTATCGCTGGTGGCCCGCTATCTGAGCAAAACTGTAATATCGTATTTAACTCTGCGGCGTTGGGTGTAACGGTTCCAGATAAGGTCGCTGGTAAGCCATTCTTCAATACCAAAGGACAGGCACAATATAGTAATCAACGTTCGCCTTATTTGGAGTTTTGTAGCTCACCAAGCCAACAGGGCGGTGACGGCGAAAATCGAGATGTTCAGTTATCCATTGAAAGAATCGAACCGACAAGCAATGCAGTATCAGTCCCCGCTTATGTCTCTTTCAAAAAGAGAGATGGTTCTTTCAGTAACGAGGTTACCGTTGGGACAAATACTGTTGAGGTTGCTGATGTCTACTTTAATAAGCAAGGTAAAGCTTACTTCAACTTAAAGTATCCAGAGGCAGGCAAAGTCGCGCTGAAGGCGAAAATAAAAGATGAAAAGGATTCGTTAGGACAGAATAGCTTTGTGAGTTTTCCAGCATATCTCAAATTGACGGTTGATGGTGGTCTGTGCGGTTCAGGCTCTTGTAGCCAGAAACTTGTTGCTGCTGGAGAAGAGTTCACAATGAAAGTGACGGCCTATCAATTTGGTGATGACAAGAAGCCAGCACAAAACTATCAACAATCAGGTTTAACGATTAGTCATAAAGTATCTTACCCGCAGTTTGATAATGCGATCCCTGGCACTTTAGGGACGACCACATACGATCATATCAATCTAACTAATGGTACGGGGTCAGTGACGCAAACTGTGTCCGAAGTTGGTGCTTTTGACTTTACGATTACACCACCTGAAACGTATCTCGGTAGTAAAGCTTTCACCATTACGCCAGCAGAAGAAAATATTGGTCGTTTCTACCCTAAGTATTTCCGAGTTGATGAAGCGAAAGGAAATCAATGGGCTTACCCACATAAAGAAAACTTTGCTTATATGGGACAAAGCTTTGGCGTCGAGGAGTTTTATGTTGAGGCATTAAATGCGGATAAAGGCGCTTTAACAAACTACGCCTTCTTCTCTAGTGGCTTACAAGCAAATTTTGGTTTGAAAGATACTAGCTCTTATCAGCCTCGTTTTATTTTGAACAAAACCTATACGGGGACTTGGGTGAATAATGGTGCTGCTTATGTCACTTCAAGAAGTCTAGGTAAGTTTACTGGTTCAACGACGGATGGGTTAGAGCTATTAAAAGGTTCTGGCTCAAGTTACCCAGATGGTCCGCTCAATTTTAACGAGAACGCGAAAGATACGGCGATATCAATCAAATCTGCGGATGATAATAAGGATCCAGTATCTATCGATGGTAGTGAGGGGTTATTGCCTACCCAACCTGACATCCGCTTTGGTCGTGTAGACCTAGATGATGTTGGTGGCAACCAGGGGTCGACGTTGAGAGTGCCATTACGAGTTGAATACTGGAATGGTAGCCGCTTTATTGCTAACCCAAATGACAGCCAAACCGATGTTATTGGTGTGAAGGCTAAACAAGAGCATATTTGGCCTAAAGGTGATAATGCGAAACCTAAGGATGTCACGTTAGGGGCTGGTGGAGAGGTCGCTTCTGGTCACTCTCGTTCTGTAACAGCAAAAGAAGCAGAGCCGTATCGCCAGCAAACTCGCGTATGGCTTAATCTTGAAGGTGGTGGCAATTCGCTCCCTTGGCTCAAATACGACTGGGATAAAGATGGCTCCGAAGAAAACCCATCATCGGTAGTCACGTTTGGTATTCATCGAGGCAATGACCGAGTGATTTATCGTGGTGAACCGGGCTTAACCGGACAATAACAAACTTCGGTTTCTTGCGTTAAGTAAGGAAACTGCAAGAAATTGAGGCTTTCTGCTCATGTTTGTGTACCAATGCCTTGCTGTGACAGCGAGGCATTGGTACATTTAGGACAATTTTTGTCTTCTAAATTTTTGCAGGATGAGCGAAGAATATGTTTAAAAAACTTCGTGGCATGTTTTCAAACGACCTATCTATCGATTTAGGTACTGCCAACACTCTAATTTACGTAAAGGGACAGGGTATTGTCCTTGATGAACCTTCTGTAGTTGCTATTCGTCAAGATCGTGTAGGTTCTGCAAAAAGCGTTGCTGCTGTAGGCCATGCGGCAAAACAGATGCTTGGTCGTACGCCAGGTAACATCTCAGCTATCCGTCCAATGAAAGATGGCGTTATCGCTGACTTCTACGTAACAGAAAAAATGCTTCAGCACTTCATTAAGCAAGTGCATGACAACAGCATCCTTAAACCAAGCCCACGTGTACTGGTTTGTGTTCCTTGTGGTTCTACTCAAGTTGAGCGTCGTGCGATTCGTGAATCTGCACTAGGTGCCGGTGCGCGCGAAGTTTACCTAATTGATGAGCCAATGGCGGCAGCAATCGGTGCAGGTCTGCGTGTCTCTGAGCCAACAGGTTCAATGGTGGTTGATATCGGTGGTGGTACAACTGAAGTTGCGGTTATCTCACTAAACGGTGTGGTTTACTCTTCTTCTGTACGTATCGGTGGTGACCGCTTTGATGAAGCTGTGATCAACTACGTACGTCGTAACTACGGCAGCTTGATCGGTGAAGCAACGGCTGAAAAGATCAAACACGAAATCGGTTCTGCTTACCCTGGCGATGAGGTTCAAGAGATCGAAGTTCGCGGTCGTAACCTTGCAGAAGGTGTGCCACGCAGCTTTAGCCTGAACTCAAACGAAATCCTAGAAGCATTACAAGAGCCACTGTCAGGCATCGTATCGGCAGTGATGGTTGCACTAGAACAGTGTCCACCAGAGCTTGCGTCTGATATCTCTGAAAACGGTATGGTGTTAACAGGTGGTGGTGCACTACTGAAAGACCTAGACCGTCTACTAATGGAAGAAACTGGTATTCCAGTGGTTATCGCTGAAGATCCACTAACCTGTGTGGCTCGTGGCGGCGGTAAAGCACTAGAAATGATCGACATGCACGGTGGCGATCTATTCTCTGAAGAATAAAGTGCAGGGTGGAGTCCATATGGGCTTCACCTTCATTTCCGCTCTCTGTAATTTCAATCTGCTCCATACCTAGAATCTCTTCATGTCAGATTCTCAGGTTGCCAAGTAAGGCTCAATAATCATGGTAGCAATCAGGTTAAAAACAAGATGAAACCGATTTTTGGCAGAGGTCCATCTCTGCAATTGCGTCTGTTTTTTGCTGTCATCGTGTCGGCGAGCTTGATGCTGGCTGATAACCGTCTAGATACGTTTTCCAACGTCCGATACCTATTGAACAGTATGGTTGCGCCAATCCAATACGCAGCTAATTTGCCTCGTAGCATGTTCGATGGAATGTTCGAGAGTTTAAATACTCGTCAGGCACTGATTGAAGGCAATCGCAATTTGAAGCGCGAAGTGCTTCGCCTGAAGAGCGAGCTGATCTTGCTCGACCAATATAAAGAAGAAAACCAACGCCTGCGTAAACTGCTCGGCTCTTCATTCGTCCGTGACGAGAAGAAAGTCGTCACAGAAGTGATGGCTGTGGACACGTCACCGTACCGCCACCAAGTGGTGATCGATAAAGGTCGTATTGATGGCGTTTACGTTGGTCAACCTGTTATCAACGAGAAAGGTATCGTTGGTCAGGTAACGTTTGTGGCCGCGCACAACGCACGTGTCTTGTTGTTAACAGATGCGAAAAACGCAATTCCAGTCCAAGTGATTCGTAACGATATTCGTGTTATCGCTTCCGGTAATGGTGAAGTGGATGAAATCCAACTAGAGCACATCCCAACCAGTACCGATATCCAAGTCGGCGATTTGCTGGTGACATCGGGTCTTGGGGGTATTTATCCAGAAGGCTACCCAGTCGCAACTGTTACGAATGTGGATCACGATACTCGCCAAGAATTCGCATCAATCAAAGCGGAACCTGTGGTTGAGTTTGATCGTCTGCGCTACTTGCTATTGATTTGGCCGAATGAAGACCGTCAACACAAAGTACTGCAGTCCAATGTAGAAGAAGGTTCAGAACAAGAGGTAACCGATGGCCAATAGTGTATTTAGAAGCCGAATGGTCATCGGCGTCAGCTTCTTCGTCGCGCTAGTCCTGCAAACTATTCCATGGCCAGGCGTTTTGGATTTACTACGTCCATCATGGCTGTTCCTTGTTACCTGTTATTGGGTGCTGGCACTGCCGCATCGTGTCAACGTTGGTACCGCTCTGGTTTTAGGTTTGCTTTGGGATATTTTGATTGGCTCGACGCTCGGGATCCGAGGGATGATGATGTCGATCGTTATCTACTTGGTTGCGTTGAACTTCTTGGTGATTCGTAACATGGCATTGTGGCAACAATCGATTTTGATTGCCTTTTTTACCGTGCTACTGGAACTTCTTATATTCTGTGGGGAATATTTGAACCAGGACGTAGTATTTAATCCATTATCTCTGTGGACTGCGGCAATAAACTGTATACTTTGGCCATGGATGTTTTTATTAATGCGACGCGTCCGTCGCGCATGGCACGTAAGGTAGCGTTGTGAAAAAGGGCTTATCCCTCGTTCTCGCATCGGGTTCTCCGAGAAGAAAAGAGTTGCTTGCTCAACTAGGTTATGACTTTGATATTGTGCTTCCTGATATAGAGGAAGCCAAACAAGATCACGAGCAAGCAAAAGACTATGTTTTGCGTCTCTCTCTGGAAAAAGCTCAAGCAGGCTTAGCGATGGCTAAGCCTGATTCCGTTGTATTGGGCTCCGATACCGTGGTGGTGTGCGATAACTACGTATTAGAAAAACCAAAAAATTTCGAAGATTCAAAACGCATGCTCAGCGATTTATCGGGTCGTCAGCATCAAGTGATGACTGCGGTGAGCGTCGTATCAAAAGAACAACAACACTCAGTGGTCGTTATCACTGACGTGTGGTTCAAAACTCTGACTGAAGAAGAAATAGAACGATACTGGCAGTCAGGCGAACCATGCGATAAAGCTGGAAGTTATGGTATTCAAGGACTCGGTGGACGCTTCGTCACCCGAATCGAAGGCAGTTATCACGCCGTAGTAGGCTTACCTTTGTTCGAAACCGATCAGCTAATTCAAGAATTTTTATAATTGTTTTGAGGTGTGCACATGAGTGCAGAATTGCTGCTTAACGTGACCCCGAGTGAAACTCGTGTGGCCATGATTGAAGGTGGAGTACTACAAGAAGTTCATATAGAACGAGAATCGCGCCGTGGCATTGTTGGCAATATTTATAAAGGCAAAGTGAGCCGAGTATTGCCGGGCATGCAAGCGGCGTTTGTCGATATTGGTTTAGATAAAGCGGCATTCTTGCACGCGTCAGATATTGTTCCGCATACTGAGTGTGTGGCGGAAAACGAAAAGCAACAATTTCAAGTTCGTGATATTTCTGAGTTGGTTCGCCAAGGTCAGGATATTGTTGTGCAGGTGGTTAAAGACCCACTAGGCACCAAGGGCGCTCGCCTGACGACTGATATTACCCTCCCATCACGTTATCTTGTCTTTATGCCTGGGGCTAGCCATGTTGGCGTTTCTCAGCGTATCGAAAGTGAAAGTGAACGTGAGCGTCTAAAGAAAGTGGTTAACCACTACTGCGACGAGCACGGCGGTTTTATTATTCGTACTGCGGCAGAAGGTGCAGACGAAAAAGAGCTCTCTCAAGATGCGGCATTTTTGAAGCGCTTATGGCAGAAAGTCATGGAGCGTCGCTCGAAGTACAAAACCCGTTCGACCTTGTACGGTGAGTTAGGCTTGGCACAACGCATCCTGCGTGATTTTGTTGGCACTGAGCTAGACAAGGTTATGGTTGACTCTCGTCTTGAATACGAGAACCTTAAAGAGTTTACGTCTGAGTATGTTCCTGAGCTGACTGATAAGCTTGAGTTGTACGAAGGCGATAAGCCAATCTTCGATATGTACGACACAGAGAACGAAATTCAACGCTCTCTGGAACGTAAAGTTGAGCTTAAGTCAGGTGGCTACCTAATCATTGATCAAACTGAAGCAATGACAACGGTCGACATCAATACTGGCGCGTTTGTCGGTCGTCGTAATCTTGAAGAAACCATCTTCAACACTAATGTTGAAGCGACTCAAGCGATCGCTCGTCAGCTGCGTCTACGCAACTTAGGCGGCATTATCATTATCGACTTTATCGATATGGCGTCAGAAGAACATCGTAAGCGTGTACTAACTTCGCTGGAAACAGCGCTCTCAAAAGATCGAGTGAAGACCAACATTAACGGCTTTACTCAGCTAGGCTTAGTTGAGATGACTCGTAAGCGTACGCGCGAAAGTATTGAACATATCTTATGTTCTAGCTGTCCTACTTGTGAAGGTCGCGGTAGCGTGAAGACAGTAGAGACCGTGTGTTACGAGATCCTACGTGAAATTACCCGAGTGAACCGTGCTTATGATGCAGACAACTTTGTCGTATACGCGTCACCATACGTAGCGGAAACACTATTGGGTGATGAATCTCACGCACTGGCTGAACTCGAAGTATTTATTGGTAAGCAAGTTCGTATTCAAGCTGAACCCCTGTACATTCAGGAGCAGTTTGACGTCGTCATGATGTAATTGGAAAATTTGTGAATTCTGGTTTTAACCGTTTCGGGCGTTTCTGCGCGTGGACTTTAGTGACGTTATTGGTGCTTTTAGCCATTTTAGTAACCACACTACGCGTAGCATTGCCACAACTTAACCACTTCCAAGATGAGATCAAAACCTGGGTCAAGCAAGGTACAGGTTTTGACTTTTCTATTGCCAGCGTTGCTGGCTCTTGGCGTAATAGCCATCCCTCTATCGCACTGCAAGGCCTAGAAGCGAATCTGCCGAATAACCAAGACGCGCGCTTTGCCGTGGATGAAATTCATATTGAATTCGACTTGATTCAATCTCTCCTAAAGTTTAAGCCTGTGGTCGCAGATCTCACCATTGATGACTTGGCTTTAGACATTCGTACCGTTGATTTGTTGTCTAAATCAGAAAATAACGACCCAGCAGCGAATGTCAGCCAAAGTGAATCAAAGCTGATTGATCAGTTGGACTCCTTGTTACTGCGTCAGTTTGAAGATTTCACGATTACCGACTCACGTATTTGGTACAAGTCAGTGTCTGGTGAAACACGCCGCTTGGACATCGAGCAATTACGTTGGAGCAACCAAGGTAAGCATCACTTAGCGGAAGGTACAGTGAGCATTGCGGACGCAAGTCTCAACTCATTGTTAGTGCGTGCTAACTTCAAAGATTATGGTTCGCTGCGTGATATCTCAGGTGAATTTTACGTAAGTGCAAAAGATGTGTCCGTGACGCCTTGGCTAACCACTTACATGCAAGATGAGTCTGGCGTTGAGTCAGGCAAAGTGAGTCTCAACACTTGGTTGACGTTGCAACACAGCCAACCAAGTTACGCTTATGTCGATCTGCAACCCTCTGAGTTAGTGTGGAATGAGAAAGGGCGTCATGAACTGCTGCTGGAGTCTGGTATTTTCAAGCTTTCACCAGATAAAGAAGGCTGGAAAGTAAATGGTCACTCACTGCAAATCCGCACCGATGACCGACCATGGCCTGAGCTGGATGTTGCCTTTGATTGGCAACCAGATGGCTGGCTACTCAACTTATCCCAATTAGACATTGAAGCGTTAACCCCGCTCGTTAAGTTAGCACCTAAATCAGAATCCACTACGGATTTGCTAGATAAACTAGCGCCGAAAGGACGAGTGGAAGACATTCGCCTGTCGATGAATGGTGGTTTAGATACGCTACGTTACTCAGCCGAACTGGATGAATTGGGTTTAACGCAGTGGGAGCTGCTGCCTGGCTTTAGTCATGTGCAAGGCAAAGTCTCGGGTAACCTAGAACAAGCAAAAGCGAAAGTGACGGTTATCGATGATGTCTTCCCATATGGGGACGTATTCCAAGCGCCTTTAAACATCAAGCAGGGTGAAGTCGACATCGTTTGGCAGCAAGATGAAGATGGTTGGCGTTTGTGGTCTGATAAAGTGACTGCGGCGACACCCGATCTGCAAGTGCTGGGTGCGTTCCGTCTCGATTTCCCGAAAGAGCAAAGCCCATTTCTGTCGTTTTATGCAGAAGCTGATCTCTACAACGCTGGTGAAACGTGGCGTTACCTTCCAACTCTAGCACTTGGGCAAGATTTGACAGACTACCTATCTACTGCGATTCAGGGTGGTAAGGTCAATACTGCGAAGCTGCTTTGGTATGGCGAGCTAGGTGACTTCCCGTATAAAGAGCATAACGGCATGTTCCAAGCATGGGTTGGATTGAAGAATGCGAAGTTCAGCTTTGATACTGCTTGGCCAACCATTACAGATTTACAACTCGATTTGTTGTTTGAAAATGATGCCATGTACTTGGATTCGAAGTCTGCCACGTTAAATGGCGTGAAAGCGAAGCGAATCACAGGTCGCATTCCCGAGCTTGCAGAAGGTGGTCATATCGAGATCGAAGCGAAAGCAAGCGCACCGGGTAATGAAGTTCGTGACTACATGATGGCAACGCCACTGGTTGACTCTGTGGGGGCTGCGTTGACCGCACTGCAAGTTAGTGGTCCTGTTTATTCAGAATTCCAACTCAATATTCCATTTGATACCGAGAAAGACGCTCGCGCATGGGGCTATGCGGATCTTAAGAACAACCGCGTAGATATTGATGCGCCGCCGATGACGTTAGAGAATGCGACTGGACGTATCAAGTTCGATAACGATGTAGTGACTACTTCTGGTCTATCTGCTGAATTGTTGAAGCAGCCAATCTCACTGGACTTTCGTGGTGAGAACGCCGAACAAGGCTACAATGTGACCATCAATACCCTTGGTGATTGGGAGGTAGACCCACTCAAACCTTACCTTGGCGAGCGTTGGTTAAGCCTTGTTTCAGGGCATGCACCATGGCAAATGGACATCGATCTACAACTCAACGATGTGGGTTTTACCTATCAAGTGGATGTGCTTGCTCAGCTTAGTCAGTTAGCAAGTGAATATCCGTACCCGCTTGGGAAAAAACGGGGCGAAAAAGGGCAAGCGAAGCTCCAAGCTTCTGGAAACCAAGAAAGTGTTTCGGCTCGTTTGCAGATCCCAAATGCGAAGTACCAAACGGAAATCGACATTTCAGGCGATGTCCCAGTATTGACCGCAACAAATCTCGTTGTGGGGAACGGCGGTTTCAAAATCAGCCCTGTGGTAGGACACGATGCCTCAATTCGTTTGGATGATTTGAGCCTCGATAAGTGGGCGGATTTAATGCACGTTCCACAAAGTACCACACAGTCTGTTTTGTCGAGCATGAAAACACCGACTGTTCCACTTCCAACGCGTATTAGCATGGATGTGAAGAATTTGGAGCTTGGTGGTATCGAGTTTCACGATGTGGATTTGAATGCACGTAAGAAGAATCTAAGCTGGCAGCTCGATGTTGATAGTCAAGAAGTGAAAGGCAAAGCCAATTACCTCAAACCGTATGATTTGTCCGTCTCATTGGAGCATTTACACCTGTATATTCCAGGTTTTGATGAGATGACGAAAGAGCGCAGTTCTTTGTTCGCTAGTGAAGACCAGAGCGCACCACTAATCTCAAACTTTGACCGCAAGTTCCATGCAGAAATGCCAAACTTAACTTTGAACATTGATGATTTCTGGTTGCAAGGTTACAAGGTTGGCAAGGTAAATGTGGATGTCGAGCGTGGTAATAATCGACTTGAATGGAAGAACGTAACTTTCAGTAGTGGTCAAAACCGTATTGATATGAGCGGTTGGTGGGAGCTAACCAAAGAGCGAAGTCATTCAAACCTATCTATGAAAGTTAAGGGTGATAACAACAGTGATTTGATGGAGCGCTTTGGGATCACCTCTGGCATCCAACAAGCGCCGTTTGAAATCAATGCCAACCTAGACTGGGATGGCGCGCCTTGGTCGATGAAGACTCAAAGTTTGCAAGGTGACGTTTCTACCGAATTTGGTAAAGGTGTGATCACCGAAGTGAGTGGCGCGGCGCGATTGCTCGGTCTGTTTAGTCTTGATTCGATCATTCGTAAGATGCAGCTCGACTTTACCGACGTGTTCGACAAAGGGATGGCATTCAACTCAATCACGGGTACAGGCAAAATCCAAGATGGTGTATTTATCACCAACGATATTGTGATGGATGCACTGGCCGGTGAAATGAAGATTCGTGGGATCGCCGATATGAACACCCGCTTGGTGGATGCGGAAGTGAACTTTACTCCGGACATTACTTCAGGTTTGCCTATGCTGACTGCCTTTGCTGTAGCGCCTCAAACGGCGTTGTACGTACTGGCGATTTCGACGGTTATCTCTCCAGTAGTGGAAGTCTTCACGCAAGTAAACTACGAAGTGAAAGGTCCTCTGGATTCACCTACCGTAAAAGAGATTTCACGAAGCAAAGGTGAATACAAGTTGCCAGAAAAACTGCGTGAGCAAGCTAAGTAATTGTGCGGTTAGTCTTCTGACGAACAAGGAATTGAATACATGGAACGTGTTGGCATCATTCAAATGACATCAGGTCCAGATATCGAGGAGAATCTGGACTTCATTGCCAAGCAATGTGCATTGGCTGCAGAGCAAGGTGTGAAGCTGGTTGTGACACCAGAAAACGCTACGCAGTTTGCCAATCGAGAGGCGTATCACCAGAACGCAGAAACTTTGGGTGACGGTCCTATTCAGCAGTGTTTGTCTGAGATCGTACAACGCAATCAATTAACTCTAATAGTCGGAAGCATGCCGATTCGCACTGAACAAGGTGTGACTACCACGACATTAGTTTTCTCACCGCAAGGTGAGCGTATTGCTCATTACGATAAGCTGCATATGTTTGACGTGGATGTAGCCGATGGGCATGGCAGTTATCGTGAGTCGGATACCTTTAATGCAGGTAATCGCATCGTGACGGCAGAGACCAATATTGGTACGGTAGGCTTAAGTATTTGCTACGACGTACGCTTTCCTGAACTGTTTAAAGCACTACGCTTAGCAGGAGCACAAGTTATCGTTGTGCCCGCTGCCTTTACCGCCGTCACGGGAGAGGCGCATTGGGAAGTACTGCTAAGAGCGCGTGCGATTGAAACCCAGTGCTGGATTCTTGCCTGCGGGCAAACGGGGACGCATCCATGTGGTCGTCAAACCTGGGGGCACTCCATGGTGATTGACCCTTGGGGGCGCGTTCACCAACAATTGAATGACCAAGTAGGACTGCTGGTGGCAGAGATAGATTTGTCACACAACCAGCAAGTAAGGCAGAATATGCCGCTGACTCAACACAGTCGCTTTCAAAATGAATTGAAACGGAAATAAAAGAGCTAACTATGAGCATAAACCAAATAGAACAGGCACTCCTTGCCCCAAACGGTCTGACAGAGCAAGACATCGCTGACACACTAGCGAGCATTGCGACGCGCCAGATCGATTATGCGGACATTTACTTTCAGTCCAGCTGGCATGAGTCTCTGGTTCTAGAAGACAGTATCATTAAAGATGGCTCTTTCAATATTGACTGTGGTGTCGGTGTACGTGCAGTCACAGGCGAGAAAACCGGTTTCGCCTACTCAGACCAAATTCAACTAGAAGGTTTGAAGCAAAGTGCGATTGCAGCGCGTGGTATTGCGCAGCAAGGTCAAAACGGCAAAGTGCACGCATTCAAGCGTTCTGATAACCAAGCTTACTACGATGCGGTAAACCCACTAGCAAGCTGGGAAAAGCAACAAAAAACTGAACTGTTATTGTCTCTGGATGCGTACATTCGTACCAAAGAGCCACTCATCAAAGAAGTGTCGATAAGCATCAGCGGTGTGCACGAGCAAATGCTAGTTGCAGCAACCGACGGTACTTACGCTGGCGATATTCGTCCGCTTGTTCGTCTATCAATCAGTGTTCTTGCTGAAAAAGGCGATCGCCGTGAACGCGGTAGCGCTGGTGGTGGTGGTCGTTTTGGTTACGACTTCTTCCTATCTGAAACGAACGGCGTGAAACAAGCCTTCCAATTCGCAGATGAAGCGATTCGTATGGCGCTAGTGAACTTAGAAGCAGAAGCAGCACCTGCAGGCATGATGCCTGTGGTACTTGGTTCTGGCTGGCCGGGCGTATTGCTGCACGAAGCGGTAGGTCACGGTTTAGAAGGTGATTTCAACCGCAAAGAGTCGTCAGTGTTCTCGGGCAAGATGGGTGAGCAAGTGACATCTCCGCTTTGTACGATCGTGGATGATGGCACGCTAAAAGATCTGCGCGGTTCATTGAACGTGGATGATGAAGGTGTGAACGGTCAATACAACACACTTATCGAAAATGGTGTGCTTAAGGGCTACATGCAAGATAAGTTGAACGCACGCCTAATGGGTGTGAATCCTACAGGTAACGGTCGTCGTGAGTCTTACGCGCATCTACCAATGCCACGTATGACCAACACTTACATGCTGCCGGGTGAGCACACGCCAGAAGAGATCATCTCTACAGTGAAGAAAGGTCTGTACGCACCAAACTTCGGGGGCGGTCAGGTGGACATCACTTCTGGTAAGTTCGTGTTCTCTGCATCGGAAGCGTACTTGATTGAAGATGGCAAAATCACTCGCCCAGTGAAAGGCGCAACGTTGATAGGCTCAGGCATCGAAGCAATGCAACAAGTTTCTATGGTGGGTAACGACCTAAGCATCGACAGAGGCGTTGGCGTATGTGGTAAGGCGGGTCAAAGCGTACCGGTTGGCGTTGGTCAACCAACATTGAAACTCGACTCCATTACCGTTGGTGGTACTGAGTAAACTTCATCTGAAATAGAATTAAAAAGAGCGCTCATTGAGCGCTCTTTTGTTTTTAGGGGGAGGGTATTCGCTATAGGTTCTCTTCAGCAAATTCAGCCAAGCGACTGCGCACCACACCATTGAGGTGAATATTGGCGCTGCCTTCAAAGTTCTTGAAGCGCTCAACCATATACGTCAAACCAGACGTCACTGGGGTTAGGTAGTGGGAGTCAATCTGTGCCAAGTTACCCGAGCACACAATCTTAGTGCCTTCACCACAACGGGTGATGATGGTTTTGATTTGTGAAGCGGTTAAGTTCTGACACTCATCGAGCAAGACAAACGCATTCTGGATAGAGCGACCACGCATAAAGTTAATCGATTTAAACTGAATGTTGGCTTTATCGCAGATGTACTTCATCGAACCTTCGGTGCAATGGTCGTTCTTGTGCAGTGCTTCCAAGGTATCGGTCACTGCGGCTAACCACGGCATCATTTTCTCTTCTTCCGAGCCCGGTAAGAAACCAATCGACTCACCAATATCTGGCGTGTTCCGCGTTACGATAATCTTATCGAACATGCCTTTTTCAATGGTTTGCTCTAGTGCTGCTGCCATTGCAAGGAGCGTTTTACCACTACCGGCAGCGCCGGTCAGAATCACCAAATCAATATCAGGATCAAGCAAGGCATCCATCGCCATGCCTTGATAGATATTTTTCGGTGTAATGTCCCAAGCGCGACGATGCATCATGCGCTCACGACTCAGGTCGAGCAGCGTAACCTTATCCTCATTAATGGTTTCTACTCGACCTACAAAATCACTCTCTTCATCAATCACGTATTGGTTGATAAAGGTCGGCTCGAACGGTTCGCGGTTGAGTTTATGGAACGTTTTTCCACCCAGCGCGTAACTCTCAACTTCATCCACATCACTCCAAAAATCACCTTCACGTTGTTGGAAGCCTTTGGTGAGATATTGGATATCATCAATCAGTTGATCCGTACGATAGTCTTCAACGAAACGTACGCCAGCGCCTTTGGCTCGCAAACGCATGTTGATGTCTTTGGTTACGAGCACGACTTCACGTGGTGCGCGTTTGTTTTGCAGATAAAGCACCGCATTGAGTATGCGGTTGTCACCGGCTTTGTCGGCGAAGGCTTTGACGGTTTCCTGCAATTCGAAGTCCGCCAAAATAGAGATGGTGCCTTGGCTTGGGTTATCTTTAGAAACTGGAATACCTTCTGAGATTTCATCGGGTGTTGCGTCTTTAAACAGATCTTCCAAAGCGCGAATCGCAACGCGTGCATCCCTTGCTACATCACGTTTACTGTCTTTGATTCGGTCGAGTTCTTCCAACACGGTCATTGGGATGACGACATCGTGTTCTTGGAAAGAGAAGATGGCGAAGGGTTCATGAAGAAGAATGTTGGTATCGAGTACAAACAGTTTCCGATCGGTATCGCCCATAGCGTCTCCTTGCCGCAGCGCGGCTTTGCTGGCTAGTAGCTAAGAAGGAACAGTCTTCCTAACTCTGATTGCTTGCAATAGAGGTTGTCGGGCAATGTCGGTTAGTGCGCAACCGAGTAGCAAGACAACTTACTGCAAACCCGTGTTGATCCTAATCGTGTACTTAATGCGCTCAAATCATGCTTGATGACTCTAAGCGCCCCTCATTAGAAGTATACGTAAAATTTACTTCTTACAACTTAATAATTGTCATGAGTTTTTTACAATTTGATTGCATTCCTAATTCAGGAAAAAAAGTTGCCCCTCTGGGCGGTTTCGGCGTGACCTAAATCACAGCTTCAAGTAAGATTAGCGACCTTTTTCTGCGTATAGGCTACGCCCGATTTATCATGTTCAGCTGGCTTAAAAATGCACAGCACAAAGTGGCATGACAAGCACGATTGGCATAGCAGAAGCCAGAATCAGATCTAAACTATTATCCATGCCCATCGGGATGGGTAGAGACCAACAAGAAACAACAACGAGGTAGTCAATTCATGACATTTGCTTTGGGGCAGCGCTGGATTAGCGATACGGAAAGCGATTTAGGTTTAGGTACCGTAGTAGCAATGGATGCTCGTACTGTGACATTGATGTTTGCAGCATCAGAGGAAAACCGAGTTTACGCACGTAACGATGCACCAGTTACCCGAGTAACGTTCAACGTCGGTGATGTCATCGATTGCCAAGAAGGTTGGTCATTAAAAGTTGAAGAAGTACTGGAAGATGAAGGTCTATACACCTATTTCGGTACTCGTGAAGACACGCAAGAAACGGCGATCGTGTTGCGTGAAATCTTCCTAAGCAACCACATTCGTTTTAACAAGCCGCAAGACAAGTTGTACGCAGGTCAAATCGATCGCATGGACAACTTTGTACTTCGCTACCGTGCGCTACAAAACCAATTTGAGCAACACAAGAGCCCAATGCGTGGTCTGTGTGGCATGCGTGCAGGCTTGATCCCTCACCAGCTTTACATCGCGCACGAAGTCGGTCGTCGTCACGCGCCTCGCGTATTGCTAGCGGATGAAGTTGGTCTGGGTAAAACCATCGAAGCGGGCATGATCATCCACCAGCAAGTGCTGTCCGGTCGTGCTGAACGTATCCTTATCGTGGTGCCAGAGACACTGCAACACCAGTGGCTCGTTGAGATGATGCGTCGTTTCAACCTGCACTTCTCTATCTTCGATGAAGAGCGTTGTATTGAAGCGTTCGCAGAAGCGGAAAACCCATTTGATACGCAGCAATACGTGCTGTGTTCACTGGATTTCCTACGTAAGAGCCGCAAGCGTTTCGAGCAAGCGCTAGAAGGCGAGTGGGATCTATTGGTTGTCGATGAAGCGCACCACTTAGAATGGAGCCAAGACAAACCAAGCCGCGAATACCAAGTGGTAGAAGGCTTGGCAGAACGCACTGCGGGTGTGCTACTGCTAACAGCAACACCAGAGCAGCTAGGTCGTGAGAGTCACTTCGCTCGTTTACGTCTGCTAGACCCAGATCGCTTCTACGATTACGACGCATTCGTTGAAGAAGAAGAGCAATACGCACCTGTTGCGGATGCTATTACTTCGCTGTTCTCTGGTGAGAAGCTGCCTGACGAAGCGAAAAACCAAATTACTGAACTGCTTTCTGAGCAAGACGTTGAGCCACTATTCCGTATTATCGAAAGCGACAGTGATGAAGAAGCGAAAGCGTCAGCGCGCCAAGAACTGATCGACAACCTGATGGACCGTCACGGTACAGGTCGCGTTCTGTTCCGTAACACGCGTGCAGCAATCAAAGGCTTCCCGAAGCGTAACGTGCATCTAATGCCAATGGACATTCCGCAGCAGTACACCACGTCAATGCGTGTATCAGGCATGATCGGTGGCAAGATGACACCAGAAGCGCGCGCGGTGAAGAACCTTTATCCAGAAGAAATCTTCCAAGAATTTGAAGGCGAAGATTCAAGCTGGTGGCAGTTCGACTCACGTGTTAACTGGCTACTTGAGAAAGTAAAAGAGAAACGCAGCGACAAAGTATTGGTTATTGCTTCTCGTGCAAGCACTGCGCTGCAACTTGAGCAAGCACTGCGTGAGCGTGAAGGTATTCGTGCAACTGTATTCCACGAAGGTATGTCGATCCTTGAGCGTGACAAAGCGGCTGCTTACTTTGCGCAAGAAGAGGGTGGCGCACAGGTTCTTATCTGTAGCGAAATCGGCTCAGAAGGTCGTAACTTCCAGTTTGCTAACCAGCTTGTGATGTTCGATTTACCGTTCAACCCAGACTTGCTAGAGCAGCGTATTGGTCGTCTGGACCGTATCGGTCAGAAGCGTGATATCGATATCCACGTGCCTTACCTAAAAGACACGTCACAAGCGATTCTTGCTCGTTGGTTTGATGAAGGTCTGAACGCGTTTGCTGAAACCTGTCCAACAGGTCGCGCGGTTTACGATAAGTACTCTGATGCTCTGATTGAAATGCTGGCGTCTGGTGATGTTTCAAACCTTGATGAAGTGATTGAAGAATCAGCGAAGATGAACAAAGAGCTGAAATCACAACTTGAGCAAGGTCGTGACCGCCTACTAGAGATGCATTCAAACGGCGGCGAGAAAGCGCAGCAGATCGTTGAGAAAATCTCATCGACAGATGGTGACACAAACCTAGTGACGTTCGCTCTGTCTCTGTTCGACACCATTGGCTTGAACCAAGACGACAAAGGCGAAAATGCACTTGTGGTAACGCCATCTGAGCACATGATGGTGCCAAGCTACCCAGGCTTGCCATACGAAGGTGCGACTATCACATTTGACCGTGATACAGCGCTGTCTCGCGAAGACATGCACTTTATCAGTTGGGAACACCCAATGATTCAAGGTGGTATTGATCTGCTGATGAGCGAAGGTGTTGGTACCTCTGCGGTTTCTCTGCTGAAGAACAAAGCGCTACCAGTGGGCACTATCCTACTTGAATTGGTATACGCGGTAGATGCACAAGCACCAAAACGCAGCGGTATTACTCGTTTCTTACCGAAGACACCAATTCGCATGATGATGGATGCTCGTGGTAACGATCTGTCTTCTCAGGTTGAGTTTGAAGGCTTCAACCGTCAGCTTAGCCCTGTAAACCGTCACCTAGGCAGCAAGTTAGTGACATCGGTACAGAAAGACATTCACAGCCTAATCGAAGCGGGTGACGCATTGGTTGAGCAGAAAGTGGAAGACGTTCGCAAACAAGCGCATCAAGACATGCAACAAAGCTTGAATGCTGAGCTTGAGCGTCTACAAGCACTGAAAGCGGTTAACCCGAATATCCGTGATGAAGAAATTGAATCGATTGAAGAACAAATCAAAGAGCTAACAGGTTACATCAACCAAGCTCAGGTTCAGCTAGATTCGCTACGTCTGATTGTGGTCAGCCACAACTAATCAGCGTTCAAACACACGAAAAAAGGTCTTCAATTGAAGACCTTTTTCTTTATCTGAGTTTGGCTTACCTCAGCGGTTCAGTTAATCGCTCGCAGCTAATTACATTAGCCACTTCCACCAAATAAACAGCGCTAAGAAGCCGAATAAGTAAATCAAGCCAGCAATCGACAACCACTTCAATTTACGCCCCAATGCCAATGGCTTAGGCAAGTCGGTTTTGCTCACCAGAATGTAGTTCAGTAGCGCGAAGAACGGTGTCGTCATAAACGCCAGTACCATAGCAAAGTTCAGCATTGGTAGTAGTGCTGACGCCCAGAACACCACAATACCTAATGCTAAGACCGATACCGTTAGCATGATCGCAGACGTGGCTTTTGGGTTCGTTTCTGGTTGCGAGCGCAGTAGACGTTGAGAGTCTGAAATCACACGAGAGTAGCCATCAATTACCGTAATTGTACTGCCGAAGATGCAGAAGAACGCAATCACCGCAATTAGGTAGCGTGACCATTCACCAATAGTTGCAGCGTACAAGCCGACTAGCTGGTGGGAGAAGCCCACGCCAGAGCTTTTAAGCTCGATGCCTGAGCCGTGTAGCATCAACGCACCTAGCGATACAAACACCAAAGCCAATACCGCAGTACCAATATAGCCGACATTGAAATCAAACAACGCAGATTTTGCGGTGACTTCTTGTTGGCTAGTTTGGCGTTTGAGCCACGCAGACGTCAAACAAGAGATCTCGATTGGTGCTGGCATCCAGCCCATGGTTACAACGATAAAGCCGATAGCTGCAATTGACCAAGGAGAGGGGGATTCAAAGTTCGCAACGGGCTCTACCGGATTACCAAATGCAATCGCCACTGCTAGTAATGTCGCAATGGTCAGTACTGTCATGATGACTTTCGAGAGCGTATCCAGCGCTTTGTAATGACCAGCAAATAGGATCACCAAGCACGTGACCAATACAATGATACTGAGTGATGCCATCGACAATGAAAATGGAATGAAGTAGCCCAACAAGCTCGCACTGAACATCAGAAGCGCTGCTGTATTGATCACCGCAGAAACGGAGCTGAGAAACAAGAACAACCACAGGTAGGGGCGACCAAGCTTAGCGTAGCCTTCAACCAAGGTTTTACCTGTGCCCATGGTGTATTGCACGCCTGCTCGAAAAAATGGGTATTTAAAAAGGTTTACTAGCAGGATAAGCACGGCGAGTTGCCAGCCATAAATGGCACCAGCTTTTGTTGAAGCAACGAGGTGAGAGCCACCCACCGCCGCAGAAGCCATTAGAATGCCGGGACCCAACGAGCGTACAAATTGGGAGATTTTGGATTGGGGTTGATCTGGTACTGCCGATTCCATTTGTTATTGTCCTTGTTCATCAACGATAAACTATAAGTAACATGCCCAGTATGGTTGTCAATTTAAATTTACAACTTGGTTTGGATTTATTTTTATTGGTGGTTTGACTTGTTAATTTTTGTTATTTCAAAAAGTTATATCGACTCTGGTTCGCGATAAAATTAAACGTGTTTTGTGCATGCATCTTGAGGGCTCTTGGGTATAATCAGCGCGTTTTTATTCTGTAGAGATCCTGCCCATGGCAATGCTTGAGTACAATCCACCAACCGATCCTTGGATTGATGTCGTTTTTGAAGATGAGCAAATATTGGCTGTGAATAAGCCATCCGGTCTGCTCTCTGTGCCGGGCCGTCTCGCTGAGCACTATGACAGTATGTGGAGTCGCCTCACTGAGCAGTATCCAGACATTCAAGTGGTACACCGTTTGGATATGTCGACTTCCGGTTTGATGGTTCTGGCGAAGAACAAACATGCAGAAAGTGCTTTAAAGAAGCAGTTTCAATATCGATTGACGCATAAGATCTACTATGCACGAGTTTGGGGGCACGTAGAGCAAGAAGAAGGTGATATTGACCTGCCGCTGATTTGCGATTGGCCTAACCGTCCACTGCAGAAAGTGTGTTTTGAAGATGGCAAACCTTCTAAGACGCTATTCCAAGTGGCGAAGCGAGAAGAGCACCCTGATGGAGCGAAGACGACGATTGTACGTTTATTGCCTATCACTGGTCGCTCACACCAATTGCGTGTCCACATGCAAGCATTAGGTCACCCGATTGTGGGGGATGAATTTTACGCAACTGAAGAAGCAAAAGCTTTCTCTGAGCGCCTAGAACTGCACGCCGCTGAATTGAGCTTTTACCATCCGAAATGCCATTGGCTGCGCAGCATTTTTGTTCCTTGTGATTTTTACCCGGAAGCGGAAGCGATGATCTTTGACTATTTCGACCCAGCGCGTAAATTACCAGATTACAAAACACTGCCACGTCCATAAATTCATCTTTAGGCAGTGAACAAGGAGTTGTTATGTCACTGCCTAAAGTGGTCTTCCTCGACCGCGCGACTATTCCCGTTCAAATTCAAGTTCCTCGTCCAAGCTTTGCCCATGATTGGGTGGAATACGATCTGACTTCTTCTGAGCAAGTTGTTGAACGCCTTTCTGATGCAGATATCGTGATCAGCAACAAAGTGATGCTCGACCAAACCGTTCTCTCTCAACTTCCCAATCTCAAGATGATTGCTGTCGCGGCTACGGGTTTTAATAATGTCGATGTTAATTATTGCGCTGAGCACAATGTTGCGGTCGCCAACGTGCGTGGCTATGCGACTCGCTCGGTGCCTGAACATGTCATTGCGATGCTTTTTGCCTTGCGCCGCAACTTGTTTGGTTATCATCAAGACATTGCCGCAGGCGAGTGGCAACGTAATAAACAGTTTTGTTTCTTTACGCATCCAATTGGGGACGTTGCAGGTAGCACTTTGGGGGTGGTTGGCAGCGGCGCATTAGGTCTGGCGACGGCACAATTAGCGAAAGCGTTAGGTATGAACGTGGTGTTTGCGGAGCGCAAAGGCGTAACCGAGTGCCGAGAAGGCTATGTCTCTTTTACTGAAATGCTAAATCAAGCGGACGCCATCACTCTGCATTGTCCATTGAATGATGAAACACGTAATTTGATTGGCGAAGTGGAACTTAAGCAGATGAAGCCAACATCAATTTTGATTAATACCGGACGTGGTGGCTTGGTAGATGAGCAAGCCTTAGTGGATAGCTTAAAACAAGGTGAGATTGCTGGTGCAGGGTTTGATGTCTTTACCCAAGAGCCCGCCGATGAGAGTAATCCGTTGGTTGCCAATATGCACTTACCCAATTTATTGTTAACGCCACACGTCGCTTGGGGCAGTGACTCATCGATTCAGCGTTTGGCTGAGATCTTGATTGAGAATATTAACGCCTTTGAGCGTGGTGAAAGCCTCAATCGCTTGGCGTAATATCTGAAAATAGGTATGAAAAAAGCAGACTCACAGGTCTGCTTTTTACTTTCTTAAGCGTTGAATTACATTTCTTCTTCAAATGCTTTCAGAATTTGGAAGATTTCACGGTAAGATTTTGCTGGTTTACCGGCTTTCTTCTCTTTTGCTGCTTGGCGAGCAAGTTGGCGTAGACGTTGACGATCCGCTTCTGGGTACAATTCCATTACGTCATCAATCGCTTTATCGCCTTCTTCCACAACGCGGTCACGCAGCGCTTCTAGCTTGTGCAGAGCAGCTGTCGCTTGTGAGTGCTTGTTGCGGATTTTATCCAGTGCCGCTTGAATTGGTTCTGGATCTTCGTAGCGCATTAGCTTACCAATGCGTTGTAGCTGACGACGACGTGCTTCGTTTTTAAAGCGTTGTGCATCAGCAACCGCTTCGCGCAGTTCTTCGCTCAATGGAAACTTTTCTAGAACCGCCGGCTTAAGACCAACTAGCTCTTCACCAAGCTTTTGCAGCTCTTCCATGTCTCGCTTCATCTCGGATTTACTAACCCAGATGATCTCTTCTTCTGGTTCCCATGGCGCTTTTTGATTCTTACGTGCCATTTCAGTTGCCTGTGTTTTGATTAATATTATGACTATTTTAACAAGAATCGTGGGGAGAAAGCGAAATTCTTGTTATTCTATTGTGCATCGAATACATGATGTGAAAGACAATGGATATTAAACAGCAGGTTGCTGAGCAACGTACCGAGCTAGAACAAGCCGTTTCACGTGCACTAGAAATCGCTGCGGCGAAGTCTGATGCCGCTGAAGTCGCAATCACCAAGAGTACGGGTTTGAGTGTTTCCACTCGCATGGGTGACGTGGAAAACGTTGAATTCAACAGCGATGGCGCACTAGGCATTACTGTCTACCGTGGTCAACGTAAAGGCAGTGCTTCCACATCTGACTTGAGCGAAGCTGCTATTGAGCAAACCGTTCTAGCAGCACTAGACATCGCTCAATACACATCAGAAGACCCGTTCGCAGGTCCTGCTCCAAAAGAATACATGGTGAAAGAGGTGCCAGACTTAGACCTTTTCCACCCAGATGCTCCTGATCCAGACTACGCAGCGCAGGTCGCTATCGCAGCTGAAAAAGAAGCGCTGAACTACAGCGACGCTATTAAGCAAAGCGATGGTGCGAGCTACGATAGTCACTACGGCGTTAAGGTTTACGGTAACAGCCATGGCTTGTTAGCAAGTTACGCATCAAGCCGTCATAGCACTAGCTGTTGTGTGATTGGCGTGGGTCAAAACGGCGAGATGGAACGCGATTACAGCTATACCGTTGCGCGCCATCGTGACGATCTTTGGTCACCAGAAATGGTTGGCCGCAAAGCGGCAGAGAAAACCATCAGTCGCCTTGACGCGCAAAAGCTTAAGACGGGCAAATACCCAGTGATGTTTGCTGCGGACGTAGCGACAGGCTTGATTGGTCACCTAGTGATGGCAATCAGCGGTGGTAACCTGTACCGCAAATCTTCTTTCCTATTGGATCACCTTGGTAAGCAAGTATTGCCGGAGTGGTTCAACATTTCTGAGCGTCCGCACGTACTACGTGGGTTAGCTTCAAGCCCATTCGATAGCGAAGGTGTCTACACGCAAGAGCGTGAAATCATTACCGATGGTGTTTTAGCTACCTACTTGCTAACTAGCTATGCCGCTCGCAAGATGAAGATGGAGCCAACGGGTCACGCTGGTGGTATCCATAACTGGTATGTGAAGTCGACAGGTCAAAATTTCGAGCAAATGCTAAAAGAGCTGGGCACAGGTTTACTAGTAACAGAAACCATGGGTCAAGGCGTAAACGTTGTAACTGGCGATTACTCTCGCGGTGCAGCTGGTTTCTGGGTTGAGAACGGTGAAATCCAATACCCAGTGTCTGAAATTACCATTGCGGGTAACTTGAAAGACATGTTCAACCAGATTGTTGCTGTGGGCAGCGACGTAGAAACACGCTCGCAAATCCAAACTGGTTCTATCTTGTTGGATACCATGAAGGTTGCTGGTGAATAAGCTTGCTAACCGCTAGATACGAAAAAGCCTGATGTGTTCATCAGGCTTTTTTATTGCTCGTTATTGGCGGTTCGCTACATAGCTTAAATCATTAAGGTTGCGAGACCGAGGAAGACTGATAGACCAATTACGTCCGTTACTGTGGTCAGAGCCATACCACCAGCGAGAGCTGGATCGATGTTCATTTTCTTGAGTAGGATTGGAATGGTAACGCCCGCAATACCTGCCACAAGCAGGTTGGTTAGCATGGCCGCCGAGATAATCCCACCAAGCATCCAGTTTCCTTTCCAGGCAACCACAATACCACCGATGATCAGCGCCCACATGATGCCGTTTAGCAAGCCGATAGCCGCCTCTTTCATCAAGAGTTCGCGTTTGTTCGAGTCACCGATATGACCGAGAGCTAAGCCACGGATTACAAGTGCAACGGTTTGGTTACCTGCTACACCACCCATTGAAGGCACGATGGTCATTAGGACAGCAATCGCAGCCATTTGGTCTAGAGTCGCTTCAAACATGTTGGAGACAGAAGCAGCGGCTAGTGCAGCAAGTACGTTGGCACCAAGCCAAATGCTACGTTTACGAGCAGACTTTACCACAGGCGCGAAGGTATCTTCGTCGTCGTCCATACCCGCCATACTCATCATTGAGTGTTCAGCGTCTTCACGGATAACGTCGACTACGTCATCGATGGTGATACGACCGACAAGATGCTGGTTTTCATCCACAACCGGAGCTGATACCCAGTTACGACGTTCAAACAGGCTTGCTACGTCAGAGTCACTGGTATCAACTGTAATTGCATCGTCGGCGTCTTCCATCACTTCACTGACTTTGACATCAGGTTGCGTGGTGATCAGCGTGGTGATCGGTAGTTCACCAATCAGTCTGCTGTCATCATCAATCACGTATAGTGCGTCAGTTGCTTCAGGCAGTTCGCCTTTCATACGCAAATAACGCAGGACTACATCCACATCAACGTCACCACGAATGGTGATTACGTCGGTGTTCATCAGTCCACCCGCGGTATCCTCAGGGTAGGATAGGGCGGTTTCGACGCGTAGACGATCCGCTGAATCCATCTGAGACAGAACTTCGCGTGAGACGTCGTCAGGCAAGCTACGTAGGACGTAAGCCACGTCATCGGTGTCCATGCCTTCCGTCGCTTCTGCAAGCGCTTCAGGAGCCATTTTGGACACAAGACTGTCTTTAACGTCTTCGTTCAGCTCGTCAAGAATCTCACCGTAATCTTCTGGGTCGGTAAGTTGCCAAAGAACCTCACGACTTTTACGCGGCGAAGCTTCTAAAAGGTGGGCGATATCCTCAGGTTCCATGTCCTGCAGTTGGCGACGAACATGGACGAAGCGACCGTTTTCCAGTGCTTCAGTGACTTCTTGGAGGGCTTGGTGAGCTTGGTCGAATTCTATTTGCTCTGCCATTCATTCCTCCTAATTCCTGATATTTACAATGCTTTGAATAATAACTTAATTCTAGGCACCTTTTAATAACAACTTATGAAAGTCGACAAAATTATTTATCGGAATTTAAGCAGGAGGTGAAAGTTATGTGGGATATCTGGCTATAGATAATAAAAAAGCGAGTGAATCACTCGCCTTCATCAAACTTATCTTCAATCAAATGGCAAACAGCATCAAGAGCTTGCTCGGATTGGTCGCCAGTTGCGTGGATAGTCACGTATTGTCCTTGGGCGGACTCCAGCATCAACAACCCCATGACGCTGTCTGCGGTCGCGGTTTTGTCTTCTTCGTTGTCGATGGTGATCACCGCATCGAAGCTTTGCGCCAGCTCTACCAGTTTAACCGCAGCACGAGCGTGCAACCCTAAGCGGTTTTGGATCAGTACTTTACGACTTATTTCCACCGTTATTCCTTAACGTTCTTTTCCAATGAAGTGTGGCGAATTTGTACTTGGTGTCCTTTATCAGCAAAGAACTCACCGATTTTTTGAGTGAGATAAACCGAGCGGTGCTTGCCACCAGTACAACCAATCGCAACTGTAAGGTAGCTGCGGTTGTTTTTCTCTAGTAGAGGTAACCAAGTCTCAATGAAGCTCTCAATTTGGTATTTCAGGTCAAGTACAGACTGATGCTGCTCCAAGAACGCACCGATTGGAGCGTCTAAACCAGTGAGAGGGCGCAGTGCTGGCTCCCAGTGTGGGTTTGGTAGGAAGCGTACATCGAACACGTAATCCGCGTCTGATGGTAAGCCGTACTTGAAACCAAATGATTCAAACACCATCACCAAGTCTTTGCGTTCCCTGCCTTCAACTCGCATGCGTACCGTTTCGCTAAGGTCATGAAGAGATTGACCACTACTGTTCAATACTAAGTCTGCATGGGCTTTTAGCGGCATTAGGATGTCGTGCTCAAGTTCGATAGCTTGATCAAGAGAGAGCGACTGGCTGCCAAGTGACAGTGGGTGAATTCGACGAGTTTCGCTGTAGCGCTTGAGTAGAGTTTCTTTGTTGGCGTCTAAGAAAAGTACTGTCACATCCAGTTCAGCTTTTAGCTTTTCAAGTGTGGTGTTCAGTTCTTTGAGTTTCTTAGGGATATTGCGAATATCGATACTTACTGCCACGTTCTGTTTGCTATCGGAAACCGATTGAACAAACGCATCAAGCAAGTTAACTGGTAGGTTGTCTACACAATAGTAGCCTAAGTCCTCAAGCACACGTAAAGCAACACTCTTCCCGGCACCAGAGTGCCCACTAACAACGATTAATCGCATGGTGATCGTCCTGATTACTGATGAATCATAATGTCGTAGAGTTCTTCATCGCTCTGAGCGTTACGCAAGCTCTTAAGTACTTGCTTGTCGCTTAGGCGCTCTGCCATAGAGGATAATGTTTTGAGGTGCTCTTTGCACTGTTCTTCTGGAACAAGGAGAGCAAAAAGAAGGTCGACAGGTCGATTGTCGATAGCATCAAACTCAATCGCCTCGTCACATTGAAGTAACACCGCGATGGCTTTGTCGCTTGATTGCATTCTTGCGTGGGGGATAGCAATACCGTTACCGATACCAGTACTACCCATTTTTTCTCTGCTGAGCATACACTCAAACAGTTCCGTAGAATCTTGACCCGTGTTCTCAGCAACAATTTGACTGATCATCTCTAGGGCACGTTTCTTACTTGTACAATGGACTGCACTTTTGGTGCAGTCCAGTGACAGTATCTCGCTCAGTTGCATGATTAATGACTGTTTAGTTTTTCTTTGTGCTTGTTAAGTTGACGAACTAATTTATCCACCAGCGAGTCAATTGCTGCATACATATTTTCGTCGTTCGATGACGCGTGGATTTCGCCTTGATTTATGTGGAGTGTAGCTTCCGCTATTTGGTCGAGTTTTTCAACTTTTAGTACCACGTGAACTTGGTTAATGTGGTCGAAGAACCTTTCGAGCTTCTGAAACTTAGATTGAACATAGTCTTGCATTGAATCGGTAAGATCAACGTGATGGCCTTGAATATTGATTTGCATAGACTTTCCTTTTCAGTTGGTGCCTTAAAGTAGGCGTTTACGCTGACTTGAAGGGGCGATACCCAAGGATTCGCGATATTTCGCAATCGTTCGTCTTGCGACTTGAATCCCTTGGTCAGCCAGAAGAGCAGCAATCTTGCTATCACTTAAAGGTTTAGCGGTATTTTCCGCTGCGACCAGTTTCTTGATGAGAGCACGAATTGCTGTGGACGAACATTCTCCACCATTGTCTGTACTAACATGGCTAGAGAAGAAGTACTTCAATTCAAAAATGCCACGTGGTGTGTGCATGAACTTCTGCGTTGTCACACGAGAAATCGTTGATTCATGCATGTCCACTGCCAATGCTACATCGTTTAGTACCATTGGTTTCATGGCTTCTTCACCATACTCGAAGAAATCTTGTTGATGTTCAACAATACATCTTGCAACTTTGAGAAGCGTCTCGTTTCTGCTTTCTAGGCTCTTAATCAGCCATTTTGCCTCTTGCAAATTGCTGCGAATGTACTGGCTATCCGCACTGTTGCCTTTGCCTAGCTGCGCATATTGTTGATTTACTTTTAGTTTTGGAATGCTGTCAGGGTTAATGGATACGGTCCACTTACCATGATCTTTAAATACGGACACATCTGGAATGACGTATTCAGTGTCATCCGGTGTGATGCGACTGCCTGGGCGAGGATCAAGTTGTTGAATTAGCTTCAAGACTTCACGCAGGTCAGCTTCTTTAAGCTTAGTCTCTTTGATGACTAGCTTGTAGTCGCGATTACCAAGGTGATCGATATGATCGCTCAATACCATTTTCGCTTCTGCTAGCCACGGCGTATCTTCTGGGAAGGTCGCTAATTGCAGCAGTAAACATTCTTGTAGGTTGCGGGATGCAACCCCAAGCGGGTCAAATTGTTGAATACGCTTACGCACTGCTTCGATTTCATCTAACTCGACTTCCTCATTATTGAAGCTCTCATGGATTTCTTCAGGAGAAAGAGTGAGGTAGCCATAATCATCGACAGCATCGATGATCGCGAGTGCGATGGTGCGGTCTGTTTCACTGAAAGGCGTGAGATCTAATTGCCACATGAGGTAATCATGCAGTGATTCAGTGGTTTCACCTTGGTAGACCGGCATGTCGTCATCAAGCGCTAGACCTGTACTGCCAGTGTTAGCGCTGTAAACGTCATCCCAGGTGGTATCGATTTCTAGTTCAGAACTGATTTCAGATTTTTCAATTACGTCTGAACTGTCTGGAAGATCGGGTTCAGAGGTGTCGTTGGCACTGGCTTCAGCGGCTTCGGATGCTGACTTATCTTCACCATTTACTTGAGGTTCATCGTGACCTTCTTCAACTTCCAATAGCGGGTTGGAATCCAGCGCTTCTTGAATTTCTTGTTGAAGATCGAGCGTCGACAATTGCAACAAACGGATGGCTTGTTGCAGCTGCGGCGTCATGGCTAACTGTTGACCTAGCTTGAGTTGTAATGAAGGTTTCATTCAGTGTTACTTACCTTGTAATGCTCAGAATCTTACCGTTCCTAATGTAATCATAGACGGAATTGTTCGCCGAGATAAACTTGTTTCACCTGCTCGTTATTGAGAACTTCATCCGGAGTTCCCGATGCGATGAGATGTCCTTGGCTTACGATATAGGCTTTTTCACATACGTCCAAGGTTTCACGAACGTTGTGGTCAGTGATTAGTACACCAAGACCGCGATCGCGCAGGTGTTCGATGATTTTTTTGATGTCGTTAACCGAAATCGGGTCAACACCCGCAAATGGTTCATCCAGCAAAATGAACTGAGGGTTAGCAGCTAGTGCTCGCGCGATTTCTACACGGCGGCGCTCACCACCCGATAGTGCCATACCCGCACTGGTGCGTATGTGCTGTATGTGGAATTCTTCTAACAAATCTTCCAGCTTATCTTGACGCTCTTCTCGCGTTAACTCTTGACGAGTTTCCAGAACCGCCATGATGTTGTCTTCAACCGACAGCTTACGGAAGATGGAGGCTTCCTGTGGCAGGTAACCGATACCCATACGAGAGCGGCTATGCATCGGCAGAATACTGATGTCTTGGTTGTCGATTGTAATGGTGCCTTCGTCACGTGGTACCAAGCCAACGATCATATAAAACGATGTGGTTTTACCCGCACCGTTAGGACCCAATAGACCAACAATCTGGCCAGACTCTACTTCAAGGCTTACATCAGTTACCACCTTGCGTTTTTTGTAGCTTTTAGCAAGGTTCTTTGCACTTAGTACTGCCATATTAGTTCTCGACTTGGTTCGGTTGCAGGATGGTTGTTACGCGCTCATCCTTCGAGCTGTCAGCGACTAGCTTCTGTTGACCAATTTGGTAACGAATTGACGAACCTTTGATGGTGTTTCCGTCTTGAGCCAGTTGCGCTTGACCTTTCATGGTCAATTCATCAGTAGAAATACGGTAGTCTAACTCAGTCGCCTGACCACTGAGCGTTTTGCCATCGTCCATTAACTGAGAAAAGGTAGCTGGTTTGCCAAATGCTTGGATCTGTTTGATAGACTCGGTTTTAGGATCGCGAGTCACCACGATTCTATCAGCATCGATATTGATGCTACCTTGCTTAAGCGATACATCTCCTTTGAAGATCACCTGATTACTCTTCATGTCCACTTGTTGAGTGTCTGAATTAATGTAAACCGGCTGTTGTGTATCCGACTTAAGTGCTAACGCTTGTGGCGCTGCTAAAACCAATGCCAATAGGCTAAGGTGTAACGGTTTCATATCGACCTTGAACTTCATCAGTTAGAGTCGCAGTGTGAGCCTTTAAGTTGCCCTGCATTGCGCCCCCAGTAGTTTCAAATTGCGGTCCAACCAACATCACTTGTTGATCGGCTTTAAAATCACGATTGGTTAGATTAATCACCAATTTGTCTGTCGCCATGGTATCGAAACTTGCACCAGGCAAAAGGTTTTGCATTAGCACGTTGTCGTACAGCGTCAGAATTTGGTCTTCATCTAAGACTGCTCTGGTTGCAGTCACCTTCCACTCAACCACACTACCTTCGCGGTACACCATGAGTGTTGGGCTCTTAAATATCGTGTCTCCACTTTTGGCATAATGATCCAAATTAGTGGAACGGATGATGTAACTGCGGACACCATCTTCACCATAAGTGATGTTTTCTAGTCCAGTACCACTGAACATAGGCAGTTCTAAATTTGGTGCTACTTGGATATTTTCATTGCTTTTTGGCGTCATGAGGTAATAACCGCACCACGCAACAACAAAAATCAAGAGCAAATAAATAAGGCGAGTAAAACTCATAAAATAAAGGCCTTTATCTTAGCTCAGTACTTCCCTGACCATTGCCTTAATCTGTTAAATCAATCGTTAAGTCTTTTTGGTGACGCGATATTACATCACGCCAGCCTTTAATAAATCATGCATATTCAGTGCGCCGACAATTTTATTGTCATCACACAAGATCAGAGCATTGATGTTTTTGTCTTGCATCAGGTTTAAGCCTTCTACTGCCAGCATCTCAGGATGGGCGGTAGTTGGGTTTTTCGTCATCACATCACCAATGGCTGTGGTATGGATATCAATGCGTTTATCTAACGTACGACGTAAATCGCCATCAGTGAATATACCAAGCATAGCATCGTGCTCATCGACGATAGCGGTCATGCCTAAGCCTTTTTCCGAAATCTCAAGCAGTGCGTCACGAATTAAAGCATCTGGTGACACTTTTGGTAGCGAATTACCAAAGTGCATAATATCAGACAGCTTAAGCAGCAATTTTCTTCCCAAGGCGCCACCTGGATGTGATAACGCAAAATCTTCTGCAGAGAACCCTCGCGCTTGGAGAAGTGCAACTGCCAGTGCATCGCCCATGACCAACGTTGCCGTGGTGCTGCTGGTTGGAGCAAGACCAAGCGGACAAGCTTCTTTTGGTACAGTAATTTGCAAGTGGAGATCGGACAGTTTCGCCATGTTAGATTCCGGCTTACCTGTCATGCTGATGATCTTAATGTTCAAGCGTTTCAAAACAGGGAACAGAGATAAAATCTCATGTGATTCACCTGAGTTTGAAATGGCGATAACAATGTCGCCAGCACTGATCATACCGAGATCACCGTGAGCCGCTTCACCTGGGTGAACGAAAAATGCAGAGGTACCTGTGCTTGCAAGCGTAGCGGCAATCTTGTTGCCAATGTGACCTGACTTGCCCATACCCATCACGACAACCTTGCCGTTGTTGGAAAGAATCAATTCGCAAGCTTGCTCAAACTGCGCATCAAAGTATTGGTCTAGCTGTTGTAGTGCTTTCACTTCGATATCGAGTACTTGTTTAGCAGCAGCGCGAAAATCAAATTGAGTGGACATATCAGTGCTCCAATTTGTCTTTACTTATTATGTTATTAAGCAGCCATGTTTGCGAATAGGTAAACTTGGTAAGCCAAGAAACACACAAACAAAATGCCACCTTCAATGCGGTTGATGCTACGAGATTTACCCAAGCACATCGCTACAAGTAGTAGAGATACACCCAGCATTACCCAGAAATCACGCCCCATTGCATATTCGCTTAGCATTGATGGATTAATAATGCCCGGTAGACCCATTACCGCAAGAATGTTGAATACGTTTGAGCCGATGATGTTACCAACTGCCATATCGTCTTCGCCCTTTAGAACACCAGCAAGAGAAGCTGCCAGCTCAGGAAGACTAGTACCAATGGCAATAATGGTTAAACCGATCACGAGGTCACTCATGCCAAAGTACTTCGCAATGATCACGGCGTTATCAACCAACATACTTGCTGCCAAAGGAAGCAGTATCAGACCGATCACTACCCACATCACCGCTTTTGAGTTGCTCACACCTTCTGGTACTTCAGACTCTTGATCTTCAACAAACGCATCACCCGCTTTTTGCTCTTTACGGCTAATTTGCAACATTGCAAACAAGAAACCACCAAACAGAATGAACAGCAGCACGCCTTCGTAAAAACCTAAATGGCTATCCCATAGCAAAATACCCGCCAGTACGGTTACTGCTATCATCAAAGGCAGTTCACGGCGAATAACTGCAGAACTGATAGAAAGGGGCTTAATAAGCGCTGTAATGCCTAGGATTAAAGCAATGTTGGCAATGTTGGAACCCAATACGTTACCAACGGCAGTATCGGTTTTTCCATCCCATGCTGCTGTCGCCGAAACCATCATTTCCGGCGCAGATGAACCCATTGCTAGGATTGTCATACCGATCACTAAAGGTGAAATACCGACGTTGCGGGCCAGAGCAGCAGAGCCAAAAACAAGTTTATCTGCACTCCAAACAAGTAAAACAAGACCGACGATAAGCAACGCAACGGCTTCGAGCATGATGATTCCTAAGTAATAAAATAAGTGAAATGAGTAACCGCTAATTTTGACCTTTTGCGGCCAAAAATGGAAGATAAACAACAAATAAATTAAAGGTTAGTAACGAAATTGTGTTTAATTGTTGCTCATTCACTTGTCTGTTGGAATACGGCTATTCTGGAATGGGATTTAAACACCTTCCTTGGGTTTCGTCATATTTTATGCTGAATTGCTTGAATTTCGTCGGCTTTATTTAATCGAACAGTGCTTTTAATTCAGGTTCATTGTGCTTATGATTGCAGCCTAATAAGTGTACCGAAGTCACTTTAGGATATTCTCGACGTAATATCTTGAAAACAATCGGGGTTGAGTTGGATTGCAACTCTGTGAGAACCGCTCACAACTAGTAGAAGAGATAGTATGTCGAACAACGATTTAGTTACCGTTAACAATCTCACTTTTTCACGTGGAGAGCGCAAGATCTTCGATGGCATTGATCTGCATGTGCCAAAAGGAAAAGTGACGGCCATTATGGGACCGTCGGGGATTGGTAAAACGACACTGCTGCGCCTTATTGGTGGGCAGATTTATCCCGAGCAAGGGGAGATCTGGTTTGATGGCGATAATATTCCATCCCTGTCTCGTAAAAAGCTTTATCAAGCACGCAAAAAAATGAGCATGTTGTTCCAGTCGGGAGCTTTGTTTACTGACTTGAATGTGTTCGACAATGTGGCGTTTCCTTTGCGTGAACACACGGAACTTTCCGAAGAATTAATTCGTACCATGGTGCTTCTAAAGCTTGAAGCGGTCGGATTACGAGGTGCGGCAGAATTGATGCCAAGTGAGCTTTCCGGCGGCATGGCTCGCCGAGCTGCACTAGCTCGTGCCATAGCCTTAGACCCGGATCTCATCATGTACGATGAACCTTTTGTTGGGCAGGACCCAATCACTATGGGCGTTTTGGTTGAGCTAATTAGCAACTTGAATCGCGCATTGGGGCTGACTTCAATCGTCGTCTCTCATGATGTGCCTGAAGTGATGAGTATCGCGGATTGGGTCTACTTGATGGCTGATGGCAAAATCATTGCTTTTGGTACGCCACAAGAGTTGATCGATAATCCCGACCCACGTGTGAAGCAATTCTTACAAGGGGAAGCCGATGGTCCCGTGCCGTTTCGCTTTCCTGCTCAAAGTATCGAAAAGGACTTATTTGATGGTCGATAGCTTTATTCAATTTGTCGCTTCATTAGGTAAACGAACATTAGCCATCTGTGAAGCCTTTGGTCGTGCGACCTTGATGCTTGTTGGCGCATTAGTGACTCGACCTCAGCCAATCAAGAATTTTCCTCTGTTGATTAAACAGCTTTACTCCGTAGGTGTGCAATCGCTGGCGATCATTGTCGTTTCTGGCTTGTTCATCGGCATGGTGCTTAGCTTGCAAGGTTATGTTGTGCTGGTGGATTACGGAGCAGAAGGCAGCCTGGGTCAAATGGTCGCTCTTTCGCTACTACGTGAGTTAGGACCAGTAGTAACTGCGTTATTGTTTGCTGGTCGCGCTGGCTCAGCACTGACTGCAGAAATTGGGTTGATGAAGGCAACGGAGCAGCTTTCAAGCATGGAAATGATGGCTGTGGATCCACTAAAACGTGTCATCGCACCACGTTTTTGGGCTGGGGCTATCTCAATGCCATTATTAGCTATGATCTTTATGGCAGTTGGTATCTGGGGCGCTCAGCTTGTTGGTGTGGATTGGAAAGGCGTAGACCACGGCAGCTTCTGGGCTGCGATGCAATCTTCAGTGGAATTAGGTCAAGACATCGGTAACAGCATGATCAAATGTATTGTGTTCGCGATTACCGTTACTTGGATCGCTCTATTTAATGGCTATGACGCTATTCCAACTTCGGAAGGGATCAGCCGAGCAACGACGCGCACTGTTGTGCATTCTTCTTTAGCAGTACTGGGACTAGACTTTGTACTGACCGCATTGATGTTTGGGAATTAATCATGCAACAAACACGTAAAACAGAATTATGGGTTGGCAGCTTTGTATTAGCAGGAATTTGCGCGATTCTTGTGATGATTTTTCAGGTTGCTGACGTAAAAAGCATTGGCTCTGGCAATACTTACACCCTGAAAGCCGAGTTCGATAATATTGGTAGCTTGAAAGTACGTTCTCCTGTGAAAGTAGGTGGCGTTGTTATCGGTCGTGTAAGTAACATTACACTTAACCCTGATAGCCTATTACCTGTAGTGAGCTTGTCGATTAACAGCCAATATAACCAATTCCCAGAAACTTCTAGCGTGCAAATTTTGACATCTGGATTGATTGGTGAGCAGTACATTGGCTTGGTACCGGGCTTTGTTTTTGATGATGAAGAAATGCTTGTTGATGGTGACACCATCGAAGACACCAAATCTGCATTGGTACTAGAAGACCTGATCGGTCAGGTTCTATACAGCATTGGTGGCTCAGGCGATTCTGGTGACACGAGTAAGGAATAATCCATGTTTTCTAGACTATTACTTTCTTTCTTAGCAGCATTTACTGCATTTGGAGCCGTTGCTGCTGAAGTAGATAAAACTCAGCCATACCAAATGATGAAGCAGGTTGCAGAAGTGACGTTTGAGCGTCTCAAAGCGGAGCAACCGCAAATCAAAAAAGATCCAAACTTGCTAAAAACCATCGTTGAAGAAGAGCTTATGCCTTATGTCAACGATCGCTATGCGGCATTGAAACTGCTTGGTCCAAACCTAAAAGGGGCGAAGCGTGAAGATGTGGGTGAATTCATCACAGCATTTCGTGCTTACTTGGTGACGTCATACGCGCAAGTATTAACGCAATATACGGATCAACAAATTGAGTTTGGTCCGGAGCCAAAACTGGATCCTTCTAAGCGCATTACTAGCGTCAAGGTTGAAATCATCGACGCACCGCGTCCAAATATCAAACTTGAATTTAAACTGCGCAAAGATAAGAAGACCGGTGAGTGGTTAGCATTCGATATGGTGGCTGAGGGTATTAGCCTACTATCAAGCAAACAATCGGAGTGGAATACACAAATTCGCCAAGAAGGTATTCTTGCGGTCGCTAAAGATTTAGAGAAACTGGCTGCACAGCCAATTCGCTTCGAGGCAGCAAAGTAATGGCACAGTCTCATTCTCAGTGGCATTTACAGGCAGACATTCTTAAGCTTACAGGGGCGCTGGATCGCGATTCGGTGCCGTCTTTGTGGGCGGTGGCACAGCAATGGCGACCTTCTCAAACCGAGCTAGAATGCTCACTCCAAGAGATTGAACGCATCGACTCTGCGGGAATGGTGATGTTAATCCACTTATTAGAGCATGCAAAAAAGCAAAACTGTCATATAATGCTCAGTTTCGTGCCAGCGCAATTGCGCACTTTGTTTCAATTGAGCAACGTTGAATCTTTAGTGGCCAAACATATACAGAATTATCAGGGGTAAATTGTGGATAGCGCAAAAGTACAACAGTTACTAGAAGAAGCACTAAACCTTCAAGAAGTGCATGTAAAAGGTGAAGGGAGCCACTATGAAGTGGTTGCTGTTGATGCTTGTTTCGATGGAATGAGCCGCGTTAAGAAGCAGCAGTTAATTTACGGTCCTCTGATGGATTACATCCAGCGTAACGACATTCACGCGCTATCAATCAAAGCGTTCACTCCAGAAGAGTGGGCTCGTGATAAGAAGCTAATGTCGCTTTAAGGTTTATTGATGGAAAAGTTTCGAGTTATTGGGTCAGATAAACCACTGGTTGGTGAAGTGACCATTTCAGGTGCAAAAAACGCAGCACTGCCGATTTTATTTGCGTCTATCTTGGCGGAAGAGCCAGTAGAAGTGGCAAACGTGCCACACCTTCGTGATATCGACACAACCATGGAACTACTAAAGCGTCTAGGCGCAAAAGTAAGTCGTAATGGTTCCGTTCATGTCGATCCAAGCAGCATTAATGAATACTGCGCTCCTTATGATTTAGTAAAAACCATGCGTGCTTCTATTTGGGCGCTTGGTCCTCTTGTCGCGCGCTTTGGTCAAGGTCAGGTGTCTCTACCTGGCGGTTGTGCTATCGGTGCTCGTCCTGTTGATCTACACATTACTGGTCTAGAACAGCTTGGCGCGACCATCACTCTTGAAGATGGTTACGTTAAAGCAGAAGTCGATGGTCGCCTTAAAGGCGCGCACATCGTGATGGACAAGGTGAGTGTTGGTGCAACCATCACTATCATGTGTGCAGCAGCACTTGCTGAAGGTACGACAACACTAGACAACGCAGCGCGTGAACCTGAAATCGTAGATACGGCTGACTTCCTAAACAAACTTGGCGCGAAAATCTCTGGAGCAGGTACTGACACCATCACTATTGAAGGTGTTGAGCGCTTAGGTGGCGGCAAACATAGCGTTGTGGCTGACCGTATCGAAACAGGTACATTCCTAGTTGCAGCTGCCGTGTCTGGCGGTAAAGTGGTATGCCGCAACACCAATGGTCACCTGTTAGAAGCGGTACTGGCTAAGCTAGAAGAAGCGGGCGCGTTGGTAGAAACTGGTGAAGATTGGATCTCTGTTGATATGACAGATCGCGAGCTGAAAGCTGTGAGCATTCGTACTGCACCACATCCAGGTTTTCCAACGGACATGCAAGCACAATTTACGCTGTTAAACATGATGGCGAAAGGTGGCGGCGTGATCACTGAAACTATCTTTGAAAACCGTTTCATGCACGTGCCTGAATTGATGCGCATGGGCGCGAAAGCGGAAATTGAAGGTAACACAGTAATTTGCGGTGATGTAGATTCTTTAAGTGGTGCACAAGTGATGGCAACTGACTTACGAGCTTCGGCAAGTTTGGTGATTGCTGGTTGTATCGCGAAAGGCGAAACCATCGTTGACCGTATCTACCACATCGACCGTGGTTACGACAAAATCGAAAATAAACTGTCTGCACTTGGCGCAAATATTGAGCGCGTAAGTGAGGCGGGTTAAACTGCATCGCAGTTGACCTAGATATGAAGAGAGCCGAAACGTAGGTTTCGGCTTTTTTATATCGCGTTTTCTTTCATAGTTCATGACTATGTTCAAAGAGACAATAATAGCTGTAGCTGGCGCAAAGCCGGTTCTTGGAGAACAACAATGATTGCACTGTTACGTGTATTTGCTGTCGCAATTTTCGCAATTGTGATGTTTATTGGTGGTTGTGGTTACTGCCTACTTAGCCCTAGAAACCCTAAGCACGTTTTCACGTTCGGTCGTCTATTCGGCAAAATGTCACGTGTATTTGGTATCAAGCTAGAATTGCGTATTCCGGAAGATGCGTATTCTCGCGGTCAGCATGTTTACATTGCTAACCACCAGAACAACTGGGACCTTTTCACTGTATCTTCAGCTGTTACACCTAAGGTAGTAACGGTAGGTAAGAAGAGTCTTGCGTGGATGCCTTTGTTTGGTCAGCTTTACTGGCTAACAGGTAACATCTTGATTGATCGTGCAAACCGCTCTAAAGCAAAAGGTACTATCGACCAAGTTGTAGACAGCATCAAAAACAGCGACGTTTCAGTGTGGATGTTCCCTGAAGGTACACGTTCACGTGGTCGTGGTTTACTGCCATTTAAAACTGGTGCATTCCATGCAGCTATCGGTGCAGAAGTGCCAATCATTCCAATCGTGTGCAGCTCTACAGGTCACATTAAACTGAACCGTTGGAACAATGGTCATGTGATCATTGAAATGTTACCTCCAGTAAGCACGGAAGGTTACGGCAAAGAGGGCGTACGTGAGTTAGCTAATGTTTGTCGTGAAGAGATGAAAGCGAAACTGGAAGCCTTGGATGAAGAAGTGAAACAGCGCAACGCAGCTTGAGTTTTACGGCGATATCATCGCAAAAAGACAATAAAAAACGGGTAGCTTGAGCTACCCGTTTTTTATGTTTGTCAGCAAGGGCAATTATTTGCGAACTGCGATTGCTTCAATCTCGATACCGACATCTTTAGGCAGGCGAGCTACTTCTACACAAGAACGTGCAGGGTAGTTTGCTACTTCGTGCTCATCGAAAAACTTGCCGTAAACTTCGTTCACAGTACCGAAGTCGTTTAGGTCTTTCACGAATACTGTCATTTTAACGATATCAGTAACCTTAAGACCTGATGCTTCCACAACTGCTTTTACGTTCTCTAGAGATTGACGAGCTTGCTCTGCGATGTCTGCAGACACTTCACCTGTCGCTGGGTTTACTGGGATTTGGCCAGAAGTTAGAACCATGTTGCCTAGATCTACGCCTTGAACGTAAGGACCGATTGCTGCTGGTGCAGACTCAGTGTGAAGTACTTTCGTCATTTGAATTGTTCCATCTGTTTAGGGGAATAAAGAGTTTACTCAAACATCTTGAGTGTTCTTAAGAATAAGCAGTGTGCCTTTAAACATAAAGCACGTAAAGTGCAAAATACCCCGCATTGGCGGGGTATCAGTCAATTTATCGTTAGCAAGAATCGGAGCAGAAAATTAACGCTCAGTTACGATCTCACGTGCGAAAACTTTCTCACAGTATTTACACTTCAGACGGATTTCTTCCTTCTTCTCGAACACCTGGAAGCTGCTCGCAACCGGTTCGTTGTGTGTAATACAGTTGCTGTTCGGACACTCAAACACGTTGTTGATTCGCTCAGGGAGTTCTAGCGCTAGCTTCTTCACTACTTCGTAGTTTTCGATTTGGTTAACGGTCGCGTGTGGTGCGTACAGTGCTAGTTTACTTGCCTGCTCTTCGTTGATGAACACGTTTTCAATCTTGAGTAGGTCTTTATGACCGAGTGCAGATGAAGGCAGATTCAGACCGATGGTGACACGTTGAGAAGAGTTGTGCATATCGAACAGCTTCAACACTTTGATACCAATTTGTGCTGGGATGTGGTCGATTACTGTGCCGTTTTTGATTGCTTCAACCTGCAATTGAGTTTCTTTAGCCATGTCTTTTTCTCCCTCGATTACAGTGTTTCGTTAAGAACCAGTGCCAACAACGCTTGGCGCGCGTAAACGCCGTTTTCTGCTTGTTGGAAGTAGTAAGCGTGTGGTGTGACGTCGACGTCTGTGGTGATTTCATCCACGCGTGGCAGTGGGTGCAGTACTTTCAAGTTTTCACGTGCACCTTCTAGTAGTGCCGCCGTTAGGATGTAAGCTGATTTGATGTGCGCGTATTCGGATTCATCAAAGCGCTCTTTTTGTACGCGAGTCATGTACAGAATGTCGAGCTCAGGAATCACGCTTTCCATGTCTGTGTGTAGGCTGTATTGAATGCCTGCTTCATCTAGCTCTTCACAGATGTAATCTGGCATTGCGAGTGCTTCTGGTGCAACAAAGAAGAAGCGAATGTTATTGAACTTTGCCAATGCTTGAGTCAACGAGTGCACGGTGCGACCGTATTTTAGGTCACCAACAAACGCAACGTTTAGGTTGTCTAGACGACCTTGCGTTTCCGCGATGGTGTATAGGTCGAGTAGTGTTTGCGTTGGGTGTTGGTTTGCGCCGTCACCTGCGTTGATAACTGGTACGCCGTTAGAGAACTCTGAGGCTAAGCGCGCTGCGCCTTCTTGAGGGTGGCGCATCACGAATGCATCGACGTAAGAAGAGATAACTTGAACTGAGTCAGATAGCGTCTCGCCTTTTTTCGCCAGAGAGGTGTTACCACCGTTATCAAAACCAATAACATCGCCACCGATACGTTGAATTGCTGTCTCGAATGACAGGCGAGTACGTGTGGATGGCTCAAAGAAACAGCTTGCTACAACCTTGTTTTTAATCAGTTCTGGACGAGGTTCTTTTTTTAGCTGACCTGCAGTTTCTACAATCAGTTCCAGTTCTTCACGTGAAAGCTCTGGAATAGAGATGATGTGCTTCTGGTAAAGCGAGTTCGCCATGATCTTCTTCCCTATAACAGTGGTGACTATCCCCAAAATTCACCGCGATGGAATTTTAGGCATAAAAAAACCTCCCCAATTGGGGAGGTTTTAAAATTCAATAGAATTAACGAAAATAACAGCACGTAAGCGTAGTCGCTTAGCTAGAGCAAATCGCGTTTTTACGTCAGCAATCGGCGTGGTCATTTCGTAATCCTCAGACAAATTGCCGAGCATTATACGCTTAACTTTCGTGAGCGCAAGCGATTACATCATGGTTTTTGTTACCATTTTTAATGCTATGGTTTAGCTGCCTAATGTCGCAACCATCACGGCTTTGATGGTGTGCATGCGGTTCTCGGCTTCGTCGAATACGATAGAGTATTCAGATTCAAACACCTCTTCGGTGACTTCAAGCCCTTTCATACCGTATTTCTCCGCGACCTCTTTACCCACAGTTGTTTCATCGTTGTGGAAAGCTGGCAGGCAGTGCATGAACTTCACATGAGGGTTACCCGTTTGCTTAATCACATCCATATTGATTTGGTAAGGTGTCATCAGCGCAACACGCTCATCCCAAGCCTCAGCCGACTCACCCATCGAGACCCAAACGTCGGTGTATAAGAAGTCACACCCTTTAACGCCTTCTTCAACGTTTTCCGTCAGCGTGATTTTCGCACCGGTTTGTTGGGCAATTTCTTGGCAAGTTGCCACTAATGCTTCTTCTGGCCAGAACGCTTTTGGCGCTACAAGGCGGATGTCCATGCCCATTTTTGCTGCGCCAACCATGAGTGAATTACCCATGTTATTGCGAGCATCACCAAGGTAAGCAAACGTCATCTCATGCAGTTGTTTCCCACGTCCGTGCTCTTGCATGGTCAGGAAGTCTGCAAGGATTTGGGTAGGGTGGAACTCATCCGTTAAACCATTCCAGACAGGTACACCAGCATAAGTACCAAGCTCTTCAACAATGGATTGACCAAAGCCACGGTATTCAATCCCGTCGTACATACGACCAAGAACACGAGCGGTATCTTTCATTGATTCTTTATGACCGATCTGTGAGCCAGAAGGACCGATGTAAGAGACTTGAGCGCCTTGGTCAAAGGCCGCGACTTCAAACGCACATCGGGTACGAGTAGAAGATTTCTCAAAGATTAGTGCGATGTTTTTACCTTGAAGTTTCTTCTGCTCTGTTCCTGCATATTTAGCTTTTTTCAGCTCTGCAGACAGTTCGAGCAAAAACTGGATCTCTTTAGTTGAGAAGTCCAATAGCTTCAAAAAGTTGCGATTACGTAGATTGAAAGCCATAGCTCGTCCCTTAGGTCGTTTGGTTGATAAAGAATAAAAGTATTAAAACATATAAATGCTTTTATTGTGAATAATTATTTTAATTATAAACAAAAAAAGGTTGATGCATTCACATCAACCTTAGTCTCAATTGGTTTTATTTGGTGGGAGAGATTTCTCAAATATCGTCACGTTCGATTGGGCAGCTCATACAACGTGCACCACCACGACCGCGACCAAGCTCGTTACCCGGAATAGTCAGGACTTCAATGCCAGCTTTGTCGTACTTCTCGTTAGTGTAGACGTTACGTTCGTAACCAATCACAACACCAGGTTTCACCGTCAGTACGTTGTTGGCATCGTTCCATTGCTCTCGCTCAGCTTCGTAGCTGTCACCACCCGTTGTGATGATCTTCAATTGGTCTAAGCCAAGTGCCGATTCAATGGCATGCAGATAGTTGTGTGATGCTTCGACATGCATTTCACCGTTGCCTTTAGGTGTTAGGCGCCAAGTATCTAAATCTTTACGCATGATCTCTGGGTATACCGAGAAAGTATCCACATCCATATGCGTCATGACCGTATCAAGGTGCATACACGAGCGGTGTTTTGGTAGGTCGATAGCAATCACTTCTTTCGCTTGACCAGACTTAAACAGGCTTGCCGCTAAGTTTTCTACACCTTGTGGGGTTGTGCGCTCAGACATACCAATCAGAACCGCACCTTTACCGATAACTAGTACATCACCACCTTCAACGTTGGCATTGTCGTAGTGCTGGTCTTCATCACCAAAGTAGTTAATGAAGTCTTGACCAGCGAAGGTTGGGTGCCAGCGATAAATCGCACGCAGATGGTTGGTTTCGCGTTGACGTGCAGGCATCATCATTGGGTTAAGAGAAACGCCGCCGTATACCCAGCATGACGTGTCACGGGTAAAGAGGTGGTTCGGCAGAGGTTCGATCACGAAGTCCAGTGGGCGCTTCATCTTCGGCAACATTGATGAAGATTTGATTGGCAGTTCCGAGTAAGCCAAGCCGCCAAGGAGAATGCTTGCTAGATGCTCATCGTCCATCTCTGCGAAGTACTGGCGTAAGTCACGAGCGAAAGTCGGACCGTAACGGAAGTCAGAGATCTGAGTATTCAACAACCATTGTTTTGCTTCTGGAACCGCAAGGGTTTCAACCAGTAGATCATGAAGTAGTAGTACTTCGACATCTTGTTCACGCAGTGTGCGCGCAAACGCGTCGTGTTCTTCACCTGCCGCTTCTACCGCTAATACGTCATCAAACAGTAGCTCATGGCAGTTCGATGGCGTTAGGTGAGTGAGGGCGCGCTCTGGGCGGTTTAATAGAACTCGTCTTAGTTGACCAACTTCTGATCCAACGTACAGCTTACTCATTTTGCATCCTTACAAATATTCCAGCCGTTAGTTATGACAAGCTTGGTGCAAAGATGCAAGTCTTAGAACTTTGCTTATATATTGCAAAAATATAATTTTTTGGCGTTATATTTTGTAAATGCTTCCTTGGTGTATTTTAATTCTATATTTTGTTGTTTGTTCATGAGTTTTAAAAAGTGCGTTTTTATTCTTTTTCGTTTGAGAAAGAAGTCATACATCAAAAGTGCATAAAACGTGCATAACCATTCTGAAATATGCAGTTTTTGGCTTTCTTTTATTCGTTAGGTCAGAATTAACGAGCCGTTGCTGTATTCACTCCAAGATCATAAACACGCAAACAAGCCTAAAATTACTCGTCTCAGGCTCAATTAGGATCTTCTGAATATTAAAGATTAGCCGTTTTTGTTAATTTTTTGTTTCTGTGAGCGAGGTTTAGATTTGTGAGTAAAAATTATCATCAAGAATCACCGCAGTTTGGTGTTTGTTTGTGGCTTTTCATCGCAATCCGTGCCATATTTCACCGCATTAACGTACTCAGTTTAGAGTATAGTGTTTCCATCAAGTAACTAATCTGGAGCCAAAACATGTCTCACGAAGATGAATATCTATCAGTAGAAGAATTAATTGAGATTCAAAAGGAAGAGACTCGCGATATCATTGCAGCATTGCTAGAAGATGGCAGCGATCCAGATTCACTATACGAAATCGAGCACCACCTATTTGCTGAAGACTTCGATACGCTAGAAAAAGCGGTTGTTGAAGCGTTCAAGATGGGCTTTGAAGTTCTTGAAGCTGAAGAAACAGAAGATGAAGACGGCAACAAACTACTTTGCTGTGATGCAACAATGGAATCTGCACTAAACGCAGAAGCAATTGATGCTCAGGTTGAGAAACTGGTTCATCTGGCAGAAAAATACGACATCATTTATGACGGTTGGGGTACTTACTACGAAGGCGAAGATGCGCTTTACCCTGAAGAAGATGATGAAGACGAAGAGTAATCCTCTTATTCAATCTAAGAAGCCAGCGTTTATCGCTGGCTTTTTTGTGCCCTGAAAATGATAACCGCAGGTAACGATAAATAATTCTCATTGAGTTTGTGTGCTTATTGCCTGTAACCCTAAGTTACTTGTGTATATAATGCGTGAAAATTGATCTAGCTCAAGGTAACTATGCAACTCTCACTCGCCGGTTTATGGCAAGTCTCTCCACTGACGGACCTTTCTATCCCACAGGATGACATTACTTTCCCTGCTCCTTTGAGTCAGGTATTGCCTGCTGAACTGACTGAAGAAGCGATTCGTCAGCAAGAGTGGCACCTGATGCACGACATTGAAGTGGACGAATCCATGATGGCATTCCCTGCGATAGAAATGGTGTTGGGTGGTGTGGATTACCATGCAGAAGTGCGTTTGAACGGGGTAGCATTGTTCGACTGTGATGGCTCACAAAGCGTGTACAAGAAAGACATTCGTCCGTTCATGCAGATGGGGCGTAACCGTTTTGAGATCCTGTTCCTTGAGGAAGAAGAAGACCTTCTGTTGGATGAGGATAAACCAGAGTTGTGCTCACTTGCGGATCATGAATACCAAAAGAGTGATGAGCGCTTGGGGGTATGGCAAGAGCCGTATCTACAGTTCATTCGCAATGTGCGTTTAGACCGTGTAGCAACCGAGCAGATTTGGCACCACGGTGGTGGTTGTGAGTTTAAGGTGGATTTGTACTACCAAACTTTTGCGCCGGGTTTAGTATCAGCATCGGTTAAGTTTAATGGGATGACTTACCATATTCCTATTGATGTCCGAGCGGATCATGCGAGTGCTTTATTCCAGATCGAAGCGCCAAAGTATGCCGATCTTAATGATCCCGATCCAAAAGATCTCTACGAACTCGTGGTGGAGTTGGATGGGCAACGCCAAGCATTTACAGTGGCACTTAGCCAAGAGCTCTGTGTTACCCATCTTGTACTTTAAGTTTGGGGATAAAACGCTATAACGTCTTAAGCATCACGACTTCACATGCATCATGCCCTGTTTGTCCTAGCGGGGCATCGAGATGCTCAAAGCCTAGCTTTTCATACAAGCCTACCGCTTCTCTTAGACATTCGGTCGTTTCTAAATAGCACTGCTGATACCCAAACTGTTTCGCTAGCTGTAAGCTCAATGCGACGATGCGTTTAGCTAAGCCGTGTCCTCGCGTTTGAGGTAAGAAGTACATCTTTTGCAGCTCACACACATTTGGCTCACCAGCTAAAGGTGCAAAGCCGCCGCCACCCACAATCTCGCCTTGGTACTCGACTACCCAGTAGGCTGCGCCTTGTTGGTCGTAAACCGAGTACATATCATCAAGCGTTGGATCTGCCACACCATAACCTTTATCTGCGGTTAAACCGTATTCTGCAGAGACTTTACGAATCACGTCCGCAACTTGCGAGTTATCTGCTTTGGTAAGAGGTCGAAGAACGTATTCCTCAGCCTGGCACACTTTCGTTAGCCCTTTTAGGTAAGTCTCTAGACCAAGTTTGAGTTGCTCTTGCTCGTTGTCATCGAGTTGGGTAAGCAGTTGTTCAAAGAAGCTGTTTTGCTGCTGGTCTAGTTGCGATAACGCCTGTTGCCCTTGTTCTGTAAGCCCGACAAGTTGGCTACGTTTGTCTTTTGGGTTTTCGATGCTCTCAACCAAGCCTAATTTAATCAGACCAGTAACGGTTCGGCTCGCATTGGACTTGTCGACATTAAGCTGCTGTGCCAATTGATTGATGGTTAACGGCTGCAGCTGGATTTCACCTAATGCGTGCGCTTGTACTGGAGTGAGAGCGACATCGCCGCATTGTTTATCGAGCATACCAAGCAATCGGACGGCTTGACGGGAGTAGTGTCGGAGTTGACGAGCATTCATAATCACTTACCTCTGGAAACAAAGTTGCGTACCGCAATTAAATTAATTGCGGTGCGCAACTTTGTCAATGGTAAATGTTATTTTGCTTGTTAGGAGGCGTATTGAGCCTCCATGTTTAAGCGTGTTGGTGTAGACAAAATTGTGGTGCTTGGTTATCTGATTTACGCATCCATACTTTCTCGTGGAAGTAGTAAGCCACTGTGTTCAAGCTTGGCTCTAGCATCGCCATAATACCGCCGACAAACGCATCACCTGTTAGTAAGTAAACCACGCTAAACGCAACACTGAAGTGGATAGTGGCAAAGCTTGCGGTTTTTAATTTGGTCATCCACTGACGAGCTTTAAGCGCTGGGACTTTTGCCCATGCCTTTTCATGAAAGTAGAAAGCGACGGTGTTCACTGAAGGCTCAATCATGGCAATTAAACTACCAATTAGAATGTCGCCAGTAAGCACGTAAGCGACACTAAACGCGATAGTAAAATGGAGTGCAGCAAAGGTTAGTGTCTTTTTCATGATAATTACTCAATCGTTGTGTTGTTTCGATAGGTCTATTATTGAGAATTATTATCATTAAATCTAATGGGCAGTTAAGATTAGTTTGATAGGTAAAAACTATTAAATAGGAGGGGAAGTAGGAGAGAAGAGCGAATATCTTTGAAAGCTTTCCTAGCGATAAAATGCAAAAAGGGTTGATGCTTTCACACCAACCCTTTGATTCTTTTACTCTAGCCTTTAGCGATTAAAGTGCAGCGATCGTTGTCTTCTGCTCTTCTAGCTTAGCTAGCGTCTCTTTGTAGCCTTCAAGTTTCTCACGCTCTTTAGCAACAACTGCTTCAGGAGCTTTCGCTACGAAGCCTTCGTTACCTAGTTTGCCTTCGATACGCTTGATTTCGCCGTGAGTTTTCTTGATTTCGCCATCTAGACGAGCAAGCTCAGCGTCTTTGTCGATCAGACCCGCCATTGGGATCATCAGCTCAGACTTAGCAACCAATGCTGTTGCACACGCTGGCGTTTCTTCGTCAGCAGCAAGTACGCGTACAGATTCTAGTTTCGCTAGAGACATCAGTACTTGTTTGTTTGCTTCTAGACGCGCTGCGTCTTCTGCGTTTGCAGCTTTCAGCATAACGTCAAGCGGCTTACCTGGGTTGATGTCGTATTCAGCACGTAGGTTACGGATGCTGGTAATGAACGCTTTCACCCATTCAATATCGTCTAGCGCTTCTTGGTTGAAGTTTGCTTCGTCGAATTGAGGCAGTGCTTGAAGCATGATTGTCTCGCCTTCTACACCTTCAACTAGTGGCTTGATGCTTTGCCAGATAGTTTCAGTGATGTAAGGAATCACTGGGTGAGCTAGACGTAGCGTCTTCTCAAGAACCGTGATTAGTGTACGACGAGTACCACGCTGTTGCGCTTCAGTACCTTTCCATAGAACTGGTTTAGTTAGCTCTAGGTACCAGTCACAGAATTGGTTCCAGATGAATTCGTAAAGCGTGTTAGACGCCATATCTAGACGGAAGTTGTCGATATGGTTGTTGAACGCTTTCGCTGCAAGTTCAAACTGAGACTCGATCCACTTGTCCGCTAGTGAGTATTCAATCTCACCACCGTTGAAGCCACAATCTTGCTCTTCTGTGTTCATCATTACGTAACGGCTTGCGTTCCATAGTTTGTTACAGAAGTTACGGTAACCCTCAAGACGCTTCATATCCCAGTTGATATCGCGACCTGTTGATGCCATCGCTGCAAGAGTGAAACGTAGTGCGTCTGTACCGTATGCTTCGATACCGTTTTCAAACGTCTTACGAGTGTTCTTCTCGATCTTCTTCGCTAGCTGAGGCTGCATCATGTTGCCACAACGCTTCTCTACTAGAGACTCTAGGTCGATACCATCGATCATGTCGATTGGGTCAAGTACGTTACCTTTCGACTTAGACATCTTGTCGCCGTTTTCGTCACGGATTAGACCAGTAACGTAAACTGTCTTAAATGGTACTTGTGGTTTGCCGTTTTCGTCTTTCACGAAGTGCATGGTCATCATGATCATGCGCGCAACCCAGAAGAAGATGATGTCGAAACCAGTTACTAGTACGTCTGAAGGGTGGAATACTTTCAAATCGTCAGTTTGCTCTGGCCAACCTTGAGTACCGAACGTCCATAGTGCAGAAGAGAACCATGTATCCAGTACGTCTTCGTCTTGGTGCAGTTCAATAACTGACTCTAGGTTGTTGTTCTTGCGAACTTCTTCTTCGTCACGACCTACGTAAACATTACCTTGGTTGTCGTACCAAGCTGGGATGCGGTGACCCCACCATAGCTGACGAGAGATACACCAGTCTTGAACGTCACGCATCCAAGAGAAGTACATGTTTTCGTATTGCTTAGGAACGAATTGGATGTCGCCGTTTTCTACTGCTTCAACCGCTGTTTTCGCTAGAGGCGCAGTACGTACGTACCATTGGTCAGTTAGCATTGGTTCGATAACCACGCCACCACGGTCGCCGTAAGGAACTTGTAGATCGTGATCTTTCACTTCTTCAAGTAGACCTAGCTCGTCGAATTCAGCAACGATAGCTTTACGAGCGGCAAAACGCTCCATACCGTGGTACTTAGCTGGTAGCTCAGTGCTGTAAGCGTCGCTTGCTTCGCCGTTGGTGTTGAAGACTTCAGAAGCGTCACGGATGTTCGCGTCGAAAGTCAGAATGTTGATCATTGGTAGCTGGTGGCGCTTACCAACTTCGTAGTCGTTGAAGTCGTGCGCAGGTGTGATTTTCACACAGCCAGTACCTTTTTCCATATCTGCGTGCTCATCGCCCACGATTGGGATGCGACGATCAACGATAGGAAGGATGATTTCTTTACCGATAAGATCTTTGTAACGTGGATCTTCTGGGTTAACTGCAACACCAGTATCGCCTAGCATGGTCTCTGGACGAGTCGTTGCAACAACGATGTAGTCTTTGCCATCCGCTGTTTTAACGCCATCTGCTAGTGGGTAGCGGAAGTGCCACATGTTGCCTTTAGTGTCTTTGTTCTCTACTTCTAGATCTGAAATCGCAGTGTGTAGCTTTGGATCCCAGTTAACTAGACGCTTACCGCGGTAGATTAGGTCGTCTTCGTATAGACGTACGAACACTTCTTGAACAGCGTTAGATAGACCATCGTCCATCGTAAAGCGCTCACGATCCCAGTCTACAGATGCGCCAAGACGACGAAGCTGCTTAGTGATAGTGCCGCCAGATTCGCCTTTCCATTCCCAGATTTTGTCGATGAAAGCTTCACGACCGTAATCGTGTTTTGTTTTGCCTTCTTCTGCAGCGATCTTACGCTCAACAACCATCTGAGTTGCGATACCTGCATGGTCCGTACCTACTTGCCAAAGAGTGTTTTTACCCTTCATGCGCTCACAACGGATAAGCGTATCCATGATCGTATCTTGGAACGCGTGGCCCATGTGTAGGCTACCAGTGACGTTCGGTGGCGGGATCATGATGCTGTATGATTCTTTAGTAGTGTCACCGTGTGGCTTAAAGTAGCCTTTCTCTTCCCAAGTCTGATATAGAGCTTGTTCGATTGAAGTTGGGTTGTATGTCTTTTCCATAGCGCTCTTTTAATGGATACGTTGATGGTTGAATCTAAGTCAATCTTTATAAGTGAACTCTCTGAGTGGAGAGCTTAACTATAAGGATTGACCGTTAAGGATATTGAATTTCGATCGTTTGCAGTTGATAACCTGCCTGACGGTAAATTTTATACCTTTCTCTTGCGAGCTGTTTAGCTTTTTCTTCGCAAGGCACGAAGTCTACCACTTGAGCAAACTTGTTCGCAAAGGTTGTCTCATTTTCCGCCAAATTAATTACCAGCTGACGGTTCCAATTAGGTTTTACACCTTCATGGCCGATTTCAATATTGGTGGCGTATTTCGGTCCTTCGCCTACAAGATTATGTGCCATGAACTTGTCTGCATCAATTTGCCAAAAGGCTTCGGCGAGCTGCTCGGCGTGCGGTTTGTCTTGGCAATTCAGATACACTTTTGCCCCTTGGCGAGCAAAGTGCTGAGTCAAAAACACGATGTATTCTTCAAAGCCAGTCACCGTTGCTTGCGGGCTCTCTTCGTTAATGATGTAGAAGGTTGCAGTTTGCATCATTCTCTCGCTTGCCGTTGGTCTCTTCCTAAGACCATCTTAAATCCGATTTTCAATCAAGAAAATCGAGGTAATAAAAAAGGGCCTTGCGGCCCTTTTAGATGTTGTTCAGAAATTACTCTTCTGTCTCTTGGCCGCTGCGGTTCAAAAGGAATTGGACAAGCATTGAGACAGGACGGCCCGTTGAGCCTTTCGCTGCGCCTGATTTCCAAGCAGTACCTGCGATATCGACGTGTGCCCAGTTGTACTTCTTAGCAAACTTAGACAAGAAGCAACCCGCAGTGATAGTACCTGCAGGACGACCACCGATGTTTGCCATATCAGCAAATGGGCTCTTCAACTGCTCGTGGTACTCGTCTGCCATTGGTAGACGCCATGCACGGTCACTTGCTTGCTCAGAAGCGTTTACTAGCTCATGAGAAAGTGGGTTGTGGTTAGAGATTACGCCGCTAATATGGTGACCTAGTGCGATAACACAAGCACCCGTTAGCGTTGCAACGTCTACTACACAGTCTGGTTCGAAACGCTCTACGTAAGTCAGTGCGTCACAAAGAACAAGACGACCTTCCGCATCCGTGTTCAGAACTTCTACGGTTTGACCTGACATGGTTGTTAGGATATCACCTGGACGGTAAGCGTTGCTGCCTGGCATGTTTTCACAGCCTGCTAGAACACCAATAACGTTAATTGGTAGGTTTAGCTTCGCTAGCGCTTTCATCGTACCGAATACAGATGCTGCACCACACATGTCGTACTTCATCTCATCCATACCTTCACCAGGTTTTAGAGAGATACCGCCTGAATCGAACGTCAGACCTTTGCCGACTAGTACGATAGGTTTTGCTTCTGATTCTGGGTTACCTTTGTATTCGATAATCGACATCATTGATTCGTTCTTCGAACCACGACCTACTGCTAGGTAAGATGTCATGCCCAGTTTTTCCATCTCTTGCTCACCAATGATCTTGGTGGTTACAGTTTCGTAATCGTCAGCAAGGCGACGTGCTTGAGAAGCAAGGTACGCTGGGTTTGCGATGTTTGGTGGCATGTTGCCAAGATCTTTTGATGCTTTCACACCAGATGCGATAGCTAGACCGTGAGTGATTGCTTTCTCACCTAGGTTTAGTTCACGACGCGTTGGTACGTTGAATACTAGCTTACGCAGTGGACGACGAGTTTCTGGCTTAACGCTCTTGAACTGATCGAATGTGTAAAGACCATCTTTAGTCGCTTCTACTGCCTGGCGAACTTTCCAGTAAGTATCACGACCCTTAACGTGTAGTTCAGTTAGGAAACATACTGCTTCCATAGAACCTGTTTCGTTAAGTGTGCTGATCGTCTTTTGAATGATTTCCTTGTACTGGCGCTCGCCTAGCTCACGTTCTTTACCACAACCTACGAGTAAAACGCGCTCTGACAAAACACCTGGTACTTGATGCAGTAGCAGCATCTGACCAGGTTTACCCTCTAGATCACCACGGCGAAGTAGTGAACTGATGTAACCGTCACTGATTTTATCAAGTTGCTCGGCTACTGGAGAAAGGCGACGTGGTTCAAACACACCAACAACGATACATGCGCTACGTTGTTTCTCTGGACTGCCACTTTTAACACTGAACTCCATGCGTACTCCTACATCCTGAAGACAAATTGCTCTAAATGTTAGATAATGATCGCTTACTTGTTGAATTTAAGCTCAGGTCTTACCAACAGAGCTGATTTAAGCGCTAACATCTAGTTTATAATTTTTAAAAAAATAAATGGTTCAACGGGAAACTATAGTGATTCGACCAAAAAAACAAGTTTTGTATAGGTAATTTCAGCGTGATTATTGTTAGATATTTGATCCGCGAAACACTCAAGAGCCAATTTGCGATTTTCTTCGTGCTTTTTTTGGTGTTTGTGAGCCAGAAGTTTATCAGTGTTCTTGCTGATGCTTCGGACGGGGATATTCCTGCTGGGTTAATTTTCTCAGTTGTTGGTTTAAACATGCCAGCAATGGGGCTATTAATGCTGCCATTAAGTTTGTACATCGGCATATTGATCACATTTGGTCGTTTATATGCGGAAAGTGAAATTGTGGTGATGAACGCGACGGGTATCGGGAATAAGTTCCTGGTACAAGCTGCGTTGTACTTGGCGATCATCACATCGGGTGTGGCCGCGTTCAATGCATTATGGCTATCGCCTTGGTCACAAGACCGTGTTGAGCAACTTTATGAGCAAGTCGCGGCAGAAAACAGTGTCGACTTATTGAAGAAAGGTCAGTTCCAAGGCACGCCAGATGGTTCTTCGGTTGTCTTTATTGATGACATCAAAGACAGCACGTTAAGTAATGTGTTTGTAGCACAGATGCGTCCGCGTGATTCCATCTTACCAAGCGTGATGTTTTCCTCTTCTGGTGAAGTAAAAGAACTGTCGGATGGGCGTCAGATCATCACTATGCATGAAGGTACGCGCTATGAAGGTGTGCCGACTCGTGTTGAATACATGGTTACTAAGTTCGATCAGTACGAAGGTTTGATTGGTCAGCGTGAAGTGAAGCAAAAAGGTCGCGATTGGGAAGCGTACCCAACGGCAGACTTGATTGGTCACCCAGATCCTGAAGCGCAGGCTGAGCTGCAATGGCGTATCTCGTTGTTCGTGTGTATTCCACTATTAACGATGCTGGTTATTCCTTTGTCGGCAGTGAACCCGCGCCAGGGACGCTTTGCTAAAATGGGACCAGCTATCTTGATTTACTTGGCGTACTTCCTTGCGATTAGTGCAACGAAATCCGCGCTAGAAGATGGTGCTATTCCTGCTGCTATTGGTATGTGGCCAATTAATGCCATGTTATTGATTGTCGCTATCTTGGCTAACATGATGGACAGTGTTCCAGCTCGACGAATTAAAGACAAATTCCGCAAGAAGAGGCTCGCGTAAGCTGTGTTCAAACTCTTAGACCTTTACATCGGTAGAACGATCATCTCTACCACAGCCTTGGTTCTGGCGACTTTCGTCGGCTTGTCGGGCATCATCAAGTACGTAGAACAGTTGCGTAAAGTTGGTCGTGGTGCTTACGACCTAATGCATGCGCTTTACTTTGTTTTGCTGAGTATTCCTCGCGATATCGAAATGTTCTTCCCAATGGCGGCGCTGCTGGGAGCCTTGATTGGTTTGGGTATGCTTGCTTCAAGTTCTGAACTTGTGGTTATGCAAGCCGCGGGTTTCTCTAAGTTGGATATCGGCTTATCAGTACTTAAAACCGCAGTACCTTTAATGCTTATCGTTATGACGCTCGGTCAATGGGGCGCACCAGAGGCGCAAAAGATGGCGCGTGACCTACGTGCATTTGCTCTATCTGGCGGTAGTATTGTGTCGGTGCGGGCTGGGGTGTGGGCTCGCGATGCCAACGACTTCATCTTTATCGGTAAAGTGGAAGATGACAAACTCTACGGCTTGAACATGTGGCGTTTCGATGAAGATAAGAACTTAGACAAAGTTATCTTCGCAGAAGAAGTCGACTACCAACAAGATAACAATTGGTTGATGCGTTATGTCCAAATCACCGATATGGAAAATGAAAACGTCATTACCAAGCGCGATTTAGAGCAGATGGAATGGCACACCTCATTAGCACCAGATAAGTTGGCGGTGGTAACGGTGAAACCAGAAGAGCTTTCTTTAAGTGGCTTATATGACTATGTGACCTATTTGAAAGCCTCGGAACAAGATGCTTCGCGTTATGAACTCGCATTTTGGCGCAAGCTATCTCAACCACTCTCTATCGCAGTAATGATGCTGATGGCGTTGTCGTTTGTTTTCGGTCCATTGCGTAGTGTCACCATGGGTGCAAGGGTGCTCTCAGGGGTAGTTGCAGGTTTTACCTTCTACATATCCAGTGAGTTCTTTGGACCTCTGACCTTGGTATATGGTATTCCGCCAGTGTTCGGTGCCTTGGCCCCTAGTTTGGTGTTCCTAGCAATTGCGGTATCCTTGCTAAGAAGAAAACTGTAGGCTTTCAAAACGCGATAAACATAAAAAAGGAAGGCACTGTGCCTTCCTTTTTCTATTCTGCTTGCGCGGTTTCGCTATTTTGCTTTCGGCAAGACAACGACTTCGGTTTTTGCCCAAATGTCGTGGAAACCACGTTTTTGTGGGTCGATTGGTACAGTCAAGTTAGCCAAACCAAAGCCCGACGTACCTAAACGAATTAAAGCCTGAGTAACCGTAATTGGCGCACCATCCTTACTGTTACGAATTTGCATTTTCCAAGCTCGCATGCCCAGTGTTTGTCCTGCGCGGGTCCAGAAGAATACAAAGAAGTAGATCCACACCACAGCCAGATACAGCGTGAACAATGGGCTTAGAAATGGATGCTTTCCTAGCATATCTGCTGCATCCACATATTCCCCATAACTCAGCAAGCCTGCCGCATTAAGCGCAAAAACAATCGCCATTACTACGCCTGCTGCCATCATCTCAATCGCTAGGATGATCAGCGTGTCGTAAAACAATGCTGCGAGTCGACGGAAAAAGCCCGCTGGTGGAAGAGTTGTCGAAGTCGTCATAATTCCATCACTTACCTTTAAAATTGTGCGTCAGAATATAGATTCCATTAGCTTGTGAAAAGAGAGCTAACGCACAGAGTCTTCAATTGTGGGCAAATCACAAGTTTGAATACGACTCTATCGCTAATCAACTATCCAACAAAGTAACCGAGTTCAAACTTCCTATCATGCAATCTGTGAAAGCATCAAACATGGGTTACTTTGCTTAGAACACAAGATTACGAATGATGTGATAGAGGTACAAGATGATCGTAATTACAGGCGCGAGCAGTGGCTTAGGTGCGCAGTTAGCTAAGTTGTATGATGCTCAAGGCGAAGAAACACTGTTAACTGGTCGCAGCGAAAAGAAGTTAAATACGCTTGCTCAACACCTCTCGAGTAAAGCTAAGGTAAGAAGTTGCGATCTTATCGACGCATCTCAAGTCGAGAAGTTGTTTGATGAGTTGCCTCAAGTGCCTTCAACTCTGATTCATTGTGCGGGAAGTGGTTATTTTGGTTTGTTAGCCGAGCAAGACCCACAAGAGATTCAAAAGCTGATTGAAAACAATCTCACTTCAGCAATTCATGTCTTAAGAGAGTTGGTAAAGCGTTATCAAGATCAGCCGGTAAATGTTGTGATGGTGATGTCGACAGCGGCACAACAGCCTAAGGCACAAGAATCGACCTACTGTGCGGTGAAGTGGGCTGTCAAAGGTTTGATTGAATCCGTTCGTATGGAATTAAAAGGCAAACCAATGAAAATTATCGCAGTGTATCCTGGAGGTATGGCGACTGAGTTTTGGGAGACGAGTGGTAAGTCTTTAGACACTAGTAGTTTTATGAGCGCAGGTGATGCAGCGCGGATGATTCATGGTGCGCTATCAAATATCGGTAATGGTTACGTTTCGGATATTACCGTTAACCGTTTATAGGACTGAATGGTGGTATTACAACGAAGCAAAACGGCAGACTGAGCTAAGATGAGATCTTCTTTGTCACACTTTGTGGCGAAATTATCAGCAAACGATAGTTATTTAAGGTTTTTCTGCTTGCGCAGGTCAAAAGCTTACGTATAATGCCAACCATCAAAGGGCAATAGCCCAGAGATGCCGGTGTGGTGAAATTGGTATACACGACGGATTCAAAATCCGTTGCCTTCGGGCGTGGCGGTTCAAGTCCGCCCACCGGTACCATATTCCAAGACAGAGCCTCGACGAAAGTCGGGGCTTTGTTGTATCTGAGGTTTGTGAATTCAAATCCAGCGTGGCGGCAGGCGTGCCTGTCCAATCAACTCCGCCCACCGGTGCCATATTCCAAGACAGAGCCTCGACACTATCGAGGCTTGGTTATTTGTTGGAATCTTATTACGCGGGATTAAAGAGGAGCGGCTCGATAGTCGACGTTAATTGGTCCATTTAACTTGGCATCAATTTGGCTATTGTGCGCTGCTATCGTTAGATTGACCTCAAGATGCAGCGAGCTTTTATCCGGATCTAATGGCTCTTCGTTTAAACCAATCATCATTTTAAGTTGCATGTCCAATTGGGCATGAAGTTCCATTGTGCCATCTTCTTTATTGTACAAATTGAACGTGGATGTTGGGTCGCCTATTGGCGTGATGCCTTGTTCATTCATTAAAGAGATAAGGACGCTTGCAAACAACTCTTGGTTAGCAAAGTAGCTTACGCCTGTCGGCATTTTACTGATGTCATCTAATGTTGAATCTTCATTGCGACTGATTTGTGCACCATCAACTAGATAAGTTGCACGATCAAAGTCTTTCTCAAACTGCTCACTGCGTTTTTCATCCACTTTTGCGGCGATTTCTTTGAGTGCATTGGTGACGGCTGTGGGGTTAGTCAGCGTGACATATTGTTTGGTTTGCGCAGCAACAGGCTCTTGAGTAAGCCCACAATCGTCAAGATTTAAGTGGTTGTCATTGGCTTGCATCGTTAAAAAGGCAGAAGCAAACTCAGGATCTGATGCTGAAATCTCACCAGCACCAATACCCTGTCCATAGTAACTTACCCAATCATTTAAACGTTGCGATGCTTTGTCACTAACATGTGCGCGTTTATCTAACTCTGTAATTAGTGCATCAAGCAGTGTTTCAGTTCGACACAGTTTAGTCAGTGTTAACAACTGCTCTTCATGTGGAATATCGGCTTGCTCTAGGTCATCCATTACTTGCATTTTGAATCCTGGAGAGTTGAGCAATTGGACCAGTTCTTTGCTGGTTGGATGATTAAGAATAGAGTTGAGTAAATCGCTGGCTTGAGTCTGAGATAAGTCTTGCGTTAATTCAGACACGATACGTTGCTGGTAACCACTCTTGTCGTCAGCGCCAAGCTTTTGCTTATCGACATCAGCTAAGTCAAATTGCGCGCGTAGCATGATCTTTTGCGCACAATTATCGAGGTTGTGAAGTACTTGATAATGATCTTTCTGATTGAATGCATCCGCTACTTGGTTGAAGTCTTCTTGAATACCTTGTGGAAGACGATGTATGTCATCAACAACGGTTTGGGCGATCTCAGCAATTTCTCGTTGAGTCAATTGATGATGTTGTTTGTCGCATGCCTCGTGAAGCAAACCTTCAAATTGTTTTCCTGCTGCATTATTTGGAGCCAACCATTGCCCGTGGTCGTTGTTAGCAAGTAATTTTTGAGCGCCATTTGGAGAGGCAATAAAATCATGAACGGCTTGGGCATTGAAAGCGGTCATGGCCTTGCTGATGGCATTCGCCTCACCAACAATGGTCTGGATGACTTTTCCGCTTAACGGCTTACTACCGGAGGTAATATCTAACTTAGAAGCTAGATGTGAGGTGATATCACTTCCGTACTCTTTCTGTAATGAGTTGAGAAAGAGCCCCATGGTTTGAAGGTTAAGATTGGATTGAGTTTGAGTGTGCTTTGCAAAAGGAGAAAGCGTTTTGCCTTCAAAACGACCACTTTTTAAAGTGACCTCTCCTTGATTGTTTTGATTGGCAACCACAGTGTTATTTTTAGCAACACTAAGAAACTGTTGTAGTTGTATAGCCATATCGGTATCTCTATAAATTCTTGAGGAAAATTAAACGCAGATAGCAGTATTGAGCATGCTATTTTTAGGGGGCGAGTCCTCTTGGGTACTCTCTAGCAAATGACGGCATTTCTCTGTTTGACTGATGAAACACGACAGTGCGCTTTCTAGGTCAAACACAGTACAAAGACCAGCATCCACGCTGTATGTCAAAACGATACTCGCTGTGTGAGTTTCAAGGCTTAGAGACATATTGAGTTCTTTATATAAGGCTTTATTGAACTGCATTAAGCTTGATAATTGTTTTATGCCTTGTTGGGAACTTAATGGTCCTACTAGCGATGTCAGGATCAGCCGTTCACGTTTAGGGTCCAACTCGATGTCTAGTAAAAGAGTTTCATCAACCATCAAAGTACAATGCCCGTCTTCGTTGGGCTGGAGTGTGTCGATGCCTAGGTCTGTAACTAATTCTTGAAATAATTGCTCAATTAATGTGCTCACGTCAGCAGTCTCAATGGTTTATTTAGTTGATGGCAATGTATAAGAGCTGTGTCGAGAAATCTGTCAATGACGGTTGTGATGTTTTAGGTTACTAAGAGGATTAAATAGTTAATGACATGAAATTCAAATGATTATTATCATGGTTTTTATGCTTCTAAATAGCGAGGTTGATAATAAATTTCTTGTTTTTAATTTAATGTTTTAATTGAATAAATATGAAAATTGTAAATATATACTTAGCTTTGTCTTTTCCTGTCTAATTCCTATTTTTATGTAATTACTCCTTTGTTTTATATTGAAAGTGAGATCTTGTTCATATTCAATGCAACCGGTTGCGCTTTTTTGTGTTGGTTATTTTTGCTACAGTTTTTGTAGTTCGAAATTTACACAATGGGAGCAAGGCTATGAAAAAGATCCTCTTATGCTGCAGTGCTGGAATGTCGACCAGTATGCTAGTGAAGAAAATGGAACAAGCTGCTGAAAAGCAAGGGCTTGAGTGTAAGATTGATGCACTGTCAGTTAATGCGTTTGATGAGGCAATTAAAGAGTACGATGTCTGTCTGTTAGGTCCGCAAGTGCGATTTCAGTTAGAGGAGTTGCGCAAAACAGCACAGGAACATGGTAAGAATATTGATGCAATCTCTCCACAAGCCTACGGGATGATGAAAGGAGAAGAAGTACTCCAGCAAGCTTTAGAACTTATTAACTAATTCAATAATTTTAAATAGAAATAAGAGTTGCCACTAAATATCAATATTTGGTGTGGGATTCTTTTGTCTGAAAATAAGGATGGATTCTATGAAGCTCTATGATGCGATTATAGGAATAGTCGAAAAACATATAGCCCCAATTGCAGCGAAAGTAGGTAATCAGCCTCATGTCAGAGCAATGAGAGACGGATTTATTGTGGCAATGCCGTTTATTATTGTTGGTAGTTTTATCTTAATTTTTGCTTTCCCACCATTTGCTGAAGACACGACGTTTGCACTAGGACGAATTTGGTTGGATTTTGCGACCACGCATTTCGATACCATTATGATGCCCTTCAATATGTCGATGGGCATCATGACCATATTTGTCTCGCTTGGCGTCGCCTATAGTTTGGCGAAAGCGTACAAGATGGACGGTATCACCAGCGCCGTATTGTCTTTGATGTGTTTTTTGCTGGTAGCTGCACCTGCAAAAGACGGAGCGCTTGCTATGAAACATATGGGGGGGACCGGGATCTTTACAGCGGTAATGTGCGCCTTCTTTGCTGTTGAGCTATACCGCTTCATGAAAAAACACAACATTACTATCCGCATGCCAGAACAAGTACCACCTGCGATTGCTCGTTCTTTCGAAGTTCTTCTTCCGGTACTGGCTGTATTTCTAACACTGTACCCATTAAGTATCTTTGTTCAAACTCAATATGACATGTTGATCCCTGATGCAGTGATGGCGATGTTTAAGCCATTGATCAGTGCTTCCAACACCTTACCAGCAATCATCGGTGCATTGCTTGTGTGTCAACTACTTTGGTTTGCTGGTATTCATGGTGCCGCAATTGTGGTTGGTTTATTGTCTCCAATCTTCCTAACCAACATCAGTGCCAACATTGATGCGTTTGTCGCGGGTCAACCAATTCCAAACGTATTCACTCAACCATTCTGGGATTTCTACATCTTTATTGGTGGTTCGGGCGCAACGCTTGCCCTTGTTATGTTGATGTCATTTAGCCGCTCTGCTCACCTTAAGAGTATTGGTCGCATGAGTGCGGTACCTGGTTTTTTCCAAATTAATGAACCTGTGATTTTTGGTAGTCCAGTCGTAATGAACCCAATTCTATTCATTCCATTTGTGTTTGCACCAATCGTTAACGCAACCATTGCTTACTTTGCAGTACAACTCGGCTTTGTTGGTATGGGGGTTGCGACCACGCCATGGACGACTCCGGCGTTAATTGGTGCCTCGTGGGGGAGCGGTTGGACATTCTCACCTGTGCTGTTGGTGATTGGGCTTCTGATTCTTGATCTCTTCATTTATCTGCCGTTCTTCAAGATGTTTGAAAAGCAGGTTATGGAACAAGAGTTACCTACGAGCAAAGAAAGTAAAGACGCTGAACAGCCATCAGGCGAGGGCGTGACAGCTTAATCATGATTTGGCTGTCGCTTGGCAGCCTTCATTTCCGGAGAGAAGAAATGGAACAAGAACTAGTCGTAATGGAAATTATCTGTAATGCAGGTGAAGCCAGGAGTTTGAGCTACGAAGCGTTGCGTCTATCGAGAGAGAAAGATTTTACCGCCGCAGAGGAAAAGCTTTCTCAAGCAAAAGAGTGCATTAACAAAGCGCATCTGATTCAAACCCAATTGATTGAAGAAGATCAGGGGGAGGGCAAAGTGCCAATGACTCTTGTTATGGTACACGCACAAGACCACTTAATGACAACCATCTTAGCGCAAGAAATGGCAGTGGAAATCGTTGCGTTGAACAAGCAGTTAGCAGCGAGATAAGGACGGTACGATGCCAAGAAATGCAATCAAACTCGCCATTATAGGTGGTGGAAGCAGTTATACCCCAGAGCTTGTTGAGGGGGTAATTAAGCGTTTGGAGTTCTTGCCTGTAAAACAGATGCACTTTGTCGATATTGAATCAGGTGCGGAGAAATTAGAGATCATCAAAGGCTTGGCACAACGGATGATTGATAAAGCAGGAGCTGATATTGAAATCAAAGCCGGCTTTGATCGTCGTGAAGCGATAAAAGATGCAGATTTTGTAATGACTCAATTTCGCGTTGGCGGACTAACGGCACGAGCGAATGATGAGCGAATTCCAATCAAGTATGACGTTATCGGTCAGGAAACCACGGGGCCCGGAGGTTTTGCAAAAGCGCTGCGCACTATTCCTGTTATTCTCGATATCTGTAAGGACATTGAAGAACTTTCTCCACACGCGTGGATGTTGAACTTTACTAACCCTGCAGGTTTGGTATCAGAAGCGGTCAGTAAATACTCCAACGTAAAAAGTATAGGTTTGTGCAACGTTCCTGTATCTATGGAGATGATGATTGCCGAAATGATGGATTGCGAGCCAAAAGAGCTTCAGCTTGAGTTTGCTGGTTTAAACCATCTTGTTTGGGTGCTCAAGGCTTGGTTGAAAGGAGAAGACGTTACGCAAACCGTTCTGGAAAAAGTTGGGGATGGTGCCAACTTCAGCATGAAAAATATATGGGAAGAGCCGTGGGATCCTGCGTTTCTTAAAGCGCTTGGAGCCATACCTTGTCCGTATCATCGTTATTTCTATCAAACAGATGCGATGCTAGCGGAAGAAAAGCAGAGTGCAGGAGAGCAAGGGACACGTGCTGAGCAGGTGATGGAAACAGAAAGCGCATTATTTAAGCTTTACCAAGATCCTAATTTAGACCACAAGCCAAAGGAATTGGAAGAGCGAGGAGGCGCTTACTATTCTGACGCGTCGTTGAATCTCGTGGATGCAATTTACAACAATCGTAACAGTATTCATGTAGTGAACGTGCTAAACAATGGTGCTATCAATGGCTTACCGGATAGCGCGGTGATTGAATGCAGTGCAGTGATCGGCAGTTGGGGAGCGAAGCCGCTGGCAGTTGGTGAGCTGTCTAGCAATATCAAAGGACTACTTCATCAGGTCAAAGCTTATGAACAACTCGCTATTGAAGCAGCAGTGGAAGGAAGCTACGAAAAAGCGTTAATGGCGTTAACCAATAATCCACTTGTTCCTGATATCGGACGGGCTAAGTCCATTTTGGATGAGATATTAGAAGTAAACGCCACGTATCTGCCTCAATTCAAATTGACGACTTTGTAAAGTAAGGAACCGCACCAATGAAAGTGATCTTTAACGCAGATGATTTCGGTTTAACTCCGGGTGTGAACAAGGGAATTATCAAAGCCCATCAACAGGGTGTGGTTCAGTCTACAACAATGATGGTGGGAATGGATGCAGAGCGGCACGCGATTGAATTAGCAAAGCAGAACCCAAATTTGAACGTTGGTGTGCACCTTCGTTTTACTACCGGTATTCCTTTAACGGGACATCCAAATCTTACTCGTGGTCAAACTCAGTTTGTTAGTTACGATGAGCTATGGAAGATACAAGATTTCGAAGAAGAGGTGGTCTATCAAGAAGCGGTGGCCCAGGTGGAAGCATTTCTTAAATTGGGTCTACCACTAAGTCATTTAGATAGTCACCACCATGCGCATACACATCCACAACTGCTTCCGGTGATTCGAAAGGTTGCTCAGAAATACAAAGTACCTTTGCGTGGTAGCGGTTTGTGCCACATAGAGAACAGTGTGAAGTATTACTTTACTGCTGAGTTCTATGATCAAGGGGTTAGTTTGGAAGGTATTATGAAGCATTTATTGAGTTTGAAAGCTCAATATGACGTAGTTGAAGTGATGTGTCACCCGGCGGAAGCGGACCAATCTCTATTGTCGAAAAGTAGCTACGCCCAACAAAGAGAGGTGGAACTTCAAGTCCTGACTTCTCCCGTTTTTAAACAAGAACTTGCTCAGCATGGTATGGCAATCACGGATTACTCTGCTCTCGTTTCTTCAAGTGAAGTCGCCAGTGTATGATTAAGGCTGTCAGCATCGCCCCCTATACACCTTACGATTTGCTGGCAGCCACTTTTCGCTAAGTCATGATTAACAAAACAGGAAGTTGGATTAAGCAGCATTATGGCAAGGATTAAAGATGTAGCCGAACTCGCAGGAGTAAATCGCTCAACGGTTTCTCGTATCATTAACGGAGAAGGGAAGTTCCGAGAAGAAACGAGAAAGAAAGTCGAAGCTGCGATGGCAGAGCTCAACTATCGCCCTAGTGCAATCGCGCGTTCACTCGCGACCTCTTCTAGTAATATGGTTGGCCTTTTGGTGACGTACTACACGGGTGGGTTCTTTGGTGAAATGATGGAACAAGTGCAGACTGAGTTGGATATGCACAAGAAGTTCCTCATCACGGCACAAGGACATCATTCAGCGGAAGGGGAGCGAGAGGCAATTCAGCGTTTTAATGATTTGCGCTGTGATGGTTATGTGCTCCATAGTCGTTATCTTTCTGATGATGATTTGAGAGAACTTGCCAAACTACCAACACCATTTGTACTGCTCGATCGGTATGTCGAGGGCATTGAAGAACGCTGTGTGACCTTTAACCATCATCACGCGAGCCGAATTGCTGTTGAGCATTTAATCGCTGGTGGCCATCAAAAAATAGTTTGCATCGCTGGTCCCTCTCAACGCCAAAACAGTTTGTTGAGAAAGCGAGGTTATATTGATGCAGTGAAAACGGCGGGTATAGACATCGATGAGAGTTGGTGTGAAGAAGGAAACTACGGTCGTCAAAGTGGGTACGATGCAATGGCTGCTCTTTATAGAAGGCATCCCGATTTGACCGCAGTGTTCTCATGCAGTGAAGAAATGACCGTGGGTGCCATGCAGTTTCTTCATGAGCATCGTATCTCCGTACCGAAGCAAATCTCATTGGTGAGCTTCGACAGTGTGGATTTGTGTGAAAGTTTGTACCCAACTGTGTCAGCGGTACATTTCCCGATCAGTGATATGGCCAGAGTAGCGGTGCAAACGTTGATAGGCTTAATAAAAGAGCAACCATTGATGACTCAACCCGAATTTGAAGCGCAATTAAAGCTGCGCAAAGCCGACCGAATAATTACTTAGTTTCCCTTTCTTATCGACCTGGTTAGTGCAACTTTGTTGACGACATGCACAGAGGTGCTTGATACATCCTCCTTATTGATGAATTCATTTACAAAATTGACTACTATTATAGGCTTATCAGGAAAACCGAATCAGTAGTGGAAAAGTGGCAGCAATTAAACTTACAGTGGATCGTATTCAGCCCGGGTTACATATCCGTCTTCCGCTAAAGTGGAATGATCACCCATTCCTACTCAATAGCTTCAAAATCAAAGACCAAGAACAAGTTGAGATGATTCGTCATCTTGGTGTGAAGTTCGTTTATTTCAATCCCGAGCAAAGCGATGCGTCTCCTTTACCTGCAAATCAACCTCAGGTCGAAGTAACGCAAGACAATACATTAGATCTTGAAGCGCAAAAGCTTTGGAAAGAAAAGCAAAAACGCATAGAAAAGTTAAGCGCGTATCGACGCCGTGTCATTCAATGTGAAAAAGAGTTTGAGCGTTCACTTGCGAGAATGCGTTCAGTGATGACCAAAATTCGCAACCGCCCTGTCGATGCAGTAGGGGAGGCACAACAACTGATCGATGACATCGTTGATAAGTTAATGTGTGATGACAATGTGACACTGCACTTAATGAACGGTAAAAACGAGTTTGAAGATATCTACTTCCACTCCCTTAATGTTGCGGTAATCGCGATGATGATTGGACGTGCGAAGGGGTATTCAGCGGAGCAACTTAAAGCGCTTTCTTTTGCTGCTTTGTTCCATGATATGGGCAAAATCAAAATTCCAACCGCTATATTAAGGAAGCAAGTTCCACTCACTGAACCAGAAAGCAATTATCTAAAGCTACATACTAAGTATGGCTTGGATATGGCTAATCAAATTGAAGACTTTCCTGACAGTGCAAAAACAGTGATAGCGCAACATCATGAATTGCGTGATGGTTCCGGCTATCCTGAAGGTTTGAAGGGAGATGAGATTGATGAACTCGCTCAAGTGATTATCGTTGCGAATGCTTTTGATAATTTATGTCACACCTCGATTGCTGCTGAACAAAAAATTCCATATACGGCGCTTTCCCACCTCTATAAGAATTGCAAACACTTATATAAAGAAGAGAACCTCAACATCCTTATTAAGTTTATGGGGGTGTTCCCACCGGGAACAGTGGTTCAGCTCTCCAATAATATGGTGGGATTGGTTATCTCTGTTAATGCGTCCCACTTACTATTTCCAAATGTACTGGTCTATGACCCAGCAGTTCCAAGAACTCAAGCGCCAATCATTGACCTTGCATCAAAGGACATAAAGATAGTTAATGCGATTCATCCGTCTAAACTGCCGGAGAAAATCAAAGAATACCTTAATCCACGTTCACGCATTTCTTATTTCTTCGATAGTGATGAGTAGTTATCCACAGCTTTTTGTGGGTAAATTGTAGAAATCCTGAGTGTTATTTCTGGGTAATTTTAAGGTTGGATGGAAAGTATCCATTTGGCATGTTTTTTTAGAAAAAATGCATTTTTAGTATTGCCAAAGAAAATCTTCTCCCTATAATGCGCATCCATCGACACGGCAGACGCCACAAGGCTTCAGCAGGGTCGGAGAGGTAAAAAGCTTCTACGAAAAATTAGTTGAAAAAAAGTGTTTGACACTCTCAATTATCTCGCTAGAATGCACCTCCGCTTTGAGAGAAAAACTTCTCGATAAGCAAGCTCTTTAACAATATAGACCTATCAATCTGTGTGGGCACTCGTTGATGATAATCCAATTAGAAATTTCTCTTAATAAAGAGCGGTTTCAAATTAGGTTTCAATGAAACGAAGTGA